>NZ_JBMPPL010000011.1:0-185843 GCF_049339485.1 Undibacterium sp. TJN19
AAGCAATGAACCAGGCCTGGTCCATGGACTTTATGCATGACCAACTGGCTGATGGTCGTAGTATCCGTTTATTCAATGTGATAGACGACTACAACCGTGAAGGCTTGGGCATTGAGGTCGACTTCTCCCTACCGACGGTGCGTGTTATACGTGCTTTGGACAACATCATAGAATGGCGCGGAAAACCGATTAAACTCTATCTGTAGCGTTTGAACTGGTGTATTTGCTGGTGCGCTGCAAAGGGGTAAAAAATGGCAAATGGTGCGCTGGCTTTTTTAGCTGGACTTGGCTCGGGTTACTTAAACGAAAGTCGTCGTCAAGAAGACAAAGAACGTCAAGACAAGTTTGATCAAATCCGATTGGATGAAGCAGAACGCAATAAATCCGATTGGGACTTTAAAGAAAAGCCTCGCAGAGATATTGCCAAAGCGGCGCAGGATGGTGGCCCTGTCGTTGATGACGCTCAAGTGGTGTCCGGCTTAGCGACAAACCCCTCCAAGTATCAAGACAAAGATCTGGCGGCATCGGATGTGCGTGGGGGTAACCGCATTTACGTCAAGCGCCAATCCCAATGGCCGCAGCGCTGGGTGCTTCCGTATCGATGGGAGGCGTTGCGCCTTAATGCCCTGCTCGAATTTGTTCTGGATGGTAAGCGGCTGGGCGACATCAAGCTGGTAGATATGTCGTCTGATCTGATTGGCCGCTGGCAGTGACCTGCTTATTAAAGGCACGGATGAAACAAAGGGTGTTTTTGGATCGACAATTAATAGAATTCTAAATTTATGACCCCACGTCTTTAGCACAGCTGCAACTGAATGGAAGTGGATATCGCATAGCCCGACCAAGGACGTGCGTAGGCCAAAAGAGTCCCCGCATCGCGACAGTAGGCCAACATTGGACGAAATAGAAAGGATCAAGCTTTATTGTGGATTTAATGATGAGCCTATCGAAACCAAAACTCAAGCAGCTGCAGTTGCGTATCTGTTTGCAATCGAGACAGCCATGCGCCAAGGGGAAATCTACGGCCTGCTTGAATCGCACATCACTGGCAACGTAGCCCAATTGCCTAAAACTAAAAATGGAATGGAGCGTGATGTGCTTCTGTCAAAGCAAGCATTGTAATTGCAGAATTTATAGGGCAACATTCGTAAATCCAATTATGTATTAAGAGCCAAAGGAGAGCCTCGATGTCCTGCACGAATAGATTACTTTTTATGCTTGCCACCCTATCTCTAAGCGCTGTCGTCATGGCTCAGCAGTCACTTCCACCTCCATCACCTGATTTTGTGCGTGGACTTCAGGTAATGCGAGAAGATGGTAATCGAACTCAGACCATCGAATCCTTCGCGTTAAAGGCTAAGACGGGGGACGTAGATGCGGTATTAGCAATGTTTGTGCCAGAGGCTAGAGCTAGCGAAGGCGACGACGAAATACGAAAATACATTTCGAAAAACATCATTCCTTTTTTTAGTGCATACGAAAAACTCCATAATTACAGTTATATCGAACCAAGAACCATGCCTGATGGAAGGACGGGTTACCGGTATTACACCTATTTTGTAAACAGCCAATCAGGGAAAACGCCATTCGATATTATCATCATGGAAGTGAATGGAATGTACCTTATAGCCAACTTCAATGCTAGAGGTTGCATCAAAGGAAAACACCCAATATGTGATTAACTAATTTAGCTCGAGAACAAGTTAGGAATGATTGGAGTGGACATCAATGTTTAACGTCTCGATAAAGTCCAATTTTGAGCAAATCGTTTTAAAGATGTCGGGCTTCTCACGCAATCAATTACTTTATGTACTCGCAACAGCACTGACCAAAACCGCACAGGAGATTGCCAGGGCCGAGCGCAAAGAACTCCAGTATGTGTTTGATAGCCCGACACCCTATACGCTAGACTGCTTATACGTTAAGTCAGCATGCAAGGCTCAACTATCTGTCTATGTGCGCATCAAGGATTTCTCAGCCAAAGGCACGCCTGCTATTAAATTTCTGTCTGCTCAGATCAATGGCGGCAAAAGACATCAGAAGCGATTCGAACGGACATTGCAGGCAGTTGGCGCATTACCATAGGGCTATTATGTTGTGCCAGGGTCTGCGGCAAAGCTCGACTCATATGGCCAGATCGATAGGGGGCTGATCGGATGGTAAATGCAGGTATTTATACACTGATGTGTGTTGCTGTAATTGTTTTGGATTTACTAAGAATTTTTGTTGATTTCTAAGTGACCTGTTGGACGTTCGATTGGCTGAATATATTGCATATTTTGAGTACTAATTAGGTTTTTGAGTGATTGAATTTTAGGGGGGAATTTTCAAATGTTCGTCATTTCTCCAAAAATTTCAAAGTTAATGATTTCTGGTTTGACTAAAGAAATTGCACGACTGAATGCGATTAACGCAAACTGTGGTGATGATTGGCCCGACGATTACGACCCGAATGACGTAGCTGTATATGATAGTTTTCGTTGCTACCTGGAGGGGAATCTTGGAAAAAATACCATCGTACAATGGGAAACTTACTCAAAGGGAACGGCATTTTCGATGGCGCTACTTCCAAATTTTGTCCGCGAAAATTTGAATTGCCTGTCGCCTGAGGACATTGAGTCGGCCTGCCGGATTTTTGCACAATATGTGGCGCATCGGTGTACTGAAATGCTAGAAAATCAGGAAGAAAATACTTCTAAGCGCAAACAAGTCACCTACTTATTGTCTCAAGTGATTGAATTTCCAGGTATGTCCTGTCCAGTGTTCGATTGAGTGATTTAGCTATCTCACAGGTAGCAAAAGATGGAAGAGGCCGATTCAATATTAGCGATTGGCAGTGAATCGATTTATTATTGAATTTGGTGAGCGCATTCAAAAACGCGCCCACTGATTTTCCTTGGCATTTACACAGAAATTATGCCGGGGCTTCGAAAACTTCAATCCCGGACACCGCTAACACCTTGAAGCGTATAGTCTCTACTTCGCATACTTCCAAAACCGCCCCTTACTTTCCGCAATCCAGGCCATCGCCTCCTCAATACGCTTGTCTCTTGTTGCCTCGGTCTTTGCTTCGCCTATCCAGACCTTGTATTCCTTCTGGAATGAAGGCGGTTTGCTCTCAAAAATCTTTGCGATTTCGGGGGCGGCTTTCAGCTTGTCGGCGAATGTCGCAGGCATGTCGACTTCTTTTGGTGTCTTTGCTACGCGTTCCGGGAGTTTGATGCCTTGTTCATTGAGTGCCATGGCTTCTTTGATCCACGATGTCAATTCCCGGTCTGGTGGCAGGTCGGCAAGGCTGGTCAGCTTGCCCATAAAGCGCTTCGCGGCTGGAAGGCTATCATTGGCCTTAAGGCGTGCATCACCCATCAATGCGTCTTTATAGAAGGTGAAAGAGCAGTGCTTTTTGTAGGCGGCGAAAATACACATCATGTCGCCTTTGTAGTCGAAATGCGGGTTCCCCCATTTGACCTCCTCGACAACTTCCGGGCAGGCTGCGTGGATGAGGGCGCGCAGATGAGCGAAGATGGGTTTCGCAAAGTCTTCTGCCTTTTCGGCATAGGCATCAAGCCTGGGATTGTGTTTTGGCGTGGTCATGGATGGGGGCTGCAATTTTTAGTTGAGCGTTAAAAGAAGCTCGTCCAGGCGTTCCAGGGTCGAGGCCAGTCCTTCTTTCAGCCCCATGTTGATGACTTGCTGAAGCGCTTCTGCTGACGTATAGGAAACGACTGTCTCTACCAGCGTATGCCTGGCAACATCCGTGAAGCTGACATGCCATGTGGATCTGGGTAAAGCAGGGTTCAGTGCGCCGGTGTTATCGCAAAAGCCGTCAAGCGCGGTGTAATTATCGATGGCTTGTATGGTTTGATAATCTGTGCGACCCCAGTGCTCTTGCCCATTGGGTTCAACCATTGCGTAGAGCCAATGCCCGCCTTCACTGAAATCCATGAAGCTGGTTTTCGTGGTCAAGGGCTTGGGTGCAAACCACTGATCAAGCAGCTCACTTTTTGTATAGCAATCCCAAACCAGCTGTCGCTTGGCGGCAAACTCTCTTTTGACGGTGATGGTGTTTTTATCCTTGTCAACAAGGAAATCAAATTGCAGGTCAGCTTTCATCTTCTTCGCCTTTCAGGGTGGTTAATAAATTATCGAGATTTTTGTAGCGGCTTTCCCATGCCTTGCGTTGTTCGTCGAACCATTTTTGAGCCGTGGAGAGGTTTCCACGCTTTAGTTTGCAGGTGCGGACCCGGCCTACTTTTTCTGATGCAATAAGGCCGCTGCTTTCGAGCACCTTGATGTGCTTCAAGAACGTGGGCAAGCCCAAGCCAAATGGTTCAGCAAGCTCCTTGATTGATGCAGAGCCACGCCCAAGTTTTGCAATCACTGCTCGCCTGGTAGGGTCGGCCAATGCGTGGAATACGTTGTCGAGTGATGTTGAATAGTTTTTCATGTGGCGAACTATATCATGATAGTTTTCTATTTGGCGAACTATTTGTGAGAAACTATTTTAGAGGTGTGGTGGGATGTAATTTGCCGATAATGGCGCACGGAATGCCCACTGCGGGCAGGTAGTTCTGGCTGCCGATAAGCCTATAGTTGGGCATTTACCAGTCGTTGATAAATCATCTAACAATGGCAGCATGCGATAGGTTGATGCCGAGCCAACAGTTTCAGCATTCGCTAATGTTTAAACCCTGTCCTGCACTCTTGAAATTTTTAAACCCCAGTTTTAGCGTAAACCGGATTATTTTCTTCTATTGCATGCGCAGTGGTTTGCTGTCCTTCAATTGGAAACCACCGTGCCCGCATCTTCATAAATGGTGTCTCCACCAGGCGATATAGTAACCAGCCACCAGATACACCCGCTGCACCGATAGCACTAATGCTCAAAGGTGCGTTGAAATCAATCTGGGTGTTTACCAATTCGGCCCGCAGCACCATGAACACGGGCTTATGCACGAGGTAGATTGCATATGACCACAGCGCCAGCTGGGTGGCGCCTGGCAGGCGTATGCGGTTCAGCGGGCTATTGGGGCTAAGCGCTGACAGGGTCAAGATGGCAAAGCTGATGGCGAGTAGCGAAAAGCCAAATGTGGTGACGATGAAGGGATAGCTGTCTGGATTTTGCAGGCTGTATAAAACACCTGTCGTCGCCAGCAGGCCGGTTGCGAACAGGGTTTTGCCATGTTGCAGGAGTCTGGCATAAACGGCTGGATGAAAATTCTTCAGCATGGCAATCGCTACACCGGGCAGCAATTCATCGAAGCGGCCAAAGCTGGAATAATAAACCTGTGCCGAGAAGGAATCATAATTGTTGTGTAGCCATGCCCAGCCACGAAACGTCATCCCGGCGGCAATGCCTGCAACCAGCAGCAGCCATAATAATCTGCCTGGGTTTTTGTATTTGATTGCAAGCACAGTCAAGAGGGGCAAGATCAGGTAGAACTGTTCTTCTATGCATAAAGACCAGGAATGCGTAAACGTCTGGCCATATTCAAGACCGATATTTTGCGTAAATGTCAAAAAGCGCCACAGTGGCGCAACGGCACTGCCAGACAATGCCGCCGGAAAAATAAAGTAGGCTGCCAGCACCACGTAATAATTGGGCAGGGTGCGCAATAGCCGTCTGGCGAAAAAATTTCTGATAGACAAAGGCTGTCCCTTTGCCACGGCTGACATGGTCTGGTTACCGATCAGGTAACCGCTCAACACGAAGAACAAATCCACCCCAGCCCTGCCGATATTGCCGATGAAGCCAAAGGTTTCCTGCTTGCTGACGAAGGCACTGTAGTGAGACATCAGCACCAGCAAGATGGCAATGGCGCGCAGGGTGTCTAGCCCGTAAATACGTTTTTGGGTCATGAAGTGGGTAATTTATTTTTTTGAGATGCCGATTTTGCGATGCTTTTTTTTTCTTGTTTTTTTTACCAGCACTTCGCATCAAAATCGCTTCATCAAAATCACTTATTAATAGCTGAGAGGGTATTTGTGTGGCTTCAGACCATATCAGAAAAATCTGTTGCATCAGGATTATATAAGACCTTTAACTTGTTGCCAGTCATGCATTTAAAATTGTTCATAAATTATTTCAATACAGACCCAAATCTTTCCGCAATCTATTCAAAAATATTCTTAGCTGCTTGCTTAAATGCCGGTTGGTTTTTTTTGCATCTGATCACAGTAGTTTTCAGTGGAAAAGCACTGTTTGTTGTTTCACAAATTCATTGACACACCAATCTGTTCGTATATTATATCGAGTATCGATATATCATTTATCGATACAGCGAAAGCTGATATAGCTATTGCAAGATAAAGGCAGTCATGGATGACATCAATTATTCGAAATATCTACCCCTGTCAGAGGCGACTTTCTATGTCCTGATCGTGCTGAACGAGCCCATGCATGGGTACGCCATCATGCAAAAGGTGGAAACCATTAGCGAGGGCAATGTCATCATCGGGCCGGGCACGCTGTATGGCGCTTTTGCGACTTTGGAAAAACAGGGCCTGATCAACAAGGTGAAGGAAGAGGAAAGGCGCAAATACTACGCGCTGACCGATAAGGGCCGGTTAGTGCTGGTCGAGCATATCCGGCGGATGGAAATAATGTTCCGTCACGCTCAGTTCGTATTGCCGTCATTGCAGACAGGAGGGAAAAAGTGAGCGACATATTGATCAAAAAATTCAAATGGCATTGGGCCTGGCAAGATGAAGACGAGGAACAATGGTTGCAGCAAATGGCTGCCCAGGGCCTGCATCTGAAAGCCGCGAATGTGTTCGGTATCTACACCTTTATCAAAGGCGCACCTGCGGACATGGTTTACCGACTTGATTATGTGTCTGGGCTGTCGTTTGCCTATCTCAAGAGCTTTGCCCGTGACCCGCATTACCAACAGTTGATGAACGATGCCAGTTGGGAACACGTCATCGAAGTCAATGGCTGGCAATTCTGGCGAAAAGCGATTGTCAAAGGGCAAATACCGGAAATCTTTACCGATGCCGAGTCAAAAATCGCCAAATACAAACGTGTCATGGGCATCGCCCTGGTTTCGTCGCTGGGCTTGCTGCCGCTGGCCTTTCACCCGGAAACAGCCATACGGATGTGGGAAGAGGGCACGGTCAGTGGCCGGTTCTTCAGTGTCTTGCCGGTAGTGCTGGTGATGTTATTTGTATACGCCGTCATCAAGCTGGGCCTGCGCATACGTGCTTTGCGTAACAAGCCGCAATGAGGCTGGAAAACATGGTTGTTAATTGTTGATTTATTATTAAAAATAAGATAATTTTTATGGGCAGACATTCTCTTTTTGTATGCCCGTTTCAACCGGAAATTATCCAGGTGTTTGGGGTCAGATGATGTCTTGCACTTATCGATCCATGCATCTGAATCATTACGGGAGCTTAAAGTGGAACTTACTGAAAACGGTATCGTTATTTCGACTGGCAATATTGACAAGGGGGCGAATAAGGACAAATATCCGGGCGGCGTAGACGACAATACCTTCGCCAAACGCATTTTGTGTGAGGGTGATTCCTGGTTTTCTATCGGTGCCTTACCATCAAGTAACCTGTTGTTTCCTCTGCGGTTTGCGCAGACGACCTTGCTGTATAACCTGGCAACGCCAGGCGACACCATACGCAATATGTCTGACATCAGCAGTAACCCTGAACTGTCGAAGCTGATTAATAATCAGACTTTCTCAACCAAGTGGGATGCCATTTTCATCAGCGGTGGCGGCAATGACCTGATCGATAAAGTCAGCCAGATATTATGCCGGCCATCGGCAGGGGCGGGTGGTCATTTGCTTGACTATGTGAATGGCTTTGAGTTGGCCAAACTTAAAGTGGACCTGCAAAAAAACTATAAGAAAATTGCTGATCTGCGGGCCAACAGCAAAAACAGGGATACCCCTATCGTGACCCATGTTTACGATTACCCGACACCACGCGACGCCAAGGCTAAATTCCTGGGTTTTGGCTTCGTGGGGCCATGGCTCTACAATGCAATGAAAAGTGCTGATATACCTGAGCAAAACTGGATATCCCTGGCCGATTACATTTTTGAATGGCTGGGTTCTGTGCTGATTGATCTTTCCTCCAAGATCGATAATTTCCATGTGATTTCAAATACGCGCGAGACCCTGACCAGGGCACGTCTGGGCACGACAGGTGATGATGGCGACTGGCTCAATGAAATTCATCCGAATGCAACAGGATATAAAAAACTGGCAGACGTGATTTCTCCAGAATTGCAAGCCTTGCTGTAAGCAAGATGGTTTTTCAGCGTATTGGGCGACAACACAATTTCTCTATATTTGTGTTGTCGCTCATTTTTGCTACCTTTCAGCAAATTTGTGATTGAACTGTCCTTTCGACGCAACCACCTGATCGCCATGCCTTCGCAATCTTGTGCCAGGCAGGTTACACTCTTCCTGCATAAAAAACACTCAGCCAGGCTGAGATTTCATTCTGACCTGCCTGGGCGTGAAACTTGAAATCCCTGTTCAAATTCATCAATAGTTCAGTTACCCGCTGGTATATCGCATCGACCATGTTTTTTGTGGTGGTGCTGGCGATAGAATTGTTTGGCGTCAGGCTGCTGGCAACGACCGAGTACCGCCTGGGCGATATTTATCTGCGTCACCATGCACCTGACTATCAGGCTGACCCCGGCATCGTGGTGGTGGATATTGATGACCCCAGCATGGTGGCGATGGAAAAAATTGCTGGCCTGTTCCCATGGAAGCGGGAAATTCATGCAGACCTGGTGCAGGCCCTGGGTCAATTTGCTCCCAGGGCTATCGTATTCGATATGGGGTTTCATGAGCGTGATTTGCTCAAGCCTGCCAGCGATGCGCGCCTGTCTGAAGAGATCAAGGCCTTTCCCAAAGCCTATGTGCAGACTTTGCGCCTGGACAAAAACCTCGATAAAAGCAGTGGCACGCCCCTGAAAGAATTAGTGCAGGCCTATGGCATACGCAAAACAGGCAGGCCAGATGCTGCCGCTGCCATACAGTTGCCCTATGCGATTGAGCAGGGCGCATGGCGACTTGGCCTTGCCAATATCCCGGACGATGCCGATGGCGTGGTGAGACGCTGGCCTTTATACATGGATGTCAATGGCTGGCATTTGCCCTCCATGCCTGCGCGCGTCATGCATGACCTGGGCGTGCCTTTGCCACCAGGCCATGATTTCCAGATACTGTGGCCAGAACAAGGTCATCTGCGCTTAAGTTATAGCGAACTGTATAAAAAACTGACAGAAGAATTTCATACTCTCAGCCCCGCAGCGTTGACGCAGCTTGATGCTTTGTTCCGCAACAAAATCGTCGTTGTCGGTTCATCGGCCGGGTTTGCTTTTGATCACCATTTGACGCCTTTGGCCGCTGGCTACCCGGGGGTGGATATTTTGGCAGTCGGGCTGGATAACTTAAAAAATGGCCGCAGCCTGCTGATCACCACACCGGTCTGGTCTTTTGCCTATGGCGCGGCATTGATCGTGCTGTTATCACTGATGTTCAAGCAGCGGCTTAATCCCTTGCTGATAGGGAGTGGTCTGGGTTTGCTGAGCTTTGCCAGTATCTATTTTGCTGATGCCATGATCTTGCAGCAAATTATGCTGCCGCTGGCAACACCTTTGATTTTTGCCTGGGCCTGGTTTTTCTCTGCTGCTTTTGCCGGTTATCTGCGGGAAAAGCGGGCGCGTGACAAGACGGTATCCTTGTTTGGCCGCTTCCTGAACCCCGAGGTTGTGCGCAAGATGATCGATCATGGCGAGACGGTAGAAAGTCTGTCAGGGCAAACGCGCACGATTACGGTTCTGTTTTCTGATATACGCGGCTTTACCAGTCTGTCTGAAACCCGCTCCCCTGGTGAGATAGTGAAATTGCTGAACCGTTATTTTGAGCATCAGGTGGAAGTCGTCTGGCGTCATGGTGGCACGCTGGATAAATTTATTGGTGATTGCATCATGGCATTCTGGGGGGCGCCTGTGGATGACCCTGACCAGGCCAGGCATGCAGTGGCCGCCGCCATGGAAATGCAGGAAAACCTGCTGGCATTCAGAAAAGAACTGGAAGCCGACAGTTCTGACGTGCTGGACTTCGATGTGGGCATCGGTGTACACACAGGTTCTGCTGTGGTAGGCTTTATTGGTGCCAAACGCAAGCTTGACTACACGGCCATTGGCGACACCGTCAATCTGGCGAGCCGGGTAGAAGGGCTGACGAAAGGTGTAGCGCGCGTATTGGTCACGCACGAAACCATGCTTGCCTGTGGGCAATCTGAATCAAGTGTTGAATCTGAGTTTGAATCAAAATTTAAATTTGAGTCACGCGGCGCTTTTGCAGTCAAAGGGCGTAACGCTGAAGTTGAACTATATGAGCCCATGAGGAAGAGTGAATGAAAATCCCCTGTCTGATCTTTTGTTTATTGCTGAGCAGCGGCATTGCCTGTGCTGAGTCAGCATCCACCTCGCGCTCGACAGAGTTGCGTACGCAGGCCGGGTCGGATGCGCCCACGCTGACGATGCTGTCAAACCAGACCCGTGTTGAAGTGCTGCAACGCAGCGGTGCCTGGGTGCAGGTCAAGACATCTACCGGCCAGACAGGCTGGGTGCATATGTCAAGCTTGCGCCTGGATGCGACCGCAAGCAATACTGCCACGCCTTCATCTGGCGGCAATTTGCTGGGTTCACTGACAAGCTCGGGTCGTACTTCCAATACAGGTACGGTGGGTGCTGGCGTCAAGGGGCTGGACAAAGAAGACTTGCGCCGTGCATCACCGAATTATGCGGAGTACCAAAAAATGCAAAGAAATTCAGTAGATAAAAATAATGCCCAGACATTTGCGCAACGCTCTAACCTGGCAACAAAAAATGTCGCCTATCTTGGGGAGGGGAACTAAGATGCGCACTTATAAAAAAGTTCTGATTGCCAGCCTTGCCCTGGCACTTTGTGGCCCTGCTGCGGCACAGTTTGGTGGCTTCAAGTTACCTATAGACCCTGGCAAGGTACTTGATACCGCAAAAAACTTTACAGAAAAAACCAAGGAGATTGATGAATCCAAGGAAATCACCATCGGCCAGGAATTTGCCGCTTCTTTATTGGGTGCTAAGCCCCTGTTGAACGATCCCACTTTACAGCGTTACATTAATACGCTGGGACGCTGGCTGGCATCGCAATCTGAGCGCCCGGATTTGCCATGGTTATTTGGTGTGCTCGATGACGAAGGTTTCAATGCTTTCGCCACACCTGGCGGCAATATTTTTGTGACCAAGGGGCTGTTGGCACGCATGCATAACGAAGCCGAACTGGCTGGTGTCTTGTCACATGAAATTGGTCATGTACTGCGCAAGCATTACGTCAAGGCGATACAGAAAAATGCCGTTGCCGGATTCGGTGCCGATTTTGCTGCAAGCTACATCAATAAAGGTCCTGCAGAACTGAAAACATTTGCAGCAGGCATATTTAAGGATATCTATGCCAAGGGCCTTGATAAGGATGATGAATTTGAAGCAGACCGTGTTGGTGTAGTCATTGCCGCCAGGGCTGGTTTTGATGCTTATGGTTTGCCGGCAGTGTTGCAAACCTTGCAGGCGCAAAATTCCAGTGATCGTGGTTTTACCTTGCTGTTTGAGACTCACCCATCACCAACAGATCGCCTGGAAAAATTAGATAAACTCATGCGTTCGCGTTTTGAATCCAGCCCCGGTTCGCAAGGCCGCTCGTTTGAAGAGCGCTTTAAAGAATTCAGTCGCTGATTGATCGGATGTGCACAAAAAATGCTGCATTACTGAGAAAGTTATGCAGCATTTTTATTTTGCCAGTACACCCGCTGACCAACGGGTCATAACCCATCTTAGTAAAACCGCGCCAGCACTTTTGGCAATTTTCCGCTGGCGGTACCCTTGCGTATGGTTTTGTTCAGTGTTTCTATTTCTTCTTCATACTTGCCAATGGCCGCAGCGAAATGGATGGTGTCATAGAACACCGGTTTTTTAGAAACATAGAAAGTCTTGCCCGTTAATTCCGGGTCATTGAAGCTGGGGATGAGCTGATCGCGCAAATAGGCTTCGACTTGCTCAGAACGTTGTAACTGGCGTATGGGCCATAGCATGATATCGCTGCGCCTGCCCATGAGTTTTTTGAAGCGGGCAGCAGACGAGGCTGAATCTTCCTGGACTTTGAAGACCACATTTTTCGCTTTTTCGAAATCCATGCCATGACTGAAACCCCTGCCTATGCTGACAGTTTTTCCGCGCAGATCTTCCATCGATTGAAAGTCTGGCCGTGGGTCACCGTAAGTAATGGCCCAGATTTTTTCGCTGACGATGGGAATGGAAAAGTAAAAATTTTGCAAACGTTCTGGGGATTTTGAAAAACCGAAAATGATCCCTTCACCATTTTGCGCCATTAACTGGGCGCGGTTCCATGGCAATACCTGCTTGTCGAAATGGATGCCGGATTCGTGTTCGAAATATTGCAAAATACTGTCAAGGTCGCGCTCTATCGGCAATTGCCTGCCATGAATATCAAGACTTTCTTGCAAGAACAGGGTGACTTTGGGTTTGGCCAGATTTGATTTCTTGATACTGTTTGCGGTCACAGCAAAACCGGGAAGATGGATGAATGCCAAAAAGAAAATACTGGCAAACAAGGGGATACGGTGCAACATAAGTGTTCTCTACGACGAAAAGTAAAACCTTCAGAGTGAAACGTTTTAAAAACTGATTTTCAGGCGTAGTGATAAGACATTACGATTTGATAATCTGGATTTCTAAAGCATGCAAACCAGAGATTGAAAGGTGCATATGATGCCTTGATGCTGATCTGGGCAATGTCGAAAGCAGCACAGACAGTTGTCTTACTCTGTAGCTTGCGCATGTCGTCGGGTCTTGTACTTTATCTCAAGCAGAAATAAATGTTCGATATGAAAACCCTTTTTTATAACAAAATCGGAAGTGGCACCTCAATCAAATGGGGGGCTGAGATTAGTGCCCAAT
Organism: Undibacterium sp. TJN19; assembly: GCF_049339485.1. Classification (NCBI taxonomy): domain Bacteria; kingdom Pseudomonadati; phylum Pseudomonadota; class Betaproteobacteria; order Burkholderiales; family Oxalobacteraceae; genus Undibacterium; species Undibacterium sp. TJN19. The sequence continues at coordinate 12,998 of NZ_JBMPPL010000011.1, forward strand.
GGTAAAGGTTTTATATGCCTGTCGAACCTAATGATTTGCCTGCGCAGTCGCCCTGGCAACCTCTCCAGCCGCTGTGACATCTTTGAGTGGTGTCGGATAAAGCCAGCAAAACACCAGTGTGGCCGCAGCTGCTCCCAGCAATTGCGCAACGATAAAACCAGGCGCATCTGCCGGACGTATGCCAGCAAAGGTATTGGTTGCTGCCCTGGCCAGCGTTACAGCCGGATTCGCAAAAGATGTTGACGAAGTGAACCAGTAAGCGGCAGTGATATAGGCAGCTACAGCAAACGGTGTCACCGATGGGCGGCTGCGCGAACAAGCTATGATCACAGCAATCAGACCAAAGCTCGCAACAAACTCGCTCCACCACTGCGCCAAGCCAGTACGGATGTGTTCCGATGCAAAAAACACCGGATCTTCAAACATGCCATGCGCGGCTGCGACACCGGCAAAAGCCCCCAGCAATTGCACCAGGATATAGGGCAGTACTTCCTTAACCGGCATATTTTTCTGGAAAGCTTCTGACAACGTCACGACAGGGTTGAAATGCGCACCCGATATTGCGCCAAACATCAAAATCAGGGCGATCAGGCCAGTGCCAGTGGCAATCGCATTTGCCAGCAAAGCGATAGCGACATTGCCGCCAGCCAGGCGTTCAGCCATGATACCGGAGCCCACCACTACCGCTAGCAGAAATGCCGTGCCCAAGGCTTCAGAAACCAGGCGTCGTCCCATGCTCATACTTTGGTCGCTCCTATCTGGTCGAGTTCCGCCTTTAAGCTTTGCGGGTCTTGCGCCAAAACGTCCAGCGGTAGTGCCAGGAATGCCTCGATACGATCACGCAAGATGCGGTACGCTGTCATGAAAGCGGCATCGATTTCTTTATCCGTGCCTGTTGCATGTGCCGGGTCTTCCACACCCCAGTGCGTACGCAAGACGGGGCCCAGATAGGCTGGGCAGGTTTCGCCCGCAGCACTGGCGCAGACGGTGATGACGATATCCGGTGTTGCTGGCAGATTGTCCCAGGACTTGCTGACATAGCCTTCTGTCGAGATACCTTCGCGGGCCAGTAGAGCCAGTGAACGTGGATGAATCTGACCAGTCGGCCTGCTGCCTGCACTCATGGCTTTCCAGCCAGCCGGTGCCAGGTGATTGAAGGTCGCTTCGCCAAGAATGGAGCGGCAAGAGTTGCCGGTGCACAGAAATAAAACATTCATAAGTCGTCTCAAGAAAAAAAGTAAATGCAGAGCGTCTTGCTTATCCAGCAGTGGCACATTGCTGGACCTGTACGGGGGTGCATGGATTGCCGCCGCAGCAGTTCTCAGTCAAAAAGCCCAGCATCTGGTTCATCGTCGTGATATTCGCCGAGTAAATGACAAAGCGCCCGGCCTGACGTGACTCCACTAAGTCGGCATGCAACAGTTCTTTCAGATGAAAAGACAAAGATGATGGCGGTATCCCCAACTGTTCACCTATCTTTGTGGCGGCTACGCCTTCCGGGCCAGCTTGCACCAGCAAGCGAAATATGGCCAGACGAGATTCCTGCGCCAGGGCTGCCAATGCCAATAAGACTCTTTTTGTTTCCATGATTTCGTAATGTCAAAAGCTACTAATTAATTCTATATTTCGATAATAATGAAAATATGGAATTAATGCAAAATCGAATTAAAAAACTCCACATGCTGTCTCTAACTGATTCAATCCAGATATTCGCCAGCTTTTCCACCAGCGCATTGATTAACCAACTTATTCTCCGGGCTTTTGCCTGGTGTCTTTCAGCTTTTGCTTGCGATAGGATGTAAATTTACCAAGCTTTAGACTTTCCGGAACGTGACGGTACTTTGAATAAGCTGTACGTTGCGCCCAGTAAATTCCAGTGTGACCAGAAAACAGATAACTGATCACGCAGGCAAGCGCTGCATATGGCCCAATTTGTGGTCCAAATAATTCCAGCGCCATGACAGTCGATGCGATGGGCGTGTTTGCTGCTCCCGCAAATACCGCTACAAAACCCAGCGCCGCCAGCGTCGCGAATGGCATTTGCAGCAGTGGTGCCAGGGCATTGCCCAGAGTGGCACCTATATAAAACAAGGGAGTGACTTCACCACCTTTGAATCCAGTCCCGAGGGATGTCACGGTGAATAAGAGTTTTCCAACGGAATCAGTCCAGGCCAATGGATGCTGGAATGATTCTACAATCACAGGTATGCCAAGACCGGTGTAACGCTGCGTGCCAGCAAGCCAGATTGCCACAGCCACGACAATACCGCCCAGAAAGGGGCGCAAGGGGGCATAGGTGACGCGTTTTTTCATGAAGGCAGACAAGCCATGCGTGGCATGGGCAAACAGCATGCCGACCAGCCCGAACAGGATACCGGCGATCAGGGTGGCCAATAACGTCCATGCTGTTATCGCCGGAACCAGCCCGGCACTGTAATGCGTATGGTGTACGCCCCACAATAAACCGATTTGGTCAGCAACAACTGCCGCCACAAAGCAGGGCAGAATCGCCTCATAGCGCATGCGTCCAATCGCCAGCACTTCCAGTCCGAAAATCGCACCTGCCAAGGGGGTGCCAAACACCGAAGAAAAACCGGCGCTGATCCCCGCCATAATCAGCAGCCCGCGCTTGTGCGCGGGCATGCGAAAAATAGGGGTTAACTGATCTGCCAGGCCGCCGCCCATTTGCACCGCAGTACCCTCGCGCCCGACAGATGCACCAAACAGATGGGATATGACCGTACTGATCAGTACCAGTGGGGCCATGCGAAGCGGAATAACCTGTTTAGGACTGTGTATTTCGTCGATGAGAAGATTGTTCCCGGCTTCGACTTGCTTGCCAAAGTGCAGATATACCCAGCCAACAGCAAAGCCAGCCACCGGCAACAGGCAGATGATCCATGCATGGGATACTCGCCAGGAAGTGGCATAGTCGAGTGAAAACAAAAAGCAAGCCGAAGCAGTGCCAGAAAGAATGGCAACGATGACGGCAATCAATAACCACTTCCCCATATAGGGCAGCAGGTTTATCTGTTCAGGTTTGTTTGAATGTTTCATGGAACCAGGATTAAGTTGAAATACAACCTGGTCATTTTTTTGCCCTTGACGAACACCTACAGCTTCCCAATGACCAGGAATGTCTGTAGGCATCATCAGCTACCCCATATCTGCGGGCGGCGGTTTGTATGGAAGACCCGGAGGAATGCCATCTCCGTCTTGAGGTCAAATATTAACAAGTTTTTTACGTGAGAACAAATACCTTGGGCTTAGTAGAGATTTTGTACTTTTAACACTTGACGGGTGTACGCAGCCGCTCACAAAAATTTGGCCACTCGTGATTAAGACTTTATATTTGCTGTAGCTTTTCTTCGGTTTAGTTTTGCCGAGTCCTTTAAGATACGTTCGGTGAACGAAAATTTAATTGTTTGACAGTCCGTTTTCTTGTGTTATTCTTTATTCGTAATTTAACGAATAAGGCCTTATGTCGAATAATTGCTGCACCACTGAACCCAATGCTCTGGATACTGAATTTAAACCGGACGAAATTGCTTTGCTATGTAAGGCATTGGGGCATCCTGCCAGAGTAAAGCTGCTCAAGCATCTGTCGAACTATGGAGAATGTTTTTTTGGAAGTCTGACAGATATTCTGCCTTTGGCGGCATCCACGATATCGCAACACGTCACGATCCTGAAAGAAGCTGGCTTGATACTTGGCTCGTCCGATGAGCAGCGTGTTTGTTACTGTGTCAATGAAGTCCGGCTGGCGCAATTCAAGAAGTTAATCGCAGGTTTATAAACAGATATTTTTTGGCTTTATATTCGTTATTCGACGAATAACAAATTAATGCAATCATTATTGGAGGTCATGATGAATCTACTGACAAATGCATTACCAGTCGCCGTGATCGGCGCAGGTCCAGTTGGGCTGGCTGCCGCTGCACATTTACTTTTGCGCGGACGAAAGCCGCTGATATTGGAAAGTGGTTCATCTGTTGCCGCAAACCTGGCCAGCTATCGTCAGGTGCGCTTATTCTCGCCGTGGCGCTACAACCTTGATCATGCATCTGCTGCATTACTGGAGCCGACTGGCTGGATCAAGCCAGATCTGGAAGGATTACCGACTGCCGGAGAGATGATCGATTATTACTTGCAGCCGCTGGCTCAACTGCCGGCGATTGCTGAAGCCATTCACTTTAAACACCAGGTCATCGCGATTACCCGCCAGGGTTACGATAAGGTCAAAACCAAAGGGAGGGATGAAGCGCCATTTATTGTACGGGTGCAGACGCCTGATGGTGAGAAAGAATACCAGGCCAGCGCCGTCATCGATGCCAGCGGCACCTGGTCGCAAGCAAATCCACTGGGTGCCAATGGCGTCCCCGCACTTGGAGAGCAAAATAACGCTGCCCACATCACGTATGGCATGCCAGACATACTTGGTGCTGAACGCCAGCGCTTTGCTGGCAAGCGTGTCCTGGTCGTTGGTACGGGGCACTCAGCCGCAGGCAACTTGCTGGCGCTGGCGCAATTGGCAGAGCAAGTGCCGGCAACGACACTGTTATGGGCAATCCGGGGAAACCATGTTGCCAAAGTGTTTGGCGGTGGCAGTGCAGATGGCCTGCCTGCGCGAGGGCAACTTGGTTCCCGCCTGAAGGCATTGAAAGAATCGGGCCAGTTGAGCTTGTACCGGAATTTCCAAATCCGGGAATTGCAACGCAAGGGGCAGGGGATTGACCTGAGCGGTGAGATGCATCAAGCTGAGATACCAGTTATTTCCGGTGTCGATGAAATCATAGGCGCTACTGGTGCCAGGCCCGACCTTAGTCTCAGTCGGGAATTGCGTGTACGTTATGACCCGTGGTTGGAGAGTACCGATACATTGGCTCCTTTGATTGACCCCAATGTCCATAGTTGTGGCACGGTGCGCCCGCATGGTCACCGCGAGCTGGCACATTCAGAAACTGGTTATTATGCAGTGGGGGCTAAAAGCTATGGCCGCGCACCGAATTTCCTGATGGCGACCGGCTATGAACAAGTACGTTCTGTTGTCGCTGCACTGACTGGCGACCTGGCCGCTGCGGATGATGTGCAGTTGATCTTGCCAGAAACCGGGGTGTGCAGCACGCAGCCAGTGTACGAACTGCCTGAGGAAGATGCAAATGCCCAGTGCTGTGGTGGTGCCGCGCCGGCAGGCTCGAACGCTTGCTGTGTCCTCGATACGGAAGAAAAAGCCAAGGGTAACGCTGGCTGCGGATGCAGCGCTCAAGGGGAGACAAAAGCATCAACACCTACGACCGCAACAGAACCGGCCAAGACTAAATCCAGTTGCTGTAATTAATTCTTTTTGATTACGCCCTGTATGACCCAGCACTTTCACGCCAGAAAAACCATCGCTATTCTGGCATTTACACAAATCGCCTCTTGGGGATCACTGTACTACGCCATCGCTATTCTGGCACCTGAAATTCTCAGGGAAATGGGGTGGTCAGCCGAAATCGTGTTTGGCGCTTTCTCCTGGAGTCTGCTGGTAGCGGGACTGGTATCAACACCAATAGGTATCATGCTGGACCGCCATGGCGGGCGGCTGGTGATGGGCAGTGGCTCTCTGGTTTGTGCCGCGGGCATGATCACTCTCAGCCTGAATCATTCAATGGCAATCTATTTCCTGGCCTGGTCATTATTAGGCCTGGGGATGTCACTGACTTTGTATGAAGCAGCATTCGCGACGATTAACCGGGAGTTTTTGGCGAACAGCCGCCAGGCGATTTCTACCTTGACACTGTTCGGTGGCTTTGCAAGCACTGTTTTCTGGCCACTGACGCTAAAACTGAATAGCCTGATAGGCTGGCGCAATACCTATTTGTTGTATGGCATGGTGCAACTTGGAATATGTTTTCCGCTACACATGCTGTTGAGCGCACCGAAGAGTCAGCGAACGCTCGGGGCAGAAGAAAATGGTCCTTCGCAATCGAGGCGCAGCCACACATTGGCTGAAGCCCTGCAACATCCTGCTTTCTGGAAACTGGCATTGGCGTTTTCAGCAAATAGTTTTGTGTTTTCGACGCTGTCTGTTCATCTGATTCCCTTGCTTGGAAAATTCGGGCATGCCGCCACCTGGGTGGTCATGATGGCAGCCTTTATCGGCCCCATGCAAGTAGCTGGTCGCCTGGGGGAAATGACATTTGCCAGACATGCCTTACCCCAGACGGTCGGAAAGTGTATTTTTTCAGCCTTGCCGGTGGCACTGTTGATGTTGATTTTATTTGGTACCCAACAATGGGCCGTAGCAGTATTTTGCATGCTTTACGGCCTCAGCAACGGTATTTTGACTATTGTGCGCGGGACGATTCCGCAAGCCATGTTTGGGCGAGAAAACTATGGTGCCATTTCAGGGGCGCTGGCTGGCCCGGCTTTGATATCCAAGGCAGCGGGCCCGCTTGCCATGGCGGTTGTGGCGCAACATTACACAACACCTTCCCCATTTCTGCTGATACTCTTGCTTTTTACCATAGCCTCTCTGGGATTCTATCTGCTTGCTGTCAGGCGGGAACCCATGAGCGTGGAAGCCATTTAGCCATCATCAAAATAAACTCATAGCCATGATAAGAACCGTCACACCTGCCGATGCAGCCGCCATCATCGCCATTTACAACCACTACATTGCCACGACCACAATTAGCTTTGAAGAGAATCCAGTTTCAGAAGAAGAGATGGCACAGCGTATAAAAGATGTTAGCGCCAATATGCCCTGGTACGTAGAAGAGCAGGATGGTGAGGTCGTGGGCTATGCCTATGCCACACCGTGGCGAGTGCGTAGTGCTTATCGGTTTTCTGTTGAAAGTACCGTCTATGTGTCACCAGAACATCCACGTAAGGGAATAGGTGTCAGGCTGTACCAGGTACTGATAAATGATTTGCGCGATAGTGGTATTCACGTCGTACTGGGCGGTATCGCACAGCCCAATGCTGCCAGCGTGGCGCTGCATGAGCGGTTTGGATTTGAGAAAGTGGCGCACTTCAAGCATGTCGGCCGCAAGTTTGAGCAATGGGTGGATGTGGGGTATTGGGAACTGCTGCTGAACTGAGCTTATGACTACATTCTGGAAAATACGTCCGGTAACGGCGGATGATCTCTTCATCATTACCCACCATCGCTATCATCTCGAAATTGAGCAGCAAGAAGACTTCAATGCTTATGCTCGCTGGCTTGAAGATGTGCTCGTCGCGGGCAAATATGTTGGGCTTTTAGCAGAAGCAGACGGTGAAGTTATCGCGGGTGCTGGTATGACCATTCTGGAATGGGGACCAACGCGCGGTGACACTCACTCCCATCGGGGACGAATTGTCAATGTCTATACAGCACCGGGCTGGCGTATGCAGGGAATTGCGAAGGCACTGGTGTCAGGTCTGATACAACTTGGTGAAGCACGTGGACTGAAAACATTCAGCTTGAGTGCTTCTGATAAAGGTAAGTCGCTATATCAAGACCTGGGATTTGTGTCTTATTCGACCGAGATGTTGCGCAAGGTGAGAATACCCGATACGTAAAATTTTCAGCGAAGTAAATTTTTCCTTACGCATTCCCAAATTGCTTTAACCATCAGTCATTCCAATAAACGTACCCAGAGCTTTTTTCGTCAGCGCTAACAGATTTTAGTAAATGAACTGGCACCATCGTTGCTGAAAGCGATGGTGCCTGTTACATCAGACGTTACGGGCGTAGTGCAATTCCACCTGATGTGTTTGCTTGTCATCAAGCAGCTTGATGGTCAGATTGTCGACGGCCATGCCATCTACCACCAACACCGTTTTTGCCCCGGGTGTCTCGTCGAAGTTGACGGTAATCTGGTAACTGCTGTCCAGATAGTGATATTGCATGGTGAAAGTTGTCCAGTCAGCGGGCAGGCATGGATTGATCGTCAGGGTGTTAGCTTGCCGTTTCAGGCCCAGCAATGACTCCATGATGAAGGTGTACATCCAGCCGGCAGAGCCGGTGTACCAGGTCCAGCCACCACGGCCTATATGTGGTGCAACGGCATACACATCCGCTGCAACTACATAAGGTTCCACCTTGTAGCAGGCGATGGCAGTTGCTGAGTTACCATGATTGATAGGATTGATGATCTGGAATGCCTCCCATGCACGTGCCGCATCACCGAGTTTTGCAAATGCCATCGCAGTCCAGATGGCGGCATGGGTATATTGTCCACCGTTTTCGCGCACACCTGGCACATAGCCACTGATATAGCCCGGGTTGGGCCCGGCGTGATTAAATGCCGGATTCAATAGCTGGATAATCTTGTCGTCGCGACGCACAAGACGCTTGTCTACCGATTGCATGGCGTGTTTTGCTCGTTCAGGGTCAGTTGCACCCGACAAAATGGCCCAGCTTTGTGAAATCGAATCGATTTGACATTCGACATTTTGAGCAGAACCCAGACTGCTGCCATCGTCGAAATAAGCGCGGCGATACCAGTCACCATCCCACGCATTTTTATCGATATTCATCGACAGTTGCTGTGCCTGATGGCGGCACTCATTGGCAAACTCAGTATCGTTCTGCGTCAATGCGATATCGGTGAAACGTGTCAGTACCTGATGCAGGAAGAAAGCCAGCCACACGCTTTCGCCTTTGCCCAGATGGCCGACCTTGTCCATGCCGTCATTCCAGTCACAAGAACCGATTAGCGGCAAGCCATGGCTGCCGAATCTCAAACCATGCTGTATCGCCCTGACACAATGCTGGTACAGGCTGGCGGACTGATGTGAACGTTCGGGCAGGTCGTAATAGGAATCTTCTTCCGGGTTCACCGCACGCGCCTGGATAAAGCCGATCTCTTCATCGAGGACAGCGTGATCACCGGTGCTGATCACGTAGCGGGCAACGGCCAGCGGCAACCACAAATAATCATCTGAACAATGGGTGCGCACACCACGGTCAGTTGGTGGGTGCCACCAATGCTGCACATCACCTTCAACAAACTGATGCGCAGCGCAACGCAATAACTGTTCGCGTGCCAGTCTTTGTTCGCTATGCACCAGGGCCATCGTGTCCTGTAACTGATCACGGAAGCCAAATGCGCCACCCGATTGGTAATAGCCACTGCGCGCCCACAAGCGGCAAGCAATAGTCTGATACAGCAGCCAGCCATTTGCCAGCATGTTCAAACCTGCATCAGGTGTCTGTACCTGGACTGCACCCAGGGTATTGCGCCAGTAGGCGTGTATGGCAAGCAAGGCTTTTTCTGCGGCGGCACTGCTGCGCTGCTGTTGCAGCACTTGTGACACATTGCCCTGTCGTCTGTCCGCCAGCCCCAGGATAAAGACAATTTCTTTTTCCTGGCCAGGGTTTAGTTCGAACTGCACCTGTAAGGCCGCGCACGGGTCAAGACCGGCACCGGTCTTGCCGGACAAGCGTACCCGTTCCAGTGCTGCCGGGTTTCGCAAAGAGCCATTACGGCCTATGAATTCATTACGGTCACCAGTGCAGGTGTAGTTGTTGGCATCAACACCAAAGAACGCCGTACGCCCTGGAAACTCGGTATTGTAGGGGTTGCGTGCCAGCAGACAGCCGCTGGCTGCATCAGCTTCCGTCACGATATGCATGGCAGATTTGGGACGCAGATCGCCCAGCACCCATTCAACATAGCCGGTGGCAGACATTTTTCTCTGCTGGTCGCCATCGTTGCGGATACGCAGCACTGAATACTTGATGGCCGAGTCCAACGCGACATAAACAGACAGTTCTGACCTGATACCGGATTCCGTATGCGTGAATACGCTATACCCAAAGCCATGTCGTGTCTGGTAGTCACCATTGCCGCGGCGGGGCAGCGCAGTGGGCGACCAGAATTCACCACTTTCTTCATCGCGCAAATAAAAGGCTTCACCACTGGTGTCGCTGACGGGATCATTGTGCCAGGGCGTCAAGCGGAATTCGTGCGCATTTTCTGCCCAGGTATAGGCTTGCCCGCTTTCAGAAATAACACTGCCAAACTGCGGATTTGCCAATATGTTCACCCAAGGCGCAGGTGTCACCTGGCCAGGGCTGCTGGTAATCACATATTCTCGCCCGTCGGCTGAAAAGCCGCCAATGCCGTTGAAAGAATGCAGGGGTTCGATTTCTGTCTGCTGGTCAACGCTGGTTGTTAATGTACCAGATGGTTTCGCCAGCCTGACCGGTATCAATTTTTGCATGCGCAGCTCTTGCAGGTCGCGCCGGTTTAATTGCTCTACCAATGTGCCGAGCTGATCGCTCAATATGACCCGTGCTACGGATTGAAACAGGATTCTGTCTTCATTCGAAATCTGTTCAACCAGACGCACGAAAATACCACCAGGCCGTTCTATGGCATGGGTACCGATCACCGACGAGATCAGGCCCATAATCTGCTCTTGCAGTTCCTGGCGGTAATTTGCATGGTCTTCATTCCAGATCACCAAGTCTACCGCCAGACCTTTTGAGCGCCAGTAGGCGTGGGCCTGTACCAGTTGTCTCACCAGTTCTATATTGTCCAGGTGGTTGATTTGCACCAGGACGATAGGTAAATCACCCGAGATGGCATAACTCCATAAGCCAGACTGGCCGCGATGATTGCGCGACAACACATTATGATCGGCACGCAGCAGGGGATTAACGTAGATGACAGAATTCGCCAGACGGCCATATAGCTGGGCGTCTGTTTCAGTGGCATTCAATTGTCGCAAAACCACCTGACTATGGGTCCAGGACAGGCCGATGACGCGTTCTGCCAAATGCTGGTCCTGGTATTTTTCTATGAGGCCCAGACAAAGCGAGCGGTTTTCAGCAATACCAGTAACAACGTCAATGGTGACGCTCTGTTCCGCTTCCAGCGTGATCTGGCAGCGTATCGCGACGATAGGGTCAAGTACCGAGCCTTCGCTGCCAGATAGCCTGCGCACGCGCATGGCATCGGGCGCTTCTAGCGTATTGCAACGACCGATGAATTTCATGCGGTCAGTTTCATAAGACACCTTGTCGGTTTCGGCACCATGCACTGCCATCAGATGGAACATGCTGGGCACTTTTTCATTGGTTGAACGTGGCCGGCGTGTACACAAAATCGCATGTTGCTGTTGCAGTATTTCGGTTTCGACAAACAGTTTATTGAACGCCGGATGCATGGCATCAGCAGCGGCAGATGTCAGTACTACTTCGGCATAAGTGGTAAAGTCAATAGTCCGGCGATGGCGCGAACGGTTAATGATCTTGGTACGGCGCAACTCAATATCATCTTCAGGCGACACAACGATTTCAGTGTGCATGTCTAGGTTATAGTCACTGCGACGGAACTCTGCGCGGCCTTCCGAGAAAATTACTTCATAGTTATCAGAATTTACGAGGCATGGCTGATAGGCAGTTGACCAGAAACGGCCGTTATCAACATCGCGTACATAGCAGAAAGTACCCCAGTGATCACGCGTGCTGTCTTCATTCCAGCGGGTTACTGCCAGGTCATTCCAGCGGCTGTAACTACCTCCGACATTGGTAATCATCACGTGATAACGTCCATTCGACAGTAGCTGTACTTCTGGCGTGCGGGTGTTCACATGGTGCAGTACGCGTAATGGTAATTCCTGATCTGCATCGCTGCTGCGGATATCTGCCAGCTCTGTCGTATTAGAATAATTGGCAGTTGCCTTGGGCACGCGTTCATGCAACAAGGACATGGTTGCCTGGAACAAAGGGTCAGACTCAAAGCGTTTTTGCAAAGGGCGATCAAGCAGCAGGTAGGCCAATGACAAAAATCCCATGCCCTGATGATGAACCATGAACGAACGGATAATGGCATGCGTCTGTCCACGTGGCAGGCGTGACGAGGTGTAGTCTATGGCTTCAAAGAAACCGTAATTGCCTTCAAAGCCCTGTGCAGACAATTGTTCAAGGTTACTGCATGCTTCTTCCGGCTTGACCATCAGCGCCATCATGGACGCATACGGGGCAATCACCAGGTCATCACCCAGACCGCGTTTAAAGCCTAATCCAGGCACACCAAATGCACGGTATTGGTAGTTCAGATGGGCATCGAAAGTGTTATAGCCAGATTCGGAAATGCCCCAGGGTACGCCGCGTTGCTGCGCATAATCGATTTGTCTTTGTACTGCCGAATGATAGGTTTGCTCAAGCAGGGTATTTTGATAGGTTGGCATGACCAGCAAGGGCATCAGGTATTCAAACATCGAGCCGCTCCAGGACAGCAATATCGGCTCGCCACCTGCAATGGTTAACTGGCGACCCAATGCAAACCAGCTCTCCTGTGGTAATTGCCCCTGAGCAATGGCAACAAATGTCGCCAGCCTGGCTTCTGACGCGAGTAAATCGTAGCAACTGGCATCGCGCCGCCTGTCGTTGACGTTGTAACCGATGACCAGCAAATGCGTGCTCGGATCATAAAGGAAATCATATTCCATGCTGGCGAAATCACCCGATTGCTGCACCAATTGTCCGATTTGCAGAATCCTGTCATTGGCACGGGCACTCGCATTTACGAGGTGTGTGGAGAGCTCGCTACTTGTGCCGACGGCATCGGGACCTTGTCCTGCCAGACCATCTTCTGGCAAAAGGGAAAGCTGATTGCCCAGTCTTGTCAATTCCTGCAATGTTGGTATGCGGTCCAGCTCAGGATGGCTTTGTATCCAGTTTGCTGCTCTAATGTCATTTATCCAGGGCAGCAGGTGGGTGATTTCATCAAGCTGATCATGGCATTGCTTGCGCAGGCTGGTCGCCCATAAGTGCGCAGGCGTCTCTAGCGAGGTTGACAGACTGGAGAAAAAGTCGTCGGCCTGGCGCGTCAGGCTGATCAGGCCTTCATTGATTGCAATCAGTGAAGTGCATGTTGACTGGCATAGCAGATTGAGATCCGTTCCGAACTTGCTTAACTGACCGGCCTGGCTGTCAGAAACGGTCTCACGCAGAATCTGGTAAGTATCGCGCAAGCCGCAAAACAGGCGAGGGTGGCAGACAGGTGCATCAATCAGTTCATTCAAGCCGGGGCGCAGGGTCAGCAGATGACCGGCAAGATTGCCGCTATCTACAGTAGACACGTACAAGGGATAGAGCGGTTTCAGCGTCGTGGTGTCATACCAGTTATAGAAGTGACCTTGATAACGTTCCAGCATTGCCATGCTGGTAAAAGTGTTTTGCGTACGCAGTAGAAGTTGACCAGCCGTGATATAACCAAAATCATGGGCCGCCAGATTGGCGAGCAGGGACAGGCCGATGTTGGTCGGTGAGGTACGATGGGCAATCACTGCAACCGGTTGTTGCTGCACATTGTCAGGTGGCAGCCAATTGTCTTCGGCACCGACATAGGTCTCAAAGAACAGCCAGGTTTTTCGTGAAAGTGCATGCAAAAAACCGGTTTGCTGAATCGACAGTTTGGTGTCGCGATGCGTTTTGGCGCGACTGATCCAGTAAGCGATGATTGGCGATACAGTCCACAGCAATAAAATTGGCAGTGCAGCGTAAAGAGCTGGCAAATTGTAGACACTTATATAAACTGCGGTAGCCAGTGCAAAAACAGGTGCAATCCACATGCTGCGCAGGGTTGTAAACAGTCCGTTTTTTGACTGGGTGTTGCTGATGCTGGAGGGGTTCCATTCCAGCAGATGACGGTTGGAAATCGTGATGCGCCATTGCGTACGGACGATGGCATCCAAGTTTATCCATGCTTCAAATGGCAGGAAAATAAGTGTGAGCGAAGCATGGATGAAATGCTGGGTAGTCGCACCAAACAAAGAAGAGATGTGCTGGCGCAACAGCATATCTTCAGGCGGTTTGAGAAGATTGACAGCAAAAGCACTTAATGTCGGCAGCAACAAGAGCAGTAACGCGGCCAGTGTCCAAAGCCAGGCCGTGCCCATTGTTGCCCACCCAATGACCAGAAAAGCAGTGAAAGCCAGTGGCACAAGGCTGCGGCGAAGATTATCCAGCAATTTCCAGCGTGACAATGAAGACAGGCAGTTTGGCGGGCTTTGTACCACACCAGTCGCTTTATCTTTCGGGCCAGGCACATGCGGGAGCAGCCACGACGCAATTTGCCAGTCGCCACGTATCCAGCGATGGCGGCGGCGTATGTCTGCCAGATACGTCGATGGATATTCTTCATACAATTGGACATCACTCAGTAAACCTGACCTTGCATAGCACCCTTCCAGCAAGTCATGACTGAGTACGCGGTTCTCAGGCATGCGGTCTTTGAGTGCGTGTTCAAAGGCATCAATATCGTAGATGCCTTTGCCGATGAAAGAGCCTTCGCCAAACACATCCTGGTAAACATCTGAGACACTGCGTGTATAAGGATCAATGCCGGCTTCACCACCGCATAACAGTTCGTAATACGATGCATTACTGCCTGGAAGGCTGACAGCAACACGCGGTTGCAGGATGCCATAGCCTTCGGTAACCCGCTGTAATTTTTCATCATAAACAGCACGGTTGAGTGGATGTGCCATGGTGGCGACAAACTTGCGGGCAGCATCGCGTGGTAATTCGGTGTCTGTGTCGAGGGTGATGACGTATTTGACTCTTTCCAGGCCATTGGTATTGCCAATGATTAAGTTAAAGGCGTCAGCTCTTTCTCCACGCAAGAAGCTGTTCAGAGCACTGAGCTTGCCACGTTTGCGTTCATAGGCCATCCAGACCTGTTCTTGTTGGTTCCAGACGCGTGGTCTGTGCAAGGCAATAAAGTGATCACCATTGGAACGTAAATATTTTTTATTCAGTTCTTCGATGTTGCGGCTGAGGTGTGCCAACAGCTCAGCGTCGCTTGCCAGATTTTCTTCGCTGGCATCTGAAAAATCAGTCAGCAGACAAAATCGCAGATTGGCATCATTATTTGCGAGGAAGCGTACTTCCATTGCCTCGGTCAGGCTGTCAATATTCTGTTGCGTAAATATGATGGTTGGTACAACCACCAGGGCGCTTGAGTCTGTTGGAATGCCATTGGAAAAATCCATGCGTGGCAGTGGACGGGGCAGGGCGATCAAGGTCGCTACCCAGTTCACCATGGATAGCGCCAACTGGCTGCTGATGAGTGCACTGACAAGGGCAAATATAGCCAGCAAATAATAGTCACTTTGATTTTGACGCGCCTGGTTCAATAGCAAGGCACAGCACACCAGAGTCAAAATGGCGATGCTGCCGGTATAGACGCTGAAGACCGAGTTGCGCCCGGCTTGCCTGATCGTCTCTCGTAACGTCAATTTGATCGCAGCCTTGCGCTCCAGTTCACTTTGCCCCTTACCGACTAAAAAATAGCCGACATGGGCACTGCGGTCTGCATTACCCTTTTGGGCTGCATTTTCATTGGCAAACGAAATCGCCTGGTCTGCGACCTGGACTTCTGTCAGTGTGCTTTGCTTGGCAATTTTCTCTATCGCATGCCGATATAAGTCACGGGTGGCGAAATCCATCTGACCATAGATGTTTGCCGGGTCGTTTCGCAGACTGCGGTCAACTGCGCTCATGTTTTCGACAAATTCACGCCAGTCCATCGCCGTTAAAAAACGCAAGCTGCCAATGCTGTTGCTGATGGAAATCTGGTCTGCGGCCTGCTGCTGCGATTCCAGGTGAACCAGTTGTTCTATGGTTTGCCCAGTTTCTCCCAGGCGCTGGGAAAGCCAGTTCAAGGGCAATGCCAGTGCGGGCCCCTGCCCTTGCAGACGGCGTACCAGTTCGGCTACAAAAGAGCTATCCATCGGTGGATTGGAACGCGACATATCAGCCACCAGCAAGATCAGGTTGCTGGGGTCTTTCTCAGCGGTTTCAGCCATTCTTTCTGCCCACAAGGTGGCCAGATTGCGATGATTGTGTGTGACTGCCAGGCGTGCCGCGACGCGTCGCAAGTTCTCTATGAGTGCCAACCTCAGCATGATGGGAATCGCCCACAGCTCACCCAGTTTAAGTATGGAAACCAGCTGATAGGCATTGATAAAGCGGCTCAGGTTTTCCGGGTCCACCCGGCCATCTCCATGAGAGATGGTTTCCAGCGCAATGTCGTACACGCGCGGGTGTCCTGCTGAGTTGCCATGTAAGAGTCGTGGCAGTTCCTTGCTGTAATTCTTAGGTAAATGACGTTTCGCGGTGCGTATCTGTTCTTCGATGAGATAGAAGTTATCCAGTAACCAGGCGGCCGCCGGCGTGACCTGATGCCCCTGTTTGATGGCTTCAGTCAGCAGGCTACACGAATCCATGATCAGGGTTTCGTTCTCTGCGAGGCGTTTGAGCAACTGATCTGGTACTGATACCAGACTTAATTTATGGTTGCTGGCTAATATTCGTCCATGCTGCTCCATCTGCAAGGCACTGAACAGTTCCGCTCTCAACGGTGCCTCTGGAATAGTATTGTCACCAGATGAACCTGATTGAAAGGGATCGCTTTTCCACATATTTTTTATATGATGGAGTCCATCGGAAAATAGAGTTTTTACTTGTTTCAAGTTGTTCACTTCTTTCTGTCTGCGATCGCAGCGTTACATTCATTTTCAACTGGATTTTTGCAGGCAAGCTATCGCATGTCAGGGGATAAGCATTTGCAAGATGCGCGAAATTTCTGGTATCGATTCGGCTAAATATTCATGCAGCATATGGCTTGACATACTAGTGCGTAGTGATAAAAAAGTACGTTCGTTACCGCACATTGTCATCTGCATCGCTGTCCTTAATAAAAACAGCGCAAGAACTGCGCTTGTTGAACGAAATGTACGCCAGCGCACAGACCATTGTGTTAGTCAGGTCTATAACGTTCTCCAGCAAGCTGGAAAATTATGGATATTTTATGGATGTTTATCGGAGAGAAAAATGAACAAGAATCTACAACACTGTATCTATGGAATTTGCGGAGCTGCGATCGTCACTATGCTGGGTTGCAGCAGTATGAAAACACCTGCCACGGCAGAGGTGGCTGTTTCTAATGCGGCAGTTGATAACGCCGCTGTCGCCGGTGGAAGCGAATTTGCCCCAGCAGAAATGAATTCTGCGCGTGAAAAAATGGCACTCGCCAATAAGGCCATGGAAGCCAAAGATTATAAATTGGCTTCAGACCTGGCAACCCAGGCACAGGCAGACGCGAAGCTGGCGCAGGCAAAAGCCAATTCCGCAAAGGCACAAAAAGCAGCAAATGCCCTTCAAGACGATATCAGGGTTTTGCGTGACGAACTGGAACGCGCAAATAATAAATAACAAAGCAACGAAGCCCAACGTCATAGATGCTGTTTGCTGACACCAATATACAGCATCATTTCATTTAATTAAGAAATTCTAAGGAATGATCATGAATAAAAAAATATTTACTCCTGCTGCATTACTACTGGCTATGGTACTAACTGCCTGCAGCACCATGCCAAAATCGACCAGTTTGCTGGATCAGACGCGTATGGATTATCAATCAGCACAAAATAACCCTAATACGCTCAGTATGGCACCTTTGGAAATGCAGCAAGCTACCGCCGCAATGAATGATGCCAATAATGCTGCAAAAAATAATGAGAGCAGCGAGACTATCGACAAATTGGCCTATCTTGCGAAACAGAAGATTGGTGTAGCGCAAGAGCTCACAAAGCAAAAAATGGCAGAAGCCAGCGTAGCTAACGCAGCTAAGATACGTGATCAAATGCGACTTGAGCAACGTACTAACGAAGCTGATCAAGCCAAAGCCCAGGCAGAACAGGCAAAATTAGCTGCTCAAATAGCTCAGGCAGAAGCCAGCGATGCACAAAAGCGGGCGATGGAAGAACAAAGGAAAGCACAGGAAGAACAAGCCAGAAATCAGGAAGCACAAAGCCGTAACGCGGCATTGGAAGCGCAATTGGCGGACCTGAAAGCCCAGACTACCGAGCGTGGAATTATCATTACCCTGGGTGATGTGTTGTTTGGTGTAGATCAGGCAAAACTGACGCCAAATGGAATGCGCACAACGCAAAAGCTTGCAGATATCCTTAACGGAAATATGCAGAGAACGGTGCTGGTTGAAGGTTATACAGATAACACGGGATCTGCCCCGCACAATCAGGATTTATCTGAACGACGTGCGTCTGCTGTACGTAGTGCCTTGCAATTGATGGGAATCGCTCCAGAGCGTATTTCAATACGGGGCTATGGTGAAAAATATCCTGTAGCGCCAAATGACAATGCACAAAACCGTCAGTTGAATCGTCGCGTTGAAATCGTATTGTCTGACGCGAACGGCAAGATTAATCAACGTTAAGCCGAATCATCAATTTTGATTTCCACTTGTCAAATAAAGGAAAAATGATGAATCATCGTACCTATATAAAACGCGTGCTACCTGCCGTTTCGACAGCTTTGCTATTGAGCTTGGGTGCATGTAATAAGGCACCAGATACAAGTGCACCCAATGCATCAACTACCATAGGGGTAGAAATTGACGACGCAGTCATTACAACGAAGGTAAAAACTGCCTTGATGAATGACGAAACCATCAAGAGTATGGATGTGAAAATCGAAACCCGTAAAGGCGAAGTCATGCTAAGTGGGTTTGCTGACAACCAGACCCAGATTGACCGTAGCGTCTCTGTTGCCCAAACCATAGAAGGGGTGAAAAAGATCGACAACAAACTGGCTCTGAAAGAAGGCAAGCAGACCGTCGGCAACAAGATTGATGATAGCGTTATTACAGCTGGTGTAAAGGCTGCCATGCTGGCAGACACACAGGTCAAAAGTATGGACATATCCGTCGTCACCAGAAAAGGTGAAGTGCAATTAAGCGGCTTTGTTGATAACGACGCGCAATCTGCACGGGCAATCGAGATTGCCAAAGGTATTTCCGGCGTTGTTAATGTTATCAATAACTTGAGTATCAAAAAATAGTGCACCCAGGCTGAACACTAGTTTTGCCGATATGGGTATCGGTGTGGGGGAGGGTATCGATTATTTGATGCGCTTCCCCCAGTCTTTTAATCCTCTATCTTTTCAATAAGCTCCACAATAAGCTCCATACCCTGCCAGGAAGATCAATGAGTACCCCAGAAAAAAATAGTCATACTCCGCCTGAATCCACAGACGAGAAAATACAAAAAAAGGAAGACGCTCTGGATGAGGCACTGGAAGAAGGTTTTCCTGCCAGCGACCCGGTCGCCATATCAATCACGCCGAAAATCAAAAAGCCAGCGACAAACTGATTTATTGATGTTAATCGCCAGTTGCTTATGTTTACGATAATACGATGGCTTTTACCATGCGCAATTTGCGCCTGCGCCATCAATCACTTCGATGACTATCATTAACTTCCCTGCGTCTGACATCAACGACCAGGCAGCTATATATGGGGCATAGTATTGATTGATATCAGCAAGGTCCCCAAGAAGTTTTGGCGAAAAAGCCTGACTTCTCATTGTAATCGTGGATACGCTATAGTCCAAAGGGTAAGTGGTCAGCGCACCAGATGATAGTGATGCCCAGGCTACTTCTATTGTTATCCGTACTTTCAGGGTAGAACGTATGGCATCAATGAATAGCTGGATCCAGCTGGCGTGTTCTGTGATGGTGCCTTCATTGCCTGGCTGGAAATGTAGATTATACAGATTTGAGAATGAAGTATGTACTATCATACCAAACGCCATTCTTGCTCTAGATTACAGCCAATATTCCAGCCGCCTCGCCATCCATTCCTTAAACTTGTTGGTGAAGGGTCTTTGCTGCCACTCATTGATATTTATTTTTGTGGAGAGACGCAAATCTTCTTTAAAGGCATTTTCCATAGCCTGGGCGAATTCCGGATCGATAATGACGACATTGATTTCCTTATTGTGCAGAAAGCTTCTAGTGTCAATATTGGTCGATCCCACAGTGGACCAGACCTCATCGATGACGGCGGTTTTCGCGTGAAGAACGGCCACTTGTAACTGGTAAATTTGTATGCCACCTTCCAGCATTTCGCTATAAAAAGACTGCGCAGCATGAAATACCAGGCCGCTATCGGTCACACCAGGCAAGACCAGCTTTACCTCGACGCCCCGTTTGGCAGCTGCAATTAAGGCTTGTAAAATTTGTGCATCTGGAACAAAGTAAGCTGATGTTATATGAATGGATTTTTTTGCCTCCTGTATCGCCAGCATATACGCTTTATAGATTGCGTGATTGCTCTCGGAATCACTGGCGAGTATGCGCACCAGTTTGTTGCCTTTTTCCTTAAGAGGAGGGAAATACAGTTTGTCAGCTAGTTCTATGCTGCTTTCAGAAGACCAGGTATCAAGAAAAACCCATTGCAGCGCAGCTACCGCAGGCCCTTCAATTTTGATATGGGTATCGCGCCAGCCCACTTTACTATCTTTTTTATTCTTGGAGCGGAACAGCGAACTATTGGCGTAACTGGCGCTGATATTGACACCACCTGTGAACGCAACTTCACCATCAACGATAAGAATTTTCCTATGGTCGCGCTTGTTAGGTTCCCATGGGCCATTCAATTTCAAAGGATTGACAGGGTTAAATGCCAGCATCTGAATGCCGGCATCTTTCATCTTGTCGAAAAATGTCTGAGGTGTGCCTATTGTGCCAATACTGTCGTAAATAATATTAACCTGTATTCCATCTCGTTGCCGCGCGATGAGAAGGTCAGCAAACTGATTTCCAAGTTCATCCTGATCAAAGATATAGGTTTCCAGGTGAATATGATCTTTTGCTTGTCTGATCGCATCCATCATTGCTGCCATCGTCTGTGGGCCGTCGAATAGCAAGGTGACTTGATTGCCTGCAATTAATGGGCGTCCCGTCACTTCTTCTTCCAGCGCCGCCAGCGCGGCCAGGTCCGTGCTCGACTTTTTCCATCTCTGACGTAGCAAGGCAGTCGTTTTTTTTGTACTTAACGCGCCCTGGGCGTTGCTTACCGTAGGAGCGCTTGTGCGATCACCTGACTGGACTTCGGATTTATCCAGATAGTTGATTTCCGGCAAACCAGCACAGGCGTTCAACATCAGTACGAACGCTGTTATTGTGGCGTAATGGATGAATTTAATGCTGAATCCCATACTGCCTCCTGATGTGGGTGTCTGACAAAGGTCGAAGTACCAAGTAATTCGATCTGATATGTAATTTTTATGAAAAGTGGGCCGTTAAGAAATCTCTGGTCAGGGATACTAAGCGACCTTGGTTTGGGTTAAACGTGTAGCCGTAGGACGCTACATTGTGATGGCAACCTTCAGTACCCCATCGCGCTGATTAGCGAATAAGTCGTACGCTTCTTCGATCTGATCAAGCTTGAATCTATGCGTTACCATTGATTCTAGATTGACTCGCCCCGAGGCAACCACGTTCATCAGGCGACGCATACGTTCTTTTCCACCCGGGCAAAGTGTGGTGATAATTTTGTGATTACCCAGACCTGCCGCAAATGCATCCAGCGGCAAGCTAATTTTCCCGGAATAAACACCGAGGCTGGACAATCTTCCACCTGGCTTCAGGGCGCGCAAGCAGCTTTCAAATGTCAATTGTGTTCCCAGCGCTTCAATAGCGACATCAACACCTTGTCCCTTGGTCAGACGCATGATTTCAGTGAGCGGGTCCGTTTTGTTATAATCTATTGTGATATCCGCACCCAGTTGCTTCGCCATTTCCAGGCGACCTGGTATGCCATCGACAGCGATAATCAAGCTGGCACCGCGTAGTTTTGCACCTGCCGTGGCACATAAACCGATGGGGCCTTGGGCAAAAATGACGACACTATCGCCTATCTTGATCTCTCCACTTTCAGCGCCACCAAAACCGGTACTCATGATGTCGGGGCACATCAGCACCTGTTCATCGCTTAAACCGTCAGGTATGACTTCCAGATTAGACATGGCGAAAGGAACCAGCAGATATTCTGCCTGGCAGCCATCTATGGTATTTCCAAAACGCCATCCACCCGCAGCTTTTCCGCCACATTGCGAATGCTGGCCATCAAGACAGGAATAGCATTGTCCACATGGCGAGATGGCACCTACAACCACACGTTGCCCTAGCGTATAGCCAGTAACACCTTCCCCCAGCGCGGCAATAATACCAACTGGCTCATGGCCTATCGTCAAACCAGGTTTGACAGGATATTCACCTTTCAGAATGTGAATATCAGTTCCACAGATCGTGGTTGTCGTAATTTTGATCAATGCTTCGCCGGGGCCTACGATTGGAATAGATTTTTCTTCTATCGCAATCTTTCCCGGGCGAATATAAACAGCGGCTTTCATCTTGGTCATCGAAATCTCCTGGTAGCGTTATCAAACAGCTTGAATTGAATTTTCTGCGCTGGAAGATTTCGACAATAAGTGAACTAACATGAACTCAGTTTGCGTTGGCGCAAAACCAGCGCTGTATTTTGAGACTTAAGTTTCTGAAGTTAAGCTGCTTCCCGGTAAAGAAGTAGTTTTAAATATGTTCAATCTGCATTTAAATATTGGCGTATTCGCCATGCTGTCTTTTCCAGACATCTTCACGGCTTTTGTCTACCGTCTCTATGTCGCGGATTGGATCCGTACAATCAGAATGCGCAGTCAGACTGGATTCAAAATTTTGCAAGTGTTGACCAGAAACACCCCAGGCCAGCAAAAGCCCGATTGTGCTGCCAATCAATGTGCCGAGTATGGTACCCGTCGTGGCTGCATTCAAAGGATGTGTTACCAGCAAATCGAGACCAGGAACACGAAATGGTGAGATTAACACCGCGAGAGTGGCAACAATAGCTCCTATAGCTCCGCCAACCACCGCTCCGATGGTAAAGCCGGCAATCATATTGGAGCGCGTTTCTGTTTCCTGGTATTGACCCGGCTCGAGCCAGAATGAGAGTGTTGAGGCGCCATCGCATGAATCACGTTCGTATCGAAAATCGCTGCGTCTCGTCATGGGACGTTTGCTAACCATCATCGGTTTACGAAATTCTGATGACGCTGTTCCTGTCACCAGGTTTTTTGTCGTTGTCGTGTCCATGCGAATTCCTTAAAAGAGTATGCTCTTTTAAAACAAGCCCGAGCCGAGCCCGATTAAATTAAATCAGATTTTATCTATAGCGTCTTTGACTGTTTCTTTTGCATCACCAATAGATTTTTCTACTTTTCCTTCAGCTTGCTTTTGCAAACCTTTTGCTTCCTGCTCTTTGCTACCTACGAGTTTGCCGGCATTTTCCTGCACTTTGCCTGCGATGTCTTTTGCTACGCCTTTGACTTGATCTTTGTTCATGATGTTTTCCTTTAAAAAAATAAAGAGTTGAATTTTCTCAAACAGAGAGAGATACATTGCAAAAATTTAAAATGAATCAAATTGAAATAGTGAAAAATAAGTCCAACTCATTGTCGGGAAATTTTTCTTTATTTCCATATTTGTTCATTATCGAAGGTAATTGTTTGAAGAGAGTAAGTCTGTGCGATAGCGTACAAATGATATACGGATCAAGTACGCAGAAAACTGGCAGTTTCAGTAAGTTCCAAAAAATGCTGATTTGAATATTTTTATGTATGTTAAAAAAAATAATCATCAATGTTCGATACCGTACAGATAAGCATAGTGTTTTATAACAAACTTAGTCATCGGATTTCTCCGACGCTGTATTTAAAACTATTTTTTGACAATCCATTTGACACTTGCTTACGTCCGCTGGATATCTACTTCTAAGAGGAAAAAAATGAAAAAAACATTTGCGATGCTGTTGATGTGTTCCGCCACAATCTCTAGCGCAGCCTGGGCTGCTTCGAATGATGCATCAGCTACTTACAAGGCTGCAAAAGAATCAGCGACTAGCGATTACAAAACCGCACGTGCCAAATGTGATAGTTTGGCTGGCAATCCTAAAGATGTATGTGTCGCTGAAGCCAAGGCTGCACGCGTGCATACGGATGCCAATGCCAAGGCTGAATACAAAAACACATTAGCAGCGCGTACCAGTGCAGCCAAAGACATTGCTGACGCTGACTATGACGTTGCAAAAGCCAAATGCGGCAATTTGGCTGGCAATGATAAAGATGTATGTGTAAAAGAAGCGAAAGCTAATAAAGTAGTGGCTGTAGAAAATGCCAAAGCTGACAAAAAAGTGATCGATGCGCGTGTTGATGCCAATGATGAAAAACGCACCGCAGAATATAAAGTCGCCATAGAAAAATGTGATGCATTGGCAGGTGCGGCTAAAGATAATTGTGTCGCTGCAGCAAAAACGAAGTTCGGTAAATAAACCTGTTTCAACCTGGCCCTGAATGCTGTTCTACGTCGAAATAAGATGAAACGTAGACATATTCAAGGAAGTACAACTCCACTCACTTAATAAGGCTCATTATGAAAATCGCTCAACGTATAATCGTATTGTTATTTTCCGCATCCCTGCTGGCAATTGCTGGTTGCGCGGCAACGCCAACCCGTGAAGGCACTGGCGAATATGTTGATGACACCGTCATCACTACAAAGGTTAAAGCAGAAATCCTCAATGAACCTACTTTGAAATCGGCCGAAATTAATGTCGAAACGTTTAAAGGTGTTGTTCAGTTGAGCGGTTTCGTTTCCTCTGCTGCAAACATTGAAAAAGCAGCGTCAATTGCACGCAATGTCAAAGGTGTGCGTTCTGTAAAGAATGATATGCGATTGAAGTAGTCGCATCACTGGCAGTGACCTGGATAATCTGAAAGCACTGACGGATCACACAGGAAAGTAGTTTGTTTTAAAACGCACGATCTATATTTTATAGATCGTGCGTTTTTCATTATGCAGGCAGTCAAAAAACCGCTAAGAAGTTTTTTCGTGAGCTAATACTGTCTCAAGCCCAGATATCAATACCCAGTTGGTGGATTTACCTGGCAACCTGGCCACCCATACGGCCAATGATAAAGGCACGGCCT
This sequence comes from Undibacterium sp. TJN19, assembly GCF_049339485.1. NCBI lineage: Bacteria > Pseudomonadati > Pseudomonadota > Betaproteobacteria > Burkholderiales > Oxalobacteraceae > Undibacterium > Undibacterium sp. TJN19. Next base: position 37,832 of record NZ_JBMPPL010000011.1, read on the forward strand.
GGTTCGATGGCATGACTGTTCATGTAGATGACAGCACTCAAATCTTTAATGCCAGAAGGACATACCTGCGTAGTGTGACGTATGCCAGCTTTGTCAACCTGCTACCATAATACGTTCATCATCAATGTGACGAAGACAGTGGCGTGCAGAGAGCGACGCCGCAGTGTTTTGCGAGCTACAACACTTTGTTCAACTTCAGTAACGTCAAGAAAATGTTATTGGGTATGGCCTTGAATGTCGGTATCCTGGAGAAGGGGAAGGGGATTGGCGGCAATGGAAGTGGTTAATAATTCAAACGATCATATTTACATTGCTAATAAACGCTCTCCAGGCTTTCGAATAGTTTTCGTCAATGAAGTCGTATTTTGAATTTGTACAATAAAAAAACAGGAGCAAAAAGCTCCTGTTTTTTGTTGTATCAGTCAGTTTTTACTTTACACGCTGATCAAAAGAGAATTGTTCAATTTCTACGCGGCGATTTGGTTCCAGGCAAGCGATCAGATCAACACGTTTTTTATTGTTGCATTCGACGACTGGGTTGCTTTCACCCTTACCGACTGCATTCAAGCGTTCACCAGCAACGCCTTTATTCAATAAATAATTTTTTACAGAGTTAGCACGTTTTTCGGACAACTTCAAATTGTATTGATTGGAGCCAATGCGATCAGCATAACCTGTGATCAAAACGCGATTGATTTGCAGGTTGGCATTGAGAGCCGAGGCAATATCATCCAGTTTTGGTTGTGGTGTGCTGAGGTTAGCGCTATTAAACGCAAACAATTCTGTTGCTGACAGGGTTATTTTTTGATACTGAGGTACCGGTGGCGGTGGTGGTGGCGTAGGCACTGGGGGAGTGGCTTGGGCCATAACAACTGGTTCTGGTGGTGGTGTATAGGCCGCGGCACGGGCTGGAGCAGCGGGTTTGTCGAAGGCATAGTTGAAACCTACCGATAAAATTGAGTTGCTTGCCTGGCTGAAGCCAAAGTCATTACCACGCAGATAGCCATGCACTTTGCGCCATTCGGCTTGCGCTGACCATTGGTCGTTCAACGCAAATTGCACGCCGACCCCGGCACTGGCTGATGGTGAAGTACTGTCAGCGCCGCCGATACGGGCATTGCTGCGATCTCGTTCAATTGCAACACCCATCACCAGGTAGGGACGCACTGCTTCGCGTGAAAACATATACAACGCGTCTGCACCGAGGGTATTTTGCTGATAGCGCTTTCCGTTATTTTCTGCACGTGTGTAGCGTGCATTAATTTGCATGTCCCACATTTCAGACAAAGGTTTACCAACACGCACATCCAGACCATAGCCACGGTTTCCAGCGCCGAAAGTTTCATCCGTTTCCGCTGCATGAATATTGGAGCCTATGTACCAGGATGGGTTGTAATCAGCAGCAATGGCGCTGCTGGCGCAAAACAGGCAGGCAATCGCCGCGGGCATCATTCGTAAATTATTCATTAATAAGCTTTCATAAAGAGGTAATGCAAAAACAGGGTGACCAAAAAGGCGAACATTGGACAAGACACATCAATCTGATTTTGAAAACAGCATTTGTACTTGCCTTACGCTGGTATGCACAGTAAGCGCATTGCTTTGAATTGACCGTACGCTAACGCACAAAATCATCAATAAATGAATGATTTTCTTTTTTAAACGACAGCGCAGGGAAAAAGAGGAAAATTGAATTCCTTAATTGAATTCCTTTAAGTCGCGCTGCCCGCAATCTAACTAGGTGGGGCAGCGCACATACGGAAGTTGTATGCAGTGCTATATTTTTTGAAGCTACGTTGGCTTATGTTTTTCTAATGAATAATGTTCGTCATGTACAGACGAGAAAGACATGACGCCGCTTTGGAAAAGATAAAAGAGAGAGAACCTAAATCATGCTTTACTTGATCTGTAAATTTAATCACAGGATATGGAAAGCACACCAAATATTGCTCACCCTGTCCAGTAACGAAGCATGCCCATGAGCGCTATTCTTAATAATGCGCCTGCCAGGGCAGTATTGTACAACCGCTTTTTGGCAAACATGCCATTGGCGGAGCGGCAGGCATTGGCGGCGCATATGTGGACTGAAGAATTCGCCGTGGGCACAGTGTTATATCGTCCGGGTGAAACAATGCATACCATTTATTTTCCCAACGATTGCCTGGTCTCTTTGATGAAAGAAGTAGAAGGCCAACATGCGCTGGAAATTGCCCTGGTAGGTGGTGAAGGCATGCTTGGCTATTCTGGTACTGTCGGACAGACGCAATCGCCGGTGCGGGCGGTACTTCAGCAGGCGGGCAGCATTAATTGCGTCAGCGCTGAGCATTTTTGCATGGTCTGTGATACGCATCATCTTGTGCAGAATATGTGCCTTCTCTACAGCGAAACTTTGTTTGCGGAAGCAGTGCAAATCGCCGTTTGCAGTCATTTCCATCTGCTGGAGGCACGTCTGGCCAGATCATTGCTGACCATACGTGAGCGTCTGCAATCAGATAATTTTCACATCACGCACGAATTTCTTGCACATGCGCTTGGTGTCAGGCGGGTAGGGGTGACCAAGGCAGCCAGCTCACTTCAAAAACAGGAACTGATCGCTTATAGTCGCGGAAAAGTGACCGTACTTGATCCGCCCGGCCTGGCTTTGGTGTCATGTGCCTGTTTTCAGCAAATCGTCGGGCATGTCCCGTCAGAATTTACTCCATCCTTGAAATGAGGGTTTCAACATACCGGTCTCCATCAATTGCATCCATATTAAAACTGATGGGAGTTACATGGCGTTGTTTTCTTTAGAGTATAGTAAGTCAGCCTGTCTGATTGATTTTATTTCATATGGACTGGTCATATCTGGGCTGATTATTTACTTGATTTTTTCTGCGCCGTTTATTCATCGGTTCGAAATGCTGGTCTTGTTTGTGCTTGGCTTTTTTGCTTCAACACTGATTGAATATGGCATGCACCGCTTTATCTTGCACGGCGTGCAGCCTTTTCAGTGCTGGTACGAAATACACCATGCCCGTCCAACCGCATTGCTAGGTACTCCAATAATTCTGAGTATGGCATTGATCGCTTTCTTTGCATTTCTACCCGCTCTTTTATTAGGTGATTTATTGCTTGCTATCGCCCTGACTTTGGGCCTGAGCTGTGCCTATCTGTTCTTCACGCTTACCCATTATGCCGCGCATCACTGGCGTGCCTACCTGGTTGTTAAGCCGGAAAAAATGGCATGCCAGCCATCATCATTTTCAGAAAAATCCCTTGTGTTTTGGTGTTATTACCGGGTTCTGGGATGTAATTTTTCGTACGGCGACGACAAGAGATAAGGGCATTGAATAGTCTGTCTTTGTGCACAATCCTTAAACCGAAAGCAGATTTGCTTTGTCTGTTTGATTCAAAGAAAGAATCAAAAATGAGATCTTATAAAGAAATACAAATGGATATATGGGCTGAACTTGCATGGGAACCATCTGTCAATGCCATCCATAATAGTGTTGGTATCTTGCGTCTCGAAGCCGGCGAATGTACTGACGTTATCATCGCACGCGAAGTGGAAAGCGTGATTGAATCCACCTGTTATTTACCGGAAAACAGCATCAGGGTAATTGTTGAGAATGCCTGGGTGACTTTGCGCGGTGAAGTGGAATGGGAATTCCAGCGTAATGCATTGACGCAAAGCGTTTCCAGCCTTACGGGAATACTTGGCTTTAGCAATCAAATCCTGATTCGCCCTGAAGTGCGCTGTAATATCGCCAAGCTTGATATCGAGTCGACGATAAAACAACGGGCATCTCATGATGCACAGGACATAGTAGTAGAAGTCTCTGGAGGAAGGGTGACCTTGTCTGGTCAGGTAAGTACCCGTGCTGAACAGGATCTGGCAAGACAATCTGCCTGGGCATCGCCAGGTGTAGAGCAGGTGATAGATAATTTGACCGTCGTGAATGCAAATGAGGGGCACTCGCTAGATATGTAAGCTTGAAAGCGCTTGCAATAAATAGCATAAAAAATAGTACATCAATTATCTGTAAAAGAAAAAATTGAATCTGTAAGCGCAAAATTACAATGCAAACGTAATTGTAGTTATGGGCTCACAGATTTACCGGACAGCCAGTTTAACGCCCCTGATAACCTGATTTTTGTCTTGCTGCAGCCATATCCTGCTGCAGGGTATTTTTGGCAGCGCGCAGGCATTCATTTCTGCGGGCGCTATCCATTCTTTTGCAGTCCATAGCTGATTCCTGATATACCGCTTCTGCTTCTTTTTTTAAGGTTTTGAAATAGGCAAGGGGTGTCATTTCTTCCTGGAACCAGCGTGCCGGTTCACCTGCTGAAGTAAGTTCCCTGTTTTCCTGAGCGTTTGCATAGCTGAGACAACTAGCCATACCGACGAAGCCAGATAAAATCACCGTACGGAGAATATTCTTCTTTGTAGAATTTTTCATTTTAACTCCTTTGATTGAGAAACATCGTGTGCTTAGAGTCGTCCAGTAAGCAACAAGACGATGAGGACAATGACAATGACGCCGGTAAGGCCACTCGGTCCATATCCCCAGTTGCGGCTATGCGGCCAGGCAGGAAATGCGCCGATCAGTGCGAGGATGAGAATGACAAGAATGATAGTACCCATGGCTTTACTCCAGATTATTCAGAATTAATATAAACAAATTAGATACTTTGTTTTTTCGATCATTTAAAGATTCGAATTTATATCGTTCTGATGGTTAAGATGCTTAATTTTCGGACCTGATTCTAGTGATCATTAATGATCTTTAATGATCCTTAATGATTTTTTAATTGCGATTTGAAATATTTGAAAGAATTCACCAGCGCGTCGTGAACTTTTTCGGTGCTGGCAATCATATTTTCCCAAGTGCTTTCGCTGGCAGATTTGATTTCTTCCAGCTTCTCACGCACTTGCCCGGCTTGTTCGTGCAGCTTGGCAATTTCCGCAACATATTTTGCTTGTGCGGCTTCTTTGGATTTTTCTGCCCGCGCTTCCGCGTCGGTCAAGGCTATATTCAAATCGTCGAGCTGTGCCTTGATTCTTTTGATATATGCTTCTCGTTTCGCCATCATGATTTTTCGCTTTCTGTCAATTACGACTGATATTAATGAGGAGATGTCTTGCTTGCTTTAACTTGATTGGTAGCGCCTTCAATCCGAGCGCTTTCAGGTCACTTTTTATATTCGCGTACAGCAACGGTAAATTTAATTCAGCGGCCGGTCTGTACGTTGGCGCACAAAATCGTATGAATACAGCATGTCACAAAAATAAGTAGTCCTTTGTTCGCTAGCGTACAGAGCAACGTTTTCTATTGAGTCAAACTTGATCCATCGTTTGTTTTTACTGCGCTGCAAGTATTAATCTCTTGCTTTTGCCTAATCAACTTAGAAAGTTAAAAAATGAAAATCGCTCAACGTATAATGACGCTTGTGTTCTCTGCTTCTTTGCTGGCTATCGCCGGTTGTGCTTCAACAGCGACCACCGAAGGCACAGGGGAGTATGTTGATGATGCTGTTATTACGACCAAGGTAAAAGCCGAAATTTTTAATGAGCCTAGCTTGAAATCTGCAGAAATTAATGTGGAAACATTCAAAGGCGCAGTCCAGTTAAGCGGTTTTGTTACTTCTCCAGAGAATATTGATAAAGCCGTTATCATTACGCGCAATGTTAAAGGTGTCCGTTCTGTGAAGAACGATATGCGTCTGAAGTAAAAACGCTGCTAACTTGTTGTCTCTTAAATGTAAAGAGCAATGGGATTGCGTTCTCAATGAGACCCGGGTGTGTAAACATATTTTTTAGGCTCTTTGCCTGCGATTTTGTCGACACCCTGGTTTTCGTTTAGTAAAAAAAATATCGACTTTCCCTCATTTTTCTTCGCTCTTGCTTGCCCCGCAGTTCAGGCAAGCATCAAAAGAAGTTTTTTCACATCATCCCCAATCCCTGAAGTGCTTCTCAGCGCTTATTTAACTCCTCCGACCGGCCTTTACCGAGAGGAAAGGGGTATTTCTTCCTTTATTCCCCGCATCTTGTGTTGCCTGCATGGCTAATAATCACATCTGTAAATTTGCGTAAACGAAGTGCTGGTTGCTTTGTGGAAATAACAGGAGTCGGCAATGGCCGAAGATAGCGATCTCGAAAGAACCGAACCGGCCTCGCCCAAGCGCCTTGAACAAGCGCGGGAAGAGGGCGATGTTCCACGTTCGCGTGAATTGTCTACTTGTACCATTTTGCTGGCCGCAGGCGGGTCCTTGTGGGCCATGGGCGATGGTCTGGTGCATCAGTTGAATCATGCACTGATCATAGGTTTATCGCTGGAACGCGAAGTCATCTATGATCCGGCGCTGCTGTTTTCCAAGATAGGTGGCAGCCTGTGGGACGTATTGGTAGCTTTCGCCCCCATCGCTGTGATATTGCTGATTGTTGCCCTGGGTTCGCCAATTTTAATTGGTGGATGGCTGTTCAGTTCCAAGGCTCTGCAACCCAATTTCTCGCGCATGAACCCGATTTCGGGCCTTGGAAATATGATTTCTACCCGCGCAGGTGTGGAATTGTTAAAGGCGATCGTGAAAACCATCCTGGTCGGCAGTGTCGCCTGGGTAGTGATCATGAACCAGAAAAGCGCCATATTTGGCTTGCCCCTGGAAGCGATCAAGAACGGCCCGGCGCATGTCGGCCATATGATGGGTGTGTGTTTTCTCGCCATTGTTGCTTCACTGGTCGTGATTGCAGCGATCGATGCGCCATACCAGATGTGGCAGTACGCGCAAAAACTGAAGATGACCCATCAGGAAGTGGTTCAGGAATCCAAGGAATCCAACGGTAATCCGCAAATCAAGGCAAAAATCCGTGCACAGCAACGTGAAATGGCGCGCCGCCGCATGATGGCTGAAATTCCTACTGCAGATGTCATCGTCACCAATCCGACTCACTTTGCGGTAGCACTCAAATATACCGAAGGCGGCTCAGGTGCGCCGAAAGTGGTGGCCAAAGGTGCTGATGCTGTCGCCGCAAAAATTCGTGAGCTGGGTGTGCAGCACAAAATCCCGTTGCTGGAAGCACCACCGCTGGCACGTGCTTTATACAAACATACGGAGCTGGGGGATGAAATCCCTGAAACCCTCTATGCAGCGGTGGCAGAGGTTCTGGCCTATGTCTATCAGTTGCGTACTTATCGTACCCATGGCGGCAATAAGCCGGTAAAACCTGATGAATTGCCCGTGCCACCAGAGCTGGACCCGAATAATCAAGCAGGAGCAATTGCATGAATGGCCTCACCTTACCTGCCTGGATGAATGGCATGAACACCCGGGCGCTGGCTGCGCCTTTCCTCATCATTCTGATGCTGGCGATGATGATTTTGCCTTTGCCAGCGTTTATTCTCGATGTGTTTTTCAGCTTTAATATCGCGATTGCGATTATCGTTCTGCTGACCAGCCTGTACACCATCAAGCCGCTCGATTTCATGGTGTTTCCGACGGTACTGCTGGTCAGTACCATGCTGCGCCTGTCATTGAATGTGGCGTCAACACGTGTCGTGCTGACTGAGGGGCATACCGGGCCAGACGCAGCCGGCAAAGTAATTGAAGCCTTTGGCCATTTTCTGATCGGTGGTAATTACACAGTGGGTATCGTGGTGTTCGTCATCCTGACCATCATCAACTTTACCGTGGTCACCAAGGGTGCTGGCCGTATTGCTGAAGTGGGTGCACGTTTTGCCCTGGATGCGATGCCAGGCAAGCAAATGGCGATTGACGCAGACTTGAACGCCGGCCTGATTGCTGAGCAGGAGGCGCGTCGCCGCCGTACTGAAGTGGCGCAAGAGGCCGAATTTTATGGCGCGATGGATGGTGCCAGTAAATATGTGCGTGGTGATGCTGTCGCAGGCATCATGGTGACGGTTATTAATATCGTCGGCGGCCTTATCGTTGGCATGGTGCAGCATGACCTGGATTTTGCCGCCGCGCTGAAAAATTATACCTTGCTGGCGATTGGTGACGGCCTGGTGGCACAGATTCCATCGCTGATCATCTCCACTGCTGCCGGCGTCGTGGTATCACGGGTTGCCAGTGACCAGGACATCAGTGGCCAGTTGATAGGACAGCTGTTTGCCAAGCCGCAGGTGATGATCATCACCGGGGCGATTATCGGTGGCATGGGCTTGATACCAGGCATGCCGCATGTGGCCTTTATCTTGTTGGCGGCTATTCTGGGTGGTGGCGGCTATCTGATGAACAAGCGCAATAACGCACCACCGCCAGAAGAAGCATCGGCAACAAGCGCTCCCACTGTACCGACCCAGGAAATGGAAGAAGCCACCTGGCAGGATATCTTGCCGGTTGATACATTGGGCCTGGAAGTCGGTTATCGCCTGATACCGCTGGTAGACAAGACCCAGGGCGGGGAATTGCTGCGCCGTATCAAGGGCATACGCAAAAAGTTTGCTCAGGAGGTTGGCTTCCTGTCACCCCCGGTACATATCCGTGACAATCTGGAATTGAAGCCTTCTGCCTACCGCATCACACTTAAAGGCGTAGAGGTTGGCGCGGGCGAGGCCCTTAGTGGTCAGTATCTGGCGATCAACCCTGGCATGGTGACTGGCAACTTGCCAGGTACCGTGACCAATGACCCGGCTTTTGGCTTGCCTGCCGTATGGATAGATGGTGGCATGCGCGAACAGGCGCAGGCCATGGGCTATACCGTGGTGGATTCCGGTACGGTCATAGCTACACATTTGAATCATCTGATCACCAGCCATGCGGCCGAGCTATTGGGACGTCAGGAAGTACAGCTGCTGATGGACCACCTGGCCAAGGAAATGCCGAAGATGGTGGAAGAGCTGGTACCGAAAATCCTGCCTTTGTCTGTCTTGCAGAAGGTCTTGCAAAACCTGTTGATTGAAGGCGTGCATATCCGTGACATGCGCACCATCATAGAAACCTTGTCCGAGCAAGCCATGCATACCCAGGACGCCAATGAGTTGACGGCCCAGGTCAGGGTTGCTTTGGGCCGTGCCATCGTTCAGCAGATCTTCCCGACGGGTAATGAATTGACTGTGATGACACTCGACAATCGGCTTGAGCGCTTGCTGATGCAGGCCCTGCAAACCAGTGGCAGTGATGGCGCAGGCATAGAGCCTGGGCTGGCCGATACCTTGTCCAGCCAGACCGAAGCTGCGGCCCAGCATCAGGAACAACTGGGTTTAACCCCGGTCTTGCTGGTGCCAGCCCCGTTGCGCGCCCTGTTATCACGCTTCTTGCGCCGCACGCTGCCGCAATTGAAGGTTTTATCGCATGCAGAATTACCTGAAACAAAAACAATTAGAGTCACCAGTCTGGTCGGAGGTCAATCATGAACGTCAGAAAATTTACCGCTAATACTTCTCGCGAAGCTTTGCGCCAGTTGCGGGATGCACTGGGTGCAGACGCGGTCATCCTGTCCAACCGCAATGTCGATGGCAAGGTGGAGATACTGGCAATGGCCGATGAGGCCATCAGCGCGATAGCGCCGGCGTCAGGTGATCAGGCCCCCGTACCGGATGAACCAAGGTTTGCGCCACGTTTTCAGGCGGAACCTGTAATTGCCACGCATCGGCCCCTGAAAGTGACGGTACCTACTGAGGTAGAGGTGCCACCGGTGAGTGTCAGCGAATTAAATAACGTGATGTCTGAAATACGCTCCATGCGCAGCATGCTGGAGTCGCAACTGGCTGAAATATCATGGACGCAAACCCAGAAGCGCCAACCGCAAAAAGCAGAAATCCTGCGTGAAATGCTGGCAACGGGGTTTAGCGCAAGCCTGTCGCGCTATCTGGTAGAAAAATTGCCAGAGGCTGAAAAGATCGATAATGGCTTGGACTGGATCAAGAATGTGTTGATACGTAACCTGTCCACCATAGACAATGAAAACGAAATGCTGGAGAAGGGTGGGGTATATGCCCTGGTCGGCCCTACCGGCGTAGGCAAAACGACGACCACGGCCAAATTGGCCGCACGGTGTGTAATGCGTCACGGCCCTTCCAAGCTGGCGCTGATTACGACCGATGGATACCGTATCGGTGGTTTTGAACAGCTGCGCATCTACGGAAAAATCCTGGGGGTGATGGTGCATGCGGTCAAGGACGAGGCAGATTTGCGTATTGCCCTGGCTGAATTAAAAAACAAACATACGGTATTGATTGATACTGTCGGCGTCAGCCAGCGCGACAAAATGGTGACCGAACAAGTTGCCATGTTGTCAGGAACAGACACCCCGGTGAAGCGTCTGCTATGCCTCAATGCAACATCAACTGGTGAAACCCTGAGTGAAGTGGTGCGTGCTTACCAGGGAAATGGTCTGGCCGGTTGCATTTTAACCAAGCTCGATGAAGCTGCCACGATAGGCGGCGCACTTGATATTGCCATTCGCCAGAAGCTGATGGTGTATTACGTCGCCAGCGGCCAGCGGGTACCGGAAGATCTGCATATCGCCAACAAGCAATACCTGATTGACCGCGCCTTTAAATTGAAGCGCGAAACCGCTGCTTTCCGCTTTCTCGACGAGGAACTGCCTCTGCTAATGGCGGGTACAGCCACAGGCGGCCGTATTTCAGGAAGTGCAACTACGGCAAACCGGGAGGTGTCTCTTGGCTAGATTTGATCAGGCAGAAGGTTTGCGCCGCATGCTGGCGGGGCCCAAGCCCCGGGTATTTACGTTTTTGTCGGCATTGAAAGAAGACGAGAAGAGTGGCATGCTCGTCAACCTGGGGGTTACCCTGGCACGTCAGGGTAACCAGGTCACGATGGTTGACGCCCGGGCTTCGGAAGACAGTATTGGTGCCTGGCTCAACGCAAGCAATGATCAGACCTTATTGGATGTAGCGCAACAACAGCGTACAATGAAGGAGGCGATTAAAATCGTCGCTGCCGGCTTGTCGGTCACCATGTTGACGCGCAATGCAGATTGCATGGCAAAATTACCGCCAGAAGGTGCGCGGCAATTGTCCAGGGTTTTTGATGTGGTCGCGCATCGCTCGGATCTGGTTATCGTTGACAGTGAAATCAACCTCGAAGCTGGTTTTCCGCTCGCCTCTCTGGATGATAGCGAATTGGTGATACAGGTTTCTGCCGACCCTGACATGATCAAGGCTGCATATGGCCTGATCAAGCGGGTCAGCAACAGGTTGGGTCGACGTGGCTATGGTATTTTGGTTTCTGGCGCTTCGGAAAAAGAGGCAAGATTGATTTATACGAATATGGCTCAGGCGGCAGGCCGTTATCTGGCGGTGCCTTTGCACTATGTCGGCAATGTGCCGGACGATGAACATTTGAGAAAGGCGGCACATTTGGGACGCTCAGTGATTGATGCTTTTCCGAAGGCGCGTGCTTCGCTGGCTTTTTCCAGGCTGGCTGAGCAATTGGCGATGAGTGCACGCACCACCTTGGGCATAGAGGGAGTCCCTGAGTTGGGTGTTGGTCTCGGAATTTAATTAAAAAATGTACACCGCTAGCGGAAAGTCAGATAAAAATTTCCTCCTGAGGGAGCACGCCCCACTGGTCAAGCGCCTTGCTTACCAGTTGAAGGCGCGTTTGCCCCCCAGCGTGGAGGTGGATGATCTTGTGCAGGCCGGCATGATAGGCTTGCTGGACGCCGTTAACCGCTATGAAGATACCCACGGCGCGCAGTTTGAAACCTATGCGGTGCAACGCATACGCGGTGCCATGCTCGATGAATTGCGCAGCAGTGACTGGTTGCCGCGTGGTGTGCGCCAGAATATGCGCAAAATCGAAAATGCCATGAATAGTCTGCAACAAAAGCTGGGGCGACCACCACTGGAAACCGAGGTGGCAAAATCGCTCAAGCTCAGTCTCGAAGAATACCAGGATTTGCTGACCGACAGCGGTGGCCATCAACTGGTGTATTACGAAGACTTTCATGACGCCGATACCAAAGAGCATTTTCTTGATCATTACTGTTCTGACCTGTCTGGCGACCCCTTGCAGGATTTGCTGAACGATGATTTCCGTGATGCCGTGATCGGTGCGATTGACAGCCTGCCTGAACGCGAAAAACTATTGATGGGCCTGTACTACGAACAGGAATTGAATCTCAAGGAAATTGGCGCCGTGATGGGGGTCTCAGAATCGCGGATATCACAATTACATAGTCAGGCCGTGGCCAGGCTCAGGGCATACTTAAGGGAGAAAGCGTGGACTGGGCTAGCGTAGTCGGACTGATTCTGGTTGTCGGCGGCATCGTATCTGGCCAATTGCTGGAGGGTGGACGCTTGTCTTCCTTGGTGCAGCCAGCGGCATTTGTGATCGTGGTGGTCGGTACACTGGGCGCGGTCTTGATGCAAAGTCGTTTGAATTCATTCAGGCAAGGGCTGCGCATGCTGCGCTGGATCGTTTCCGAGCCGCCTGACACCAGCAAGAAGAATGTTGAAGATGCCCTGGTCTGGAGCGTGGTTGCCAGGCGTGAAGGCTTTTTAAGCCTTGAACGCTATATGAATGCCTCTACCGATCCTTTCATTGGCAAGGGTTTGCGTCTGGTGATTGACGGTATAGATCCAATACGCCTGAAGGATATCCTTGACGTTGATATTTCGCTGTATGAAATGGAGCAACGCCAGGCCGCAAAAATCTGGGAAGCAGCTGGCGGTTATTCGCCCACTATCGGGATTTTGGGCGCAGTGCTGGGCCTGATTCATGTGATGGAAAACCTGAGTGACCCATCCAAACTGGGTGGCGGCATTGCAGTTGCTTTTGTCGCCACGATTTATGGTGTAGGCATGGCGAATTTGTTGTTTTTGCCAGTCAGTCATAAATTAAAAGAGATCATCATGCGTGAGGTGACGAGACGTGAAATGCTGTCAGATATCTTCTACAGTATTGCCCTGGGCGACAGCCCGCGTGTGGTTGAGGAAAGACTGACCAATCATAAAAACTAAGCATGCCTCATTAAATCAACTCATATGGCCAGAAAAAAATACCACGAAGAACCAGAAAACCATGAGCGATGGCTGGTTTCTTACGCGGATTTTATTACGTTGCTATTTGCTTTCTTTGTGGTGATGTATGCCATTTCTTCGGTCAACGAAGGTAAATACCGGGTTTTATCGAATTCACTGACCGGTGCTTTTGGCAAAGTCATGGTGCTCCAGCCAAAACCGGTGGAGAGTAGCAGCGACCCGGCAGTCAGGCTCGATCCGCTGCCGCTGATAAAAAATCGCGCCAGCGAAGCATTGCGTAAAGAACGTGCGCAGATGACTACCATGGCCAAAGACATCATGACTGTACTGGAACCACTGGTGCGCGAAGGCAAGGTCAGGGTCAGCCAGACCAGCCGGGGTATTACCATAGAAATCAATGCCAGCCTGTTGTTTGCCCCTGGCGATGCTCGCTTAAACGTGGATTCCATACAGGCTTTGAAAGCGATTGCCGGTGTGCTCAAGATTGATACGCATGCAATCCAGGTCGAAGGGCATACTGATAACGTACCTATCAAAAATCCGATTTACCCTTCCAACTGGGAATTATCTGCGGTCAGGGCCAGTACGGTAGCACGCTTGCTGACCGAAAACGGCGTGGATGAGGCGCGGGTGACTGCGGTGGGGCAGGGCGCAAAATTGCCAGTCAGCGAAAACGAAACGCCAGAAGGGCGTGCCAGAAACCGGCGGGTGTCGGTCACTATTCTGGCTGTATTGCCCGAAGCAGCGGTCGATGTGCCGATTGCGCCAGTGAAACCAGTCAGCAGTTCCTTGCCACAAATTAAAACAGACCCTAATTAGGATCTGTTTGCTTGATACCCGCTTCTTTTTTGAGGTTCAGGTAGCTATATAGCCTTTGCCAGGTGTGTTTTTAATTGTTGACTGGCCGTTCGGGCCATACATTGAGCCAGCAGGGTTATTTTGCTGCAACACATTCAAGGTGGCCTGGTTTATTGACAACCTGCGGTTGATCAATGTGCCATTGGTGCGGTTAACTTCTTTTGCCTGTTGAGATATTTGTAATAATTTTTCCCAATAGCCTGCCAGCGTACTGACGTTGCCTGCATGTTCCAAATAGGCGCGCATGCCTTCAATATCTGCTTTATAGCCTAATTCAACCAGGCAAGTATTGCGCTTTCTTTCCAGTTCGGACATCTTGCTGACCAGTTGCCCTTTGCTTTGGATATATTCATTGAGCAAACTGACATCGCTTTCAACAAGTGCGGACTGTTCTTTCTTCAGCAATTCAGCCAAGGAAGACATGGTATTCACTTCTTCCTGTATACACTGTTCAATGACAGCGTGTCCGGAACTTGTTGCGTTCATGATCAGCGTTTTCTGGCGTTAAGTAAATCTTTGACAGTTTCCAATAGCCCATCAGCGACTTTCTCTGAATTGACCTGAAAACGGCCTTCAGAAATTGCCAGTTTGATGGCTTCCACCTTCTTCGTTTCGAAGACAGCGTTGCTTGCCTGCGTGCTTTGCAATGCCTGCAATTGCGTGGACAGGGTTGAAATCTGTACATTATGGGAAGGCGTTGGAACTGCATCCGCCTTGCTATCCGCCGGTTTTTCCGTGCGTGCCTGCTGCGGGCTTACTGGAAGTCCGGAGGTCTTATTTAGTGCGTCATCAATTTTCACAGCGATACCCTCAGTATGGGAATTACAAACATCTACATCCAGTTTATCGGCTGTGTAATTTTAAACTTTAACCTTACTTCAAAAAAATATTGCATTAATTTAATTGTATTGATTAACGGAAACATACTCAAAATATTTTGAAATATTTTCTTTTAATAAACTATTTCTATAATGCCACCGCTTTTAGCCAGACCACTGACAGTCTGACCTGAACTGGTTTTGGCTTTGGCAACCTGTCCGTCGGACGCGTTATTGAGAGCGATGGCATCTGTCATTACCTGAAAACCTGGCCCTGAGCTGATGACACGCACCGATTGTCCCTGTTGTATGACCGATGGATTCTTCATCGCATCGACACGCAGCACGCTGCCTGAAGGGATGGATACCTGCATGGCCTTGCCCACCGCCTGATCTGGATTGGTAACCACACCTGCCGGTAGTTTGGAAATATCCCCTTTTACCTTGGTCAGATCTGCCAGTGTCAATACCTGTCCCTGCACAACCGGGTTGGTCGCTACGTAATACTCGGCGGTAACCTGCACATTCGCCTGCAAATAGATTTGCCAGGCTGTGGGAGCTACGCACTTGATAACAATCGTAATTTTGCCCCAGGGCTTGCTGCCGGGTGGTAAATAGGGGGTAGGGCTGTCACAGGCGGCCAGATTAAGACGTTTATCAACTTCACCAACCGTGACCTGGACTTGCCCAGGTTGTGCCGCCGCTTGTTGTGTCAAAAAGTCAAGAGCAAGCTGGCGCAGCAGGGCTTGATCCTGCAATCCTGCTGGATTGCCGCCATTGATTGCCGGGTTGGCTGCCAATGCCATGTCAGCCGCAGCGAGCAAGCTGGCAGCAGCGAACAGTTGTATTAATGTTTTTAAGGGTTTCATCAGATTACCCGCAGGTCTTGGTTCCGAATTCCATTTTAGAACAAGCACGCTGTATTGAATGCATAAGCAAGCAGGGAATTCAGTGTCTGCTTGGAGGATTAAAATGAAATTCTAAAATCGGCATATTGGATACTTATGATTATCGAGATCTGCACTTTAAAGACCCATATAATCAGTGGTTTGAATGAAATGAATTATTTGAAAAACCTAAAGCTATGATGCTATTGACGTGCAGTTTTCATTGCTGCCTCAATATAAAAACGGATGCACTTATGTGCATCCGTCATACTGATTTTTTCGCGTTAAATTGCAAAATATGTGTCTGAACTCCAGGAGCTATCGCCATACACGTTATAGCCCTGAACTGACCAAATGTATGAGCCAGAAGGAAGTGGTGTACTCGTAATTGTGCAAAGTCCAACCCCGGATTCACATCCTGCTGCGGCAGCTGTGTAGACTGTAATTACGCCATTTACTTTCAGCCTATATGAAGTTGAGCCGGGTGCTGGTTTCCATGTATAAATCGGAGTGTTTGAAGTTACAGGACTAATTGTTTTTGGAGCACCTTGTGGTGGTCCGCCTGATAAGCCAATCACATCGACTGGGACTATTGGGTTGGCAGTAGAGTTGTTACCCAGTTGACCATAGATATTGGACCCCCAGCATTGCACGCCAAACTGCAATATTGCGCAACTAGAATTTGTTCCTGCAGAAACTAACGTTGCAATACCGTTTCCTGCCGTTAAATTCATGACATTTGTTGGGATTGATTTATTTACTTGATCACCAGTGCTTAGCTGTCTTGATCCGTTTAATCCCCAGCCCATTGCAACACCTGATGTTGTGATGGCTAGTACGTCACCACCGTTTGCACTAGGAATAGAAATACTTGCAATGCTCGGAATTCCATTTATTTGGGTTGGCAGATAAGGGACGTTATTATTAATCACGCCATTTCCTAGTTGCCCATAGATATCCCAACCCCAGCATTTCACTGCTGCTGATGTCGTTCTGGCGCACGTGTATCCGTTGCCACTTGATATATCTACTGCATCGCTTATTCCTGTTGCAGTAATAATGCCTGAACCACTTTGTGTCGTGCCGTCACCTAATTGCCCAGTCGCATTCTGGTCCCAACATTTTACTGTGCTAATGTTTGTAACTACACAATTATGAAAGACACCACTCGATAATTTCGCCACCCCGGATAAACCTACAACGGTTGTTGGGATGTTTCTCGCTACTTGGGAGCCATCACCTATTTGAAAGTATTGGTTGTTCCCCCAGCACACAACCTGCCCGTTGGAAATAAGGGCGCATGTATGGTTATAACCTGCGGAGAGAGAAATTACTCCAGCTAGCCCGACAACATCTACTGGAGTTGTTTTGCTAACGAATGTTCCGTCACCAAGCTGACCGTCCGTTCCTAAGCCCCAACACTTTACTGTGCCACTCGTTGTAAGGGCGCATGTGTGATTATAGCCAGAGCTTATTGCTTGAATATTTGCAGTAAGTCCAATGACATTCACGGGGATTAGTTTGTCTACTTTGGTGCCATCTCCTACTTGTCCATTTAAATTCATTCCCCAGCACTTTACTGCTCCAGCGCTAGTTAGTGCGCAATGAGACCCAAATCCACTTGATAGCGATATCACAGGTTCTGCATTCACCTTGAGTGAGACAAATAATAAATTTATTAGAATAAGAAAGGAAATTAGCGTGGAGAATGCCCAATTAGGTATGAGCCTTGATTTTTCAGATGATTGATTGACCGTTGACGACATTGCAATACCTCCTATTAATTTGAAAATTGCTTTTACACCTTGATTTATGTCGAACTCGATTGGATCTTTATTGCGATGTCCTTTCTGTGTGCACGTGGATAGTCGATCTAAGCCGATGCTTGGCTATGATCAAAACCATAATAAATTAAAGAATGAGTATTGCCAATAAAGAAATTATTTTTTTGCATTTAATTTTTATATGGAAATTTTTAAAGCTTAAAACAGGCGGGATTATGTCTACTTAATTGATGGATTGAATGGTGTTGGGTAAAGATATGATTCAAGGTAGAGTAAACCGTTATGCGTTGATGTCTTGCGGCAGAGGAGAGGAAGATGACCGGCAAGTTAGATGATTTTTTTCGTTTTCATGAGGCAGCACTGTCTGTCAGGGGGCAGCGTCAGCAATTGCTGGCCTCAAATATCGCCAATGCAGATACGCCGAATTACAAAGCCAGGGATATCGATTTCTCAACTGCGTTAAGCAATGCCCTGCATCAAAACCTGAATCAGTCGCCTACGGCACTGAATAAAACGGCAGATCAGCATATTGATACACCAGGGTCAATTGCCGGCAGTGCACCGCAATACCGACCCACCGTGCAAGGAAGTGTGGACGGCAATACGGTTGATATGGATGTCGAACGCAACCAGTTTACTGACAATGCCCTGCGCTATGAAGCCAGCCTGACCATGATCAACATGCAGATCAAGGGCATGTTGGCAGCGATACAAGGATAAACATCATGTCACTCTTCAATGTATTTAATGTTGCCGGTTCTGCCATGAGTGCCCAGGCACAACGGCTCAATGTGGTGACCAGCAATTTGGCCAATGCCGATAGCGTCACCAGTTCTGACGGTCAACCCTATAAGGCCAAACAGGTTGTGTTCACTGCTGTGCCGCTGGCAGGTACCGCTTCTACTGCGGTAAAGGTGAATGAGGTTGTAGAAGACAGCAATCCGCCTAAACTGATGTATGACCCCAGGCATCCTTTGGCAGATGAAAAGGGTTATGTGGCAACACCGAATGTGAACGTGGTTGAAGAGATGGTCAATATGATTTCTGCCTCGCGTTCTTACCAGAATAACGTAGAAGTAATGAATGCTGCAAAAACCATGTTGCTCAAGACGCTTACTTTGGGTCAATAAGCAAAAGCTTCGTCAGAGGGAATAGATAAATGACTACCGTACAAACCAATACCGTTGATCCATCCTTGCTTGCGACCATGAATGGTGGCAGTACAGCAAAAACATCAACACAGGATGCCCAGGACCGTTTCATGACTTTGCTGGTAACCCAGTTGAAGAATCAGGATCCTTTAAATCCCATGGACAATGCCCAGGTCACCAGTCAGATGGCGCAGCTTTCCACTGTCAGCGGCATTGACAAATTAAATGCGACAGTAACAGCCTTGAATGCCAGTTTCCAGACAGGGCAGAACCTGCAGGCAGCCAGCATGATTGGTCATGGCGTGATTGCACCAGGCAGCGCAATGACGGTGACAGATGGCAAGGGTATCTACGGCGTTGATTTGCCGCAGGCAGCCGACAAGGTCGATGTGGTTGTACATGACAGCACAGGCGCAGTCGTCAGGAAAATGAGTATCGGCGCATTGCCGCAGGGGACCAATACCCTGACCTGGGACGGTAAAACCGATGCGGGTGCTACTGCCGCCAATGGCGTGTACAAGTTTGAGATTGCTGCGAGTTCAAGTGGCAAGAGCCTGGACGCGACCAGCCTGGCTTTTGGTGTGGTGTCCAGCATTACCTCCGGTACACAAGGTATGAAGTTAAGCGTTGCCAATCTCGGTGATATCAGCATGACCGATGTCAAACAAATCTATTGATCCATGGCGCGATCCTGAATCAAACAGTATCAGTGAATTATTCAATTAAGGGAGAAAGATCATGGGTTTTCAACAAGGCTTGAGCGGACTGAATGCCGCTTCCAAATCGCTGGATGTGATTGGTAATAATATTGCCAATGCCAATACGGTAGGTTTTAAACAGGGTCAGACGCAATTTGCTGACGTATATGCAAACTCCCTCAATGGCTCATCTGCTGGTACGGTCGGTATTGGTACCAAGGTGTCAGGCGTGGTCCAGCAATTCACGCAAGGCAATATTTCGACGACCAATAATCCGCTTGATATCGCCATCAATGGCGGCGGTTTTTTCCGGATGACGACCAATGGCGCGGTGACCTATACGCGCAACGGCCAGTTCCAGCTCGATAAGCAGGGCAATATTGTGAATGCACAGGGCGCGAAATTGACTGGTTATGTTGCCAATGCCGCTGGCGTGCTTTCAACCGGTGCAGCTTCACCCATCAATATCAATACGGCTGATATCGCTCCAGCCCAGACCACGCTGATTAACGCGGTCATGAACCTGGATTCACGCAAACTGGTGCCAGGTACGCAATTGCCAGTAACCACGCCGCCTGTGATTGTGCCTGTGGCTTTCAGTCCGACTGACCCAACAACTTATGACAGTTCCACCTCTCTGGCTGTTTTTGACAGCCTGGGTAATTCCCATGTGGTGCAATCTTTTTTTGTCAAGGTAGATAATCTTGCGCCACCCGGACCTACTGCACCAGCCACGATAGAGTGGGATGTGTTTGCGACGGTTGACGGTAACCTGATACTTGGCCCTGGTGCGACCACCAATTCCATTACCCGTATTGGTTTTAACAACCTGGGGCAGTTGACAGTGGCGACACCGCCTTTCTCTGCCACCGAAACCAAAGCGACAACTTTGGTCGTGCCAGTGACTACAGGTGCGGTTACGCCTATCAATACCACCATTGATATCAAATATGATTTCACGGGTACTACGCAGTTTGGTTCTGATTTCAGTGTCAGTAAAAATACGCAGGATGGCTTCGCATCAGGCAAGCTGTCAAAATTCAATACTGCCAAAGACGGCACGATAGTCGGTAGCTATACGAATGGTAAAACCGCAGTGCTGGCGCAAGTGGTGCTGGCTAATTTCACCAATCCGAATGGTTTGCAATCAACTGGTGATAATCAGTGGATAGAAACTGCTGATTCCGGCAATGCGCTGATCGGGCCGCCCAATTCTGGCAGTCTGGGTACGCTGACTGCCTCAGCAACAGAAGATTCGAATACAGATCTGACTGGTGAGCTGGTGAATATGATTACTGCGCAACGTATCTACCAGGCGAATGCGCAAACCATTAAAACCCAGGATCAGGTATTGCAGACGCTGGTCAACCTGCGTTAATGCTCAGGGCTTGCATTCTTATGGTTTTATACAATGACATTGAGCGGAGAGGGGGACGCGCATGGACAGGTTAGTCTACACCGCTATGACTGGTGCCAAGCATATTCTTGAGCAGCAGGCAACGACCTCGCATAATCTGGCGAACGTCTCTACCACCGGCTTTCGTGCACAGCTTGATTCATTTCGCGCGGTTCCTGTCCTGGGAGATGGCTTGCCCACCCGTGCCTTTGTCGTTGATGCGACAGTGGGTACTGATTTTTCAACTGGCAGCATGCAGGTTACCGGGCGTGAGCTTGATGTGGCGGTGCAGGGCAAGGGCTGGCTGGTGGCTGAAAAGGCAGATGGTACGGAAGCTTTTACCAGAAGCGGTAGTTTGAAAGTCAGTGAAAACGGGATTTTGCAAACACAAAGCGGCCTCAATCTGGTTGGTGAGGCAGGCCCCATCACCATCCCGCCTGATGTGGCCATTTCGATTGCCAAAGATGGCACGGTCTCCACCGTACCCAGCGGCACCAAACCAAATGCGGTTGAAACCATAGGGCGGCTTAAGCTGGTCAATCCACCGGAAGATACTCTGGTTCGTGGTGATGACGGTCTGTTTAAAACCAAGGATGGTGCCGTGGTCGATGCTGATCCCACTGTTGGTGTTGCCGGGGGCATGCTTGAAAACAGCAATGTCAGCGTGGTCGAATCAATGGTGACCATGATCAATCTGGCGCGCAATTTTGAGATGCAAATGAAGGTCTTGCAGAATGCCGAGAATAACGCTACTAAAGCCAGTCAGATTCTGACTTTGAGTTGATGCTGTGTGTAGCACAATAGGGTGGTATGAAGGTTGGCAAATGAGTTTGCCGAGAGTTTGCCAATGAGGCAAAAAGGGGAAAAGAAATGATACGTTCATTATGGATAGCCAAAACTGGCCTGGATGCGCAACAGACGCAGATGGACGTGGTGAGCAATAATCTGGCCAATGTCAGCACAAACGGTTTCAAGCGTTCACGCGCCGTTTTTGAAGATTTGCTGTACCAGAACATCCGTCAACCCGGTGCGCAAAGTTCGCAACAAACCCAATTGCCATCCGGTTTGCAATTAGGCACAGGCGTGCGGCCTGTTGCCACAGAAAAGCTGTTCACCCAGGGTAATCTGCAACAGACCGGCAATAGCAAGGACGTTGCAATTTCAGGTGCCGGTTTTTTTCAGATCCTGATGCCGGATGGTACGACAGGTTATACCCGGGACGGTTCATTTCAAACGGATAGCCAGGGGCAATTAGTGACATCCAGCGGTTTTGTCATCCAGCCTGCCATCACCATTCCTGCGAATGCATTGAGCATTACTGTTGGTCGTGACGGTACGGTTTCGGTGACACAGCCAGGTTCTACTGCACCTGTGCAAGTGGGGTCCCTGCAACTGGCAACCTTTATCAATCCGGCTGGCTTGATGGCCATGGGTGAAAACCTGTATGTTGAAACAGCGGCGTCAGGTAATCCCGGGACAAATACGCCTGGCACCAATGGTGCGGGTTTGCTGGTGCAAAGTTCTGTTGAAACTTCTAACGTCAACGTCGCTGAAGAACTGGTCAATATGATACAGACCCAGCGTGCTTATGAAATCAATAGCAAGGCGATCACGACTTCCGATCAGATGTTGCAGCGCCTGTCGCAATTATAGAAACAGAATTTCGAAACAGAGTAATGAGCACATCATGAAAAAGATCAATCTATTGCTTGCTGTCAGCCTTGTTGGTATCAATTGCCTTACTGGTTGTGCAGTGACGCCAGCAGCTATCGTGCATCAGCCCATGGCTGTTCCAGCGCAATCGGCCAAGCCGCATAAAGAAGCCAATGGCGCGATTTTCCAGCAGGCGACTTATCGGCCTTTATATGAAGATGCCAAAGCACGCATGGTCGGTGATGTGCTGACAATTACCATCAGCGAAAAAACTTCAGCAGGCAAGGCGGCAGCAACATCGGGCAGTAAGAGTGGCAGTGCAGCCTTTGCTGCACCTACTGTCTTTGGCATACCGGCGACAACGACTGCGCAGGCGGCATTGTCAACGACCTCATCTACCAAATTTGATGAAAAAGGTGCAGAAACAGCGAGTAACAGCTTTACCGGCACCATTGCCGTAACGGTCATCGATGTTTTGCCAAATGGTAATTTGCTGGTGAGTGGCGAGAAACAATTGGCATTCGATAAGGGCGCAGAATTTGTGCGTTTCTCGGGCATCGTCAATCCACAAACTGTGGCCGCCGGAAATATTGTTGCCTCGACCCAGGTAGCTGATGCACGCTTTGAATACCGTTCAACTTCACGTCTGGACAAAGCCGAAATGAACTCCATGCTGACCCGGTTTTTCCTCAGTTTTCTTCCTTTGTAGCAATTTCAGTCAATCGCAAGGATAGTTTCATGAACTTCATCTCATCTTCCAGGTACTTTAAAGCGCTCGTGCTGGTGCTGGGAGTCATGAGCGCCGTATTTGCGCAGGACTGCCGTGCCGAACGCATCAAGGATCTGGCTGGCATACAGGGCGTGCGGCAGAATCAGTTGCTCGGTTATGGCCTGGTGGTTGGGCTTGATGGTAGCGGTGATCAGACGACGCAGACGCCCTTTACCGTACAAAGTATCATCAGCATGTTGCAGCAACTGGGTGTCAGTATCCCGGTCGGCACCAGTCTGCAATTGAAAAACGTGGCAGCAGTCATGGTCACGACTTCATTACCCCCATTTGCACAGCCTGGGCAGACGCTGGACATTACGGTTTCATCAATGGGTAATGCCAAGAGCCTGCGTGGCGGTACTTTATTGATGACGCCGTTAAAAGGTGCTGATAACCAGATTTATGCCATGGCGCAAGGTAATGTGCTGGTTGGTGGCGCAGGTGCAGCTGCCAATGGCAGCAAGGCACAGGTCAATCATCTGGGCGTTGGCAAGATTTCATCTGGTGCTACGGTTGAACGTGCAGTGCCAAACTCGGTTGCACAGGGTGCAACCATACAGCTGGAACTGAATACCTCGGATTTTTCCACGGCCAGCCGTGTGGTCGATGCCATTAACCGCCGTTTTGGTCCGGATACGGCAGCAGCCATGGATGGCCGCGTGATACAGGTGAAAGCACCAACCGTGACTGACCAGCGCGTCGCCTTTTTGGGTAACCTGGAAAATATTGATGTCACGCCTGCGCAAATGTCTGCCAAGGTGATTTTGAACGCAAGAACTGGTTCAATCGTGATGAACCAGGCGGTGACACTGGAAACCTGCGCAGTTGCGCATGGCAATCTGTCAGTTGTCATCAATACTGATAATTCTGTCAGCCAGCCCAATGCGCTGGCGGCAGGCCAGACAGCGGCAAACGCCAATTCGAATGTCACGATCACCAAAGACCCGGGACAAGTGGTGTTGTTGAAGGCGGGTGTTTCTTTGGCTGAAGTTGTCAAGGCGCTCAACGCGATTGGTGCAACACCGCAGGATCTGTTATCCATTTTGCAGGCAATCAAGGCTTCCGGTGCGCTGCGTGCGGATCTGGAAATTATCTAAGGAATCGAGATGATAGGGCGCACCGATTTCACTGACAAGACCGCTTTTGACAGCAAAAGCCTGGACGAGCTCAAGCAATCGGCCAAGAACAATTCGCCTGAAGCCATCAAAGGTGCAGCCAAGCAATTCGAAGCGCTGTTTATGAACATCATGCTGAAATCCATGCGCCAGGCCGGTGGCCAGGATGGTCCTTTTGACAGTGAGCAAAGCCGCATGTACACATCCATGCTGGATCAGCAATTGTCCCAGACCATGGCCAATAAAGGGGTGGGTCTGGCCGATGTACTGGTCAGGCAGATGTCGGGCAATGCCATGAATCAGGCGCTGGAATCTGATCCGTCTACCAATGTGGGAAGTCCTGCCAATCTTCGTGGCCTCAATTCATATCTTGATAACCTCAAATTTGAGCAGCAGCCTGCGGCCGCGCCTAAAACTGCCTTCACTGGACCCAATCATGTACGGGAATTCCAGGAAAAACTGACCGCCCATGCCGAGCAGGCCAGCCTGGAAACGGGTATACCTGCCAAGTTCATGCTGGGTCAGGCGGCTCTTGAAAGTGGCTGGGGTCGTCGCGAAATCAAAACTGCTGACGGCTCTACCAGCCATAACATCTTCGGCATGAAAGCAACTCGTGGCTGGAAAGGCAAGACTGTTGATGCCGTGACCACGGAATATGTCAATGGTGTTGCTCAGCGCAAAGTAGAAAAATTCAAGGCGTATGATACGTATGCGGATGCATTCAAAGATTATGCTAAATTGATTACGAAAAATCCGCGTTATGAAAATGTAATCGCCAACTCCAAGGATGCAAGCAGCTTCGCACAAGGCTTGCAAAAGGCCGGTTATGCGACTGATCCTGAGTATGCCAACAAGTTAACGAAGATCATCAAACAATCCCTCTCAACCTAAGTTGCCTTGGTGAAATTGCAATCAAATTAAAGTTTTGACGAATCGCACCGAAAACATGATTGATGGCACTAGGTAGCTAACTTAGCAAAAAAGCAGGTTCAATTATGGGTTCTAATATTTTCGGCATTGGTCAGTCAGCACTGTCAGCGGCGCAGTTGGGCATCGCCACGACAGGGCATAATATCGCCAATGCATCTACACCCGGTTATAACCGCCAATTAATCATCCAGGCGGCCAATGAGCCGCAAAATCTCGGTGGTTCATTTGTTGGTCAGGGCGTTTCGGTTACACAGATCCAGCGCCAATACAATTCTTTTCTGGCCGGACAGGTTAATTCATCTCAATCGACAAAAAATCAGGCTGATGTTTATTACACCCAGATAAGTCAGATTAATAACCTGGTAGCTGATCCGACGGCAGGCGTTACACCTGCATTGCAGGATTTTTTCAAGGCATTTCAAAATCTGGCAGCCACACCGAATGGCACTGCCGGCGCTGCTGCACGCCAGGCGGCTTTATCTTCGAGCCAGTCATTAGCGGGGCGACTGAATAGCCTGCAAACCAGGCTGGACCAGATCGGTTCAGATGTTAATGGGCAAATTACCAATGTAGTCGGTTCCATCAACAGCTACGCAACCGAACTGGCCAACCTCAATGATGTCATTGAAAAGGCGCAAGGGGGTTCTACTGGCAGCGGCCCGAATGACTTGCTTGATCAGCGCGATCAACTGGTTACAGAATTAAGCAAGCTGACCAAGGTCAGTGTGGTGCCACAAGGTGAAAAATACAATGTTTTCATCGGCAATGGTCAGCCACTGGTGCTTGGCAGTTCAGTCAATAAATTGCAGGTCAGTCAGTCATTAACTGATCCTACACGTGTAGAAGTCGGTTATGTATCGAATGGGGCCAATGTATTGATCCCGGAAAATAGTCTCACTGGCGGTCAATTGGGCGGGCTTTTTGATTTCCGCTCAGGTACGCTGGATGTCTCTCAGAATTCGATAGGCCGGATAGCGATAGGTCTGGCTACGGCAATCAATTCCCAGCAAGATCTTGGACAGGATTTGAACGGGCAAATCGGCAGCAATGTTTTCAGCATTGCCGGGCCAGTGGTTACGCCCAGTTCATTGAATACCTCAACCGCGTCAATTAACGCGTCAATTACCGACGCCAGCGCATTGACCACCAGTGACTATCGCCTGCAATTTGTAGGCGGCAACTATAAAATTACCCGTCTTTCAGATGGTGCCGTACAAACCTCACCAACCTTGCCGCTGAATTTCGATGGTGTCAAATTCCAGCTGGCGCCTCCACCTGCTGCGGCGATACCAGCTGCGGGCGATGAATTTCTGATCAGGCCTACTGCGGCTGGTGCATCAAGTATTGCTGTAGCGATTCAGGACCCGGCAAAGCTGGCGGCCGCTGCACCTTTGGCGACATCTTTCCCGACCACTAACACCGGCACGGGCAAGCTCAGCGTGGGTGTGGTTAATTCTCCAGCTGCATCGGCCAGTAATTCACTGACTGCAACCATCGGCGGCGTGACTGTTGATAATAGTTTTACCAGTTCCAGCCTGGCGACACCGGTAACACTTACTTTTGCTACACCAGGAAATACAATTTCAGGTTTTCCGGCGACTGCGACCGTGTCAGTCAAAGTTGGTGCGGTCACCACCAACTATCCACCGCCTGCAACTGTGCCTTATACCAGTGGTGCCACGATCAGCTTTAATGGTGTAAGTTTTGCGATCAGTAATGGCGCTGCGCCACCCTCGAATGGTGAAACCTTTACCATTGCACCTTCTTTACCCGTTGCAGCAACCAAACTCACTTTTAATTCAGCGAGCAATACGCTGACGGGTTTTCCTGCAACAGCGAATGTGACGGTGACTAACGGCAATACTTCAACTACCTATCCGGCTGGTACTGCCGTCCCTTACACGGCTGGTGCGACCATCAGTTATAGTGGTATCAGTTTTTCCTTGAGCGGTAATCCCGCCAATGGCGATGTGTTTAATGTCGGCCCCAATACCAACGGCTCGGGCGACAATCGTAATGCCGTATTGTTGAGCGGATTGCAAACGCAAAATACGGTGGCAGGCAAGACCACTACTTTCCAGGGCGCTTACGCACAATTTGTGAGCCAGGTAGGCAATAAATCTCATGAGCTGGAGATTACCAGCGCGTCAGAAACTGCATTGTTACAACAATCAGTCGCTGCGCAGCAATCAGAATCGGGCGTTAATCTTGATGAAGAGGCGGCCAATCTATTGCGTTATCAGCAGGCATATCAAGCTGCAGGCAAATTGATGCAAATTGCCAGCACTTTGTTTGATGCCTTGTTAGCAATAGGTCAATAGGGGTAATCATGCGTATCAGTACAGCAAGCATTTATGAAACCGGTGGCACCAGGATCAGTGATCTGCAAGTCAGCGTGAACAAAGTCCAGCAACAAATTGCTGCCGGACGTCGTGTATTAACACCTTCTGACGACCCGATTGCTTCTGCACGCGCACTCGTTCTTTCGCAGTCAGATTCTCTCAATACCCAGTTTGCAACGAACCGGCAAAATGCCAAAAATAATTTAAGTGTTTCTGAAAGCACGTTGAGCAATGTTACAGACACCCTGCACAATATCAAAACACTGATTGTACAGGCGGGTAATGGTACCTTGTCGGATACCGATCGCGGTTTTATCGCCCAGGAATTACAGGGTAACCTTGATCAGTTACTGGGCCAGGCAAATGCCACCGATGGTACAGGCAATTATTTATTTTCAGGTTTTTCTACTACCACGGCACCTTATACAAAAACCCAGAATGGCGCGACTTATAATGGCGATCAGGGTCAAAGATATTTGCAGGTGGACACATCCAGGCAATTGCCTTTAAGTACCCCTGGCACGGGAATTTTTGAAAATATCCGTACGTCGGCAAACCAGTTCAATATTGTTCCCAATCCGTCAAATAGTGGTCAACTGGTTGCCACTGCGGCTATCAATGCACCTACTTCCGGCAACCTGACAGGCAATAATTACGAGGTGGCATTTGATAATCTGGGTACGTCGTTTACGATAACCAATAAAACCACTGGCGCAGTAGTACAGCCATTGACGGCCTATACCAGCCCACAGACGGTGACGGTTGACGGTATTGATATCACGCTGACCAATACACCTAACCCGCCAGCTCCAGGCGACAAATTTGCCATCCAGCCAGGTAATCAGAACATCTTTGAAACGGTCACTGACATTATCAATGCGCTCAATACACCAGCTTCAAGCGCGTCGGCAAAGAAAGTGTTAACGGCGACCCTGAACCAGGGTAATAGCAATATCGATCTGTCTTTAAATAATGTATTGACTGTGCGTGCGCAGTTGGGTACCAGTTTAAAAGAACTGGATGATCTTGATAGTGAGGGCGACGCAAAGGGTATTGCGTATAAACAGGACATCTCTCAACTGATCGATCTTGACTATGCCAAGGCAATCACTGAACTGAGCCAGCAAACCACGACTTTGCAGGCTGCGCAGCAATCTTTCATCAAGACTTCAGATTTATCGCTGTTTAATTATATCCGCTGATAATTTCAGGTTTTATTCAAACTTGATTGATCAATTTGGGCAGCCTGGGCTGCTCAAATTTTTTCCATATCTTCAGCATCCAGCGCGATCACATGCGTCTGCATGATGCCGTGTTCGTCATGCCATTCGCGTACAACGCAGGGTTGGCCTTCTTCATCCATCGCTATCACTTTAAAGAATTGACCTATCATTGATTCAATCAGGATGCGTTCATCTTCAGGAAAGCTTTTGATGAATTTCTTGTTGAGTGTGACGATGCGGACGATGTCACCGAGGACAACGACTTGATTTTTGCAGTCAACTGCGGGTTGTTGTGTAGACATGGCAGATTTCCATACGATTATTTTGCAGGTATTGTACTTCTATTGCGTATATCTGCATGGTTTAAACAATGAAAAGGGCTTGTTGCATTCGCAATCAAGCCCTTTTCATTTACGCCCCAACCCGCATTAATATAGGTTTGGACGACTTGTATTACCTTAATTAAGCTGTTTTCTTTTCACGTCCCACCCAGTACAGCGCAATGGCGATCAACACATAAGGGATAAGAGACAGCGCATCTGAATTTGCACCTTCAAAGAAAGGGTTATTGGCAGTCGCCCAGTCACCGATCTTCTTGTCGAAATCTGTCAGGATACCGGCTGTAAAGGCAATGACGATACCTGCCAGTGCACCGCCTGCAATATAGCCCGACGACAGCAAGACACCAGAACTGCGGTCACCTGCGGCCTGTTTTTCATCTTCGCTCAGGTTCTTGTTGTGTTCAAGCTTGTTGTTCCTTCTGTCTACCAGCCAGCGTATCATGCCGCCCACGAATAAAGGTGCAGACGAAGACAGCGGTAAATACACGCCCACTGCAAACGCCAGGGAGGGGATACCAGCCATTTCCAGCACCACGGCAATCATCACGCCAAACAACACCAGTGTCCATGGCAACTGCCTGTCCAGTATGCCTTTGATGATGTAAGACATCAGCACGGCTTTGGGCGCATCGTATTTTTTGACTTCCGAACCATCAGGGCGTTTGTTATAGGCACCATTGATACCCGGATCAACCAAATAAACCACCTTGCCTGCATTGTCGACCAGGTATTTACCAGCAGGGCCACCAACGGTGTCATTTTTATGCCAGACCTTGTAGGTGCCTTTATCTTGCTCAGCTTGCGGGCCTTGCAGTTGTGCAGTATCTGTCAGCTTGGACGCATCAGTAGTCAGAGTTGGGGCAACTTGCGCTGCAGGTACATAGACCGTGCCGGAATCATTTAACTTCAACAGGATCGGGCCAAGTATCAGTGCCGATGACAAAGCACCTGCCAGGATGGCATATTGCTGCAAGCGCGGGGTAGAACCGACGATATAACCAGTTTTCAAATCCTGTGAAGTCGTACCGGCATTACTGGAGGCAATACAGACTATCGCACCAACCGACAGGGCGGTGACATAATACTGGCCGCCAGTCCAGCCCATGAGCAGGAAGATCAGACAGGTGAACAACAGGGTTGCCACGGTCATGCCAGAGATGGGGTTGGAAGAAGAACCGATTTCACCAGTCAGGCGCGAAGACACGGTGGCAAACAGAAAGCCAAATACCAGTATCAACAAGGCACCGAGGAAATTCATGTGCAAAGGTGTTGCGAAAGTGATGATGGCGATAATTGCCAGGGCACCAATGACGACCCACTTCATCGGGATATCCTGATCAGTACGTGCCGGCATTGCAGCACTGGCAGCACCTTTACCCATGCCTGCCAGACCAGCGGTCAGGCTGCGCCAGATGGTGGGCATGGCACGTACCAGGCTGATCAGGCCACCGGCAGCGACTGCACCAGCACCAATATAGAGAACATAGGCGCCACGCACATCATGCGTACTCATGGCACTGATGAGTTTGGTTCCAGGCGCCAGCGGCACACTCAATGCATCACCGAAAAACTTGATCATCGGTATCAGCAACAGGTAAGACATGAC
Source organism: Undibacterium sp. TJN19 (assembly GCF_049339485.1). Lineage (NCBI taxonomy): Bacteria > Pseudomonadati > Pseudomonadota > Betaproteobacteria > Burkholderiales > Oxalobacteraceae > Undibacterium > Undibacterium sp. TJN19. Next base: position 68,350 of record NZ_JBMPPL010000011.1, read on the forward strand.
GCCACCAGCTGCCATGACGGAAGCAATGCGTGGGCCGATGATGTAGCCGACACCCAGCAACTCCGGCGATACTTCTGCGCCTATCGACCCACCTTTCAAAGGCGCGCCAAAGATGACTTCCGGCGTGTCTTTCCAGCCCTTCAGGGCGACGTTGGCAATTTTATATAGCAAGCCAATCCCAAAGCCCCCAAAGATAATGGCCGCGCGTTTGCTGGCGTCATCCAGTGCATTTGGATTGTTTTTTTCGCCGGCAGCCTCACGTGAAGAATCGGTGGCAGCTGCTTTCAATACCTCGGCGCAGGCCGTGCCTTCCGGGTATTTGAGTTCGTCGTGCTTCTCGACGATCATGGTTCTGCGCATCGGTATCATCAGCAGAATACCCAGCAAGCCGCCAAGGCAGCCTACCAGCATGACGCGGGAAATTTCGAGATCAAAGCCCAAAATCAAAATGGCTGGCATGGTGACACCCAGGCCAAATGCCAGTGACTCACCGGCAGAGCCAGCGGTTTGCGTAATACTGTTTTCCAGAATGGTGGCGTCTTTTGCGCCCAGTTTGTTCGTCAGCCGGAACAGGGTGATGGCAATAACGGCCACCGGTATCGAGGCGCTGACGGTCAGGCCAACTTTAAGCACCAGATAAAGGGACGATGCGCCGAAGACCATGCCCAGCAAGACGCCCATGATGAGGGCGCGTGCGGTCATTTCGGGGAGTTGCGCTGAATCGGGTATATACGGTTTAAAGCCGGGCTTGGACCCGGAGGCTGACATTTCTTTTGGCATTGGTGTACCTATTCTGTTGTCAAAGGATGGCTGAAAAGCGTGAAGATCTTTCACGCCAGCGACTGATCGCCCTTTCCCGTCTCGCAGAACGGGCGATGAAAAAACATAAATAATCGGGCATTATCCCGCTTTTTTCAGCCATTTTGCAATGCCAGCATCAAGCTTGTTGCATCTCCTCCTGTTTGCTCAGGCGTGGTAACGCGGTAATCGAGCGTATTATCGGATTTCTGGAGGCGATAAGCGCCAGTAACAGTGCCCCACAGCCAGCAAAACCCAGGGCATAGCGCAAGCCTATATGTTCACCCAGCCAGCCACCGATCAGCGCGCCAGGGCCAGCAGGTATCAAGATCAGCCAGCGCATGGTGCTGGTCATGCGGCCTAGCATGGGTTCGGGCGTAACCGCCTGGCGCAAGCCCAGGAAGTTAATGAAAATGAGTACCCCGCCAATGGAAAAACACATCAGCATGAAGCCGAAGGCAGCAATGCCCCAGTTATTGGTGGGGGCCAATGCCAGTAAGCCCCAACCCAGACCGCAGATGGCGACACCGACTACCATGCAGGGCCCGGGCCCGATATCGCGGCTGACGCGATTGCCAAACACGCTGGCAATAATGGTACCTATCCCCATGCCCATGTAACTTAAGCCTACCGCCTGTTCGGACAGGCCCAGTTCGCGGGTAGCAAACAAAATCTGCACCACCAGCGCAGCGTTATAACAAAGCTGCCAGCCACCCACCGTCATTGCCAGCGCAATAAGCAGGGGTTTGTTGGCGACAAATGACAGCCCGGCCTTCAAGTCTCGCCAGAAATGCGCATCTTCACGTGGCTTTCTGACTTCATCTATATGTATGCCGCGCAGTATCAATGCCGAACTTAATAATAGTATGGCATCTGCTAGCAAGGCTATTGGTGCGCCGAGCAGTTTGATCAAGGCGCCTGCGGTGGCAGGCCCGGCAACTTCAGCACCTGAGGTTGCCAGGGCATTTTTTGCATGGGCTTCAACCAGACGTTCACGTGGGACGATCTGGGTCAGCACAATTTGTGAAGCCGACCCCGCCGTGGTATTGACCATACCTATCATGAAGCCGACCACGTACAGCCAGCCCATGTTCAGATAGCCCAGCCACCAGGCCAGCGGCACGCTGGCAACCGAGATGGAAATCATCACTTCGCCAATCACGTATACCGGCAGCTTGCGCACCCTGTCCAGGATAACGCCGGAAGGCAGGGAGAGCAGTACAAACGGCAATACTTCCATGAAAGTCAGCATGCCCATCTGGGTCGCACTGGCATGCAGCAAAATAGCTGCTGTCAGGGGCAGGGCCAGCATGGTGACCTGGGCACCGAAAGAGCTGATGAGGATGGATGTCCATAAACGCCGGTAGACAAGATCACGTAATAAATCACTGTCTGGCAGTGAAAACAGGTTTTGAATTCTTTTTTTCATAATAGCAAACACAAAAATGTGTCCATGCCGTGCATATACAGACAATGTCGCATGGACTGGCGTAAAGACGCTGACAGAAGAAGTGCAGAACTTATGGATGACGCTTGATTCTCTGCGCGAGACTGACAAAATTTGCTCAGGTTTTGCAGCGATACTGGCGATTGCAATGATTACAGCGACTAGGCAGATTACAATGCGGTCATCGAGATGTAATTCAATTAATCAGGGTTTCGGCAAAACCGGCGGCTGCGCAAAGACAACGGTCGTACGGGGGTACGTCCTTCGTCGCCATAATGTGCAGTATTGGTTTTGCATAAATCCAGTGAAAGAGTCATGTAATGGATGTGATGCCCTGTCAAATATGCCCATGCAGACAGCGTAAAAAGCTGAAAACAGGCATTAAATGAACAAATGCATTAAGTAGATTGTATTTCTCTTCATAAGTTCCCGCTAGTGAAAAATATGATGTTTGAAAAACCAGTAGTCATGATCGACTTTGAAACCTCGGGCATGTCGCCAGAACAGGGTGGTCGCGTTACCGAAGTCGCGGCCTTGCGCATCGTCGGTGGGGAGGTCGTAGACCGCTATGTATCTTTAATCAATTGCAAGGTACGTATACCGTATTTCATCACTGAACTGACCGGCATCACGCAGTCGATGGTGGATAGGGCGCCGCCGGCTTCAGAAGTGATCCCCGAATTGAACGCCTTCATTGGCACTGACACCCTGGCTGCCCACAATTCCAGCTTCGATGAAAAATTCTTGCTGGCAGAAAGTGATCGTCTGGGAATCTGGCCAAGCTATGATGGCGTGATTTGTTCTGTCAAACTGGCCAGGCGGATATTTCCGGGCCTGGATAGCTATTCGCTTGGGCTGCTGGCTACCTCTTTGGGCATCCGCTTCAAAGGCGCCGCGCACAGGGCAGAGGCGGACGCTGAAGTAGCTGCTGCTGTCATGTTGCAGGCTGCCGCTGAACTGGGTCAGCGTTATGGCTTTGCCACGATAGACCCACGCTTGCTGCAAGACATCAATAAGCTCAGTGCGGCTAAGGTACCGGCTTATTTGAAAAAACTGACTTCGCCACCTGTTGCCGAATCAAAACCGGTGGCTTTAAAGAAACAGCCTGCGGTACAACGTTTCCGTCATTACAAAGGTGGCATTTATGAACTGGTTTGCGAAGCTACGCAGGAATCTGATCTCAGTTCGGTGATTGTGTATCGTGCACATAATGGCAGTATCTGGACGCGACCAAAATCAGTCTTCTTTGAAACGTTGACGGTTGATGGTGTGGCAGTGCAACGTTTTACACCAATTGCTGACTAAGCTGGTTTGCCTGAACACTGGGTGTCAGTGTTCAGGCATTTTTCAGGGGGGGAAGGGCGGTATCAGGCTGGCTTGCTTGCGGGTGAAGGGCCATCGGTAATCAGCTTGCGCAATACCGGTATCAAAATAATCATGACGATGCCCACGCCCACGCTACCCCAGCCCAGGCTGGAAAATATATAGCTATAGGTAGGATTGGTCAGCGACGGCAGGCCGGCAGTTGCTTCGGGGATCAGGCCGGAGAATTTGCTTGCCAGGATGGAAGCTGTACCCGTCACCAGCATCCAGGTACCCATCATCACACCCTGATACTGGCGTGGTGCCAGTTTGCCTATCATTGCATAGCCTATCGGCGAAATCAGCAGCTCGGCGATACTTTGCAGCACATAACTGATAAATATCCATTTGAAGGCAACCAGGCCGTTACTGGCAGCAGTGGCAATACCCATCGGCAGGACGAGGAAACCCAGGCCTATCAACACCAGGGCGGCAGAAAACTGGCGGGGGATATCGATATTCCAGCCTTTGGCGCGCAATTTATCAAATACCAGCGCCATCAGCGGGCCACCAAACATGATGACAAAACTATTGATGTTTTGTATCCATTGCGGTGCCACTTCCACACCCCACACGATGCGGTCTACATTATTATCGGCAAACAACTGCAAACCCATGGGTGCCATCTGATACAAAGTCCAGAACACCAGTGAACCACTGGTCAGCAATACATAAGCCCACATATTGCGGCGTTCGCGCCGGTCTTTATGAATAAAAGCCAAAAATATGAAGATCAGGGCAATGAGGACACTGACAACAGTAATCAGGTAACCCGTGATTTCAGCCCTGTGCAGCATGAATTCCACCACCGGCACCAGGGTAGCCATGACTGCCAGACCCACCAGGAAACGCAGGCGAAATTGCTTGGGCGTGGCATCGAGCAGCGTCGTGTTAAGATCAGACAAGACCCGCCAGTTAACCGCTGCCAGCACGATGGCCATGAAGTTGCCAATGGTCGCAAAGATGAACAGGCTGGGGTAGTCTTCCTGCAACTGGTAATAGCCCGCAGCAGTAAAGCCGATAAAGAAACCCAGGTTCATACCTGCATAATTCCACAGGAAGGCGCTTTCGCGGCGATTGTCTTCAGGCTTGAAGCGCTGCGTCAGCATCAGGTTCAGGCAAGTCACATTCAGGCCGCTGCCCGTCAAAAAGAAGGCCAGCCCCCAATACAGCGTGGATGAGCTGCCGATAGAAATAGTGGCGCAACCGATGACTTGCAGAATCATGCCCCCGACGAATAAATTACGGTTACTGATAAAACGTCCTGCCAGATAACCACCAAACAGATGCAAGCCATAATTGAACGCACCAAACACACCCATGATGGCAGTGGCATCCTTGCCCGTGAAATTCAATTTCTTGGTCGCATACAAGACCAGTGTCGAGTACAGGACAGCAAAACCCAGAGTGGCAAAAATTTGTATAAAAAATAATGCGCCTGCACCATTTGGTATTGCCGCTATTCTTTGTTTTAATGTGGACAAGTTAGTCTCCGGGTATTTTGTTTGGCTGGCATTGTAAAGCAAAGCCTATAGTCAATTCAGTCTAATTTTCAGCACCGCATTGCAATTATCGATTTGTAGTTCGATTTGCAAGTAAAGCATGAAATCACATGAAACAGTGCATCCGTATAAAAACTGAAGTGCAAAGACATTCGATTCGTCAAAATGTGTTTGAATAGCTGATCTTAACTGTGGCGTGATAAATGTAATGGATAGTATTGATCTTGAGGTACTGAAGACCTGTGATGCGTGGATCAGGGCAGGGCAGGCCTGTGAGCTGGTGACGGTGGTCAAGACCTGGGGTTCCAGCCCGAGGCCTGAGGGTGCTACGCTGGCGATTTGCAACAATGGCCAGGTGGTAGGTTCGGTTTCTGGCGGGTGCATAGAAGATGATTTGATAGAGCGCGTGCAACGGGAGGGTATACGGCGCACTGTGCCTGAACTCGTTACCTACGGCATCAGCGCCGATGAAGCCCATCGCTTTGGGCTGCCTTGCGGCGGTACCATCCAATTGGTGATTGAACCGTTGTCTGCGCTTAGCAAGATCACGGAATTACTGGAAAAACTGCGGCAGCATGAGCTGGTTGCCCGTTCCCTGCATTTGCAAACCGGGGAAGTTGTGCTGGGGCGAGCCGACCCTGGTCAGCAATTGCACGTGTCAGATGATTTGCTGACTACGGTGCATGGCCCGCGCTGGCGTTTGCTCATCATCGGCGCGGGTCAGCTTTCGCGTTTTCTGGCAAGTATTGCGCTAGGTATGGATTATCAGGTGACGGTATGCGATCCGCGTGAAGAATACAGGAATGGCTGGCAGTTGGAAGGCGTGCAGTTGGTACATGCCATGCCCGACGACCTGGTCATTGAAATGCAGCTTGACAGCCGCAGTGCCGTGGTGGCCTTGACACATGACCCCAAGCTTGATGACCTGGCACTGATGGAGGCCCTGAAGTCAGATGCATTTTACGTTGGCGCCATCGGTTCACGTATCAACAACGCCAGGCGCAGGGAAAGATTGAAAGAATTTGACCTCACAGATGCACACCTGGCCAGACTGCATGGTCCGATCGGTCTGTACATAGGCAGCAAGACCCCGGCGGAAATTGCAATTTCCATTCTGGCCGAATTGACAGCAGTGAAAAATAATGTGTTGTTGCCGGCAGAAGTCAATGTTGCTCATGCCAAGGCGGCCATCGCATGAGAAATTATACTTTTCGCCTTGTGAATGTCTTTGCTGAAAGTCAGTTTGGTGGCAATCCGCTTTGCGTCTTTGAACAGGCAGACGGTCTGACCGATACCGAGATGCAGTTACTGGCAAGGCAATTCAATTTATCGGAAACCAGCTTTATCATGCCGCCAGAACAGATCGGTGCCAGCGCCAGGATGCGTATTTTTACGCCAGACATGGAAATGGCATTCGCTGGGCATCCAAGCCTGGGCACGGCCCATGTCGTCCGGCAGTTGCAGGGTGGTGACACGCAGTTTGACCTGGAGTGCAAGGCGGGTCTCATCCCCATGATGCTGGATCAGCAAGGGATCTGGACCCTGGTTGCACCTCACCGTGGCGCGGTACAAACCCGGCCTTGTGAGTTGTCGCCTGCACAAGTGGCAGGCATGCTGGGTTTGCAGGAAGTTGATTTGCTGTCTGAGCCTGTATGGGTAAATACTGGCAGCGAGCAATTGCTGGTGCCTGTGAAATCAGCCGCAGCCGTCGCCAGAGCACGGCCAGACAGTGCGCAATTGGCGATATGGCCGCCTAGCCGTGTGGGCCGCAGGATGGCCTACGTATTTGCCTTCGATGAGCCAGCAGAGCTTAACCCGGAAACCAGGCAGGTAACGGCACGGTATGTTTTTGCCCGACAAGATGGTGGTTTTGGTGAAGACCCCGGCACCGGCTCTGCTTGTGCCAATCTCGGTGGGTGGTGGATAAAACAAGAGCAAGGTGTACCTGTCCGCATGGTGGTTAACCAGGGCGTGCTGATGGGGCGGCCTTGCCGCTTATATCTTGAAGTGACAAAAGATCAAGCGATACGGGTAGGCGGCAGAGTCAGGGAAATAGCGCAGGGGCAAGTACAAATCGAGTAAGCACTGCCAAATCCACATATATCGGCAAGAAATCCTCTATAAATCAATATAAAGCACGGGAAGAACGGGCGTAAATCCTTTAAAATAGCGGCTTCATTCATTTGCACTAATTTGCGCTAATACGGGCCCTGCAAATATTGCAACCGCGGCCCGGTTCAGGAAATCCCCCTATGAGCATGTCTACTACCCAGGAAATCGTTGCAGAGTTACGCGCAGGTCGCATGGTGATACTGGTTGACGAAGAAGATCGTGAAAATGAAGGCGACCTGATCATGGCCGCAGAATTTGTCACTGCCGAAGCGATTAATTTCATGGCCAAGTTTGGCCGTGGTCTGATTTGCCTGACATTGACGGAAGAACGCTGTGACCAGCTAAACCTGGCCATGATGACCAGTCGTAACGGTACCTCATTCGGCACCAACTTCACCGTATCAATCGAAGCCGCCGAGGGCGTGACCACTGGCATTTCTGCCGCTGACCGTGCGCGCACCGTACAGGTGGCGGTTGATAAAAAATCTACTGCTGCCGATATTGTGCAGCCTGGCCATATCTTCCCGTTGAAAGCGCAAAAAGGCGGCGTCCTGATGCGTGCTGGGCATACTGAAGCCGGTTGTGACCTGGCCGAACTGGCTGGCTTGACGCCTGCATCCGTGATCTGCGAAATCATGAAGGACGATGGCACCATGGCGCGCCTGCCTGACCTGATCGAATTTGCCAAAGAGCATGGCTTGAAGATTGGTACGATTGCAGACCTGATCCACTACCGCAGCCAGACTGAGAGTATTGTCGACCGCGTTGCTGAACGTGAAATGCAAACCGTGCATGGCACCTTCAAAGCCCTGGTGTATCGTGACAAGCCCAGTGGTTCTGCCCATCTGGCACTGGTACATGGGGACATCAGCCGTGAAAAACAGGCTTTGGTGCGTGTGCATCAGCCGGTGTCCATCCTCGATTTGCTGGAAAGCAAGGCCACCACGCATTCATGGAATGTGGCAGCAGCCATGGCGGCCATTCAGGCATCTGACTCTGGCGTCATTGTATTGCTCAATTGTGAAGAAACGGCTGAACAGATGTTCGACCAGTTCAAGGCACTTGATACACCGGAAGCCAAGCCCGTCAGCCGTGCTGCCCGCATGGATTTGCGCAATTACGGGATAGGCGCACAGATTTTGAAAGATGTCGGTGTTGGCAAAATGAAATTACTGGCCAATCCGCGCAAGATGCCGTCCATGACAGGCTTTAATCTTGAAGTGGTTGGTTATCTCGATAAACCTTGCTCAGACAAGCAATGATGGCGTTTTAAGGGCGATCAGCCTGAAGTGCATTCATAGACGACTTATATACTCTTTATTAAGCGCACTCGCGCAAGAAAGAACATCATGACAGTAGGACATTACGAAGCAAATCTGGATGGCGCTGGTGTACGCGTTGGTATCGTGCAAGCCCGTTTCAATGAAAATGTAGGCAAGGGCCTGTTGGACGCCTGCCTGGCTGAACTGGCATTGCTGGGCGTGCTGAACGAAGATGTATTGCACGTCACTGTGCCCGGCGCGCTGGAAGTGCCGCTGGCTTTGCAGAAACTGGCTGAAACCAATCAGTTCGACGCCCTGATTGCTCTGGGCGCGGTGATCCGTGGCGAGACTTACCATTTTGAGCTGGTGTCGAATGAGTCAGGCGCAGGCATTACCCGTGTTGGCCTGGATGCTGGTATCCCGATTGCCAATGCCATCCTGACCACGGAAAATGATGAGCAGGCCGAAGCCCGCATGCATGAAAAAGGCCGTGATGCTGCCCGTGTTGCCGTAGAAATGGCAAACCTGACGCTGGCACTGGAAGAATTGGCTGAAGCAACAGAAGATGTGCATTACGATGCCTGATTTGGCCCCTGGCCTGTCGCCTGGCAAGCAATGCAGTTGAGATGCCTTAAGAAATAGAAATGTAAGAGAAGATATGAATAATAAAACCCAACACGCCAACCCCAGCAAAAGCCGTTCACCACGCCACCGTGCACGTGAATTTGCCTTGCAGGGCCTGTACCAGTGGCTGCTCAATAATGAAGATTCGGGCTCGATTGATGCCCATATCCGTGAAGCGCACGGTTTTGACAAGGCCGACCGCGAGCATTTTGACTCCCTGTTGCATGGTGCAATCAAGCAATCAATCTCCTTGCGTGAAGAAATTGCTCCTTTGATCGACCGCAGCATTGCAGAATTGTCGCCAATAGAGCATGCTGCCTTGCTGATCGGTGCGTATGAATTGAAAAACCATGTCGAGATACCTTATCGCGTCGTCATCAATGAAGCGGTTGAACTTACTAAGTCTTTCGGTGGGCTGGATGGACATAAATATGTCAATGGCGTGCTCGACAAAGTGGCTGCCAAGCTGCGTGCCGCTGAGGTCGCTGCCGGAAAATAGTCATTACGAACAATAATGCACCGCCTTATTTTCGAAGAAGAAATAAGGCGGTTTTTTTTAAGCTTTGGCTTTGGGACTACATATGCATAAGAATCTCGCATCAAGACTGGATAATATTGCGCCGTTTCACGTGATGGAACTCATGAAAATGGCGGCAGAACTGGAAGCGGAAGGGCGTCACCTCATCCATATGGGCATAGGCGAGCCTGATTTTACCGCACCGCCAGCAGTTATTGCCGCTGCCACAGCCGCAATGACAGATGGACGACTGCAATATACGTCAGCACTGGGTTTGCCAGCCTTGCGCCAGGCAATTTCGGATTATTATCAGCGTGCATATGGCTTGAATGTGCCAGCCCACCGCATTATTGTGACAGCCGGTGCTTCGGCGGCATTGTTGCTGGCTTGTGCCAGCTTGGTTGAACCAGGCAAAGAAGTCCTGATGCCAGATCCCTGCTATCCATGCAACCGGCATTTTGTTGCCGCCTTTGAAGGCAAGGCCAAACTGATTGCCAGCGGGCCGGAGCATCGTTTTCAATTGACTGAATCTATCGTACGCCAGCAATGGGATGCCGCTACCTGTGGAGTCTTGCTGGCTTCGCCATCCAATCCCACTGGCACATCAATCGAAAGCGCCGAGCTTCGCAAAATCGTGGCAGCGGTCAAGGAACTGGGCGGCTTTACTATTGTGGACGAAATTTATCAGGGGCTGTCTTATGATGCGACCCCATTTTCTGCCTTGTCCATCGATGACGATGTGGTAGTCATCAACAGTTTCAGCAAATATTTCAATATGACAGGCTGGCGCCTGGGATGGCTGGTCGTGCCGGAACGCATCGTGCCGCAACTGGAAAAACTCGCGCAAAACCTGTTCATCTGTCCTTCATCGGTCGCCCAGTATGCAGCGCTGGCCTGCTTTGAGCCAGCCACCATTGCCATTTATGAAGAGCGCAAGGCAGAATTCAAACGTCGTCGTGATTACATCGTGCCAGCCTTGCGTGAATTGGGCTTCGGCATCCCGGTCATGCCGGATGGCGCATTCTATGTGTATGCGGATTGTTCCAGGTTCACCGATGATGCCGACAGTTTTGCCAGGCAAATCTTGAATGAGGCCGGCGTGGTCATCGTGCCTGGTCTCGATTTTGGCCCGGCGACGGCAACGTCATATATCCGCCTGTCCTATGCCAATTCTTTGGAAAATTTGCAGGAAGCTGTGGCGCGATTGAAGAAATTCCTTACGACAAAATAGAAAATGCCACCTGAAATCTATATCAGGTGGCATTTGATTTTGTCCCGGTCAGACGAGTATTTTATTACAGCGCTGCGACCTGATCCTTTTTCACTTCAGCACTAGCTTTTGCTTCAGTTGCTTCAGGTTTGCGTACGGGGGCAGGTGCTGGTGCCGTGAAGAAGGTGGGCACATTCTTGCCGGCGGAAACATCTTTCAGGCGCTTGTATTCATTCAGGACACGCGCACCATAGCCAGAGTCATTTTCTGCATCTGCTGCGCCTACATACATTTTCAGGCCGGCTTCAACTGAACCAGCACGAGAAACATAGTCCTTCAATATCAAGGCGCCTACCTTGATGTTTGCTACCGGGTTCAAGGCCGCTTTCACGCCACCCATTTCCTGAAATTTGTCATGGTGAACCTTGGACATGACTTGCATCAGTCCTTGTGCACCAACCGGGCTTTCGGCAAAAGGGTTCAAGCCCGATTCAATTGCCATGACCGACAAGATCAACAAAGGATCGAGTTTGATCTCCTTGGCAGTCAAGTAAGCTGCTGACACCAGCATATTGGTGGCATCGCTGGCGACACGATAGCGCTTTGCCAGCCAGGTGGTCACCCATTGTTGCTGACGTTGGCTACCCAGCATTTTTGATTCTTCTTCAGACAGGCCGACTTTTTGCATCATGCCATCTGCATTTGCCTGACCCGGTGCCTGCATCAGGGCAGCAAGATTGGGTGGTGCTGGTGCAGGTTCTACTGGTGCTTCTTCAGCTTCAGCTTCAGCGTAAGGGGAAAGGTCTTTGAACTTGTCTGTCAGTTCTGGTTTGATATACATCATTGCCAGAACCGTCATGGCGATAACGCCAGACATCATGAACAATTGACGAACGATAGTGACGAAGCCACTGGTGGTATCACGTGCAACCATGGTCAGCGCATGACGCTTGTCCGTGGCAGATAAACTACTTTGTTGTAAAGCTAAAATAAAACGTTGAATCATGTTACCTCCTGAATCTTCGCGAAGCGTCATTCACTTTTTAAAAAAGCTAAACGCCAACATGCTACTTCCGCGAATCAGAAACATCGTCCCCATCACAAGTGTGATCGCAAGACGCCGGAGCTGTTTGTCAATTCAGATCAGTGGGACCTGGTACTGGCGTGTCCAGCGACAAACAACTTTTTTCGGGATAAGGCAGACGCCTTTTGAAAACAATCCTTACAATGTTATGTGGGGCCCGATCCCCTTGAATGATGTTACCGTTTGGCGAAACTTTCTTTGCATTGAAAGTGCGGAAGTCATTAACCTCTTCATCAAGTTGGGCGAATTGTAGGGGCGGTTTTATATCAAGTCAACACTATCAAATCGAGTTTTAATTACTTTTATGTCTTATGAATTGTGCTGCAACGCAGCAAAATTCAATAAAATCAAGTACTTGGCGAAATTTGCTAGTGCTCCTAGTGCAGAGTTACGAAAAAGCGAAAAATGATGAAATATTCTGATTTGAGAGATTTTATTTCTCAATTGCAAGAACTGAATGAACTTAAAATGGTGGAGGTGCCAGTTTCACCTTATCTGGAAATGACAGAAATTTGTGACCGCACTTTGCGTGCTGAAGGTCCCGCATTATTGTTTGCGAAACCAACTGGACATACCATTCCAGTATTAGGCAATCTGTTCGGCACAACCCGCCGCGTGGCTCTGGGCATGGGGGCAGACAGCCTCACAGAATTGCGCCAGATCGGCCATGTTCTATCCGCGCTGAAAGAACCTGAGCCGCCGAAAGGTTTTAAAGAAATTCTTGGTCTTGGATCACTGGTGAAAGCCGTATGGGATATGTCGCCCAAAGAGCTACGCGGCGCGAAATGCCAGGAAATTGTATGGGAAGGTAATGACGTTGATCTGGCGCGCCTGCCTATCCAGCATTGCTGGCCAGGTGATATCGCTCCCTTGATTACCTGGGGTCTGGTCATTACCAAAGGCCCCAATAAAAAACGCCAGAACCTGGGTATTTACCGTCAGCAGGTCTTGGGACGCAACAAGGTCATCATGCGCTGGCTTGCCCATCGTGGTGGTGCGCTGGATTTCCGTGAACATGGCATTGTCAATAAAGGCCAGCCTTATCCCGTGGCGGTCGCGCTGGGCGCTGACCCCGCTACTATTTTGGGGGCGGTAACACCGGTGCCTGACAGTTTGTCGGAATACCAGTTTGCCGGGTTATTGCGTGGCAGCCGTACTGAACTGACAAAGGCTATCGGCAGTGAATTGCGGGTTCCCGCATCGGCAGAAATTGTGCTGGAAGGGCATATCTATCCGGATGAATCCCATCCTAGTGGTTACGAACATGCACTGGAAGGGCCCTATGGCGATCACACCGGTTACTATAATGAGCAGGACTGGTTCCCTGTATTTACCATAGACCGCATTACCATGCGGCGTGACCCCATTTATCACTCTACATATACAGGCAAGCCGCCCGATGAACCGGCGGTATTGGGTGTGGCATTGAATGAAGTTTTTATCCCCTTGCTGCAAAAACAATTCAGCGAAATTACCGACTTTTACCTGCCGCCCGAAGGTTGCAGTTACCGCATGGCGGTAGTGCAAATGAAGAAGGCATATGCAGGCCATGCCAAGCGTGTGATGTTCGGTGTCTGGAGCTTCTTGCGCCAGTTCATGTATACAAAATTCATCGTCGTGGTAGATGAAGATGTCAATATCCGCGACTGGAAAGAAGTGATCTGGGCCATTACTACCCGTGTCGACCCCTTGCGGGATACGACCCTGGTCGATAACACACCGATTGATTATCTTGACTTTGCTTCCCCTGTCAGTGGCCTGGGTAGCAAGATGGGTATCGATGCGACCAATAAATGGCCGGGTGAAACCAGTCGCGAGTGGGGCACCACCATAGAAATGACGCCTGCCGTGAAGGCGAAGGTGGATCAGATCTGGCAAGAACTGGGCTTGTGATCGCCAACAAATAAATAATTAAATAATTAACTGATTAGCTATATATATTAAGAGCATATTCATGGTTTGGGATTATCCGCAGCCGTTCACACGGCCAGTTTCACCGCAAGAAAATGATATCGATGGTTTGAATCACACCAATAATGCCGTGTATGTAGGCTGGTGCGAGCAAGTGGCATGGGCACATTCCGAGACGCTTGGTTTAAACCTGGCAGATTATCATCGCCTGGACAGGGCCATGGCGATACGGCGCGGTGAATATGATTATGTCTTGCCGACCTTGCTGGGTGAGCCATTGACGCTGGCAACCTGGTTGTTTGCCAGTGACGGAAAATTGACCATGGACAGGCGTTTTCAGTTGATACGTGACAGTGATGGGGCAACCGTGCTCAGGGGGCGCTGGGATCTGGTATGCATAGAATTGAGCAGTGGTCGTGCACGCCGTATGCCTGCTGAATTTTGCGATATCTATTTGCCAGCAATAGCGCCTGTTGCCGCGTTAACTGAAACGAAGGCTGATAGCGCCAGTTCCTAGCTGCCCGGCTTGTTCAATGTATAGCTGACCTCAACGGCATTTTTCATCTCACCGCGTTTCCAGCCCTGTGCCGCATAAAACCTGTCGGCGCGGGTGTTGGCAGCCGTACCCAGCTTGATTTCTTGATTTCCTGATGCGAAAAGGTAGTCCACAGCCAGTTTCAGCAGGCCCTGGCCTGCACCCAGGCCTTCGTGGCCAGGTGCGACAAACAACGCCCAGATACTGCTGTCTTCTTTGGCAGCATACGAGAAACCGATGATTTCGTCGTTGTTTTCACACACCCAGCCGCGGCCATCGGCATCAAGATAATCCATATACATCTGATGTGTTACCAGAGCAGGGTTGGACAAAGTGTTTTCTTTGACTTCGAGGCGTATTCTCGCCATGGTCACTACGTCGGCTTCTGTGGCGCGTCGAAATTGCAGGGCAGGGCGTATTTGCATAACCGTATTTTTGTGTTGGCGAAATTAAAATACCGCTGATTGTATTAACATTTTGGCTTGATGCGAAGCGCTATCAATCAGATTTACATAAATCTGGCATTTGCATGAAGGCATGTATTCTTGATATGAATTATTTTTAGGGCCAAGGCGACTGCAAGGGTAAATTGCCAGTTGGCTGTCGGGTTTGCCAGGCTTATTCAAGTACAATCAGGCTAAGCCCACTTTCAGATCATTCCATGAAGCGACCCAGGTTTTTACCCGATAACATGACCTTGCTCTTGCTTTCTGTGGTGGCTTTGGCCAGTCTGTTTCCGGCAAGTGGCGTTGTTGCCGTTGGTTTTGATCATATAGCGACCGGCATGATTGCCTTGCTGTTTTTCATGCATGGCGCAAAATTGTCGCGACAGGCTGTACTTGCAGGCATTACCCATTGGCGCTTGCATTTATTGGTGATGGCATTCACCTTTGTGTTTTTCCCCTTGATGGGCATGGCGCTAAAGCCTCTGTTATTGCCTTTGCTGACACCGGAACTGTATGTCGGTATTCTTTTTTTGTGTGTCCTGCCTTCTACCGTGCAATCATCTATTGCTTTTACAGCGGTAGCGCGTGGCAATGTGCCGGCGGCCGTATGCAGTGCTTCTGCCAGCAATATGCTGGGCATATTCATTACCCCTTTGCTGGTCAGTCTGGTCGTTGTCGCGCATGGTGAAAGCCATTTTTCCATCGATGCGATGCTGAAAATTGTTTATCAGTTATTGCTGCCATTCATAGCCGGTCAACTGGTACGCCCGTGGTTGCAGGCCTGGATGGAAAAATATGCAGAAGTGCTGAGAACGGTTGACCAAAGTTCCATTTTACTGGTCGTCTATGTTGCTTTCAGCGAAGCCGTCGTACAGGGTTTGTGGAAGCAGTTACCACCAGTGATGCTGTTCAGTCTGCTTTTTGTGAGTGCCATCATGCTGACCATCATCATGGGAGTGACGACCCTTGTCAGTCGCCGTCTGGGCTTTAGCAAGGAAGACGAAATCACAATTGTTTTCTGTGGTTCGAAGAAAAGTCTTGCCAGTGGCGTGCCCATGGCAAAAGTTTTATTTGCCAGCCATGCGATAGGTATGGTCTTATTACCACTGATGCTGTTTCATCAGCTACAGTTAATGGTATGTGCCGTCATGGCGCAACGTTACGCCAAAAGATAAGGAGTCAAGCATGCCACGTTTTGCTGCCAATCTCAGCATGATGTATACCGAATACGCTTTCACAGAGCGATTTGCCGCTGCCGCAAAAGACGGCTTCAAGGCGGTTGAATACCTGTTTCCCTATGACTACCCAGCCCAGACTTTACGTGAACTGCTGGATGCAAATGGGCTGGAGCAGGTGTTGTTCAATGCCTCGCCTGGTGACTGGGCCGCAGGTGAGCGCGGTATTGCTTGCCTGCCAGGGCGGGAAGAAGAATTCAAGCTGGCTTTCAATAGCGCGCTGGAATATGCAAAAGTGCTGGGCAACCGCACTTTGCATGTAATGGCCGGCTTGATCCAGCCTGAGCAGGACAGGGAAAGACACCGTGCCGTGTATTTGCGCAATCTCGCCTATGCCGCCTTATTGGCTGCCAGGGAAGGCATTACTATCGTCATCGAACCGATCAACACACGCGATATGCCTGGTTATTTCCTCAACCGTCAGGACGAAGCGCAAGAAATTTGCCTGGAAATTGGTGTCGAGAACATACGTGTCCAGTTTGATATCTATCATTGCCAGATCGTTGAAGGGGATGTGGCAGTCAAGCTCAGGCGCGATATGCTGCGTACCCATGCAGGCATAGGCCATATACAAATTGCCGGCGTGCCAGACAGAAATGAGCCCCACCTTGGTGAAATCAATTATTCCTACCTGTTTAAATTGATTGATGAACTCGGTTATACAGGCTGGATAGGCTGTGAATACCGCCCACGTGCAAGCACGTCGGAAGGACTGGCCTGGTTAAAACCCTGGTTATAAATCTCCAGTACACGTCAAATATGCGTCAAATGAAAAAAGCAGCCGCTAAGACTGCTTTTTTCATTCAATAGCCGGACAGATTATTCTTCGCTGACTTGCAAAATCAGTTTGCCAAAGTTTTTGCCATCAAACAGCATCATCAAGGCGTCGGGGAAGGTTTCTATGCCTTTGACTATATCTTCACGTGTCTGGAATTTGCCTTCTGCCATCCATTTACCCATTTCAGCCACTGCTTCACCATAGCGCGCAGCATAATCAAATACCACGATGCCTTCCATGCGTGCACGGTTCACCAGCAGTGACAAGTAATTGGCTGGCCCTTTGACGGGTGTCGTATTATTGTATTGGGAAATCGCACCGCAAATGATGATGCGGGCCTTCATATTGATGCGGGTCAGCACGGTATCGAGAATTTCGCCGCCGACATTGTCAAAATAAATGTCGACGCCATTCGGGCAATGTTCTTTCAGGCCATCTTTGACTGAGCCGGATTTGTAATCGATGCAGGCATCAAAGCCCAGTTCATTGACGACAAAATCACATTTTTCCTTGCCGCCAGCAATGCCAACGACGCGGCAACCCTTTTGCTTCGCGACCTGGCCGACTGTCTGGCCGACGGCGCCCGCCGCGCCTGAAACCACGACAGTTTCACCGGCTTTAGGCTGGCCGACATCAAGCAGGCCAAAATAAGCCGTCATGCCAGGCATGCCCAGGGCATTCATGAATTTTGGCAGCGGTGCGAGTTTTGGGTTGACCTTGTAAAAACCAGCAGTCTTGTCATCGGCAGCGCCGACCCAGTACAGTTGCACACCAGTGCCGCCGGAAACATAGTCACCAACCGCAAATTTAGATGATTTCGATGCAATGACTTTGCCTATGCCGCCAGCACGCATGACTTCATTGATGGCAACAGGGCGGATATAGGATTTGCCTTCATTCATCCAGCCACGCATGGCCGGGTCGAGTGACAGGTAGATAGACTGTACGACGATTTCACCCTCTTCGATATCGCGCACGGCTTCTGTCGTGAAGTTCCAGTCGCCCGGTTTTGGCGAGCCGACCGGACGGGCAGCGAGGCGGTATTGCTGATTGCTGAGTGTGCTCATCTTTTGTCTCCTTTGGAATAATGGGAATGTATTTGTTTGAACGACGAAGTAAAAACCATCAGAACAAGGACTATACACCAATAAGAACGATCGTGCTTTTTATTATGATTATTTAATCAGACTAGCCTCAGGTGAATTATGCTTCTGTTCGTGCGACAATACGCGGTTAAATTTTAAGCTTCATCGCAAAACGGACGAATTAAATTTGTTTTCGGACTGATTTTCACAAGAATCCGTATCACAATCAGACAATTATGAGCATACGACCAGAATATATCCTGACTTTATCCTGCCCTGACCAGCGCGGCATCGTGCATAGTGTTTCAGGCTTTCTTGCCAATCATGGCTGCAATATCATTGATTCTGCCCAGTTTGGTGATGCGCAATCTGCAACATTCTTTATGCGCGTACATTTTGCGGTTGAAGACTCCAGTATCAGCGATCATACGCTGCGTGAAGAATTTGCAGTCCTGGGTTCTGGCATGCAAATGAGCTGGCAACTGCATGATGCCCATCACAAACCACGTGTGATGCTGATGGTATCGAAAATTGGTCATTGTCTTAATGATCTGCTGTTCCGCTATAAAAGCGGTTTGCTGCCGGTGGAAATCAAGGCCATTGTCTCGAACCACACGGATTTCTATCAACTGGCAGCGAGCTACAATATTCCCTTTCACCACCTGCCTCTCGCTGCCGGCGCACCGGCAGAACCCAAACGACTACAAGAACAAAAAGTGCTTGATATCGTTGCAGCGAATGACATTGAACTGGTCGTGCTGGCGCGTTACATGCAAATCCTCTCGCCACAATTATGTGAGGCATTGAAGGGCAAGGCTATCAATATCCACCATTCCTTCCTGCCCAGCTTCAAGGGTGCCAAACCGTATTACCAGGCACACGAGCGTGGTGTGAAACTGATAGGCGCGACTGCGCATTTTGTGACTGGTGATCTGGACGAAGGCCCGATTATTGAACAGGATGTGGAACGCGTCGATCACGCGATGGACCCGGAAACCCTGACCGCCATAGGCCGCGATGTGGAATGCGTGGTGCTGGCACGTGCCGTTAAATGCTTTGTCGAACATCGCATTTTGTTGAATGGTCATAAGACTGTGGTGTTCAAATAATGGCACTGAAATCCATCATTTATAAAGCCGACCTGAATATTTCAGATATGGATCGCGGCTATTATGCCGATCACAGCCTGACTATTGCCCGCCATCCGTCTGAAACGGATGAGCGCATGATGATACGTGTGCTGGCATTTGCCATTCATGCAGCTGAACGCCTGGAATTTGGCAAGGGTATTTCTGATACTGAAGAGCCTGATATCTGGCTAAAAGACTATACCGATGCCATACAATTATGGATAGAAGTCGGCCAGCCCGATGATCGCCGTTTGCTGAAAGCATGCGGGCGTTCAGAAAAAGTCTTTGTCTATAGTTTTGCCAGTGCCAGTGATATCTGGTGGAAGGCGATGAACAGCCGGCTTGATCGCGCAAAAAACCTATGCGTGATGAATGTGCCAACAGAGCAAAGCCGGGAGCTGGAAAAACTCGCCCAACGCAATATGCAATTGCAGTGCACGATACAGGATGGACAAATCTGGATGTCTGCCGGTGATGCATCTGTGCAAATCGATCTGGAAGTGCTCAAAGAGTTCGCGTAAATGCTATTGTCCAGCTACCTGCATGGCAGGGACAATAATCTGAACCTGATACGTATCATTGCAGCACTGGCAGTATTGGCAGGACATGGTTTTGCCTTGCTCGGCCAGTCCGAGCCCTGGGGTGAATTAACGGGCATGACGCCGGGCAGTATCGCTGTCGACGTGTTTTTCATCCTGAGCGGCTTGTTGGTGACTGCCAGCCTGGTCAGCAGGAAAAATCCGCTGGAATATATCTGTGCCAGGGGTTTGCGCATTTTTCCGGCGCTGGTTGTCATGCTTGTGCTGACAGTATTTGTGCTTGGCATGTATTTCACCAGCCTGCCAGTCACTACTTATCTATCTGCCCCACAGACATCGACTTATTTTTTCAGGTGTGCCAGCCTGCTTGACGATGTCGCTTACACCTTGCCAGGTGTATTTGTTCACAACCCTTATCCCCATGCGGTCAATGGTTCTTTATGGACGCTGACGCATGAAGTCAAAATGTATATATTGCTGCTGGTTTTCTGGTGCGGCATTGATAGGCTATTTGCGCTTGAATCCCGGCGGGTACGGGCATTCAGGTTTCTGATCATGTCAGTTGCCGTGTTGGCAGGCATATTGTTTTTCACACGCCATTTTTTAGTGGGAGAAGTGAATCAGTTTGCGAAATTGCCTTTCCTGTTCTTTTCTGGTGCCAGTGCTTATCTGTTTAAAGAGAAGCTGTTTTTGTCATCGCGTTTTTTCTATGCGTTGCTGGGCTTGATGGTTGTCTCTGTCATCTTGGGCAAGCAGGTTTTTTTTATTGTTTATTTTCTTGGCATCGCCTATCTGGCGATTTACCTGGCATATGCCCCAGCTGGCGTTGTCCGCAAATACAATGGAGTTGGGGATTATTCTTACGGAGTTTATATCTACGCGTTTCCGGTCCAGCAATCCATCGCCGCACTTTTCCCGGGCATGGCGGTTTTCGCTATGATCATGTTGTCTGGTGTCTTCACATTGATGCTGGCGGTTTTGTCCTGGCATTTGATAGAAAAACCAGCGCTAGCCGTGAAAGAAGCGGCGGTAATCAGCATGCGTCATTTGACGGGACGTTTCAGTCTTGTATAAACTTTGATTTACAGCGAGTGAGTGGCGTTAATGTCTGCTTCCGCCCATTGCATTTGCGCAGGCAGGGATGCCACGCTGAATTCCATATGCAACACCCGACGCCCGGATGCATGCTGCGCCTTGTCAGACGCATGCAATAGCAAGGGCTTCATCAGCAGCAGGTCACCCGCCTGTAGTTCGCAACAGGTGACGGTGATGCTGGATGCATATTGCGCTATCTGCTGGCTGTCCAGTTTGCCGTGCAGATGGCTGGCGGTGAGTACCTTCAATGCGCCATTGTCTACGTTGGCGTCGTCAAGGGCGATGCGCAGGGTTGTCATTGCTTCCAGAATTGCCGCCGGTGCTTCTACATGATGAACGCCGTGCTTGAACGTCCATTTATGAAAGCCTGGTGCATCTGACTTGTGTTTAAGACAGATGCTCATATCCTGGTGCCAGGGCACGAGCCAGTTATGCGCTGCGTTTTTATTGAAAAACAGGCTGCGTACTTGCTGTGCATCCGGCATTGCCAGGGTTTGCAATAAACGCTGTAATTTGTGCGAGGGTAGGGCTTTGGCTATCGCGGGATAGTTGAGTAAAACCTGGCGCACACCATATTCATTTTCAATTGGCTGACAGGCTTGACGCAATTGCCGCAATTCAGCCTGATCAAGAAACTGGCGCACAATCACATAGCCTTGTTGCGCCAGCGTCTCTGCAATCGTGGGAACTGGATGCACAGTGGGTACTGGTTCAGGCTGCCAGTATCTTTTTCAGCCAGGTGCCGATATCGTCAATCTCTTCTTCGCAGACGGAATGCGGCATCATGTATTCATGCCATTCAACGTCATAGCCCAGTTCTTTCAGCAGGTCGCGTGATTGCTCAGCGCGCTGAATCTGTATCACCGGGTCGCCACGGCCATGTGCAAGGAAAATTGGCGTGGCCTGGTTGCTTGCGCTGCGTTCAGCAGCGATCAGATCACGTAAAGGTACATAACCAGACAGGCAAAGCAGCCCGGCCAGTTTTTCAGGGTAACGCAAGCCGGTCTGCAGGGTCATTGCACAGCCTTGCGAAAAGCCGGCAAGCAGGATGCGTTCGCTGGGGATGCCGCGGTCATTTTCACGGGCGATCAATTGTTCTATGCGTTTTTGTGAAACACGCAAGCCATTTTCATCTTCGCGCCTGGCGATATCCGTTCCCAATATGTCATACCATGAACGCATCACATACCCGCCATTGATCGTTACCGGCATGGTTGGTGCGTTGGGGAAGACAAAGCGTATGCCTGGGCAACCGCTCAAATCCAGTTCCTTGACGATAGGCACGAAGTCATTGGCGTCAGCACCCAGGCCATGCATCCAGATGATGGCAACACTCGGGTTCGTTGCGCTTTCGATTTCTATGGTTTCCAATATGTTTTGGGTCATGATGATTTTCTCGATGAAGAAAAATAAGTGAAGGATTTTACCGTCAGTAATAACAGGGCGCAGGGTAACCAGACGGTCAGCAGTTCTGAGCGCATGACTTGCCAGCCACGTTCAGTCAAAAAGCGATTCACGCCGATTGGTGAAACCTGGATGAATTGCCAGGGGAAGAAAAAGCGTTGTTCTGACATGGGCCAGAAAAATTCCACGCCCAGGCCGCCTGTAGTGAGCGCATCCAGTATCCCATGCGAAGCCGTGGCAAAGGCGACAAACAGCCAGGTCATCATGTGTGTACTGCGCAAGGCGGTATGGAAAAAACTTGCAACGGTCGCAATAGTGGCGGCAAAAAGCAGTGAGTGACTGAAGCCACGGTGCCCAAACGCTGATTCGTAAGCGATACCAAGTTTGAAGGCAATGACATCCATATCAGGCAAAATTGCACAACACATGCCAAGTACCAGCAAAGGCAGGGAGATGCGCCGGCTACCGAGCAACATACCGCAAGTCAGGGGAATGACAGGGTGGGTTAAGATGGTCGCCATGCGTAAACGGTATGTGTCTTCAATCTGGAATTGACTGGCAGGCTGGCAAGGATATCAGGCAGGATTTTTGACGCGTATTGCGCTTTTCGGACGAAATACTTTGCAAACCGTCTCGTGCGTCTCAATATAGGGGCCACCGATGAGGTCTATGCAATAGGGGACAGCCGCAAAAATGCCCGCCACCAGTTGCTTGCCTTCAGCGTCTTTCAAGCCTTCCAGGGTTTCCCTGATCGATTTCGGCTGACCTGGCAAATTCAGGATGAGAGCAGCATGATCAACAGTTTCACGAATGACAGCAACCTGGCGCGACAGGATGGCCGTTGGCACGAATTGCAGACTGATCTGGCGCATCTGTTCGCCAAAGCCCGGCATTTCCTTGGTAGCTACCGCCAGGGTTGCCTCGGGTGTGACATCGCGCCGTGAAGGACCTGTGCCGCCGGTGGTAATAACCAGGTGGCAACGTTCTTCATCCACCAGGGCGATCAGTGCCTGCTCAATTGCGGCACGCTCATCCGGTATCAGGCGCGTGGTCATCGACCAGGTCGTGCCAAGCGCTTTGCCAAACCATTCTTGCAGCGCAGGCAGGCCCTGATCTTCATAAACACCGGCGGAGGCACGATCAGAGACCGATACCAGGCCGATTTTCAATTGTTCTGCATCTGCTGTCATATTGCTCACGGACTTAATCGTGGTGTTGCTCTTGATCGTATTCATCTTCCTGGTCTTCATCCAGATCAGCATCTTCACTGTCATCTGCCTGGGCAGCGCGTTGTGCTTTTTGCAGTTCTTTCAGTATCTGGAAGATTTCACGATAGGCTTTTGGCGGCTTGTTCTCTGCCTGTTCCTTGCGTGCATTGCGTATCAGGGTGCGCAGTTGCTGCACATCCAGATGCGGATGTTCTGCCATCAGTTCGGTCAATGCCGTGTCGTCAGACAGTAATTTGTCGCGACGGCGTTCCAGCGCATGCATGGCGGCAGTTTCCGATTTGGATGCACCTTTCCAGCTGTCGATGGTTTTCTGGATCAGGGCGATTTCTGTTTCGTCCAGTGTGCGCATCTTCTTGCCCACATATTGCATCTGGCGACGGCGGCCTTCATGGTCCTTGATTTGCTGGCAAATCAGGATGGCTTCGCGCACATCTTCTGGCATGGGTACACGTTTGACGCGCTCACGCGCCTGCTCGACCAATTCCTGTCCCAATTTTTGCAGGGCGGTCATTTCGCGCTTTAACTGGGATTTTGATGGGCGGTCGTATTCTGGTTCGAACTCACTGGACTGATAGCCACATGAGCCGCGATTTGGATTTGGCATAATTCTGCGCCTTTACTATTAACTTAATGAAACGGCTGCTATGATACCCTTTTTAGGCAAGAATTACCTAAAAACCCTGTGGCTTACCTTGGCTAAGTCGTGGATTTTGCTGGTATTTTTACCTTTTGGCCCACATATTGCATAAGCCTTTTTATTTCTTCGTCCACAGAAACCCGTCTATGAGCAAACCAGTTTTTACCCATTCCCAAGATCAATTAAAACAAATTGCACAGGATATGTTGCGTTTTGCCCGTGAAAAAGGGGCAACCGACGCCGCAGTTGAAATCAGTGAAGGCGGTGGACTTTCCATCAGCGTACGCAAGGGTAAGGTAGAAACCATAGAGCAAAACCGTGATAAAGGCATAGGCATCACAGTCTATGTAGGGCAACGACGCGGTAACGCCAGTACCTCTGATTTTTCTTCGCAGGCACTGCGTGATTCAGTCGATGCTGCCTACAATATTGCCCGTTTTACAGCAGAAGATGATTGCGCAGGTTTGCCAGAAGCTGAATTGCTGGAAATGGCACCGCGTGACCTCAAGCTTTGCTACCCATGGCTGATCAGCGCTGAAGAGGCGATTGAACTGGCCAAGCGCACTGAAGCTGCCGCCGTTGCAGTAGACAAGCGCATCACCAATAGCGAGGGTGCCAGTGTCCATGCCCAGCAATCGCATTTCGTGGCGGCCAATTCACGGGGGTTTATGGGGGGGTATCCTATTTCCCGTCATACCATTTCGGTCGCGCCGATTGCTGGCAAAGGTGCAAAAATGCAGCGGGATGACTGGTATTCGTCACAGCGCAATGCCAAGAAACTGGCTGACCCTGAAGCCATAGGCCGCTATGCAGCAGAACGTGCGCTGGCGCGGCTGAACGCACGCAAGCTCAGCACGCGTAAATGCCCGGTTTTGTTCGAGGCACCACTGGCGGCAGGTTTGCTGGGTGCGCTGGTGCAGGCAACTTCGGGCGGCGCCTTATACCGCAAGTCTTCGTTCTTGCTGGATTCGCTGGGGACGCAGATTTTCCCTGAGCACATACAGGTGCTGGAAGACCCGCATACCATCGGTGCCGTGGGTTCATCGCCTTTTGATGATGAAGGCGTCAAAACACAAAAGCGTAATGTGGTCAGCAATGGTGTATTGCAAGGCTATTTCCTGTCCTGCTATTCTGCCCGCAAACTGGGTATGCAAACGACAGGCAATGCAGGTGGTTCACATAATCTGTCACTGACCTCGTCACTGACAAAACGTGGTGATAATTTTGCCGGCATGCTGAAAAAAATGGGAACGGGTTTACTGGTGACCGAACTGATGGGGCAAGGCGTCAATTATGTCACCGGCGATTACTCGCGTGGGGCATCTGGCTACTGGGTAGAAAATGGCGTGATTCAATATCCCGTGGAAGAGATTACCATCGCCGGCAATATGGCAGAAATGTTTAAACAAATCGTCGCGGTTGGCAGTGACACCCTGATCCGCGGCACCAAGCAGACTGGTTCGATTTTGATTGAGAACATGACTATCGCAGGTGAATAAAGCCAAAGCTGGTTTTTAAAAAAAAAGCGACCATCTGATGATGGTCGCTTTTTTTATGCTGTGACTGCTTTGTCGTGGCTATCAGTGCTCAGGCACCCAGATAAGCTTCGATCACCTTTGGATTGTGCAGCAATTGCTGGCCAGTGTCCTGCAAGACGATCTTGCCGTTTTCCAGCACATAGCCTTGCTGGGCAATTTTCAGTGCCTGTCTGACGTTTTGCTCTACCAGCAAAATGGTCAGTCCGGTCTGGTTGATTTCTTTCAGGACGCGGAATATCTCCTGCACCATCAAAGGGGCCAGCCCCATTGATGGCTCATCCAGCAACAGCACCTGCGGTTTGGCCATCAGGGCACGTGCAATTGCCAGCATCTGCTGTTCACCACCTGAGAGGTTGCCAGCCAGGCCGGATGCGCGGTTTTTCAATACCGGGAACAGCGAAAACAGCCAGTCCATATCCTGGTTGATACTGGCTTTGTCTTTGCGGGTGTAGGCACCCAGTTCAAGGTTTTCCCGTACCGTCAGTGTTGTCAGTATGGCGCGGCCTTCGGCAACCTGGACGACACCTTTCTGGACTATGTGATGAGGGGACAGTCGGCTGATATCTTCATCCTGAAACAGGATTTTTCCTGATTGTGCCTTGATGAGGCCAGAAACTGCCAATAGCGACGTGCTTTTGCCTGCGCCATTCGCGCCAACCAGGGCCGTGATTTCACCTTTGTTCAGTACCAGGCTGATCCCTTTGACCGCTTCGATATGACCGTAACAAACGACCAGGTCTTGAATTTGTAAGATGTGGCTCATGCGGCTTCGTCCTTGCCGAGATAGGCTTCGATCACTTCAGGATTGCTGCGGACTTCATCCGGTGTACCTTCAGCGATAATCTTGCCGAAATTTAGTACCGCGATGCGGTCGCACAGCTCCATCACAAAGCGCATGTCATGTTCGATCATGAAAATGGAGAATCCGCGATTACGGATATTGACGATTTCTGCCATCAGCTCGGTCTTTTCTGCCGGGTTCATGCCTGCTACCGGTTCATCCAGCAGCAGCAGGCGTGGTTCGGTTGCCAGCGCACGGGCGAATTCGAGCTTGCGTTGCTCACCATAAGATAAATTATCCGCCAGCATATGGGCCTTGTGATCGAGCCTGACCCAGGACAGCAGCTCATGCGCACGTATCCTGGCCTTGCTTTCAGCTTCCCTGAATGCGCTGAGGTTGAACAGCATGCTGGCGACGCCATAATTCAGATGATCATGCATGCCGATGACGACATTTTCCAGCAGGCTCATTTCCTTGAAAATGCGGATGTTCTGGAAAGTACGCGCAATGCCTAACTGCGTAATCTTGTGAGGTTCCACACTGGTCAGGTCTTGCTCATTGAAACGTATGTCTCCACTGGTCGGGCGCAACAAGCCAGTGATCAGGTTGACTATCGTGGTCTTGCCAGCACCATTCGGGCCGATCAGGCCAAAAATACTGCCTTGCGGCATGGTGAAGCTGACGTTTTGCAAGACATGCAGTCCGCCAAAGCTTTTGCTGATGGATTGTAGTTGCAGCATCAGTTTGCCTCCACCGGTTTTTTTTGTTTGAATTTATTGCGCAGGGCACGAATACGGCTAGGGTCCCAGATACCTTTGGGCAGGTACAGGATGACGATGATCAATATCAGGCCGTTTGCCGCCAGGCGGAAATCTTTTATCGTCCGCATCGCTTCAGGCAACAGGGTCAGTGTAGTACTGCCTATGACTGGGCCGATCAGGTTGCTGGTGCCGCCAAAGACTGCCATGGTCAGGATGTCTACGGCATTTTCAAACGCATAGTTGCCCGGCCCTATCGTAAAGGTGTAATGTGCGTTCAGACCACCGGCGACACCTGCAATCATCGCGCCCAGAACGAAAGCCAGCAATTTATAACCAGCCACGTTGACACCCATGAGGCGCGCCGCAATTTCATCTTCTTTGATCGCTTCAAATGCACGCCCGACCTTTGATCTGCGCAGGCGGGCCAGCACAAACAGGGTGACGGCTAATATCACAACGATATGCCACCATTCTGTTTTTAAGGGTATGCCGTTCAGGCCCATCGGGCCGCCGGTAATTTCCATATTGAGGACGATGACACGTACCACTTCGCCAAAGCCCAGTGTGGCCATTGCCAGGTAGACGCCAGACAAACGCAGGGTAGGTATGCCGATGATGACAGCCACAATTGCCGGCAATATTGCCGCAGCCAGCAGTGCCAGTGGGAAGGGCAGCGCCGTCTGCATGCTGATCATGGACGCGGCATAAGCGCCTATGCCCATGAAGGCAGCGTTTGCCAGTGACAGCAAGCCACAGGACAAAGTCAGGTAAATTGAAAGAGCCAGCATGGCATTGATGCCTATGCTGAAAATGAGTGTGCTGTATATAGCCCAGAAACCATCCCACCATTCAAGCATGATTTTATGCCTTTCTTTCTAAAATCTTGCCAAACAGGCCGGAAGGACGCACCAACAAGATTACAAATAACAAACCGAATGCCACGGCATCACGGAAATCGCTGGACAGGTAAGCGACGCTCATGACCTCGGCAAAGCCCAGGAACAGGCCACCTATCATGGCGCCACGTATATCGCCCATGCCCCCCAGGATAATCACGGCAATGCCTTTGTGCAGCATGGGCTGCCCCATGAAAGGTGAGATCGCATTGAACGACAAGCCAACCAGCACGCCAGCGGCACCACCAAGGGCCGCAGCGGCAAACGAGGTCAGGAAAAACAAGCCTTCAACATTAATGCCCAGCAGGTAGGCAGCTTTGGGTGATTCAGCAATGGCACGCAAGGCGCGACCAAGTTGCGTGCGACGCATGACGAGTAACAAGACAATCATCAATACAAATGAAATGATGACAATCGCAAGTTGAATTGCTGTCAGGTGCAGGTTGCCCAGGGTGAAACTGTCTTCCGGGATCGTGCCGAAAGGGAAGCGTTTGTTTTCGGCGCCAAAGATACCCTGAGAAATATTGGTGATCATGATTGCCACGCCTATGGTGGCAATCATCGGTGCAAGATGGGGGGCATTGCGTTTGCGCAGAGGGCGCAGGACCAGCATATCGACGATGACGCCAAGCAGGCCGCAGGCCAGCATGGCGACCAGCATGGCCAGCCACAGCGACATCTGGAAATGATTGACGAGCAGCAGGGCAATATAACTGCCCAACATGAAGATGGCACCGTGGGACAGGTTGATGACGCCAAGGACGCCAAACACCAAAGTAAAGCCCAATGCAAACAGTGCATATACGCTACCCAGGGAGAGCGCATTGATTAATTGTTGTTCAAGCATGATTGTGCAATGAAGGTGATATCGTTTTTCTTAACGTAAGCAGCAAACGAATGGGTTAAAAAAGACGATCTTACTTTGGGAAAACGCTGGAGTCATTTTGTCCGCAAACCAGCAGTCTGCGGACAAAATGCGCTGTAATTACTTCAGCAGGATGAACTTGCCACCCTTGGCAATATTGACGATGGCATCTTGCTGCGCATCAAAACCGGCTTCCTTGCCGTCTTTGCTGGCTGCGCGGCGGAAAGCAAATTTACCCGTTGCGCCTTCATGCTTGATCGCTGGCAATGCATCACGCAATGCAATACGGTCTTTGTCTATGCTGCCAGTCAGGGTGATTTTCTTGATCGCCTGGGCGCTGATGTGCATGGCGTCATACGCCTGCGCTGCGAATTGATCAGGATCAGTGCCGAATTTGGCCTTATAGTCAGCCATGAACTTTTTATTGGCTTCCGCCGTGTTTTCTGCCGACCATGGGCTGCCCATCAGGGTATTGTCTGCATTGTCCTTGGCGATTTCAAACAGTTTGGGTGAGTTAAAACCATTGCCGCCGACGAAAGGCTGTTTCATGCCCAGCGAACGGGTTTGCAAAATGATGTTTGCGGCTTCTTCCGCCAGACAGGAACAGACAATCGCATCAGGATTGGACGCCTTGATTTTTGTCAGTTGTGCCTTGAAATCCACATCGCCTTTGGCGTAGGTTTCTGTATCGGTCACGGCGATTTTTTGTTCTGCCAGAGTGGTCTTGAATACTTCATAGCCGCTCTTGGTGAAGGCGTCATCATTGCCATACAACACCGCGACTTTCTTGATGTTGAATTGCTTGATCGCTGCCTTTGTCGTTACAGGCAAAACGTCAGCTTCCATGACGGAATTACGGAAAGTGAACGGGCCGATATTGGTAATGCCGTCAGCCGTATTGCTGGTGCCAAACACCACGATTTTTGCTGCATTGGCAATAGGGTCGGCTGCAAAGGCGGAGTTGGACAGGGTAGGGCCAAATACCATCAGGACCTTGTCCTGGAAAATTAATTTTTTGAAGACGTTGATGGCTTCTTCTTTTTTTCCTTGCTCATCTTCAAACACCAAAACCAGCTTGTTGCCATTGACGCCGCCTTTGGCATTCAATTCATCTGCCGCCAGAGTAAAGCCATTTTTGATAGCAACTCCATATTTTGCCGCAGGACCAGACAGGGCTTCAGCAACACCAATCTTGATATCGGCGGCGTTACTGAGTGCGGAACAGCCTAATACGGTTGTTGCAAATATCAATTTGAGCTTACGTGACATGCATCTCTCCTAAGTATAGATTATTGAATAATTATTTGTTTTAACCAAAGATTGTATTGGTTGCAGCGTTCAGCAGCAATCAAACACCGTGCTGCGATGCAATATAGAATACTTAAGTAGTAATACTGAGAAAATACTGAGGCTGAGAAAATACTGAGGATACAGCGAATGCTGAATAAAGACGATGCACTGTATGGGCTGAGCGTCTTTGGGAGTGTGACCTGTGCTGTCCGTTGTAAAACACGGACAGCACAGAAAAACAATAAGGGATCAAGCCAGTTTCTGGCGCAGGCGGGCAATTGCCGCCTTGACCTGGTTCGGGGCAGTACCGCCTACATGGTCACGGGCGGCAACAGAGCCTTCCAATGTCAATACGCCAAAGACGTCTTCGTTGATCAAGCTGGAAAATGCGCGCAATTCATCCAAAGACATATCACTCAGATCGCAGGCCTTGTCTACACAGGTGCGCACTGCCAGCGCTACCGCTTCATGGGCATCACGGAAGGGCAGGCCTTTTTTCACCAGGTAGTCAGCCAGATCGGTGGCGGTTGCGTAGCCTTGCAGGGCGGCTGCGCGCATGGCTTCCGGTTTGACTGTGATGCCACCGGCCATGTCGGCAAAAATACGCAAGGTGTCGATGACGGTATCTACGGTATCAAACAACGGTTCTTTGTCTTCCTGATTATCTTTGTTGTAGGCCAGCGGCTGGCCTTTCATCAGCGTCAGCAGGGCAATCAGATGACCATTGACGCGGCCAGTCTTGCCACGGGCAAGTTCTGGCACATCAGGGTTTTTCTTTTGCGGCATGATGGAAGAGCCGGTGCAAAAGCGGTCGGCAATATCGATGAAGCCTACGCGCGGACTCATCCAGATCACCAGTTCTTCTGACATGCGTGAGATATGCGTCATGATCAGTGCCGCTGCTGCGCAAAATTCGATGGCAAAGTCGCGATCAGAAACGGCGTCCAGCGAGTTATAGCAAACCTCATCAAAGCCCAGCGTCCTGGCGACACGTTCGCGGTCTATCGGGAAGGTGGTGCCAGCCAGCGCGGCAGCACCCAAGGGCAGGCGATTCACACGTTTTCTGCAATCAAGCATGCGTTCGGCATCGCGGCCAAACATTTCTACATAGGCCAGCACGTGGTGACCAAAAGTGATGGGCTGGGCGACTTGCATGTGTGTAAAGCCGGGCAGAATGGTATCTGTATTTTTCTCTGCCAGATCCAGCAGGGCCAGACGGAAATCAGCCAGCAATTGCACGATATTGTCGATGGCAGCGCGCATATACAGGCGAATATCCGTGGCGACCTGGTCATTGCGCGAACGGCCGGTATGCAGACGCTTGCCGGCATCGCCAACCAGTTCGGTAAGGCGTTTTTCTATGTTCAGATGCACGTCTTCGAGGTCAAGCAGCCATTCAAACTTGCCGCCATCAATTTCTGATTGAATTTGTGCCATGCCACGCTGGATATCGGCATAGTCCTGCGCAGTGATGATATTTTGCGCCTGTAACATCTCTGCATGGGCGAGTGAGCCCTGAATATCCACGGCAGCCATGCGATTATCAAAAAAGACGGAAGCGGTGTAGCGCTTGACCAGATCAGAAACAGGTTCAGAGAAACGGGCAGACCATGCCTCGCTTTTTTTATTGAATTGTGATGTCATAGTAGATAGATGGCCGTTTTGGCTGGATTTGCAGAAGAATTGCATCGATTATCCCAGATTTTCACCCAAATTACCCTTGCGCTTGGCTGTAATTGCGCTTTGGCCGGTATTGAGTACCAATGACTGTGAATGAACGCGTGAAAAATTTTGATTTTGTAGAAAAATAAAAATGACGACAAAACCCCTTATGTCGCAAGATGAGCCGTTGATCCCTGACTGTTGCAACGTCGGAGTAATTTCCCGCATCCTGGTCAGTGTCAATTTTCTGGGTTGGCTGGTATTGTGGTCGCGTGGGGATGAGTTGCATATTGTGTTGCAAAATTTTCTTGAAAGTGCAGTCTTTATCGAAACCATCAGCCTGATCTCCTTGCTGCTGTTATGTAACGCACGCAGGCTGGTCATGCGCTTCCCACTTCATGCGTGGTTGCAACGCCTGTTATGTGGTCTGTTGCCAGCGGCCGTTGCCAGCCTCATATTGAGCTATTTCAAAAGTATGGAATGGTTTGAATTTGGCTTTCCGCGTCTTGATGCCTATTTCACGATTACCATCAGTTTTCTGGCCGGTTTACTGTTTCAGCAATATTTTGAATTACGTACCAGGGCATTTTCACCGGCCTTGGGTGAGGCAAAACTACAGGCTTTGCAGGCGAGAATACGTCCCCACTTCTTATTCAACAGCCTCAATACGGCACTTTCCCTGATACGCTCAGAGCCTCGCCTGGCCGAGCAGGTTTTGGAAGACCTGGCTGATCTGTTCAGGGTTCTGATGCGTGACACCCGCAATATGACCAGCTTGCAGGAAGAGATACGTTTATGCGAGCAATACCTGGCGATAGAAAAAATTCGACTGGGTGAGCGTTTGCAGATTAACTGGATTATCGAAAAAATCAGCCCTCTGGAGCTCAGTGAGATAGAAATTCCATCCCTGTTATTGCAACCTCTGCTTGAAAACGCAGTGCATTACGGTGCTGAGCCTTCGGTCAATGCTGCACTGATCAGTGTTGAGTTGAGGCGTGTACTGGACAAGATAGAAATCAGTATTATCAATCCTTATCACGCTGACGCAAATTTGCCATCAGGTAATCAGATGGCGCTGGAAAACATTCGTCAGCGATTAAGTTTGCTTTATGATATCGAAGCGCAAATTCAATATGGTGTTATTGAAGCGTTTTTTGAAGTCAAATTGGTTTTTCCAGCAAAAAGATGAATATTCCCAAAATCCTGATTGTCGATGATGAAGCTCCGGCCCGGCAAAGATTGACAAGCTTGCTGTCTGACATACAGACAGATTGTCCAAATACCGTCGTGGGCGAAGCGGCAAATGCCATGCTTGCAATGGAGCAGATCAGCGATCTACAGCCTGACATCCTGTTGCTTGACGTGCAAATGCCAGGCATGAACGGCATAGAACTGGCTCAGCATCTGGCGCAACACCAGGCAAATGTGCCAACACCATCGATTATTTTTGTGACTGCCTATGATGAATTTGCCGTCAAGGCATTTGAAGTACATGCGCTCGATTATTTGATGAAGCCTGTCAGGGCGAGCCGTCTGGTCGATGCGATTACGAGGGCTTCAGGAAAAATCAAGGACCGGCATACTCTTCCTGCGACGTTGGCCGGGGATGCAGCTTGCCCCAGACGCAAGCATTTTTCTGTGCTGGAAAGAGGGCGCATTTTGCTGGTCCCGGTATCTGAGGTCTTGTTTTTGAAAGCGGAACAAAAATATGTCACCTTGCACACCAGTCAGCGTGAATACCTGGTCGAGGAATCACTTACCTCGATTGAACTTGAGCTGGGCGACGTGTTGGTGAGGGTGCATAGAAATGCGCTGGTGGCACGCGCCGCAATCAATGGCGTAGAGCGCGCGGTTCAGATGGTAGATGCAGAGGGCAGCAATGAGAAAGCTTCTGAATCCTGGCAGGTCATCGTCGCAGGTTGCGCCGAACGTTTGCCGGTATCACGCCGTCAATGGCCAGTGATCAAGAGTCTGGTGCGCCTCTGACATATCAATTTAAAACACGGCTGACTGTATTAGCGCCAGACTGGCAAGCCGGTCAGATCTGTATTCTCATCGTGCACCCAGGCTGGCAAGCCACTGCGATCAGTGGGGCCCAGCACTTCCAGAAGATTCAATTGCTCCTGCTTTTTGCCTTTATCGCGCTGAGCAAGCAAAGGTAGTTTTCTTGGCTCCGGCGCTATAAATGCCGGATGACCGAAGCCTGGCAATTCCAGGGTAGCGTTATCTTTATTGTCTTTCATCTGGAAATTGATAATGGTGACGTTTGCACAAATGGCGAAAATGAAAAATAACCTGACAGATTCTTGTCAGGAAATTGAATTGCGTGTGCTAAGTTTGTGCGAATGCACTAGAAACAGAAGACTGGTTGCGGGGGCAGGATTTGAACCTACGACCTTCGGGTTATGAGCCCGACGAGCTGCCAGACTGCTCCACCCCGCGTCTGAAGGAGGCGAATTGTACATCGCATTACTGCCAGATACAATCAATTCACGAAAATTATTTTGACCGCGATTGCACGGTAACAAAAATTCGCAATTCAATTATCGAAAAAAACATCGCCGATCAGGATTTTTCCTGAATTGGATGCATAATGTAATTATAGTATTCACGCCCTTATTCAGGAGAGAAAA
This sequence comes from Undibacterium sp. TJN19, assembly GCF_049339485.1. Classification (NCBI taxonomy): domain Bacteria; kingdom Pseudomonadati; phylum Pseudomonadota; class Betaproteobacteria; order Burkholderiales; family Oxalobacteraceae; genus Undibacterium; species Undibacterium sp. TJN19. The sequence continues at coordinate 102,718 of NZ_JBMPPL010000011.1, forward strand.
CGCAGTGATGGAATTCGAAGTAATTGACACCCAAATTTCCCCGGAAGGCCGGATGGAGGTTTTATCCAAGGCCGAAGTTGCGCATTTGCTTGACAATAGTCATGGCGGTTTGTACCAGGTGTTTCGCAGTTGTGCACTGGCGGTATTAAATTGCGGCAGTGGCCTTGATGATGGCAAAGAACTGCTGGAGCGTTACAAGAGCTTTGATATCAGTATTATCCAGCGCGAGCGTGGTATCAAACTCAATGTCATCGGTGCGCCTGCCAGTGCCTTTGTAGACGGTGTTTTGATCAAGGGCATACAAGAGCATTTATTTGCCGTGTTGCGCGATATCTTGTTCATCAACTCAGAAATCGGCGACCCCGGCAAGTTTGATCTGGAATCGACAGAAGGTATCAGTGATGCCGTATTCCATGTGCTGCGTAACGCCAACCTGTTGCGGCCGCAAGTCAATCCCAATCTGGTCGTTTGCTGGGGCGGACATTCGATTTCCGGGCCAGAATATGACTACACCAAGCAAGTGGGATACCAGCTGGGTTTGCGCGGCATGGATATCTGTACCGGATGCGGGCCCGGCGCCATGAAGGGGCCCATGAAAGGCGCCACCATAGGCCATGCCAAGCAAAGGGTGCAGAATGGTCGTTATCTGGGTATCACGGAGCCTGGCATCATCGCAGCAGAAGCGCCTAACCCCATCGTCAATGATCTGGTGATTCTGCCAGACATAGAAAAGCGTCTGGAGGCATTTGTGCGTCTTGGGCACGCGGTTATTGTGTTCCCGGGTGGGGCTGGCACTGCCGAAGAAATCCTGTATTTGCTGGGCATTCTGTTACACCCTGATAACGCAGAATTGCCTTTCCCCCTGATTTTCACCGGGCCGGAAAGTGCAGCGGATTATTTCCGTCAGATTGATCAGTTTATCGGTGCAACTTTGGGTGAGGCTGCGCAAAAGAGTTATCAGATTATTGTCAATGATCCGGTACGTGTTGCACAAGAGGTACATGCAGGTATCAAGAAAGTACGCGAATACCGCAAGGCCAAGGGCGATGCGTATTATTTCAACTGGTTACTGAAGATAGATGCCGAATTTCAAAAACCCTTTGAGCCTACGCATGAAAACATGCGTAATCTTGCATTGCACAAGAATCAGGAACGTCATTTGCTGGCGGCCAATCTGCGACGTGCTTTTTCTGGCGTAGTCGCCGGAAATGTCAAAAACCAGGGGATCCGTGCGATAGAAAAGTACGGGCATTTCGAGATTCGTGGCGATAGTGAAATAATGGCATCAATGGATACGCTGCTGGCTTCATTTGTTGCACAAAATCGCATGAAATTGCCAGGTAAGGCTTATACACCCTGCTATCGTGTTATAAAGTAATTGTGGGGCTGAAATCCGTAGGATAATAATTGCTCAATTCCATCACTTTTGAGGAAAACAGACATGAGTTCCGTACAGCAAGAAGTGGACGAACGTACCAATCTCACCGCATCCAACAAGTTTGAGTTGTTGCTGTTCCGTTTAGGTTCAGATGGCAATAGCGACAGATCAGAGTTGTTTGGCATCAATGTGTTCAAGGTGCGTGAGATTGTTGCCATGCCCACTATTACCGGCATGGCAGGGGCGATGCCGCACATGCTGGGGGTGGTCAACTTGCGTGGCCAGATTATTCCGGTAATTGACTTGCCTTCCGTAGTGGGACTGAAGCCAAAGACTGGCCTGAACATCATGCTGGTGACTGAATATGCACGTACTACGCAGGGTTTTGCTGTGGAATCGGTAGAAGAGATCGTTCGTCTGGACTGGAACCAGGTCTTGTCGGCTGAAAACAGCGCGGCCGGTATGGTGACCAGTATTGCCCGTCTTGACGGCGATACCGAAGATACCCGTCTGGCCCAGGTGTTGGATGTTGAGCAAATCTTACGTCAGATTACCCCATCAGATACCAAGGATGTCGATCCCGAAACCATCGGTGCCAAACTCAAGATGCAGGCTGGTGCGTCTATCCTGGCTGCTGATGATTCAGCTGTTGCACGTGGCTTGATCGAGCAGGCTTTGACTGCCATGGGTGCACAATACATCATGACCAAGACCGGGAAAGAAGCTTGGGAAAAGCTGCTTTCGCTGGCTGCTGCTGCGCAGGCAGAGGGTAAAGGCGTGCGTGACAAAGTGGCGATGGTCTTGACGGATCTGGAGATGCCGGAAATGGATGGCTTTACTCTGACCCGTAAAATCAAACAAGATGACAGGTTTAAATTTCTGCCGGTAGTCATTCATTCTTCGCTGTCAGGTGCAACCAATGAAGATCATATCAAGACCGTTGGCGCAGATGCCTATGTAGCAAAATTTGTGGCGGAAGAGCTGGCCGAGACGATACGCAACGTATTGGCAAAATAAATTTCAACCGGTTTTTAACGGTTTGAAGTAAAAAGGGTGCAATTAATGAAATAATTGCACCCTTTTTGTATCTGGCTCTTCAAACGATTCGTAATTGCAGCTTATAAACCTGGTTGTTGAACTGTTTTTTTGAATTGTTTTTGATCTTTTTTTTGATCTTTTACCTGCGTCCTTACTTTACGCCCGGTGTTGCAGGTACACGTTGCCAGCCACCTGGGCAGGATTTGATTGCAGGATAAAAACCATCCGGTTGATGACAATATAACCAGTCAGTCGCTGATGCTGATGTTCCTGGACGAACCACGCCAGGCTGGCTGACCGTGGTTTCATTGACATATCTTGTTTCAGGGTAGTCGCTGTAAATAGTCGTTGTGGGCGGACTTACACTCGAAACATAAGTGACTGCTGGCGCAACGATCAATTCTGGATAATAACCAACCGAGTAGGCATACGGATAGTAATAACGCGGCCCGTAAGAATAATGGCGGCCATATCCATAATGTAACGGGTAAGGATTGATGGAAATACCGACACTGACGCGCGGATGGCTAAGATGGACAGGACCCGCCGAGGCAGTATAACTGACTGCCAGCAGCAAGGATGTCAGAAGGAAAGTGTTGACGATTTTCATTTTGATTCGCAATTTGGCTATATATAACTAGCTTAGGTCGAAAACAGGAAACTTATTCGGAGAATTACACTCAGTTACTAAATCATACACTTCGCAGTGTCAGGCATGTTTTTGCCATACTGCAAGTGATTTAGGTATTCTGAAACTCTGCCAGGAATATAAAGGAAATTATGCAATTCTCGTTAAAGAAATGTGCACTTGCTTGCACTTTGGTCATGTTGACTGGCTTGCCTGTCATGGCAGCTGAAAACCAGATGGCAGATACACCGGAAGCCGCCAAGCCAGGTATCCGTGAGCTTTATACCAAATATGAGTATCAAATTCCCATGCGCGATGGTACGCATTTATTCACTGTGGTTTATTTGCCAAAAGATACGACCAAGTCTTATCCCTTTCTGATGAGCCGCTCTCCGTATGGTTCTGGGGTGTATGACAATGGGCAATCACATTATGGTGTCGATTTCTATCCACAATCTTTAGGACCCTCCAAGGAATTTGATAGCAGTGGCTATATCTTCGTCAAGCAGGATGTGCGGGGCCGTTATATGTCGGAAGGTGTATGGCAGGAAATGACGCCGCATGGCAAGACGGGTCGCCAGGCAGGCGAGGGTGTGGAAAGCCAGGATATGTATGACACGGTGGAATGGTTATTGAAAAATGTTCCGGGCAATAATGGCAAGGTGGGCATCTGGGGTATTTCTTACCCTGGTTTCTATACCTCGGCCAGCGTGATTGATTCGCACCCGGCCATCAAGGCGGCTTCACCACAGGCACCGGTCACTGATTTATACATGGGAGATGATTCCTATCATGGTGGCGCTTTCATGCTGGCGGCAAATTTCGGTTTTTATTCCAGCTTCACACTACAAAAAAATCCGGGCAACTTCCCCAAGCGCTGGGAAGAATTTGATTTTGGTACACAAGACGGCTACGAATATTTTCTCAAGTATATGAGCCTGAAAAACATCACTGCGCAACTCAGTGACAAACAGCGTGAATTGCTGATGCCTACTATCGAACATACGAGTTATGACGATTTCTGGAAATCCCGGAATATCGCCCCTCACCTGAAAAATATCAAAGCCGCTGTGCTGACCGTGGGCGGCTGGTATGACGCAGAAGATCCCCAAGGCCCGTTGACTACTTATCACAGCATCAAAAGCCAGAACAAGGATGGTAAAGGGGTCTTTAACGGCCTGGTCATGGGCCCGTGGTCGCATGGCGCCTGGGGCGGGGCTGAGGGCAAATCCCTGGGTAACGTCAGTTTCGACACCAAGACGGCCGAATACTATAGAAAAAATATCGTCTTTCCCTTCTTTGAGCAGCACTTGAAAGATGTGAAAAGCAAGCCGCTGGCAGAAGTGACCGTGTTTGAAACTGGTACCAATGTCTGGCACGAACTGCCAAGCTGGCCACCGCAGCAGGCAAAAAATCAGACATTGTATTTTGGTGGCAATGGCAGTCTGGGCTGGAAAGAACCTCAGACTGAATTTAATACCTTTGATGAATATGTCAGTGATCCGAAGAAACCTGTCCCCTTTATTTCTTATGTGGCGAACGGTGCGCCGCGTGAGTATGTCGTGTCCGACCAGCGTTTTGCTGCCACCCGGCCCGACGTGCTGGTTTATCAAACCGAACCACTTGAGCAGGACGTGACTATCGTCGGTCCCGTCAAGCCACGTTTATTTGTGTCTACCTCCGGTACCGACGCGGATTGGGTGGTAAAACTGATTGATGTTTATCCATCAGATTATCCGGAAAAACAAAACGCGCGTGAGCGTGGTACTGACGTACCACCACCATCATCCACGATGGCGGGTTATCAGCAACTGGTACGGGGCGAACCCTTGCGTGGGAAATTCCGCAACAGCTTTGAAACCCCCGAGCCTTTTGTGCCGGGCAAGGTGGCCGCAGTTAACTATGCCATGCCGGATGTTTACCATACCTTCCGCCGCGGACATCGCATCATGGTACAGGTGCAAAGCTCATGGTTCCCGCTGGTTGATCTGAATCCGCAAAAATTCATGGACATCCCCAAAGCCAATCCCGAAGATTTCCAGAAAGCGACACAAAGGGTGTATCGCTCACCGGGGCAATATTCGGGCATAGCAGTACAGGTTTTGCCCAAGTGATGCAGCACCAATATAAAAATACAAAAACATTAAAAAGAGATTGAGATAATGAAAACCAACAACGCTTTCAAACGCAGTATTACCGCTACCATGGTCAGCCTGGCTTGCCTGGGCGGTTCCGCAATGGCTCAGACAGCGACATCGAACCAGCTGGTGCTGGAATCAATGACCATGGATAAAAAAGCGGATCCCTGCACAGATTTCTTCCAATATTCGAATGGTGAATGGTTAAAAGCCAATCCCATTCCTTCAGACCGCGCACGCTACAGTGCCTATGATGAAGTCACTGAACGCAATTTGGCGGCATTGAAGCAAATTGCCGAGGCGGCGGCAAAAGGGGAGGGCAAGTCCAAAGCGGCACAACTGGTTGGTGCTTTTTATGCGAGTGGGATGAACGAAGCGCAAATTGAAAAAGAAGGGGCAAAACCCCTGGAGCCGCAATTTGCCCAGATCAATACCATCGCGAATATGCAACAGTTGCTGAGCGCCATAGCGTCTCTGCATAAGCAAGGAGTGTCCCCTTTGTTTGGTTTCAGCGTCGACCAGGATGCAAAAAATACGACGCGCTATATTCCGCAACTGACGCAGGGTGGGCTGGGTTTGCCCGACCGCGACTATTACCTCAAGACCGATACCAAAACCAAAGAAATACGTGAAAAATATCGCCTCTATGTGACGCAGATTTTTACGCTATTGGGTGATGCGCCGGAAGTTGCAAAACAAAATGCGGCGACCGTGCTGGCATTGGAAACCCGTTTGGCCAAGGCATCACTGACCAAGGTTGAATTGCGCGATCCGCAAGCCAGCTACCACTTGTCTGACCTGAGTGGATTGCAGAAAATTGACAAGCAAACCCCTTGGCCTGCATATTTCCAGGAACTTGGTCTGGCGCAGCCTGGCCAGTTTAACCTCGCGCATCCCAAATTCATGACTGAGGCTGGTCGCATGGTCAATACCGTGGCGCTTGATCAATGGAAGACTTATCTGCGCTGGCAACTGGCAAATGCCCGGGCCAGGGATTTAAGCTCTGCATTCGTGAATGCGAGTTTTGATTTCTATGGCAAGACCCTGGCGGGTACCAAGGAATTGCAACCACGCTGGAAGCGTGTGTTGAACACGATTGATGTCATGGCAGGGGAAGCCATGGGTGAATTGTATGTAGCCAAATTTTTTGGCCCGGATGCCAAGGCAGGCGTGCTGGAAATGACCAGCAACATCAAGCTCGCCATGCGCGACAGTATCAGCAAGCTCGAATGGATGTCTGATACCACCAAGCAGCAAGCCTATAAAAAGCTTGATACCTTGCTGGTGAAAATTGGTTACCCCAATGTATGGCGTGATTACAGCAGCCTGCAGATCGATACCGGCCCCTATGCGGCTAACACGGCACGTGCCGCAGAATTTGAATTCAAACGCAATCTGGCCAAGCTCGGCAAACCTATCGACCGCAATGAATGGGGCATGACGCCGCAGACAGTAAATGCTTATTACAACCCGACCATGAATGAAATGGTGTTCCCGGCGGGTATCTTGCAGCCACCGCTGTATCACGTCAATGCGGATCCTGCTGCCAACTATGGCAATACCGGTGCTACCATAGGTCATGAGCTGACTCATGCGTTCGATGATGAAGGCCGCCAGTATGATGCGCAGGGGAATTTGAAAAGCTGGTGGACCAAGCAGGATGAGAAAAAATTCCTCACCCGCGTCAAGGCGATAGAGCAGCAATTCAATGAATTCAATCCCATCGACAAATTGCATATCAATGGCAAATTGACCGCCGGTGAAAATATCGCAGATTTGGGCGGCATGAAAATTGCGCTGCAAGCCTTGCATAAATACCTCGAAAGCAAGCCACAAGCCAGGGAAATTGATGGGTTGACGCCAGATCAGCGCTTCTTTATCGCCAATGCACAAAGCTTCCGCAGCCTCATACGTGATGAAATGCTGCGCATGAAACTGGCGACTGATCCGCATGCGCCGGATAAATACCGCGTCATTGCGCCATTGGCAAATATGCAGGAATTTTCTGATGCATTTCAATGCAAGGGAGAGCATTCTCCCCTGCGCCCAATGGCTACCCGGGTAAATATCTGGTAACAGCGTATACTATGGCCTGGAATGCAGTTCAGGGGCTGCCGCCGGACGCAAGTCCGGTCTTGCCGCTAAGCTGCCAGATATTTCTTGTCATCAGAGTGCTGCGTCATGGCTGCACTCCAGATATGTAGGGCTATATGGAAACCAAAGTTGTCGAATTTGAACGTCCACAAATGGATGTGGGCAGTAGTTGTACCGCCAATGCCTGGGCGCGGATACCTGATGCGCCTTCAGCGATAGAAAAGCTGGAGCTGAAAGCCAGAGTGCGGCAGCTGTTAAAAGAAAAGCAGGCTGTCCTGGTTGCGCATTATTATGTTGATGCAGAATTGCAGGACCTCGCAGAAGAAACCGGTGGTTGTGTATCTGATTCGCTGGAAATGGCGCGTTTTGGTCGTGATCACCCGGCCAAAACACTGGTGGTTGCCGGGGTCAAATTCATGGGTGAAACAGCGAAGATACTGAGCCCGGAAAAAACCATACTCATGCCCGATCTGGATGCGACCTGTTCGCTGGACCTGGGTTGTCCGGCTGATGAGTTTGCCGCATTTTGCGATGCCCACCCTGACCGCACGGTGGTTGTGTATGCCAATACCAGTGCTGCCGTCAAGGCACGTGCTGACTGGATGGTGACATCGAGTATAGGCCTTGATATTGTTGCCCATCTACATGCGCAAGGCAAAAAGATACTTTGGGCCCCCGATAAACATCTGGGCAGTTATATCCAGAAACAGACAGGGGCGGATATGCTGCTGTGGCAGGGCTCCTGCCTGGTACATGATGAATTCAAGGGCATAGAGCTTGATGTGCTCAAGGCAGAACATCCAGGTGCCAAAATTCTGGTGCATCCAGAGTCCCCAGCCGCCGTTGTCGCTCTGGCTGATATGGTCGGCTCCACCTCACAAATGATCCATGCGGCGCAAACCATGGATGCGGAAGAATTCATCGTCGCTACTGATAATGGCATTCTGCACAAGATGCAAATGGCCGCACCGACCAAGCGTTTCATCGTCGCGCCTACCGCAGGCAATAGTGCAACCTGTAAAAGCTGCGCCCATTGCCCGTGGATGGCCATGAATGGTTTGCGCAATCTGGTACAGGTGCTGGAAAACGGCAACAATGAAATACAGGTTGACCCAGCCATTGGGCAAAAAGCCAAAGTGTGCATCGATCGCATGCTGGATTTTGCCGCGGCAAAAAAAGCCAGTGTCCGTCCTTCTGGCGATTTGTCGAAAGAAACAAAACTGTTTGCCGGCATTGGTCCGGCCTGAATATCATCAAGCCAAGGTGAAGCAAGTATGACTAGCAATTTAAAAAATTCTCATTTCCCTTTTGATACAGATTTGCAAAGCGCCTTTGAACGCAATATTCGTGATGCGCTTGCTGAAGACGTAGGCGCGACTGATTTAACCGGCTTGCTGGTGCCTGCTGATGAAATGGTGCAGGCGCAAGTGATCGTTCGTGAAGAAGCCATCCTGTGCGGTGCGCCCTGGTTTGATGCTGTCATGGCAGAATTGGATGCGCGTATAACCGTTGACTGGCAATACGCGGAAGGTGCATTGATGCAAGCCAATACGGTCGTCTGCAAGATCAAAGCGCCGGCACGAGCTTTGCTGACGGCTGAGCGTTCAGCGCTCAACTTCCTGCAATTGCTGTCTGCCGTGGCAAGCGCCACCAGCAAGTATGTAGCCATCATCGCCGGTACCAAAGCAGCAATCCTGGATACGCGTAAGACCTTGCCTGGCATGCGGCTGGCACAAAAATATGCGGTCAGGGTTGGCGGTGGTAAGAACCAGCGCCTGGCCTTGTATGACGGCATCCTGATAAAAGAAAACCATATCGCCGCCGCCGGCGGTGTGGCCGCAGCCATGCAACAGGCTTTGAGTCTGAATGCAGGTGTCGGCATACAGATAGAAGTGGAAAATCTGGAGCAATTGCAAGCCGCATTGCAGGCGGGTGCTACGTCTATCTTGCTGGATAATTTTGATACCGGCCTGATGCGTGAAGCCGTCGCCATCAATGCAGGCCGCGCCTTGCTCGAAGCATCTGGCGGCATTGATTACGCAAGCGTCAGGGCTATTGCAGAAACTGGCGTCGATAGAATTTCTATCGGTAGCCTGACCAAGGATATCAAGGCGACGGATTATTCCTTAAGGATTATTTGAGCGCCATTCGAACTCCTTGCATATGCTGCTTGAAAATCAAAGTTTTGCATTCAAACTAAAGAACTCAGTTAGCCTGAATGAGCATGTTTTTCGTTATTGTGAATTTGCAGATATTCAGTTTGAAGGAGAGAGCGTAACATCTGCCTTCCTGGGGTCTAGCTTTATAGGTTGTGGATGGTATTGGGGGGTATTCAATACCACTATTCTTATCGATGTAAAATTTTTGAATTGCACATTTTGTGGTACTGCATTTTCCGGTGCCAGATTTATTAACTGTAAATTTGAAAACTGTAAATTCTTAAAAGATAATCTGGACGCAGAATGCAGGTTCGACGAAGTAGGCTGGTTTGCTTGTTCGCAGGAAAATTGCACAGGATTAGCAGACCTTCGTGATCGAGATTCAGCGCGAAGCCATATTCCCTGATCCTGCTCAATTCTTTCAATCAGCCATCACTACGCAAAGCTGCAATCGGATCAAGTGCGGCTGCCTGGCGTGCTGGAAATACGCCAAAACCCAGACCAACTGCGACACACAGGGCGACCGCGATGAACAGGCTTAGCGGTGACCAGGCAACCGACCAACCTGCCAGGGCGGCAATGCTGTAGGCGGCAATGGCACCCAGTAGCACGCCTAGCAGCGCGCCACTGATGGCGATGACCAGCGCCTCGGCCAGAAATTGTTCTATCACATCACGGCGACGTGCGCCCAGTGCGCGCTTCAGGCCGATTTCACGTTTTCGTTCCAGTACATTGGCCAGCATGATATTCATGATGCCTATACCGCCAACCAGCAAAGAGACCGCCGCAATGGAGCTCATGACGATGGTGAAGATGCGTTGTGTCTGCTGGTTTTGCCTGTACAAACCCATGGGCACGATCAGATTGGTATCGTCACTGCCAGCATGGCGTTGCTCTATCAGATTTTGTAATACGCGGGCAGCGACGTCGGGCGGGGTCTTGCCGTCAAGTCGCAGGCTGATACCATCGACCTCGTCTTCCAGCATGGTGAAATGAAAGCGCGCACGGCCGGTTTGCCAGGGGATGAACAGGCGTTCGTCGTCCAGGCCCAGTTTGACGCCTTCAAATTCAGTCTTGCTCAAAGCCCGGTCAGCCAGCACGCCGACTACTTCCAGCCACGCATGATTGAGTTTGATACGCTCACCGACAGGGTTACTGTCTCCAAACAGCTTCTGTGCCAAGCGCGGGCCCAGGACGCAAACCGGTGCCAGACTGGCATCGTCATCTGCATGCAGCCAGCGTCCCTGGCCAATTTGCAGGCCACCCAATTCAGCATAAGTGTTCGATACCGCAAAGGCACGGGCCGTGACGACATTGCTGCCGCTGGTAAGCTGGTCAACCTTGACTTCTTTTTTTAATGCGACCGATTTGGCCCCGGGTACGACTGATAATGCCGCATCCGCATCGGCAGCGGACAAACCCAGAGAGCGGGTGCGGATTTCCTTTAAACGTTTTTCGTCAATGACCTTGCTTTCGATAAGTACATTGTCGAGGCCTAGTTCAGCGACCAGGCGTAAGGCTTCGCGCCGGCTGCCTTCACCGACGGCCAGCATGGCAACGATGGCAGCGACGCCGAAGATCATGCCCAGCAAGGTCAATCCTGTACGCAATTTGCGTCTTTGCAGTTCCGTGATGGCTTCCAGTATCAGGGCACGGTTCATGATTTTTTCTCTTTATTCTTTACTTCAGGCAGCAACATGACCTGCGCACCGGCAGTTAAACCCGATTTGATTTCACTACGGGCCGGGCCGCGCAAGCCCAGCACCAAAGGATGGCGTATAACCTGACTACCTTCTTTCGTGAAAGCAGCAAATTCTGCGCCTTCCTGTACCAAGGCGATATTGGGCAGGGTCATGGCTTTGGGCTGATTGATCAGTGAAACTGTACCTATCAGTGCTTGCCCTGGTTTGAGGCCCAGTTTTTGCGCCAGTTCCTTTTTAAAGGCTGCTTCAAAACTGATAAATTTAACGGGTGAATCACGAGAAACCACGCTGGCACTGCTGCCAACCTTGGTAATCACCAGGCTGATTTCTTTGCCGCTGCCAGCCAGCCTTACCTTGACTGGCAAGCCGACTTTCAAGCCAAAGGTACGGCCTTCTTCAATGCTGAAACTGGCGACCAGTTGATCGAGGTCAGGCAAAGAGCCAAATTCACTTCTTGGTCGGCTGGTTGTACCTATTTGTGGTTTGCTGCCATCCCAATTGGCCTGTAATAAAAACACCCCGTCATGTGGCGCGATCAAATCCAGCGCATCCAGATTCTTGCGATGCTGGCTTGCAGTCAGTGTCACGCTCTCTTTTTGCGACCCCAGTACTGCTTGATCAGCAGCACTGCGCGCCTGAACCTGACCGGTCTTCCAGTTCAGGTAAGACCGTTTTGATGTCAGAAAGCCGCTGTCCTGCAATTCATCCAATATCTTGTTACGAGAGAATACAGACAGGTCGGCGTTAGCATAGCGCTCGCTAAGACGCAGGTCGGACGTGACCTTGGCACTGTCAGCAGCAAGGCTGGAACGACTGCTGGCGTCGCTCGCCTGTATGGCTTCTTCTGCGAGCGCCTTGCGCAATAATTCCAGTTCTGCCTGAGATAATTCCATGCGTGATTTTGGCGCATCAAAGCGGGCGATGACATCCCCCTTTTTGACCAGGCTACCCTCTGGCACCATTTCTACCAGCGTGCGACTGTCCCAGCCGTCACCCGGTATGGTCAGCGGGGTTTTGTTGGCGGCAATGATTTCGCCGTCAACGACCAGGCTTTCCTGCCAGTTTTTTTCACTGAAGGTTTCTGTCGCCAGATGCGACGATTCTGTATTTTCTGCGCAAGCCGCAAGGGCAAGGACGATGAGTACTATGCCTGATCTCATTTCTTTTTATCCTTGTTGTCGCGGGATGCACTGCTTGATGAGGATGGCACGGCAGTACTGGAAAATATGGCCTGTATCGCCGCACCAGGTTTCAAGCCTTTGGGCGGCTGGTCAAATTCCAGTTCTATATCGCGCACGATGATGGGCTGGGTAGTGGATTTGCTGTGAAAAACCGCGCCCAGTGCGGTGACCCTGGCAGGCAGGGTCATATTGGCACCGGGAATATTGATGCGGGCAGTTTGTCCTACTTTAATGGCGATCGCCTGTGCTTCCGGGACTTTGGCAGACACAAATAGCTTGTCCGGGTCGGCCAGACTGGCAACTGACAAGCCCATCCAGACCTGACTGCCCGTTGTGAATTTATCGCCGCTGAAATTGCTTTTGTAAATCAGCATGCCAGGCCGGGTTGCCAAGACGGTCAGTGCTTTTTGTCCTTTGAACAGGCTATCGATTTTGCCCTGTAACTGGGCGATTTCAGATTCCAGTCCAGTGCGTTCAGCTTTGCGGGCCCGCAGCTGGGTCGCACGCAGGCGTATGGACAGTGCCGCCAAATCTGCGTTCAAGGTTTTTTCGATGACTAGCTTGTCGTAGTCGACACGGCGTATCAATTCCTTGGGCATGGTGGCTTTTCGGGCTGATTTTTCTGCATTGCTTTGTGCTTCGGCAACGCTCAGGTCACTGTTTTTTTCTGCTTCGATTTGTTCGAGCTTCAGTTTTTCCAGAGCCCTTTGCTTTTCGTTCAGAGAGCTCTTCTGGCTGGCGAGCTGGGTAGGTACTTCCGCTGCCTGAAAACTGACCAGCATGTCACCAGCCTTGACTTTACTGCCCTCGGGTGCCATCGCCCCCAGCGTATATTGCCAGATATAGGGAATCGCCGGTGGTGAGATGGGGGTGACGACGCGCGACTGAATTTCACCTTCTATCGTCAGTTCTGCCTCTGTTGATATTGTTTTTGCCAGCGATTTTCGGGCAGTCTGCACAGGCTCTGCCAGTACGCTCATGCCTGGCACCAGAGGGATGCCGTGTTGTGCTGGTAATTTTATATCGATGCGAAAATAGCGGCCATAACCCCATGAGCTATGTTCTTCGGGGGCATTCGAAATGGTGGCGATGGTGCTCCTGATTTCTGCACCGGGCAGTGCATCGAATTTCAATAAGACCGGATCGCCTTCTTTCAAGTAAATTCTGTCTGCCTCAAGAGCCCATGCCTTGACTTCCATCTGACCCGACCCCATGACCTGGCCCGCGACGTTGCCTGGGAACGCGCTTGAACCTTCTTCCAGCCGTTCACCACGCCAGCTACTATAGCCATGTACGACAATGCCATCCTGTTTTGCATGTACCTCTGATTGCGCCAATTGTGCCTTGGAATAGACGAGGTTGATCTGCTGCTTTTGCAGTTCCAGGTCGCCATCTGATTTGCGTCTGGTGACGGCAGCGTTGGCATCGGAATAGGCAAGCTGTTTCACTTCCAGGTCGCGCTCTGATCGATCTTTCTCGGACTGATATTTATCAAAGTCCAGTGCGGAAATTTGCGACTTTGGCAAAGCTGCATCGACCAGGGCCTTGGCTAATGCGGCCTTGGCGTTGAGCAGATTTTTATCTGCTTCCAACGCAGCCACTTCCAGCTTTGCTAGGTCTGATTCGGTCTTTGCACGGGTTTGGTCAATGCCTATGATTAGCTGGTCAATATTTGCGCTATTCGATGTCTCTATGCGTAAAACCAGATCACCAGTCTTGACTTTGCTACCTTCAGCCACGAAATTACGCAAAACGACCGGCATGGAATTTGACGGCGGCACAAAAATCGCCTGGGAATCTTTGGTAATGACTTCGCCAGTCAGCAAAACCGGACGATTTTTAGTCGCAATCAATGCCGCGGTGCCTGGTGCCGATGCTTGGGCAGAGGTCTGCGCTGACGCGGCAGGCAGATAAAACAGGCTGGTCAGGAGCAATGGCAATACACGCAGGGATGGAAGTGTTTTCATGCCTGCACCTCGACGATGCGGCCATCAGCAAGATGTATGGTGCGTTGTGCTTTTGCCGCAATAACCGGGTCATGTGTAACCAGCACCAGAGTCTGGCCTGCGGCGTTTAATTCTGCCAATAAACTCAAGACGTCGGCGGCACTTTTTGAATCCAGGTTGCCGGTCGGTTCATCTGCCAGCAGCAGGGCAGGCTGGTTTAACAGGGCACGGGCAATCGCCGCACGCTGTAATTGTCCACCGGATAATTCACCGGGTAGATGATCCATGCGTTTAGCCAGGCCTATGCGTTCCAGCAATTGACGCGCACGTTGTTCTGCGCTGGCGTCGTGGGATTTGCTATAACGCTGTGGCAGCAAAACATTCTCAAGCACAGTCAGGCGTGGCAGTAAATGAAAAGACTGGAATACAAAACCGATGCGACGGTTGCGTATATCAGATGCAGCATCATCACCCATTGCACTGATTTCATCCTTGTCAAGCAGGTAGCGTCCCTGGTCGGGACGATCAAGCGCACCCAGCACATTGAGCAAAGTCGATTTTCCTGATCCTGAGGGCCCCATGATGGCGACAAATTCACCGCTGCCAACATGCAGATCAATGCCATCCAGTGCCCGGATTTCATTGCCGCCTTGGCGATATGTTTTACGTACCTGGTTGAGTTCTATCATTAATAGCTATCTGTGAACATGACGGGCGCATTGCTGATTTTGGACGGTCTGTTTCGGTGTCCGGCGACTAGTCGGCAAGTATCACTGTGGCAATATTATTTGTCAAATAGCAATTGACGAAGAATGAAGAATTTTTTGAAATTTTCTACGAAAACGAAGAGGGACGATAGAGTGCAGCCACGCTGACATTGAAAGAAAGCGTGGCTATAGAGGGAAGGGGGATTTATTTCTTGCGTTTAGGTGAGAGGACTGTTGGCAAGGCTTTGGGCAGCGTGTCAGGGTAGTCGCGGCTGAAATGCAAGCCACGACTTTCGCGTCGTGACAGGGCACTGTTGACGATCAGTGAGGCGACTTCCACCAGGTTACGCAGCTCCAGCAAATTATTGGAGATGCGGAAATTGGCATAGTATTCGTCTATCTCTTCCTTCAACAAACGTATGCGGTGTTTGGCACGTTCCAGGCGCTTGGTGGTGCGCACGATACCGACATAATTCCACATGAAGCGACGCAGCTCATCCCAGTTATTGGCGATGACCACTTCTTCATCCGCGTCCGAAACCCGGCTCTCATCCCAGTCAGGCAAGACGATGACGTTGGCACGTTCCTGGACTTCGATATGCTTTGCGGTAGCGCGCCCGACCACCAGGCATTCAAGCAGGGAATTGCTGGCCAGGCGGTTGGCACCATGCAGACCGGTGTAAGCCGTTTCACCAACTGCATACAAACCGGGTAGATCGGTTCTGCCATCGGTGTCGGTAACGATGCCGCCGCAAGTAAAATGCACAGCGGGTACCACCGGGATCGCTTGTGTCGTGATGTCTATACCCAGCTCCAGGCAGCGTGCATAAATGGTAGGGAAGTGTTCTTTCAAAAACTCTGGTGGCTGATGGCTGATATCAAGTTCAACAAAATCGAGACCACGTTTTTTCATTTCAAAATCAATCGCGCGCGCCACGACGTCGCGCGGCGCCAGTTCGGCGCGTTCATCATGACCAGGCATGAAGCGCAGCCCCGCCGCAGATCCTGCTTCTTGCGGCAGTTTTAAAATGCCGCCTTCACCCCGCACTGCTTCTGTAATCAAAAAGGATTTGGCGTAGGGGTGGTACAGGCAGGTGGGGTGGAACTGTATGAATTCCATATTGCTGATGCGGCAGCCAGCCCGCCAGGCCATGGCAATGCCATCACCTGTGGCAGTGTCAGGGTTGGTGGTGTAAAGATAAACTTTACCTGCGCCACCAGTGGCCATCACCGTATGTTGTGCAGCGAAAGTATGTACTGTGCCGGTTTTGACATCTTGCACATACAGGCCCAGGCAATGCGGTGTCGGTGAGGTATCGCCCAGTTTTGCTGAAGTGATGACATCAATTGCATAGTGATGTTCAAACAGGCTGATGTTGGGATGATTGCGTACTTTTTGCTCCAGCGTGAGTTGAACTGCGTTGCCGGTGGCATCGGCAGCATGAATGATGCGGCGCTGGCTGTGGCCACCTTCCCTGGTCAGATGGAAACCTAATTCCGCCTCTTCATCGCGGGTGAATGGCACACCTTGTTCAATCAGCCAGTCTATGGCTTCGCGGCCATGCTCAATGATGTAGCGGGTCGCACCTTCATCACATAAGCCGCCTCCTGCGATCAAGGTGTCAGAGATATGCTGTTCGTGACTGTCGTGCGAATCAAGTACCGCTGCGATGCCGCCTTGTGCCCAGTTGCTGGCACCATCAAGCAGCTCGCGTTTGGAAATAATGGCGACTTTGCGCGTTTGCGCCAGATGCAAGGCGACAGACAAACCGGCCAGGCCGCTACCTACTATTGCTACGTCAAAATTCTTCATTATCTTTTTTTTGAGTTTGTTTATGGATTTACTAATCCAGGAAAATCGGGTGCTGCAACGTCATCAGCACATCTGGAACTATGGGTAAGGCTTTGCCATAACCTGAAGCCATACTATATGCCAAAAAAGGAATGCCTTTTATGGGGTAGGCTACGGTGAGGCAGGATCTTTTAAAGACGTCTCCAGATTCATTTATTTGAGCCTAGATGTATTGCGTAAGTACATTCTAATTCAGGATGAAGAATCAGGTATTCATTCTGCATCGCAATAAGATATGGCTAACTGATCTTTTGCACAGTGGCTTTATTGCTGCACGATAGAAAAACCGAATAAGCAAATCACAATTTGGCAAACTTGCTTAGAAAGCGCGCAAACCGCTTGACATAAGGCTTTGCGGCTTGCTCTAATACCGGATGCAGATTTCCTGCTTGCCGTGATAGATGCACGACCAATAAAATAATCGAATACATCATCGCGAAATTCAAATTTTTGTGAGGGGGCTATAAGTGAATAAGACTGAGTTGATCGATCATATTGCGAAAACAGCGGATATTTCTAAAGCGGCTTCGTCGCGTGCGCTTGATGCTGTGATCGGTGCAGTAAAAACGACTTTGAAAAAGAACGGCACAGTGACATTGGTTGGTTTTGGTACTTTTTCTGTCGCGAAACGTGCTGCCAGGGCAGGCCGTAATCCTAAAACGGGCGAGCCTATCAAAATCAAATCTGCCAAGGTCCCTAAATTTAAACCTGGCAAAGCATTGAAAGATGCTGTAAACTAATGCTCTTTCGTGGCGCGGTGACTAGCGCCCCGAAGTTTGCAGTATGTGTGGGGCGCTTAGCTCAGTTGGTAGAGCGGAGCCCTTACAAGGCTTAGGTCGGGAGTTCGAGCCTCTCAGCGCCCACCAAAATGCAAACGTAAGGTAATAAAAAAGGAGTGGTAGTTCAGTTGGTTAGAATACCGGCCTGTCACGCCGGGGGTCGCGGGTTCGAGCCCCGTCCGCTCCGCCAGAAAATCGAAAAGGCGAACGAAAGTTCGCCTTTTTTTGTATTCGTCAAATTGTTTTTGTCATAATTAGCCATGTGATCGGTTGAACATGTTTGAATATATTCGTACCCATCAGCGATTGATGCAATTTCTTTTGCTGTTGATCATTTTCCCTTCCTTTGCGTTTTTTGGCATAGAAAGCTATACCCGCTCGCGTGGGGGCGATACTGCTGTAGCGACCGTCGCAGGTTCACCCATCAGTCAGCAAGACTTTGATGCGGCGTTGCGCGATCAGCTGGACCGCTTCCGTCAGATGTACGGTCCGCAATTTGATGCCAAAATGCTCAATACACCAGAAGCAAAGCAAAATATTCTGGATGAGCTGATTGCACGTAAGGCGATGGCCGCTGAAATTGCACGTAAAAAACTGACAATTTCTGATGCGACCTTACAGCAAAGCATTCTGTCCACGCCGGGTTTGGTCAAGCCTGATGGTAGTTTTGATACCGAACGATATAAGAGCTTGCTCGCAGCACAAGGCATGACACCTGCCATGTATGAACAGCGCTTGCGTCAGGATATGAGCTTGCAACAATTGCTGAGTGCCGTACAGGGTAGTGCTTTTGTACCGAAAACGGTCGCAGAGCGTTTTTCTGCAATTAATGAACAAGAACGTGAAGTGCAGGCCCTGACGCTGAAAACCGACGATTTTGCAGCGCGCGTCAAAGTGACGGATGAGATGTTGAAATCGTATTACGAAAAAAACGCAGCACAATTCGAAATACCTGAACAAATCAACGCTGAGTACGTCATTCTGAACAGCGACGCACTGGCTGCACAAACTACTGTGTCAGACGCAGATGTTCAGTCTTACTATGAACAAAACAAAAAATTGTACAGCGTAGACGAAACACGTCGCGCCAGCCATATTTTGATCACTGCAGCAAAAGACGCCAGCGATGCTGACAAAGCAAAAGCAAAGGCGAAAGCTGAATCCATACTGGCGCAATTGCGTAAGAAGCCAGAGGACTTTGCCAAGCTGGCCAAAGAGAATTCACAAGACCCTGGTTCTGCCGAAAAAGGTGGTGATCTGGATTTCTTTGGCAAGGGTGCCATGGTGCCTCCATTTGATGCCGCAGCTTTCAAGTTGAAACAGGGTGAAATCAGTGACCTGGTATTGTCCGATTTCGGTTACCACATCATTACTGTTACCGGCATCAAGCCAGCTGCTGTGAAGACGCTGGACGAGGTCAAAGCACAGATTACCGCTGAAATCAAAAAGCAAAAAGCTGGCAAGGCGTATACTGAAGCTGCCGAGGTTTTCCGTGATCTGGTGTATGAACAGTCAGACAGCCTGAAACCTGTAGCAGAAAAACTCAAACTGAAGATAGAGACCATCAATGCCCTGACACGTCAGAGCAAGCCTGGCATGCCTGCGACAGTTGAAACCAATAGCCCTAAATTTTTGAAGGCAATTTTTGCGGACGATGTGGTCAAGAAAAAACACAATACCGAAGCAGTCGAGGTTGCCCCAAATACGCTGATGGCTGGCCGTATCGTGGAATACAAACCTGCTTCCAAGCGTCCGTTTGAAGAAGTCAAGGCAGCGATCCTGGCGCAAGTTACGCACAAGGAAGCAGCAGCACTGGCTGAAAAAGAAGGCATTGCCAAACTGGCAGCGTTGAAAGCGGCCGATTCAACAGCAGGTTTTACCGAAAGCAAAGTGGTGTCCCGCCTGAAAAACCAGGATATTCCAGATGTTGCATTTGTTGACCTGATGCGTGCTGACACAAGCAAGTTGCCAGCCTTTGTGGGAACACACCTGGGTGATGCCGGCTATATCATTTTCCGCATCTCCAAAGTCAGCCAGGGTACACCTGATGCGGCACGCCGTGCTTCAGAAGTGCAACAACTGGCCAACGTGATTGCCCAGCAAAACCTGTATTCCTATATTGACGTGCTGAAGCAGAAAGCCAAAGTCACCTTGAATAAGGCTGCTGTTTCTGCTCCGGTAACAGCCGCGCAGTAAGCTGCTAACGCTCTTAAAAAAAAGCACCTTCGGGTGCTTTTTTTTAACCCATTCTTTTGTGCACATTTAACTCTGATGCTGGCTACATTTGATATGTATCAATGTAGCTGAACAGCACGATTGTTATTCTTGCCCTGTATCTTTATAACAGAGTGAGATCATGACAATAAGCATAGAAAATACCTACAACTACCGGGTTGTACGCCAATTTTCTGTCATGGCAGTGATTTGGGGTGTAGTCGGCATGCTGGTTGGCGTGGTGATTGCAACTCAGCTTGCCTGGCCCGAATTTCTTGGTGGCATACCCTGGCTCAGCTACGGACGTCTGCGGCCCCTGCACACCAATGCAGTGATATTTGCCTTTGGTGGTTGCGCCCTGATGGCGACTTCCTATTACGTGGTGCAGCGCACTTCGAATGTACGCCTGTTCTCTGATGGCCTGGCTGAATTTACATTCTGGGGCTGGCAACTGGTGATTGTTGCCGCCGCCATCACGCTCCCTATGGGCTACACCCAGGGCAAGGAATATGCAGAACTCGAATGGCCCATTGATTTGCTGATCGCTGTCGTCTGGGTGGCTTATGCCGTCGTCTTTTTTGGCACGCTCATGAAGCGCAAGGTGGAACACATTTATGTTGCCAACTGGTTTTATGGTGCCTTCATCATTGCTGTTGCGATATTGCATATCGTTAATAGTGCTGCGATACCTGTATCGTTCATGAAATCTTATTCAGCCTACTCAGGTGTGCAGGATGCGATGGTGCAGTGGTGGTACGGGCATAACGCCGTTGGTTTTTTTCTGACGGCAGGCTTCCTGGGCATGATGTATTACTTCATACCCAAACAGATAGAGCGTCCGATTTATTCCTATCGCCTGTCTATCGTCCACTTCTGGGCGCTGATATTTACCTATATGTGGGCGGGTCCCCATCACTTGCATTACACGGCCTTGCCTGACTGGGCGCAATCCATCGGTATGGTGTTCTCATTGATTTTGCTGGCACCTTCATGGGGTGGCATGGTCAATGGCATCATGACCTTGTCGGGTGCCTGGAGCAAGCTGCGCTCTGACCCTATCCTGCGCTTTCTTATCGTTTCCCTGTCTTTCTACGGCATGGCGACCTTTGAGGGGCCGATGATGGCCATCAAAACAGTGAACGCCTTGTCACACTATACCGACTGGACGATTGGTCACGTGCATTCAGGTGCGTTGGGCTGGGTGGGATTTATTTCCATCGGTAGTTTGTACTACCTGATTCCACGTTTGTTTGGACAGACACAAATGTATAGCAAGCGTTTGATCGAAGTGCATTTCTGGGTGGCGACTATTGGTGTGGTTTTGTATATTTCGTCGATGTGGATTGCCGGCGTTATGCAAGGCCTGATGTGGCGCGCCGTGAACCAGGACGGAACCTTGACTTATTCTTTTGTTGAGACCGTAAAAGCGACCTATCCCTACTATGTGATACGTCTGGGTGGCGGTATTTTATACCTGAGCGGCATGCTGGTGATGGTTTATAACGTTGCCAAAACCATGGGTGCATCGCGGCCTGTGAACAACGCTATCCCTGCCTTGTCAGCAACCACTGCACATGCCTGAATCTGGCAATCATATAGAGGAGAAACTTGATGCGTAATTTTACTCATGACCTGATTGAGCGAAATGTGGGTTTGTTGCTGGCGCTGGTTATTTTGACCATCAGTTTTGGTGGCCTGGTTGAAATTGTCCCGCTGTTCTTTCAAAAATCCACCACCCAGCCAGTACAGGGCTTGCTGCCTTACAGCGCCTTGCAACTGGTGGGACGTGATATCTATTTGCGCGAGGGTTGTTATGGTTGCCACTCACAAATGATACGTCCGTTCCGTGCTGAAACTGAACGCTATGGTCACTATTCTGTAGCAGGCGAATCTGTCTATGACCACCCGTTTCAATGGGGTAGCAAACGGACAGGCCCTGACCTGGCACGTGTTGGCGGACGTTACAGCGATACATGGCATAGGGACCATCTGACCGACCCGCGTTCAGTCGTAGTGGAATCGAATATGCCTGCCTATCCGTGGCTGGCTAAAACCGCACTGGAGCCAGACAGTGTCGTGCCAAAACTAAAGGCAATGAAAACCCTGGGCGTGCCCTACACCGAAGAACAAATCAAGGCAGGCCCTGCCGAGCTGGCAAATAAAACAGAACTGGATGCATTGATTGCTTATTTGCAGGTGCTGGGTACGGCAATCAAGAATAAAAATTAAGGCGAGTTTAAGACAAGTTTAAGACGCGTAATAGCTGATCAGATCAGCTTTATCGGGAGAGAAGAAAATGAACTTCACAATAATAAGCAGCGTCGTGACGGTGGTCAGCCTGTTGGTTTTTCTTGGCATCATTTATTGGGCATTTAGTGCCGGTAATAAGGAAAAATTTGAAAAGCTGGCACGTCTGCCTATCGATAATGAGAATGGGAACTAGTCATGGCAGATTTTTTTAACGAATGGTGGAGTATCGGCATAGCCATAGTCACTGCCTTGTCCATGGCGGCATGCGCCTTGCTGTTATGGTCGCAATCCAAAGTCAAAGTCAAAATTGGCAGTGATGGCAAGCCACTGCCTGCCGAGACCACCGGGCATGTATGGGATGGGAATCTGATGGAGCAAAACAATCCCTTGCCCAAGTGGTGGATGTGGTTGTTTTATCTGACGATCGCTTACAGCGTCGGCTATCTTGTTGTGTACCCTGGTTTTGGTAACTATCAGGGAATGTTTGGCTGGAGCCAGGCAAGTGCTTACGAAAAAGAGATGAAGGATGGTGAGGCGCAGTATGGACCGGTATTCAATAAATACCTGGCAATGGATATCAAAGACGTCGCTAAAGATCCGCAGGCACGCGAGATCGGTCAGCGCTTATTTCTGAATACCTGTGCGCAATGCCATGGTTCTGACGCGCAGGGCGGCAAGGGTTATCCCAACCTGGCAGATAACGACTGGCTGTATGGAGGCGACCCGCAAACCATCGTCACCACCATACGCGAAGGCCGTCATGGGCAGATGCCACCTATGGGGGGCGCCCTGGGAAGCGATGAAGATGTGCGGAATGTCGCCAATTATGTGCTGAGCCTGTCTGGCTCTACCCATGACCCTATCAAGGCGGCGATCGGTAAATCAAAATTTGCCGCCTGCGCTGCCTGTCATGGTGTGGACGGCAAGGGTAACCAGGCTTTGGGCTCCCCCAACCTGACCGACAAGATCTGGTTGTATGGTGGTGGCATAGAAACCATCATGGAAACAATCAATAAAGGCCGCAACAATCAAATGCCTGCGCACAAGGGAATTTTGACAGAAGGGAAATTGCATTTGCTGGCAGCCTATGTGTGGGGGCTTTCCAATAACTCAGCTTTTTCGCAGGTGAATAACGCGGAAGCAGGGGCCATACAGCAAATTGCCACCACCCCAACAGCTTTTTCTGCTGCCGCATCCACGAAGTAAATTGTCTGATTTAAAAAGAAACACAATGAAGCACATACCAATTATCCAGGTGCCAATAGAAGAAGCAGAATTGGCTTTATTTGAAGAGCGCAGGAAAATCTACCCGAGGGCGCAAAGCGGTTGGTTCTCTTCCCGGCGCTGGATATTGGTATTGTTCACCCAGATCTTGTTTTATGGAACAGCCTGGTTGAACTGGAATGGCAGGCAGGCTGTTTTATTTGATCTGGTAGCACGTAAGTTCTATATTTTTGGTTTGGTACTATGGCCGCAAGACTTCATTTACCTTGCTGTCTTGCTGGTCATATCGGCATTGAGCCTGTTTTTGTTTACCGCAATTGCAGGCAGAGTATTTTGCGGGTATGCCTGTCCACAAACTGTCTATACAGAGATTTTTTTGTGGATAGAACGTCTCGTTGAAGGCGAGCGCAATGCACGCGTGAAACTGGATGCTGCGCCACTTTCCGTACGGAAATTTTCACTGAAATTCGTCAAGCATTTTCTCTGGATCATTCTGGCGCTGTGGACGGGTTTTACCTTTGTCGGCTATTTCACTCCCATTCACGAACTGGCTATTGAAGTGGGCAATTTCACGCTTGGTCCTTGGGAGACATTCTGGTTCTTGTTTTACGCCTTTGCTACCTATGGCAATGCAGGCTGGATGCGTGAACAGGTATGCAAATATATGTGTCCCTATGCGCGCTTTCAGAGCGCCATGTTTGATAAGGATACCCTGATCGTCACCTACGATAGCGAACGTGGTGATCCGCGCGGCTCCAGGAACAAGAAAGTTGATTTTAAGGCGCAGGGTTTGGGTTCTTGCGTAGATTGCGGCATTTGTGTGCAGGTTTGCCCGACCGGCATTGATATACGAAATGGTCTGCAATATGAATGTATAGCCTGTGGGGCCTGCATCGACGGTTGTGATCAAGTTATGGACAAGATGGGTTATGACCGTGGCCTGATTCGCTATACGACAGAGCATGCCTTGGTCAAAAAACTGGATGACAAGGCGATGTGGAAGCGGGTTTTTCGCGCACGTACTTTAATTTACGGCAGCTTGCTTGGTTTGATTATTTTGCTGGCAGCCGCATCACTGGCCATGCATTTGCCGCTTAAAGTCGACGTGATGCGTGACCGCGGCATGCCGAAAATTACCGAGATGGGCGCCATTGAAAATGTCTATCGTCTGCAAGTCATGAATACCCGGGAATTGCCACGTCGCTATAGCATCGAAGTGGCAGGTGTGCCAGGCGCTGTCATTCTGAATAATACGGCCATTGATTTGAGTGCGGCGACCACGAAAGCCTTTCCCATACGCGTGCGTGTACCCGCAAATGTGTTGCCAGCAGGATCAAATCGCTTGCGATTTGTTATAAAAGATATTGATGCCCCAGAAGTCAACGTGACAGAAAAAGCAGTATTTCTTGTTCCAAGATAGGAGAGTTAAATGGATGCCGCTTTATTTCCCAAAAAAACCAGAGTGGATGCCTGGTATAAAGAACCCTGGTTGCTATTGGTAGCAGGTGGGCCTCTATTTGTCGTGTGCGCCAGTTTGTATACGGGTTATATCGCCTTGCATGGTGCTGACAAGGTGGTTGCTGAAGATTATTACCGGCAAGGCCTGATGATCAATAAAGATATACAAAGAGATGCCAGGGCCAAAGAGTTGCAGCTAAGCGCCGTCATTGTTATTGATACGCTTAATAACAAGTTGAAAATGCAGATCAGTAGCAAGACCAGCCTGCCTGATACGGTCCAACTGAGTCTCGCCAATGCGGCGGCCGGTGGCAACACGGTGAATGAAGTGATACATCGTTTGTCCATGAAGCAAGTCAGCATGGGAAATTATGAGGGCGACATGAAGTTGCTGCCAAACCTGTCTGCCAACTCCGTCAAATTATTTCATCTTAAGCTGGAAGGCAGCGACTGGCGTTTAACTGGTGACTGGTTTGATCCAGAACAAAAATCGATACGCTTAAGTGCGTCAAAATAGTGCATATCCCTCGATTTTGCAGGCAATGCATTCGATGATTACTGGACTGGAAGGGGCGGGATTTGGAACAGCATAAAGTAACACATGGAAAACCTTACTTACGCCCGATGCTGATGATCGTGCTGTGGCCTGCGTTTCTGATGGCCTGTGCGGCAACAGGCTTGTTTTTCAGCCTGGTTGATCCTATGGAATTGATCATCCTTGATCAGCGTTTGCAAATGCATGCTACCGGTGTGTATACCATCGGTTTTTTTGCATTCTGGCTGCTAGGGATACTGTCCAGTGGTTTGACCGCTTTGCTTGTGCAGAAAGCACATTAGGAAACCTATCATGAATACAGCGCTGACATTTCCAGCGATAGAAATACCGGAGGAACTGATACGGCGTTTTGACTCGCTGGGCCCAAGATATACTTCCTATCCAACTGCTGACAGATTCAACGCAGAATTTACCGCCGATTCGTATATCCAGTATCTGCAAGAGCGCAGTCGGGCAGCGCAAAAGCCGCTGTCGCTATATATTCATATCCCATTTTGTGCATCGCTTTGCTATTACTGCGCGTGCAATAAGGTCATTACCAAAGATCATGGTCGTTCAGCCAAGTACCTGGAATACTTGGAAAAAGAACTCAAGCTGGTCGTGGCACACTTGCACAGTAGGGAAGTCCTCAGCCAGCTGCACTTGGGGGGCGGCACGCCAACTTTTCTTAGTCATGACGAAATGCGTCATTTGATGGCAATGCTGCGCAGACATTTTGATTTTTCTGAAGATGCTGAAATTTCCATAGAAATTGATCCGCGAACCGTAAGCAGGGAAACACTGCAAGTTTTAGCTGAACTGGGATTTAACCGCACCAGCCTGGGTGTCCAGGATTTTGACACTGAAGTACAGCGAGCGATACACAGGATGCAGCCATTTGAAATGGTTGAACAAACCGTTGCCGATAGTCGTGCATCAGGCTTCCAGTCAATCAATTTTGACTTGATCTATGGTTTGCCCAAGCAAAACCTGGAAAGTTTTTCCCGTACGCTGGACCAGGTCATTGCCTTGTCACCGGATCGTATTGCTTTGTACAACTATGCACATCTGCCAACGCGCTTCAAGCCGCAAAGGCGTATTGCTGAAGCAGACCTGCCGTCGGCTGAACAACGCCTGCAAATTTTTCTGATGTCTTTGCGTCGTTTACTGGCAGAAGGCTATGTGTATATCGGCCTTGATCACTTTGCCAGACCTGACGATAGTCTGGCAAAAGCCACGCTGGACGCCAGTTTGCATAGAAATTTCCAGGGGTATACAACCCGTTCGGATTGCGATTTGATAGGCCTGGGTTTGTCATCGATCGGTAAAATTGGTGCATCCTATGTCCAGAATACCAAAACACTGGATGAATATTATGGCGCCTTGGATAAGGGTGTGTTACCGGTAGAAAAAGGCTTTCACTTAAGCCAGGATGACATTTTGCGCCGTCAAATCATCATGCATCTGATGTGTAGCAGCAAAGTGGACTTTTCAGCCATCGAAGCGCAATACGGAATTTCTTTTATCCGCTATTTTTCAGCGGAACTGGCGAAAATTCAGCAATATGCTGAAGAGGGCTTGATTGAACTCAGCGACAAATCCATCAGCATACTGGCCAAGGGACGTCTGTTTGTACGCGCGGTAGGGATGGCGTTTGACCATTATTTGTCGCGTCAGACGACAGCCAATTACTCTAAATTGATTTGATATGTTGACTTTGCCCCTGGCAATTGCTGCGTTAACGGCTGGTGCTGCTGGTGGCATCCACTGTGTCGGCATGTGTGGCGGCATCTCCAGTTTGCTGAGCAAGGCAGGGCAAAAACAGAGGCTCACCCGTGGCAACATATTCCCTGTCACCTTTGTAAATCAAGGACGGGGAATTACAGCGGCAAATGCTGCCAATATGCGATCGGAATTGACATACCAAGCTTTGTTGCAGGGCGGTCGTATCACAAGCTACATGCTGATCGGCGCTGTGCTGGGGGGCATGGGGGCTGCCGGCCTGGCATTTAAATCGTCTCTGCCAGTGCAGCAAATCATGTTTTTCATCGGCAATCTGGCGCTGATTGTACTGGGCTTGCGCCTGCTTGGGGTTTTACCTCAAAGTCAATTTATCAAACAAAGCTTGGGGCAACTGTATGGTTTATTCAGCAGGGTTCTGCCCAGCATGCAGCAAGTCTCAAGGCATCCGTTTTTTCTCGGCATGAGTTGGGGTTGCCTGCCTTGTGGCTTGCTTTACAGCGTAGTCCCATTTTCATTGCTGGCCGGCGATGCCTGGTCTGGCGCTATTCTGATGTTGTTGTTTGGCTTAAGCGCCTTGCCTCATTTGTTGCTGGCGCAAAAGCTGGTTCTGGCCGCAAATAACAAACATTTATCAATAGTGATCAAGTCAGCAGGTGGTGGTGTGCTGATGATGTTTGGCGTATTGGGATTGTGGTATTTTGATATGAAAAGCATGCCAGCTTTTTTATGCCTGTTGCCAGCAAGCTGAGACAACTTGAACGCGAACTAAGCTTTTATATCGATCAGCGTACCCAGAAGCTCATCCGATGTTTTAACGATTTTGGCTGAAAGCTCAAAGCCTGCCTTGTATTGTATCGATTGCACCACCTCAGAGTTAAGGTCAGTGCCGCTGGCATCGGACGCAGATAAGCTGCTGCCGGCCTTACTGATATTGGCAATTACACCGCCTGCAGGCTGTTCCTGGAAACTGACTTGCTGGGGTACAAATCCATTTGTGTTTGCATTGGCAACATTATGGCCAGAACTGTCGAGCGCGCGTGAATACGCTTGCAATCCAGACAAGCCGCTACTAAGTGCTGAAACAGACATAAAATTCTCCAAATACACACTACCACGCTACAAGCTTATACCTGAATCAAAATCTTTGCAGGAAAAATGCTTTTCATTAACTTATTGGCAAATTTAATGGCAAACTGATTTCCAGTCGCGTACCTTCGCCCACCTGGCTATCAATCAAAAATTCACCGTGCATGGCCTTGACACGTTCGCGCATGCCCACCAGGCCGAAAGAACGCGATTTACGCATATCTTCGACGTCTATGCCTGTCCCATTATCGCTGATGGTAAAGTGCAGTTTGTCTGCGCTTCTTTCAAAAATAATCTGCACTTCTGTCGCACTGGCATGACGTACGACGTTGGTCAGTGATTCCTGGACAATACGAAAAATGGCGGTGCTGCGCGCATCATCCAAAGTCAGTTGCACTTCGTTGGCTTGCAGTTCACAGCTTATGCCATGTCGGCTGGAAAAATCCTTTTGCAATGTCTGCAGGGCAAAATACAAGCCTCCTTCATCCAGGGCTCTTGGCCTGAGGTCGCTGGCAATGCGACGCAGTGTGGTGATGGCTGTCAGTATCAACTGATCCATGCTGTTGACGGTTTTCTGGTTTTTTTCAGTCAGAACATGATCTCTTTGCAGTAACGATAAATCCATGCGCAGCGCAGCCAGCAATTGGCCCAGGTCGTCATGCAATTCGCGTGCTATATGTTTGCGTTCCTCTTCCCTTATGCTTTGCAAGGCGGCAGATAATTGGCTTAGTTCTTCGTGATACAAGGCCGTTTTTTCTCTTGCCACTTTACGTTCTGTAATATCGCGGAAAATCACGGTGTAATAGCGCTGACCGTTTTCCATCTGACTCGATATCGATGCTTCAATGGGAAACTCCTCACCATTGGCCTTAACGCCCGTGACATAAAAATCTTCAAAACTGCCCCCCATTTTTCTGCGGGTGTCACCAGTTTCGCCAAAGTGCCTGACGTGAGAGCCGTGTACTTTGCGATGCCGTTCTGGGATGACAGCATTGAGCGAAGCGCCAAGCAGGTCATCGACCTTGTAACCGAACAAGCTTGCGGCCGCCGGATTGACCAGGATAATGGTCTGAGTTTCATCAATGGTGATGATGCCATCTATGGCAGTGTCTATCATGCGACTCAGGCGCTCCCGCTCCAGACTGAGTTCTTGTGTTGAACGGGCGAGGTTCACCGATGATTCTGCGAGATTGGAATAGGGCGTATATATATTGACTGCAACCATGCCACGGTAGATGGCGATGGCGGCCAGGAGCTGCAACAGGTGGCCTATTGCCACAAACAGGTCGTCACTTTGCACATACAGTGCAAAATAGACTTCAGAGATAGCCAGCAACATGGCAGCAAGGAACAAAGGTGCGCGTTCTATGTGCAAGCGGGCGACATTGACATCCTGTT
The DNA here is from genome assembly GCF_049339485.1 of Undibacterium sp. TJN19. Taxonomy (NCBI): domain Bacteria; kingdom Pseudomonadati; phylum Pseudomonadota; class Betaproteobacteria; order Burkholderiales; family Oxalobacteraceae; genus Undibacterium; species Undibacterium sp. TJN19. Next base: position 132,229 of record NZ_JBMPPL010000011.1, read on the forward strand.
TCTGATAGACGCGTTTGTTGAATAGAAATGCGGTGAACAGATTGATTGCTACCAGTGCTGCTTCGCAGGCGATCTTGAATGAAGTCTGACCAGTACCTGCCACGTAAGTCAGGGGTAACAGGTGAGGGAGAGCGAATACGATACAGATCCATATGGCAGTCATCGCCAGCCCGGCGATTAATACCAGTGCTGCCTGCCTTTGACTGACTTCTGAATCCTCTGGTGCCAGTGCCAGCCCCAATAAGGTAGTGGCGATGAAGGAGCGCGAAAGCAACCAGAACGATAGCGATTTGTGCATGTCTTGTGCATCTGGAAAACCCGGCATGCCCTGGAAACTGATGGCATGCATGAAACCCAGAATGGCGGTGCACAGAAATGCTACTGCCAAAATTACGCTGCTTTTCTTTCTGTAGCCACCAAAGGCGTTCCAGCAAACGATGAAGACAGAAGTGAAGATAATAATGGTGACAGTTTCGAGTATGGTATGAACTGGCAGTGGGGCGGGAATTTTCAGGGTATTCAACTGCGTGTGATTCATCCATAAAAATACGGAGATCATTAAAAGCAGGGCTGACAGCCAACGCACACGGATCAGTCTTGGGTATTCAGTTGGCATGAGATGAATGCTGGAGATAGTTGAGGTCGATAAACATATTTTACGACCGAATCAGGTGCGCACGATTAATACGGCACCAGAATGCTGCTGGAAGAATGTAAAAAATGGCACTCTGAGCGAGTGCCATTTGAAGTGTCCATGCTATGCCAGAAATGATATTTTATCTTGCATCAATGCTACGTCAATGCGACATCAATACAGGCACGGTCATACTTTCCAATATGGTGCGGGTAACGCCACCCATGATCATTTCCCGGAAGCGGGAGTGGCCGTAACCACCCATTACCAGCATGTCACTATCGAGGTCATGTGCCAGTGATAGCAGGGCATTGCCAATATCTGTTGAAGTCTTGTGCACGGAAACTTCAACTTTAATGCCATGTCTTGCCAGGTATTGCGCGATATCAGCACCCGGCTGTTCGCCATGGGCGTCAAGTACGGCCTTGGGATTGAAAATCGCTACTTGTACCAGGTCGGCACGTTTCAATAACGGGATGGCATCGGTAACCGCACGCGTGGCTTCGCGGCTGGTATCCCAGGCAATCATCGGGCGTTTGGCGACAGTGGTGAAATCACCCGCGTAGGGAATGATCAATACCGGCCTGCCGGAATTCATGATCAGATATTGGGGGAAATCTGATAAGACTGATGGCGAAGGTTCATCATGATTAGTCTGGCCTATGACCAGCAGATCACTGTAGCGTGCCTGCAGGCCTATGCCACCACCGGCTTCGTCATTGGCAATCATGCTTTCATATGACAATACGCCCAGCTCCTGTGCAATTTTATTGAAACTGGCGACTGCCTTTTCCGCACGTTCGCGCAGGAAATTCAGGTGTATCGTCAGATTCGGGTCGCTTGCGCTGATATTGCCGTCCTGATAGATGAAACGGGATACACCCGTTACCGCTGTACCAAGCAAATGTGCTTCATCTGCCATGGCAATTTCTGCCGCTATGCGGACACGGAAATTCGATCGTTCAGACTCATCGACGTGTACTAATACAGTTTTGTATGTCATGTCTTTGCTCCTTCATTGATGTGCTACCGAAATCCCCGAATTTGGTGATTTTTATAGTCAGAATGGACAATAGTGCTTAAGTCGTGTTTAAAATTGCAATACCTGCTATAGCAGCTTACTCTAGTTTAGGGCAACCGCAACTTCTTTGCTCCATTGTGGCAGCAAGTTTTTCCCTACAAGTGCCGAAACTTTTTCACTCACTTTGTTGCGTGTTTTAGCTGGTGGCAGACGGCGCAGGGTCTTCAGGGCCGGTATATCAAGCAGGGCGATCTGACGCTGATCAACGCTGATCATCCCCAGTTCGTTAAAGGCAGATAAAGTACGGCTGACCGTTTCCAGTGTCAGGCCCAGGTAGCTGCCAATTTCATGGCGTGTCATGCGCAGGTTAAAAGATTTTCCAGAGTAACCAAGCTGACTGAAACGTTCACCAAGATTCGTGAGAAAGCGTGCTACCTTGGCTTCAGCACTCAAGGCGCTGAGCATGCCTATCATGATTTGTTCGCGTACCAGTTCGCGGCTCATGACACTTAACATGGCCTGTTCCAGCTCAACATAGCTGCGGCCCAATGTTGAAAACGTTTTGTAGGGCAGAATGATGATGTCGCAATCAGACAGCGCCACAGCTTCTGAGGCATGGTGCTGATTATGAATACCATCTATGCCCAGCAAATCACCTTTCATGGGGAAGCTGAGTACTTGCTCGTTGCCATATTCGTCCAGCAGCACTGTTTTCAGGAAACCGGAATTGACGATGTACAGACTTTCAAAATGCTGACCTATGGTATGAACTCGCTGGCCAGCTTTGAAGCGTACGTGCTGAAAGAGTACTTCTTCATTGGCACAGGCAACTGGCGCTGGAATTTGTAAAAGATCACAGACTTCACCCAGTTTGGACCACAGATTGCCATGGCAACGCCAGCCAGCCTCGTTGGGAATTGACGGGAACTGAACAGGCAAGGGCAGACTGGTGCTGCTGGTATTGCTAGTAGTAAGTGCGGCTGACATCATGATAATCCCCTGAAGGTAACAACATTAATTGATTTGAATTCTTGAATCCGTGTGCTGCCAGCGCAGCAAATAATCTTGTAGCAAACCAAAGTCTGTCGATTTGTCCAGAAAACCATCTGCACCTGAACGCGCGGCATGCAGGCGGTTGGCTTCGCTGGCATGATTGGTCAGAATCACGACCTTGATCGCAGGTTTGCTCTGCTTGATACTTTTCAGTAATTCAAGACCATTGCCATCGGCCAGTTGAATATCCAGAATCATGGCGTCAGTATTGCTGTTCAAAACTGCCTGATAGGCACTGTTGATATCTGCAGCTACACCAATCACGTGCATATCATTCAACTCTTCTACAAATTGAATCAGACGCTGCTGAATCAAGAGAGAGTCTTCGACGATGTACAGGTTCATGATGTTTTCTGTGTGAATGCTAAATAAGGAACTGCTGGTTTGCTTGGTTTCTATTATCGCCAGTGCTGGCATTTATTTAAATCAGCAGATCCTGATTTGAAGCGTCAGATTTACAGCCGCACTTGTAGGAATATTCCTATAGAGCACAGAAATTGAGAGAATGGAAATGTTCAGGACGGGCGCATCACGCTGATGCTGCTGACAGCGTTTGCCGGGGACTGTTTTTAAAATGTGGGGGCGAGGCTTTTTGAGCCCGCTCAGGCTTGCGGTACCAGCAAATGATGGGCAACAGCGTATTGCACCATGTCAGATAGATTACTCATGTTCATTTTCTGCATGATTCTGGTTTTGTGAGTGCTGACGGTTTTTACACTCAAATGCAAAAGCTCCGCAATTTCGGTAATCGACTTCCCTTTGACCAGGTGCGTGAATACTTCGAATTCACGATCAGACAGGCTGGTATGCGGCATGCTGTCATCGGCTGGCATTGCATTCATTGCCAGCTGTTCTGCCACTTCTATGCTGATGTATGGCCGTCCTGAAGCGACTTTGCGTAAGGCTGTTACCAGTTGCGTGCCTGCGCTTTCCTTGGTCAGATAACCGCGGGCACCGGCACGTATGGCACGCACGGCATATTGCTCTTCCTCATGCATGGTCAGTATGAGAATAGGCAACTTGGGAAATTCATCCTTGATCTGGCGTATCAGGTCCACACCGCTACGACCTGGCATGGACAGGTCCATCAACAGGACATCAAATTCCACGCTACGAACTTTTTCCAGCGTGTCAAAGCCATCAACGGCTTCTGCAACAACCTGTATGTCTTCAATGCCTTCCAGTATGCGTTTCAGGCCTTCGCGCATGATGGTATGGTCGTCTGCAATCAGGATGCGTGTCATTAGTATGGCTAGAGTACGTGAATGAGGTTTGCTTTTCTGCGCACATTGTTGTGTTCAGGCAAGGAAGAACCCTATTGTACTGTACATCAACCCGAAAACTGCGTGCGATGGCAGACACTGCCAGTGTTTCTGTTCAATATGATCCGACTGTTTTAGTGGTGTTTTAGTGGTGTTTTAGTGGTGTTTTATACGGTGTACCAGAACCGGAATCTGGCACAGCGATAACACCTTGGTCGTGACACTGCCGAGCAAGAACTGGCCCAGGCCGCTCCGGCCGTGTGAGCCCATGAAGATCAGATCGCATGCATATTCCTGTGCGGTATGCACGATTTCTTTTGCAGTTGAATCATTGAACTGTATAACTTCCTGGTATGCCAAGCCTGCCATAGCAGCGGCATCCCTAACCGGTCTGAAATAGTTTTCAGCCATCGTCTGCATGGCAATCTTATATTCATCTTCGGTGGGGCCGTTTGCCGGAACTATATCGACATACAGAGGATATTGATAGTTGCCAGCAACGAATACTGCAACCACACCGGCCTGTAGCTGCTGAGCGAATTCAAGCCCCGCACTGACGCATGCCTGGAATAGTTCTGATCCATCGGTGGGCAGCAATATGGTGTTATACATGGTTGGCCTTTCAACTGAATTCAATGTGCCAGCTTGCACCTGAATTGTTGCACCGACTTTGATTTCCAACAAGGGCGTGCCTGATTTGTTTTGCCCTTGTGCTTGACCGTAACGTGCCTATTTCCTTGTAGGGTATAGCGTACGCAGATCAAGGTAAAATTGTTTAACTGATATCAAATTTGAGCTTGCAACAGTCCAGACAATTCACTTGAATTTGTATAACTTAATTTGATGTCTGTACATTCATGCCAGTTGGCGAACTCACGCAGGGTTTTTGCCAGGTCGCTAGCCATGGCTTGGCTGATACGTTGCCCTGGTTCCAGGTGCAGAGCCTTGATTTCGAATAGCTTGTCCTTGCGATGCGCCTTGGCATCCATGCGGCCAATTAAGGCCCCTTTGCGCAAAATGGGCAGTGTGAAATAGCCGTAGCGTCTCTTGGCCTCTGGTGTATAGCACTCAAGTTTGTAGTCGAAATCGAATAACTCTATTGCCCGCTTTCTGTCCCAGACAATAGGGTCGAACGGTGACAAAATGCGGGTGGCGGTGGCTTTCAACTGATTGTCGTTTGCCTGTTGCAACAAATCCAGTCGATCTGGATGTACGTAGAAAACCTGTTCATGGTTTTGCACAGATACCGGTATCAGCAAGCCTTCTTTTGCCAGATGCGTCGCCTGGTAGCTGGTATCGGGTTTGCCCATGCGAAAATAATCGGCTATCCAGCTTGCTTTTGTGACGCCCAGTGCTCTTACCGATTGCAGGATTTGCGTGCGCTGGCAAGCCAACGGGTTTTGTAAATGTTTTTTGTCATCCCATTTGGGATGAACGCGTTCGCGCAAATCATAGATGCGCTGAAAATTATGGCGACGTGCCACCATCAGTTCACCCGTGGTGAACAAGACTTCCAGCGAGCGTTTTTCCGGTTTCCATTCCCACCAGCCACTGCTCTTGCCATCTGTACGTTCAAAATCGGCCGAACGGCTGGCACCATTTTCATGGATGTGCTGGCGTACTTTGTCTACTTGCGCTGCGTTTTCCTTGAGCCACTTATGATTGTATTTCCAGCCCAGACCCTGTGGTGACACCATCTGATGACGGTACAGACCGTAATCTTCTATAGGCAGAAAACAGGCTTCGTGTGACCAGTATTCAAATAGCTGACCTTCTGCCAGCAGCTCATTGAGCCATGCCTGCGGATAATGGCCCAGCCTGCTCCAAAGCACCAGGTAGGGGCTGCGTGCCACCACGCTGATGGTATCGATCTGCAGGGCAGACATATTCTTGATGCAGTCCAGCACATCTTGTTTGCTGGTCTTGCGCTGTGGTGCGTTCAGCAAACCTTGCGCCGCCAGATGCAGAGCGCGAGCGGAATTCAGGGAAAGATGAAATTCAGGTTCGCTCATGGGATATCACCGATAGCAGGAAGGGGTGTGGCAGATGTATTTGTTTGCACATCTGCCACCGGGTGACGACAACGCTTAAAAATACTTGAGACCGATCGCTGCCTTCACTTCATCCGTGGTTTGTGCCGCAATGGCGCGGGCTTTTTGCGTGCCTTCTTTCAGCATCTGTAAAATCTGTCCACGGTCTTTGGCAAATTCTTCACGACGCTCGCGTATAGGTTGCAACAATTCCTGCAGAACTTTTTCGAGGCGAACTTTGACTACGCTGTCACCCAGACCACCGCGTACATAATGGTCTTTCATTTCTTGCAGTGCGACTTTGTCTTCGTCAAAGGCATCCAGGTAGATGAAGGCGACATTGCCTTCCAGGTGGCCGGGGTCACTGACCTTCAGGTGCAAGGGGTCGGTATAGACATTTTTCACGGCTGCCTTGATTTCCGCAGGGCTGGAACCCAGGTTAATCGCGTTACCCAGCGATTTACTCATTTTTGCCTTGCCGTCAATGCCGGGCAAGCGACCAATTTCCGGTACCAGTGCCTGGCATTCAACAAGGATATCTTTATTGGCCAGACGGTTGAAGCGACGGACGATTTCATTGGTTTGTTCTATCATCGGTATCTGGTCATCACCAACCGGTACCAGGCTGGCCTTGAATGCCGTAATGTCAGCTGCCTGGCTGACTGGATAAGTCAAAAAGCCGGCTGGGATATCACGTTCAAAGTTGCGCAAAACGATTTCTTGCTTGATAGTGGGATTGCGTTCCAGGCGTGCTACGGTGACCAGGTTCAGATAATAAAAGCTAAGCTCGGTCAGTTCCGGTATCTGGGACTGGATGAAAATAGTGGATTTGGCAGGGTCTATGCCTACTGCCAGATAATCCAGCGCCACTTCAATGACGTTATCATGCACCTTGGCCGGGTTATCCATGTTGTCGGTCAGGGCCTGGGCATCGGCCAGCATGATGTATTGTTCATATTGATGCTGGTATTTGACGCGATTTCGCAAGCTGCCGACGAAATGGCCCAGATGCAAGGGGCCGGTCGGGCGGTCGCCCGTCAATATCAAATGGTTTTTATTTTCTGTAATGCTTGCTGACATAGCTAATCCGTTGTGGTCTTGCAGTGAAGTAGTCGCAAAAAATGCCGCTGAATCATGAGCGGCATTCTGGGCGTCAAGGTGTATTCTTTGGCTATGATGCCGTTTTCAAGCCGAATGTGTCAAGTTTGCCCATGGTTTGGTGCCTATTGCCTCGTGTCGATTGATGATCTTTTACGCAATTCAGTCTTTCTTTCGATTTTGCAGCTTTAAATCTGCCACTTTCCTTAGATTGTCATTTCTTACAATGATAAAATCACGGCCTGTGTTTATATTCAGCTGAAAGAAGCCTTATTTTGACATCTTTGACTTCAAAAAAATTGGTTATTGCCTCGCGAGAAAGTCGTCTCGCCATGTGGCAGGCAGAGCATGTGCGTGACCGCCTGGTGGCACTTTATCCTGATTGGCAAATAGATATTCTTGGCATGACGACCCGTGGCGACCAGATTCTTGACCGCGCCCTGTCGAAAGTCGGTGGCAAAGGCTTATTCGTCAAAGAGCTTGAAGTTGCCATGGCCGAAGGCCGTGCCGACCTGGCCGTGCACTCCTTGAAAGATGTACCGATGGATTTGCCGGAAGGCTTCGTACTGGCTGCTATGCTGGAACGAGAAGATCCGCGTGATGCTTTTGTCTCCAATGATTTTACAAGCCTGGACAGCTTGCCCGCTGGTGCCGTAGTAGGTACCAGCAGTCTGAGGCGCCAGGCATTGATAGCAGCGCGTTTCCCGCATCTGATCATACGTCCCTTGCGCGGCAATCTCGATACCCGCCTGCGTAAGCTTGATAGCGGTGAATATGCCGCCATTATCCTCGCTGCGGCTGGCTTGAAGCGACTGGGTTTGCCTGAACGTATTCGTGCCTGTCTCGAACCTGAACAAAGCTTGCCAGCAGCAGGGCAAGGAGCTATGGCCATAGAAATACCAGACGACAGACCTGATTTGCTGGCCATGCTGGCACCTTTGAATCATGCGGAAACTGCGCAGGCAGTGATTGCCGAGCGCACAGTATCCAAAGCCTTTGGTGGCAGTTGCCAGATTCCACTGGCCGCTTTTGCTACAGTCACAGATGGTCATATGGTGTTGCTCGGCATGGTGGCGACGCCAGATGGCAGCCGCATTGCGCGTGCCGAGGTGGAGGGGGATGCCACGCAGGCGCTGGCACTAGGGCAAAAACTGGCGCAGGCACTTTCTGCGCAAGATGCCGAAGGCATACTGGCGGCATGCAAAGCACAGATCGTTGAATAGCGTTGTCAAGGCATGTATAAACCCCTGGTCATTATTACCCGCCCATCGGCGCAGGCTGAGAACTTTGCACGCAAAGTCGCGGCGATCGGGCGTGACTATGTGCTTTTTCCTTTGCTGGAAATTCAGGCATTGGAAGACGATACTCAGTTGATCGCGCAGGTAAAACAGCTTTCACAATACGCATTGCTGGCCTTTGTCAGTCCGAATGCAATTGATGCTTTTTTTCGCTATGTCGACGCCTATCCCAAAAACATTCCGATTGCCGTCATGGGTGAGGGCAGTCGTGCCCGCCTGGCTGATTATGGTGTGAATGATCAGACGGCGACGATTATTCGTCCGCGAAACCGGCTGAAGACGGATTCCGAGACCTTGCTTGATGAGCTTGATTGTGAAGCTCTGCGCGGGAAAAAAGTATTGATCGCCCGCGGCGAAAGCGGTCGCGAGCTATTGGCTGATGCGCTGCGTGAACGTGGTGTCGACGTAGTACAAGTCACTGCTTACCGCCGTATTGCACCGATTTTTGATGAAAACCGGCAAAGGCAGTTACGTACTTTGCTGGAACAGGAAAATGACTGGGTCGTTACCAGTTCTGAAGCCTTGCGTAACCTGATGGATAGCGTCGCGGCTTTGCAGTTGCACGATGGCGTGGCAAAAATGCAACGGCAGCATTTGTTGCTTCCACACAGCCGCATCAAGGAAACAGCACAGTCATTGGGATTTCAATCCATAACCTTAACAGCTTCTGGCGACGAACAACTGCTTGTCGCGTTACAATCTCGTCTATGAGTGAACAGCAATCAAATCCTGAAGCCGCATTGACGGCAAATCCTGTCGAATCAACAGTACGACAGCCTGCAACGCCATTGCCGCCATTATCACCATTGAGCGACAAAGAGTCGTCATGGGCGAATCCCGCCTATTTCGTTTCTGGTGTGTTGGCCGTGCTATTGGCGGTTAACTGGTGGTCTTCGCAAAATCAGATTACCAGCCTGCGTGAAGAGGTCGCCAAACGTCTGCTTAGCGCCGACACGAACAGCAGTGAAACCAAGGTATTGGCACGCAACGTGCAGGAAAATGCCAAGGAAATTCAATCCAAGGTCATTTTGCTGGAAGGCAAGCAATCTGAAGCGCAAAGCCAGCAACTGGCTCTCGAACAGTTGTATCAGGATTTGTCAAAAAATCGTGATGACTGGGCTTTGGCAGAAATTGAGCAAGTACTGTCCACAGCCAGCCAGCAATTACAACTGGCGGGCAATGTACAGGGCGCTTTAATTGCGTTGCAAAATGCTGACGGGCGTCTGGCCAAATCAGAGAAGCCGCAATTTATTTCTATTCGCCGCGCTATCGCCAAAGATATAGAAAGATTGAAATCGCTACCCGCGCTGGATTTGCCAGGTGTTGCCTTGCGACTGGATAGTGTCATCACCCAAATTGATCATATTCCCTTGTGGGCAGATGAAAAATCGGTCGTATCGGCTACGCCGCCCAAAGCACCTTTGCGTGTTTTACCTAAATCAGCTTTGAACGCGAAAGCCGATAAGAAGCCGGTAGTGGAAGAAATCGAAGAAAACACCTGGAGCATGCGTGTGCAGGATGCCTGGCAGAGTTTTTCCAGCGAGATGTGGAACGAGGTCAAGCAATTGATACGCGTGCGCAATGTTGAAACGCCTGATGTATTATTGCTGACACCATCGCAATCGTACTTTGCCCGTGAAAATCTGAAATTACGTTTGCTCAATGCCAGGCTGGCATTATTGTCGAGGAATGAAAGCATATTCAGGAGCGACATGATCGCGGCGCAAGACGCGATAGGCAAGTATTTCGATACCCGTGCCAAGCAGACGCAGACTGTGCAAGCCTTGCTGCGACAAGTTCAGGGTAGTAACCTGTCGATAGAAATGCCAACGCTGGCTGAGAGTTTGAATGCCGTACGTAACTACAAAGTGAAGCCTTAATAGCATGCGAATTTTTATCCGGCTTCTGATACTGTTCGCGCTTGCTGTCGGTCTTGCAGTAGGTGCGCGTTACAATCCAGGCAATGTTGTTCTGTTCTATCCACCTTACCGGATAGATTTGTCGCTGAATTTCTTCCTGTTCCTGCTACTGGTGCTTTTTGTCCTGATTTATCTGGTCATTCGTGCCGTCGTCACCACCAGGAAAATGCCAAGAAAGGTTGCTCTTTACCGTCAGAACAAGCGCGAAAAAGACAGCAACAAGGCCTTGCGTGAAGCTTTAAAAGCCTTGTTTGAGGGCCGTTTCGGGCATGCTGAAAAAGCGGCGATGCGCGCCACCGAGTTACCGGAAAATGCCAGTATTGCCGCTTTGGTCGGTGCTCGCGCAGCGCATCACATGAGCCAGTTTGAGCGCCGTGATTCCTGGCTTGCCGGCATGGAGCAAGACAACAGCTTTAAAGTAGCCCGACTTGTCAGTGTTACCGAATTGCTGGTCGACCAGCATCAGCCTGCGAAGGCGCTGGAAGCCGTGCGTGAATTGAATGCCAGTGGCACCCGTCACATTCAAGTCTTGCGCTGGGCCCTGAAAGCCAATCAGCAGGCGCAAAAATGGCAGGAAGTCTTAAAGCTTGTGCGTACCCTCGACAAGCACCGTGCCCTGCATCCGGCACTGTCGCAGCGTTTGCGTGAGCTGGCCTATGAAGATTTATTGAAGAACCAGGGGCATGATGCCGAATCGATACGCCGGGTATGGTTCGAAATCCCGCAGGCAGACCGTAAGTCAGCTTTCGTGGCATTTGTTGCCGCCAGTGCATTCAATTCGCATGGTTTGTTTGATGATGCCCGTGGCATTGTAGAAAAGGCATTGGTAGAAGAGTGGGATGAGCGCCTGATGCGTGCCTATCGTGATGCTGCTGCATCAGAAGGCTCGGCCGCACTGCTGTCGCAAATTGAACATTGTGAAAAATGGTCAGAAAGCCATCCTACCGACCCTGAACTGGCACTGACACTTGGTACACTTTGTTTACGTCAAAAACTTTGGGGCAAGGCGCAAAGACATATGGAGCAGGCTTTGTCAGATGCGGTCGACCCTCGTACCGTACGTGAAGCCAATCTGAAGCTTGCGCAGTTGCATGAGGCGCTTGGCCAGGCAGAGGAGGCGGCAAGTCATTATCGTCAATGTGCAATCGCTACCATGCTTTAATATAAAGGAAATGGTAGTGAGCGAAGTTAAGTCGCAGCTAAGCTGCTGCGACGCACAATTTTGTATGGAAAGCCGATATAATCTCGCCCAACCCATTCCTTCTATTGATACTTATACAGAAAGTGCAAGATGAGCTTGAATAAAGTAGCTGCAGGTCGTGATCTGCCAAATGATTTCAACGTCATTATCGAAATCCCAATGAATGCGGATCCGATCAAATATGAAGTCGATAAAGAAAGCGGCGCCATTTTTGTTGACCGCTTCATGGGTACGGCCATGCATTATCCATGCAATTATGGCTATGTTCCACAAACTATCGCTGGTGACGGTGACCCTGTAGACGTGCTGGTCATTACACCTTTCCCGCTGATCCCTGGTGTGGTGGTGCGTTGCCGCCCAGTTGGTATTCTGAAAATGACGGATGAAGCTGGTAATGATGCCAAGATTCTGGCAGTGCCTGTAGATAAGATTTTGCCAATTTATCTTCACTGGCAAAAACCGGAAGATTTGAATGATCTGCGTTTGCGTCAAATCCAGCATTTCTTTGAGCACTACAAAGATCTGGAACCAGGCAAATGGGTCAAGATTGAAGGTTGGGGCGGCCCAGACGAAGCGCGCGCAGAAATTCTGGCGGGCGTTGAAGCTTTCAAGAACGCTGAAAAATAATCTGGCCATGTAGTTCTGGCCGTGAAGTAAAAAGGGTGCGATTTGAAAATCGCACCCTTTTTACTTCAGAATATGCATCCTTCTTATGCCACAGTCTGAGACTTATGAAAAACATAAGCGGCTACTGCCAGAACAGCGAGAATGACGGCTAACCAGCTTAGCCATGACGAAGGGGATCGGTCTTCATCTGTTTGCGTGTCATTTGTGCTGCCTTGTTTTTGACGCTTGCGCTTAAGTTTTTTGTCGCGCTCCAGAAATTTTTCCAATGCCAGCGACATATCAGCCGCGCTTTCATAACGCGCTGAGGGGTCTTTTTGCATGGCTTTCATGACGATTTTAGACAATGAATCCGGGATATTGGCGCAAACTTCTGAGGGGTATTTCGGCGGTTTGCTTACAATCTGTTGTAACAATTTGTCTACGTCCTGTGCTTGAAAAGGTTTTTGCCCCGTCAGCATCTCGTACATCACCGCACCCAGGGAATACACGTCAGTCAAGGCATTGACCTGCTTGCCATTCGCCTGTTCGGGGGACATATAGTTAGGCGTCCCCATAATGTTATTGTTGAACAAGGTATGTGCCTGTTCCCGGGTTTCATCAAGCACACGATTGGGCGCACGGGCGATACCGAAATCTACGACCTTGGGTTGTTGACTGGGCAACACAAAAATATTGGCAGGTTTGATATCACGATGAATGACGCCGTTTGCATGCGCATAAGAAAGTGCTTCAGCAATTTTCTGCACGATGGTTGCAGTCTCAATGATGTCAAACTGCTTATTTTCAGCGAGTAAATGCCTTAGATCCTTGCCTTGTAGAAATTCCATCGCAATAAAAGTGGTGCCACCTTCACTGGACGCATCAAAAATGGTCACGATATTAGGGTGTGACAACCTGCCGGCAGCGCGCGCTTCGTTGATGAACTGCTGTTCGCGCTGTTTTTTGTCAGCAGCATTATTACCAGCACTAAATATCTTTATCGCGACATCGCGGTCAATGACAGGGTCATGCCCCCGATAAACTGCCCCATTCGATCCCATACCTATGCGTTCGCTCAGATAGAAGCGGCCAACACGCTTGGTCAGTAATGCGGCAGCAGGCGAATTTGGTGTGGAAATGAAATTATTTTGCATGGCAAACAGGATGCCCTGAACTAGGCAAAATTTCAAGTAGCGCCAACGCTAATATCTTGTAGCTATTTGTAAGGTGTGCGCTCGTTGAGTTCATTCATGTATAACTCAACGCCGCCGGTTTCACGTTCCAAAAATTGCGCTACAGCATCAGAAAAGCTGGGATGGCTTAAATGATGCGCCGACCAGGTTTTCGTCGGCAGGAAACCACGCGCCATTTTATGCTCTCCCTGGGCGCCGCCTTCAAACACCTGGATTTTCTCGCGTATGCAAAATTCTATGGCCTGATAATAGGCTGTTTCAAAATGCAGGCAGGGAATATGTTTTATGCAACCCCAATATCTGCCATAGACTGTCTGTTTGTCATGGATCAATAATGATGCTGCAATTTTCTCGCCATCGCTTACGGCGACAATAAGATGGATGTTTTCAGGCATGGCTTGGCTTATGCGCATGAAAAAATCCAGGTTCAGATAAGGCGTGGAATGGTGGTCTGCATACGTCTGGTCATAGCATCGTTTAAAGAACCGCCAGTCATCTTCTGTCATGTCAGTTGCGCTCAAATGCAGGAAGGTGATCCCTGCCTCGCTGACTTTTTTTCGTTCAGCGCGAATATTCTTGCGTTTTTTCTTGTCCAGGCTGTTCAGAAAATCTTCAAAACATAGATAGTCACGGTTTTCCCAATGAAACTGTATGCCCTGACGTAAGAGATAACCCGCGTCTGCCATCAGTTTTGCCTGATCTTCTGGCATGAAAAGCAAATGGCTGGATGAAAAATCAGCCGTGCTTTGAAGCTCCAGCAGGGCGTTGATTAATGCGATTTGCGCGCCCTGGTCGAGTGCCAGCAAGCGACTGCCTGTGACAGGCGTAAAAGGGATGGCAGACAGCAGTTTGGGATAGTAAGCATGACCATAGCGCTGGTAGGCTTCTGCCCACGCCCAGTCGAAGACATATTCACCGTAGGAATGCGATTTTTCGTACAACGGCAAGGCAGCCGCCAGATTTTCCCCATCCCATAGCGTGATAAAGCAGGGTTGCCAGCCGCTTTTGGCTGCGGCTGAACCAGATTCATGCAGGGCATGCAGAAAGGCATGCGATAAAAACGGATTGGCGTGAGCCTGTGCTGCAATCAGTGCATCCCATTGAAATGCCTCAATCTCGGACAGTGAAGTGATGATGCGCATGCGATAATGCAGGTCAGTAGAAGCCAATTTCATTTTCGATTTAAAACAGATTTACGACCATGACAGTAAAAGTTGCCATTGCCCAGATGAATAGTGTAGTCGGTGATCTTACCGGCAATACCGCACAGATTGTAGAGTATGCGCGTCGCGCAGCGGCGCAGGGCGCCAATATTCTCGTTACGCCTGAATTATCGCTGGTTGGTTATCCCCCCGAAGATTTATTGCTGCGCCGGGCGTTTTACCTTGAAACAGCCACGGCACTTGATGCGCTTGGTCAACAGCTTACGCTATTTCCTGATCTGGCGGTATTGGTAGGGCATCCCGCTGAAGTGGCCGGTTTGCGTTATAACGCGGTATCGGTTTTGCAAAATGGTGTTGTGATTGCCGTGTATTACAAGCATGACCTGCCCAATGATATGGTATTTGATGAAAAGCGTTATTTTTCTTCTTCAGATCAGTCCTGTGTATTTATCATCAACGGTGTACGGTTTGGCATCAATATCTGTGAAGATACCTGGCGGCAGGATGCACCAAGACAGGCAAAAGAAGCCGGGGCCCAGGTCTTGCTGGTACCAAATGGTTCACCCTATCACATGGGTAAGCAGCACCAGCGTCACGATGTCATGCGCAATAATGTAACGTCCCAGGGCTTGTCGCTGGTCTATGCCAATTTGGTCGGTGGACAGGATGAACTGATTTTTGACGGCAATTCTTTCGTCATGGATGCCCAGGGTCAGGTATGCGCGCAGTTAAAACATTGTGAAGCCGATTTGCAACTGGTTGAATTTGATGGCTCACGGCCTGTGCCAGGTAAGATTGAAACCAGCTTGAGTCTGGAGGCGCAGGTCTATCAGGCTCTGGTACTGGGTGTGAAGGATTATGTAGGAAAGAATGGCTTCCCCAGCGTATTGATCGGCCTGTCTGGTGGCGTTGATTCTGCGCTGACGCTGGCCATTGCCGTAGATGCCCTGGGTGCAGACAAGGTCAGGGCGATCATGATGCCTTCGCCTTATACGGCAGATATCTCCTGGATAGACTCGCGCGACATGGTGGCGCGCATTGGTGTGCGTTATGATGAAATTGCCATCAGCGCTTGCTTTGATGCATTCCGTTCTACCTTGAGCCAGGAATTTCATGGCTTGAAAGAAGACACGACAGAAGAAAATATCCAGGCGCGCATACGCGGCACCATATTGATGGCTCTGTCGAATAAATATGGCTCTATCGTCCTGACCACCGGTAACAAGAGCGAAATGGCCGTGGGTTATTGCACACTTTATGGTGATATGGCTGGTGGTTTTGCGGTCATCAAGGACATTGCCAAGACCCTTGTGTATCGCATCTGCGCTTACCGCAATACCCTGTCGGCAGTGATACCTGAGCGTATCCTGACACGCGCCCCTTCTGCTGAATTGCGGCCTGATCAAAAAGACCAGGATTCCCTTCCGCCTTACGAAATACTTGACGGTATCATGTCTATGTATATGGAAGAAAATAAAGCCCGTGCAGAAATCGTTGCCGCAGGTTATAAAGAAGAAGATGTGGAGCGCATTACCCGCCTGATTAAAATCAATGAATACAAGCGCCGTCAGGCACCGATAGGGATAAGAATTACACATCGCGCTTTTGGCCGCGACTGGCGTTATCCGATCACGTCAAAATTCAGGGATTGAAGTTCCAGCAAATATCAAGGAGAAAAACATGAAACAAATTACAGCGATTATCAAACCATTCAAACTCGATGAGGTACGGGAAGCTCTGGCCGATGTCGGTGTGACAGGCTTGACCGTGGTGGAAGTAAAAGGCTTTGGCCGTCAGAAAGGACATACCGAGTTATATCGTGGTGCCGAGTATGTCGTGGACTTCTTACCCAAGATCAAGGTGGAAGTGGTCGTCGATGACAAGATCGCCGACAACGTCGTTGATGCCATCATCAAGGCAGCACACACAGGAAAAATCGGCGACGGCAAGATTTTTGTGCAGAATGTGGAGCAGGTTATTCGTATAAGAACGGGCGAGACCGGCCCCGATGCCGTTTAAAGATGTAAAGCAGTGACCAAGCTACTGCGCGATCTTGCTTTTAGCGGGCAGTTTTTTGAGAATTCTTCACTTCTTATCTGAACTAAGATCGCTCGCTACGCTTACCCTCTACTTTAAATATGGATTGCCAGGCTATCAGGCTTTCAGCAATACGATCAATGCGCCAGAGCCGCCGTCTGCGGCGGTGGCCTGGCTAAAGGCCAGCACTTCATCTTTTTGTATCAGCCAGTTCCGTACTTTTTGTTTGAGTACTGGCTCCTTGTTGACTGATCCCAGACCCTTGCCGTGGATGATGCGTACGCAACGTGTGCCGTTGCGCATGCACTTGCGCAGAAATTCTCCCAGGCTATCCCTGGCCTGGTCGCGGCGCAAGCCGTGCAGATCCAGCTGTGCCTGTATGACCCAATGGCCCTTACGCAATTTCCTGACGACATCCTGACCAACGCCTGAGCGTGTGTAGCTGAGGTTTTCATCGGTTTCCAGCAGAGAATCGGCATCAAACTCATCTGATAAAGACTCTTGCAATGCGGCCTGTTCGTCTGCCAGATGCTGAAAGGGCAGGGGGTCTATACGTGCCGGTGCCGGATGGTGTTTGACTGCGGCTTTCAAAGGCTCAACCGTACCCACACTGGAACGGAAAATATTCGCCTCTGCTTTGGCTTTCTTTTCACGTTCCAGGCGTTCTGCTTCAGCACGCTGCCTGATTTCTTGTTGTTGTTTTAATTGCTGACCTACGGATTTCAGGTCAGCCAGACTTTTGAAGGACGACATGCCGGCTTTCTTTGTTGTTTTTGCTTATTTACCTGCTTATTCTTCCAGGAAGCGCTGCGCATCCAGCGCTGCCATACAGCCAGTGCCTGCACTCGTGATCGCCTGACGATAAACATGGTCCTGCACATCACCAGCGGCAAACACGCCCGGTACATTAGTGGCAGTTGCCATGCCTTCGGTGCCAGTGCGGGTTTTGATATAGCCATTGTGCATTTCCAACTGGCCTTCAAAAATACTGGTATTGGGCTTATGGCCAATTGCAATGAAAACGCCATGCAGGGTGATTGGCGTGATCGCTCCGTCGGCAGATTTGACATGGATGCCAGTGACACCAGATTCGTCACCAATGACTTCGTCAAGCGTATGATTCCATTTCACCTCTATCTTGCCTTCGGCGACTTTGGCCATCAGGCGGTCAATCAGTATGGCTTCTGCGCGGAATTTGTCGCGTCTGTGAATCACAGTCACCTTGCTGGCGATATTTGACAGGTACAGTGCTTCTTCCACTGCTGTATTGCCACCACCCACGACCGCTACTTCCTTGCCGCGATAAAAGAAGCCATCACAAGTCGCGCAGGCGGACACGCCTTTGCCCATGAAAGCCTGTTCAGAAGGCAAGCCCAGATATTGGGCAGAGGCACCTGTTGCAATGATCAGGGAATCACAGGTGTATTCAGCCTGGTCGCCGATCAGGCGAATTGGCTTTTCATTGAGTTTGGCGGTATGGATGTAGTCAAAAATGATTTCGGTATTGAAGCGTTCTGCATGTTGCAGAAAGCGTTGCATCAGTTCCGGGCCTTGCACGCCCATAGGGTCGGCAGGCCAGTTTTCCACGTCTGTAGTCGTCATCAATTGTCCGCCTTGCTCCACACCAGTGATCAGCACCGGTTTCAGATTGGCGCGTGCGGCATACACGGCGGCTGAATAGCCTGCCGGGCCAGAGCCAAGTATCAATACGTGAGCGTGTTTGGGAGTAGACATGAGTAGACCTGATAAAAAGTTGATCGAGAAGCTAGCTGGACAGCATAAAGATGGCGTTTTTCATGCAAATTTCAAGTTTTTTGACTATTTTGCATCGCTATCCAGAGTCAGGCATAAATTATAGACTATCCTCTGATCAGCCGTGAGGCCGCCGACTGGCATTTCAGTTGCAATTGTTACAGTGCACTTGTTTGGCGCACACACGCTATCATGCTATCTTGTCAGTTTTTAATGGCTGTAATGGCTGTCCGAATGAGAGTTTCTCCAGTTTTATGACTACTAGTAACGAAGCCTACACACGAAGCAATAAAACTGCGCCGCCCCCCGCGCCGCCAAACCGGTTTGTGGTCTTGCTCATGGAAGCGCGATGGATAGTGCTGGCGGCATTTTGCGTCTGCCTTGTCATGATACTGGCAAGTTATTCAAAACTTGATCCTGCCTGGTCGCGTGCAGGCGAAGTGCCCAAAATACACAATGTGGCCGGCAAGCTGGGTGCCTGGCTGGCCGATGTGCTGTTTTATGTCTTTGGCATTTCAGCATGGTGGTGGTGTATTGCCGCCAGCCGCAAGGTCTGGCAGTCTTACCGCAAACTTTCGCAAAAGACCCAGCTCAACCCAGAACCGGAAGTAGAGGAAGGTTTTCCCGATATCCTGATTCAATCGGTGGGTTTTGGCTTGTTACTGGCAGGCAGCATGGGTCTTGAATATCTGCGCATGCATAGTCTGAAGGTGGCGTTGCCGCTCCAGCCTGGTGGTGTATTGGGTGATTTGATTGGCAATCTGGCTTTTTCTTCGCTCGGTTCCACTGGTTCAACATTATTGTTGCTGCTGATGATGGCATTGGGTATCAGCCTTTACTTCCACGTATCATGGTTGACCATTGCCGAACGCATAGGCAGCGGTATTGAATTCGCATTTGTTTTCGTTCGCAGCAAACAGGCAGACGCAGCCGACAGGCGTGTAGGCCAGACTGCTGCCGTGAAGCGCGAAGAAGTGGTTGTGCAGGAACGCGCCAAAATCGTTGAGGCGACGCCGATACGCATAGAGCCGCAGGTGGTTGCGGTACAGCGTTCCGAACGCGTGGAAAAAGAAAAGCAGGTGTCGCTGTTTAATGAATTGCCAGATACCAATTTACCACCGCTTTCTTTACTCGATGAACCACCGCCGGTGCAAGAAACTGTCAGTGTGCAAACCCTGGAATTCACCAGCCGCCTGATAGAGAAAAAACTATCTGATTTTGGTGTCGATGCCAAAGTAGTTGCAGCTTACCCTGGTCCCGTCATTACACGCTACGAAATTGAGCCAGCGACTGGTGTGAAGGGCAGCCAGATCGTCAATCTCGCCCGTGATCTGGCAAGGTCGTTGTCGCTGACGTCCATACGTGTGGTAGAAACCATACCAGGCAAGAATTTCATGGGCCTGGAATTACCCAACCCAAAACGCCAGATCGTACGTTTGACAGAAATTCTTGGTTCCAAGGTGTATAACGACAGTTCATCGAGCTTGACGGTCGCGTTGGGCAAGGATATTGCCGGTCACCCTATCTGTGCTGATCTGGCAAAAATGCCACATTTGCTGGTGGCAGGTACGACCGGCTCTGGTAAGTCTGTCGGTATCAACGCGACGATTTTGTCATTGCTGTACAAGTCTGACCCGAATGATGTACGCATGATCTTGATTGACCCAAAAATGCTGGAAATGTCGGTGTATGAAGGTATCCCGCATTTGCTGGCACCTGTGGTGACCGATATGCGTCAGGCAGGTCATGCATTGAATTGGGCTGTAGGTGAGATGGAAAGGCGCTATAAGCTGATGTCCAAGCTGGGTGTGCGCAATCTGGCCGGTTATAACACCAAGATTGCCGAAGCCACGCGCAAGGAAATACATATCCCCAATCCCTTCAGTTTGACACCTGATGCACCTGAGCCCCTTGAAAAACTGCCAACCATCGTCATTATTATTGATGAGCTGGCAGATTTGATGATGGTAGTTGGCAAGAAGGTAGAAGAACTGATTGCACGTATTGCCCAAAAAGCACGGGCTGCAGGCATACATTTGATACTGGCAACACAAAGACCATCGGTCGATGTCATTACCGGCTTGATCAAGGCCAATATACCGACGCGTATTGCCTTCCAGGTCAGCAGCAAGATTGATTCACGCACCATCCTTGATCAGATGGGTGCAGAAGCCTTGCTCGGCATGGGTGATATGCTGTATATGCCCCCTGGTACAGGTTTGCCCATACGCGTTCATGGCGCTTTTGTATCGGATGAAGAAGTGCATCGCGTGGTTGAACATTTGAAAGCGCAGGGCGAACCAAATTATATTGAAGGCATACTCGAAGGCGGTACGCTGGAAGAGGGCGGTGAAGCAGGCGCTGACGGTGCTGCCGCAAGTGGTAGTGGTGAAGCTGACGCGTTGTACGACCAGGCTGTTGCCATCGTGCTTAAAAACCGCCGTGCATCGATTTCACTGGTGCAAAGGCATCTGCGCATAGGCTACAATCGCGCCGCCCGCTTGCTGGAACAAATGGAACAGAGTGGTGTCGTATCTACCATGCAATCTAACGGCAATCGGGAAATACTGGTACCAGCAGGAAATACAGAATAGGAAGTTCTCAGTGAATAAGCAAAACCATAAGCCACAACCTATGCAAAACTATTTAGCCACTAAAGTAGCTGCCTGCATCATCGCCCTGGCCTTAACGCCTGCGCTTGCTGCTGCCTCTGCTGTGGAGCAATTCAAATCTTTTGTCACCAATAATAAAAGCGCCAAAGGTGAATTCATTCAGCAGCAAGTCAAGATGGTGGATGGCAGCGCCAAGATCAGCAAAACAGCCAATGGCAATTTTATTTTTGCCCGCCCTGGTAAATTTATCTGGGCCTATACCAAGCCTTATGAACAGATATTGCAGGCAGATGGCGACAAGTTGTATATCTATGATAAGGACTTGAATCAGGTGACCATACGTGAGTTGGGCAATGCCCTGGGTTCCAGTCCGGCAGCGATCCTGTTTGGCAGCGCCGGTGCGGCAGATCTGGACAAGAACTTCAGTTTCAAGGAAGTTGGCAACAAGCAGGGCCTGGAATGGCTGGAGGCAGTTGCCAAGGCCAAGGACAGCCAATTCGAACATATAGGCATAGGCATGAAAGATGGGGTGCCCGTAGCCCTGGAGTTGCGCGATAATTTTGGCCAGGTTTCGCTGCTGACGCTGAAAAACCTGGAAAAAAATCCTGCCTTAAAGCCTGACCAGTTCAAGTTTGTCGTGCCTGCCGGGGCAGATGTGTTCCGTCAATAATGACGATGCTCAATACATCGCGCAAGAAACCTGCTCCACTGGCAGAACGCATGCGTCCTGCCACACTGGATGATGTCATCGGTCAACAGCACATACTGGGTGAAGGCAAGCCGCTGCGGGTGGCGTTTCAGTCAGGTCAGCCGCATTCCATGATCTTGTGGGGGCCACCCGGCGTGGGCAAGACCACGCTGGCAAGGCTCATGGCAGATGCCTTCCTTTGTGAATTTATTGCCCTGTCAGCAGTGTTATCCGGGATCAAGGACATACGCGAAGCGGTGGAGCGTGCGCAGATACTGCAGGCGACTTCACAAAGACGCACGATATTATTCGTCGATGAAGTGCATCGTTTCAACAAGAGCCAGCAAGATGCATTTTTGCCGCATGTGGAAAGCGGCTTGTTCACCTTTATCGGCGCCACCACTGAAAACCCTTCATTTGAAGTGAACAGCGCTTTGCTGTCGCGCGCTTCTGTGTATGTACTTAAATCGCTGACAGATGAAGACCTTGCGCTGATGGTGGAGCGTGCCTGTGAGCGTGAACTTGATGGCCTGAAGCTCACTTCAGAAGCCATGTCCAGCCTGGTATCGAGTGCTGATGGTGATGGCCGCAAGCTGCTGAATAACCTGGACATTGTTGCTCATGCAGCAGTTGCCAAGCATCTAGATACCGTAGACCAGGGTTTGCTGGGCGAATGTCTGGGAGATGCCCTACGTCGTTTTGACAAGGGTGGTGACGCCTTTTATGACCAGATTTCTGCCTTGCATAAATCGGTACGTGGCTCCAACCCTGATGCGGCCTTATATTGGTTGGTGCGCATGCTTGATGGTGGTGCTGACCCGCGCTACATGGCCAGACGCATCGTACGCATGGCATCCGAAGATATTGGTCTGGCTGACCCGCGTGCCTTGCGCATTACGCTGGATGCGGCAGAAGTCTATGAAAGACTGGGTTCGCCAGAAGGTGAGCTGGCATTGGCTGAGGCCGTTATTTACCTGGCTTGTGCAGCTAAATCGAATGCTGTTTATAAAGCCTATAACGCCGTCAGGGCCGTGATCGCCAAAGACAAATCGCGTATCGTGCCCGAACATTTGCGCAATGCCCCCACCAAGCTCATGAAAGAACTTGGCTATGGCAAATTGTACCGCTACGCGCATGATGAGCCAGATGCCTATGCCGCAGGCGAAACTTATCTGCCTGAAGGCCTCGAAGGTGAATCCTGGTATAAGCCGGTGCCGCGTGGGCTGGAAATCAAGATCGCAGAAAAGCTAGCATATTTACGTAGTCTGGACGACGAAGCATCGTAACACCAGCAAGGTATGCCGGGCATATTTGCCTTATAGAGCAGGGTACATCGGGTATCGAACCTTATTTCAACATTTCTTTATCAAGGAAAATCATGCAAAAGACCTTTGCCGTCAGTGGTTTGCTGTTGTCCCTGGTGGGCAGTGCATACGCACAAACTG
Organism: Undibacterium sp. TJN19; assembly: GCF_049339485.1. Lineage (NCBI taxonomy): Bacteria > Pseudomonadati > Pseudomonadota > Betaproteobacteria > Burkholderiales > Oxalobacteraceae > Undibacterium > Undibacterium sp. TJN19. The sequence continues at coordinate 155,241 of NZ_JBMPPL010000011.1, forward strand.
AAGAACAGCGCAGCACTTTGTCAGACCAGAAAGAAGTGGCAGTGACCATTTATAACGAAAACCTGGCATTGATTAAAGACCAGCGCAAACTGCAATTGAAACGTGGTGTCTTTGATCTGGCATTTCGTGATGTCAGTGGAAAAATGCGGCCAGAGACTGCATTGCTGCGCAGTTTGTCAGCACCCGGTAGCTTGTCGGTGCTTGAGCAAAATTTTAATTTTGATTTGCTGACGCCACAGAAATTGCTGGAGAAATATGTAGGCCGCAATATCAATGTCATCCGTACCAATCCGGCTACCGGTGCTGAAACGACAGAGACTGCACAAGTCTTGTCAGCCAACAACGGCGTGGTATTGAAAATAGGGGATCGCATAGAAACCGGCATGCCAGGTCGACTGGTGTATCCAGATGTGCCAGTCAATTTGCGCGACAGGCCCACTTTGGTCATGGCACTGGATAATAACGGCGCGCAACAGCAAGATGTAGAGCTCAGCTACCTGACTGGCGGCCTGTCATGGAAGGCAGATTATGTGGTTGAACTCAATGCCGGCGATGATAAACTTGATATTTCTGGCTGGGTGACTTTAGGTAATACCAGTGGCACCACTTACCGCAATGCAAAGCTGCAACTGGTGGCGGGCGATGTTAACCAGGTCAAGCAAAGAATCCAGATAACGGGTAGCAACATACAGTATTCTCCGGCTCCCAAAGCACTGATGAAAAAAGAGGCAATGGCAGAAGAGTCCTTGTTTGAATATCACTTGTACACACTGGACCGCCCAACCACCATCGCTGAAAACCAGACCAAGCAAGTCGCCTTGCTGACTGCAACAGGCGTACCAGCTCGCAAGGAACTGTTATTGGCAGGCAGTGATTATTATTACCAGAGCAGCTATGGTGATCTCGGCCAAAAAATGAAAATCGCCGTCTTTGTTGAGTTTGAAAACAAGGAAAGCGCACATCTGGGCATGCCTCTGCCAAAAGGTGTGATCCGTGTCTACAAAAAAGATGGCGCTGGCAATGCCCAGTTCATCGGTGAAGACAGCGTTGATCACACACCCAAAAATGAAAAAGTCCGCCTCAAGCTGGGTGAAGCATTTGACGTGACTGCCGATAAAAAACAGACTGATTTCAAAAAATTGGCTGCTGGTGGCAAATACAATTATGCATTTGAAAGCGCTTATGAGGTCGTGTTGAAGAATGCCAAGAAAGAAGCCGTGGTAGTGACCGTGCAAGAACCCATGCCGGGCGATTGGGAAGTGTTAAGCACCAGCCACCCTTATGTCAAGGGCGCGAGCAATACCGCCGTCTGGAAAATCACGGTACCCGCAGAAGGTAGCACCAAACTAGTTTATCGCAGCCAGGTGCGTTATTAATTTTATATTTTTCTCTGCTTGCATCTTCCCTGTTTGCTAAAAATAGGGGAAATGCCGCTCCCTTGATACAATACGTGATTCGTTTATAAGACCTGCAATAACATCATGATAGATATTCAACTACTGCGTAAAGACATCGCCAGCGCGGCAGCGCGTCTGGAAACCCGTAAATTTCAGCTGGACGTTGCGAGCTTCAATGCGCTTGAGGCTGAACGCAAGCAAATCCAGTCCCGTACCGAAGAATTGCAAGGCAAGCGTAATACCCTGTCCAAGCAAATCGGTATATTGAAAGGCAAAGGCGAAGATGCATCCGCAATAATGGCTGAAGTGGGTGGCATTGGTGATGAACTGAAGGCATCTGAAGTGCATCTGTCGGACGTGCAAACAAGAATGACAGCTTTCTTGCAAACCATACCAAATGTACCGCATGAATCTGTCGCAGTTGGTGTTGATGAAAGCGGTAACGTGGAAGTGCGCAAAGTCGGCACACCACGCAGTTTTGATTTTGCAATCAAGGACCATGTTGATATCGGCTCTGCACTTGGCCTGGATTTTGAAACCGCAGTAAAGCTGACAGGTTCACGTTTTTCTGTGATGAAGGGCGGCATGGCGCGCCTGCATCGTGCACTGGCGCAGTTCATGCTGGATATGCAGACGCTGGAACATGGTTACACTGAATTTTATACACCCTATATGGTGAATGCCGATTCCATGCGTGGTACCGGCCAGTTGCCAAAATTTGAAGAAGACTTGTTTGCCGTTAAAAAGGGTGGGCAAGATGGTACGGGCGAAATGATGTACCTGATACCGACATCTGAGGTGTCCCTGACCAATACCGTACGCGATGAAATTTTATCCGCCGATGTATTGCCCTTGAAAATGACAGCTCATACGCCTTGCTTCCGCTCAGAAGCGGGTAGTGCAGGGCGCGATACACGCGGCATGATACGTCAGCATCAGTTCGATAAAGTAGAGATGGTTCAGATCGTTCATCCGGAAAAATCCATGGATGCGCTGGATGAAATGGTGGGCCATGCAGAAGCCGTATTGAAGAAACTGGGCTTGCCTTACCGTGTGCTGAGCCTGTGTACAGGCGACATGGGTTTTGGTGCAACCAAAACTTTCGATCTGGAAGTGTGGCTGCCAGCTCAAAACACTTACCGCGAAATTTCCTCCATATCGAATATGTCTGATTTCCAGGCGCGTCGGATGCAGGCGCGTTTCCGTAATGCCCAGGGCAAGCCAGAACTCGTGCACACACTCAATGGTTCAGCGCTGGCAGTTGGCCGCACGCTGGTCGCTGTGCTGGAAAACTATCAGCAGGCAGATGGCTCCGTTGATATCCCTGAAGCCTTGCGTCCTTACATGGGTGGCATAGAGAAATTGCAGCCAAACGCATAATTTCCCTGATTTCAAGATGATAGTTACAAGCCGCATCAGCAATCGCTATGCGGCTTGTTTTATTTGAAGACGGGCTTCATCACTTGATTAAACAAGACACTGAAGGCAAACTCTAAGCCAGCATCACGCAGTCAATTGCTTGACTGTTAAATCCATCTCAGAACGACGGTCAACAAACAGGCTGTTGCCATGAATTTTCTTGGCCTGTTTTTTTGCGTCTGACGCAGCTATGGAAATCTGGTGATGCGAATAATATTTGTTGACGCGTGACCTCACTACCCCCAAAGACAAGCTCACCAGAGGGTAAAACACTTTCTTGCCTTGACGGTCTTCACTCAGGTAACCACCGCGCTCGCGGTCTTCGTTGCTATAGAAATCATAGATGGCTATAGCAAAGCTGTGCAAGATATCCTGACAGCGTATCTCCCAGTCTTCACTGCGAAACAGGATGATGAAATCATCACCGCCGATGTGTCCGATGAAATCCAGTTGCGGGTCACAATGCTTTTTCAGCACTTCACTGGTCATTTGTATGATGTCGTCACCGCGGCGGTAGCCATACACATCATTGAAAGGCTTGAAGTGATCAAGGTCGCAATAACAGGCGCAGAATGCCAGCTCTTTTTGAAGTAACTGATCAATGTGTTCATTGATAGGGACGTTGCCTGGCAATTGCGTCAGCGGATTGGCATAACGTGCTGCATTGATCTGCATCTGCGTAATTTCACGCATCAGATCCGGCCCGCTACCCATGCCTATATAGCGCCCATTATCCGTAATGATGATGCCATTGATCAGGTGATCGGGATCGGCTTCAACAATGATATGGCTGACATCCTGCATGCTGGTATTTTTGTCGACGATGACGGGGTGCGCATCCATAAAGACGGTGCATGGTTTCTTGCCATACAGTTCGCGCTGATAAGGCCGGGCAAAACGGTCGATCATATGGTAGCGATTGATCAGGCCAACCGGTACACCATCATCAATCACTGGGATAATTTGTAGTTTGGGGTTTTGCAGGAAGATATCATCGACCTGGTTATTCAGCATGCGTGAAGAAATCGTTGGTGGTGTCTTCAATATCTTTTCGACCGATGCAGCCTGCTCGAAAGTTGTGGGTGAGCGGCGTGCTGCCTGATACGGGTTGGGTGTCAATGTGCGCGCCACCTCGGCTGATACTGCACGGGCCGGTGTCGGGTGAGGGCGGGCAATATGATAGCCTTGCCCGCAGGCCACACCCAGGTCACGTACCGCCAGTAGTTCTGCCTGCGTCTCTATGCCTTCGGCAATCACGCGTGTACCAGATTTTTCAGCAATGCTTTGTATCGACCGCACGAATTGCGCCTTGACCGGGTCATGGTCGATGCCCTGGATGAAGTGCATGTCTATCTTGACGTAATCAGGTTTTAGCTCCGACCACAGACGCAAACTGGAAAAACCTTCACCCAGATCATCAATCGCAATTTCAAAACCCATTTCACGGTAATGAATGACTGCCTCGCACAGCAGGGCATAATCATGTGTGGGCTGGTATTCTGTCAGCTCAATGATCACCCTTTGCGGGTTGATGCCTAATTCATGGATGTAATCCAGTGTTTCACCATGCACGACATCACGTTGGAGCAGGCACTCAGGGCTGACGTTCAAAAACAGTTTGCCCGGCAGTTTTTGCGCTGCAAATTGTTCCAGCACGACACGACGGCACAAATGCTCTACTTTCACCGTCAGGTTATTATCCCAGGCCGCTTTGAACAGGTTGACAGGAGAGTGCAGAGGGCTGTCAGATGGCCCGCGTATCAAGCCTTCATAACCCAGGATATCGCCGTTGTGCATTTGCACGATGGGCTGGAAACGCGCTGTCAGCAAACGCTGCTCTATGATGCGTTGCAATTGTGAGCGCATCAGCACATCTGCGTGCGTGGCCAGATTGTTGATGCCATATTCTGCTGCCAGGTTTTGCTGAGACAGGTGTTCCACAATATCCCCCGCTAAACTACTTTCCATTATTGCGTATCCCGAAAACTTTAATAACCGTCGCACATCACAGCCGCAATGACCCACGATGCCTCATGACAGATCAATATAATCTTGCTTTATGACATCTTCATGTCTTTATACGAAGGAGAAAGATGAGTGTTAGCTTGCTGCCAATCGTGCAAAAAACTTCAATTTTGATTTGGGCAAGTTTTTTGCTATAATCGTGGGCTTCGTTGTAAAGACGAACGATCAAAGCCGGAGAGGTGGCAGAGTGGTTGAATGTACCTGACTCGAAATCAGGCGTAGTAGCAATACTATCGGGGGTTCGAATCCCCCCCTCTCCGCCAGAACGTGAAAAAGCCCTTGATGATCAAGGGCTTTTTCTTTATCTGTCGCTCCCAGCATGCCATTCACACTGAAATTTGATCCGCATTTCTGGATCATTGGTATCGATTGCGACGCACGTCTGGGACATAGCTCTTCTGTTGCTTTAACTATGTGCTTTCCAGGGTACCAGTTTGTGCTCAAGGCGACGCATGAGCAGATCGAACAGGTAGGCCACAATACCGATGAGGATGATGCCCATGATCACGATATCGGTACGCAGGAAACTGGAGGCGTTCAAGACCAGTTGCCCCACGCCTGCCGTGGCGGCCACCATTTCAGCAGCGACCAGGGTAGTCCAGCCGAAACCGATGGCTATCCTCAAGCCTGTCAGAATATCAGGCAGCGCTGCCGGCAAGATCACATGGCGTAATAGTTGCCACTGACTTGCACCCATCGACAGCGCTGCATGCAATTGTTCTGACGCCACCTTGATGACACCGGCGCGGGTAGCGACGGCGATAGGTGCAAAACAGGCCAGATAGATGAGCAATATCTTGGCAGTCTCATCTATACCGAACCAGATCACGATCAATGGTAAATAGGCCAGTGGTGGCAGTGGACGATAGAATTCCAGCAATGGATCAAAAATGCCGCGCACGATGCGGTTGGTGCCCATCAGCAAGCCTAACGGTACGGCGCTAATGGCAGCAAGCAAAAATGCGCCAAACACGCGTACCAGGCTCCAGGCCAGATGCTGAAGTAAGGGCAGCCCGCCCTGTATGTTGCCGTTCCAGGCCTGTTGAGCGGCAAGCCATACCGCCGCAGGCGACGGAAGGAACAAGGGTTCTATCCAGGCGCGTGCGGTAATGGCCCACCAACCTAGCAGCAGAATAACGATGGTGGCGATAGTCACGCCCAGGGTTTTGCCACTCCCTGGGCGCGGGTAGACTTTCGCTAATGGCAATAATGGTTCTGCATCGCGCTTGGCAGGTTTCTTATAAGCGTTATCAGGGTTTACAACGGATGTGGATGATGGCGGCATAGGAAGATAGTTCAGGCAGTGTGATGCACAAGTTGCAGCAAACGCTCGCGCCAGGCAATGAACTCAGGCGATGATTTGACAGCGCGGGCATCACCTGAGGCCAGATAGTCGCCTGAAAATGGCAACTCGAATTGATGGGCGATGCGGCCTGGACGCGGCGACATGACTATCACGCGTGTGCCCAGAAAAAGCGCTTCTTCCACACTGTGGGTAATGAAGAAAATGGTTTTCCCACTGCGTTGCCAGACCGTGAGCAGTAGTTCCTGAATCGCCTCTCGTGTCAAGGCATCAAGCGCACCCATGGGTTCATCCATCAGCAGTACACGGGGATTATTGGCCAGCGCACGGGCAATCCCGACACGTTGTTGCATGCCACCAGAAAGCTGATAGACGGGTGCTGAAGCAAATTGTTCCAGTCCGACCAGGCGCAGCTTGTCCAGGGCAAGGGCATTGCGCTGGTCAAGTGCCATGCCGCGAAAGCGCAATCCCAGCGCGACATTGTCAAGTACGTTCAGCCAGGGCATTAAGGCATGTTTTTGAAACACCACGCCTACATCGGGGCCAGGCCCCGTAATCGCCACATCATCGAGCATGACTTTGCCCTCCGAGGCTTGTACAAAGCCGGCCAGGCAATTGAGCAGGGTAGTCTTGCCGCATCCCGACGGGCCAAGTGCGACGACGAATTCGCCAGGTGCGATGGACAGGCTGACATCAGACAAGGCCAGCGCCTCATCGGTGCCAGCCCCGGCAAAGCGTACCGAGAGCCGGCGTATGTCAAGCCGGCCACCGCTATGACTGGCCGGCAGGTTTATTGAGCTGCCGCTTTGCGTACCCATGTGGCATTGACTCCTGTGCTGTAGTCCGGCAAGACTGTCTGAATAGTGCCCTGGGTTTTCAGGAAAGCCGCTGTCGCAGCCAGAGATTTGGCAGCACCGCCACCCAGCCACTGGGCTGATGCCTGTTGCTGCAAAGTCGGAAATTCATACAGCGCCAGGCTGGCGGGGACTTCAGCAGCATCAGCACCGGACCATTTGGCCACGGCTTTGATCTGTGCTGTATCCACTTTCCAGTTCGCTTTGTTGTTGCGATAATCGGCATCTGTGGCTGCCAGCAGCTTCACCAGTTCGGTCAGGAAGGTATCGTTTTGCTTGGCGAAATCTTTGTTGACCACTATGCCATCGAAGGTTGCAGTACCGGTCTGTTTGGCGATCTCACCAGAGGAGATCAAGGTCTTTCCGGTTTTCTTCACTTTGGCCAGCACCGGGTCCCAGATAAAGGTGGCGTCAATATCGCCACGTTCCCATGCAGCGGCAATTTCTGGTGGGCGCAAGTTGAGGATTTTGACGCCACGTGGATCAACTTTGGCATGTTCCAGTGCCAGCAGGGTATGGAAATGTGAGGTTGACACAAAAGGCACTGCGATGCGTTTGCCATTCAGATCAGCCAGCGATTTGACATTGCTGCCATTGCGCACCACCAATGCTTCGGCGTCATTGATGTTATCCAAAATCCAGAACAACTGAATGTTCAAGCCTTGCGACAAGCCCGAGGCAATTGGTGCTGAGCCTGCTTCGCCGATCTGTACAGAGCCGGAAGCCAGGGCCCGGATGACGTCAGCGCCACTGGCCAGTTTGCGAAAGGTAACTTTGTAGCCGGTCTTTTGTTCCAGGTTTTGCGTTTCCTGGGCGTAGCGCCAAGGCACGACCATGTCCTGGTAAGCGATGACAACTTCCTTGTTTTCGGCGACGGCGTTACCCATCAGGAAAACGCTGGCGGCGAGGGCGAGTGCATGCAGATTTTTTTTCATATATGTTGACGGGCAAGTGGAAAGTTGACCCAGTATATGGGGCAGTTTTGTGCGACAAAACGAATCTTTCCAACTAAGAATATGCAGGTGTTGAATGCGTGGAAATACGATTCAATGACGGGACAACCGGTGCAGACCAGTTGCTGCAGATTGTCTGCGTGGTCTTTCGTGCAAATGAAGTGTTGCTACATGCAGCACTGTTCAAAGAACTTAAAGCCTTTCACCTCTTTGAAAGAGCCGGAATTTTCAGGGAAATAATATGAAGAGAACTTCCTGAAGAATTGGAATACGGGCAGATCAAGCTGACAAACGCAATCCGTCAAACAAACGAAATTTCCTGATTATCAAAGAATTCCCGCATGAAGTGTTTTTGCTGATACCGATGCAATATGTATTTGCCCGTTGCCAAAGCAAGATCAGCGACGTTCCAGGCTTAAAAATTCCACTCCCTGCGTTTTTGACGACACCATATTAAATTGCGATAAGGATGCTTGTCCTAGTAATGGCAGGCAAGTCTCGCATACAACTGCTGTCACCTTGTGCATTTCGAAGGCGCCGATCTTGAGTGTGTCCAGTGTCACCATGCGGCCTTTGACTTTTCGTCCATCGGCAAGCTGCAAATTGACATTGGCTTGTGTAACCTTATACGTCGCTTTTGAATCACTCAGCATCTTTTCGTTTAAGGTTGTTTTCGATGCGCCGGTATCCACCATGAAAGCTTCTACTCTGGCATCTCCCAGTTTGACAGGCGCATAAAAGTGATCGCGCGTTTTTGGCAAACGCAAACTTTTTTGAGGTGTTGCGCTGGATTGTCCCTGACGTTCAAGCAAAGCTTCAATTGCAATACGCTGGCCTTCGAAATAATGATTGTGTCCCTGCGCTTCCAGGGTTGCATCAAAAGACGCCAGCAATGCCAGCGCTTCAAATTCCCGTTTGCGTTGCACTAATAATTTGGCCAGCGCACCACGCACGTTGACCAGAGTGGGCACGACAGCCAGGGATTTATATGCCCAGTCTATTGCGTCATCGGTACGACCAACTTTTGCCAGACTTTCAGAATAAGCGGCAAAAAGATCGTAAGTACCTTCACCCATGTCTATGGCTTTTTCAGCATTAATAATGCTTGCTTCAGGTTTGTCATCCCAGTTGTAGACAATGGCAAGCGTACCAAAGGCGTGACTGTCAGTCGGGCGCATTTTGAGGTATTGATTCCAGTTTTTCTCTGCGCAATCGTAGCTGCGTGCCTGCATGCATTTAATTGCGCCTTCCTTGTAAGCTGAAGGAGGATAAGCATTTTCAGCGACTGCAGATCCTGCAATGAAGCAGGTGACTGCCAGTAAGATAAGATTGTTGAACATGAATTTTCAATAGGGAATATTAGGTATCAATTGTGGATGCATCCTGCGATGAAAGCCGTTCAAATTGCGGCGAGCGACAAACTTGTGAATACAATTTTAATCTGGATATACAGATTTTTTGAATATGTTAATTTGTTAGAGCAGCCCAAAAATGAGCGCGCAGAATACGACGGGTAAGGGGAATTGTCAAAGAAATCCCATTGCGGCCTAAATCAAAGATATTCGATCAGTGTTATTAAATACATGCTCAAAACATGACTTTAACTGGGTGACGCACTTGACCCGATCGCAATTATTGTGGCGGTTTTGCTTCTCAATAAGGCCATTGGAAATTTTTTGCAAGTTACGAAAGCTTCGTTGACACCGAATTTTTTCTTCGTTATGATGCAGCCATCGCTAAATCAGCGACCGTAAGCGTTTACGTCAGCCAACGCGCAATAGAGTTTGTTATGCATTTGCATTACAAGTTCATCGCGTTCGGGCTATTTATGCGTTTACTTTCAAAAATTTCAAGTTTCTACAGCATTTTTACAAATGCGCCTCTTGCCACTTCTGTAGCACTTTCCCTTTTCTTTTTGGTTGGTTTTGCCGATGGTGTTTTAATGCCTTTTTTCGCCATGTGGGCGGAAAAAGATGCAGGTGTTACAGCAGAGTATATCGGTTTGTTACTGGCTTGTTATTCTGCTGGTGAGCTATTGGCGACCCCCTTTGTTGGTGGCATTGCCGACCGGCTTGGACGTCGACCGGTTTTACTTATATCCACCCTCGGGGTGGGACTTGGCTTTGCCTTGCTGTATTTCGTGCACGGTGTTTTTGCCTCTGCCATCGTGCTGATAAGCATCGGTGTATTCGAGAGTGTATTGCATCCGACTATTTCTGCCGTGATTGCCGATTCCATTCCTGCTGATCAAAACCGTTACTACTTTTCTGTTGCGCGCGTGATGTCCAATGCTGGCCATGTTGCAGGGCCAGCTGTGGGCAGCCTGCTGGCGCTTTATTCGCTTGGTGCAGTTTTCCTTGGTTCTGCTGTTGCCACATTACTTGGCGCATTGATTATCTTTTTCTGCTTGCCGGAAACGCTCATTAAAAAAGATATCAATGGTGATGAGGAGGAAGACGAAAGCCTGTCCGGGATTTTGCCAGCCTTCCGCGATGCCAGATTGTCTGGCTTGCTGATGTGGTCGATGTGTTTGCAGATTTCTTCAGGGTGGCTGACATCGGTGTTGCCACTATATGCGGTGGATGCAGGTACGCTGACACCGTCGCAGGTTGGTTTGTTGTTTACCTATGCCGCGACGCTCACTGTGTTGTTTCAGCTTTGGGTCAGCAGGGTGCTGGCAAGTGTTGCTAATTTGTGGATGGTGATTGGCAGTGGGGCGGTATTGATCGCTGCGTTTGCTGCGCTCTTGTTTTCATCCGGTATCGTTGGGCTGGTGTTGGGGGTGAGTTTGCTTTCTCTATCACAAATGTTGTTCGGCCCTTTGTTGCCAACGCTGATCATGTCTCTGGCTCCTTCTCATGCCAGGGCAACTTATCTGGCGGCGGCCTCGGTAACTGCCGACTTGAAAGATACGCTTGGTCCCGCCGCTGGCACGTTTTTATATGGCATATCTGCGCGGCTGCCCTGGTTTGTAGGGATGCCTGTTGCTCTTTGTGCGACGCTCGCTTTGGCGTTCACGATCCGACGACATGAGCGCCGTGCCGCTTCTGCCATCTCTTCTGCCTTGCCTGAATAAGTTCGGGCTGCACATCTGTCTCTCGGGGCTTTTAAGGTCTTTGAAAAGGAAATATCATGAATACCGCACTCCAGAATCACACTCACTTTATCAATCGCATCTATAGAGAAAAACGCAAAAGAAGCCTGACAGTGATTGAGGTCATACGCCTTACGCCGCATATGCAGCGCATAACATTTCACTCGCCAGATCTTTGTGATTTTGAAAGCGCTGCGCATGATGATCACATCAAGATATTATTGCCTGTGCTGGGAGAGCCTGGTGCTTTTTGCCGACGCGAGTATACGCCGCGCAGTTTCGATGTACAGTCCCAGACGTTGACGATTGATTTTGCGCTTCACCAAACTGGCCCGGCGAATGATTGGGCGCGTCATGCCCGCATTGGCGACAGGCTCGATATCGTCGGGCCGGGAAAATCCATCATCGTTACAGATGATTTTGACTGGTATTTACTGATCGGAGATGAGACTGCTTTACCCGCCATAGGTCGTCGGGTGGAGCAACTGCGCCATGATGTGCATGTAACGACGATCATTACTGTCGCAGAAAATGCGGATCGTCAAACTTTTAACACCGTGGCAAACTGGACACCTGTTTGGATACAGCGTGATCAATCCACTTCAGATGAGCGCTTGCTGCTTGACGCGGCTCATGCGTACGAGTTTCCATCCGGAGATGGCTATATCTGGATTGCCGCTGAAAGGCAGGTGACAACATTATTGCGCACTTACATGACTGAAGAGCGGGGTCATTCAAGCGAGTGGCTTAAGGCATCGGCTTACTGGACCCGCCATTCGCATCTCTAAACGAATATGACATGCTGCCATTTTTGATAAGGCAGCATGTCAAAACGGATCTTTCATTGCTGATATCATCAAAGCCACAGGCATATGGCAATACCGGGCAATACCAGCCAATGCTAAGCCGTTAATTGTTGCTGTTTACGGCGCAGGCATCGTGAAAAATTGATACCAACGACGGCTACGCCACATGCGCCTATCAGCATGATCTGGCGGGTGCCAAACTGGTCGATCAATCTGCCCGCAAGGCCCACACCTACGGATTGCCCGAGGAAGAAGCATGATGCAAAAGCAGCCACGGCAGCACCGCGCCGTTCTGGCGCCATTTGTGTAGCATTGATCTGCAAGGTATTGTGCAGCATATAGAACCCCAGCCCCGCAGCGAAGCAACCAGGGATAGCCCACCACCAGAAAGCAGAAGCACCAACCGTCAACAGGGCACCTGCCAGTATGAATCCACCCCATAAACTCAATCCCGTTTCACCAAGATAACGGACCAGTTTGGAAGAGCCTAATGCAAACACGAAACCGCCTGCACCAAAAAGCATGATGACCGCACCAGCGGTGGTCAGTGATATGCCGTGCACATGATGCAAATGCGAGGCAATAAATGCAAACGGGCCGTACAGGAAGGCGCCTTCCAGAAATACCGTACCCAACACAAGTCGCGCCCATGGCAGGGCAGCAATCTCGCGGAATTCTGCGAGCATGTGCAAGATGGCCGAGCCTTCAACGGCGCGGGTCAATTTTGCATGGGCTGGCAATTTCCTGTTCAGTATCAATAGTCCGATACCAACAATCAAAAAAATTGCGGCAACAAGAATGAAAGGCAAACGCCATTGTTGTGCATCGGCTGCCAGGCCGCCGACAAATACGCCCGTTGCCAAGCCAAGAATTTGCCCGATCAGAAAACGCGCCAGTACAGGCTGCCTGCGTTCATAAGGAATCACATCACCTATCCAGGCCATGGACAAGGGTATCAGTGCTGCGGCGGTGCAGCCGGCAAAAAACCGTGCTATCAACAAAGTGGGCAAGCTGTTTGCCAAAGCACAAGACGCCGCAGTGATCGCGCAGGCAATCGCTGCGCAGGCGATGACAAAATACTTGCCATGGCGGTCACCCAGGGGGCCAAACAGCAATTGCGACAAACCATAGGCAATCGAAAATACAGTGACAACCAGTGATGCATCGCCTAACGACACACTGAAATCCCTTGTGAGCAAGGGCAGTAGAGGATCCATGACGCGCAATGAAATGCCACTGCCAAATGCGGCTAGGGATAAAAGCGGTAGCGCAATTGTTGGTATGGCGATCGTCGGTAATGCTGGCGTGTCTTGAGAAGTCATGTTTTGAAATGGAAATCATGGTCGCCGGGCGGAATGGTCGCGACCTGAAAATGCAATCCATTTTAATGGCAATCGAATTTAAGCGTATGGTGACCAGCGATATCGTCTGGTCTACATTTCCCGCAGGATGCCTGTCGCGCAGGGGTTGGGATTAACGCTCGAATCGTGACTTCCACCTCAAAAACCAGGATTCGTAATAGTTGAAGCTGATTGTCGCCACGGCGATGGCAAGCAAAGTAGTCAGTACGAACAGTCCCAGCCCGGCATCGCTGATTCCCATTGAGTGGCAAATTTTAACGACAAAATTTTTACACAGCATGTGCAGCATATACATACCGTAACTGATAGAGCCGATATAAGCGACAGGTTTTAGCGAGAGCAGTGCGGTCAGCGGATGCCTGTCGCGAATGACACATGCACCCACCAGCAAGGTAAAAAAGAGGGAGCAGATAAATGCTGGTACGCCGGGTGTCACGAGCGAAATCACCAGGCATAGTGCAGCAATGAAAACCGACCATTGCTGGCCCATAAAAAGAAACAGTCGTTGATAGCTCTGTTCATGATTCAATGCAATGGCAAGCAGGGCCCCCATCACAATCGGCAAGGGGACGGCGCTTAAAAATTTATTATCCGATAATTGCCCGCCAATACAGACCAGCAATGTGAAAGCCAAAATGATCGCAGCTCTTTTGCCTGAGGCGGCAAGTAAAAGCAAAGGGGGCCAGATCAGGTAAAACTGTTCTTCTGCCGCCAGGGACCAGGCAAAATAAAAAATGACACGGCCATCAAGTGGCACGAACAGATTGGATGTATAGGTGGCGAAGTAGGGTAGATTGGAAAAGAAAGCCTGTCCGGTTGGAGTATGTCGTTCCAGCACTGCGACAACAACGATGTAGAGTATCAGGGTTCCGTAATAAAGCGGGAAAATGCGCAAAGACCTGCGCAGGTAAAATGCCTTGAGATCGAGTTTGCCGTTACGTGCTTTTTCCCTGAGCAGTAGTGTCGTAATAAGAAAACCGCTGATTGCAAAGAATAATTGCACACCCTGTGCGCCAATGCTAGTCAGCACGGCATTAACACTGGCAGGTGCAGTATGGTGCCATATGACAGCCAGTATGCTGATGGCACGCAAGCCATCCAGTGAGTTAAAACGATTGCAATGTAAATAGTCTGTGTGCTGTGTACTCATTCGCATCTTATACACAAGGGCATTTTTTTGTTATTTTCATCTGTCTCATGTCAAATGTCTTATGGCGTAGCGTGACGTTCTTGCTTGTTATTTTAACGATGCCAAACAATGTCACGAGATGATAATCAAGCGGAAGATAAATTCGACTCCATGACAAAACCCGCAACCTGGTTCAGGATCAAGACTATACACATATTATTTGCAGATGATTCAGTTTTTGCAAAGAGCGGATTCGCCTGATAAATCAAATCCTGGTCTCCCTTGTTTTCACACTTGCCTGCGCTGAGCCGGCGATGGCGGTTTGTTTTATTCTGATTGATAAGCAAAAACTTGTCCATTTTTAAACACTCCTCGCGCAACTCAGTAAGTCAATGTGACGGTCACAGAATCGCTATACACACCAACTCCAGGATTTTGACCGGCAGGTACGCGGCCATATACGGTCATTGATTGTGAAAGACCATTACCTGTGCCCGTTGCAGTATCTGTGCCTACGGTGTTACCCCAAACAGTGCTACGACCAGAATCTTTGTACAGCGAATAATTCAGTGTGCCACTGACCGAGCCAGTCATTTTTCTGACCGCCAATGTTGCGCCAGAGCCCGAACCAACATCCAGGCCTACGTTGTAAGGGGTGCTGTTGGTGCAAATAACGGTCAGTGAGGCAGAATTGTCAATTTGCGCAGAGGTGTAAGCGCCAAATGCGAGGGTTGAGCCTGTTACCGAGCAGGCAGAGGCGACCGTGGCTGAAACCGCCAGTGTGCCGCTGGTAGTGACCGCAAAAACAGAGCTTGAGGCGCACAACAACAAGGCTGGCAAGACTTTGGCGGCGAGGCGGGCGATTTTTGTGATGGACATGATATTTTCCTTAAGTTCGGTTAATTTTTATCTTGGAGATAATTTCTTACGTAACGCTACTGTGAGGAAATTTTATTGTTTTCAGAGAAGATGCGATATCAGGGTATCCCTTAGTTTTGGTTTTTATGACTCAGGGTTTTCCTGATAGAAAGCAAATTGATAATTTTTTTGTACGCTTGAATTCAATATCGATTTAATACTAAGTTGATATTAATTGAATATTAATGGATGTTAATAGGTTAATAAAATGGTTACCGTGTCCACATACGAACCCGCATTCACGTTTTGTCTGGCGCTTATTCTTCCATAGACGGAATAATTGCGAATTACCGGGGCAATGACGCTGATCAGATAGCCATCATTGACGATACTGGAACCTGATGTGCCGTCACCCCACACGGTGGTTCGCCCTGAATTGCTGTAAAGCTGGTACGACAATAAGGAGCTGCCATTCGTCATTTTTCGCGCTGACATGGTACCGTTCAAGCCTTCGTTGAGCTTGACGGTGTAGCTCACCAAGAGCGATACCAGTGCATTGCAGGTCACAGTTACCGTACCTGAAATATCTGAGGCAGTACTTGAAAACGGGTCATAACTACCAAAGGTAACTGGCAAGGAAGAGACGGTGCAGGTTTGTGCATGGGCAGAAAAACTCAGGACCAGGGCAATGCCCATACCGATTTTTTTGAGTAGATTTCGCATTTTTTATACGCAGGTAAGTGGCCCGATAAGGGGGATGGATTCTTTCTGTGCGATGAAGCCAGCTCCTGGTTTGCAACTCGCTCCTGTGGGTGTGATGATTTCCAGCTTATCCAGATCCTGAAGTTCGGGGAAATAGGTTTCACCGTCGTAGCCCACGATCGCTTTCGCGCCAGTATCTTTCAGACTGACGACAGTGCCCACTGGCAGAAACCTGCCATCGCGGTCACGCAGGATAATGCGCGCACCCAAAGTCCTGGCCAATTTAAAATGGACGATGACGCCGCTGCGATCTTGCGGTTTGACATTTTTCTCTGATACGTCGACTTGTACGTCCATCGGCAAATCACTCATGTCGATGGAAATTTTGTTGATTTCATAAGCACGCAGGTCAGGTATCAATAACTGACCATTGTTATCGGTGCGGCCAACCATGCGGTTTTCTGCATAGATGCCAACATCTTTGATGCCATTTGTATTGACGATGGCGAAGCTGTCATCTATCCAGTTGCTGAGAAAAACAGAATTATCTGCCCACGTGATGGCGCCGCGCAGGCTGACGCGTTCACTGGACACGTTGCCACTTTGTGATACGGCAAAGCTGGCGCGGGCAGCATTGCCTTTATAGTTGATTTCTGCCAGCCGCTGGCTGAAGCCACCCTCAGCATCTTGAAGCTGCCAGCCAAAATCGCCGGGTAGAACAGAAGGGTGCGAAGCTTGCAAGGAGAGGTTTCGCAGACCTCCTCCCGAAGACAGCATGCTGCTGAAACTGTCTTTCAAACCAAAAGGCATAACCAGACCCACGGTAACGCCATAATTCTGATCAGCCCGGTTTTTATACGCCGTCAGAAACAGGTTAGCGCGGTTAAATATGGATTTGAAATAGGTTAAAGAAATAATTTCTGCATCGACTCCGCTCATATTGGGAATAAGTGTGGTCGATGACTGTGGTGTTTTTATCGCCGTGTAAGTCAGGTTGAGTGAGCCATATTGCTGCAAAAATAAACCGGCGCCTGCGGTCAATATTGAGCGTGGCACTGGGGAGCCGCTCATTGCACCGATGTCGCGATAATTTTTGTCAGCCTGCATTTTTGAAAATGAAAAACTGGCGGTTGCGGCACGTCGTTCAAAGCTGATTGCATATTGCCTGCCACTACCAGCGTCGGAATTGCTGGCACTGGCGGCGGCTGCGAGTACGCCCCAGTCGTGAATGGTGGTTGCCATGCCCAAACCAGCCAGTTGCAAGCCTTGCCTGGTCTCCAGGTGGCCTTCCAGGGTCAGTACTGGTGAATATCCATACCGTACTGAGGTCGAGGCGACAAATGGGCCGTAGTCATTGCTTTGCAAGCCGTAGTTTTTGCGCAGTGAGCCTGCTTCGACGGAATAGGATATCAAGCCTTCGCGCAATAATTTTTCACTGGCGTAGAACGGAATGGTTTTGTATGCCTGTCTGCCTAATGCATCAGTGACTGCAATCGCCATGGAGCCAGCGCCGGTTGCAATGGGTGCCTGGCGTATTTCGAATGGCCCTGGCGGCACGGATTCAGATAATTGCCGGATGCCATTCAGAAATAAATCCACGTTTGATGCAACCACCGCTTCGCCACGCAAACTAGGTGTGGGAAATAGCACCAGATCTGGTCGCAAACTGAAATCGGTTGAGACCTGAGCACCGCCCATGCGGACCGGGCGTGTCCAGGTCAGTCCATTGCTGACAAAGTCACCAACCAGGTAGCGCCGCATGTTATCAGGGTTGGCATAGGAATAGCTGGTATCGAGCCGCACAGAACCGGGCATGGCTTCGCCAGCATACGCTAATCCGGTACTGCTAAAGACATGGGGGCCATTGAATATCCTGGTCTCGGCCATGCCGCTGAATGCCCGCCTGCCATTGGTCTGGGTAGCCAGCACGTCATAATTGAACACTGCACCCAAACTTTTATCGGCCAGGGAAACCTGTTCCGCCGATTGTGATGCCAGTGACAATTCAGTAGTACTGAGCAAATCGGGCTTCACTGTGATATTAATTTTCTGTGTCGCTAAATCGACCTGGATATCATTGGAAAAACTGGCAACCGCAAGCAGCTTTTCAGCAGCCGCTGGTAGCCTGACGCCAATATTTTTCAGTTCTTCGGCAGGGATATAAAGTTTACCGTTGCGTTTTATGAATTGCGAGACGGCTTGTGTGGGATGGCCATTCACGCTGACCTCCAAAAACAGGATTTCATCTGTGGAAAGTGCCTGTGCCCATATCGGACCTGAGGCAATGACGCACATCAGTATCAGATATGAAACGACACGCTTCATGGCATGATGGTGGTTTCTACTTCTATCGGCCCTGATTCTGCCTGTGCGTATATTTTGACTGGCAAACCAGGCTTTAATTCTGCATCGTAATCAAATTCGTAGCGTCGTTTTGCGCCCGCAAGCGCGTACGGGTTGGCGGCAGCTTTTGGTGACAGGCGCCGTCCACTTGGCAAGCCTATGCTGATATTCAATAATTTTGCGCGCCGCGTACCGAGGTTTTCGACTGAAATAGTCTGCTTGTTGCCAGCATCGATTTGCCAGTTAATTTTTGGTGAGGTTGCCTTGTCTGGCTGTAAAAAAACCGGCATCGATATGCGAAATTTGAAATTGACTGCATTCTGATCGGCTTCGGGTATCTCATCGATGAGCAAGCGGTAAGCCAGTTCTGCATTGATGATTGCAGGCTTTCGCGATATCACACGAATCACCTGGGCTGCGCCTGGGTCGATCTTGAACATGGGAGGGCTGATGACTAAAGCCTCAGTACTGTTTAACTGATCTTCATTATCCTGCTGCGCCCATTCAAACGCGCGAACTTGCAGTGATACCGGGTGATCGTCTTTATTGACGATACGAATGACGCCAGCGGTTCTGCTGACGCTTAGCTCCAGCAAAACCGGAGTAATTTCGAAATTGGATGCGAGGGCAGGGCTGCCGTAAAAGAAAAGACTGTATGTGCTGAAAAAACTGACCAGGAGTGCAAATACGCGTGGGCAAGGAAACATGAGTCTCCTCCATAGCGAAGTTTTACATCAATAAGTCAGGGTAATGCCCACCACATCGTTATAAACACCAGGTGCTGTTACCTGACCAGCCGGAACACGACCATACACTGGCAGGCTCTGCAGATTGCCATTGCCTGTACCAGCGACGGTATTGCTACCTGCTGTGTTGCCCCATACCCGGCTGTAGGCGGCATCTTGAAACAAGGAATAGTTCAGCGTGCCATTTGCCGGACCTGTCATCTGGCGCGTCGCAACGTTGGCATTCGCACCCGAGCCGGTATCCAGTGCCATGACGTAACTGGTTCCTTGTGAACAATTCACTCCTACATTGCTGGTCTGTTCCAATTGATGGGTATTGTAATTTCCAAATGAAATTGCATTTCCCTGAATTGTGCAAGACGGGACAACCACCGCAGAAACTACCAGGTTGGCGCTTTGATTTTCTGCCAACGCAGATGATAGTATAGCAAGTAAAAGTGAGGATATTGCAAATTTACTTATAAATTTTGTCAACATTCTATAACTTGATGAAAAGTGATACCAAAGTATACGGCATACATTTAGAGAGTAAAGCCTAATAGGGGCGAGCCAGCTCGCTTATTCATAGTCTTTTACATTTACTCAAATTTCTTAAAAATGGAGTGTGAAAATTCTATAAATTTAGTTGTGTTTAAATTATTAATATTGCTATTTTTTCATATTAAGTTACACTTAATTCTACTTGAATTGATAATATGTTTTCTTATTGATATGAATTCATGGCGTTATCTCCCATTAGTCAACAGTGAGAAAGAGTTATGAGCATCCCATTGCGTGTGCTTTTTGTTGAGGACGTTAGCGAGGATGCTGAGTTGATTGTCCGCGAACTTAAACGCGGGGGATTCAATCCAGACTGGTTACGGGTCGATAATGCCGAAGCAATGCAGCAAGCTTTGAAGGATGCCAGGTGGGACATCATTATTTCAGATTATTCCATGCCCACATTCAGTGGTATTAATGCACTGGAAGTATTAAAACGTTTGAAGATGCAGATACCTTTCATTATTACGTCTGGCACGATAGGTGAGCAGACTGCGGTGGATGTAATGCGCGCCGGTGCCGATGATTTCTTCCTGAAGCAAAACATAGCGCGCCTGCCTCTGGCCATTGAGAGAGAGTTACGTGATGCAGTCCTGCGCCGTAAAAAGCTGGCCAGTGATATTGCCTTGCGTGAAATGCAGTCCCGCTTTCATGCGTTCATGAACAATGCACCTATGCCTGCCTGGATTAAGGACAGGGATTTGCGCTACGTTTATGTGAATACGGCACAAGCTAAATTTTTCGGTATTGCACCGTCAGAAATGATAGGGCGCAACGATTTTGATCTGATGTCTATCGGCGCGGCACAGCATTCACAATCCTGTGATGAGCAAGTGTTCGAAACAAACCATTCCCTGAGTACACAAGAAACGATTGCAGATGAAAGCTTGACGGCGAAAATACTGGACATCATCCGTTTTCCACTTGGTGTTGACAGTGCACATCCGCTGGTTGCAGGGTTGGCGATTGATGTCACCAATAAGGTCCATTCACAAAAAGAATTGAAGGCTGCCAATCAGCGTTTGCAAATCTTATCGAGCAGAATTATTGAAGTTCAGGAGCGCGAACGCCAGCATTTGGCGCGCGGCCTGCATGACGATGTAGGGCAATCGCTTACAGCTTTGAAAATCAGCCTGCAAGCAATGCAAAAGGCTGACGCGGCAGACAAATTCATGACACTGGAAGCGAGTATCGAACTTGTATCCTCGATTTTAAGCCAGGTCAGAACGCTGTCGCTGGAATTGCGTCCACCCCAACTGGATAATCTGGGTCTGATTTCTGCGCTGCGATGGTATGTCGAAAGCAAAACGTCTGTGGCTGGTTTGCAGGGATGGTTTGAGGAGGATGCAGTTACCGATAAAGCCCATGCCGATATTGAAAATACCTGCTTTCGCATTGTGCAGGAAGCGATCACCAATATTTTACGGCATGCGCATGCCCGTAATGTCTGGGTCAGGCTGGAGCAGAATGAAAGCAATTTGATATTGCGCATCAGAGATGATGGTGTTGGCTTTGATGTTGATATTGCTCGTGACAATGCCGTGCTGGGTAGTAGTTTTGGTTTGCTGAATATGGAAGAACGCGCTCTGCTGGTTGGCGGTACGATGGATATTTCTTCTTCTCCTGGCAATGGGGTGGCGATTGATGTGATGCTGCCTTTTGCTCCTTCCGTCAAGGGTTTGACATGATAGATATCCGCGTGTTGCTGGCTGATGATCATGTGCTTGTGCGCAGTGGCATACATTCATTGTTGCGAAGTATGACTGGAATACAAGTGGTGGCAGAAGCGGCCGATGGCGAAGAAGCATTGCGGCTGGCAGAAACGCATCAGCCTGATCTGGCCATCCTCGATATTGCCATGAAGGGTATGAATGGCGTGGAGGCGGTGCGACGTATAAAAGTAAAATGCCCAAACATCAAGTTACTGATGTTGTCGATGTACAGCAGTGAAGAATACGTCATGCAGGCACTCAATGCCGGTGCACATGGCTATCTTTTAAAGGATTCTGCGGCCTATGAATTAGAGCGCGCCATACGACAGGTGATGCAGGGTATTCGCTATCTGGATTCATTCCTGTCACCAGATGCTTTGGATTTGTATATGCGTCGTGTCGCGGAAAAAGGAGCATCTGCTGAAGTGCTGACACCAAGGCAAAGACAAATTTTGCAGCTCATTGCAGAAGGACATAATACGAAGGAAATTGCCTATCACCTTAATTTAAGTGGGAAAACGGTAGAAACCCACAGGGCTCAGTTGATGGAGCGTCTGGATATTCATGACGTGCCAGGGCTTGTTTTATATGCTGTACGCAGTGGTTTGATTACGATAGAAAAATAGTTTTTCAAATCGAATCAGTTGTCATTTATCCGCCGTCATTTATTGTTACGTTCAATTTGGTGATTTATTCATTACCGTCCAATATAAGCCAGTTTGTGCGACCACCGTCATAAAGGCATCAAAGCCGACGGGTTTAACCAGGTAACTGTTGACGCCTAATTTATAGCTTTCCTGTACGTCGGTACATTCAGCAGATGAAGTTAGCATGACGACGGGTATCGTTTTTGTTTTATCATCCTCCTTCAGACATCTCAACACTTCTATGCCGTCCATCTTGGGCATTTTTATATCGAGTAATACCAACTTGGGATTTCCATTGCCACGCTTGGCATAAACACCTCGGCAGTAAATAAAATCCAGCGCCTCCACACCGTCCCTGACCCACGTCAGTTTGTTGCCCAGCTTGTGTTTGTTCAGTGCCCTGATGGTCATTTCTGCGTCGGCATCACTGTCTTCGATCAACAAAATCTCAACTACTTCCAGTTCATCCATTTTGTTCTCCTGTTGGTAAGGCGAAAAAGAAGCTCGCGCCTTCATTCAGCTTTGATTCTGCCCATATGCGGCCACCATGCCGCATCAGGATGCGTTGGCTGATAGCGAGGCCAACTCCTGTACCGCTAAATTCACTGACATGATGCAGTCGCTGAAATACGCCAAATAATTTATTGTAATATTCCATATTAAAGCCGACGCCATTATCTTTCACCAGGTAGATGGCCTCGTTGCCATCCATTTCCCCGCTGATGTGAACAATAGCCTGTTCGCTCTTGCTGCTGTACTTGATGGCATTTGAAATCAGATTTATCCATACCTGTTTTAAAAGTGCCCGGTCAGCCTGGGCTACAGGCAAAGTATCGAGCCTTATTTCGGGTGGATTTTCAGTATCTTGCAATGATTCTTCTATCACTTCTTTTACCAGTGCGGTCATATCCAGACTGAATTTATTGACGCTTTGACGACCAAGCCTGGAGAACGCCAGCAAATCATCAATCAGATTTCCCATGCGCTGGCTGTTACCCCGAATGACAGAGAGATAGCGCCGGCCATTTGCGTCTAGCGTGTCAGCACAATCTTCTTCCAGCATGAGACCAAAGCCATCAATAGCGCGCAGTGGAGCGCGCAGGTCGTGTGAGATGGAATAGCTAAAACTTTCCAGTTCGGTAGTGCGCTCGATGATACGCTGCTCAAGGGTAATATTTAATCCGGTCAGGTCATCATTGACTTGCGCCAGTTCCTGGGTTCTTTCTGCTACTTTCATTTCCAGTTCATTGTTGGATTTTTGCAAGGCACTTTCCAGCCTTGAACGTTGTTCATTCTGGCGCTTTAACAACCAGAAGGTGAGTAACAGCATTGCAAAACCCAGCATGTTGCCTGCAACAATAATCAATACAGTGCTGTTGGTGCTTTCTTCAGATTCTTTTTTCCTTTGCGAGAGTAGTTGGTTTTCAGTTTCTTTGAACTCTTGCATTAACCGGGTCAGCACCTGCAATTCATTATCAATAGCCGCTGTTTTTGTAATTTCCATATTGGTGGGCAAGGACTGCCTGACAGAGCTAAATTGCTGGTCTAGCAGGCGTATTATTTGGGCTAATCTATTTTTTTGGGTGGGATTATCCTTCGTCAAGTTTTTTAATTCATCCAGGTATTTTTGTATGGCAGACGTAATCTCGTCAAATTCCTGATGATTCAAAGCTCGTTGTGCCTGTAGCCGTAACGATGTTATCTCACTAAACGCGAGCTTGACTTCATAGGTGTGTTCAACCCAGTTGTTGCGTGCATCGAGTGCTCTGATGCTGCCATATGAAACGAACATGGTCGTGATCAATACCGTCACTGCAATACCCAGAAATGCGTAGATGTCGGATTCACTTTTTATACGTGAATTTAATTCTGGTCGCTCAATGAGCAAAGCCCAGGCAAACAGGCTCACACCTATTCCAGTCGTAAATGCCATTCTTGGAAATCCATACCAGGTATAGGCCAGATCAAGCAAAAACAGATAGCCCAGCATGCCCAGGATGCTGATGGTCAGCATGATGGCTGCAAATGCGCGTGGCCTTATATAGAAATTGTTTCCAGTTCGTAGCAAGGCGATGCCACCAACCAGAAAAGCTAATGCTGTGTTGGGAGCCATGCGACCTGGGTAAGGGTTGGCATCACCAAACCAACCGTGGATAGATGGCAGGTCTATTCCCAAATTAGTCGAGGAGATGTTTTCTATCAGCATCAGACCTGCGATGATGACGATGATGCTACCGACGATATTGCGGACGGCTACGGTGTGCGGTAAAGAAAAGCTCGTTACAATAAAAGCGATCCCCGCCATGCTGAGGCAGAGCGCCGTCGAAAATACCATTGCCGTACTACCGGAAAAAATATATACCCAAATTGCTTGTTTAGTCAGCCAGCCAAACATAGTCAGGATCCCGCCAAGAAACAGCATCCAAGCAATGAAGCCTACGCATAGCTGTCGTGTCATTATCCGACTCCGGTCAGTGATCAAAACCTGATGTACTGAAAACGAATCAAATCTTATGTATTTATAGCGGCTTGAGCCGCCAGTTCGGGATCAGCCTATTTAAGCTGTAATTTGTAGCGGCTGATGGTCAATGGTCAATGATCAATGGTCATTTAGACAATTGGTGAATTAAGAATAACAGGCGATTGTTTATTTGCCAAGCTATTTGTAAGTATGTCGAACTGTTGCGATAAGGTTTTTTGTACCTCTCCTACAGTACATACCTATTTCCATCATCTATTTTTAAGTTGATTGCCTGGCTTTTCCACCGTTTGCATGACTATGAGAGTCATTTTTGGCGTAAAACGAATCCGTCACGATAGCTTGCGCGACAGGCATCAGGTTCCCGCCTTACTATTTGAGCCGGCTTACTTAATATTTCTTTTTATAGATAAATAAGCATTAAAATGAACTTATCTTTTATTGTTTGTATGTGTGTCAGCGTACAGAACAATATGGGGAATTGAATGACTATGAGCGCATAGGTTTTAAACAGGTTTTGGTATGTCGCAAGTATTCAGGCAAGTTATCCAGACTAAAAATGATTTACTTGAAGCTTGGTGTATTAAAAAAAACAGGATGTGTATTCCCGGAAGTTTGATTGAAAAGATTTGCAAACAGGAGAAATAAATGAACCAGAAGCTGAAAATTATATTTGGCGTGTCGACCTTGATCTTGGCCACGCAGGCATCGGCCCAGATTAGCTTTTACGAAGCGGAAGGCTTTCGTGGTCGTATCTTTACTGTCAATGGCGAGCAGAGCAATTTCCGTAACGCCGGTTTCAATGATCTTGCGTCTTCAGTTGTGGTAACCAGTGGCCGCTGGGAAGTATGTGACGACGCTAATTTTGGTGGTCGTTGCATGATCCTGAACAAAGGCAGTTACGACACTTTGTCCGGTATGGGAATGAATAACCGCATTTCTTCAGTTCGCCCTATCCGTAATAATCGACGCTATGAAAATGAAGCGCCTGTTTCACTGGTCGCACCGAATTATGAATATCGCCGTCGTCCAAATGAAAATATGTTCGAGGCACCAGTGACATCCGTCCATGCAGTTGTCGGCCCTCCAAATGAGCGTTGCTGGGTAGAGCGCCAGCAAGTCAACGAACCTGGTCGCAGTGAACCCAATGTAGGCGGCGCTATTGCAGGCGCGCTGATTGGCGGCATACTTGGTCATCAGGTTGGTGGCGGAACCGGACGCGATATTGCTACGGCTGGCGGTGCTGTTGCCGGTGGCGCAATTGGTGCGAATGCTGGACGTAATAACGGTAATACCTATGAACGCGATGTGCGCCGTTGCCAGACTACTGCTAATACCACGCCTGAATACTGGGATGTAACTTATAACTATCGTGGCGTTGATCACCATGTGCAAATGAGTTCGCCTCCAGGATCGACCATTGCAGTTAATCGTAATGGTGAACCAAGGCAATAAACTGATTAAAGATGATCAGTTCATCGCAACCTGACTCAGCTTGCGAAAATTGACCAACATTGCATGATAGACTAATTGGCCTCTGCCGTAATTTTTACGGCAGAGGCCAAGTTACATCAAGCGTATCTCTTGTCTCAGATGTTTGAATACAGTGTCGACCCGACGTAAATGCCTGGCTTCAGGGTGCATCAATATCCATAAGTCTGTCGTGCAATCTTCAATTGCCCCGGTAATGGCGACCAAGTTTGTTTGCTCGTGCGCCAGAAACAGTGGAACCACACCTACTCCCAATCCCAGGGAAATCATTTCCATGACGCTCAGTATGCTGTTCACGCGATAAGCTGGCAGCACTTTAGGGAAATTCTTTTTCCGCCATAGTACCGAAGGATGATCAGGCAAAGCTTCATCCGGGGCTATCCAGGCTGGTTTAGCTAGTTTTACATCTTCCAGGCTGCGTATCGCGGATGATGCCGGTGCAAACAAGGCCACACGTATGGCGCCTAAATTTTTACCCAATAAATGTTGTGGCGGATGTTTGGTGGCACGCACAGCGATATCGGTGTCATGGCGGGTCAGGCTTGCCAATTCGTTGCCCGTGTGAAGATCGAAACTGAGGTGAGGGTGCAATTGCGCGAGTTTGATTAAAGACGGGGCGATAAGCCCATGCAAAATCGTGTCAGTCGTACTGATCTTTACTTTGCCAGCCACCATATCTGGTTGCTGCTGTGTAATCTGGCGCGCTGCTTCAAGTTCACTTTCTATCTTTTCTGCATGCTGGGCGATCTGCAAGGCAGTTTCTGATGCAGCATAGCCTGAACGTGAACGCTCAAACAAACGCTGCGCCAATCCTCTCTCCATTTTTTGAATTGTCCTGAAGATTGTAGATGCGTCCAGGCCCAATCTCTCTCCCGCCTCTGCCAGAGTGCCAGTTCGCACCAGAGCCAATACGACATCAAGATCTGTGGCAGTTAGCTTGTATTGCGTTCTTGCAATCATAGTTTGCAATTGGGCCAATTTACATTGTAATGCTGCAATCATAGACTAGCCTCCATGTCATTTCAATGGAGAAAACCATGTCACAAATTAATTTTAATTCTCAAAACCATATCGGCCTGGCGATTCCCCGGATCAGTTTAGGGATCATGTGGATCGCTCACGCCATGCTTAAATACTTCGTATTTGGTCTGGCAGGTACGGCATCCTATTTTGCCAGCGTAGGCTTGCCCGGTATGTTGGCTTATCCGGTGTTTATCATTGAGCTGTCCGGGGGCTTTGCTTTACTTGTCGGATTTTATGGCCGTCAGTTTGCCTTGGCCTTGTCCCCCATATTATTGGGTGCAGCATGGGTACATTTCCCGAATGGCTGGGTACATACCAGTGCAGGTGGGGGCTGGGAATATCCTATCTTCCTGAGCGTGATCAGCTTGGCGGTCTGGTTGCTTGGCGATAGTGTTTATGCACTGCGCCGCAGCACTATCTTTACTCTGGATGCTTGAGGTCAGCGAAATGCACAATAAAATCAGACTGATCAGTCATCAACTGTGCCCTTATGTTCAGCGTGTGGCCATAGTCCTGGCTGAAAAGGCAATTCCCTTCGAGCGTATAGACATCGATTTGTCGAATAAACCTGCGTGGTTTCTGGAAATCTCCCCTTTAGGGAAAACCCCTGTTTTACTGGTAGGTGAGCAGGCAATATTTGAATCTTCAGTGATTTGTGAATATCTTGAAGATGTCTACAGGCCTCGCTTGCATCCCCATGATGCCTTTATTAAAGCCAGACACAGGGCCTGGATGGAATTTGCTTCTGGCGTCCTGAGTCATATCGCGGTGCTTTATAACGCCGTCGATCATCAGGCATTGGAAAATCAACTGACGGAGTTGCGACAAAAATTTCAACAGCTGGAAGTGCAGTTAGGCAAAGTAACAGGTCCATATTTTTCAGGAGAGCATTTTTCTATGGTAGATGCCGCCTTTGGTCCCGTTTTTCGTTATTTTGAAACGATTAATATGTTCGCACTTTTTGATGAAACACCAAAGTTGCTGGCCTGGAGCAAGGCACTCGCTTTGCGCGCTTCTGTAAAGACCGCTGTCAGTACCGATTACAGTATAAAGCTCAGGGATTTTTTGATCAGACGTAAATCTGTTTTATCCACTCTGCTGGAAGCACAGGTGAGGTAATGACCTGAAATAATATTGAATGCAAGGGATTGTTACTTATACCTGTTTGACAGATTGATCCGTCAACAATCCCTTAGCTGCCGCGTTAATTGAGTACATTACCTTTTTCGGAGTACATCATGCGCAAGCTTACTATCCTGTCTTCAGTTGTAATTCTTACCTTGATGACAGGGTGTGCGGTTCAACGTTATCCCGTGAATACGCAAAATCAATACCCTGCTCAATATCCTGCCCAATACCAAACCCAGTACCCTGTATATACGCAAAGTCAGACACCTTATCCCGCGCAATATCAAAATTCCTATGTTGATACTGCCATCATCGTTGGACTCCGTGAAGTGAGTGTTGGCAGTGGTGGCTCTTCTGGCGCAGGCGCTTTTGTAGGGGCGCTATTAGGCGGTGTGATCGGCCATCAGGTAGGTAAGGGTAGTGGCCGCGACCTCGCTACCATAGGCGGTGCTATTGCTGGTGGTGTGGTCGGCAATGAAATGGAGCGCTCATCATCAACACCTAAAAATAAACTTGAGCTGACTCTGCGCCTGCAAAATGGTGAACAGCACGTTATGCTGGTGGAGCCAAATAATTACTATCGCATGGGTGACAGGGTCAGGGTAAGTTTCCAGAATGGACAACTTTCCTTGCTTCCATGAGTTTGCCTATGTGATTACTTATTGGTGAAGTTCAGACCACAACACTTCAACTTATTAAATTGCGTCGGAGTTTGAGCCGAGATTTTTTGAATATGGCTTGAACAGCTTTGAAAGCAAAAAAACCACCGCTTTACAGAGGTGGTTTTTTATTTTGCACAACAGGGAGAATGTTCTCTCCTGCTGCATGGGTAGCAAGCTACCCATTTTCTCGCATAGCTTGCTGAATTAAGCGATGAAGTCGCCGGCAACGATAGAACCTGCGCCAACCAATTTAACGATAAAGTCAGTTGCATCAACAGTACCTACAGTGCCGCCGATGTTTTGGAAGGCATAAGTACCAGCTGCTGTACCTGCGGCTACAGTGATCACGTAAGCCTGAGTATTCGCTGCCAGAGACGCGCCAGCTGCAGTTGCCGCTGTAGCAATTGCAGCTGCCAGAGTGGAGACATCAGCGGTAGCAATGGACAACAAGTTCAATGTTGTTGCTGCTGTGCCAGTTTTGAACACGTCAGCGCCTGCAACTTTGAAATTAGCTACTGTATCGATCGCGCCGATGTTAGAGCGGATACCTGTTGTAGATGCATCAATTGTTTCAACACCAGTTGCAGTTGTAGACAGGTTGATAGTATCAACACCAGCAGCAGTACTTTGTACCTTTACGGCAGTTGCAGCTGTACCCAACAGATTAACTGTTTGGCCGCCTGCACCCAGAACAACTGTGTCGCCTGCCGCAAATGCACCTTTAGCGTAGTTCAATGTTATACCAGCACCGTCTTCGTTAGTGAAAGTATAGCCAGTTGCCGCAGAGCCATTCACGTTCACAGTTTCTACGCCTGTAACCAGGGAATGGATGTCCAAGTTAGCACCGATAGCACCGATGTTCAGTGTATCTGCACCCAAGCCGCCGTCCAGCGTTGTTGCACCGGCGATTTGTGTCGCTGTGTAGTTGAATGTATCGTTGCCTGTGCCACCAATAACGCTCACAGTGTTAGTGCCAGCAGTGAATGTGTTAGTACCAGCAGCCAGTATGAAGCGCTCGATCGCTGCGTTAGCAACGATAGTGCCGGCTGTCGTCAGAGCGATAGTTTCTGTATTGGTTGCAGATACAGTGCCTGTGAAGGAATTGTATTGCGCTGCAGTCATCGTGTATGTGCCAGTGGCTGCCAAGTTCAAGTTCTCGAAACCAGAAACTGCAGCAGCAGCGATACTATCTCCAGCACCCATGGTCAGAGTATCGGTGCCTGAACCTGCAGTATATGTGCCGGAATAAGACTTGGCGGCTTCCAATATCAATGTATTGTTACCTGCGCCGAGATTGATATTGCCAGCGAGGAACGTCGAACCTGTATTTGCAAGATTGACGAATTCAGTACCATTGCCGCCAGTAATTGTAGTAATACCGGAAGTCGCATTAGCGAAGTTGATATTAGAACCCAGATTATCGACTGCCAATATTTTGATGTTGGATATGATGCCGCCGACAGCTCCGTCATTAACGCTAATTGTTCCGCCGCCAGTCAAAGTTAATGTGTCGTTATCACCAGCATTGCCATTGACTGTTGTACCAGTTATGGTTCCTGCCACGCCAACCAATCCTACGAAGTTGTCGTTCACACCGGCTGTGCTATTGAATACGCCACCAGCTGTCAAATTTATTGACGCCAAAGCTGAACCACCGCCATTGACCGGAGATGTACCGACAACACCAGTTGTTACTGTTGCGCCACCAGATACAGTCACTGCATTGGATGTCGTTGTGTTGTTCACGCCGCCACCAGTTGCATTGGAAGAAGACGCTGTGTCAATCACCAAAGTACCGCTTGTGACAGAGATCAAAGACAGATCGATGTTGTTTGCACCAGCGATGTCATCAACGATCGTCAGTTGATGTGGGACATTGCCAGAGAACACCAGAACTGGTGTGCTCAGGGACAGAGCAGCACGGGCAGCAA
>NZ_JBMPPL010000012.1:0-181313 GCF_049339485.1 Undibacterium sp. TJN19
CATCCCGAACAGGACCGTGAAACGATTACGCGCCAATG
Organism: Undibacterium sp. TJN19; assembly: GCF_049339485.1. Lineage (NCBI taxonomy): Bacteria > Pseudomonadati > Pseudomonadota > Betaproteobacteria > Burkholderiales > Oxalobacteraceae > Undibacterium > Undibacterium sp. TJN19. Next base: position 39 of record NZ_JBMPPL010000012.1, read on the forward strand.
ATAGTGCTGCAACCAGTGTGAAAGTAGGTTATCGTCAGGCTTGTATTCCGCATACCCCCGATCAAGCAATTGACCGGGGGTTTTGCTTTTGTGCTTGTGAAAATAATCAAAAGAAGAAGGCGTCAAATCCTCTCAACGTAGGGTGCGCTGCACGCACCGCTATCCTTATTGATCCATCACTCTTTTGCTCTCCGCACGGCTCATCGACCAACGACACCAGGCTCCAGCTTGCGCTGGAGCGACGGGTTTGAGGCTAAACCCTTGTAATTCAAGCGGCTTGTTGCCAGCATTGCCAGTAGTGTAGGTGACCTGGCAGTGGGTGTACCTGCTTCAAAATGGAAACCTAAAATCGTCGCTCCTGCGCAGGCAGGAACCTAGCGGCGTTCGTGGATAAACGCAGATATTTGCTTATCCGGAACTCATAAAGCATGTGTGGAAAAACGAGTGTCAGCCCACATAGGAGTGATGATGTCGGAAGACGTAGGAAACTCGCAAGGCCGTGCTGTCCACTCATACCGATATGAATCTCGAACTTATAGACAATAAAAAAAGGAGCTCACGCTCCTTTTTGTTTATTTATGACCAGGGGAGGATCGAAAGATCTTAGTTCTTCTTCACTTCTTGTATCGCCTCAGCAAATTCTGATAAATCTTCAAAGCTTTTGTACACGGATGCAAAGCGAATATAGGCGATTTTATCGAGGCGTTTCAGTTCGCGCATGACCAGTTCGCCGACATGGCCGGACATGACTTCGCGCTCGCCACTGGACAATAGTTTTTCTTCTATGCGCTGGATGGCTGTTTCAACAGCTTCGGCAGAAACCGGGCGTTTGCGCAGGGCCAGCATCAGACTGGCACGTAGTTTTGCGGTCTCATATTCTGTACGGCTGCCATTTTTCTTGACAACGACTGGCATGACCAGTTCGACGCGCTCATAGGTGGTGAATCTTTTATCGCAATCGGCACAGCGACGGCGACGGCGAATGACATTGCCTTCTTCCGAGACACGGGTATCGATGACTTGCGTATCATCATTGTGGCAGAAAGGGCATTTCATGGAGTTTGCCTAAAGGTTGAAAAACGCCACTCATTTGAGCGGCGTTTCTTGTTGCTGAATTATGCTTCGTAGACCGGGAAAGCATCGGTCAGTTCCTTGACCCCGGCTTTCGCACGTTCTATGGTGGCTGCATCGTGCGGATTTTCCAGTACATCGGCAATCAGATTACCTACTTTGACTGCTTCTGCTTCCTTGAAGCCACGTGTGGTCATGGCCGGGCTACCCAAGCGGATGCCGGACGTGACCATTGGTTTTTGCGGGTCATTCGGGATACCGTTTTTATTGCAGGTGATATGCGCTGAACCGAGAATGGCTTCCGCTTCCTTGCCTGTCAGACCTTTAGGACGCAGGTCCACCAGCATGACGTGTGATTCAGTGCGGCCGGAAACAATGCGCAGGCCACGTTCAGTCAAGGTGTTTGCCAGGGCAGCGGCATTCTTGACGACTTGCTCCTGGTAAGCCTTGAATTCAGGTGTCAATGCTTCCTTGAATGCCACTGCCTTGCCAGCGATGACATGCATTAAAGGGCCACCTTGCAAGCCAGGGAAAATCGCAGAATTGATTTTCTTTGCAATCGCTTCGTCATTCGTCAAAATGATACCGCCACGTGGGCCGCGCAGGCTCTTGTGTGTCGTCGACGTGACGACATCGGCGAAAGGTACGGGATTAGGATAGACACCAGCCGCGATCAAGCCAGCATAGTGAGCCATGTCGACCATGAAATATGCGCCGATTTCCTTGGCGATTTTTGAGAAACGTTCAAAGTCGATACGCAGGGCAAAAGCAGAGGCGCCGGCAATAATCAGTTTGGGTTTGGTTTCGCGCGCCAGTTTTTCCATCGCATCGTAATCGATATCTTCTTCAGCATTAAGGCCATAAGAAACTACATTGAACCATTTGCCGGACATATTGAGGGGCATGCCGTGGGTCAGATGGCCGCCTTCAGCCAGGCTCATGCCCATGATGGTATCGCCAGGGTTCAACAACGCAAAGAACACGCCCTGGTTGGCTTGTGAGCCGGAATTAGGCTGTACATTGGCGAAATTGGCATTGAACAATTGCTTCAGACGGTCAATTGCCAGTTGCTCAACCACATCGACGTGTTCGCAACCGCCGTAATAGCGCTTGCCTGGATAGCCTTCGGCATATTTATTCGTCAGTTGCGAGCCCTGGGCTTCCATGACGGCAGGTGAGCAATAGTTTTCAGAGGCGATCAACTCGATATGTTCTTGTTGACGCACGTTTTCTTTTTGTATCGTAGCAAACAGTTCTGGATCTACGTTGGCGAGAGTATGATTTTTTGCAAACATGGCGGTTCCTGATTATTCCTGTTAATAAACAATTGATTGTCGTCAATGAGGTGTCTGAAACGGATAAGGGCAGCCTCATTGCTTTTACCATCAGGCTACCCAGGCGCACGGCTAGAGTCATGGCGACTCCGAAATCTCACGCTTCCCGATGGATCTCCATCTTTGGCCAGAAATCCCTTAAAAAGCAGATGTTGGCCGTTTCGCCAGTCACGTGAGACGAAATGGTGCATGGATTTTACGTGATGACGTTTGAATGGGCAAGTGCCTGTCTGTATACACATGGTTTCTGCGCTTGTCTCTCTGATTGAAATCCTGTTTACAGGGGCAACAGATATTCCAAACAGGGGGGGGGTGATCCTGATCTGCACCCAATTCAGCAGATGACAAGAACATAAATGCAAAACCACTTAAAATACCCTTATCCAGGATTTAACCATCTCATTGAAGGAAATCAGCATGATCGTATTGATTACAGGCGCAAGTTCCGGTTTTGGCGAAGAAATGGCGCGCAAATTTGTGCGTCACGGGCATCAGGTAATTGCCGCTGCACGCAGGGCTGAACGTCTTGCCGCCCTGCAAAAAGAGCTGGGTGCCGCCTTATTGCCAGTCACGCTGGATGTTACCAGCAAAGATTCGATTGCCCAGGCTCTCGCTGGTTTGCCGGAAGAATGGAAAAAAATCGATGTACTGGTTAATAATGCCGGTCTGGCACTGGGTACGGAACCTGCGCATCTGGCGTCGCAAGACGAGTGGGATACGATGATCGATACCAATACCAAAGGACTCGTCACCGTTACCCGCGCAGTGCTGCCGGACATGGTCACACGTGGTACTGGCCTGGTCATCAATATCGGTTCTGTCGCCGGTTCTACCCCTTACCCGGGTGGGAACGTCTATGGAGCGACCAAGGCGTTCGTTGAGCAATTCACAAAGAATCTGCGCGCGGATCTGGTGGGTACAGGCGTGCGCGCCACCAATATTGCGCCGGGCCTGTGTGGTGGTACAGAATTTTCAAATGTGCGTTTCCGCGGAAATGATGATGCGGCTGCCAAAGTATATGAGGGTACCGTACCATTGACGGCAGTGGATATCGCTGAAACTGCGTACTGGATCGCCACCCTGCCACCCCATGTCAATATCAACCAGATAGAAATGATGCCGACTTGCCAGGGGTATGGCCCATTGACTATCAAACGCACACCAGTTTGATTTCACATTTCCCTGATGCATTGATCATGCGCCAGGGAAATAAGAAAAACAATAACAGGGCATAGAGAGGCAAAATGCGAAGCAGGGCAAATCGCCAATTTTATTGAACGAATTGCAATGCATCGCGTCTATACTCGTGCCATAGCTTTAAAATATGAATACACAATTTGAATGGCAAGTACGGGTCTACTATGAAGACACGGATGCGGGTGGTATCGTTTTCTATGCCAACTACCTGAAGTTTTTTGAGCGTGCCCGTACCGAATGGTTGCGGTCTGCCGGAGTGAATCAACAGCAAATGGCCGATGACTCCGGAGTAATGTTTGTCGTCAAAGCCACCGCAGTCGAGTATCATGCACCCGCCAGGCTTGATGATGAACTCAGGCTGACCGTTGTGGTCGAAAAACTGGGGCGTGCTTCTGTGCAGTTTGTGCAGGAGGCGTGGTGTGGTGATCGCCTGCTGGCCAGTGGGCATATCAAGGTAGGATGCGTTTCTAAAGAAACCGTGCGTCCTGCTGCTATACCTACGGATGTGCTGGCAAGATTGGCCTGAATAATTATGTATCCTGCCGCACATTAAAGCTGATTTAACTGCCATTGCGGATCGCGCGGCTAACGTTTTTGTTTTATTTAATTGATTTGATATGACTGTTACCCAAGACCTTTCATTCTTAAGCCTGATTACCAATGCCTCGATACTGGTGCAACTCGTCATGTTGCTGCTGCTTGGGGTGTCATTGACGAGCTGGACCTATATTTTCAGCAAGATGTTCGCCATCAAGAAAGCGCGTGCGCAAACTGAAGATTTCGAACGCAACTTCTGGTCAGGTGGCAATCTGGTTGATTTGTATGCATCGGCTACCAATAGTCGCCGCAATGGACGCGATAGTACGGGCGCGCTTGAGCGTATTTTTGAAGCCGGCATGAGTGAATACCATAAAGTCAAAACCGCCAATAAAGCCTCGCTCGATGCCGGCGCCATGCTTGATGGTGCCCGCCGTGCCATGCGCGCTTCTTATCAGCGCGAAATGGATGTGCTTGAAGCGCATTTGTCGTTTCTGGCATCAGTCGGTTCTGTGTCGCCCTATATCGGTTTGTTTGGTACGGTCTGGGGCATCATGAATTCTTTCCGTGGCTTGGCCAATGTCCAGCAGGCTACGCTGGCAGCGGTCGCGCCCGGTATTGCCGAAGCCCTCATTGCCACGGCAATCGGCCTGTTTGCAGCTATCCCGGCAGTGCTGGCGTATAACCGCTACTCACATGATATCGACAGATTGGCGATACGCTTTGAAACTTTTATTGAAGAATTTTCGAATATTCTTCAACGCCAGTCGCGCTAGGAAGAATTGAATCAGCATGAGTACCCTGCGTGGCGAACGTAAACGCAAATTCAAGGCAGAAATCAATGTCGTTCCTTATATCGACGTCATGTTGGTATTGCTGGTGATTTTCATGGTGTGCGCGCCGATGACCAATCCCAGCGTCATCAATTTGCCTACTGCGGGGCAATCGACACAGCCGCCTACTGATTACATAGAAATCACTCTGCGTCCTGAAGCGCCTTCCACCATCAGCATCAATAGTAAGGCTGGGGCAAACGGCAATAATCGCCAGGACAGCAAGGAAGAAGCGAAAGACCACAAGCAGTTAATGCAAAAGCTGCGTGAATACCATGAAGCCAAACCTGATTTGTCGGTGCTGGTGTCAGCTGACAAGGGCATGGTTTATGACGAGGTAATACAAGTGATTTCTGAAGCAAAAAAATTGGGCATCAACCGCGTTGGTCTCGCTACACGATGAGTTCTTGCTGATGCAGAGAAAACTGCGACCCTTCCTGGTTTTATATTGTGCTGCCAGTCTTTGCGGCATGGGGCAGGTCAGGGCGCAGACTGTTTTGCCATCGAAACCGACTCCCATTCTGGCACCTGTGCCGCCCTCTGTTCCAGTAATCGGCACGACGGTCAGTCCACAAGAAAATAGCGAACCAGAAACAGAAATCGCCATCAGCAGTACCAGCGGTCGCCTGCAATTGCAGGCACCTAAATCAGCATGGACAGATTTGCTCAAAGAGCATATTCCTGAATTTTCCGGCAGTGCCGACGCACAAAATATTACACCTGCACTGATACGCAAACTGCGTCTTGATATCAGCAACATCCTGGCAACAGAAGGGTATTTTTCACCCCAGATACAATTTGAAAATTTTGATAACCTGGTCAAAGCACAGGTGCCCGCAAATACGCCGGTCACTGTAAAGCTCATTCATGTCACCGTTGATGCAGGGCCGCGTACTCTGATTGAGAATGTTTCACTCAAAGTCTTTGGTCCGCTTGCTGATGCGATAGATGCCGGCGATAAATCTGCCATCAAACGGCGCCGTGCCTTGCAGGAAGACTGGGGCCTGGCCGTCGGGCAAGCATTTCGCGAAGCCGACTGGACTGATGCGAAAACCCAAATGCTGGAGAGCCTGCGTTCTGATGCTTACGCTGCTGCCAATATCAGTGACAGCGAAGCGCGCATAGATGCGGATAATCAGCGCGGGATATTGCAACTGGAAGTGCAAAGCGGCCCACCGTTTACCCTGGGTGAAATTCGCGTAAATGGTTTGCAACGTTATCCGGCCTGGTTGATAGACCGCTATCAGGCGCCTAAAATGGGTGAGCCCTATTCGCGCTCACGCCTGCTGGATTTTCAGAGAGCGCTACAAAATTCTCCCTATTTTGGCACCGTGACAGTAGGTATAGACCCTGATCCGGAAAAAGCCAGTGCCGTGCCCGTGGACGTGACTGTGCTAGAGCGTCAGGCGCGTGACCTGAGTTTTGGACTGGGTTACAGCACCAATACCGGCTATCGCAGTGAAATAGCTTACCGCGACCGTGACATCCTCAGCAAAGCCTGGGATCTGCGCAGTGCCCTGCGGTTGGAACAACGCCGTCAACTGGGCTATGCCGATGTCTATTTGCCACCACGTGAAAACAATTATCTCGATTCTTTTGGTGTCTTGATAGAACGTGAAGACCTCGCCGGTGTGTTGACCAACCGCCAGTCCCTGGGCGTCAAACGCACCATTACCCGTGGTCATCTCGAGCAGCGCCTGGGTCTGAACATTGTCAGGGAAAAACTCTCATTCAGTGACAATGAGCCCGATGAGTTTTACCGCGCGCTGGTTGCCAGCATAGGCTGGACCTGGCGCGATGTTGACCAACCTTTTGACCCGCGTAAAGGTCAGATATTGCAATTCGATCTTGCCGGATCAGAAAAAGCAATCTGGTCTGATCAGCGCTTCATCCGCGCCTATGCCAAATACCAGCGCTGGATACCGGTACGCAAAACGGACAGCGTCATCCTGCGGGCCGAACTGGGTACCGTATTTTCTCCCGGTTATGACGGTATCCCCGAAGATTACCTGTTCCGTACCGGTGGCAGCACGACCGTGCGTGGCTATTCTTATCAAAGCCTGGGGATACAACATGCCGATACCACCAGGGGTGGACGGGTGCTGGCAACCGCCAGTGCTGAATATGTACATTGGCTCAATGCTTCATGGGGCGCAGCGACTTTCCTTGATGTAGGCAACGCCGCCGATAGCTGGCGTGAAATAAGCTTACGTCAGGGCATGGGAGCAGGGGCGCGCTATAAAACGCCCGCCGGGCCGATTGCGCTTGATCTGGCCTATGGCAGACAAATTAAAAAATTCAGGCTGGATTTTTCTATTGCGATCGCCTTCTGATATGAAAACCACTGAATCCGGCGATAAAGCTTCGTCATCCTCCTCTTCGCCGCAGGCGGAAAAACCAAAAACAAAAAAACGCAGTTCGCGTACTGCCCGCGCTGCCTTGTTTACACTGAAAATGATGCTGGCCCTGCTGTTGATATTCTCATTGCTTTTGCTGTGGGCATACAAGACAGAAAGCGGTACCAAGACCCTGTTTGCCGTCATGGAGAATTTCAGCGCAGGCAACCTGAAAGTGTCGGGCGTGAAGGGGACGCTGGATGATGATATATCGCTGGAGCACTTTAGTTTTCGCAACGCATCTTTGTTAATTGATGCCAGTGCGGTGCGTCTGCAATGGCATCCTGCGGCCTTATGGCGCAATCACCTCGACATTACGCAGTTGCAGGCAAGTTCACTGACTGTTGCCAGTCTACCTGGCAAGGACGCGGCAAAATTGCCTGCAAACCTGAGCCTGCCCATGACTGTGAATGCCCGCAAACTGGCACTCGGACGATTGCATATTGCCACCCTGGCCGCAGATGGCAAGCAAACGGAAACAGTGATGCTGAGCGCACTGACAGGCAGCCTGCAATTTCAAAATCATCAATTTCAAATCACCACTGCGCTCACCAGCCCCTGGGGTAGCCTGGATCTGAAATCCGGGCTGACCAGCCTGCGGCCATTCAAAATCGATGGCAACTTTAATCTGCATGGGCAAGCCATACAAGACATACCGGCAGTGAGCCTGACCGGCGCTTTGGCTGGTAGCCTGCAAGACCTGGAAATTGCCGTGCAGGCGCAATTGACGGAGCAAACCGCCAAAACCCAGGCTCTGCGTGGCAATGCCAATACCTTGCTGACACCGTTTACCGCCCCCTATGTGCGTCAATTGCATGTTGATGTGCAGCATCTTGATCCATCCGCCTGGCATGTCGCGGCACCACAGGCAGATTTACGCATACAGGCAGAGCTGAAATCGGTGACCGCCCTTAGCCAGGGGCAGGCATCAAGATTTGTCGTCAGTGGTGATGTCAACATCCGTAATACTTTGGCTACATCCATAGACAAACATGGCTTGCCCGTGCAGGCACTGGCTTCCAAAGTTGTTTGGGATGCTGATCAGGTAACACTGAAAGACCTGGCTGTGCAATTGGCGGGTAATGATAAAACTGCGGGCAAGGCACTGGGTAATGCGCATGTCAGTTGGAAGGCGCAGCAACTGGCAGCGGATGTACAGCTGGCCGTGTCGAATATTGATTTGAAACAAATTGATCAGCGCCTGCATGCCAGCAATATCAAAGGACAGTTATCGGCACAAACATCAGCACAAACGGCCAAAGACCACGTCATTAATTTGCAGGCCCAATTGCAAGATGCCAGGGCCAGCCTGAAGGCTGATGCCAGTTACCACACTGAAAAGCTGTTGCTGAATTTGAGCAAATTTGATTTGCAGGCAGAAGACTCACATCTGCAAGGTACAGGTGAAATCAGCTTTGAAGGAAAACAAGCTTTCAAACTCAAGGCCAGCCTGAAAAATTTCGACCCGGCGCGCTGGGTAGCGACACAGCCGGGTCGGCTCCAGGCGGATTTTAGTGCCGATGGACAAATTCAGCCGCGCCTGAATGTACAACTGAATTTGCCACAGTTGCAAGGTCAGTATGCCGGGCAAACAGTGCAGTGCAGTCTCGACATGCGCTGGTTGCAAGACCAGCAATTGCAAGTCAAACAGCTTGACCTGCACTGGGGTAAAAATGCCCTGAATGCCCAGGGCAACTGGGGCGGGACTGATGATGTACTGAAGCTGAAACTGGATGCCCCGGACCTGAGCAGCCTGAATCCCTTGCTCACCAATTTGCAACTGGCATTGGGGGGCAGCCTGAAAGCCGAAGCCGATTTGCGCGGGCGCTTCAATGAACCAGCGGGCAAGCTTGATGCGAGCGCGCAAATGCTGAGTGTCAAGCGCGGCAATCAGCAATTCCATATAACACAGCTCAAATCGACGGTGGCGCTCAACAGCGGTGAACAAGGTAGCTTTGACGGCGAAATAGTCGCCAGTCATATTGGTGGCGACTTACCGAGTTTGAATCTCAACAACAGTGCTGAACAGATTGCTTCAACCGACAAGCTGGAGCAAGTTCGCCTGCAACTGAAAGGTAGACGCGACGCGCATACGCTGACACTGGAGAGCAGCTTCCCCAACAAGCAGGTACTCAGCCTGGTGGCTACAGGTGGTTTGCAGGCAGCGAAAAATGAGAGTGCACCATGGAACTGGCAGGGGCAATTGCAGGCATTGAGTTTGCATGGCAACCCCGATGCGCGCCTGCAAAGCAGCAGCCCCTTGCAAATTTCATCGCAGTCAGTGCGCCTGGGTACACTCGCTATTCATAGCGAGCTTGGCAACCTGATGCTTGATGAACTGGAATGGACGCCTTCGGCATTGAAGACCACAGGCCGTATCAGCGATGCACAGGTCATTGCTATTGCCAACCTGATCAAGCCGCAGTCTTCTGTGACAGGTAACCTGAAACTTAGTGCGCAATGGAATCTGAATTTGAAAGAGCAGGCGCAGGGTGAAATTCAATTGCAGCGCCAGAGCGGTGACCTGCGTTTTAATGATCCTGATGGTACCGGTATAGCAGTAGCACTGGGCATGCGCGAACTGCAAATGCAGATGAAGGTTGGTGGGCTGGTTGCTGGTACAGATGGCGAAAACCTGAGCTTGAATATCAACGCCAATGGTAGCCGCCTCGGGCAATGGCAAGTCAGGGCGAATACCGTCCTTAGCAAACAAAATGAAATGTGGAAGATATTGCCAACGGCTGCATTGAATGGGCAGATCAGTGCAGCCATTCCTGATCTGCAATGGCTGGGACCCTGGATCAATCCTGGCCTGGTCTTGAAAGGTAAGCTGAATGTGGATGCGCGCCTGATGGGCAATATGGGCAAGCCACGTTACCACGCTGACCTGACCGGGCGTGAACTGGAAGTGGCTTTTGCTTCTGAAGGTTTGTTGTTACCGAATGGCAGCATGGATGCACAGCTTGAAGATGGGCGTTTGAAACTCAGCAATTTGCAATTCTCCAATACCGTCAGTAACATACCGCGCCACGCGCAGCTGCAAGGCCTGGATATGCTGGGCAGAAAAGGTGAGTTCAAGGCCAGCGGTGAGGTCGACATAGGCAAGGAGACCGGCAGCATACAGGCGCAATGGCAACAGTTTCCTTTATTGCAGCGCAAGGACAGATGGCTTGTCGTTTCCGGACAGGCCAATATCGTCGAAGCAAATAATATCTGGAGCCTGACTGGCAAAGTGCTCACCGATGGCGCTTATTTCAAATTGCCAAAATTGCCGCCGCCCAGCTTGTCAAGTGACGTCGTGGTCATACGCAAAAGCGATAAACTGGCAGTCAAGACCGCTGAAACCGATACCGCCAAAAAAGGTTTGAAAACCCGTGTTGATGTCAGTTTTGACATGGGGTCGCATTTTATATTTGTTGGCCGTGGCCTTGACACCGGCCTGGAAGGCAGCCTGCGCCTTCGCTCGATTGATGGCAACCCATTGCAGGCCAATGGCTCCATACGCACGGTGAAAGGCATGTACGAAGGCTATGGACAGCAATTGGCGATAGAACGCGGTATCTTGAATTTTCAGGGGCCTCCTGCCAATCCCGGTTTGAACATCCGCGCCCTGCGCCAGGGCTTGCCAGTGGAAGCAGGGGTCGAAATTGTCGGTACTGTTGCCGCTCCTCAGGTACGCCTGGTTTCAGAACCCTCGGTGCCTGATTCCGAGAAGCTGTCCTGGCTGGTGCTGGGTCGTGGCTCTGATCAACTGGCAGGCAGTGATGCGTCTTTGCTCATGTCCGCAGCAACTGCCATATTTGGCGGTGATGGCAGCCGTAATGTGCCGCGCGATATCGTACAGGGCCTGGGTTTTGATGAGTTCTCCATCGGTGCGGCAGGCAATAATTCATCCAGCCGCCTGCCAGGGCAAACCATCGCCGGCTCTACGGGCAACACCACGGCCACCACTGACCAGGTCGTCAGTGTCGGCAAACGCATCATGCCTGGCCTGGTACTGTCGGTAGAGCGTGGCTTGTCAGATGCCAGTGGTGCGATCAAGCTGAGCTGGCAATTAACCCGGAGAATCAGTCTCATCGGCCGTACCGGCAGTGAGTCTGCCGTGGATGTCAACTACACCTTCTCTTTCAATTAAAATGTATGCTGATTAACTGAAACGGTCAGCCAGTGAATAGTTCACTGGCTGACCGCCATTTACTTCAATTGGTCAAACGCATTAGTGAAATTAAGCAGTCAAGCCAATTACTGTTCCTTCTTTACTTCAGGGTACAGCACTACCTGTACATAGTTTTGCAAATTGAAATAACGTGCTGCCGATTCTTTTATCTGTGCCGCAGTAATTGCCTTGACACGTTTTTCGTATGTCAGAATCGCTTCCGGGTCAGTTTGATACAGCACCGACATCTGTAAATGATTGAGCCAGTTTTCGTTGAGGCGTAATGAAATCTGGTTATCTTTCAACCAGGCCTGCTTGACCTTGTTCAGGTCATCTGCCGATGGGCCGGTTTGCTGGATTTTTTGTATCTCGGCCAGCATCGCCTTGATCACCTTGTCTGCATTGGCAGGACTGCAAGGCAATTCTACCTGTATGGAGTAATGCCCTTGCGGGGTACGGCCAAAATCGCCACTGATGCCGCCGCTATAAATCAGGCCCTGTTTTTCACGCAATACATCAATGACTTTCAAATTCAGGATATCTATCATTGCGTAGAAACGATTGTGCTCTTCCCTTGAATAAGTCGCCGCACCAGCAAATGAAAGCGAGACGATGCTTTTTTCTTCGCTGCCCAGATGCACTTCTTTTTTGACGATGCCCTGCACCGGGTTGATGTGCAGGTCCTGATATTTTGTAGGGATATCAGCCACCGGCAAACTGGCCAGGTAGGTTGCAAGCAGTGGCTTCATTTTATCCAGGTCAAAACTACCAACAAAGATGAAGTTGAGATCTTTTGCACTGCCATATCTTTCCTGGAAAATTGTCATCGCCCGGTCAAGCGCGATCTTGTCAAAATCCTCGACTTTGCTCAGGCGTGTTATGCGAGGGTGATTTTGATACAGCGTGCCAGTAATCTCATCCGCAAAAATGGACTCTGGTTGCGAGCTGACGTTACGCGCCATTTCTTTTTGCGAGCTGATAAAAGCCTGGAACAGGGCTTCGTCCTTGCGTGGGCTGGTCATGCGCAGGTAAAGCAACTGCAACATGGTCTCTATATCACCACTGCTGGAAACACCGCCGAAAGTTTCAGTGTAGTTATCGATGCTGGTCCTGAGATTGGCAGATTTTCCAGCCAAAGTTTCCTGCACATCTTTTGGTGCAAAGTTGCTTAAGCCCATGCTCCAGGCGATCGGGTTGGTATACCAGGCGCTGTAAAAATCATTGTCTGCATATAGCGACATGCCACCAAACCGACGTGCACTCATCAATACCTGGTCGTTCTTGAAATCTGTCTTTTTCAAGGTGACTTTGACACCGTTGGACAAGGTCATTTCCGTCACACCCAATAACTTGTTTTCTTTTTCAGAAATAATCTGTCCTGCCGTGGGCAGGGTAGTCATCAGGTTCGCTGTCACCGCAGTATCTGCACGGGCAAACACGGCTTGCTGCTCTGACTTGTCTGCCATGGCCAATAATTCGGCGCTGGTAGGGATGACTTCACCCGCTTTATTTGAACCTACATAGAAGACCAGTTTTTGCATGCCATCAGGTGTGGCCTGTTTTGCATATTGATTGATTTCTTCCAGCGAAATACCCTGGTAAAACTCCTTGAAATAAGCATATTCATTGGCGATGCCGGGTATCGATTCACCGTTGAGGAAGTTGCGTATATATTCTGCCGCAAACTCTGAAGATTCCGACTTGTTGCGCTCGTTATACATGGTTTCATAATCGCGCAATTCAATTTTCTTGACAGTATCAAGCTCAGCAGCGGTAAAGCCAAATTGCCGTATGCTATTGGTTTCCTGTATCAACGCATTCATGGCGGTAGGGATGCCGGCTTTGGCAACCACGGCAACCGAGACAAATGATTCATAACCACTGATGACCTGTTGCGCACCGCCAGAGGCACCCAGAAACGGTGCCTGCAGTTGCTGCGTCAAGGCGTCAAGGCGTTTGTTGAGCATGGATTTATACATGCCCTTGATGATATCCTGGCGGTAATCACCGATGGTGTTATGCACTATTGCCGCCTGCAAAGGATAGCGTATCATCAGCAAATTACTGGTCGCTTCCTTGTCGGTAATCACCAGGGCTTTGGATGCTACATTTTTGGGGATGCTGGTATCTGTCCTCGGGCGTTCAGGTACCGGGTTTTGCAAGCCCGAAAAATACTCACGTATCATTTTTTCAGCTTCAACTGGCTGAACATCACCCACCACCACCACGGCCATTAAATCGGGGCGATACCAGTCTTTATAAAAGCGACGCAAGGCCTCATGCTTGAAGTTCTTGACGATGTCTTCCTTGCCTATGGGCAGGCGTTCGGCATATTTCGAACCGTTGAACACCTCTGGCAATAACTGCCGCGTCATGCGGTCACCCGCACCTTTGCCCAGCCGGGCTTCTTCCAGGATGATGTCGCGCTCTTTATCGATATCGACATCTTTCATCTGCACGCCTTGCGCCCAGTCAGCCAGGACTTGAAACCCTGTCTTCAAGTAGGCTTGCTTGCCAGTAGGAATCGGCAGGGTATAGACGGTTTCATCAAAACTCGTATAAGCATTCAGGTCAGCACCAAAACGCACACCTATCGATTGGAGATAAGAAATCAATTGATGTTTCTTGAAATGGCGCGAGCCGTTGAAAGCCATGTGTTCGGTAAAATGTGCCAGGCCCTGCTGATCATCGTCTTCCAGCACAGAGCCAGCTTTCACAACCAGGCGCAGTTCCACTTTTTTTCGTGGCGATTCATTGCGCTGTATATAATAAGTCAGGCCATTGCTGAGCTTGCCCATTTTCAGGTCAGGATTGACAGGGATAGGGTCAGTCAGGCTGATTGCTGCATAAGCTGGCCAGACAGCCAGGCATACAGTCAGCGCAGCAGCCAGCTTCAATGCTTTGCTGTGATACGGGGAAGAGGAGGTGATCGGCATGGTCAGGGGCGCTGGACAAAAATGCCAGTGTACCCTGTTGCTGGAAAGCCGGCAGTGAAGGCTTTGTATCGATTTGCTACAGATCAGCCATAACGCTGGAACAGATCTGCTGATAAATTGGCAGGACGCATCTGTTTGTGTAAAACCGTCATGAATTCCATTCTTTTCATTCAGTATGACAGGGTGAAAGTATGACGAAAGGAATTTTGAGGCTGTTTGAAAGATCGCTTAACTGCCGCATCCCCCGCCGCCGCATCCCCCGCCGCCACAGCCACCACCACAACTGCTGCCGCAACTCGATCCGCCGCCATCACAACCGCCGCTGTCACCACCACTTGAATCGCCGCTGCTGCCACAACTACTGCCACCGCAAGATGCGCCTGCGGTAGCGGCCTTCGCTTGTTTTGCCATCATTTCCTCATAAATCAGGGCAGTAATCAGGCCGGCTGCCAGCAACTGGGCTGCGTCAAAGCTTTCTGGATAGGTGGATTTACCGGTTGCCACACCACGGCTATCCATGTTCTGGAAGCCGATACGGCTCACCCTGGCAAAGTAGGCATAGCCATCAGGCATGCGCAATTTGCTGTCAAGGGCGAATAAACGCGGTACGGTCGCGCTACCGGGGTCTTTGCCTTCGGCTTTTTGGGCGGTGATGAGACAGCTGGCCAGTGCGGCATCCATCGCCCCTGCCATTTGCGCCGCTTCTATATGCGGTATGCAGCGTTTGTAGTGTTTCAGGCAGAAATTATCCAGATTGGCTGAGGACCACGCATACCATGCATGCCAGACAGAATCCGCTGCCTTCGACGGCAAGGCGCAGCTTTGTTTGCTGTGGCTGACATACTCGAAGAACATCATCAGCCCCTCGGCTGCGCGGGCAAAAAAAATGGCATCACGAGGGATGCCGGGAAATTCTTTCATCGCGTTTTTTTGCCAATGCAAAAATACCGCATTGGGGATCTCGCTTAACTGACGCCTGTAATCCGAAGACTTGGTGATGTTCCTGGCGCGCATCATTTGATATTTTTGTTTTAATTGACTTAGCATTGTCTTTAATCTCCTTTTCTCTTTTGTTTTAGTCATTTTACTATATGCGAGAAATATGACAATTGCATGACAAAAATGATGAGGGGAAATACGTAGTCCTTGTGTTGTGGCATTGAAAGTGGATGGTGTTTAAAAACGCCAATTTCAATTCCGCGTATAATTTAGCCATGCTGAAAAAAATCCTGACCATGCTGATACTTGCGCTGACTATCCAGTTTAACTGGACGGTTGCCAGTGCGTATTGCCTGCATGAGACAGACAAGTCAGCCAGTCATTTTGGGCATCATCCTCACCAGCATGATAATGCTGCACAAGATGATGAAAAATCTCCGGATTCCAGGCAGAAAGCTACGCATGCAGATTGTGATTCATGTGTGCACAGCGCAATGACTGCAATGCCCTGGCATGCTGCTGTGGCCAGCCCCTTGCCTGGCTTAAGCCACCAGCTCGCTTTCCCACTATTTACCCCTCCCGCACCTTATATGGGCATGCCAGATCGCCCTCAGTGGATGGCTCTCGCTTAATTTTCACAAGCGCTTATTGCGCCACACGAAAATTACGGCGACTTCGGCCTGTATTTCACGCATACGATGATTGATGAACTGCTAACGCATTTGCGCATTGGCGGACAGGTGCTTTGTCGCCGGATTTTTCCTTTTATTTACAGGAGAATTCCTTGCGATCCTTATATGTATCAATGGGCCTGGCGATCTTGTTTGTCCAGCCCCTGTTTGCCTTTGCGCAAACGCTTCCTTCTCTGACACTGGCCCATGCTTTGCAACGTGCGTTGCAAAACAGCCCTGACTTGTCCTTGGCTTTAAAAGACCTGGAGATTGCCGACGCGCAGCTCAAACAAGCCGGTGCCTGGCGTAACCCAGAATTATCCGTACTTGCAGAGGGCTTACAAAGAGAGAACCGCACGAGTACTGTGCAATTGAATCAGACACTCGAACTGGGTGGCAAGCGGGCAGCCAGAATCAATGTGGCAGAGTTTGACCGCTCTATTGCCAGTGCTGATCTGGATCAGCGTCGCATCGACGTACATGCCAGCGTGGTGACCGCTTTTTTTCAAGTCTTGATGGCACAGGAAAAATTGACGCTGGCACAGACGTCACAGCAATTGTCGCAGCGTGCCACAGAGGCGGCCTCGCGGCGAGTAGCGGCTGGCAAGATCGCCGCGATGGAAGAAGTACGTGCCAAAGTTGCCGAAACCAGCAGCAAGATCAGTGTCAACCAGGCCAGCAGCGAACTGCTTGTTGCCAGGCAAAAGCTGGCTGCCACATGGGGCAATACCCTTACGGACTTTGCCGAAGTAGCCATGCCGGATGCCGGGGAAGGGCATCTGCCAGCCTTGCCAGAATTAAGCAGGCGGCTTGCAAGCAGCCCGGCCCTGCAACGTGCGGCACTGGAAATTCAAAAGCAGCAGGCCATAGTGCGTCAGGAGCGCAGCAAGCGTATCCCCGACCTGACCATCAGCCTTGGCGGCAAACGTGATGAACAGGTTGGGCGCAGTCAGGTCATTGTCGGTTTTTCCATACCACTTGCGCTGTTTGACAATAACCAGGGCAATGTCTTGGGCGCTTTACGTAAAACCGAAAGGGCACGTGAAGAGCAGGCCATGCTTGAAAAAAAACTGACATTGGCACTGGCTGAAATCTATCAGCAGCATCAGCTTGCCATGAATGAATTGCAGGTATTGAAAAATGAAATTTTGCCCCCTGCACAGATGCTTGTCGATGCAAGCATCAAGGGCTTTGAGCTGGGGAAATTCAGTTTTCTCGAAGTGCAGGATGCACAACGAAGTCTGTTGCAAAGCAGACTCCAATACCTGAATACCCTTGCCGAGTCCTATCGCACCAGCGCAGAAATCCAGCGTCTGACTGGCAGCCGTCGCAATGAACATATCAGCACACAACCTTGATCGCACCCCATCATGAAAATATTCCATCTTCACAAAAAAGAACGCATCCTTATTGCGCTCGTTTTACTGACCGGTTTGATACTGGCTGCCTTGATTATCTTTTCTGGCAAACCACAAGCGGCGCCGGATGCATCGCTTGTCACGCCGACAGCACAACATCATGAAGAAAGTGAGCCAGAAATAATTGCACTCACTGAGGCGCAAATCAAACAGGCTGGCATCGCCATCAGCAATGCAGCGCCAGCGAATATAGGCAATGTTGTGCAACTCACAGGCGAAATCCGCTTCAACGAAGATTTGACTGCGCACGTGGTTCCACGACTGGGCGGCGTGGTGGAAAGCGTACCCGCCAGCCTGGGCCAAATAGTTAAAAAGGGACAGCTGTTGGCCGTCATAGCCAGCACTCAGCTGTCGGAATTGCGCAGTGAATTATTGTCTGCGCAAAAACGACAAGCCTTGGCACAAATCAATGTTGAGCGTGAGAGGAAATTATGGCAAGAAAAAATCTCGGCTGAACAAGACTATTTGCAGGCAAGCCAAAATCTCAAAGAACTGGAAATCGCCATACAAAATTCACGGCAAAAACTGGCTGCGCTGGGTGCCACTGCTGGCTCAACAGGTAGTTTTAATCGCTATGAATTACGTGCGCCTTTCGACGGTGTGATTGTAGAAAAACATTTGTCGCAGGGTGAAATGGTCAAGGAAGACAGCAGTGCTTTTACCATCTCTGATTTATCTTCGGTATGGGCAGAAATTACCGTGCCAGCCAAAGATCTGGATTTTGTTCGTACGGGTGAAATTGTTACGGTCAAGGCGACAGCCTCTACAGCGACGGCGAGCGGAAAAATAGTTTATGTAAGCGCACTACTCGGTGAGCAAACCCGCTCCGCCAAGGCACGCGTGACTTTGGCAAACCCCGGCATGGCCTGGCGACCGGGCTTGTTTGTTGACGTGGTGCTGATGATCAATGAAACCGAAGTACCGGTAGCCATACTGGCTGAGGCACTGCAAACAATCAAGGACAAGCCCGTCGTGTTCATCAGGACGGACAATGGCTTTCAGCCGCTGCCAGTAAAAACCGGGCGCAGTGACGGCAAATATGTGGAAATTGTAGAGGGTCTGAAACCGGGTACGCCATATGCCGTTGCAGGCAGCTTTGTCATCAAGGCAGAGCAGGGTAAAGACAGTGCAGAACATGATCATTAACCGGGAGAATGAGCATGTTTGAAAAAATTATTCAATTTTCCATCGCCCAGCGTTGGCTGCTCTTGTTGGCAACGCTGGGTATGATGGTAATCGGTGTGTTCAGTTATCAAAAACTGCCGATTGACGCCGTGCCTGACATCACCAATGTACAGGTGCAGATCAACACTGCTGCTACGGGCTATTCACCTGTGGAAGTGGAGCAGCGCATCAGCTTTCCCATAGAAACAGTCATGGCAGGTTTGCCAAATCTGGAACAGACACGTTCGCTGTCGCGTTATGGCTTGTCGCAAGTGACGGTAATTTTCAAGGATGGCACCGACATCTATTTTGCACGCCAACTGGTCAACCAGCGCATGCAAGAAGCCAGAGAGCGTCTGCCAGCCGGCATCTCACCGCAGATGGGGCCAATCTCTACGGGGTTGGGTGAAATTTACCTGTGGACAGTGGAAGCGGAAGATAGTGCAAGAAAATCCGATGGCACCGCCTACACACCGACAGACCTGCGCGAAATACAGGACTGGATCATCAAACCACAACTGCGTAATGTAGCCGGCGTTACAGAAATTAATACCATTGGTGGCTTTGCCAAGGAATACCAGATCGCCCCCAACCCTGCCAGGCTTGCTTCTTACTGCCTGAGCATGCAGGATATTGTTAGTGCGCTGGACCGTAATAACGGCAATGTCGCTGCTGGCTATATAGAAAAACAGGGTGAACAATATCTGATACGCGCACCCGGTCAGATCAACTCCGTGCAAGATATCCGCAATATCATGCTCTCTCATGTACAGGGTCAGGTGATACGCATTGCCGATGTGGCGGAAGTTGGCATTGGCCGTGAATTGCGCACCGGTGCGGCGACAGAAAATGGCCGCGAAGTGGTGTTGGGTACCGTCTTCATGCTGACAGGCCAGAATAGCCGGGTGGTATCTCAGGCCGTTGATAAAAAGATGCTGGAAATTAACCGCACTTTACCGGCGGGTGTGAAAGCTGTCACCGTGTATGACCGCACTGTATTGGTCGACAAGGCCATCCACACCGTCAAGAAAAACCTGCTGGAAGGGGCGGTGCTGGTGATTGCCGTACTTTTCCTGTTTCTTGGCAATCTACGCGCCGCCGTTATTACCGCGATGGTGATCCCACTGGCGATGCTGTTCACATTCACCGGCATGTTCAGTTATAAAATCAGTGCCAACCTGATGAGCCTGGGCGCGCTCGATTTTGGCATCATTATTGATGGGGCGGTGGTGATCGTGGAAAATTGTGTGCGTCGTCTTGCCCATACGCAGATGAGCAAGGGGCATGCACTGACAAGGGCGGAACGCTTTCATGAAGTCTTTGTCGCTGCCAGAGAAGCCCGCCGCCCTTTGTTGTTTGGCCAGTTGATCATCATGATTGTCTACCTGCCCATCTTTGCACTGACCGGTGTGGAAGGGAAAATGTTTCACCCCATGGCATTTACCGTAGTAGCCGCTTTGCTGGGGGCAATGATTTTATCGATGACTTTCATTCCCGCAGCAATCGCCCTGTTTATTGGTGAGCGTGTGGCAGAAAAAGAAAACCGCCTGATGGTATTTGCCAGACGCATCTATGCGCCATTGCTCAGTAAGTTATTTCAGTATCAGTCTACGGTGTTTGCTACGGCAATTGTGGTGATGCTCCTGTCTGGCCTGCTCGCTTTGCGCATGGGCACTGAATTTGTGCCGAGCCTGAACGAAGGTGATTTTGCCATGCAGGCTTTGCGTATACCCGGCACCAGCCTGACACAATCACTGGAAATGCAAAAACAGCTGGAAAATGGCCTCAAGAAAAATTTTCCTGAAATCGACAGAATTTTTGCCCGCACCGGCACGGCAGAAATTGCTTCTGATCCCATGCCGCCAAATATTTCTGATGCCTACATCATGCTGAAACCTGAATCTGCATGGCCCACACCGAAAAAATCACGCGATGCACTTTTGCAGGCAATCAAAAAGGAAGCGGGTCTTTATCCGGGCAATAGCTATGAATTTTCTCAACCGATACAATTGCGCTTCAATGAATTGATTTCCGGTGTGCGTACCGATGTTGCCGTCAAGGTGTTTGGCGATGATATGCAGGTCTTGAATGAGATTGCGAGCAAGATCGCCAAAGTGCTGGCACGTGTACCTGGTGCCACCGAAGTCAGGGTAGAGCAAACTTCAGGCCTGCCCATGCTGACGGTGAATATAGACAGGGAAAAGGCAGCACGCTATGGCTTGAATATGGCCGATGTGCAAGATGCCGTGGCAATCGCCACGGGTGGCAAGGAGGCCGGAAAAATGTTTGAAGGCGACCGCCGCTTTGATATCCTGGTACGCCTGCCAGAAGACATGCGTAGCGATCTGGAAGCATTGAAGCGTTTGCCCATCCCTCTGCCATTTGCACGTGTTGATAACGGCAACAGCGTCAACAGCAGTAACAACAGCAACAAGCTCAGCTATATCCCGTTGACTGAAGTAGCAAGCCTGGATTTTGCACCCGGCCCCAATCAGATCAGCCGTGAGAATGGCAAGCGCCGCGTTGTTGTCAGTGCCAATGTGCGTGGTCGTGACATAGGCAGTTTTGTACCAGAAGCAGCACAGTTGATTGAGAGAGAAGTTCGTATCCCGGCTGCTTACTGGCTTGGCTGGGGCGGCACTTTCGAACAATTGCAATCCGCCAGCCAGCGCCTGCAAGTGGTGGTGCCTGTGGCTTTGCTGATGGTATTCATCTTACTATTTGTGATGTTCAACAATATCAAGGATGGTCTGCTGGTGTTTACCGGCATTCCGTTTGCGTTGACGGGTGGCGTCGTTGCACTTTATTTGCGCGATATACCCATGTCGATATCGGCAGCAGTGGGGTTTATCGCCTTGTCTGGAGTGGCGGTACTCAACGGGCTGGTGATGATCTCTTTCATACGCAGTCTGCGCGATGAAGGCATGTTGCTGGACCAGGCCATCAATACCGGCGCGCTGACACGTTTAAGGCCGGTACTGATGACAGCGCTGGTAGCTTCACTGGGCTTCATTCCCATGGCAATTGCGACCGGTACTGGGGCAGAAGTGCAGCGGCCTTTGGCTACGGTGGTGATAGGCGGCATTTTGTCTTCTACCGTGCTGACCTTGTTGGTGCTCCCTTTACTTTATCGCTTGTTGCATAAGAACGAAGAAGCAAAAAATTTACCGGTGATCAGTTTCAACTAAGCCTTTACCTATACAGCAGGTGCAATCAGTTTATGGGCGGGGCCAAAAAATATAGGCCCTGTCCAGTTTGTTATTGATAAGCACAACCGTCGTTACGACGATGAACTGGCGGCCATCAACAAACTGCTTGAGTACCGATGCCTGCACATCCGGATACTTGTCGTCATCACGTTGCATCACTCGATTTTCACTCCATTTTTACTTCATTTTCAGTCAGGTAAAGCACAGAAAATATGTCAGCCCCGTCACCAATGCGATAGGCGCTGACAGGTTTGCTGAGCTTTAAATGCTTCATGTCACCGGGGAAAATAAAGCTTCATTTCAGGAGATTCCGGTCAGGCAAAGCTGTGCGAAAGATAGACGGAAAATACCTGAATTGAAGATGGATGGAGAGCGCTTGTCGTATGCCCTTTGTTCCAAAAAATCGTTGTTGAAATCCATCAGCGTGGTTTAGTAAACACACTAAACTGAAAGCCATCAGCAGGCCTTGATTGACTGAATTTTCAGCACAAAGATACCATCAGATATCGTTTGCATTGATGTCTTTTGTTCGTGTTTAGTGATTGCGAATTTTATTAATATGAGCCTGATCATACCTAATTTCGCTGAAGCCATCGCTGTTGCTGTGGGCGTTCTTTCGCGTAGGTTGAAAAACCAGAAGGACCGCGCAAACCTGGCCGACATCGACGCCAGTAATCAGCGCGTCACCGCAGTGTGCAATGTCATGCCGCGCCGGATTTTTTTCATCGACGGTATGGCCGGTCAGTCAAGCGCTTTCTATGCGGGGCTCTGTCGCTCGCTTCTTCATAAGACATTTCATAAAGACGTGTACGGCACCCATGCCGGCATGGGTGGTAAAGACTATCAGATGCCGTTTTTACCGGCTGAGCTGGTATTGCGAGCCTGACATTTGGCGGCACGCATGTCGTAGCAAGCGATCTTGGCTTGGCTTGGTGTGGCACAAAGGGGGATGCTCCGCCATCGTTCCCGCCCTTGTTAAAACTCAAGCATCAAGGAATTGGTATGGCAATCGTTGCCGAGCGATAGCTGGCCTGTATAGGGTGTAAACACGGAGACTTGAATAAACCTAAAGGATTTTATATGAACAATAAATTGAAGGTATTACCCCAGACGATTGCATCTCTCATTGCCGCCGGAGCATTTTCTGCTTCGTTCCCCGGTGTCGTAATCGCACAAGATACTGACCCCAAGGCAGCCCCTGTACATCGCGTCGAGATCACAGGCTCCTACATACGTCGCGCCGATGCTGAGACCCCCAGTCCGGTGCAAGTAATCAACGCGGCCGACCTGAAAAATTCCGGCTACACCTCGGTGTCTGAGGTATTACAGCACATCACGGCCAACGGCGCGGGAACACTGAGCCAAACCTTTTCCGGTGGCTTTGCAGCGGGCGGCAGCGGCATTTCACTGCGCGGTCTGAACAACAACGCGACCCTGGTACTGATCGACGGTCACCGCATGGCAGGCTACCCGCTGGCCGATGATGGCTCGCGCTCGTTTGTGGATATTTCGAATATTCCCTTCGATGCCGTCGAGCGGATTGAAATTCTCAAAGACGGTGCGTCGGCTGTCTACGGCTCCGACGCCATGGCCGGGGTGGTCAACGTCATTTTGAAAAAGAATCTGGTCGGCACCACGCTGTCGGCCGAGACGGGCACCACCAGCCAGGGCGGCGGCAGCACAACTCATGCAACGTTCAGCCACGGCGTCGGCAATCTGGACCACGACGGTTTTAATACTTATGTCAGCGTGGAATATCGCAAGCAGGATCCTATTTACTATACCCAGCGCCGTGACTCCGGGCTGTGGCAGTCTTTGGATATGTCGGCCTACGGTGGCGCGAACAAAGCGCTGGGTGTCGTGACGCCGCAATCAACGGCTCCCACCGTGCTATCGCCTTATCTGTTGAATCCTAACGTGAAGCGGATAGCCGGCGCTGACAATAGCGCTGCTTTCGCTTTCTTGCCCGGCACGGTTTGCGGCAGCTACACCCAACTGGCATCTGGCGGCTGTGCCTATGATGACCCGTTTAAACAACTACAGCCGAAGACGGAAAACATCAATATTGTGGGCAGTTATACCAGGAATCTGGGTCAGGACTGGAAAGTTGATATCAAGGCGTCCCTGTTCGAGAGCAAGGCTACCCTGCCACAGGGTTTCAGTAACTTCCCTTCATCCTATGCCACCCAGTTGGAAATGGTGTCCGGCGTGGCACCGCACTATATCGCTGGTACCGCCATTCCCTCCATCCGCGTGCCTGCCGACTATCCAGGAAATCCGTTTGGCGTACCAGCCATCGTACGGGGCCCCATCCCAGGCGCACCGGCACGTAACATCACTACCGATTCCAAGGCCTACCGTCTGGTGGCTGAGTTAAGCGGTACCTGGGGGGCGTGGGATCTCGATGCCTCGCTTGGCTATACGCGTAACAATCTGAACCGGGTAAGCACGGGCAATGTGAATGTGCCGGCAATGAGTGCGGCCTTGAGTCGTAGCACCAATCCCTACTCGGTGACGGGGGGCAATAGTGCGGCCGACATGGCAGACATCTTCCGGACCGTTTCTTCGTTCGATACCTCTGAACTCTCGTTTGCCGAGTTGCGTGCTGCGCGCGCGTTGACACACCTGGAAGGCGGCGATCTGATGGTGAGTCTGGGCGCGCAGTCTTTTCACACAAGGTTGTCGGCGCCTTCCATGCCGCAGGCGGATGGCCATACCAATGGCGCGTATGCCTTTGGTTCTGAGACGGCAACGTCAGCCTACGCGGAATTCACCGCGCCGGTATTGAAGAGCCTGGAAATCGACGGTGCCGTCCGTTTTGATCACTACGGTCTGGCTGGCAATTCGAGCACGCCCAAGCTGGCATTCAAATGGACGCCGAGCAATGCATTTGCGCTGCGGGGCACTATGTCGAAAGGATTCCGTGCGCCAGGTCCAGCCGAGAACGGCAATTCTGCCAGCAGCGGCGGGGTCGGTAATGCGAACGATCCGCTGCTCTGCCCAGGCGGCTATATGGCCAATGGCATGTATCCAAAAGGGACTGTCATCGCCTCTTGCAACGAGTCGCTGATCGGTCTGACCACCACCAACCCGGATCTGAAGCCCGAGAAGTCAACGTCAGCCACCTTGGGCGTGATACTGGAGCCAGTGAAAGGCTGGAGCACGGCGATTGATCTCTACCAGATCACCGTCAAGGATCAGATTATTGGCGGCCCCCTGTCCGGCACACCGGTGCGCAATACGCCTGAACTCAGCGATTGCGCTGACGGTAATGGTGGCAGCACCACGTGTACACCCAGTGTTGGCCGGATCGCCTACTATCCAGCGACCCCAATCAATGCCAACAGCACGCGTACCCGCGGTATCGAATTCGATACCCGCTACAAGTTCAAGCTGGGTGACTATGGCAGCCTAAAAGCCGAATTTCAATATACCCACGCCTTCAGCTATGCCATGACTATCGACGGCAAGACGTACGAACTGGCGGGTACCCACGGTCCGGCCGGTATCGGCGCAGATACGGCTAACCCGAAAGACCGCGCACAGCTGGATCTGACATGGAATATGGGCCAACTGGAGGTTGCCACCAGCCTGCATTGGATCTCTGGCTACGATTTGACTGATCCTACCCTTGGACAGTCAACATGCAGTGAGGGTGGCAAAATGAATGGTGTCTTCCCTGAAGGAAATACACCTGCGCGTTTTTGCAGGGTTGCATCCTTCCTGGAAACGGATCTGTCGTTGAACTACCAGTTGGGCAAACAGTGGACCTTGCATGCCTCGGTCTCCAATTTGTTCAATCAAGCTCCACCGGTTGACGTCAGCACTTATGGCAGCGGGCGTCCATACAATCTGTCCTTGCACTCGGCCGGTGCGGTTGGGCGTTTCATCAATATCGGTGCGATCTACAAGTTCTGATGCGAGAAGAAACCTTGTATTTTGAAGTGGCCGTGGATGTAACGGGCGTCGATGAGGGACGTCGACACCCGTTATTATTTTTACGTATCTCTTCAACGATGAATGAAATCTGGTGAAGGGCACTCCAATTCCGTATAAGGCGACTGACAGGCATTAGCATGCGTATGTGGGGAACAGGTTTCGCCCTCACTGCGCCAGGCAGCGCGTCAGCCATATCGTGCAGATAATGTGACGTGCTGCGATTGCTTTGTTCAATCTTCTGCCGATAACCATAAGCCGTTGTTGAAAACCATCATTCTTGTTTAGTAAACCAACTAAACTAAAAGTCACAATCAGACATTGATTGACCGGTTTTTCTCGATAAAGCTAACATCAGATATCGTTTTTACAGCAATTCCTTCAATTTGTTTAGTAAATCATGATGACTTTGTTTTTTCCTTCACTGGCATGAGCATCACCATACGCGACCTGGCCGAAGCCACTGGTTTTTCAGTGGGCACGATTTCCCGTGCGCTCAAAAACCAGACTGGTTTGACTGAAACCACGCGTGCAATGATTTTTCACGCTGCGCAGGAAATGGGTTATGACCTGTCAAAGTTAAAGCATGGACGCCTGCGCCGCATCGCTTTTCTCTTGCACCGTCAGCATAATAATTTATCGAGCAGCCCATTTTATTCTATCGTTTTGCACGGGGTCGAAGCTGCTTGCCGGCGGGCTGGAATTGCTTTGTCATTTGTTGCAGTTGGTCCATCTGAGCCGGTGATGGAACAAATCAGGGTGCATCAGCCAGATGCCATTGTGTGTGCGGGATTTTTCGAAACAGAATTATTGGAGGCGATACGCACATCAGGAAAGCCCATGGTGCTGATTGATATGCGTTTGCCAGGCTTTACTTCAATTAACCCCAATCACCGGCTGGGCGGTTATCTGGCTACGCAGCATTTGATCAAATCCGGGCGTAAGCGGATAGGTATGCTCAGTGGACCGCATGCACATTACAGCATACAAGAACGTGTACATGGTTTTCGTAAAGCCTTGTTTGAAGCAAAAATGCTGGCCAATCCTGACTATGAAATTGCGATTCCGCATCAGGCAGAGGAAGAAAAAATGGTAAGGCAGGCAGTCACAGATTTACTGGCCATGTCTGAGCCACCAGATGCCCTATTTTGTTACAACGACAATACCGCATTGACCGCCATGAATACCTGCCTCGATCTGGGTTTGAAAGTTCCTCATGATATTGCCATCGTCGGTTTTGACGATATCCGCGCGGCAGCAAAAGCCCAACCAGCGTTAAGCAGCATTGCCGTTGATAAGGAAGGACTAGGGGCAGAAGGAGTGGCCATGCTGCTACGCCATGCGCAACCAGAAAACCTGGAGACAACACTTGCCGTGCAATTGATTGTGCGGGGCAGTAGTGTGCTTTCTGTTTAAAAACTGAACAACGTCGGACTCAACTATCAACCCTAAAAAATTTCCGGGAAAAACATGCGTCGCTCTACCATTTTATTTGCTTCGATTACGCTACTTTGTTTACCACAGCTGCATGCCAATGCGGGGACAGATCTTGCTGCTGAGGTCAATCCGCTGATAGGTACTACCAACCTGGGCAATACGTTTCCTGGAGCGGTCATGCCTTTTGGCATGCTCAGTTTCAGCCCAGAGACCAGTAAAGGTGAAAAAAATAAGGCCGCAGCGCCTGGAGGATATTTGTACGAAGCCAGAAAAATACGTGGCTTCAGTCTCACACATTTGTCAGGCACCGGTTGTCGTGGTGCCAGTGGTGACATACCTTTTATGCCTGTCACGACAGAGCTGAGCACGTCACCTTCACTGGACAGCAAAGACGAACTTTATACCAGCCGCTATTCTCACCTGAATGAAACAGTGCAACCAGGCTATTACCGCGTGCGCATGGAAAATGGCGTACAGACTGAATTAAGCGCCAGCCTGCGTGCAGGCATTGCGCGCTTTGCCTATCCGGCAGAGGGCAAGGCAGCTATTTTGATACGTAATTCTGATTCACAATTAGGCAGTTTTGCTGCCAATTTAAAAATAGATACCGAGAACAATACCGTCAGCGGCTCAGTCAGCAGCGGCAATTTTTGCGGATACCTGCATCCTGTAACACGCAGACCCTATTACACAATTCATTTCGTAGCCCGCTTTAAGCAGAAATTTGCCGCGACCGCCACCTGGCAAAACGAGAAAATCATTCCCAATGGGATAAGTGCGGAAGGCGCAACCGGGCTGGATGATAAAGGTTTCCCGCAACTTGACAAGGGTTCAGGTGCCTGGATAGATTTTGGTAAAGCCAGAAATGTTGAAGCTCGCATTGGTATTTCCTATGTCAGCGTAGCAAACGCAGCAGAAAATTTAAATGCAGAAATAACGGCGGAAAAATCATTCGAGGCAGTAGTAAAAGATAGTCGCCAGGCCTGGAATCAGCAACTGGCAAAGATCCATGTGACGGGTGGGGACAAAGACCAGCGAACGATTTTCTATACCGCCCTGTACCATTCCCTGTTGCACCCGAATCTCTTTAGTGATGTCAATGGTGAGTATGCAGGCTTTGATCAAAAGGTGCATAAGGTAAAGACTCCGCAATTGGCGCAATATGCCAATTTTTCAGGCTGGGATATTTACCGTTCACAAGTACAATTAATTGCCCTGATCGAACCCAAAATCGCCAGTGACATTGCGCAATCTTTATTGAATCAGTCGCAGCAAAACAATGGTGTATGGGACAGATGGACGCATAACAACGGTGCCACCGGTGTCATGAATGGTGATCCCGCGGCTGCTTCGGTTGCCAGCATGTATGCATTCGGTGCACGTGATTTTGATGTGTCTAGCGCTTTTGCCTCGCTCAGCAAAGCTGCCCGGACTCCTACAAGCCAGGACCTGACCAGGGACGGTTGCCCAGTCATGTGTGTGGGACAAAGACCGGGCCTGGACCAATGGATAAAGTATGGCTATATGCCACAATCAGCGCCCGGTTGGGGCATGGTGTCGGATGCACTGGAGTATGCCAGCGCTGACTTTGCCCTGGCGTCGTTCGCTGAAAAACTCGGTGATCATGCTGCAAAGAAAGAATTCCTTGCTCGTGCACAAAACTGGAAAAATCACTTTAATCCCGCCACTGGTTATCTGCAGGAGCGCAAACAGGATGGTCAGTTCGTATCTGGATTTGATCCTGCTTCAGATGAGGGCATGGTCGAAGGAAGCGGTGCGCAGTACCTATGGATGGTACCATTCAATGCGGGCGGTTTGATCCGCACCTTGGGTGGCGTCGAAAAATCCACCCAGCGACTGGATAAGTTCTTCAAGAATGATCAAGGCGCATGGGCACTGACTGTCTCTGGTGCACATCATTCAGAAATGGATAATGAACCTTCCATCGGTGCTGCCTGGCTGTATTCTTATGCAGCACAACCATGGAAAACCCAGGAAGTCGTGCGTGAAGTGTTGCAACAGCTTTGGCACAATCGCCCGGATGGTATCCCTGGCAACGATGATCTGGGTCAGATGTCAGCATGGTATGTATGGGCAGCGATGGGCCTGTATCCACAATATCCGGGCCGTGCAGAATTGCTGATCGCCAGCCCGACTTTCAGGAAGATCGTGGTTCAACGCTCACAAGGGCCACTGACCATTCAGACAGATCAAACTGGCGCACAATTTAAATATGTGCAGAGCCTGATGTTGAACGGGAAATCAATGGCCAAATCCTGGCTCGATGAAACTGCTTTGGACGGTAAGCTGAACCTGGATTTCAGGTTGGGTGAACAAGCCAATAAAAAATGGGCCATCAAATCTGGCGAATTACCTCCTTCATTTGAATAATTTTGAATTGAAACGCTTGCTATTTGTCGTAACGGTAAAAAATCTATTTTAAAGGCTAGCTATGATGTTTCGTATTTGCGGGTTTGCGTTATTTTGTGCATTGTTCTGTGCATTGATATCTCATGATGTTGACGCCGCGCCTGTCAGTAGTTCACGCCCGGTTGATGCGGTCAATGTATTCATAGGCACTGGTGGTGATGGTCACACCTTCCCGGGGGCGACACGCCCTTTTGGCATGGTGCAATTAAGCCCGGATACGCAGGTAAGACATTTCCGCCAGAGTTACCCCTGGGCTGCAGGTTATCGATATGAAGATGATTCCATACTCGGTTTCTCGCATACGCATTTTTCTGGCACAGGACATTCTGATCTGGGTGATGTGTTATTGATGCCCTATAGCGGTGACACCAAACTGGAGCCGGGTTATCCAGAACGTCCTTTCAGCGGTTACCGCTCACGTTTCAGCCATAAAGAAGAGCATGCCGAACCTGGCTATTACGCAGTGAAATTACTGGATCATGAAATTGATGTCGAATTGACGGTAAGCGAACGGGTAGGGATGCATCGCTATCGTTTTGCCAAAGGTGAAGCCGCCAAATTGATCGTCGATTTGCGCAGCAGTATTTATGATTACAAGACAAAGAACCTGTGGTCCAGCATGCGCGTGCGCAAGGACGGCATCATTACCGGCATGCGAGAAACCCGTGGCTGGGCGGCTGGGCGCCAGGTTTATTTTGCCATGCAATTTTCAAGGCCATTGTTGTCTCGTGAAATCCATAACCGGGAAGACGCAGTGGAATACCGGGGCTTTGCCGGGCCGGGCAGTGGCCCTCAGGATAAAGCCAAAGTCGAGGGTAAGGCACTGGTTGCTGCGCTGGATTTTGGTGTGCCCGACGACCAGACTCTGATGGTCAAAGTGGCGATTTCGGCTGTCAGTGAAGAAGGTGCGATTGCCAACCTGTCTGAAATCCAGGACTGGGACTTTACAGCGCAGCGCGCCAAATCGAAACAGGCCTGGGACGATGCCCTGTCAGCAGTCAGCATAGAAGCAAAACCTGAGATGCGTACCAAGGCTTATACCGCCCTGTACCATAGCATGATGGCCCCCAGCCTGTTTATGGATGTGGATGGCCGTTACCGTGGGCCAGATAGTCAGGTGCATCAGGCGGATGGCTTCCGTTTTCATTCCACCTTTTCGTTATGGGACACTTACCGCGCGCTGCACCCTTTATTGACACTGATACAGCCAGCACAGCGTAACGTCGATTTTGTGCGTTCGCTGCTGGCATCGCAGCAATACAGTCCTGAGGGCATACTGCCGGTATGGCAATTCCATGGTCTAGAAACCTGGTGCATGATCGGCTATCACGCCGTGCCAGTCATCGCCGACGCCTACATGAAGGGTATCCCCGGGTTTGATGCAGACAGCGCCCTGAATGCGATGATGGCCAGCGCTGAATACGGTCCCTATGGCGGCTTGAAACATTATATGAAAATGGGCTATGTGCCAACCGATCTGGAACCAGAAGCAGCTTCCAAAACTGTGGAGTATGCGTTTGATGACTGGACAATTGCGCGTATGGCCGAGAAGATGGGCAAGGCTGATATCGCAAGGAAATATTATGCCCGTGCCCAGAATTACCGTAATGTGTTTGATACCAGGACTGGCTTTATCCGCGCGCGCAAATCGGATGGTGAATTCCGCGTGCCTTTTGATCCCACCGCGTCCAATTTTGGCAGTGATTACACTGAAGGCAGTGCATGGCAATATTCGTGGTATATGCCGCATGACAATGCCGGCCTGATCAGTCTGCTGGGCGGTGACGCCGCTGCCATCTCAAAAATCGACCAGGTATTTGATGCAAAAGTCGATCAAAAAGTCTATGCACACATGGAAGATATTTCCGGCCTGATAGGGCACTATGCGCATGGTAATGAACCCTCGCATCATGTCGCCTATTTATACAATTACTTCGGTGCGCCATGGAAAACCCAGCAACGCCTGCAGCAAATCATGCAGAGCCAGTATCAGGCCAGACCTGATGGCCTGTCTGGCAACGATGATCTTGGTCAGATGTCTGCCTGGTTTATGTTCACGAGTTTTGGTTTTTACCCGGTAGCGCCTGGTAGTAACGAATACATACTTGGTCGGCCCTTCCTCGATAAAGCGACATTGCAATTACCGAATGGCAAGCAGTTCACCATACGTGCGCACAATTTGAGCGACGCGCACCCCTATGTGGGAAGCGTGAGTCTGAATGGGAAAATGCTGGATCAAAACTATCTGCGTCATGAACAGATCATGGCTGGTGGTGAGCTGGTGTTTGTCATGCAGGCCGAGCCAAACAAGAAGTGGGGCAATCCTAAAGATGCACGACCCTATACACAAACGCCATATCAATGAGGCCGATGATGAACAAGTCAGCGCACACATACTGGGGACAGTTCATACCACTGGTGACGGTATTCTTCTTCTGGGGCTTTGTCGCAGCCAGTAATGATATTTTGATTCCTGTGTTCAAGGCGGCATTTCATTTGTCGCAAACGCAAAGTCAGTTTGTATCGCTTGCCTTTTACGTGGCCTATACGGTTGGTTCCTTGCTGTACCTGCTGGTTTCTGCAATCCTTAAACAGGATCTCATACAGAAAATAGGCTACAAAAACAGTCTGGCACTTGGGCTTTGCATCTCTGCGCTGGGTACTTTGTTATTTTATCCCGCAGCCAATTCAAGCTCGTTTGCATTGATGTTGTCAGGTCTGTTTATTGTAGGGCTCGGTTTTTCATTACAGCAAACCGCGGCTAACCCACTGGCAATTGCATTGGGCTCGCGTGAAACCGGCTCACAACGCCTGACCCTCGCTGGCGGGATCAATAATTTTGGTACCACCATAGGCCCCTTGATAGTGAGCTTTGCCATATTCGGTACCCCATCGTCAAACAATGCGATTGCCAGTATAGAGAGCGTCAAGATACCGTATCTGGTTTTGGGGCTGGTATTTTTACTGGTTGCTGTTCTTCTTAAATTTTCATCTTTACCTGATCGTCCGGTAATGGAAGAAGACGCGCAAGACGTTCATACACATGGCGCAAGCTCCGCATTGCAATTCCCGCAATTGGTATTGGGCATGCTGGCAATCTTTGTGTATGTCGGTGTCGAGGTATCTACCGCCAGCAATTTGCCCGCCTATATGGAATTGACGCAGGGATATTTGACCAAGGATATCGCGCCATTCATATCCCTGTATTGGGGCAGCTTGATGATAGGCCGCTGGACAGGAGCGGTCGAGGCTTTTCAACTTGGTGACGGCGCGACAAAGCTGGCGAAATTTCTCGCACCCTATCTGGCATTCAGCGTGTTTCTCGTGGTGAACGCCATAGCGCAACATGAACTGGGCCGATTTTATGTGTACGGTGCTGTTGTATTGCTCTTGATTGTCGCTGATCTTGCCAGCAAAGGAAACCCCGCAAGCATGTTGGGCATTTTTTCCGTACTGGGCATTTCTGCCTTGATACTCGGTATGAGCAGCAGCGGCATGGTCAGTATCTATGCATTCACCAGCATAGGTTTGTTTTGCAGCACTTTGTGGCCATGTATTTTTTCTTTGGCCGTCAGTGGTCTGGGCAAGCATACCGGACAGGGAAGTAATTTCCTGATCATGATGATCATGGGCGGTGGCGTGGTGAGCTGGCTGCAGGGTTTTGTTGCCGACAAAGTTGGAATACAAATGAGTTACCTCGTAGGCGTAGCGTGTTTTTCTTACCTGGCTTTTTATTCCTGGAAGGTGAAAGCGATTCTGGCCAGACAAGGAATAGATTTACAGAGAAAAACGACTTCCCCGCATTAGTTCAAACCACTTCAAATAATGATGACGACTTTCCCAGATTTTCGTGCTGTCAGTACCCTGACTGAGCACATCGCACACACCATGCGTTTTTACCACCCGCGCTGCATCGATCGTAGCGGCGGCTTTTATCATTATTTTAAAGATGACGGTCAGGTCTATGATGTGACAACGCGTCATTTAGTCAGCAGCACACGTTTCGTTTTTAACTATGCGATGGCCTACCGGCAGTTTTCTGATCCACAATACCTGGATATGGTAAAACATGGCGTCGCATTCTTGCGCGATGTACATCGTGACCCTGTCAATGGTGGTTATGCCTGGCAAGTGAGCTGGGATAATGGCAACAGGCATATCATCGACAACAATAATCACTGCTATGGCCTGGCCTTTGTTTTGCTCGCTTATTCACATGCGGTCATGGCAGGCATGAATGAGGCACGGACGTATCTCGATGAAACTGTCGCTCTTATGGAAGATAAATTCTGGTTACCGGAATTTGATCTCTATGCAGACCAGGCCAGTGCGGACTGGTCCCACCTGGACACCTATCGCGGCCAGAACGCCAATATGCACAGCTGCGAAGCGATGCTGGCAGCCTATCAGGCAACTGGTGAGCTTATGCACCTGCACCGTGCGGAAGCAATCGCCAAATCCATCACCCAGCGACAAGCCTCACAAGCCGGCGGCATGATTTGGGAACATTACGACTATGCCTGGCAAATAGACTGGAAATACAATCTTGAGGATAAGGCGAATTTATTTCGCCCATGGGGGTTCCAGCCCGGGCACTTCACAGAATGGTCCAAACTTTTGGTGCTGCTGGATGCACAGGCTGCAAATTTGCAAGGTGATTCAGCATGGATTTTACCAACGGCCGAACGTCTGTTTGATACAGCGCTCGATCTCGCCTGGGATACGGAACATGGCGGCATCTATTATGGCTTTGCGCCAGATCACAGCATTTGCGATGGCGATAAATATTTTTGGGTGCAGGCAGAATCTATCGCAGCCGCAGCATGTCTGGCACAACGTACAGGCAAGCAAAAATACTGGGACTGGTACGACAAAATCTGGCAATACAGCTGGATGCATTTTGTCGATCACCAATACGGTGCCTGGTACCGCATTCTGGATAAAAGCAATCTCAAGATCAGCGATGAGAAGAGCCCTGCCGGCAAATCTGATTACCATACCATGGGCGCTTGTTATGAAGTGTTGAATGTATTGAACCTGGGTAAGCATCATGTCTGATTTTCCTCAATTCGCCTGCGCTGGAGAAGCTTTGACCGATATGTTGCGTACGGGTGTCGATGACTGGAAAAGCATGGTTGGTGGCTCTACCTGGAATGTTGCCCGTAACCTGGCAAAGCTCGGCCTGCGTACAGGTTTTGCGGGGGCGATCAGTGAAGATGTGTTTGGTGACGCACTGTACGCCGCCAGCGAAGAGGCTGGCCTCGACATACGTTTGCTACAGCGCTTTCGCAAATCGCCCTTACTTGCCATCGTCGCTGAAACTGCGCCGCCAAAATATTTCTTCATTGGTGAGGACAGCGCAGATCTGTACTTTTCACCCAAAGCTTTGCCGACGGGGTGGAATCGTGATTTGCAATGGGTGCATTTTGGCGGCATCAGTCTGGCACGTGAACCACTGGCAACAACATTGATCTCATTGGCAATGCAACTCAAAGAGAGTGGGGTGAAGATTAGTTACGACCCCAATTTCCGCAATCTCATGGATAAAAAGTACGACGCCACCTTGCGCACAATGACGCATTTGGCTGACGTCATAAAAATTTCCGACGAAGATTTGCGTGGCTTGTTTCGCCATGATAATGCCGACCTGGCCCTGGCACAATTGCGGGAATTCAATCCTGAGGCAATTTACCTGTATACCCGTGGTGCGGCAGGGGCCTCATTGCACTTGGGTGACCAGGCCTGGCAGGCATTACCACCGCAGATCCATGTCATTGACACCATAGGTGCAGGCGATGCCAGTATCGCGGGCTTGCTTTTCAGCTTGCAGGTGACACCAGAAAAAAACTGGCAAGAACATCTGAATTTTTCAGTCGCCAGTGGTGCTGCTGCGTGCCTGACAGCCGGCGCGCAAGCACCAAGTCTTACGCAGGTATCGACCCTGTACGAGAAAATCAAGAAAATTTAATCCGGAGAATTTTTTATGTTGAAGACCCTATGTATCAGTTGTGCCGTCTTCTTTTTGTCGATTGGGAGCAGTCAATCCCACGCAGAAAACAGCATGAGTGAAGCCCAGTCACAAGTCATGGCCAACAAAGTAAAACACGAAACCCAGCATGCATGGCAAGCATATAAGCAATTTGCCTGGGGACATGATGCGGTAATGCCATTAAGCAAGGCACCGCATGACTGGTACGGCACTTCGCTGTTGATGACGCCGGTGGACGCGCTGGATACCCTCCTGATCATGGGCTTGAAAAAAGAAGCGAAAGAAGCGCAGGACCTGATCGTCACCAGACTCAATTTTGATCAGGATATCTATGTCCAGAATTTTGAGATCACCATACGTTTACTGGGAGGCTTATTATCTTCTTACCAAATAACAAAAGACCAGCGCCTGCTGAACCTGGCTGAAGACCTGGGACATCGATTATTGCCGGTATTTGAAACACCCACCGGCTTGCCTTACACCCATGTCAATCTTAAAACCGGGCAAGTGCGCGGCAATGTCAGCAACCCGGCAGAGACTGGTACGCTGCTTCTGGAGTTTGGCATGCTCAGCAAACTGAGCAATAACCCCATCTATTTCCAAAAGGCTAAAAGGGCATTGGTGGCAACCTATGAGCGCCGTTCATCCATAGGCCTGGTTGGTGCGCGTATCAATGTAGAAACAGGGGAGTGGGCAGACCAGAATTCCCACATCGGTGGTGGTATTGATTCTTACTATGAATATATCTACAAATGCTGGCGCTTGTTTGGCGATACAGATTGCAAAGCCATGTGGGATACCAGCATAGACAGCGTTAAC
The DNA here is from genome assembly GCF_049339485.1 of Undibacterium sp. TJN19. NCBI lineage: Bacteria > Pseudomonadati > Pseudomonadota > Betaproteobacteria > Burkholderiales > Oxalobacteraceae > Undibacterium > Undibacterium sp. TJN19. Next base: position 36,511 of record NZ_JBMPPL010000012.1, read on the forward strand.
CGCTATCTTGGTGACGAGGTCGATGGTGGATTCTGGTATGGGCGTGCAAACATGCAAAGTGGGGTTCGGACTGCAACCCGCTATGGGGCTCTGGATGCCTTCATGCCCGCTTTGCTGGTGTTGAGTGGGGATGTTGAACGCGCCAGGCGATTACAGGATTCTGGATTGAGGATGTGGCGATTAAATGGGATAGAACCAGAATCCCTGGATTATAAAACCATGACAGTCACCTCACCCAGTTACCATTTGCGTCCAGAAATCATTGAGTCAGCCTACTACTTGTATCACATTACAGGTGATGCAAAATACCGCGTCATGGGTAAGGAATTTTTTGACGATTTCGTCAAGCATTGCCGCAGCAAGACTGGATATGCTGCTTTAAAAAATGTAATAAGCAAGGAAAAAGACGATTCAATGGAAAGTTTTTTATTCGCTGAAACATTCAAATACTATTACCTTTTGTTTGCGCCCCGATCTGCATTGGATTTTGATAAAGTGACATTTAATACGGAAGCACATCCTTTGCGCCTGGATTAGCACATGGCTGTATTGGTCGAGTTAAGTCCTGGTCTGTATTTCACAAGAGAGAAACAAGTTGCCATTAACAGACCCGGCTAAGCTTTTGCCAATACCGCAGGTGCAATCAGTTTATGGGCGGGGCCGACAAAAAACATATAGGCCCTGCCCAGGTTGTTATGGATATGCACAACCGTCGTTACAACGATGAACTGTTGCCCATCAACGAGCTGTTTGAGTACTGAAACCTGCACATCCAGATGCTTGTCGTCATCACCCAGTATCACTTCATTTTCACTCAGGTAACGTACAGAAAATATGCCGGCCCTGTCACCAACACGATAGGCGCTGGCAGGTTTGCTCACCTTTAAAGACCTCATGCCGCCAAGGTTTTTCAGGCCAAACAGGCCAACGACGCGGTTACGCACACCCATCAAAAAGTTAACCCATGCCGGTGATTTGGCGAAGGTATTCAGATACAGCTGCATGGCCGATATGCCTTCATGCTCAAACGCCAGTTGATAGCTGTCGTAGAAATAGGCACCAGCCACCTTGTTGCTGATTTCGCTGCCAGAGGGAACCGTAATCTCTTTAACGACAGGTTTCATGATTGCACCTGAAATCTTGAGTTTCTGGAAGATGGCGATATTAGCATGAGGGCAATGGCTGGCGGAATAGCCAGCCAGAAACCAGATGCCGGTATCAACACAATGCTGAAGGCACACAATAGAAATATACCTATCCCCAATTTGCGTGCTTCGGGAAAATCCTGTTTCTTCTCCAGCGTCGTAATCGTCAATGCCAGCAGGGCCAGCACCAAGCCGAACAATAAGAACCAGGTCGCGGCAGAGCGTTGCGGATCACGGTTAACGGTGTTGAATACCCCGCGTTCCAGCATGTGCAGAAATACATCGCCATAAATCAAACCTGCGAATAGTGTGTGTACGCCTGCAATGACCAGCAAGCAGGGGCCTATCCATACTTTTCTTGATTTAACTTGCATAGGATGTCCTTTCCTGTAATGAGGATGTGGTGGTCCACGGGTTATCTGTGTTGACAACCGCAGCTATCTTTTTCAGCATATTCATCAAGCCCAGATTGGCGCGGTCGAAATAGGGCATGTCGGCATGGTAGCCAGCAAACTGGCGCGACAATACTTTCCCATGCTGCTTGTCCATGGATTTTGGATACGGCGATTTATTGGCAAAGTCAAATCTGCGTACGCCGTAGGGTTCGATTTTCCATGCATGTAATTCTTTCAGTGCAGGTATGACCTGGGTATCAAAATCTTCTGCCGTAAGGTCTGCTGAAAACAGCCCAAGGTCTATATAGATACGACGCAAGACGAGATTGCGTTGAACTTCATCTGGCATCAACAGGGCACGCCAGCTTTCTGCCATCAACGCACAAAATTCAGGTGAGACAACATTAGTGCAGCCAAAATCCAGCACGCCCAATTGCCCATCCGGCATGAATAAAAAGTTGCCAGGATGCGGGTCTGCATGCACACGCCCCAGCGTATGGACACTGAACCAGAACCAGTCAAACAACAATTGCCCAAAGTGATTGCGTTGTGCCTGGCTGGGTGCTGTCGCCAGCCACGCATCCAGGTGCAGGCCATCCAGTCTTTCCATGGTCAGCACGCGCTTGCTGGACAGTTGATCCAGGCTTTTGGGTATGACTATGCCGGGCAGGGTAGTGCGTTCGCGGAACCAGGCCAGTTCAGCCGCCTCATGTTCATAATCGAGTTCTTCGCCCAGCTTTTGTTCCAGTTCATTCGTCATCCTGTCGATGAGGCTTTTGTCTGGCAGCAGGTCGGTACCGACAGACATGGTCATGAAAATGCCGCGCAACATGCGTACATCACTGCTGATGGAAGCAGCTATGCCCGGGTATTGCACCTTTACCGCCAGCGCCTTGCCATTGGCCAGGCTGGCATGATGTACCTGCCCCAGGCTGGCTGCGGCAAAGGCATGTGGATCGAAGTGGGCAAACAGGTTTTCTGGCGCATCATTGAATTCACGCTGGAACACCTTGTGTATGTGCGCACGGTTCAGAGGCGTCACCTGATGACAACCTTTTGCCAGTTCGCGTCGTATGCCTTCTGGCAAGAAATCAGCTTCCATGCTCAGCAGTTGCGATATCTTCAGCGCACTGCCTTTCAATTGATTAAGGGCGCGAAACAGGATGCGGCCCAGCTGTGCTTCATGCTCTTCCTGTGCAGACGATTTTTCTTCATTGCTACGCATGACCTGCCGTGCCTTGTGCCCCAGGCGGCTGGCGCCGGCATGTGCCAGCGCAAGACCAGTCACAGCAGTGCGCCCCAGTTTGCTGGTAGGTGGAACTTTCACCATTTATGCCCCCATGCCGCGGCGCATCAGCTTCAGTACATCCAGCATGCCAGAACCATTTTGCATGAGTCGTGACAACTGGTTGCGCATTAAAAATCCCGCCAGCTCGGTGAGCTTGTTGACGACCCCACTCTTCAAGGCCATCACTACGATGGCCAGCGTCAGGTCGACCAGTTGTGTCGTATCAGAAAACTCTTCTGACTCGTCCTTGAGCCAATACGCTATCACCGCAAACAGGTAATCGGCAAACAAGCCTCCCAGCATATTCTTGAAGTCACACGGCGCAATCTCGCCACTTTCTTCTGCCATGGTCAGGTAACTGATGATTTCATCTTTCAGCACTTGCTGACCTGGCATGTTGTCGCGCATCATCAGCAACGGGGAACGGCCAACGATGCTACGTGTGATTTCGACAAACTCCCGGTCGCCCAGTAACAATTCCAGCAGCGCATCAACCAGCCTTTGCAGGCGTTCTTGCAGGCTGAACTCTTCCCAGCCCGGCGTTTCCTGCGACATTTCCAGCACGATTTCTATGCTGAGTTCGTAGTAGGCCAGCAAGATTTTTTCCTTGCTGGGAAAGTATTTATAAATTGTCGCATCCCCTATACCCGCTTCACGGGCGATCTGTTTCATCGTGGTGGCGTCATACCCCTTCTCTGTAATCAGATCGACCGCAGTACGTATCAGACTACGCCGGGTTTGCTCTTGCTGGGACTTGGAAGTTTTCATAATCAAGACACGCTATCGTTAAAAATGGAATTCAATGCAGTTAATATATACATTGTTTCTTTAAACAACAAGGTTTACTTGATTAAACGAGAGTTTTTATTGATTAGGAGCGATTGTAGGTTGGGCTACGCTTTATCAGCCCAACACTGGGCCTTTGATAAACGAATACGTGATTTATAAGCCGATCGTTGGGCTGGTAAACCGCAGCCCAGCGAAGCCCGGCCCAACCTACGAGATAAACTCAACCTACCGAGCGAATCCCTGTGAGACCAGGCGCAATCTATCGTACAATTTTCCTTCTTACCCCAACCGCCACCAGGTTGGCAACAAGGCCTGCACATCACTGCGTGCAAAGCGGTCATCGATCAGATATACCACCCCACGGTCACTGGGTTGCCGTATCACACGGCCTGCTGCCTGTACCACTTTTTGCAGGCCAGGATAAAGATAGGCATAGTCGTAACCCGCACCAAAGATCTGCTCCATGCGCAGCCTGATCTGTTCATTGACCGAGTTCATCTGTGGCAAGCCCAGGGTCGCGATGAAGGCACCTATGAGGCGCGTGCCGGGCAGGTCTATGCCTTCACCAAATGAACCGCCCAGCACGGCAAAGGCAATGCCCTGGCTGGTTTCGGTAAATTGCGCCAAAAAATCTGCGCGGTCAGCTTCTTGCATGCGCCGGGTTTGCAGGCGTACGGCGATATCAGGATGTTGCTTGATGAAGCTGTTGCTGACCTGTTCCAGGTAATCAAAGCTGCTAAAAAAAGCCAGGTAGTTGCCGGGCTGTTTCGTATATTGCTGTGCCATCAGTTCAACAATGGGGGCGACAGAATGTGCACGGTCAGCAAAACGTGTGGAAACACTGTCTATGACATGCACGGCAAGCTGGTCAGCGGTGAAAGGTGATTCGACATCGACCCAGGCGGTATTGTCTGGCAAACCCAGGGTGTCGCCATAATAATTCCACGGGCTTAGCGTCGCAGAAAAAAGCGCTGTCGTATGGCTGGCGGCAAAGCGCGGTTGCAAAAACGCCGCAGGCACGATGTTCCTGATGCATAAGACCGATGTACGGTTTTCTTTGCTGATATCAAACAAGGAATGTCCGGCAAAGCTTTCTGCCAGGCGGTTAAACAGCAGGGCATCCATATAGAATTGCTGCAAGTCTGGCGCAAGTTCCGTGGGCTGGTCGGCAAAGAACAGGCCCATATCAGTGCACAGACGGGTCAAGGCAGCCAGCAATTTTTCCGGTATTTCTGCATAACTTGAATAGTCTTGTGACTGTTCTTTTTCCAGTTGCAGCCATACGCGGTACAGGCGGTCCAGCGATTTTTTTAAATCCGCAGGCGCGGCTTTACGCAGGCTTTTCAAATGATGGCGGCTTAGCTCTGCCGTATACATCTGCCGCGCCCGTGTAACCATATTGTGTGCCTCATCAACCAGAACGGCCACCCGCCAGTCATTGACGACGCTTAAGCCAAACAGCAAGGCGTGGATATCAAAATAATAGTTGTAATCGCCAATAATCACATCTGCCCAACGCGCCATTTCCACACTGAGGTAATAGGGACAAACCTGGTGCGCCAGGGCGATTTCACGCAAGCCCTCCTTATCCAGCACTTGATGCGCAGCAGCGGCTGCACGTGCGCCAGGCAGGCGGTCATAAAAACCTTTCGCCAACGGGCAGGCATCGCCATGGCAGGCTGCTTGCAGGTATTCGCAAGCCTTGCTTTTTGCCACCAGTTCCAGCGTGCGCAGACCCAGGTCCGGTGTGCTTTTCTTGATCGTCTCCAGCGCATGCAAAGCCAGTTGCCGCCCCGAAGTTTTTGCCGCCAAAAAGAAAATCTTGTCCAGCCTGTGTTCTGCACTGGCCTTCAACAACGGGAACAAACTACCTATGGTCTTGCCTATGCCTGTCGGTGCCTGCGCCAGTAGGCAGCAGCCCCGGGTGCTGGCCTTGTACATCGCTTCAGCCAACTGCCTTTGCCCCGGCCTGAAATCGGCATGGGGAAAGCGCATGCCTGCCAATGCCTGATCACGCGCAGTGCGGTGCGCAACTTCTTGTGCCGCCCAGGCACAAAAGCGCTCGCATAACTGCGTAAAATAAGCCGCCAGTTCAACAGCGGTGTGTTCCTGTTTCAACAGGGTTTCTTGCTGGCTCTGTATATTGAAATAGACGAGGGCTACCGTGATTTTTTTTAGTCCCAGTTTCTGGCATAGCAAATGTCCATACACTTTGGCCTGCGCCCAATGCAAATGCCGGTGGTTTTCTGGCATGGTATGCAAATCGCCCAGATAGGTTTTGATTTCTTCCACCTGCTGCAAGTCAGGATCGTAACCATCGGCACGGCCACGCACATGCAACAGGCCATGTTCACCTTCCAGTTTTACTTCACGCTGATAAGCAGTCTTTCTGCGCAGCGCCACGGTAGCATGCCCGGCCATGCCTTGCTCGGCAGTGGGCGAGGGCGTAAAGCGCAAATCCAGATCGCCCTGCTTGGCACAAAATTCACACAGGGCGCGCACTGCAATGCGATAACTCACTGCGCAACCTCTTGCCATTCCAGATAGCACACCGTGACCGGCATGTCATGTGTGGCACAAAAATCCAGCCAGCGTTTCTGGTTGTCTTGCAACCTGTCGCCTGGGCCTTTGACTTCTATCATGTGATAGCGCTGTTCCTGCGGCCAGAACTGTATCAGGTCAGGGAAGCCATTGCGGTTAGCCTTGATATCAAACAAGATGCGCGCAAAGCTATGCTTGAGGTGCGCGGCGGGTATGCAGGTCAGTGCCATTTCAAGCACCTCTGCCGTCATCACAGACCAGAATACAAACGGTGACTGCAAACCAAATTTGCCTGCATAGGTTTGCCGCATCGTCTGGCGATAATCGCCACTGTCGAGTTGTGCAAAACAGGCGGCAAAATCATCTGCCCGGCGCGCATGAAAATCAGCACTTAACAAATCCGCAGGTTCACGATGAAAGGGATGAAAAAATACCCCCGGTATTGCCTTGAAAATAGCCGGCCAGCATAGCAGCCCAAACAGCGAATTGATGAGCGCATTTTCCACATAGACCACCGGCGCATCAACACTGTGCAAATGGTCACGCACCACATATTCAACCACATAATCCTGTTCGGGAAAGGGGAGCTGTAAATCTATCCGGGCAGGTGCAGGACTGGCCTGCGGACTCAATTTTTCCAGACCCAGCTTGCGATGCAGGCGCGGTGCAATACGTAGCATTTGCTGGTGTTCTGCCTCGCTTTCTGGTGCCTGTTGCGCCAGCGTCAGCAATTCAAACGCTGCCTGGCTTTGCCCGCTTTTTTCCAGCACGCGTATGGCACGCAGGCGCGCACCCGGGTAAGTGCAACCTGCATACACCTCATGCGCCAGCACCCAGTCTTTTTGTTTTTCAAGGTGCTCACCAACCTGAAACAGCAGACGATTACGACGGCTGGCCAGCCAGCTATTGGCGATGGCAGCTTCGCTCAGTTGTGCCAGCACCTCAGACATGGGTGCCGCCGCATGAAACAGTTCACGACAGGCATGCAGCGCCAGGTAAGCATCAATATCTGCCCGTGATGTAAAACCGCGTGAGGCAGGTGAAAACTCCACCTTTTCATACTGAAAAATGCCCAGGTCAGACAAGACAAATTCAGACCAGTCCTGGTGCAGGTTGCCAAAAAAAATCAACCGCAGGCGATCACACAAAGCCTTGTTCAACACCTGATACGCGCTATCTGCCACATTGCCACAGCCCGTAGACCAGGCAGAAAAAGCCTTGCTAGCCACATGCTGCAAAGCCAGCAAGGCCAGTTGTTCAGCCTTGGGCAATTTTTTTTCAGCAGGCGTCAGGCCAAAAACCACCGCCAGTTCAGGTTTTTGCAATAAACCAAACAAGCCAGCAATATCAAGCTGTGGGTCAGCCTGCACCCAGCCCACGTCCACCAACGCCTGCATGGCGGTTGCGGTGTCACCAATCTCTACATAGTCAAGCTTGCTGGCCCTGAACACACTGGCCTTGCGCATCACCATGCGCACATACAAAGCCCGTGAAGCCTGCGGCAAGCCCGCAAACTGCTGCATGAAGGCTAACTCTTCTGCCGTCAGCAAATCCGCATAACGCCCACCCACCCAGTCCAGAAAGGCCTGGAAGTTTTCAAGGTAGTAAAAAGGATTATCCAGATTGGCAAGCATGAGGCAGGGGATGGCGTTTAAATAACTGTATATGCATACAGTTTAACGCAATGTAGCATGAAGGGTAAACGAGAACTGTGACCAATTCCGTCTGTATTGAAGCTGCAACGGTTAAAATACCGCCACATACTCCTTCCCCTTCAAGTGGGAGGTTGGGATGGGGATGGGTTTCAGTCGAAAACCCCAGGTGCAATTTGCCATCCCATCTGCTCACAATTTCCAAAAGATCAAAAAATGAACAAAGCCGAAGCCATCCAAATCGCCAACGATTCCCTGCAAGCCAACGTCCTCAACGAAGGCAACACCCAATTCTCCCAAGTCGTCCGCTACGGCAACGACGAAGGCTGGTGGCTCAACATCCCCCTGACCAATTTCAGAAAAGAAAACCATTTCCTCATCTGCAGCGAAAAAGCCAAAATCATCCGCCACCTGATGATCAAAGCCAACAACATCCTCAGCCCCGCCACCAAGTTCCGCGTCAAGGACGGCATCGCCGACATCTTCATCTCATCCGCCAACCCCAAACGCCTGACCGATGTGCTGCAAGGCGGGAGTAAGTATAGTTTTAATAAGCATTTGGTGGATGAGCATAGGTATTGAGCTGGGTTAGCCGTCGGCAATAGAATCATTGTAGTAGTACTTATGTATGTAGTCACCGAAGATCTGTTTGGAACTTATTGCCTTTGTATCGGGATTCTTTTTGGCTTTGTCTTCATCAACAATCAGCGGTGTGCCTGTAAGCGCAATCTTGATGGCATTTGGGTCTGACTGGTATAGGTTTGCCAGAAAACTGCCCTTGGGGTTGTAGCTGCGGTGGGCCTCATCCAATATAAAGATGCGCTGAATGTTGATATCGTAGTCTTTAGTGGATAGCACATCGGGGTCATCCTGAAACTTCTGGATATTCACCACAGTGATTTCGGGCTTGCCGGAATGGTTGTGAATTACCTGGGTCGCTTTAATGTCTTTGGCGAAAGCGTCACGGGAACTAATGGTGTGTACAGTCAAGCCGCGCGCGGTGAGGCGCTCGAAAAATGCTCGTCCTAAATCTTCGTTATCAAGCTCAAGTTTAATGTCTTCCAGCAAGCGGTTGATAGCATCCGACTCAATACCCGGATTGATCTTTGATATTGCCGCTTTAAAGTACTCAGGAAAAATGTTGGTGTCCAGATCCCAACTTTGACCCTTAAGCGACAGATATTGATAGCCCAGCCTCATAAGGTGGAGTGTGGTCGGGATTTTTACTCGGCTGTCTTCGTTAAACTTCATAACATTCCTGTTTATTGTTGTGTCAGTTCAAGCAGATCGCATGCTTAACGCTTAAACAGCAGGCAGAGTCTCTCAATAGATTTCAAATCCACTTTTGTGTTGTCTCTTTATAGCGTAAAGTCACCGTGGGGAAATTCTTGTTCTTCGTGATTGCTAAGGGATTTGCAGTTTCTTTATTGAATACAGCATCTTGTCGCAATCAATGGATAGGTTCGCTATTTTTCGTACGTCTTATTAGAGCACAATTATGGGCGCTGAATTGATGGTAGCGCAATTGAATACATGATTTTTCGTCGATTTTCCGCTTTAAGAAATCAGGGCAATCGTGTCATTTTTGCCCGAACTATAGAGTCGATCGAAGAAAAGCAAAAAGGCCCTCACATGGAGGGCCTTACAAATGCTTTTGGTGCCGAGAGCCGGAATCGAACCGGCACGCCTTGCGGCGCGGGATTTTGAGTCCCGTGCGTCTACCTATTCCGCCATCTCGGCAACGCAGACCGAAATTATGACAGAGCTACTTGTTTTTTGCAAGAGTCTGTTGATTCTGGCCTTGCTGGCTTGCTTTGTCCTATTTTCTTTAGCGGGGTTTTCAGGGTTTTGCTTTGCTGGCCCCGCGTGAGGTGGTTTAGCCAGGGTAATCAATATTCACATTCCTGCGCCACATGGCGGGGATGGGGAAGCGTCTTTGTACTATGCGCAGGTAGTACCACAGGCTGAAGGCGACCAGGGCCAGGCTGGTGCTGTTGGCCATCCAGAAACCGGCTGCGCCGTGCAGGAAGGCAGGGCTGATGTGGAAGGGGTCCAGGCCCAGGATGAAGCCGCCACCGAGGCCGCAACCCCAAAGGGCAAAGGCATACAAAATGGTGGGGACGATGGCAATCTTGTAGGCGCGCAGGATGAAAGCGACGGTGACCTGTATCGCATCAAAAATCTGATAGACGGAGATGAAGGTGAACAGCGGCAGCGCAGCGGCGATGATGACGGGGTTGGATGTGTAGGCATGCAAGATCAGGTCACGCGCAAACCAGATGGTAATGCCTATGGGTACGGCCAGCATGGCGGCCAATATGATGCCGGCATTGCCAGTGACACGTGCAGCCTGCATCTGGTTGGCACCAATGGCTTGCGCCACGAGGGTGCCGGTGGCGCTGGCAATGGATAGTGGCAGCATGTATAGAATGGTACCGAAGTTGGCAGTCAACTGGTGGCCTGACACGGCCACTTCGCCCAGTCTGGCGATAAACAGGGCCATGAAGGCAAAGGCGGTCACTTCGATCAGGTAGCTTAAGCCCATGGGTATGCCAAGGTTCAGCAGGCTGCGCAAGGCTGCCCAGTGGGGCTTGACGAAGCCGCTGCCAAACAAGGCAAACAATTCATAATATTTAACGTGTTTCAGCATGAGCCAGGCGGTAACCAGCATAAGCCAGGCATTGACGGCAGTAGCGGCGGCGCAGCCAGGGCCACCCATGGCGGGTATGCCCAGGCCACCAAATATGAACAGGGTGTTCAGGGGGATTTTCATGGCCAGCGCTGCCAGCTGGATAGCCATCACCATCTTAGGGCGGCCTACCGCATTGTTGAGCGCGCCATAGATGCGAAAGCCCAGCGTGGCGGGCAGGGCGATGGCCAAAATTTGCAGATACTGGGCAGCTTTCTGGTTCAGACCGGGTGAAGCCTGCGCGATGGATAGCAGGCTTTGCGGGAAGATCAGTATCAGGCAACCTATGCAGGCGAGGAAAAAGCCCAGCCATACGCCTTGCTTGATCTCTGCGCCTATCTGTTTGAATTTGCGTGCGCCAAACAATTGCCCGACGACGGGTGAGATAGCTTGCAAAATGCCGTTCAGGCCGACGAAGATACTGACGTAAATCGAGATGCCTATCGACAGGGCGGCCAGGTCCGTCGCAGAAAAGCGCGATGTCATGGCGGTGTCTATCACCCCGTTGCCTACCACGGCCATCTGTCCCACCATCATGGGCCATGACAGTGAGGCGATGCGCTTGATGTTGCCGCGTAGCGTGCTGGGGTGTTCGGTCTTCATCTTACTTGCGCTGGTACAGGGTGAACTGTTCGTCTTTGTCGGCGGCCCTGTGGCCAGACCAGATGGCTTTCCATTGTGCTGCCTTGTATTCTGGCGGCAGCGTGGATTCGCGCGAGGCGACCTTGGTATTTTGTATCAGCAGCAGCGGGCAGTTATTGTCAGAAAAACCGGAAAAATGCAACTTGCCAAAATACGCAAACGACGCACGTTGCGAAGGATCGATATTGGCCTGTATGCAGGAATTACTGTCAGGGATGTGCGCTGCCAGTTCTTTTGCCAGCGGCGCATAGCTGACCCGTTGATCAAACCACGACAACCACAGGCTGAGCAATAATACCCAGCTTAAAATGACGCCGCCACTGGAAAGCACAACGGCGCGCCATAATACCGCTGGCTGCCGTGATATGCGCCAATATACCAGGCAGAACCAGGCAACGGTGGCAGTCAGGGCAACGACAAAAACGAAGGGGCTGAAGCTGGCTTGATAACCCGGCACCATCAACACCGCCTTCTTCGCCCATTTCGCTGGCCAGCCGGTTTGTTGTGCTATCCAGACTATCCAGATAAAACTGGCGGCGCCGGTAAACACGATGACTGAAAACCAGTCTACCGCGTTGATGGCGCTGCGTTTCATGGTGGGCAAGCCAAAGGCTGCCAATATGGCCAGCGGCGGCAAAATCGGCAGCAGCAGGCTTTGTTCTGAATTATGGTTGACCACGGCCAACACGATAAAGCAGACCAGAAAGCCGACTGGTAATGAAATGTGCAGGGCTTTTTCTTGCTTGCGCCACGCGTAAATTGCCCAGGCAGCAAAGGGCCAGGCGGGCCAGCTAAACCAGATTCCATTGCGCAGCAGGTAGCTGATGCTGTCGAGGTTAGGTATGCTGAACTGGCGATAATTCCATAACATCCAGGCTTGGTAGGGCGAGCTGTCATAAGGGTGAAACAGGGTAATTGCCGTCAGCCATATACCTGCCACGACGCAGGCAATGGGCAGGGCAATTAAAACCAGTTGCCGCAAAGGCTGGGTTTGCTGGCGATAAGCGCACACCGTCAGCACGCTAAGCCACAAGGCGGTGGGCAAGACCCAGCCACGTGTCAGCACCAGCAGGCCGAGGATGACGCCAATTTTTAAGGCAGTGCGTTTGCTGGGTTCATCCAGCAGGCGGATGCAGAAATACAGGGTGCAGGCGATCAGCGAAATTTGCAGTGATTCGGCACTGGTTTCATGGCTGCGTAACAGCAGACCCAGGCAACCCAGGTAAATCAGCAAGGCGCCATCAGCCAGGGTGCGGCCAAAATCACGCGCTTCAGGCTGGCCGCCAAATGCCAGCTTCAGTGGTTGGGCTTCGGTACGGCGGCCAAGCAGATAGGTGGCATACCAGACCGAGATCGAACCCAGCAAAAAGAAAAAACCGGTACTGAGGCGGGCGGCCATGGGGTCGCCGAAAATTCCGCCAAATAATTTAATGCATATTGCACCCAGCCAGAATGCCAGCGGGCCTTCTTCAGGCATGGGCAATCCCACCACATGGGGCCACAGCCAGTCGGCCAGGGTGCCGTGCGCCATCGTCCACATGATGCCAAAGCCGGCGGCATCATCGCCTTTCCACGGGTCGCGGCCTATCAGGCCGGGCAAGATATAGAGCAGACACAGGGCGAGAATTCCCCAGCGCGGTAGCGCAACTGTAGCGGCGGCTGGAAGTCTTACTGGCTTCATATCTTAATGATGGAAGGAAAGGATGCTTATTGTAGGGTAAAGCAGCAGCAAAAAAGGCAGCCTAAGCTGCCTTTTCTCAAAAATCTTGTGCTGATTACTCGGCGATGGAAGTCTTGGAACCGACTTTGCCGAATTTTTGGCGGAATTTTTCAACGCGGCCAGCAGTATCAACGATTTTATGTTTACCAGTGTAGAAAGGGTGGGATTCTGCAGAAACCTCGATCTTTACCAGTGGGTATTCTTTACCTTCAAATTCCGCTTTGTCGCGGGTATTGATAGTGGAACGTGTGATGAATTTGAAATCATTGGAAACGTCGTGGAACAACACTTCGCGATAATTTGGGTGGATGCCATCTCTCATGCTTGCCTCGAAAATAATGTAGGTAGCCAATAAGCACTTCGTCGGTCGCCTTGCTTCTTGACCCGATTGCATTATCACTTGCCAAAGGTTAAATAGTTGTCTGGATTTCGGGTGTCCAAAATGCCAAGCCGGTGATTATACAACGAAAATTGGGTTTTTTGCGATGGAATGTTGTGGGGGATTGGGGCTTAGCGCAGATAAATATGAGGTGGATAAGTGAGTTTTGAGCGATATGATGTTGTTTTTTGTGTATGTTTTAAACTCTTTTTGTTATGACTTGTATTGGTGTGCAACAAACGCCACTAGGCTCCTGCCTGCGCAGGAGCGACGAATTTGAGTGAATTTTCTTTACGTGGCCCTCTGGTTTTTGTCCTTCTTTTGCCCTTCTCTGTGTCTCGGTGTCTCGGTGTCTCTGTGGCGAGAGGTGTTAAGCCTAATTTCTCCATTCATATCTATCTCCTTCCTCCATCAGCTTGCTAAAATGCCATTTTGCAAACCGAATCTTGAAAGGGAACCATGACAACGAGCTATCTGGGCATGAGTTCAATGTTGCATACAGTGGAAGTGGCTGGTATTTTGGCCTTCGCCAGTTCTGGCTTCATTGAAGCCCGGCGCAAGCGTATGGATGTGGTGGGGGTGTTTACTGTGGCTTTCATTACTGCGTTTGGCGGCGGTACGCTGCGCGATTTGCTGCTCGACAGGCGACCCCTGTTTTGGGTGGAAAACCAGGAATATCCTATCCTTATCTTCGTCTTGTCGCTGATTGCCATCCCGTTCTTGCGTCATTTACGCAAGGCAGTGACAGAGCGCGCGATTGTGTTTGCCGATGCGCTGGGTCTGGGGCTGTTCAGCGTGACCGGGGCTTCGCTGGCGCAGGAAGCAGAAATGCCCATGTTTATCTGTGTGATGATGGGTGTGATTACGGGTATTTTTGGCGGCGTCTTGCGTGACATCATCTGCAATGAGATACCACTGGTATTTCGCCGCAGTCATTTATATGCAACCTGTGCTTTTGCCGGTTGCTGGGTTTACCTGCTATTGAACTGGTTGCAGGTGGCCGAGGCCGCGGCCTTGCTGTTTGGTGTCGGTATCTGTTTTGCACTGCGCATGCTGGCAGTGCGCTTTGACTGGAAATTGCCGGTTTAAAATCGGCTGCGCCTGAACCAGGTGGTAAAGTGAATTAAGCCGCCGCTTTTTGTTCGCATTGTTGCTCAAGTGGCTTTGACTTTTTTAATGGTGGACGGGCCACCAGGCCAGCCATGAAGATGTCGACCATGTCCTCGGCATGCAACATCAGACAATAGGCAGAAGAATCTTCCAGCCATTCATGGACAATGCCGATGACATACGCGTGGATAGCCTGCATGGCAATCCACGTATCAGTGTTGGGATGCAACTGGCCCTGGTCAACGGCTTGCTGGATCATCGCCTGCACTTTGGCCAGGCATTCAACCCGCTTTTCGCTTTCTGCGCTGAAAAAGATCAGCTCACTGTTTTTTTCGCAGCGGTGAAAAATAATGTCGAAGACTTTTTGCTGACGTTCATTGCCAGTGACCAGATTGAGGAAGTGGACATTTAACTGCTTGATTCCCGCCAGCGGGTCTTTGTGCGGAGTGGAAACAATTTCATTGAGCAAGGCTTCCATGGGCAGGAAGGCGCGGTCGCACATGGCCTGGAAGAGGGCGTTTTTATCCTTGAAGTGCCAGTAAATCGCACCACGTGTCATGCCGGCGGCACTGGCAACATCATTGAGTGTGGTACTGGTGACACCTTTTTCGGCGAAGACTTTTTCTGCCGCATCGAGCAGCGTATTATAGGTTTCTTGCGCTTCTTCTTTCGTTTTCCTGACCATTTTTGCTTCCTTTGCGTACACGGCCAATTTTATTTATCGCCGGGTACAATTTTTTTGCTGTCTCTTCGTCATATATAGAGTCACCATAAAATGACATTGCCGAGGGCTGGCCACTTTCTTATTTTCGCTCTGGTGAATAGGTATATATAGACCTTTTTTATATTTGCCAGACCTGCATTGTTACTGATTGATACTGACAATATTTTTTAACGCGGAACTGATACAGATCAAATTTAATGCTGCAAAGCAGAAATTTTTTGTCTGCTTTATACTTGTTATCTTGCTTAAACATTTTGCCCATGCCAACTCACATCACCAGCTTGTCATGAGGCTTTAACCATATCACGCTATAAATAAGCGATTGAGTAATATAGATAAAGATGCGGCACTGTATTCCCATGCAGGTCGCGGATGGCTAGTCCCAATTTTTGTTAATTTAAAAACGGCTCACGAAGAGCTAGCTCAGCGTCAATAAATAAGACCCAGGAAAAATTGCAGCCGCGTTGCGGTGGTTTTTCATAGGTCGGAATAAATCCAGCTTCACCAAAAATCCCTGTCATACCGTAGGGCTGTATAAAAACTTTATTTACAAACATTCGTGAATGTATATAATAGCACACCGCCTTTCCATTTAGAAGAAAGAATCTCCTATGCGCTCCCCTGCAAAACCAATAACAAATGTATTTAAGCTATCTTCGATGACAAGTCATATGACACAGGCCTTGCCTGCTCTGCGTATTGTCGCTGTCGCCCTGCCTTTGCTGGTGCTGGCAGCGTGTGGTGATAAAGGCGCAGCAAATGCCGGTGGCCCGGGCAAAATGCCGCCGCCTGAAGTGAATGTGGTTACAGTGCAGCCCCGCAACCTGGGTATGGATTTTGAATATGCGGCGCAAACCGCAGGTTCACGCGAAACTGAAGTACGTGCACGTGTTGCCGGTATTTTGGAAAACCGTCTGTATGAAGAAGGTTCCCGCGTCAAGGCAGGCACAGTTCTGTTCCAGATCGATCAGGGCGCTTACCGTACACAACTGGCATCTGCTGAAGCAGCCGCTGGTGTAGCTGAAGCCAAACTGAACCAGGCCAAACGTGAATTTGCCCGCCTGACGCCATTGGCGGCAGAAAAAGCCATCAGCCAGAAAGAGTTTGATGATGCCAAGTCTGCACTGGAAACCGCTGAAGCCAGTCTCAAGCAAGTGCAGGCACAGGTCAATGAAGCCAAACTCAATCTGGGTTATACCCGTGTCGTGGCACCTATCGACGGTGTGACTGGTGTCGCTGCCAAATCCAACGGCAGCCTGGTCACTGCGGCGGATAGTTTGCTGACCACCATCGTGCAGACAGACCCTGTGTATATCAACTTCAGCGTACCAGAAGCGGATTACCTGAAACTGAGCAAGGATGTCGGCGCTGGCAAGATTGCCCTGCCTGGCAAGAAAACCAATAACGGCAGCCTGGCTTTTGATGTGCAGTTGAAACTGGCTGACGGCAGCATGTCACCAGTCACAGGCAAAATGAATTTTGTCAGTGAAAAAGTGAACCCTAACACTGGTGGTTTTGATGCCCGTGCCCAGGTCGCGAACCCTGATGGTACTTTGCGTCCAGGTCAATTCGTGCGCGTGATATTGAGTGGTGCTACCCGCAGTGCCGCCATTGCGATACCGCAACGTGCGGTAATTGACAGCCCCATGGGCAAGATCGTATTCACCGTGTCGCCTGACAACAAACTGGTGCCAAAACCGGTTGAACTCGATGGCTGGTCACATGGTGAATGGATAGTAACCAAGGGTTTGCAAGGTGGCGACCGTGTATTGGTGGATGGTTTCATCAAAGCGCATGATCCTGGCATGACGGTAACGCCAGTGGCGATTACGGCCAAGTCGGCAACGCAGGCGGCCCCAACTGGCGCGCCACCAGGCGCCCCGGCGGCTGATGGCAAACCTGCGGCTTCCAGTGCGGCGGCTTCAGCGCCAGCAGCATCGGCAGCCGCCAGCGTCGAGGCAAAACACTAAGCCCTATATCTAAGCGCCATATAAGCTTTATAGATAAGCCAAAGTATTAAGCTGGAAATTCGCTGCATAACAAAGCTAAGGCTACAAGGAATAATTCATGTTCTCAAAATTTTTTATTAACCGGCCGATCTTCGCGACTGTCTTGTCGCTGATCATCGTGCTGGCCGGTCTGGCCGCCTTGCGCGTCCTGCCGATTTCGCGCTACCCCGAGATTTCTCCGCCGGTAGTGAATGTGACTGCGGTCTACCCAGGTGCGTCTGCCGAAGTGGTTGAACGTACTGTTGCCGGCCCTATCGAAGAACAGATCAACGGCGTGGAACACATGCTGTATATGGATTCGGTTTCTTCTGCTGACGGTCGTGTATCGATCAACGTCACGTTTGAAGTCGGCACCGATCTTGACATCGCTGCGGTTAACGTCAACAACCGTGTACGTCAGGCAGATGCCAAGTTGCCGCAAGAGGTAAGGCGTCAGGGTGTTACAGTGTCCAAGAGCTCGTCCAACTTCCTGGTCGTTGCTGCCTTATTCTCGCCAGATAACCGCTACGACGCACTGTTCTTGTCAAACTATGCAACGCAAAACGTGCTGGATGCCCTGAAGCGTGTGCCAGGTACCACCAATATCCAGATCTTCGGTGCAAAAGATTATGCAATGCGTATCTGGATGCGGCCTGACCGCATGGCGCAAATGGGTGTGACTGTGAATGATATTGCCACCGCCATTACCGAGCAAAATGCCCAGTATGCCGCCGGTAAAGTTGGTGCACCACCTAACAATACTGAAGAACTGACGATGACAGTGACTGCCAAAGGCCGTTTGCTGGAACCATCTGAATTTGCCAATATCATCATCAAATCGGCTAAGGGCGGTTCTGCTGTCCGTATCAGCGATGTTGCCCGTGTTGAACTGGGTTCCAAGGATTACAACCTTTATGGTCGCGTCAATGGACACCCGTCAGCCAATATCGGTGTGTTCTTGCAGACTGGTGCGAATGCGCTGGAAACCCGCAAGGCAGTCGAGAAAACCCTGCAAGACCTGAAAGCGAAATTCCCTGAAGGTATGGAATACGCGACACCTTACGACACGACACCTTTCGTTACTGAATCCATTTCCGAAGTGCTGAAAACCCTGGCTGAAGCGATGGTACTGGTGTTTATCGTGGTGTACCTGTTCCTGCAAAGCTGGCGTGCCACCATCATCCCTACACTGGCTGTGCCTGTGTCGCTGATCGGTACCATGGCAGGTTTGCACTTGCTGGGTTACAGCATCAACACGCTGACACTGTTCGGTATGGTGCTGGCGATTGGTATCGTGGTGGATGATGCGATCGTGGTGCTGGAAAATGTCGAGCGCCTGATGAACGAAGAAGGCATGTCGCCGAAAGATGCGGCCATTGAAGCCATGCATGAAGTAACCGGCCCGGTTATTGCGATTGTGCTGGTACTGGTTGCCGCATTTGGCCCTATCGCTTTCCTGGGTGGTCTGGCTGGTGAATTGTACCGTCAGTTCTCGGTCACGATTTCTATTGCTGTGGTCTTGTCCGGTATCGTTGCTTTGACCTTGACGCCAGCTTTGTGCGCTATTTTGCTCAAACCAGGTTCAGAAAATCATAACCGTTTCTTCACATGGTTCAATGGCGCCTTCCTGCGTCTGACCAAGAGTTACACCAATGGCGTTACCTTCTTCATGAAGCGCGCTGTATTGGGTATCGCACTGGTGCTGGGCATGGTTGCCCTGACTGGTTTGTTGTGGAAGAACGTACCTGGCGGTTTGGTGCCAGATGAAGATCAAGGTTATTTTATCGGTGCTGCGATCATGCCTGATGGTGCTTCACTGGACCGTACCGACGCGATGGTACGTGAGGTTGAGTCCATCATGAAAACCAACAAGAATATCGATACCACTTTTGCTCTGGTCGGTCTGGATTTCCTGGGCGGTGGCGGTTTGAAATCTTCTGCTGCAACGATGTTCTTCCCGCTGAAACCATGGGAAGAACGTCACCAGTCTGCCCAGCAGATGGTAGGCGAAAGCTATATGAAAACCGGCCGTATCAAGGAAGGCCTGCCTTTGTTCTTTGCCCCGCCTGCCATTCAGGGCCTGGGTCAGACCGGTGGTTTTGAGTTCTATCTGCAAAATGCAGGCGAAGGTGGTGTCAAACGCCTGGCGCAGTTGCTGCCTTTGTTGATCGCTGAAGCCAACAAGCAGCCAGAGCTGGCAGGCGTCAAAACCTTGTGGCAAGCCAATTCACCACAGTTGTATGTGGACGTGGACAATGAAAAGGCCCGCTCCATGGGTGTAGCCTTGTCCGATGTCTATAACACGCTGGCAGCCACCATGGGTAGCTACTACGTCAATGACTTCAACAAGAACGGCCGTATCTATACCGTGCAGTTGCAGGCAGAAGGACAGTATCGCGCCAAGCCAGATGATATCGGCAGCATGTATGTACGTTCTGCCACTGGTCAGATGATACCGGTACGTGCATTTACGACAGTGAAATTCGTTACCGGGCCTGATTCCGTGCAGCGTTTCAATGCCTTGCCATCGATCAAATTGCTGGGTGACGCCAAGCCAGGTTTCAGTTCTGGC
The DNA here is from genome assembly GCF_049339485.1 of Undibacterium sp. TJN19. NCBI lineage: Bacteria > Pseudomonadati > Pseudomonadota > Betaproteobacteria > Burkholderiales > Oxalobacteraceae > Undibacterium > Undibacterium sp. TJN19. The sequence goes on from NZ_JBMPPL010000012.1 coordinate 56,145, forward strand.
CAGGCGATTGCAGCGATGGAACGTGCAGCGAAAAACGTTTTGCCTGCTGACGTTGTCTACGACTGGGGTGGTGCATCCTTCCAGGAAAAACGCAGCAGCAATGCCGCGGGTCTTGCCCTGGGTGCTGGTGTACTGATGATTTTCCTGATTCTGGCAGCACAGTATGAAAAATGGTCTTTGCCGTTCTCGGTCTTGCTGGCCATGCCTTTCGGTATCTTTGGTGCCCTGATGGCGGTGTACCTGCGTCACTTCAACAATGACGTGTACTTCCAGATCGGCCTGGTCACGCTGTTAGGCTTGTCCGCCAAAAATGCGATTCTGATTGTGGAATTTGCGGTCATGAAAGTGCATGAAGGTTATGCACCTGTGGCAGCAGCGCTGGAAGCAGCACGTCTGCGTTTCCGTCCGATTCTGATGACTTCGCTGGCGTTTATCCTGGGTGTGGTACCACTGGCGTTTTCTCACGGTGCAGGTGCGGCTGCACGTCAATCACTGGGTACCGGTGTATTGGGTGGCATGCTGGGCGCGACTTTCCTGGCGATTTTCTTTGTGCCCTTGTTCTTCAAGCTGATCAATGACAAGCGCCTGAAAACAACCGATGAAGATTTCGAACACCCAGTGCATATTTTGCACAATGCTCCACCAGCAGATGTGAAGGAATAATAATGTCTGGATATAAAATTGTCTTAAGCACACTCACCGCCAGCCTGGTGCTGGCCGGGTGTGCATCGGTTGGCCCCGATTATCAAAGGCCAGCACTGGAAACACCAGCCAGCTTTGCGATTGCCACAAAAAACAAAGTGGCAGCAGTGGATTACATCAACTGGTGGAAAAGTTTTCAGGACCCTGTACTCAATAGCTTGCTGGATGAGGCCGCCGCCAATAACCAGGATCTGGTATTGGCAGCAGGGCGTATAGAAGAAGCGCGTGCGCTGGCAATTGGTGCAAACTCCAATCGTTATCCGACGGTGGATGGCACGCTTTCAGGTGCGCGCAGCCGTACCAGCGAAAACGCAGGCAAGCTAGGTACTGGCGTCAACCCTATCAGCAAGGACTTTCAGGTTGGCTTGACCGCTTCTTACGAAATTGATTTCTGGGGCAAGCTTGCGCGTGCAGATGAAGCCGCACGTGCCCGTCTGTTGTCGCAAGAAGCCAATCGTGGCCTGGTACAAAGCACCTTGTATGCCAATATCGCCCAAGGCTATTTCAGCTTGCGCGCCAATGACGCACAACTGGCTTTGGCTGACTCGACACTAAAAACCCGTCAGGAAAACCTGCGTCTGCAACAGAAGCGCCAGAATGCCGGTGCTTCCAGTGACCTGGATTTGCATGTGGCTGATTCAGAAACTGCGGCTGCTGAAATCAGTTATGCTCAGGCCAAACAGGCTTTGTCGAATAGTGAATCGGCACTGGCTGTATTGCTGGGGCGCTCTGCTACCGCGATTACAAATCCTGTCATCGCGCGCGGCAATGCAATAGACGGTTTGTATCAGCAACTGAGCATGCCATCAGATCTGCCATCTGATTTGCTGAACCGTCGTCCTGATATTTTGGCGGTTGAGCAAAACCTGGTGGCGGCAAATGCCGATATCGGTCAGGCCAAGGCACAGTACTTCCCCAGCGTGAAGCTGACCACCACAGCCGGTTATGAATCCCGCGTTTTCCAGGATTTGCTGAACCCGGCATCCCTGTTATGGAACCTCGGTGCCAACCTGGCACAACCGATATTCCGTGCCGGTGCGATTGGTGCGGTCGTGTCGGGCGCTGAAGCACGCAAGACCCAGGCGCTGGCGCAGTATGTACAAGCCGTGCAAGGGGCTTTCCGTGATGTGCATGACGCGCTTAATAACACGGAGGCGAACGAGCAGGTTAATGCTTCCAGTGAACGTCGTGTCGTCGCTTTGAAAGACTCGTTGCGGCTGGCAGATCTGCGCTACAAAAACGGCTATAGCAGCTACCTTGAAGTTCTGAATGCGCAAAGGGATTTATTCCAGGCGCAGTCCAGTCTCATCGATACCAAGCGTGCGCATCTGTCCGCTATCGTCAGTATCTATAAAGCTGTCGGTGGTGGCTGGAGCAAACCTGAAAGCCTGGCCAGTAAATAAACTGTTGAACCAACAGGTGAAAAATAGCTGAAGCAGTGTGGGCCGATTTGAAAGAATCGGCCCTTTTTTTTTCCTTGTTTTTATTGAACGACGTAATTAACACTCAAATCAGCGCACAAATCAACACTTAAGCCAACGCTTACGCTTGTTACGCTCTCTTACAGATTTTCTGTCATCGTCCCTTTTTACCAAGCCGTTATAGGCCTGTGACTAGCACGACAATCATCTTAAAACTTTATGAGGGCACTATCATGAACAAGAAATTCATTCCTTTGTTATTGGCTGGTTTGCTGACAGGTTCCGTATTTGCACAAGGTGTCAGCAGCGATGTACAGCGCAATGTCAACCAGCAAACACGCATAGAAGACGGTTTGAAATCGGGTCAGTTGACGACCAAGGAAGCAGGCAAGCTGGAACGTGAGCAGGCTGCCGTTGCCCATGAAGAACACACTGCCTTGAAAGATGGCAAATTGAACCAGCAAGAGAAAACCAAAATCGACAGGATGCAGAATAAAGCCAGCGCTGATATCTATGCACAAAAGCACGATGCGCAGGTAGGCAACCCCAATTCAGTGTCCAGCAAGCGCATGCAGGCAGATGTGCAAAGAAACGTGAACCAGCAGCAGCGTGTGGAAAATGGTGTTAAGTCAGGTGAGTTGACCAACCATGAAGTGGCAAAGCTGGAAAAAGGCCAGGCAAAAGTGGATCATAAAGAAGCTGTCGCAGCCAAAAATGGTCATATCGGTGTAGCTGAACAACACAATATCCAGCATGCTGAAAACCACCAGTCCAAAAAAATTCACAAAGAAAAAACGGATGATCAGGTGCGTGGTTAATTAGTACAACGCGTCGTGTAAAAAAGCTGGCCTTCTCAGGAAGGTCAGCTTTTTTTAGGACTGGACACATGCCTGGACAGCAGGCAATAAAAAAGCCGCCACAAAAGTGGCGGCTCTTCAGCCTGAAAACAGGAGCGGGATTTATCCGCCTCTACGCATCATTTCAAAAAACTCTGCGTTGTTTTTCGTGGCTTTCATCTTGTCGAGGATGAACTCCATCGCTTCGATTTCGTCCATGCTATACAGCAATTTGCGCAAGATCCAGATCTTCTGCAACTGATCCGGCTTGATCAGCAATTCTTCACGACGGGTACCGGATTTGTTGAGGTTGATGGCTGGGTAGACGCGTTTTTCAGCAAGGCGGCGTTCCAGATGAACTTCCATATTGCCTGTGCCTTTGAATTCTTCATAGATCACATCATCCATACGGCTGCCGGTTTCGATCAGGGCAGTAGCGATGATGGTCAGTGAACCGCCTTCTTCTACATTACGTGCTGCACCGAAGAAGCGTTTTGGACGTTGCAGCGCATTGGCATCCACACCACCGGTCAATACCTTGCCGGAAGCAGGGATGACGGTATTGTAAGCACGTGCCAGGCGGGTGATGGAATCAAGCAGGATAACCACGTCTTTTTTCATTTCGACGAGGCGCTTGGCTTTTTCCAGCACCATTTCAGCAACCTGTACGTGACGTGTGGCTGGTTCATCGAAAGTCGAAGCAACCACTTCACCGCGTACTGAGCGCTGCATCTCGGTCACTTCTTCTGGACGTTCATCGATCAGCAAAACGATCAGGGTAACGTCAGGGTGATTGGTGGTAATCGCGTGTGCCACGTGTTGCAGCATGACGGATTTACCGGATTTTGGTGACGCTACCAGCAGGCCGCGTTGGCCACGACCGATAGGGGCAATCATGTCAATGATGCGGCCGGTGGTATTTTCTTCGCCGCGCATTTCGCGTTCGAGTGTCAATACCTTGTTCGGGTGCAGCGGCGTCAGGTTTTCAAACAGGATGCGGTGCTTGGAGGCTTCTGGCGATTCGCCGTTGACCTTGTCCACCTTCACCAGTGCAAAATAGCGCTCACCGTCTTTGGGAGTGCGTACTTCGCCTTCGATGGAATCGCCAGTATGCAGATTGAAACGGCGGATTTGCGAAGGCGAGATATAAATATCGTCAGTTGACGCCATGTAACTGGCATCGGGCGAGCGCAGGAAGCCAAAGCCATCAGGCAGGACTTCAAGGGCGCCATCGCCAAAAATTTGTTCGCCAGCTTTTGCACGTTTTTTTAGGATCGCGAACATCAATTCCTGCTTGCGCATACGCGCAGCGTTATCGATATCGAGTCCTATGGCCATTTCCAGCAATGCGGATACGTGTAAGGCCTTTAATTCAGATAGATGCATGGTGAGTGTCCCGGGATGGGATTATGGGGGTGGGGGAGTGAACGGAGGGACTACAGAATAAACGGGATAGAAAGAGGTTCTGTCTTGGTCTAAATTGGGTCTAAATTTGCTTTTGCCGGGTAACTTATAATTATCTGGGGCAAATGTCTCTAATGCTGACACCGTAAGCAATGTTGTTTGCTTACGGTGTGCCATGTTTCAGACCGTAATAATACCTTAAATATTACTGTCAATGAAAGATGTTAATTGGCCTTTTGCCAGCGCGCCAACTTTTTGTGCTGCCGCAGTACCATCCTTGAACAAAATCAGGGTAGGGATGCCACGGATACCAAATTTGGCTGGTACTGCCTGATTGGCATCGACGTCCATCTTGGCGATAACAATCTTGCCATTGTATTCTTTGGCTACTTCTTCAAGAATAGGGGCAATCATTTTGCAAGGCCCGCACCATTCAGCCCAGAAATCGACCAATACTGGTACGCTAGATTTTAATACGTCTGCTTCAAATGAAGCATCGCTTACATATTTGATGTTTTCGCTCATGGAATCCTCGTCGAGAGGGAAAAATTAAGGGGTAACAGCGCCACTGAATGTCGGTGATCGTCGGACTGCGCCGCATTCTGATTTGAATCTGGGGGCGATAGGCACTAATTCAATGGTGTTGAACAGTGCAACATCATGAAATGACCAACGAAGTGTCAGGCGTGGTTAGCTATGCATCAGATAATAACCTATTTTCAAAAAAAGTGTGATGCTTAAGGCCAAATTGCAAAGACAGTCGCATAGAATACTTGCTTAGCAGACAAATCCCACTTCCTTTCTATGTTGCTCCAGTCCGAACTGATACCCGCCACACCTGCATTCTGGCCGCAGGCAGCGCAAGCTTTTTTGCGCGCAGCCCGCCAAAATGCCTGGGCGCGCGAGCAGGGGCGCGATTTTTCTGGTGTCAGGGTGGTCGTACCTACCTATCAGCATGCCCACCTGTTCCTGAGAGCCATGGGTGCGCTGTTGCAGGGCAATTTCATCCCCCCACGTGTGCACACCCTGTTTGCCTTGCTGGAGATGCAGGCGCCTGATGCAGTGCAGCAAGAATCTGACGATGCCAGCGAAAGGCTGATGAGCCTGTATGCAGAATTGCGGCAACACCCATGGTTGAAGAAATTATTTGGCGCGCGCAGCAATACTGACTTGCTGCCCCTTGCACAAACCCTGCTGACGCTGTCAGACGAGCTGACGGCCGTTTTGCTGCCTGGTGTGGGTAAGGACAAGGGTAAACTCGAACGTGGCTGGCAGACCGCCCTGGCGCAATTGCCGACGCCTGCGCAGGCTTTGTTGTCGGAAGAGTCGCAACTGGTCTGGTCTGTCTGGCAAAGCCAGCTTGACGGTAATGACCCGCAGGTAAGACGTTACACGCAGTTATTGCAACTGGCCAGCCAGGCCACTGAGCCCATGGTCTGGATCAGCCCGACAGAAGCCAACCCCATGGAGCTGGGTTTTTTGCAGGCCTGGGCGAAGAAACAGGCCGTCCTGCAATTGACGCTGGACTGGCGCGCCCAGATGCTGCCGCAACCTTATTACCATGCCTGGCCAGGTTTGCAGGATGCTTCCAGCCCTGCCCAGCAGCAGGCGCTGACTGAATATGTCGATACTTCACATATACGTGTATGCCGTGCTGCCTCACTTGAAGATGAGGCAGTACAAGGCGCACAGACTATTATTGCCTGGCTGCAGGCCGGCAAGCAGAATGTGGCTGTGATTGCCCAGGACAGGGTCGTGTCACGCCGCATTCGTGCCTTGCTGGAACGTGCACAGGTCATGGTGGCTGATGAAACTGGCTGGAAATTATCCACCACCCGTGCTGCTGCTGCGATGGCTGCCTGGCTGGAAGTGGTCACTACGCGTGCAGATACCATGGCCTTGCTGGATTTTTTAAAGTCGCCATATTTGCAGTGGAAAGGCGCTGATGCAGAGCAAGATGACACTGCATCAGAAACGCAGGCATTGACTGGCGCAGATGAGGCCAAGGCTGATCTGGTCATGCGCATAGAAACCGTGCTGCGCCGGGCGAATATCCTGGGCGGCTGGGAGGCCGTGCTGGGCGCTTTAAGTGAGGCACGGGATACCGATCAGGCAAGGCGCTGGTTACGCATGATTGCCCGGCAGGCTGCCAATTTCAGTGGGCGTCATAATTTGTCTGAATGGAGCGAAATCAGTTTGCAGGCAATGTATGACTTGTCGATGTTTAATGCTTTTCAGGCGGATGCTGCGGGCGCGCAAATTATCCAGCTCCTGCAAAAAATGCAGAATGCCTGCAAAGATATGAAGGCCAGTTTTTCATTTGCCGAATGGCGCGCACTGATGAACCTGCAAATGGAGAGCACACCTTTCGTTTTTGCGCATAGCGACAAACGCGTCGTCATGCTGCCGCTTAACGGTGCGCGTCTGCGCCCCTTTGATGCTGTTTTGCTGGTCGGGGCGGATGCCGCGCACCTGCCTTCACAGGCGGCTGAAATCCTGTTTTTTGCGAATGCAGTCCGGCGCGAGTGCGGACTGGAAACGCGAGAATCAAGGCAGCGCCAGCAGTTGCGCGATTTTGCAGAATTATTGCTGTCCAATCCTGAAGTCGTATTGTCATGGCAGGGTAGCCTGAATGGCGAACATAATCCCGTCAGCCCGTGGATAGAGCAACTGGGGCTGAGTCTGGAAAGAACACAGCAAACAGCGCTGAAAGCGCAAGCCTTGTCGTTGCCGCTGCAAACCATGACGATGATTTCGCAGCAGATGCCCGCACCATCGGCGGGGGCATTGTTGCCACAGACTTTATCTGCCAGTGGCTATGCGAGTCTGGTAGTGTGCCCTTACCAGTTTTTTGCAGGACGCATGCTGGGCTTGAGCGCCATGGATGAACTGTCCGACATGCCGGAAAAACGGGATTATGGCGACTGGCTGCATGCCATTCTCAAACGTTTTCATGAAGAATTGAAAATAGCTGAGTCGGCCCAAAATAGGGTCCATAAAGAAGCGTTGCTGACGACAGTGTCTGAAGATTTTTTTGCCAACGTACTGCAAAAAAGCCCTGCGGCGCTCGCGTATAGCGTGCGCTGGCAAAAAGTGATTCCCGCTTATATTGCCTGGTTGCTGACGCATGAAGAGCAGGGCTGGCAATTCGACATGGGTGAAATCAAGGCAGAAAAAACACTGGAATGGCCGGGTGGACAAATCACCCTCAAAGGTCGTATAGACCGTATCGATAAAAGCCGTGATGGTGAATATGCGGTGCTGGACTATAAAACAAAAAATAACGTGGATTTACGCAAGCGCCTGAAAGAAGGGGAAGACCACCAATTGCCATTTTACGGATTGTTGACAGAGTTGCCGGTCAGTTCTGCCGCCTATGTCGCGCTGGAACTCAGTCAGGGCAAGGCAGGGCAGGCCGATGCCGATGATTTCGAGCGCTGGGTCAGTGAACTTGCACTTGCCATCAAGACCAGCATGGCCGCCATACAAAAGGACGCAGATTTGCCCGCACACGGTACAGAAAACAGTTGTCAGTATTGTGAAATGCGCGGCCTGTGCCGGAAAGGTGCCTGGTAATGACGGTCTCTGAATTTTCGGCACATGCTTATGAAATCAATGGCATGCCCAGCGATAGCCAGCATTTTACGCAAGCCGCCTGCGACCCTCGCCACAGTGTGGTAGTGGAAGCCTGTGCCGGTAGCGGGAAGACCTGGTTATTGGTGTCACGCATGCTGCGCCTGTTACTGGCCGGCGCTGAACCTGCAGAACTGCTGGCCATTACCTTTACCCGCAAGGCCGCGCAGGAAATGCGTGAACGCCTGATGGATTTACTGCATCAACTGGCACTCGCAGATATTGAACAGGTACAGCAATTGCTGAGCGAGCGGGGTGTCGACCAGGCTGATATGGCCCGGTTGGTGCCGGTCGCCCGTGGCTTATATGAAAAAGTATTGTCCAGCCCGCAATCGCTGTCCATGGATACTTTCCATAGCTGGTTCGGGCGCTTGTTGCAACTGGCCCCGTTGACGTCTGGCGTGCCACACGGCTTTAGCCTAGTCGAGGCCAGTGGCGATATACAGCGTGAGGCTTACGGCCAGTTGATGCAGATGATAGCCAAAGATGAACATGCAGAAATCAGGGAGGCACTATTATTTCTGTATGAGGCAGTTGGCGACTTCAATGCGCGCGAAATGCTAGACGCATTTCTTGATAAGCGTGCCGAATGGTGGGCCAGCAATCAGCATTCTGACGATGGAACACCACTGGACTGGTTACAGGATTTGTGTGGCCGTGACGCTCATACTGATGCCAGGTTAAGTCTGTGGGAAGATGCTGGCCTGTATCAGCGCATTGCATTGGTTGCCCGTGTTCTGGGGCAAGGTTCGAAACTGAATCAGGCCAATGCCGTGAAGATAGAGCAGGGTTTGACAGAGGGGCCGTCGCTGGACAGTTTCAATTTGCTGTGCAGTGGTTTCCAGGACAGCAAGGGTGGGGCGCGTTCGCACAACACCAAGGTCAAGGCACTCGTTACTTCAATAGAAAAACACCTGGGCACAGACCAGCTAAGTGCCTTTGAAGATGAATGCCTGGCGCTGAGCGAGGCTTTGGCCTTGCTGCAAAAACGTAGTACAGAAAAAATGGTGTTGCAGATCAATCAGGCTTTGTTCATCGTGGGTGCAGCCTATCTGGATTGCTATCAAAGCCTGAAGTCTGACCAGCGTGTGTTTGACTTTGCTGACCTTGAATGGCAAGCCTATCGCCTGTTAAGCAACGAAGAATACGCCGCTTACCTGCATAGTCGCCTGGATGCACGCTACAAGCATATTTTGCTTGATGAATTCCAGGACACCAATCCCTTGCAATGGGGTATTGTCCAGGCCTGGCTGGAAGCCTACGGGGATGATGCCTCCAAACCCAGTGTGTTTGTGGTTGGCGACCCCAAGCAATCGATCTACCGTTTCCGCCGTGCCGAACCACGGGTTTTTGTCGCTGCGAAGCACATGCTGGCGCAGCAGGGCGCAAAAGTATTGCGCACCAACCAGACCCGCAGAAACGCACCAGCCATCGTTGATCTTCTTAACCAAAGCATGCGCGGCAACCCCTTGTTTTCAGCGCAGACTACGGCGTCTGATGGACAGGGTGAAGTCTGGCGGCTACCCTTGATTTCAAATGTGGTACTGCCTGAAGACGCTGAAAGCGAAGCGGTTGAAGCTGCTGGCGCGACATCCCGCTTCCCATTGCGCAATTCATTGACGACACCGCTGGAAGAAATGGAAAACCAGCAGCGCTATGAAGAAGGGCGTCAGCTTGCACAGGCGCTGCTGGCTCTGCGCGAGCAGCAAGGCGCCGATGATTTTCGCTGGAGTGAGGTCATGCTGCTGGTCAAGCGGCGTACACATTTGTCGGCCTATGAAAAGGCTTTGCGTGAAGCCGGTATCCCTTTTGTTTCCAGTCGTCGCGGTGGTTTGCTCGATGCCCTGGAAGTGCTTGATTTGATTGCCTTGCTGAATTTTCTGATGACGCCCGGTGATAACCGTGCGCTGGCGCATGTATTGAAATCTCCCATCATTGGCGCCTCAGATGAAGAGTTGATCGCGCTTGCCCAGCGTGAAGAAGCGACGTGGTGGAAGCGCTTGCAGGCCATTGCTTCGCATGATACTTATCCATGTTTGCAGCGCGCTGCCAATCTGCTCAGGCAGTGGATGGATGCTTCTCATTATTTGCCAGTGCATGATTTGCTTGACCGGGTTTTGCACCAGGGTGAAGTGTTGCCCCGTTACGCCCAATGTGTATCAGCCGCACAGCGTGCACAAGTGACAGGGAATATCCATAGCTTTACTGAACTGGCCCTGAATCTTGATGGTGGCCGCTACCCCAGTCTGCCGAAGTTTATTGCTGCCTTAAGCGCCTTGCGACGCGGTGGCGATAGTGATGCACCTGATGAATCAGCCGTCGACAGCGCCGCTGATGCCGTGCGGATTTTGACAATACACAGTGCCAAAGGCCTGGAAGCAAAAATCGTCGTCATGCTGGATGCAAATCATAGCGAGTCAGTCAAGGACAAAACTGGCGTGCTGTGCATGTGGCCCTTGCAAAAGGATGAAAAAAGGCATTTTTCTGTATTCGGTAAAAAAGACCAGCGTGGTGCCGCCAGAGACGCCCTGTTTTTACAGGAAGAAATGCAGGCCGCCCAGGAAAACTGGAATTTGCTGTATGTGGCCATCACGCGCGCCAAGCAGATATTACTGGTCAGCGGTGTTGTCAGTGGCAAAAAGCAACATACGCCGAGCTGGTATGGCTATCTGGAGAATGCCAGGGAATTGCATACCGAAAATATGAGCATTGTCACTGGTCAAGCCGATGAAGTGCTGTTTAATATGGCGGTATATGACCCCCCACAACTACCCGCCGTCGTGGTGGCAGTGGAAGATTCCAGTGACGAACAACTGGAAGGTATTGCCCTGCATACCCTGATGGAGCGTTTGAGCAATAACGCGAAGACCTGGCCTTATATTTTGCCTGAAGTGGAAACTATCGCAGCCTGGTTGCCATGTTCAAGTACGATTGCGCAAACCATACGAAAACAGGCTGAAAATATTTTAAGTAATACGCAATTGCAAAAATTCTACGATCCGTCCGGTTTTTTGTATGCGCGTAATGAGATGGATTTGCTGGTCGAGCAAAAGCTGTTGCGACTGGACAGGTTGGTAGTTTTTGCCGATGCGGTCTGGATACTGGACTACAAGCGCCAGCTACTGCCAGGGCAGGAAGCGGGCTATCGTTCACAATTATTTGCCTATGCAGAAGCCTTAAAGCAGGTATTCTTTAACAAAAGCATACACGCTGCCCTTATTTTAAGCGATGGGCGGCTGGTAGAACTGCTATGAGAGAAAATTTGCTCGTATAATAAACGGCTGAACTTGCTGTACCTAACCATATAGACACGATGATTTCCGAATTCGAATTGCTTGCAGAAAAAGTGACACGGCTCGCCGAGCTGGCACATGCCTTACGCAGTGAAAATGCAGGATTGCGTAATGATCTGGCGTCGATGACGACGCAAAATGCAGATTTACAGCAACGCATGCGTCAGGCGCATGACCGTGTGGCCGCCTTGCTGGCCCAATTGCCAGCCGAAGTGCTCAATGACAAGGAAGCCGCATGAGCGACGTAAAACTGATACAGGTCGATGTTTCCATCATGGGCCAAAGCTATAAATTAAGCTGCAAGGAGGGTGAAGACCGGGCCTTGCGTGAGGCCGCCGCCTATCTTGACGGCAAGATGACTACTATCCGCGACGCGGCCAAGGTCAAGGGCAATGACAGGATAGCGGTGATGGCTGCATTGAGCATGACCACCGAACTGTTGGCCACCAAGTCACCGGAAGGCCCCTTGTCCGGAATGTCGCTGGCAGAAGTGAAGCAGAAAATCAACAACATGCATGAAACCATGGACCATGCGCTGACGCCACAAGAAAAACTATTCTGATTTGCGGACTTATTAGTTAATTTAATCAAAATAACTGGCGGCATGGGGGTATTTAGGGGTACACTTTAATTCCCTGCCGTGTTCGCCAATGTCATATATTCCTTGAACCATTTATGTGCATAGGCTGTGGAACATTGTTCGATAGGTGTGAGCGTCGCTAGTCCGATGAACCCGAAATTGAACTGACCGTGGCCAACTTGAACCGCCCAGGTTCAGGATGCCGGCATAGCGGCATCGGTGGGGGCTTTATTCAGAAACGGCTGTCATTTTCATGACAGCCGTTTTTTTACGTCTGCATGATCTGTCTGCATTTTCTATTGATAAATGTGCGACAATTTCCTTTTGACTTTTCAAATATTGTCCTATGGCATATTGGTTAATGAAGTCTGAGCCTGACGAGATCAGCATTGACGATGTACTGGCTATCGACAGCATCCCCTGGTTTGGCGTGCGCAACTACCAGGCACGCAATTTCATGCGCGATGGTATGCGCGTCGGTGATGGCGTATTGTTCTACCACTCGAGTTGCCCGGAGCCTGGCATAGCCGGTCTGGCTGAGGTCGTCAGTACTGCTTATCCCGATCACACCCAGTTTGAAAAAGACAGCAAATACTTTGACCCCAAGGCAACGCAGGAAAATCCACGCTGGATGATGGTGGATATCAAGGCCAAACGCAAGACACGCCTGTTAAGCCTGGCAGAACTGCGGACTTATCCTGAGCTGGAGACGATGACCGTTCTGCAAAAAGGCAGCCGTTTGTCAATTACCCCCGTTACTGCGCCAGAATGGCGTTTCATACAGAAGCTGCTGGAGAAAAAAGTTTGAGATTCTTACCGCGTCCGTCTCTTTGTCCCACGGCCTCTGCTGAAGCCAGCGCGCCACTGGCCGCCGCCCGTTTCATCAAGGAAATAGGGCGCGGCAAGGATGGCGCACGCAGCATGTCGCAAACCGATGCCGCTATGCTGTACACGGCCATGCTGGAAGGGCGCGTGTCGGATCTGGAAATGGGCGGCATCCTGCTTTCCATGCGCATCAAGGGCGAGTCGATCGAAGAAATAGCCGGTTTCATGGAAGCTGCGCAGCCATTTATCATGCCCATGCGGACACCAGTTGATTCGCGCTTTGCACCAGTTGTCATTCCCACCTATAACGGCGCGCGCAAGAAAGCCAACCTGACTGCCTTGCTGGCCTTGTTGCTGGCGCGGCATGGTGTACCGGTACTGGTTCATGGTGTCGCCACCGATGCGGGCAGGGTGGCAACAGCCGAGATATTTCAGGCGCTGGATATGCCTGCCGTTGCAACGGCAGAACAGGTACTGGAGCAGATGCAGCAAGGCTTACCTGCTTTCATGACGATTGATGTATTGTCGCCTGCGATGGCACATTTACTGAGCCTGCGCCGCATACTGGGGGTACGCAACTCTACCCATACGCTGGTAAAACTATTGCAGCCTTTTGACAAGCCAGCCCTGCGCCTCAGTTCTTACACGCATCCGGAATATTTCTTAATGCTGCAGGATTATTTTAGCCGCTGCGCGCCTCCAGCATCTGGCGATGTATTTTTGATGCGTGGTACTGAAGGTGAAACCGTAGCAAGTACCGGACGGGCCCAGCAAATTGATTGGTTCCACCAGGGAGAATGTACAACTTTACTGGAAACCCAGCCCGCTTTGGGCGAGGTTGCCGCCATGCCTGAATCAATAAATGCTATCAGTACGGCATCATGGATCAAGGCCGTCATGGCAGGTGAGGTGGCAATTCCTGAAAATATTGCTGTGCAGGTAGCGCATTGCATGGCTGTTGCCGAAAAATTGCGTCAGAGACTATAAGCCGGATTTGCCATGGAGCCAGATTTGAAGATAGCAGATCAGCGTAACGACCCACAATTTCAAAAAGCACTGGCCTTCATCAATCAAATTGGCATTGCTGTCATTGAATGCGAACTGACACACCAGACTTTTTTGCCCGGCCTTGATCTGGGGCCTGGCTGCATTTATGTGGACTATGGCAGGCTATTGTACCCGGGCGATATTTTGCATGAAGCGGGACATCTTGCCGTCACGCCCGCAGCGCAGCGCGCACTGATAGGCAGTGCGCAGATAAGCGAAGACTGGCCTACCCAGGGTGAAGAAATCGGTGCTATCTTATGGTCATATGCAGCTGCAATGGAACTGGGTTTGCCGCTGGAATATATTTTTCATGCGGATGGCTACAAAGATGATTCAGCCTGGCTGACAGAAAATTTCCAGTCAGGGAATTTCATAGGGTTGCCGTTTCTGGAATGGGCCGGGCTGGCATTGGGAGAAGCACGTGCCAGCAAGGAAGCCAAGCCCGCTTTTCCCGCCATGCTGCAATGGATACGTAATTAATTCAAATCCACAAATCACAAATAAAAAACGCCGGATAAATATCCGGCGTTTTTTTGACTAACAATCAAAGCAAATCAAATCAATGATCAGAAGTTGGCTTTGAATTGCACGCCATAGGCGCGTGGCTCATTCAAGATACCTGTCAGGTTATTGAAGTCAATCGCAGCAATGACTTGTTGCTTGTTGGTGATGTTGCGACCATACGCAGCCAGTTCATATTTGCCATCTGCCCACATATAACCCACGCGCACGCCACCTTCCAGCAAGGATTTTGCTTTGTATTCCTTGGCTTCATACAAGAACATATTGTAGGTGTCTTTGTAAGACCAGTCGGTATTGGCATACAGGGTGCCTTCGCCGATTTGTGTGGAGTAACGCAGCGAGAAGTTACCTACCCATTTCGGTGCGCGTGGCAATGGATTACCGCCGATCAGCACAGTGCCAGCAACCGGGCCTGCAGGGTTGGTGACTGTACAGCCGTTACCGCAAGGTGCGACGAATAATTTGCCGTCCCTGATTTCGGTGTCGTTGTAGCTGAGGCCCAAAGTGGTTTTCCAGTTACGGCTCAGGTTGGCTTGCAAATCCATTTCAAAGCCCTGACCAACGGCTTTGTCTGCATTCACCAGTTTGTTCTGGTTCACGCCGCCGCTACCTGCAGTCAATTGCAAATCCTTGGCTGTGTACTGGAAAACAGTTGCGCTGATACGTGCGGTGTTGTCCAAGATATCTTTCTTGATACCGGCTTCAAAGGACAGGTTCTTTTCTGAATTGGCGACCGAGATGCTGTCACCGAACAGAACGCGACCCTGGATACTCGGTGCGCGATAGCCGGTGGCAATACGGGCAAATACGGAAGTCGCTTTGTCCAGTGTGTAGTTGGCGCCGATATCCCAGCTGATATTGGTTGCTGATGGATTGGCTCTCAACACTGGTGTGCCTGGTGTGCCAAAGGCTGTACCTGGTGTCCATGTGCGTTGCGCGTCAAAATCTTTTCTGTCGCTGGTATAGCGCAAGCCACCACGCAATTTGAACTGATCAGTAACGGCATAGTTCAAGGTACCGAAAGCGGCCCATGACTTTGCATTTTGATGTTGAACTGCGTAACCATCTTGTGGGTTACCTGGTGCCAGGGAATTGAAATCGAAGCTGTCAACTTGCAGTTCTTCGCTGAAATAATACAGACCGGCGATCCATTGCAAAGGATCTTTGGTATTCGATTCAACACGGAATTCTTGTGTGATCTGTTTCAGGCTAGGCAAGCCATCAGCGGTTTCCGAAGGGAAGGGGATAAAGCCCGGGCCCATGGTAGACGCGAACGATGCGCCATAGCCACCATCAACGTCAGCACGGCTATAGAATTTTGCCTTGTCATAAGCAGTAATGGAATGCAAGCTCATGCCTGGCAGTTCCCAGCGCAGGCGCAAACTGCCACCTGAAGATTGCAGTGTCTGCTTGTTCAGGCCATCCGTTGGATAGGTGGAGTAATCAAAGCCCGGCACCAGTTCATTTGTGCCTTTTTGTATGATATTGGCGCGGAACAACGTGGCATTGCCCGACATATCACGACCGTGTAAATTCACGAGCGCGCTGAAATCGCCATTCTTATACGAGAATTGCAAGCGTGCCGCGTTGTCGCGATAACCTTCGAGATTTTTCTCGCCAGTAGGACGTGGATTGGTGACGCGGTCGTCACGCGTCTGGGATTGACCAGAAAAGCGCATTGCCCAGTCGTCACTCAAAGGAACGTTGACCGCACCTTCAATATTGACCGCCTTGTTATTACCGAAGCCGATATTGCCATAGCCTTCAAAACGACGGGTAGGCTTGGCAGAGTCAAACTTCAATACACCGGCAGGGGAATTGCGGCCAAACAGCGTGCCTTGTGGGCCGCGCAAAATTTCGACCTGATCAACGTCAAATACCGGGAAGCCTTTCAACATCGGGCTTTCCTGCACGACATCATCATAGACCAGACCGACTGGTTGCGATGCATTCAGATCGAAATCGGTATTGCCCAGGCCGCGGATATAAAAACGCGGGAAAGAACGACCAAAGTCGGATTCCACATTCAGGCTGGGCACGCGTGCTGCCAGGAAACGAATATCCTGACCACTGGCATTATAGGTATCGAGCGCTTCGCCTTTGATTGCCGAAATCGACATTGGGACTTCTTTGATGTTTTCAGCACGGCGGTTAGCTGTGACGATAACAGTTTCCAATTGTGTGGAATCATTTTTTGAAGCGTCCGGCTTGGCTGCTTGCGCCCAGGCGGCCTGCATAGGAAAAGCAGCAGCGACCGCCAAAGCGATGACGCTCAGGCTGACGCCTTTATGCAGTTGCTGAGAAATAGTTTTGCGCATGTTAAGTTCCCAAAGAGATGTTAATCGACGGTGTTCTGAAATGGTGCTTTGCACCATCCCTGAAATGGGGCGTGGCGAAATTAAAAGTTCACTACAAGCATCTTCGCAATCGTTTGCGTAATCGTTTGCGTGGCTGCAAAACGGTTATCTCTCTTGGCAGCAAACAAGTCAAGAATTACTTATTTTGGCGAAAGTAATTGCCGCATTTTCTTGGAATGTGTTGCATATATCAAACAGCCGTATTGCTGTTTGGAATTTATGACAAATGCATCGTATTTGTGCGTCTGGAATTTTCAGCCGCATTTATCCCGGTTTGAAAATGGAAAATGAGCGGAAGATTTTCAGAAATGCAGTTTTACTTGCAAAATAATTTTGCAAATAGTGACCGTTTTTAACGACTTTTTTTGGGGATATTTAAGGTCTGGATATATCAGGAGAGGATCGGTAACATTTTGAAATATTTGTCATAATTCTAGAGCTAAATCTTTTATCTTTTTATCGTCAAATTTTTATCGGGCCGAGTAGATTTTTCTGGCGATTGAATTGCAATAAAAGCATGTTCATTTGTATGAATTGATCAGTTTTTTTTTGCAAAACTCACTGTTCACATTGTCTCATTTAAAAACCTGCGTACTTTTTCTTGCGCCTTTTCACGGTCTTTTTTTTATGCGATTTGATTGAAGCAAAAAAAAGCGAGCATGGATTTTTTGTTCTTCTAGTGATCACCTGAAAAATCTGCCAAGTGTATTTATGCAGCATGTAGCGCCATTGGACTGGCAAATCACAGGCATTCTCATTTTTTCTTGCGGCATAGATGAAACGCATGTTTTTCAACTATTTTTTCTGCATTGCAGCAGGGTTCAGAAACTTCCTTAAATGACCTGCTTCACGCCATTGCTGGCACCACCAATATAATCGTGATCAGCGGCAAGAAGACTTGACAGCGCAAACGCGTTGCCAAGTCATTTAAGCAATGAAATTGGCTTTTCATTCATGTGCGCTTTCAGGCACTGTAATAGCCTTCCTGATCGAGATCGGCAAGCATGCCTGGGCCTTCGGGCTTCCAGCCTAATAACTCCCGTGTACGCAAACTGGAGGCAGCCATATTTGCACCCGCCATTTTGGCAAACCAGCCAAAGTGATCTGCATCCCGCGATTCGACTGGCAAGCCAAGGTGCTGGCCTATCATTTCCGCGATTGCTTTGAAAGAAATACTCTCATCTGCGATAGCATGGTAGACCGCTTCGGTCACTCCTTGTTCAAGCGCAAGGCAATAGACACGCGCCGCATCTTGTCGGTACACGCCAGACCAGCAGTTCTGGCCCTCATCGAGGTAGGCCGAGACACCTTTTTCTTTTGCCAGGCGGATCAGCAGGGGCACGAAACCATAGTCACCAAGGCCGTGAACCGATGGTGCCAGCCGGACTGTTGCTGCCCGTATGCCTCGCTCCGCCAATGCGCGGGCGCTAGGTTCCGATTTGCGTGGAGAACCCGGACTGGGCAGGTCCAGCTCGCTTGCCCCACGTTCCATTCCCAGCAGACCTGAGGTGACGATCAGCGGACGGCTTGACCCTTCCAGGGCGCTTCCCAATGCTGCAATGACACGGCTATCCTGTTCGCAATTTTCGATGAACTTTGAAAAGTCATGGTTGAATGCGGTGTGGATGACGGCGTCGGCCCTGGCGGCGACAGTACGCAGGACGTCAAGATCGTCGAGCGTGGCAAGCACCACTTTCGCGCCCGCCGTAGCGAGCGCTGCTGTTTTTTCGGCAGAACGGGCAAGCCCCGTCACCTGATGACCCGCGGCTATCAATTCCTGAACTACGGCAGAGCCTACCCATCCGGTTGCCCCGGTTACAAATACGTGCATGTTAAATCTCCTAAATGAATAATGGTTCGTGTAAATTTATCTACCTAGCCAGACCGACAACTCAACGTCTTCGCCAAAGGGCAGGGACAGGTAGCCACTTCCGGGTGAGCGTATATACGCCAGATAATCCGGGCTGTAGTCCGCATTGTCGGCGATGATCAATGCGCCGGGGCGCAAGCGACTTTCGACCAGCATCAGGATGTCGGTATACAGCGCCTTGGCACCATCCAGCAATAACAGGTCGACAGACTCTGGAAGATCAATCGCCAGTGTTTTCAGTGCATCACCTTCGCGGATCTCGACCAGATCAGCCACGCCGCCTTCGTTCAGATGCGCGCGTGCCTGCACCACCTTGGTGGGCTCAAACTCGCTGCTGATCAAATGGCCGCCACCGTTATCGCGCAGTGCTGCGGCCAGGTGCAAAGTAGAAATGCCAAAGGAGGTGCCAAATTCGACAATATTGCGTGCATTGCTGCTGCGTGCCAGCATGTAAAGCAATGCGCCTGTCTCGCGTGAAACCGGGAGCCAGAGGTCTTTCAGAAGACCATAGAAATTCAGATATTCTGTCTTGCTATGCATGAGCCGTTCACGTTCTTCGCGTGAGATGCTGGCGATTGCCGGGCTGGTCGCTGCATCGGCTTGCCTGAACAGGCGATCAAGCAAGGGGGCAAGCGGGGTGGAAGTAAGTGTTGTAGTCATAGGTATTTCCGATGTTAATTGGTGCCAGGTGACACTTGAATAAAATGCGATGAATCAATCGCATTGAGAGAAATAATACGACTAATTATTCGCGTTGACTATTCGCATTGGGATTCGCATTCGCACATATGCCAGTCCACACCGTAAGTCCTTGATTTTAGGAGGGAATTCCAGCAATGGCCAAGCATAAATGAGGCTAGGGGGCGTACCTGTTCGTGTTAGATTCAGGTTGCGGTGAATAAAATTGCATTGCTTGCAATAATTCGGTTTTTTAGCAGTGCTTGAGTAGGAGCCCGGCTCGGGTTAAGATGCGACTGATTCATCGCATAATGACAAGATGGATTGCTGTCTCCCTATTATTGCTGCTGAAGCTTCTGAATTCTTAATCCACTATGACTACCCGCCGCCGTCCTCAGGTTTCATCCAGAAAACAACCACAACAGGCTCGCTCGACCGAGCTTGTAACGGCGATCCTGCAAGCCGCAGTTCAGGTTTTGGCGCAAGAAGGGGCGACGCGCTTTACCACCGCGAGAGTGGCCGAGAAGGCGGGTGTCAGCGTTGGTTCTGTCTATCAATATTTTCCGAACAAGGCAGCCATCCTTTTTCAACTGCAAGCCGAAGAGTGGCAACAGACCACCGAGATGCAGCGCCGTATTTTAGAAGATGCCAGAAAGCCGCCATTTGATCGCCTGCGCATGCTGGTTCATGCCTTTATCAAATCAGAGTGTGAAGAAGCCGAAATGCGTCTGGCCCTGAACGATGCTGCCCCGCTTTATCGTGATGCACCGGAGGCGCAACAAATCAGGGCATCAGCAGACCGGACAGTCGACATATTCATGGAAGAAGTATTGCCCAAGACATCTGTGGCCAAGCGTGCACTTGCGGGTGATTTAATTATGACGACCTTGAGTACTGTGGGCAGCAGTTTTTCAGGGACGCGCCGTACGCAGGCAGAAATCAAGATCTATGCTGATGCCATGGCAGATATGTTTTGCGCTTATCTGAAAGGCCTTCAGGAATCAGGTAACGGGTAAGACGGGGTGTAAGAATTGCCACTTTCTTAAAGTGACGAAAGGGGTTTTGAGAATTCCAATGCATATAGAGTGAAATCAAATCGGCTGGCCATACGCTACAATCTCGCCTGAATTTCAGAAAGCCTATGCTATGAGCAAACAATTTGATCTTGCCGTGATCGGTGCTGGTGCCGCCGGTTTAATGTGTGCCGCTGTTGCGGGGCAACGGGGCAAGCGAGTGGTATTAATTGACCATGCCAGTCGTCTGGCAGAAAAAATCCGTATCTCTGGCGGCGGACGCTGTAATTTCACTAACCTGCATGCGACGCCGAATAACTTTCTCTCTGAAAATCCACATTTTTGCAAGAGTGCTTTGTCTCGTTACACACCACAGGATTTTCTCGGTTTGATGAAGCAGTATCAGATAGCCTGGCACGAAAAACACAAAGGCCAGCTATTTTGTGATGACAGTGCAGAAGACATCATCGCCATGCTGAAGGCCGAGTGTAACAAGGGTAAGGTAAGCTGGCGCATGCCATGTCAAGTCGAAGAACTGGAACAAATTGACAATGGTTTCTCTATCCGTACCGATGGGCAGGAAATCAATGCAAGCAATGTCGTGATCGCTACTGGTGGCTTGTCCATACCCAAAATAGGGGCGACGGATTTCGCTTATAAAATCGCCCGCCAGTTCGGTCTCAAAATCATAGAACCACGCCCGGCACTCGTGCCACTAACTTTTGATGCCAAAGCCTGGGAGCCATTCGTGCCTCTGTCTGGCATTTCCCTGGAAGTGGATATAGAAACCGGCGAAAAAAAGAACAAAGCAGTGTTTCGCGAAGATTTGCTGTTTACGCATCGTGGCTTGTCCGGGCCGGCCGTGTTGCAGATTTCCAGCTTTTGGCAGCCAGGACAGGCATTGCGCATCAATCTTTTGCCTGAAGTGAATGTTGCACAGGATCTGGTGAATAACAAAACTACAATCAAGAAGAACCTCGCCAATCATTTGTCACAATACCTGCCTGCGCGGTTGGTAGATGGCTTGTTGACGGCGCATGGCTTTCCCGGTGACGCGCGGGTCGCCGACATGCCCGACAAGCGTTTGCGCCTGATAGGCGAAAGGCTGAATCGCTGGGAATTGATACCCAATGGTTCTGAAGGCTATCGCAAGGCTGAGGTGACGCGCGGCGGTGTCGATACCCGTGAATTGTCGCAGCAAAGCATGATGGCCAATAAAGTGCCGGGTTTGTACTTTATAGGCGAATCCGTCGATGTGACGGGGTGGCTGGGCGGTTATAACTTTCAGTGGGCCTGGGCCTCAGGTTCGGCGGCAGGCCTGGCCATTTAACTCATCCATATAGAGACGGCGTTGTTGTTTTGTGGTTTTAGCCGTACCGGGAGGCAGTATTTTGAAAAATCATTTATTTTCTGAAGACACGGCACAGGTTTTTTAATATACTCCGCCCTCGAATGCTTTTTTCCAGTTTGGAACTGGGCATAAATCAGACACAGAACCAGAAGTACTTAAGTTTTTGCGCAAGTTTTAGTCAACTTCCTTCCATTAATTTAATTTTCCTGTTAATATCTCGGTCTTCCTATAATCTTTCCATGGTTTGAACTTACATGACCACAATTCGCCTTAAAGAAAACGAGCCGTTCGAAGTCGCCATGCGCCGCTTCAAGCGCACTATCGAAAAGACCGGTCTGTTGACCGAATTGCGCGCTCGCGAGTTCTACGAGAAGCCAACAGCAGAACGCAAACGCAAGTTGGCTGCCGCTGTCAAGCGTCACTACAAACGTATTCGTAGTCAGCAATTGCCTAAGAAGATGTACTAATCCAGTTGTTGTGTCTGGCAATTTGTTGGATGCAACGCGGTTCAGTTCATTATCTGCTTAGGTTTGCATGCCCGCTCCGGTCAGCCGCAGCGGGCTTTGTTGTCTTTGTCGCGGGCATTATATTGCCTGGGTTTTACATGGATTTGCGCACGTATTTTTATGTGATTTTCATGCAAAATATATCATTTGAATAATCAGGGGTAGGCTATGAGTTTGAAAGAGCAAATTACGGACGACATGAAGGCTGCCATGCGCGCCAAAGAAACAGTCAAGCTGGGTACTATCCGCTTGCTGACGGCTGCGATGAAGCAAAAAGAAGTGGATGAGCGCGTCGAGCTTGATGATGGCATGGTATTGGCCATCATAGAAAAAATGCTCAAGCAGCGTAAAGATTCAATCACCCAGTTTGAGGCGGGTGGTCGTCAGGATTTGGCAGATATAGAAAAAGCTGAGCTGGCAGTCTTGTCTGTCTATATGCCAGCGGCAATGTCTGATGATGAAGTGCAGGCTGCTGTCGCTGCTGCCGTAGCAGAAACTGGTGCTGCCGGCCCGCAAGACATGCGCAAAGTGATTGATGTATTGAAAGCAAAACTGGCGGGCCGTGCCGATATGGGCAAGGTATCTGGTCTGGTCAAGGCTGCTTTGGCCAAATAACAGGCATTCGCCTATGTCATTTGCTGGCATCCTGCCTTGATACCACAAAGCTTTATACAGGATTTACTGGCCCGCGTTGATATTGTCGACGTGGTGGGTAAATACGTACAGTTGAAAAAGGGTGGCGCAAACTACATGGGTTTGTGCCCCTTTCATAACGAGAAATCCCCCAGTTTTACCGTCAGCCCGACCAAGCAGTTTTATCACTGTTTTGGTTGCGGGGCGCATGGCAGTTCCATCGGTTTCCTGATGGAATATTCCGGCCTCAGCTATGTCGATGCGATACGCGATCTGGCGCAAAACAATGGCATGATCGTGCCGGAAGAAGACCGGCTGTTGCCTGCGCAACGTGCCGAAGTCACGGCAAAAAGCCTGGCCCTGTCTGAAGTCATGACCAAGGCTGGTGAATACTATAAGCAACAACTGCGCACCGCCCCACAGGCCATCGCTTATCTGAAGAAGCGTGGTTTGACTGGTGAAATCGCGGCGCGCTTTGGTCTTGGTTTTTCGCCTGATGCCTGGGATGGTTTGCGCAGTGTATTCACTGACTACAATATACCTGCCCTGGTTGAGGCTGGTCTGGTGATTGATAAAAGTGAAGAAGAGGGTGGTGGCCGCAAGCGTTATGACCGCTTCCGCGACCGCGTCATGTTCCCGATACGCAATACCAAGGGCCAGGTGATTGGTTTTGGCGGGCGCATCATGGACCAAGGCGAACCCAAGTATCTGAATTCACCAGAAACACCGTTGTTCCAGAAAGGCCTGGAATTGTACGGTTTGTTTGAGGCCCGACAATCGATTCGTGAAGCAGGCTATGTACTTGTCACGGAAGGTTATATGGATGTGGTGGCGCTGGCACAGATGGGTTTTCCGCAGGCAGTGGCAACTCTTGGTACTGCCTGTACGCCGACCCATGTACAAAAACTGTTGCGCCAGACCGATCATGTCGTGTTCAGTTTTGATGGCGACAGCGCTGGCCGCCGGGCCGCAAGGCGTGCGCTGGATGCCTGCCTGCCGCACGCGAATGACGACAAGGTCATCAAGTTTCTGTTTTTGCCGACGGAACACGACCCTGACAGTTATGTGCGTGAATTTGGTGCCGACGCATTTGAGCAGGAAATCCATGACGCCATGCCTTTATCGCAATTTTTCATGCGCGAAACAATTGGCGACAATGATTTGACGACCGCGGAAGGGCGTGCCAGGACCCAATTTGACGCCAAGCCATTGTTGCAAGCCATGCAACCATCAGGTTTGCGCTTGCAACTGGTGCGCAATCTGGCGCAGGTAACACAGACCACGCCGGCAGAGATTGAAACCATGTTCGATTTAAGCCAGCCTGTAGCACGGCACAAGGTGGCCCCACCAAAATCCAGGCGCAGCGCGCCGGTTGGTCTGGAGCGGCAAATTATCCGTATATTGGTCGCGCACCCATCATTGGCCATCATGCTGGATGACGGAGTGCTGGCCGATGCGGCAACATTGGCACCTGACGGGGCAGATATGCTGGGGCAATTGGTAAGCATTGCGCAAAGCATGGGTGAAACTGCCCAATTTGCTGCTTTGGCTGAGCAGTTGCGGGCAGCCGGCTCAGATTTTGATGCCTTGATTGCTGAAGTGGCTGAGCAGACCGAGACAGAGCTGGACATGGTCAGGCTGGAACTGGCCGGCGCCATACGGCAGATTCGGCTACAGGTATTGCGTTCTGAGATGGAAGCTTTGGCGGCGCGCGGTTTGCGCGAAGCTGCAGATGTGGCACGTTATCGCGAAATCATGCAATTGCAAGAGCAGCTTCGCCAGCAGGCTATGGCCGAAGCTGCAAATCGTTAATTTTCTGACATTCTTGTTTTCAAGAAATCCATGGTGCGACCTGAAAGCAGGGCTGACCTCTTCCTGGCACTTGTGTTTGCAGGGTTTGCCCACAACTTGGATAGCAGGAAAACCGGAAAATACCCGTTTTGCTAAAAAATTTAGCAAATTATTGTGGTTATTATTGCCACAAACTGTATGCGAAGTCGCCTGACCTGCCTATTTTTTATTCAGTAAATCGCTATATGGCACAGTCTTGGGCTAGAGTAAAGTACGCTGGCGTGTTATAATTAAAGGCTTTCGATTCAAGGTCTTAGGTTGTTTCATTCTGGGCAAAGCTCATGGCATTTGCGTGGAATGTGTTGTTTAGGTGAGTGTAATGCTCCTCCGAGTAACCCAAAACACTGGCGCTGAGACTCGGGAAGTCTGAAACAAACAAGAGTTTGCTCTGCGATGCAGATCGACAGATCTGGGTGGCAGCGCATTTTCTTTTTGTGAAATCAATACAGGCGACTTCCTCAGTTCCGGATGGTTTGATTCAATGGCTAACGCAATGAAGAAACCCGCGAAAACCCTGACGTCCAATACGGTTAAAAAAGCCGTGGCAGCAGCGCCCAAAAAAGCGCCAGCCGCAGCTTTGGCAAAAACGGCTAAGACCGTTGCCAGCATGGCAGCAAGTGCTGGCAGTAAGGCAAAGACGATGGTGCAGGTTAAACCGCTCGCTGTTAAGGGCGTCAAAACCATGGCTGTCGAATCTGGTGCACGCAGTGCGAGCAGTAAAGCCCTTGGCTCTCATACAGCCGAGCAAAAAGGGGTTGCGAAAGACGTTAAAGCGCCTAAAGTGATAAAGACTTCAGTTGCGGCAAGTGTGGTCAAGGCGAAGCAGGCAACGGATAAAGCAACATTGAAAACGGCAGCAAAAGCCAAAGATCTGGATAGCCTCAAATCCGGTTCTGCGACAAAAACGGCTGGTAAGGAAGTGAGCCGCAAGAATGCAAAGTCACCGGCAAAAAATGAGATGAAGCCTGCAGAAGTGGCAAATTCTCAAGCAGGTGGAAAAATCAAAAGTGCAGCAGCAGTCAGGCCTCAGCTAGAACCAGTATCCGTATCATCGAAAGCTTCTGTGACAATTAACAAAACCGATTCAAAGACAGTGACTAAGCCAACCAAGAATTCAGCAAAAGCTGCACCAGAGGTGCAGGAAATCAAGACCGGTTCTGCGCCAACCGTCAGTCAGACGACCGATGCCGCAGTACTGGCCGCCATCGACACTTCCGGTTATGTATTGCCCGGTGTGAAGGTGCCTGGCCGTCGTGGTCGCAAGCCGAAAGAATACCAGCCGGAAAATGAAGAAATCGCCGCGCTGAATGCGGTAGAGCGCGCAGAGATGAAGGCAATCGACAAGGCGAAGGCGAAAGATCGTAAAGCCAAAGAGAAAGCCTTGCTGAAAGATGCTTTCTCTTCCGACCCTGAGGCTACCGAAGAAGAACTGGAGCGCCGTCGTCAGAAGCTGAAAACGCTGATCAAGCTCGGTAAAGACCGCGGCTATCTGACCTTTGCCGAAATCAATGATCACTTGCCGGAAAACGTTGTTGATCCGGAAGCCATTGAAGGCATCATCGGTACCTTCAATGACATGGGTGTGGCTGTCTACGAACAGGCACCGGACGCTGAAACCTTATTGTTGTCGGATAACGTCGTTACTGTAACGACCGATGATGATGAAGTTGAAGCGGCTGCGGAAGCTGCGTTGTCCACGGTCGACTCTGATTTTGGTCGCACCACTGACCCTGTTCGCATGTATATGCGTGAAATGGGCTCGGTTGAGTTGCTGACGCGCGAAGGCGAAATCGTCATTGCGAAGAAAATCGAAGAAGGCCTGAAAGACATGATACAGGCGATTTCTGCCTGTCCAACCACGATCGCTGAAATCCTCGCTGCGGCTGACCGTATTGCGGCTGATGAAATCAAGATTGACGAAATCGTCGATGGTCTGGTTGAC
Source organism: Undibacterium sp. TJN19 (assembly GCF_049339485.1). Classification (NCBI taxonomy): domain Bacteria; kingdom Pseudomonadati; phylum Pseudomonadota; class Betaproteobacteria; order Burkholderiales; family Oxalobacteraceae; genus Undibacterium; species Undibacterium sp. TJN19. The sequence goes on from NZ_JBMPPL010000012.1 coordinate 82,609, forward strand.
CCGAATGCGTCTGAAGAAACCGCACCAGTGGTTGCCGTTGTCGTTGAAGAAGAAACTGAAGACGAAGAAGACGACGAAGAAGAAGATGAAGAAGAAGATGATGACGGTGGTGCTGCTGGCGCTGCTGCCATCTCTGCTGAGCAGCTTGAACAGTTGAAGCGTGATTCCCTGGCAAAATTCGAAATCATTTCAACGAATTTTGACAAGATGCGCAAGTCTTTTGAAAAAGAAGGCTATAACTCCAAGTCTTATATCAAGGCGCAGGAAGCGATTTCCAGCGAATTGCTGGGCATACGCTTTACCGCAAAAGTCGTTGAAAAATTGTGTGACACCTTGCGTGGCCAGGTTGATGAAGTCCGCCATGTGGAAAAGCAGATTCTTGAAGTGGTTGTCAATCGTTGCGGGATGCCACGTTCACATTTCATCAAGGTCTTCCCAGGTAATGAAACCAATCTGACCTGGGTAGAAGGTGAAGTGAATTCCGGCCATTCGTATAGTGCGATTTTGGGACGGAATATTCCTTCCGTTCAGCAGTTGCAACAAAAACTGATCGACTTGCAGGCACGCGTTGTGCTGCCTTTGCCAGATCTGCGCAACATCAATAAAAAGATGTCTGCCGGTGAAATGAAGGCACGCAAGGCCAAGCGCGAAATGACCGAGGCCAACTTGCGTCTGGTGATTTCTATCGCCAAGAAATACACCAACCGTGGTTTGCAATTCCTGGATCTGATCCAGGAAGGCAATATTGGTTTGATGAAGGCCGTCGACAAGTTTGAATACCGCCGCGGTTATAAATTCTCTACCTATGCAACATGGTGGATACGCCAGGCGATTACCCGTTCCATCGCTGATCAGGCGCGCACGATACGTATTCCTGTGCACATGATAGAAACGATCAATAAAATGAATCGTATCTCCCGTCAGATTTTGCAGGAAACCGGGGTAGAACCCGATCCGGCAACACTGGCGATCAAAATGGAAATGCCGGAAGATAAAATTCGCAAGATCATGAAGATTGCGAAAGAGCCGATTTCCATGGAAACACCGATAGGCGACGATGATGATTCCCATCTGGGCGATTTCATCGAAGACAATCACACACTGGCACCTGCTGATGCGGCCTTGCATGCTTCTATGCGCAATGTCGTCAAGGATGTGCTGGATTCACTGACCCCGCGTGAAGCAAAAGTATTGCGCATGCGTTTTGGTGTGGAGATGTCGACTGACCATACTTTGGAAGAAGTGGGTAAACAGTTTGACGTCACCAGGGAGCGTATTCGCCAGATAGAAGCCAAGGCTTTGCGTAAATTACGCCATCCTTCGCGTTCTGATAAGCTGAAGAGCTTCCTAGAAGGTAATTAATGTTGTACAATGGGCGTCGGTTTTTCGGTGCCCATTCAATTGATATTGTGCTGAGTTGTTAGTTTGTTGGCACAGTATTTTGCAGGTGGCAGCATCGGGCTTTTCCTGCAGACCTGAAGTATTTTTCCAATCCTGGATTATCCTCAGATTAAAGCAGGCAGAGCTTGCAGAAAGAATTGGGCCTCTAGCTCATGTTGGTTAGAGCAGCGGACTCATAATCCGTTGGTACCGTGTTCGACTCACGGGAGGCCCACCATATACCATGACTGATATCAAGTCCCCAGCTATACCTACTATTGAGCAAACCACACCAGAGGTGAAGTTTGCTGATTTCGGCCTGGCGCCGGAAATCTTGCGTGCCCTGACTGATCAGGGTTATGTGCATCCAACTCCCATTCAGGAACAGGCTATCCCGGTAGTCTTGCAAGGCCGTGATGTGATGGGCGCAGCCCAGACCGGCACTGGCAAGACCGCAGGTTTTTCTTTGCCTATCATCCAGTTGTTGCTGGCCCATGCAAGCACCAGTGCTTCGCCGGCCCGCCACCCTGTACGCGCTCTGATATTGACGCCGACACGTGAACTGGCTGACCAGGTCGCAGAAAACGTCAAAGCCTATTCACGTCACACGCCTTTGCGCTCCACCGTCGTATTTGGTGGCATGGACATGGCGCCGCAGACAGCAATCTTGCGTAGTGGTGTCGAGATTGTGATTGCCACGCCTGGCCGTTTGCTGGATCACGTACAGCAAAAAACCATCAATTTGTCACAGACCCAGATTCTGGTCATGGATGAAGCTGACCGCATGTTGGACATGGGCTTTTTGCCAGACCTGCAACGCATCATCAACTTGCTGCCTAAGCAGCGTCAGAATTTGATGTTCTCTGCCACTTTCTCGCAAGAGATCAAGAAACTGGCAGCGACTTTCCTGACTAATCCGCAGACGATTGAAGTGGCGCGCAGCAATGCCACGGCTGACAATGTCACGCAGATTCTCTACAAGGTAGCCGCGGAAGAAAAGCGCGATGCCGTGTCCTTCATCATCCGTGAACGCGGTTTGAAGCAGGTTATCGTTTTTTCGAATACAAAAATTGGCGCATCGCGTCTGGCCGTGCATCTGGTCAAACAGGGCGTCAAGGCATCAGCCATTCATGGCGACAAGTCGCAGCAAGAGCGCATGGCTGCGCTGGAAGCATTCAAGCAGGGCGAAGTCGAAGTGCTGGTGGCAACTGATGTGGCTGCCCGTGGTCTGGATATCGCTGAACTGCCTTGCGTCATCAATTTCGATTTGCCGTATAACGCCGAAGACTATGTTCACCGCATAGGCCGTACCGGTCGTGCGGGTGCAAAAGGTGATGCGATTTCTCTGCATACCGATCAGGACGAGCGTTTGCTGATTGATATAGAGAAAATGATCAAGCAAAAGATTGTGCGTCTGAACCTGGCCGGTTTTGTTGCCACCTCATTACATCAGCCTGAACACCGCACGCCGCGTGAGCGCAGTGACAGGGGCGAGAGGGGGAGTAGTGAACGTGCTGAGCGCCCGGATCGTTCTTCTGAGCGCGGGGAACGTACCGAGCGTCCTGCCCGCAGCTATGGCGCACCCAAAGAGAAAATTGACCCCTGGTTCCTTAAACCATATGAGCCAAGTACCTCATCGACAGTTAATGTCACCAGTTCTGTTGCACCGGTAAACAATAACAATGCACCTGCAAAACCGCAAAGAAAAGCTGCTTTACTCGGTGGTTTTTCCAAAAGCTAAATCGCTTTCTCTTGATATGACTGGCTTGCATCTGCTGCTGCGCCAGTCAAGCGCTCTCAACTTGCTGCCTTTTGCCAGCTTTCCCAGGCCAGATTGGCAGCACATAAATCTTCTATGGCAGTTCCCACCGATTTAAAGACAGTGATGTCCTGGCTGTCTTGACGCCCGGCATGGGTGCCCGCACAGAGTTCTGCCAGTTCGGCGACAATGGCAGACCGCATTAAACTGCCGTTTTCCAGGGTTTGTGTCAGGTCCCCAGCTTCGGCCATCGCCCCCGCATAAGTATCGACAAATACTGTGGCCCTGCGCATAAGCGCATCATCCACTTCGCGCATATCTGGTTTAAATCCACCGACCAGGTCAAGATGTGTTCCAGATCTGACGTGCTGACCCAGCACGATAGGTGTCTGGCTGGTGGTAACGCAACTGATCATGTCTGCCTGCCCGCAGGCTGTCGGCAGATCTTCGGTGATATGGATATGGATGTCAGCCGGGCACTCCGGGTGCTGGCGTATTTTCGCGGCGGCCACAGCTGATTTTTCAGCTGACCTGCCCCAGATCGTGATGTTGGAAATGGCTCTGGTATGGCAATGGGCGACGGCGATATGTGGTGCCAGGCTGCCATTGCCGACCAATAGCAGGTGCTGGCTATCATTTCTTGAAGCAAAAGAGGATGCCAGTGCCGACGCAGCGGCAGTGCGGCGCAAGGTCAGTTCTTCACCATCCATCAGTGCCAGCGGCGCGCCGCTTTGCGCATCAAATAAAACAAAGACCGCGTGTACCGAAGGCAAGTCTCTGTTATGCGGTGCCACCGTCACCAGCTTGATACCCAGATGACCCTGTTTTTGCCAGACTGGCATCAACAACAGGGTGGAATTGTCTTCTTCTGACAAGCTGTGGGCATGCCGCTTAGGAGCGGATATCTCTTGCGTAAATGCGACGCGCAAAGCCGGGATCAGGCTTGCATAAGGCAGTGCAGCACTTACTTGCTCTTTGCTCAGGTAGGGGATCATGTTTTCAATGAGCGTTACGATGATAGGTAATCATACACATGGCCGCGCTGCTGATCACGTCTATTTCACAGGCGGCTGTCATCATCTTCGGGTAGCTGTTCAAATTGCTGCAATTTCTCCAAAAAAAGACGGGTGTGCTGAAAATCCTTTCCAGCCAGCATATCGGTGAATTCCTGAAAACGTCCGGATCTGCCCAGCCGTCCTGACAATAATTTGGAAATGCCAATGGCAGCAGGGATGAAGACAATACCGAAGACCAGATTAGGGAAAATGAAATTTTGCGTCTTCACATATAAATCGACTCCCAATACACCTTTGAAAAACACCAGCAAGAAGGGAATAAACCAGACGATTTGCCCCAGCAGGAAAGCCCATTTCAACAAGCGCAGGCGCGCTGCTTTCAACTCTCCCAGCTGTTTTTGTAAAGACATGATTGGCGTACTGAAATCCAGTGCCTGCAAGCGATGGCGTTGTTTGTGATTGAGTATCGGGAACACCATCGTCCAGAGTAACATCAGGGCACAAGGCAATGCAAATTGTACTTGTGAAGTGAAATTCAGCAGAAACCATATAAGGTAGATACATACCGGTACACCGACGATCAGTTCATATTTATCTACCCAGCCCCATTTAGCAATCTCACGCCGGTGTTGCTCGACCAGTGACAGCCGCAGCATATTGGTATTGAGGCTGAGTGCCTGTTCCAGCCGCGCATCCCTGGCGGTCCATTCTGCTTTTAATAGATCGAGATTCATTTCAGCTTCTTTCTGCAAACTGGGTTTGCAATTTTTGTTTGATGCGGGTCATGCGGGTCGCAACATTGGTCGCACTCAAGCCCATGATGGCGGCTATTTCATCATTGCCATACCCATCCATGAAGAGCAAAATCAGGGCGCGGTTAAGTTCATCGAGTTCGCGTATCAATTGATCCAGCGTGCGCATATTGTCACTTTGGGCACTGAAGAGTTGATCTGCCTCGGCAATGTCCAGGCCAAATTCTTCCAGCGACAGCGTGTCACGTACCTGCCTGGATTCGCTACGATAGTGAGAAATGGCGACATTCATGGCAATGCGGTACATCCAGGTAGAAAACTGCACACTGTGATCAAAGCTGGAGAAAGAGCGCCATAGCTGCATGACCATGTCCTGCACCAGATCGCGCCGGTCTTCGGCATGACGACAATAGCTGTAGGCAACCTTGTAGAGCAGGCGTTTGTGCAGGGCCAATTGCTGCAAGAAGAGTTCTTCATCCATAAAATTCAGTGTCCCGCTTTCACAGATTGGCGTTTTCCGTTCAGGGTCGCACCTATAAAAGTGTTTCTCACACCCCAGTGATAACTGAGCAAAGCTATCATCATCGTCATTAGCAAGACTGTTGCAAGTTTGATTGCCCAATGCCAGTCGTTGCGTGAAACAGCAACCTGCAAAGCCATGACCAGTGGCAGGTGTATCAGGTAAATCCAGTATGACGCATCTGCCAGATAACGTATCACTGGCCTGGCTTTGTGCATAAACTTCAATGCCACACCTGTCAGACCAAAACATAAACTCCATGCAGCACAGACATATAGCCAGGCATAGATCAACTTATTTGCATTGTGCGCTGCTGGCACCAGTTGCGGTGTTACCCCGGTCAGCAACAGGCAACAGGCAACCAGACTCAGGCCCAGCGTCATATGCCACGGCCATTGCCGTTGCCAGTTACTGAATGCAGCCGGGTATTGCTGCAACATCCAACCCAAGCCAAATGCCATGCCAAAGCTGATCCACGCAGCAAGACCGGGGTAGAGCGACTGGTCTGGTGTGGGTACACCAAACCAGTTGATCCAGTAGGGCGTGTAAAACAAGGCCAGGGCCACCGGTAAAGCCAGCAAGACGGGGCCAGGCCAGGCGGTCAGAATGGCCATCAGGCGATCACTGATCTGGATCAGATGTTTTGATATGCCTGTTAAGCCTACTCCTGCCCGTATGGCCAGCGTGACTGCATACAGCAGCAATAGCATATACAAAAACCATAAATGCGCCAGTGGAAAACGATCGGGCGTGAAGTGTGGTGGTGGCGGGGAATTTTTTGGGAAACTGCCGCCATTGCGTACCCATGCTGCATAGATGATGGCTGCCACGATGGCAGAAAAGATCAGTGGCCAGGCTATCAACAGCGGCACAGCGATGCGCCGCAAGCGATTATGAAGAAAGGCGCGCACACCTTTCTTTTCGACAGCCAGATGTGCAAAAAATCCGGCGAGCATAAAGAACAAGGGCATTCTGAATACATGGATGAAGAAAAATACCGGCCCCAGGAATACGCTGTACTGCTTGTCGGAGACTACCCAGAAATAACTGGCACCCGGCAAAAATGACATAGTTGCATGCAGCAATATACCAAGTAACAAAGCGCCTGCGCGCAGTGCATCGAGTCCGTGCAGGCGTTCGCTGATAGAACTATGTTGCATTGCAATTGAAGTAAAGGTTTGCATAGTCTTGCCACAATTAATTTGCCTGTGTACGCAGAAAGCGTGACACAGCAATCGCTGGGTTTGTCTCTACGCTGTCAACCAGCATGCTCATGCCTTGCGTTGCCCCTTTTTGCCTGACATCAAAACGAAATGCCAACATCAGCCCGTCTTGCTTGCGATAATCGCTGGTGATGATTTCCAGTTCCATCATCTGTCCCATGACCATGCGTTTTTGCAGACGCTTCACCTCCAGAAAATTATCCGCATCCAGATAGATACTCGAATCTCCAGTGCCAGGTATGCTGACTTTGATGACATGCACCAGATGTCCGTTCAGATTTTCCTGACCAAAGTACCGTAGAGGGTAGCCGTTTTTTTGTGCGGCAACCAGAATGCCATCAAAGTAGGCTTCTTCCATCAGGGCTGGTATGTCACCTGCTGGCATATCGATCGCTTGCTTGCCGCTGGGTAAAAAGGGATCAATTTTCCAGGCCTGTCTGCCGTCGAAGCTGGTAGTCTGAATTTGCCCCTGTATGTTCACATCACGCCGTAGCAGGTTGGGGCGTTTTGCTTCTACTGTTGTGGGTATTTCAAATGGTGCCATGCCTACCAGGCGCAGTTTTACCCGGCGGGTTTGCATTTTCGAGAAATCACCGAGGGCAGCGTAATGTTTCTGCAATATATTCTCCAGGCCTGGCGCTGTGGTGACCCGGGTCTCTGAACTTGAGGTACTGGCCGTTTGTGCATTTGTATTGCTGGGTAACAGGCTGAGAATAATGGTAAATATAAGAACGATAAAAAATGCAGGCATGAAGTCCTCGCAATATTGAGCTAGTGAATAAATGAATAATTAGCGCTGGCCTTTTGGTCAAATCGCTAAACCCTTACTCTTTTATTCGCTGACTTCAGGAAAAATTCACACTGGCAGCTAAATTCTTTTGCTGAAAGTCAGTCAAATTCACCAAATCAGACAGCATTGTTGTCACCAGAGTGATAGATGGTTCTTGCGGTATAAAAACGGTAACGAGTTCGCAAATAGAAACGCAAGTTTCATTTCCAGCTTTGGATTCTGCACTTGCGGCCGAGGTGCTGACACTGGCGGCGGGTCTGGTATTGATACTGTCTATGACGCAGGTGGTGCCCATATGATTAGTGGCTCAGCAAAAGATATTGTCAACAGTAGCAGTGACCCCATCCAGTTCACTGGTGGTGGTCGTGGCATTGTGAACGCGCTGAATCGGTATGTCATTGTTGCTGATTCTCTTGATTATCATTTTCAGAGAGATCAACATCATCTTGGGGTTATGACAACAGCTTTAAAACCTGATCTGGCAGTCTTGAATACATCGCTACGGTTCCGATTATTTTTTGATTGTCAGATCAGGTAAGTGACTATTTGACTGCTTGCAAAAAATTGTCCAGCAATTTTGCAAATGCTTGCGGTTGATCCAGCATGAGGAAGTGGCGAGCATTGTTGATGCCCGTCACTTGTAATTTGGGTGCACCCTGCAACAGCGATTGGTAATACGCATTCTTGGCCTCTTCTGAAATTTGTCTTGTAGCAAAATCCGGTGCGTAATAAGGTGATATTTCCAGCAAGGGCACCTGAATTTTTGCCATGTCCTTGCGCAGATCCATGTTGACTATTTCACTGGCGTAATCAGCGGTGGCTGCCGGATCACTTTTGCTCGTGTGTAGCGCGGCGTTTTGTGCCAATTGCTCATCTATAACACCTATCATGCGCATATATTGCAGTTGTTGCGCAGCGAAACTGGTGGCTGTCTGCCCACTCATCTGAGTCTTGAAGCGCGCTGCCAGTGCCGGACGCTGTTCTGCTGGTGTGTTTTCCGTACCTGGGAAGACCGGTAAACCATCGACGGCTACCACCCCACGGATTTTTTCCGAATGCTGTTGGGCAAACCAGATGGACAAGGTTGCACCAAGGCTGTGTCCCACCAGTACCGGCTGATCAAGCTTCTGGCTGATTATCAATTCAAGCAAGGACTGATAAGCTTTTTCCATCAAGGGACCATTGTTGACCGGAGCTGGCTTGCCATCAAAGCCGGCCAGGGTCACTACATACAGGACATGGTTCTTTTCAAGCTGCCTGACCGTGTTGTCCCATACCCAGCCACCACTGGCCAGGCCAGGAATCAAAATGACAGGCGTGCCCTGATGCCCATATTTTTCCACGTACATGCTGCCGACCTGAAAACTGTGCAGCGCAGGCTGGCTCCTTATGCTGAGTATGCTGAGATTTTGATCATTGGCCGCGACAACTGGTGCCTCAATCGCGAAGAAGCAAGTCGTGCTTAACGTGGTGCTTAATATCAATGTATGCATCATATGTTTGAATCGCATCGTATTCTCCTGAGGATGGTTTAATCTGCCTGAAAGATTTTTTCTATGGGCATCTGGAACAGCCTGGCGATCGTGAATGCCAGTGGCAGGCTGGGGTCATAACGACCTGTTTCTATGGCGTTCACGGTTTGCCGCGACACTTCCAGCAGGTCGGCCAGATGGGCCTGGCTCCATTCGCGTTGCGTGCGCAATTCGCGGACAATATTTTTCATTGTGACCGCTCCAGCCAGCCACGCACACAGGTGATGACAGCCCACGAGCCCATCAGCACACCCCAGATCACAAACATGCTCAGACGTGGAAAACCGGCGCTTTCCATGAAGCCGTAAGACAGCGCAAATGCGGCAGTGATGGCGGCGGATATGCCTATATTTTCCAGCGACCATCTGCGCACATATTCATCGATACGCCTGAACTGCCGCACGATGACCCAGGCCAATAACAGGGCGGGAAGGATGGGGGTGATGATGATCAGTGTCCGTGTCAGCCCGGGCGGCATTTGATCAGCGATAAAATTGCTGCCAAACAATACGATAAAATAAACTGCCATTGTTCCAAATAATTCTCGCAAATAGATCTTGTTTACTTGTCGTTCACGCATAATTTTCTCCGCACTTGAGGTGCTTAGGATGTCAAGCTTGCTTTACACCGATAGTTAAAAAAAACGCTTTGTATAATGCAAAGCGCCACTGTTTTGTGTTGCGATCCGATTCAGATAATGTAAAGGATGCTTGTCATATTAAATCAAAAAAAAGATATGTCAAGTATCCTTTACATAGTTTCGTGCGTGAATCCCTGCCTACAAAAAAACAGGGCAATCAGGGAACATTGTTTCCCTGATTGCCCTGCTCGTTGACCGTAAAGAGATTTACAGTATATTCAAGGTCACTTCAATATTGCCGCGTGTTGCATTGGAATATGGGCAGACTTCATGGGCTTTATGCACCAATGCTTCTGCTGCCGAACGTTCCATGCCTGGTACGGATACATTCAGGGTTACTTCCAGGCCAAAACCGCCTTTGCCGTTCGGACCTATGCCGACCAGGCCATTGATGGAGGTATCCGCTGGCAAGGCAATCTTTTGGGCGGCGGCAACAAATTTCATTGCGCCGATGAAACAGGCAGAATAACCGGCAGCAAACAGTTGTTCTGGATTCGTACCGTCACCGCCTGCACCACCCAGTTCTTTTGGTGTTGTCAGTTTAACAGACAGTTGATTGTCGCTGGAAACGGCGCGGCCATCACGACCACCGGTTGCGGTTGCATTTGCTGTGTAGAGTACTTGCATGTTGAGCTCCTGTTTGTATATTGAGTAGTTGATGAGTGGTTTAAACGCTTCGGCGATCACACCGACAGACAAATAATAGCTAACAATTAAATTGTGCGCAATCTAATATATCATTGTTTTTTTCTATCAAGCGCATAGAAATAATCGCGATCTGTGCGTTTCAGGCTAGGGTTTGAGTAATTCTGACCGCAAATTGAATAATTGAGAACGTAAGTTCACCAGGGTTTGCTCGCTTTGCCCGCTGGCGCAAAGCACTGCTTCAGGCACCCGCAAGGCGGGCTTTCTTAAATTCTTGCCTGCTGGCGTTAATGTGATTCTGACCTGGCGTTCATCAGCAATGTTGCGGTGGCGTAGCAACAAGCCATTCGCTTCCAGGCGCTTGAGCAGGGGTGTCAGGGTGCCAGAATCCAGAAACAGGGCATTGCCTATGTCTTTCACCAGTACATCGTCCTGTTCCCACAAAACCAGCATCACCAGGTATTGGGGATAAGTCAGTCCCAATGTATCTAGCAGGGGCTTGTAAGCCTTGGTCAGTGCATGCGAGGCGGAATACAGGGCAAAGCAAAATTGATTTTCCAGCGCCAACATATTAACTTTTTTGCTAGCAGATTCTTTCATTTGGCACTCAATTCGGTAAGGGGCGGTCAGCAAATGCGGGAAAACGCAGGTATGTCAGCATCATAAACAGGTTTTTGTCAGTGTGCCGCAAGTCTTCAGAATGTCGCGGCAAGGTATAATGCTGGCCATTTCGCGTGCTCTGCCACGCATCATTGTAAGAGGTAAGCCGTGACTTTTATCGATAAACTTTCAGCCGCCTGGACTGCCAACAATTCTTTGCTGTGTGTTGGCCTTGACCCTGATATTGCGCGTTTCCCGGCAGAACTGGCTGGTCGCCCTGATGCGATAATTACTTTTTGCAAGACTGTGATTGATGCGACTGCCGACCTGGCCTGTGCTTTCAAACCGCAAATCGCCTATTTTGCCGCGTTGCGCGCAGAAGACCAACTGGAAGCTATTTGCCAGTACATCAAGACAACTTACCCGCATATTCCTGTCGTGCTTGATGCCAAGCGTGGTGATATTGGTGCCACCGCTGAACAATATGCGCGTGAAGCTTTTGAGCGCTATGACGCTGATGCGGTAACCGTCAATCCTTACATGGGTTTTGATTCAGTTGCACCCTACCTGGAATGGAAAGACCGCGGTGCCATCGTGCTGTGTCGAACTTCCAATGCAGGTGGTTCTGATCTGCAATTTCTGGATGTGGGGGGCAAGCCTTTATACCAGCATGTCGCTCAACTGGTAGCTGATCGCTGGAATACCAATGGCCAGTGCGCGCTGGTGGTTGGTGCAACTTTTCCGAATGAACTGGCGCAAGTCAGGGCGCTGGTTGGTGATATGCCGTTGCTGGTGCCAGGCATCGGTGCTCAGGGCGGGGATATTGCGGCGACTGTGCAAGCCGGCAAGACAGCAAACGGCCTGGGCATGATGATCAATTCTTCACGCGCCATTTTATATGCAAGCCCCGTCGCCGGTGAGAGCAGCAGTGCGGCCATACGCCGCGTTGCGCTGGAAACGCGCGATGCCATCAATGCATACAGATAAAATTTATTGATCGTTTTGCGCTCAAATTTGTACGACAGTGCTGCTCGCATGCATCAACTGCTGCAATACGGAAAAGGCGTTGGGGGTATTTTTATTTACCATAAAGAAGAAATCGATCTGCGCCATTTCTATCCATCTTAGTTCGCTTTCCAGTTTAAGTTTTTTGGCTGATAAATGAATCGGGGCGGTGTAGGCCAGTAGATAGTCGCCTCTACCCTGTATCAGCATCTTGAATGCGGCGTCATGTGTCCAGGCTTCTTCTATCCTGATCTTATTTTGAGGATCGAAAACATAGGTACCAACACTGCCATACTGATGGCCTGCGACAGCAATAATGCGGTGACCGTTCAAGTCTGAAAGCCGATTCACCAGCGGGGCGTTTTTTTGCAGAAAATATACTCAGGCTCAAAGAGAAAATAGACTTCTCCCCATAGACGACATTTTCCACTTCTTTCGGGCCTAGCCAGATGTTGGTCGTGCCGTTTTCAAGACTGGCTTTCAGGCGCTTCATTGGATAACCAACAAAGCTGAAATTGACGCCGATCAACGAGAGTAGTTTCCGCAGGAAAATGGCACTGTAACCGCCGATAGGATCAATATCATTGACCACTGAAACTGGTGGTAGATCGGTAAAGCCAATTTTCAATGGATGTGATGACAGATTTGTTTCAGTGCCAAAGCTGGTCACCGGGCTATTGAAATATAAGAATAACAGCGGAAACAAATGGATGCGCCAGCGCGGACAGACCGTCGCGAAAGTCGCAGGTAAATCAGCACCGGTACTGGTGTACATGGATGGCTCCCCATTCTTCGGGCATTTGCAATGCAGGTGATTTTCTGGTGTGGCTGCATTAAAGAATAATGAATTTGCCAACCAGAAAATCAGGTCATACTATTTAAAAACTGTGACGTATGCCCACTTGCAGAGCGCTGTCACCAGAGCCCGCTTCAATCGCGCTGCCTACGGTATAGCCAGCACTATTCTTGTTGTCTATCTTTGCGTAAGATGCATACAGGTCAGTGCGCTTGGATAAGGCATACACATAGGCGATAGCCAACTGGCTGGCATCCTGGTTTTTCACCGTCTTGTCGTCTTTGTGGATATACGAAGCCAGTATCTTGTTGTTACCCAATGGCACCGTCACACCCAGCAGCAAGTCAGTGGAATCTGTAGAGGCAGTTGGAGCTATCAGGCTGCCGAACGGGTTGGCGGTATTGCGCAATGGTGAGCTGTTGAGTCCCTTGTTGGTGCCATAGGCGAGATGTGCTTTCACTACCCCAAAATCATAGGTAGCAGCCAGCAGAGTGGTCTTGCCATCATCTGTATTTTTCAGCGTGGCAGTGTCATTGTTACGGTTATGGTAGCCAAGGCGAATTGCAAATGGGCCTGAAGTATAGGCAATGGCAGCACCCAGCTGGCGACTGGCAGAATTATCGCCGGCTGTTTCACCGAAGCCATAAGCAAGCTCGCCAGTCAGACCTTCAAATGAAGGCGTGACGTATTTCAATGTATTGTCCATGCGGCTGGAACCAGTACCAGAGTTAGGCATGATATTGGCTGCATCGCCAGCGAAGCCGGTGACAAAGGGATCAACAAACGCCAGTGTCAGGTACTCTGGTGTGTACTGGCGACCAGCAGTCAGTGTACCGAAATCTCCTTTGATGCCAACGTAAGCCTGGCGTCCAAACATCAGGCCACCCTGACCCGATGAACCTGTATCGACGTTGATGCCGCTTTCCAGCAGGAAGAAAGCTGACAGTCCACCACCGAGATCTTCAGTACCTTTGAAACCCAGGCGCGAACCAGAGGCCATGCCACTGGTGACTTTCGTCACTGAGCCAGCGCTGCCGCCATGTTCGATGGCGATACCGGTATCGACGATACCGTAAATAGTTACGTTGGATTGTGCCGAAGCAGAGCTGGCAAAAGCGCTAAGTAAGGCAAGTGCAAAAAACGTCTTTTTCATTCGATTCTCTCAAAAAATAGGTAAGGAAACATTCGCTGCCAAAAGAATCGCCTGCTGCGGTGATCTTTCATTGCATGGATGCGGCATTCGTGGTGCTGTCTGCAAGCGATAAGGGCGATTACCGGCCGCATTTCCTGTCAATGCGATCGGTAATTTATTATCGATGAAAAATAAGATGTTTACATATATATTATTAATAAATCGTTGATAAAAAATTTATGAAACGTTGTTAAAAAGTTGAAATTGATTGCAGGGAAATATCTTTACTCAAGCAGTGCCGAGCGATTCTCTGGGCAAAGGGAGAGGAAAATAAAAAACCTGGCGGTCAATTCACCAATCTCCATTTTTTGACACTGACATTGGACAATTGCCGCATTGGTGTTTACTTTGGGCAAGATTTTCACGCGCATGCAAGACAGGTCGTGTCAATGTGATTGAATGCTCTCTGTTGATAAACGAATTGATTTACCTGAAATGAATAAAAAAATGGGTCAATGAATTTTGTTTTTTTGAGATAATTAAAAGACAATATATCTTCTTGAAATTCCAAATATCCGTGCTATTCTGACATGGTCGCGTTGATTCTCTTACAGCGACTGTTTCTCGCCAAGCCGTTGCAGTCTCGATATCACCCCTTGAATTTCCCTTGATTTAATCAGCCTCACTCTTTCACCTATTTTTAGTTCAGAGCAGGAGCGCAAAATGAGTATTCGAGCCAAATTGATGACAACCTTTGCGGCATTGGCTGCCGTTGTGCTGATCGTTGCGGGTTTATCCTTAAATTCCCTTGCCAACGCTGACCGGCAGTTCAGTAATTATGTGCATGGCATGATGGCGCGTGGCAGCGTTGCAGAAAAATTCCGGCGTGCTGTTGATGAACGTGCTGTCGCTGTTCGAAATTTGGCGCTGGTTACCAAACCAGCCGATTTCGAGATCGAGAAGGCTGTGGTAATCGACGCGCATCAACGCGTACAGATGAATTTGGCCAAGCTCAACGCCATGCTTGCAAAAGCTTCTGACATTAGTGAAAAAGGCCGCGTCATGGTGGCCGAGATGGGGCGGCTGGAAGGTGCTTACACACCGGTCGCGCTTGATATCGTCAAAATGGCGCTGGAAAATCAACGTGAGGCGGCCATCACCAAGATGAACGAAGAATGTCGGCCATTGCTTGCCGCCATCGTTAAAGTATCCAACGATTATTCAGATGTCGTTCAGGCTCGCTCGGAGGAACTGATAAAAGCCGCTGAGGATACGTATATTGCCAGGCGAAATTTGCTTATTTCCTTGTGTATTTTAGCGGTTGGCTTTGCCATTACGGCGGGCGCGCTGGTAACGCGCTCCATCACTCGTCCTATAGACCAGGCGTTGCGTCTCGCGGTTCGTGTGGCTGACGGCGATTTGACTGCAACTTCAGAGGGACGTGGCAAAGATGAAGTGGCTGCGCTATTGCGAGCCTTGGGGGGCATGATTGGTAATCTGCAAGGTATAGTTTCCAGCGTGCGTGCAAGCAGCGACAGCATTGCGTCAGAATCTGCCCTCATCGCGACAGAAAATTCGAATCTAAGTAAACGCACTGAACTGCAGTCGCGTTCGCTCGAACACGCGGCAGACACGATGACTCAATTGGACCTTAATATCCAAAAAAATGCGAGTAGCGCAACGCAGGCACATCAACTGGCTCAAGGCGCTTCGGAGGTGGCTGCCGATGGTGGTGTGGTAGTGGGAGAGGTTATCGAGACGATGCGGGAGATCAACGACAGTTCGCGCAAGATCGGCGAAATCACCAATGTTATTGATGGCATTGCTTTTCAGACGAATATTCTTGCATTGAACGCAGCTGTGGAGGCCGCAAGAGCTGGCGAACAGGGCCGCGGGTTTGCCGTTGTCGCTTCTGAAGTCCGCAACCTGGCGCAACGCTGTGCCGCCGCTGCCAAGGAAATCAAAACGCTGATCGACCTGAGCGTTGACCAGGTATCCCGGGGTTCTGCGCTGGTTGATCGTGCGGGTAAGAGGATGGAAGATATCGTGGAGTCGATTCAGCGCGTATGCAATGTCGTCACTGAAATTACGGAAGCGACAGTGGCACAGGGCGTTGGTGTGCAAAAGGTGGGAAGCATCGTGACTCAAATGCGGGAGAGTACACAAAGCAATGCCATACTGGTAGAACAGAGTGCTGTTGCGACGGTTAGTCTGAAGACACAGGCGGATCAACTGGTGCAGGCGATGGAGGTGTTCAAATTATCGACACCAAAGTCGTCCGCCGGGGTAAGGGCATATACACCGGTCGTTGATGCCATCAGCAAAACATCGTCAGATGAGGAGCCAGTTCCCGACCACTTATACAAACTCTCCCTGCGGTAGCATGAAGTCAGGCAAGACGCAGTGGTTCGATGTTTCCTGAGAACTACAGAGTGCGGATGTCTGAAATGTCTGGAAATGTTTGAATGCGGACGTAGCTAGAATGTTGTAGAAATGCCCAAGCAAAACCAGGCAAATTTCTTTAGTCCGGAATTGGCAGATACACGTCTTTACTGCCATTGAATGAGATTGATCTGGGCATATAAAACCGCATTACCAAGTTTGAAAAATGGCCAGTGACTTGTTGTCACTGCCCATTTTTTTTTAAGGTATTTCGTACTTACAAGCCCGCATGACGATAGCTATCAGGCTTTTCCATAGCCGCCGCCGCCCGGGGTTTCGATAATAAAGATTTCCCCGGCCTGCATTTCTGTGCTGGCGACAAAGCCCAGTTCTTCCACGCTGCCGTCATTTCTGATGACGGCATTGCGCCCACAGGCACCAGCTTGCCCGCCGGCAGAACCAAACGGTGCATAAATGCGGTTATTGGACAAGATCGACGCCGTCATCTTTTCCAGGAAACGGATTTTTCGGATACCGCCATTGCCACCGTGCCACTGACCTGCACCGCCAGATCCTGGTTTGATCTCATAGCTCTCCAGGCGCACCGGATAACGCCATTCCAAAATTTCAGGGTCTGTCAGGCGCGAATTGGTCATATGAGTTTGCACGACATCCGTACCATTGAAGCCTTCACCAGCACCAGAGCCGCCAGAAATGGTTTCATAATATTGATAGTCGTCATTGCCGAATGTGAAGTTATTCATTGTGCCCGGTGAAGAGGCCACCACACCCAGTGCCCCATACAGTGCATTGGTGATGCAGCTTGATGTTTCCACATTGCCCGACACCACTGCCGCCGGATAGCGCGGGTTCAGCATGGAGCCCTCAGGGATAATCACCTTGATCGGTTTCAGGCAACCCGCATTGAGCGGGATATCATCATCAATCAGTGTGCGGAATACATACAGCACCG
The DNA here is from genome assembly GCF_049339485.1 of Undibacterium sp. TJN19. Classification (NCBI taxonomy): domain Bacteria; kingdom Pseudomonadati; phylum Pseudomonadota; class Betaproteobacteria; order Burkholderiales; family Oxalobacteraceae; genus Undibacterium; species Undibacterium sp. TJN19. The sequence goes on from NZ_JBMPPL010000012.1 coordinate 99,754, forward strand.
CCGCCATGCAAATCGCGCTCGGCGCATTGAAATTATTGTTCAGTTGTGGTGATGTGCCGGTGAAGTCCGCCTCGGCTGAGCGCGCTGCATGATCAACCCTGATGGCAACCTTGATGACAGCGCCATTGTCGAGCTGGTATTCATAATGGCTATCCTGCAAAGCGGTGATGACGCGTCTTACAGCTTCTTCAGCATTGTCCTGGACATGACCCATATACGCCTGTACCACTGCCAAACCATAGTGCTGCACCATCTTCAGCAATTCATCAACGCCTTTTTGATTGGCGGCAATCTGTGCCTGCAGGTCAGCCAGGTTTTGATGGATATTGCGGCAAGGATATTTACCGGAAGAGAGCAGGGCAATGGTTTCCGCTTCCAGCAATTTGCCGGCACTGACGAGCTTGAAGTTATTGATCAATACGCCTTCTTCTTCTACTACCGTACTGTCAGCGGGCATGGAGCCTGGTGTGATGCCGCCAATATCGGCATGATGGCCGCGTGAGCCTACATAGAAAAGTATCTGCGTCCCTTCTGCATTGAAGGCAGGGGTGATGACAGTCACGTCGGGCAAATGCGTGCCACCGTTATAGGGGTCGTTGAGCATGTAGACATCGCCAGGACGCATTTGACCGGCGTTTTCGCGAATGATGGTCTTGATACTGTCGCCCATGGAACCCAGATGCACGGGGATATGCGGTGCGTTGGCAATCAGGTTGCCTTGGGCATCAAACAGCGCGCATGAAAAATCCAGTCTTTCCTTGATGTTGACTGAAAAGGCCGTGTTTTGCAGGCGCAACCCCATTTGCTCAGCGATGCTCATGAACAAATTATTAAACACCTCCAGCATCACCGGGTCAGCCCTGGTGCCGATGGCCTGTCGTTGTGTACGCGCTTCAATGCGTGTGAACACCAGGTGATCGAGGGGCGTGACTTCTGCCGCCCAGCCTGGTTCGATAATATTGGTGGCATTTTTTTCTGCGATGATGGCCGGCCCTTTAATGGTGTCACCGGGGCGCATGTCATCTCGCGCATACAGGCCGGTGTCATGCCATTTTCCGCCTGAAAACAGTTGCACGATTTCTTGTGGCGCCAGTTGTTCAGCGCTGCTTCTTGGTGGCAAATGCTCAACGGCTTCATTGCCTTCACCCGAATCACCAATCGCTTCGACCGAAATGGCTTCGATGATCAGCGGTTTGTTCGTCATCAAAAATGAGTAACGTTTTTTATATGCAGTTTCAAACTGTTCCATCATGTTGGCGATGGTGTCCATGCTGACGACGATGACAGAATCCGTGCCTTCATAACGCAGATGTACTCTTTGCCTGACCGTCAGATGATCGGCTTGCACACCTTGTTCAAGCAAGTCTTTGCTGGCAGCCTGCGACAGCTTCGCCAGTTCTTTTTCCAGCGATGAAATTGAGGCTGGCGTCAAAGGCAATTCCATTGCCTGTTCACGCATGGCGGTCTGGTCAGCCAGGCCCATGCCATAGGCTGACAAGACACCAGAAAAAGGATGGGCAAATACGCGGGTCATACCCAGGGCATCAGCGACGAGACAGGCATGCTGGCCGCCGGCGCCACCGAATGTGGTGAGGGTGTAGTCAGTCACATCATGACCACGCTGTACGGATATGAATTTGATTGCATTGGCCATATTGCCAACAGCAATTTCTATGAAGCCTTCTGCCACTTCTTCCGGCGTCTTTTTGATGCCGGTAGCCTGCTCAATTTCGGCAGCCATTGCGGTGAATTTTTCAACGACAGCATCCCTGTCTAGCGACATATCCGCCTTGGGGCCAAACACTTTAGGAAAATGTGCTGGCTGGATTTTACCCAGCATGACATTGCAATCAGTCACTGCCAGTTGCCCGCCACGCCGGTAACTGGCCGGGCCGGGGTTGGCGCCGGCACTGTCAGGCCCGACACGGTAACGCGTGCCATCGAAATGCAGGATGGAACCGCCACCCGCAGCGACAGTGTGTATGCTCATCATCGGCGCGCGCATCCTGACACCGGCGACCTGGGTTTCGAATTCACGCTCAAATTCACCCGCATAATGTGACACGTCGGTCGATGTGCCGCCCATGTCAAAGCCGATGATCTTGTCAAAGCCTGCTGTCTGCGCCGTACGCACCATGCCAACGATGCCGCCTGCCGGCCCGGACAGGATGGAATCCTTGCCCTGGAAGCGATGTGCATCAGTGAGGCCGCCATTACTTTGCATGAAAAACAAACGCACGCCATCCATCTTGCTGGCAACCTGGTCTACATAGCGACGCAAGATTGGTGACAGATAGGCATCCACCACGGTCGTGTCCCCACGCGAAATCAATTTCATCATTGGACTGACCTGGTTCGAGATGGAAATTTGCGTGAAGCCGGTTTCCAGAGCCAGTTTGCCGATCATTTCTTCATGCTGGGTATACCGATAGCCATGCATGAGCACGATGGCCAATGCGCGATAGCCACTTTGAAACAGACTCAGCAGATCTTTTTTTACCTGCTCTGTGTCCAGTGCTGTAATGACTTTGCCATGCGCATCGATACGTTCATCGACTTCAATGACTTTTTCATACAACAACTCGGGCAGGACAATGTGGCGGTCAAACAGGCGCGGCCTGTTTTGGTAGGCGATTCTCAAGGCATCGCGATAACCGCGTGTAATTAACAGGGCTGTCGGGTCACCTTTACGTTCCAGCAGGGCGTTGGTGGCTACGGTGGTACCCATCTTGACGGCAGATACTAGCGACGGCGAAATATTCTGATCCGCAGTCAGGCCCAGCAGGCGTTGTATGCCGGCGATAGCCGCATCTTTATATTGTTCAGGGTTTTCTGACAGCAATTTGTGCGTCAGTAATTTGCCGTCCGGACGACGCGCGACGATATCAGTAAACGTGCCGCCACGATCAATCCAGAATTGCCAGCGTGGATCTTGCGGTAAATCGCTATGCGCTTGGGTTTGTTCGTTCATTTTGCAACCACCTTTCGTAAGGAGATGATGCCGTATCAGCGGCAAATTCTGGTCAAGATTTGAAGCCTGTTGGTAATCAATTCAACAATCCCTGTGTCAAAAATCAGACACATCTTTTCATTCGTAAAACCCTGATGTCTCACTTCCGCACAGATTTTCAATGTGGAAAAGCCAAGAAAAATCACTGTTCTTGTGCATTTCTGCCACAGGACGGTGCAGATATTAAGCATCTGATTTCAATAGGAAAAAATTTTTATAAACATCTTGTAGATTTTTCATTTGATGATATTGTAGTGTTTATTGAGATTAAATGTAAGATATTTTATTGACGTTTTATCGATAAAACGTTTACGATGTAAAACATCAAGAGGATGAAAAATGTCTGGGTTAACTATAAAACGTCATGCCTTTACCCTGAATAACGCTGTATTCATGTCGAATTTGAAAGTGTTTAAGCTGATCTCGTGTGTGATGCTGGCTGTTTTTTCCTCATTTTCATCGCTCTCGCTTGCGGAGGAACTGGAAATACGCTTTGCTACAGCCTATGCGGCAGACAATTTCCAGACATTGAATTTGCAGCAGTTTGCGAAAGATGTCACAAGTGCATCAGGCGGGCAAGTGAAGATCACGATCTTTTCTGCTGGCAGTTTATTGAAACCGGCAGAAATTTTCCCCGGGGTCATGAATGACAAGGTCGAGGCAGGGGAGGTGATCATGTCCAGCCTGGCAAAAGAAATACCGGTATTTGGTGTGGATTCCCTGCCATTTACAGTAAGAGGTTATGAAGATGCCTACCAGTTGTGGATAGCTTCAAGACCGGAAGTGGAAAAAGCACTTAATAGAAGGGGGTTGAAATTATTGTATGCCGTGCCATGGCCACCACAAAACCTGTATTCAAAAAAACCGCTGAGTTCACTGGCTGATTTTAAAGGCATGCGCATGCGCAGTTATAACCCCGCCAGTGAAAGAATTGCCGAGCTGGCGATGGCAAGTGCAGTACCCATACAGGTCATTGACCTGGAAAAGGCGATTGCCGGCGATAAGCTGGATTTGATGATCACTTCAAGCTGGACCGGCGTGGAAACAAAAGCCTGGACGAAGATGCAGTACTACTACCGCGTCAGCGCATGGATACCAAAGAACCTGGTCTTTATCAGTAGCAAGGTGTTTGCAAAACTGGGAGCGGAGAACCAGAAAAAGATGCTGGAAGCAGCACAGATAGCAGAAAAACGTGGTTGGGATATGAGCCGTGACAGCGATGCCGGCTTTGAAAATCAGTTAAAGCAGAACAAGATCAAGGTCGACAGGATGGACGCGCTATTGAGAAACAATCTCGACCGCCTGGGTGAGCAATTTGTGCGTGAATGGTTCAAAACCGCCAGTAATGAAGAAGTGGCGATCTTATTGAAATACACGACTGAAAGGTCGATGAAGTAAATCCGGGACGGGAGAATTTCCAGACCGGGACAGTGTCAGCATCGTAGCAAAAAGGGTTCTTCGAAATGTTTGAAGAGACTTACATTTAATTAAATTGGAGCGTTTAATAATGTTTAAAAATACCATCAAAAAAATTGCCCGTGCCAGTGTTCTTATCGGCATAGGCCTGACTTTTTGCTACTCTGCCTATGCGCAGCAAGAAATCAAGATCGGTGTCATCTACCCCTTGTCCGGTGCTGCTGCCTCGTCCGGCAGCGAGATGAAAAATGCCTTGGAACTGGCTGCTGATATTGTCAACAATGGCGCAAAAAATATTCCCAACCTGCCATTCTCCAGTGGCGGTGGCCTGCCTAACCTGAAAGGCGCAAAGATCAAACTGGTTTTTGCTGATCATCAAGGTAATCCACAAATTGGTGCTAGCGAAACTGAACGTCTTATCACACAGGAAAAAGTAGTTGCCATCGTCGGCGCCTATTTCAGCAATGTGACAGCAACATCGAGCCAGGTCGCAGAGAAATACAAAATCCCCTACATGAACCCGGAATCATCTTCATCCACATTGACGCAGCGCGGCTTTAAATGGTTTTTCCGCACGACTGCGCATGATGATTTGTTCGTCCATAATTTCTTCGATTTCTTCAAGGAGCTTGAGGCTAAAAAGGGTATCAAGGTAAAACAGCTTGCCACTTTCAATGAAAATACACTGTGGGGCAATGAGACGACCAAGCTTGAAACCAAACTGGCGGGTGAAAAAGGCTACAACCTGGTCAAGACCATCGTTTATCCAGCCAAGAGTACACAGCTGACTTCGGAAGTGCAGCAATTGAAATCGGCGGCACCGCAAGTGGTCATGCAGTCTTCGTACCTGGGTGACGCCATCATGGCCATGAAAACCTATAAGGAACTGGGTTTTTCACCTGACATGATCCTGGCGAACAATGCCGGTTTTACTGATACAGAGTTCCGCCGTACTCTGGGCAAGGATGCAGATTTTGTCATCACACGGGAAGTCTGGTCACCTGACCTGGCGAAGAACAATCCTTTGATCAAGCAAGTCAATGATCTGTTCAACAGCAAATACAAGATTGATTTTACCGGCAATTCATCCAGAACCTTTACTGGCCTGATGACCTTGATAGACGCGATCAACCGCGCTGGCTCGACTGAGCCAGAAGCGATTCGCAAAGCACTGACAGAAACCAATATCCCTGCCAATAAACTGATCATGCCCTGGAAAGGTATCAAGTTTGATGAACATGGTCAGAACATTTTGGGTTCAGGCATCCTGGTGCAGATTATCGACGGTAAATACAACACTGTCTGGCCTTTCGATCTTGCGACCAAAGATGTCGTCTGGCCTATGCCAAAGTGGGATCAACGTAAATAAATCCCTTGTAATCACTGACGTCTGGTTTCAATCCAGCGTCAGTGATGCAAAAGAAAAGATAATGAAATCAAAAACTGCCTGGCGAAGTATTACCTGACGTCGGTTTTATAAATGGGAAGTGCGAGGAGAACTTATGTCCCTTGAAATAATTATTCAGACTCTGGCGTCAGGGATCTTGATTGGATTGATCTATGCGCTGGTCGCAATCGGCTTGACGCTGATCTTTGGTGTGATGGATATCGTCAATTTTTCACATGGCGAATTCCTGATGTTTGGCATGTATTCCAGTTTCTGGATGTATTCCCTGTTTGCGCTGGACCCGATGTTTACCCTGCCGCTGACAGCCCTGTTTCTGTTCGCACTGGGTGTGATCCTGTACAAGCTCATCATCAAGAAAATTACCAATGCGCCGATGCTGTCGCAAATTTTTACCACCTTCGGCCTGATGATGCTGTTTCGTGGTTTAGCACAATTTTTCTGGAAACCGGATTTTCGTACCGTTGACCATTCTATCGTGACTGGTTCCGTTCAGTTTTTTGGCATACAGGTTGGCAAACCGCAGGTGGTTGCCGGGGTAGGCGCCATTCTGGTGACCCTGGGCATTTACCTATTCCTCACCAAGACCAGGGCAGGTGCAGCGCTGGAAGCAACGGCGGCTGACAAGGAAGCGGCACAACTGATGGGCATCGATTCACAAAAAATGTTTGCCATGGCATGGGGTATAGGGGCGGCATGTGCCGGCGTTGCGGGCGCCTTGTTATCGACTTTCTTTCCCATCTTCCCGGAAGTGGGGGCCAACTTCATATTGATCGCCTTCGTGGTCGTGAACCTGGGTGGCTTTGGCAGCGTGATCGGTGCTTTGCTTGCCGGCGTCATCGTCGGCGTCATCGAAGTGATGGGTGGATTTTTAATCGGGCCGCAGTATAAGTTGGCACTTGTTCTCGGATTATTCCTGGCGGTTTTGATGTTCCGCCCTCAAGGACTGATGGGTAAGCAATAAAGGTGGAAATATGAATATTCAAGAAAAAACCGCGATCTCTGCACATGAACTGCTGGCACCGGATTCGCATGGCAATTCATCCGTTAAATACATATTGTTGGGTATCTTCCTGATTTGTGCCTTGCTGGTGCCGGTCGTGGTAACCGACCCTTCCCATCAAAACCTGGCCATTCTGATTTTGATGGCCGCGCAACTGGGTGTGGCCTGGAATATCGTAGGCGGCTATGCCGGTCAGGTGTCATTGGGGCATGTGGCGTTTTATGGCCTGGGTGCCTACACATCAACGCTGTTGCTGACACAAGGTGGCATGAATGCCTGGCTGGCAATGCTGTGTGGTGGCGTGCTGTCAGCGCTGATCAGCCTGATCATAGGCTGGTCGTGCTTTCGCCTGAATGGCCATTACTTTGGCATGGCAACCATCGCGGTGGCTGAAATTATCCAGATTATCTTCACCAACTGGGAATATGCCGGTGGTGCGGTTGGCCTGACGATACCTATGGATCAGCAAGGCTGGGCCAATATGATCTTTACCGATAAAGCGCCTTACTACTATATCGCTTTGGGGCTACTGTTTTGTACATTGCTGGCAAATTACCTGATTGAACATAGCTATCTGGGTTATTACTTCCGCGCCATCAAGGACGAACCGGATGCAGCCCGCAGCCTGGGTATCAACCTGAGCCGTTACAAACAAATTGCATTTGCCGTCAGCAGTTTTTTTACTGCACTGGGCGGTAGCCTGTATGCACAAAAAGAGCTGTATATCGACCCGGGTTCTGTACTGCACACCGGCCTGTCGATCAAGATGGCACTGGTATCGATATTGGGGGGTGTTGGTACCTTGCTCGGCCCTGTCATCGGCGCCGGTGTGCTGACCTTCATTGAAGAAGGAACTCGTGCCCTGTTTGGTGGGTCTGGTCGCGGTACTGATCTGGTGATTTACGCTGCGCTGATCGTCGTTATTGCTGTTTATTATCCAACCGGCGTGCTGGGCTGGGTCAAGCAATTCTTTGCGCGCAGAAAAGCCATACAGGCACAAAAAGCAAAAGGGGAACTGGCATGAGCTTATTGCGAGTCGAAAATGTAAGCAAGCGCTTTGGTGGCATCACCGCAAACCAGGATGTTTCATTTGAAGTGGGGGCAGGAAAGATCGTCGGCCTGATCGGCCCGAATGGCGCTGGCAAGACCACCATGTTCAATTGCATCGCCGGTTATGCGCCACCTACTACCGGTGAAATCTGGCTCAATGATATCAAGGTATCAGGCATGAGCCCGGAGCAATGCGCACGTGCCGGTATTGCACGTACCTTCCAGGTCGCCAGAACCTTTACCAGCATGACCGCTCTGGAAAATGTCATGGTCGGCGCCTTTTTGATGGACAAGGACGTCGCCAGCGCCAGAAAGAACGCGGCCAGCCTGCTTGACTTTGTCAATCTCGGCCAGTTCAGGGATAAGCCCGCAGGCAGCATGACCATCAGTGAACAGCGCAGGCTGGCGGTGGCACGCGCGCTGGCAGTCAAGCCCAAATTGCTGTTGATGGATGAAGTGATGGCAGGTTTGAATCCGACCGAAGTCAGGGAAACCGTGGATGTGGTGCTGAAAATTCGTGAGCAGGGTATTTCATGCCTGATCGTTGAGCATGTGCTGGAAGGCATCATGCCCATTGCTGATGCGATTGTCGTGCTTGACTACGGCAAGAAGATCGCCGAAGGAAAACCTAAGGATGTGTCTAACGATCCCAAAGTGATCGCTGCCTATCTGGGAGATGAATGATGCTGGAAGTAAGAAATCTGAGAGTCAGTTATGACGGCGTGCTGGCCTTGTCCAAGGTGGATATCGATGTCCCGCAAGGGAAGATCGTTGCCCTTGTCGGTGGCAATGGCAATGGTAAATCCACGACGCTGCGCGCCATCGCTGGCCTGAATGCGGTAGATGACGGACAAATTACTTTTGACGGCAAGCGACTGGAGAAAATCCCGGCCAGCAAGCGGGTCGGACTAGGCTTGTCGCTGGTGCCAGAAGGACGCAGGATATTTGCCCGTCTGACCGTGGAAAGAAATTTGCAACTGGGTGCCTACACACGTCAGGACGCGAATGAGGTCGAAGAATCGATAGACACCATGTACAGCCTCTTTCCCATCCTGAAAGAGCGGCGCTATCAACTGGCAGGCACCATGAGCGGCGGTGAGCAGCAAATGCTGGCGATAGGTCGTGGCCTGATGGCCAAGCCAAAGATGCTGCTGCTGGATGAACCTTCATGGGGTATCGCGCCCAAATTTGTCACCAAGGTGCTTGACACGATACAACTGATCAATTCACAAGGCATGTCGATTTTGCTGGTAGAGCAAAACCTGCATAAGGCACTGGCGATTGCCCACCATGGCTATGTGATACAGACCGGCCGCATCGTCATGGAAGGATCGGGGCAGGAGTTGTTGAATAACGATGATGTCAAGAAAGCCTATCTGGGTGTCTGACATTGTTGACTTCGGTATGAGTAAATCTGTTCCTGGCTTTGCGAGACATCACATCGTCTGGAACAGACTTACCCAAGATTTTTACTGGCTGACGGATAGCGTAAATAAGCACTTTTGAAAGGTTCACCATGTTTCGCAACCACTTCAAAAACTGGAAAATAGGCCGCCGCCTGGGATTGGGTTTCGCCCTGGTCATTGCGCTGATGATGGTGCTGACTGTGACCGGCTTCACCCAGCTGGGGCGTATCAATCAGGGTGTCAACCTGATGGCAAGTGAACTTTATCCAAAAACGGCAGTTGCCAACAACGTTAAATCTGAGCTTGATCATATCGCCCGCAGCATGCGTAACCTGTTGTTGTTATCTACCTTGCCTGAACGAAAAATCGAGCAGGATGCGATAGAAAAATCATCGCAACAAATTGATATCAAGCTCAAGCAATTCGGTAGCATGAATATTTCGGCCGAGGAAAAGAAGTTGTTGCAGGCAGTGTTGGCTGCAAAACTCAACTATCAACCGGTATTGATCAAATTCCTGAAGCTGGTGGCAGACAATGAAGTCGAGCAGGCCAAGGACCTGGTGTTGCCAGAGATCGCTCCCTTGCAGGATCTTTATTTTGCAGCGCTGGATCAACTGGTTACTTATCAGTCTGGTCTGATGGAGCAAAGTGGCAGGGATGCTGCCGTTGTTTCATCTACCGCAAAATTTTCCATGATCAGCTTGATGGCCGTGGCTGGTGTGGTGGCGATACTGGTCGCCGTATTGACGACCAGGAGTATCACCTCGCCGCTGGATGCAGCCATCCTGGTGGCCGAGGCTGTTGCCAGCGGTGATTTGCGTGCGGAGATAGAGATCAGGCAAGACGATGAAACCGGCAAGCTGCTGACATCGCTGGATCAAATGAACAAGAGTCTGATCGCGACAGTCGAACAAGTCAGGCGCAGTTCAGAAAAGATAGGCCAGGCCTCGCGTGAAATTGCCAATGGCAATATGGATTTATCACATCGTACAGAACAGCAGGCATCCGGCCTGGAAGAAACTGCCGCGTCGATGGAAGAGTTAACTGCCACTGTCGGCCAGAATGCAGAAAATGCCCAGGGTGCGCATCAACTGGTGGGCACAGCGTTTCAACACGCGAGCAAAGGCGGTGAAGTGATCGCCAAAGTGGAACAGACCATGGGGGCGATCAAATCTAGCTCCAACAAGATCGTTGAAATTATTGCTGTGATCGATGGCATCGCATTCCAGACCAATATTCTCGCGTTGAATGCCGCCGTTGAAGCTGCCAGGGCAGGTGAAAATGGTCGCGGTTTTGCTGTCGTGGCGGCAGAAGTACGTAATTTGTCACAGCGGTCCGCCAACGCCGCCAAAGAGATCAAGGCATTGATAGGTAGCTCGGTGGAGCAGGTTGATGCCGGTGGCAAGCTGGTGGCTGATGCCGCAACAACCATGCGCGACATCGTGGCATCTGTCCAGCATGTTGCCACCATCATGGGTGAAATCAGCTCGGCCAGTCGCGAACAGAATACCGGTATCCACCAGGTCAATCAGGCCATAACGGCCATGGATGAAATGACGCAGCAAAATGCCGCACTGGTGGAGCAGGCAGCGGCGGCGGCACACAGTATGCAGGAAGAAGCTGAAGTGCTGGTCAAGGCAGTATCTGTATTCAAATTGGAAAAACCATCTGCCGTCAAGCCTGTGCTGATGACAAAGAATTCAACGCAGGTATTGGCGCAATAAAGTAAAGCTTCATCGATAATTGTTTTGAATTTGGCTTAAAGGCCGGCTGCTTATTTGAAGATATTGATAGCTTGTTGATTTTTTGTTTATAAATTAGCTGCATTACTTAAAAATATAGCTAAAATGAAGCAATGAATTGCGACAATCTTGTCATGGAATTTTTGAGGAAACCAATATGCCGAATGCCAAACCTGCAAAGAAAACCAGTCTGAATGCCGGTGATACGACCGTATCGGTCTCTCCTGTAGCGACGGCAGCATCTGCCGCTACGACACCGGCACCCAGGCGGCCGATAGTCTCTTCTGCGCATCTGGCGCAAGGAAGAAGTTCTGAATTGAGTGAATTTGAATTTGGCATGATCATCGCCAGCAATGCTTTCAATCGCTGGGCCGTGCGTTGCATGGCGGCCGTTGGCATGAAGGACATGACGATCACTGATGTACTGGTGCTACACCATATCAATCACCGAGCCAGGGAAAAAAAGCTGGCAGATATCGCCTTCATCCTCAATATTGAAGATACGCATATCGTCAATTATTCCTTGAAGAAATTGCAGGCACTTGCACTGGTGCAGACTGAAAAGCGCGGCAAGGAAATTTTGTATTCGACCAATGAAGCAGGTCGGGATATTTGCCAGCGTTATTCAGAAGTACGTGAACAGGTATTGGTTTCTGCGCTGACCGGTGATGGTACTGAAAGTTTTGAATTAAGTGAGCTCGCGCGTTTTTTGCGCGTTTTATCCGGTCTGTACGAACAGGCAGCAAGGGCAGCCACGTCCTTGTAATAATTGACTGATCTTGCTACCAGGCTGTGATAGCCAGTGCAAGATAGACCTACCATTTTTGCCGTCTCCAGAGGGCTTTAGTGAGGCTTTCATGCCTCACTTTTTTTATTCACGGCAGTTTTGGCTGCGTGCTTAAGGTAGCTGCCTTGGCTGATTGCGGTTTTTCCTGACGGCCATGGCGACAACCAGCACCAGCAACTTCAACAGCATGAAGGTGATAAACAGACTCAAGGCCATGGGCAATATCGCGATGAACAAGGCTATTCCCAGGCAAGCCAGCAATAAATGGGGCAATGGCAATTGCATCATTGCCTGCCAGGCCTTGCCGCACAGATAAAAAAATTCATGGATGCTTTGGCTTAAGAAAGTCTTGATTTGGTCTTGTTGTTCGAATTTCATGATGTATTCCCCTTGTTTTGTTTGTTTGTTTGATGTGCTTAGAATAGGCATTCAGGTGCTGCCTTGCCAGCAAGATGCGACGAATTGCAGAATTGCGGGGGCAAAACGGAGTAATCGCGATACAAAAGTCTTACTCAAGGTAAAATAAAAAATCGTCAAAAGAAATTCCTGGATCATGACTGACCAAAAAAATACTGAATTTGCCTTTCTGGAAGCCTTTACGGCAGAATTATCGGCCAAGAAGCTGGTATTTCCCACATCGCTGGGGGCGACCATGAAGATCAGGAAGGCGCTGAGCCAAGCCGATATTTCCACAGACATGGTGGCACGCATTATTGGTACGGAACCTGTCTTGTCTGCCAAGGTGCTGCATTTGAGCAACTCTGCCTCGTTTAACCCGCAAGGGCGCAAGGTCGGTGATTTGCGTGCGGCAACGACCATGCTGGGGTTTTCGGCGGTGCGCAATCTGGCTATTTCTATCGGCATGAAGCAACTGGCCGAAAATAAATACAATGGCAGCCTGTCTGCACAGATGGATGGCTTGTGGCGACGTAGCTTGCGGGTGGCGGCGCTGGCCATGGTTATCGCCAGAAGTTTTACCAAATTAAGTGCCGATAAAGCCATGCTGGCTGGTTTGCTGCATGATATAGGCAAATTCTACATATTGAATCGCGCGAACCATTACCAAGAATTATTCACGACTGAGCAAACCTTGTGGGATTTGATCGACCACTGGCATGCCAGCATAGGCTCGGCCATCCTGGAGGATTGGGAAATTGCTGAAGACATACGGGTTGCCGTGCTTGATCACCGTGATCACACACCCGGGCCAAATCACAGGCTGGCCTTGATTGATGTGGTGACAGTTGCAGATTTTCTCGATGCCCATTTTGTCAACGAGACCATCGCAGAACTGGACTGGAATACCGTGCCAGGCAGCTTTAAAGTCTTGAACATTGATAAAGAAAATATCGATGTCCTGATGCAGGAAACCAGAACAGAACTGGCTCTGGTCTTGAAAGCGATTAACTAGAAAGCATTGCACCAATGTGGATGAAATGCGTTTTAAATGATGGCCCTGATACGCTCATAACCGGCACGGCTGACCGGAATCTGCTGACCGTTTCTGAGTACTGCCACATGGCTGTCTTTGCTGGCCTTTTCTATGCTTTTCAGGGCAGCAAGATGCAGCAGGTAAGAGCGGTGTATGCGTACGAATTTTGTGGCATCAAGTTGCGTTTCCAAATCTGACAAACTCTGGGTTTTCATGAGGGACTTGTCGCCAGTATGGATCAGGATGTAGTCATCCTGCGCTTCTACATAGTCTATGTTTTCCAGCGCGACGATATGTACCTGACCCCGGTCGCGTATCAACAGACGTTGCAGTTTTTCGCTATGCTGTGCCACGAGCTTTTCCAGCGCCTGTGTGTTTTCAGTTGCTGTAACTTCCTGTGCAAGAAGTTTGCGTGCCTTGTTGATGGCTTCATCAAAACGCTGCTGAGAATACGGTTTTAGCAGGTAATCAATGGCATGCAGGTCAAAGGCTTTCAACGCATACTGATCATACGCCGTCGTGAAGATGACGCCACTGCGTCTGCCGGTTAATTCCAGCACTTCCAGCCCTGATAATTGAGGCATTTGTATATCAAGCAAGACCAGGTCAGGGTTGAGTTTGGCAATCGCGTCAACCGCCTCCATGCCGGTTTCACATTCGCCAATGATCTCAAGATCAGGATGGGCACGCAGATATTCCACAGACAGCCGGCGCGCCAGCTCTTCATCATCAACAATCAGTACCTGTAATGGTTTATTCATGCCTGTCATGGCTGTCCTGTTCGAATGGCAAAGCCATTTCAAGTAAGAATTGATCGTTAGCCTGCTGCCAGCTTACCCGTGCTTGTTCGCCATATAAGGCAGAGAAGCGCTGACGCAAGTTGACCAGGCCCAGACCGTTGCCAGTGCTGTTGACCGGGTCGGGGCTGACCGGGTTTTGTACCGATATATGCAACCAGCGGTCACGCTGCAAAATAGTGACCACAATGACGCCACCTCTGGCCAGATTGCGTATGCCGTGCTTGATGGCATTTTCCAGTAAGGGCTGCAAAATCATCGGTGGTATCAATGCCTGCTCAGCTTCTTCGCTGACATGGAATTCTGTACCCAGTTTTTTGCCAAAGCGAATTTTCTCTACTGCCAGGAAATTTTCACACAGCCGCAGTTCTTCTTTCAAAGTGATTTTTTCTTTTTCGGCAATTATCAGCGTTTGCCGGAAAAAATCTGCCAGCGCTATCGTCATATTGCGTGCACTGGCAGCATCAATGGCAGTCAGCGCGCTGATGGAATTGAGGCTGTTGAACAGAAAATGCGGATCGATTTGTGAGCGCAGTACCTGCAACTCTGCATCACGCGCCAGCAAGCGTGAGGCTGCTTCCCGGCGTTCTGATGCGCGCATGTTATCAAAGGCGATGTACACATCAAATGCCAGCAAGGCCAGCAAATACAGGGTAAAACCGGCAAGAAAAAAGATGACGGATAAGTGTGGAGAAATAGGCAGGGCAGTAGGATCGTCCAGCAAGATCATCAGTACTTTGTTCCAGCCGTGACATACGCCCAGCCATAACAGACCGGATATCAGCGATGCACTGGCAAATACAAGAACCGCAGTGAGAAAAGCACGCTGATTGAAAGGAATGGAACGACAGACGAAATAGGCTGATGACGAAAAAAAACCGCACAGCAAAGTCAGTGGTAATGAAAACAGGAGAGAATACGACCCGCTGGTCAGATCGGCCACCACCAGCAACCTTGCGATAAAGCAGCCAGTCAACAACCAGGCGGCGATATAGACCAGGAAGCGGCGGGAATCTGACAGGATAGGATGCATGTATTTTTAGTTCATGATCTCAACACCACCCATGATCGCATAGCCTGTGATATACAGCTTTTTAGCGGTCAGCATAGGTGGCACGGTTTTGTCTTCAAAGCCACCGAGCAGAGGTGTTCCATGACTGACAACGGTCCAGTCGCTGGGAACTTTCAGGACAATACCGCCCCACATGGCAAAAACATTCAGTCTTGCTTCTGATTGTATTGATGCGCCGCGCAAATCCAGCTCGACACCACCCATGACAACATTGATTTCACCGCCTTTAAAGTCGGGGCTGCTATTTTGCATTTTATTGCCACTCATGACAGCCACGATATTGCAGGCATTCCCCTGATTGAGCTGATCACTACTGGCCGCAAGCCCATTACCAACACGGTCTTTGAAAATCACCACCAGACCTGCAACGATCAGGAACACCGGCCACCAGTCGCGCACACGGAAGTAAATAATACCCATGTGCTGAAGGACGAGTAATACACCCAATATAATAAAACAACCACCGAGTGCATAGCCGAATGCAGTATCGCTTTTTGAAATTTTCAGCGCACCGACAAAAATGAAAACCATGGGCCAGAAATGAAAGATGTCCCTGGCATTGAAGAGATTCAGGTTGTCCAGCAGTGCCAGTGCACCAAAAATTAAAAGTACAGCACCAACCAGCACACGACCTTGCGGATTATTGTTCATGATGTTTGTCCTGACGATAAAAGTGTGGATTATTTATTTTTCTTGTTTGCCTGTCGCCAGTAAGCCGGCGACGATATGTTGTATGCCAAAGGCAATCAGCAACAGTGGCCAACTGGTATAGAAATTCCAGCCCCACAGATGTTCTATTGAAACGTACAGCCAGAAGGCAATGACCATATTGAAACAGCCTTTGGCAATATGTTTGGGTTTGCGTGGGCTGATAATATCCACCAGGCCACTGAGTGCAATTAATGCGGGTAACAAGAACCAGTAATCAATGGCGTTCAGCAAGCCCAAGTGATCCATCAAAAACACGCTACCGGCAACAATCAGCGCCAGGCCAAAGAAGACATTTCCCTTGCTGTAACGCTGATTTTCAAATTGTTCATCCATTTTTAGCCCCTCTGTCTATGAATACTTGATCAACGGGTTCAAGATATCCAAAGTCAGGGAGCTTGTCATGGCCATTTCGGCGAATGACGGTGGTTCGTCGGTGAATGACGAAAGAAGGGGCAATACGAGCTTGATCTGATTTGTTCAACTTAGTTGTTTAACATAGTTGTTCAACTCAACAGCTGATTGAATTCATCTGCCATGCGGACGATACGCTTGGTTTCAGTGCCAAACACGTCATGGGTTTCCTGTACGATAAATTCATTGGAACCCTTGGTGCAATACAGCAAACCGCGGAAATTGGTACCCAGATAAGCCATGGGCGTCAGCTTGGTTTTTACCGGCGTATCGTTGCCTATCAGCGCACGCAGCTTGCGCTCAATGTCATACAGGCTTTTTTCATCCAGCGTGACAGTGGCGCCTTTCGGGGTAGGGAAAGTGCTTTGATAAGATGGGGATTGTCCCATGGGGTTTTTGAAGGTGATCTTGATGCCCAGTTTCAGGAACTTGGACACAGCAAAGAAATCAGTCTCATCGTACATGGCATAGTCCTGTAGAACTGCGGTGTACTCAGGAACCAGACACCGCAAGGTTTAAGAAAGCTTGCCAGAAATCAGACTTGAATACAACCCTTACAATATACTTGATTATGCACTGTCAGCAGATATACAGAGTATTTCGGTTTAACCAGAAAAACCAACTCCTTTTGCCATCAGCACGGCGTTCAGAATGATCAGTATGATACCGCACAATTCCAGCGTTAATATCCGACGTATGTTCTTCAGTTCAGATGCTGTCAGCGTCGGCGTTTGATTTTGTTTGATGGTTTTACCCCAGCGTAGAAATACCACAGTCGGATAAATCGACATCAGGCCGACCACAGCAAACACCGCCATTTTGAAAAGGAAGGCGTGGTTGTGCAGATAATAATCACTCCCTTTTTCAAAATAGATCACACGCAGCACACCCATTGCCACGATCAGCACGGCACTCATGCCATACAGGGCATCCAGAAAGCGTAATGTCCTGGCTGACGACATAGTGACAGGCTGGGCTATCAATACAGCTTCTGCAACCAGCGCACTAACCAGTGTAAAAGCAGCCAGATGGTGAAGAAATGCGACAAGCATATTCATTTGGTTTATCTCCTGCAAACCAGACGGGTCATAAAGTGATGAAAGTCTACCCCGCTTGCCGGATTTTAAAAATAAATGAATGATCAGTACCAGAAAATTTGTCGCCAGGCAGCGTAATTATGGCGCGAACTGCAAGTGAATGAATTGTGCGTTGCAGAAAATCACATCGCTTCACACAGCGGCAAACTCAGTGCCTGCAAGATATTGCCCTGCTGGTCTTGCGCAAACGCCACTACCGAAAGGTTTTTGCGTCTGGCGTTCGCAGGTATGCCAAGTTGTGCCGTGTAGTTTTCCGTTTTTGCTGCTTGCAGGCTGATAGCTTCTCCCCATTCCCTGGCGACAAAATCATGCTGCAAAGTTGCTCCCCGGTTTTCACCGGCCTGCACCTTGCTGATCAGTGCTTGTTCCACAAGGGCAAAATGCAGCTTGGCCGCCTGCTTGCTGTTGCCTTGCAGGTTCAGATACAGTTTATTGTCGGTCAGTTTTTCTATGCCTATGCGCAGCGATGCCATTGCCGGTTTTTGGTTGCTACGTTTCACTTCATCGACGATGCCACTGCGCCAGTCGCGCAATTCTTTACCCGCCATGAAAATTTCGGGGGTATACACCGTACGTGCGCCTGCCAGGTCGGCCAGAGATCTTTGTCTTTCTGTAAACGTCTTTTTGGCGAAGACATCTTTCCAGCCCAGGTAATCCCAATAATCGACATGCAGCGACAGAGGGATGACCTGGTCCATCGTCAGTCCCGTGTTTTGGTGCAAATGACTGATGGCCTTGTCTGCTGGCGGGCAACTGTCACAACCTTCGGAGGTATACAGTTCCAGCAGTGCTATCGTGTAGGCTGGGCTGGTTTTGCTGCACATTTCTGCTGCATGCACAGTATTGGCACATGCCAGGGCGAGTGAGGTCAACAAGATCAGTGATTTCATGGCATATCCTTAAATGAACAGCGTGGGGGGCTGTTCATTTAGTCGCCAGGCTGGCATTTTCCTTACAGGCTAAAGAAATGATGATGCTGCAAGCATGCCCTATGAAAACTGACACCGGTTTATTTCAATTTCAAACGCCACAATGAAGTGACTTCCTTGACGCGTGCAGCATGTAGGGGATCAGTACTGTCGGTGGATTTTGGATGGCGCGGCTTGATATCCATTTTTGCGATGACAGTCAGTCCACCTGCATCTATCCAGCCGGTCAGTTCTGCCGCAGTACGCAAGCCCAGGTGCTCGGCAAAATCAGACATGATCAGCCAGGCTTCGCCGTTCGCTTCCATGTGGGCGGCAACCCCAGCCAGAAAGCCTTGCAACATGCGGCTGTCAGGGTCATAGACAGCATATTCTATAGGCGAATTGGGGCGTGCCGGTAACCATGGCGGGTTACAGACGATCAGGGGAGCCAGCCCTGCGGGAAACAGGTCAGCCTCTTGTAATTCGATTTGATTTGTCAGCCCCAGCCTGCCTATATTGTCGCGTGCACAGGCCAGCGCACGCTGATCCTGATCGGTGGCAATGATTTTTTTGATGCCCCGTTTTGCCAGCACGGCTGACAAAACGCCGCTACCTACACCGATATCAAATGCCAGCACCGTTGATGGTAGCGGTGCTTTCGCCACCAGGTCGATATATTCACCACGCACGGGAGAAAACACGCCGTAGTGGGGATGTATTTTTTCACCCAGTGCTGCAATTTCCACACCATTCTTGCGCCACTCATGCGCGCCGATGATGCCCAGCAATTCACGCATGGACGCTACAAAGGCGGTGGTTGGCGGGCCATACGCCTCAGTGCATGCCAGCTTGACATCCGGTGCGCGGCGCAGTGGCAGGCTGTAGTCTGCTTCAAACGGCAGCAAGATCATTGCCAGTACCCTGGCGCGCTGGGATTGTGCCTGCCGGTGTAAATGAAAGGCTTCGGTCGCATTTTCCGGTATTTTGGCTTTCTTGCTGGCCTTGGCAGGTTTTTTATCAATGCGCCGTGCCAGTGCCTGTAAAAGCTGCTTGGCATTATGAAAATCACCACGCCACAGCAAAGCGGTACCTTCACAGGCCAGTTTGTAGGCTGTTTCCGTATTCATGCGGTCGTCGGCGATTTGCACACGTTTGGGTGCAGGCGCTCCGCTCTCAGAATGCCAGCGGCAACTACGTGCTTCGTCGTTTTCTGTCCATTGCAATTGTGGGGCAGGGGGGGTCATGTTTTTCTTTTTCTGTTGGTTTGGTATAGAGGACAGCGCCTCTTCTTGAGGCTGGAGTGTAACAAAGAAATCAGCACTGCCCCTGATACTTGTTAGCCGAAGCTGGACAAAACTAAATTGCTTGTTTGAAATGAGCTAAATTGTTTTTCACGAGTCGTTAAACAAAAATACAGGTATGTCACTTCATCTTATGTTAGCCTGCTGCTCTTGGTTTCTTAATATATTAAGCCTGTGAGGCATACCCTATGCAAAAAAACTTATATCGTGCGGTGCTTGCCACCTTGTTATCTTCTGTCAGCCTGACAGGTGTGGCGGGCCTGTCTGCCATTGGCTTAGTCAGCGCGGTCAGCGCAGCCAATGCCGCAAATACAGGCACGAATGCAACAGTGGTGCCCGCTGCAACAACGCAAAAAGCAGACCAGGGCTTTCAGAAGATCAAGAAGGAATTTTTGTCTGCCCTGTGGCAGCAAGACCCGGATACCGCGATGGCCGCAGGCCGTTACCAGGATGCCAATAAACTGATTTTGCCAGATCAGGCAAGCCGTGATGCGTATGTGGCCTTTACTGAGCATTGGCTGGCGCAGATAGATAAGGTGAATGCAGAACAATTGTCAGCCAGTGAGCAGACTGATCTCGTGTTGATACGCAATTATCTTAATGGGACGCGCTGGTATTTGACGCAGTTTCGTGAGTTTGAATGGAACCCGTCGCTGCACAATATTGCCGGCAGTTTCGATGCGATCCTGAATACTGATTTTGCCCCCAAGGCGCGCCGCGTGCAAGTGGCCATCCAGCGTTTGCAAGCCGTACCAGCTTACTACGCGGCAGCGAAAGCCAGCATCAAAAACCCGACCATTGAGCATACACGCCTGGCGATCAAGCAAAGCGCCGGTGCTAGCTCGGTATTGGCCGATCTGGAAAGAGCCGCGGCGCTGGAAAAGCTTGCTGCCAAAGACAAGGCGGCACTGAATACCGGTCTAAAAAACGCACGTGCCGCCGTCAGCGATTATGTGCAATTCCTGGAAGCGCTGGATAAAAACCTGACACCTGAAAATGCACGCTCCTTCCGCATAGGGAAGGACTTGTACCAGGGTAAATTCACTGCCGACATCCAGTCTTCATTCAGCGCTGAACAAACTTATCAACGCGCGTTGAGCTTCAAGGAAGAAGCACATAACAATATGGAAAAAATGGCCGACCAGCTTTGGGATAAAACCATGGCAGGGCAGGCCAAACCCGCCGATCGTGTCAAAAAAATCGGCATGGTCATCGATAAATTATCAGAGAACCATGTTGCAGCCAAAGACCTGTACCCGGAAATTCGCCGTCAGTTGCCGCAACTGGAAAAATGGATACGTGAACATGACCTGGTCAGCCTGGATGCCAAAAAACCATTGATCGTGCGCGAAACACCAGAATACCAGCGCGGCGTCACACTGGCTTCGATAGAAGCGCCTGGTATTTTCAGGCCAAATGATAAAACCTATTACAACGTCACACCCCTTGAAGGCCAGTCACCAGAGCAGATAGAAAGCACCTTGCGTGAATACAATTACTGGGTCTTGCAGATACTTAATATTCATGAAGCAATCCCTGGTCATTACACCCAGTTGCAACATGCGAATCAATCGCCATCGGTGATCAAGACCTTGTTCGGTAACGGTGCCATGGTGGAAGGCTGGGCCGTCTATAGCGAACGCATGATGCTGGAATCAGGCTATGGCGATAACACGCCGGAAATGTGGCTCATGTATTACAAATGGAATTTGCGTGCGGTCTGCAATACCATTCTTGATTATCAGGTGCATGTGCTGGGCATGACAGAGGCGGATGCCAAAGACTTTCTGATGAACCAGGCTTTCCAGACAAAAGCGGAAGCCGATGGCAAGTGGCTGCGTGTGCAATATACCTCGGTGCAGCTTGCCAGTTACTTCAGTGGCTATAGTGAGATTCTGGAGTTCCGTGAACAATTAAAGAAACAGCAGGGTGACAAGTTCAATCTCAAACAATTTCATGAGCAGTTTCTAAGCTACGGCAGTGCGCCTGTAGGCATGATCAAGAAATTAATGTTAAAGGATGGCGTGAAGTAAGCCTGTCGCACCAAACACAGTTGGATAGAAAAAAATACCTGGGTGAAATTTTTCACTCAGGTATTTTTTTTGTAAAGCCAATATTGTTTTAGGCATGTGTCGGCAGCATGAATAAAAAAGCCTGTTCATTTTTTCTGTGCGGCAATAAACCCCTCGATTTACTTTCTGCCTGGCATTTTTCGCAGTGATCCATTAGTAGGATTTGCTCTAAAAACCCGCAATTAGTAGTTTTTTTGCATAAATGTGAAAAAAAGTTAAAGACAGGTAATCAAACTGACATAACGCGATGTTAATCTAGTAATCGTTTGCGCAAACGATTGCTAGTTAAAAAAGTCGTTAAATCTCGTTTCTAGAAAAAAAGCAAACAGCTCGGTTGGTAGAAGAACAGGTAACTGCTTTACAAAAAAGGCAGATCACAGATGTCCGAACAATGCTGTAGTGAGAAGCGAGAGAGTGAACTGCTCCCCTGTAGGAGGCTTGCAGGTTCATGGTATGTGGTCCTGCCTTTATTCCCGTCTCTGTTGCTGCTGCTGAATGAAGATATTTGTGCTGATGTCACAAAATCTAACTAGTAATTCAGGGAGTGTAATTCATGCAATGCAATCAAAAAAACAGCAAACTAAAAATGCTGGCGCTACAACTTAGTCTCATTTTCGCAGTCGGTGCAGCAGGCATGGAAACTGCCCTGGCATCTATTCCTGACCATCATGAATTTGATGCCAGCCTGCACGTACCTTTCCGTTCTGATGCCAAGGCTGGTGCTGAATCACGTTACTTCACGATGGAATTTGAATACCCGTATGTAACGAAAGAGCAGGCTATTACCTGGCGTATTGAATTACTGGCTGCGGATGGCCGTGTGGTAGATCATTGGTATGGCGTGGAAAAACTGTTCCAGAAAACAGTCACTGCGCAAATGTTCTGGAGCGGTCGTGGCCCCAAAGGCGAAGCCTTGAAAGACGGTGTCTATCAGGTCAGGCTGACCGCCAAGGCAACCGATGCAAGTGCTATTCAGGTAAGCGGTGCGGATATTGCCAGCGTGGTAGAGCGCGCCCTGGCCAAACATGACACTGAAATCATCACGCAAAGCTGGCCGCTGCAAGTGGGTAACCTGGCCGCCCCTAAAATGCCGGGCTTTGCCGCCTTGCCTACCAAAGCCAGCAAAGCCCTGTCTGCATCCTCGCCAACTACTGCAAGTCGTCAGACAGCTGCTGCTGCGCCACCGCCGGTTGCCGCAACAGGTTCTCTGCCTTACACGATTTATTACGGCAATCTGCATAGCCAGACCAACCATAGTGATGGTGGCGGTGAGCTGAGCTCATGTACAGGTGCGCAAAACCCGCAATCTGCCCCATATGGCCCGACGGATGCCTATCAATATGCGTTGAACAAAGGTCTGGATTTTTTGATGACCTCAGAGCATAACCATATGTATGATGGTTCTGACAGCACCAATGCGTCGGCTAATCCGGCTACGGCCAAAAACCTGTATCAGTCAGGTCTGGCGGCAGCGACCAGTTTCAATTCCAGCCATGCCGGTTTCCTGGCTATTTATGGCATGGAATGGGGGGTGATCACCAACGGTGGTCACATGAATATTTTCAACTCGAATGAATTGCTGGGCTGGGAATATAACAGCAGCAACCAGTTGATCGCCGATACGCTGACAGCAAAAGGTGATTATGCCGCCCTGTACACACTGATGCGTCAGCGTGGCTGGATAGGTCAGTTTAATCATCCTTCATCCAGCGGGCAGTTTGCCGCCAATGGTGTGGCACTGGGTTACACGGCCGATGGTGATCAGGCCATGGTCGCCTGCGAAGTATTGAACTCTTCCGCTTTTTCTACCAACACCACCGAGACTGAAACCAGCCGCAGCACTTATGAAGGCGCATGTAACAAGGCGCTGGAAGCAGGTTATCACGTTGCCTTCACGACAGACCAGGATAATCACTGTGCCAACTGGGGTGCCTCCTACACTAACCGTACTGGCGTATTGCTGCCAAACGGTGTCGCCTTGAACACAGCCAACTTTTTGGATGCGTTGAAAGCACGCCGTGTATTTGCAACCATGGACAAGACTTCACAAATTGTATTGACTGCCAATGGCCATTTGATGGGCGAGCGTTTCACCAACAGTGGTGCATTGACCCTGGTCAGTAATTTTGCCAGCAACAGTGGTCGCACCGCTGCTACCGTTGCCATCTATGAAGGCGTACCTGGTCGTAACGGCACGGTAACGCAATTGTCGAGCACCGCGACTACGACCACGACACCTGCTATTGGTGAGCATTTTTACTATGCGAAAATCACGCAGGATGACGGTAAGATTTTATGGTCATCCCCTGTCTGGGTAACACAGTCGAATACGGCTGACACAACCCCGCCAGTAGTCAGTGCAGGTGAATCCGGCAGCAGCGGCACCATCACACTGTCAGCCAATGCGACGGACAATGTTGGTGTCAGCAAGGTCGAGTTCTATGTTGATGGCGCACTCAAAGGCACACTTGCCAGCACACCCTACAGTATGACGCTGAACTCCACGACCCTGAGCAATGGCAGCCATAGTTTGGTCGCCAAAGCCTATGACGCGGCCAACAATATTGGTACTTCGTCTGCGGTCAGTTTTTCAGTCAGTAATGCCGTAGTTGACACGACACCACCAACAGTCAGCGCCAGTGAAAGCGGCAGTAGCGGTAATATCACGCTGTCTGCCACGGCGACCGATAATGTGGGCGTTACCAAGGTCGAGTTTTATGTCGATGGCGCGCTGAAAGCAAGCAGCACCACATCGCCGTATTCCACGACACTGAATTCGACCACCTTGTCGAATGCGACACACAGCCTGACTGCCAAAGCCTATGATGCCGCCAATAATATTGGTACATCCAGTGCGGTGAGTTTTACTGTCAATAACAGCACCTCTACGCAGTTGATCGCCAATGGCGGGTTTGAGAGTGGTGCCACTTCATGGACAGCAAGCTCTGGCGTTATCAGTACCGGTGGCTCGGAAGCGTCTCGTACCGGTAGCTACAAAGCCTGGCTCAATGGTTATGGCAGCGCTCATACGGATACCCTGTATCAGCAAGTGACTATTCCAGCTGCCGCCACATCCGCCAGCCTAAGTTTCTGGTTGAAGGTGACGTCTGATGAAACGACCACGACCCAGGCTTACGATACGCTGAAACTGCAAATACAAAACAGCAGTGGCACGGTATTGGCAACGCTGGCAACTTATTCGAATCTGAATAAGGGAACGGCTTACGTCAACAAGACCTTCGATCTGAGCAGCTATAAAGGCCAGACCATACGCGTGTATTTTGTCGGCGTTGAAGGTAGCGTGACGGCGACGTCATTCCTGATTGATGATGTATCGCTGATAGCGCAGTAAGATTTATTCAGTATCTGGCTTTTAGCATTCGGTACCAAGAGAGCCCGCCATATTGGCGGGCTTTTTTTATCGTCTACTTTTCTGTGGATGATTGATGCATCAGACCGGGATCAATGCCGCTGCGGCATCGCCTGTTTTGCATTAATATATACAAATAGATATCAGAACATTGTCGGACGGGTTTCGCACACTCTGGCAATTCGTATGCTTGATGGGAAACATAAATTAAGAGGACAGTTCATGGACATCAGGTTTTATCACGCACCCGACGCAAATTGTTGCGAGCGTTTATTGTGGATACTCGATTACAAATCTGTCGTCTACGAACGCATTGATGTAGGGTTGGGAGATGTCGGGCCGCTGGTGCGCTTGCACAGCCCTTTTGCCAGGGTGCCTCTGATGGAAGTCAATGGCATACCACTGAGCGAATCAATGGCCATGGCAGAATTCATTGAAGAGATCGCACCCAACCCACCTTTGCAATATACAGATGCATTTGCCCGCGCCCAGGTACGCGAGATTTGCGAGGCAATCAATTCATCGATACATCCCCAGCAAAATGGCAGTACGGTCAAGTATTTTCACCCTGACTGGAGCAGGGAACAAATG
Organism: Undibacterium sp. TJN19; assembly: GCF_049339485.1. NCBI lineage: Bacteria > Pseudomonadati > Pseudomonadota > Betaproteobacteria > Burkholderiales > Oxalobacteraceae > Undibacterium > Undibacterium sp. TJN19. The sequence continues at coordinate 125,335 of NZ_JBMPPL010000012.1, forward strand.
CGTCCCTTGCGTGCCAACTGGCTGTTTATCAATCTCGAAAAATTGCAGAGCCGTTTATGGCAGCAAAGCCAGTTCGTGGTTGGTGATCAATTCACCATGGCCGATATTTTTGTCAGTATCATTTATCGCAAGGCCCTGGACCTGGGACGCGTTGCCACGGAATTACCCCTGTACGAACAGCACTGGCAATTCTTGATGTCACATGCGGCGATACGTGATGCCTGTCCGATTGCAACCTAGTTTGTGATTTAACATATCGCATCACCTTTGACACTGAATTGCGCAATACGATAAACAGAATGTTTTTATCAAGAGAGTTTTTCCATGCATCGTTATTTATTTCCCCTGGCACTTTTTTGTACGGTGACCTGTGCAACGGCAGGCGTTTATGAAAGCGCAATTGGCGTAACTTTTCCCGATAAAGTTGCTGGCTTGACTTTTAGTGACAGAAAAGAATTCCCAAAGAAAGAATTAGGAGTGAATATCCGTTACCAGCGCAGCGGCCCGGTCATCGCTTCCATCTATATTTATAATGCCGGACTCAGCCAGATCCCCAATGGTGTTGGTTCACCCATCGTTCATAAACACTTCGCCCAGATCATCGACGAAGTCAAACAACTTGAAACCACAGGGCAGGCCAAGTCCGTCAATCTGGGAACTGGTGGTGGCCGTATTTCAAGCTACAAAGGATGCGGCCCGCAATTCATGTGGCGTGCCTATGAAATGCAAGTTTCTGAAAGCACCCTGACGTCTTACAGTTATCTCACCGCGATCAATAACAACTTCGTCAAATTGCGCATCAGCCATCTCAGAGGTGATGAGCAAGGAAAACGTGAAGCGGATCAATTCGTAGAAGAAATTCGTAAGGTGCTTGGGAATTGCAAGGAATAGCTAATGAATTTCTACCGCCATAAAAACAGATTTTTGACAATTAAATGAACAATTCTTTAGAGCTTGCGCTTGTGTCATTGGAAGGATTATCCATTGGTGATTCTTTTGGTCAATGCTTTTTTCCAAAGCGATGCCAGTGTCTTGGCACAAAATGAACGACAGTTACCTGATGCGCCTTGGTATTTTACCGATGACACAGAAATGACATTGTCGATCATTTCTGTGTTGCGCAATTGTGGGGAAATTGATCAGGAAATACTGGCCAAGAGTTTTGCAAAGCATTATAGCTATGACCGTGCGTATGGCCCTTCCATGCATAGGGTATTAGCGCGTATCAACGACGGTGAGCCTTGGAAAAATGTGGTCAATAGTGTTTTCGAAGGACAGGGATCATATGGTAACGGTGCGGCTATGCGTGTAGCTCCATTGGGGGCCTATTTTGCTAACGATCTTGATTTAATAGTCACTCAAGCCAGTTTGTCTGCCGAGGTTACGCATGCTCACCCGGAAGCTGTTGCGGGAGCTATCGCTGTTTCGTTGGCTTCGGCACAAGCCTGCTTGTATAAAGAGGCAAGTATGCTGCCCACACATGCTCAGTTTTTAGGGGCTGTACTAGAAAATTTGCCTCAAAGCGAAGTACGTTCCAAACTCATTCGTGCACAATCAATGGATAAAGTTAATTCAATAGAGTTCCCGGTTTCAGTATTGGGGAACGGGCATAATATGTCTGCTCAGGATACTGTACCGCTTGCGCTATGGTGTGTTGCCCAGGCTATGGGGAATTTCGAACATGCATTGTGGCTGACCGTCAGTGCTGGCGGTGACCGCGACACGCTTTGTGCAATTGTCGGCGGTATTGTTGCTTCATTTGTTGGCAGAGAAGGTATCCCGGAAAACTGGAAACTGCATAGAGAAGCCCTTCCTGACTGGTATTTGGAAAATTAATCGAACGATTTTCAATTGATGTGAAGGTTTAAAATTGGCGATAAAGACTTTCTGGGAAGACCCTTATCAAACCAGTCAGATCACGCAAGTAAGTAAAGTCGATGGGAATGACATCTGGCTGGCGTCAACGATCTTCTTTGCCTTTTCAGGCGGTCAGGAAAGCGATCACGGCAGCTTGGGCGGGCATATCGTCTTGTCTGCCCGCAAAGACGGACTTGAGATTGTCTATACCCTTGCTGACGGACATGGGCTGGTCGCAGGTCAATCAGTTGAAGTCAACATAGACTGGGTCAGGCGTTATCGCCTGATGCGTCTGCATTTTGCGGCTGAACTAGTGCTGGAACTATGCTATAAATCACTGGATGGGGTAGGCAAGGCCGGAGCGCATATTGCGCAGGAAAAAGCGCGTATCGATTTCGTCTGGCCAGAAAGTATTGCGCCTTTATTGCCGCGACTTGCCCAAGAAGCGCAGGCGATTATTGATGCCAATGCAGGCATCCACTGTGCATTTGAAGACGAGATAACTGAAAAACGTTATTGGGAAATAACAGGTTTTTCCCGCGTGCCTTGTGGTGGTACGCATGTCAGACGTACTGGTGAACTGGGCACAATTAGCCTGAAGCGCAATAATATAGGGCGGGGTAAAGAGCGGGTAGAGATTTATCTTTCACCATAAACACACCCGAAAGCTGGGTTTGTTTATGGCGAAAATTAACACTCTCAGTGACTATTGCCAAACATCGAAGAAAATTGCTGAAAGACCGCAGCAGGATTGATATTGCCTGCTTCTGGTACTTGCCCGTGTGGCGTCAGGTGATCAATCAAGCCTGGCAAGAATTCAGCCAGATGGCTGGCCGCACCTTCATGCGACAGTCCGGCAGCATCTGCCAGTTGTTGCAATTGCCCGCCACTTAGGGCTTGCTGGATTTGTGCAGCAGAAACAGGCATGTTTTGACCTGACCCTATCCACGATTGCACGATATCTGCCAGACCTGCCTGATGAAATGCGCTGATCAGTGACTGCAAGCCGCCGGGTGTGCCATCGGACTGGCCATTACCCAGCATGCCTATCGCAGCCTGCATCAGCATCGATTTGGCGTCATTTGTGCCGCCGGTCTGATTCATGCCGCCCAGCATGCCTAATGCGCTGTCAAGTAGTCCCATGGTTTTCCTTTCTGAATTGGTCAAGTGAAGCGAGTGTAGGTGCAAATGGCAAACCGGATTGTGAACTTTGTATGAAATTTGACATTGTTTTACTGCTACAGAAACTTTGCTATCCAGAAGGCATGCGTGCCTTACATGCCACCCCAGGCGGCGTTCAAGACCGCGATTGCTGCCAACCCCGCTGTCTCGGTACGCAAGATGCGTGGCCCCATCGACAAGGCCAGCACGCCATGTTTGATAGCGAGATTTTCTTCTTCATCGGTGTAACCACCTTCCGGCCCCACCATCAGGCTGACGGCCTGAGCAGGATGATGACGTGACCAGTCGGCCAGCGATATTTCTGCACGAGGTGTCAGTAATATTCTCTGATGCATGTCTTGCTGGTTCAGCCATTGGCTGAAATTCATTAGCGGAGCCAGGTGGGCGAGGCGGTTACGGCCACATTGTTCGGCTGCGGCAACGATGATGCCTTGCCAGTGGGCGAGTTTTTTTTCTGCACGCTCGGCAGATAAGCGGACGACGCAGCGTTGTGCCGCAAGCGGCTGTATGGCGCTGACACCCAGTTCCATGGCTTTTTCTATGATCCAGTCCATCTTGGACGCTTCTGGCAAGGCCTGTACCAGGTTCAGCGAATAAGGCAGTTCGCATTCTTCGGGTAAAAATACTTTGACTTCAGCGGTTACATTTTTTTTTGCAACCTGGGTCAGGGTGGCGACATAACTGCCACCCTCGCCATTAAAAATGCTGATGTTGTCGCCGACGTTCTGGCGCAGTACAAATACATGGTGTGCCACTTCATCAGGTAAATTGATGATGGCACCGATGCTTAAGGCAAGTGGACAAAAAAAACGTGGCATGCAATTTCTCTATATTCAGGTGCAATCAATATGTCATGCAGGCAGCGTTAAGCATGCCAAAACCCAGGCTCAATGCGCCCAGAAATATACCGGAAGCGATTTTGTTATCCGGGATATCTGACACGATGCCAGGCAGCAGCAAGCGTGCCACAGCAAAGGCCAGTAATTGAATGACCAGTGCAATCACTCCCCAGAAACACATATCGACCAGGCTGACACTGTTGGCAATGGCTGACGCCAGTGCTGTGCAATAGCCCAGTATCGCTCCGGCCAGGCTGGCTGCTGCTGCGCAATTACCGGCACGTATGAGTTCAATTTCGCGGTATGGTGTGATGCGGATATAGACGACGGTAAATACCGCCAGCAATACCAGGGCGGCGACAATATGGCTTAAAAAAGCCAGCAAGCCGTGTGTCAATAATTGTTCACTCATGGGGCATCCTATTCAACAAAATAATGGGGGATGAAGCGGCTGGTGTTTTTGGTGATCAGGGTTTCATCTTCACGTATGCCTATACCGGCAGCTTCATCACCAACTATCCACGCGCCGATGGAGGTGTAGGCAGGTGTGATGCCATCATCGAATTTTGGTTGTGGAGCGTAGGCCTGGTAGATATAGCCTTCCGCGCCATAGTCACCCCCTGTACGCGTGACCTCGCCATTGGCATAAATGGAGATGTTTTCCCCTTCGCGTGAATACAAGGGTTTTTTCACATGGTTGCCACTGATACGCCAGGCATCAAAAAATGCAGGTAGCAGATTCGGGTGATTGGGAAATAACTCCCATAATATCGGCAGTATCGCCTTGTTTGATAACACCATTTTCCATGCCGGTTCTATGACGCGCATGGGGCGTGTCAGCAACTGACTGGAAAAATCTTCGCGACACAGCCATTCCCATGGGTAGAGTTTGAATAGGTTCTCTATTTTTGCATCGGCATCATCGACAAAAACGCCCTGGCTCTGATCCCAACCCAGGTCTTCTATCGCGCATTGTTTGGTGGCAAAGCCCGCCTGTATCGCGGTATCACGCAGATACGATAAATTGCCTTCGTCTTCTTCATTGCCGCCAGCGCAGGTAAAGTGCAGCAAGCCCTTGTTTGGAAATTTTTTCCATTGTGCGATCAGTTTCTCATGCAGGGAATTGAACTGGTCTTCATCAGGATAAACATCTTGCAGCCAATACCACTGGGCCACGCTGGATTCGACCAGGCCGGTTGGGGTGTCGGCATTGTATTCCAGCATTTTGGGTGCGCCTGTGCCATCCCAGCTCAGGTCAAAGCGACCATACAGAGAGAATTCTTTTTCGCGCCAGCTTTCTTCTACCTGTGACCAGAAGGCCTGAGGGATGGCAAATTTCTCCTGCATGCCGTTTTTGATGACATGCTCAACCGCCTGCAAGGACATCTGGTGCAGATCCAGGCTAGCCTGTTCCAGAGTGTCTATCTGTTGTGCGGTAAAGCAATAGGCATAGCGTTCATCCCAATACAGTCCATCGATGGAATGATAGCTAAAACCTAGGGATTCAAATTGTTGCTGCCAGCCTGGGCGTGGCTTTAATGAAACGCGTATCATCAGCCGCCTCCCGAAGTACCACGTGCGGTACCGCCGAAACCACCGCGGCTGATACCGCCGCGACCGCTGCTGCTATGACTTGTGGTGTGGCTGATGGCGTGGTCGCTACCAGTAGACTGTAGACCAAAGCTGCGCTGTGCCGTATCACGGCTGCCCGGATAATACGAAGGTCCATAATGCATCATGCTGTAACCGCTATAGCCACTATGCCCACCGCCGCTGGTGTAGCCATTGCTGTTGGTGTTGTTATTGTTGGGTGTACCGTCAGTATTGAGATTGCTGGTCGCAACAGATTCACAGGCGGGGCCATCACCCCAGTCCTTGCGGCAATCTTCCAGACTTTTATATTGATCGCGTATGGCCGTCAATTCTGTATTGCCACTACTACCGCTGTCGCTGCTGCATGCGGTCAAAGCAGCACTGGTCACCAGCATTAACGGCAGGGCACGACTGACTCTGCGTTTGCCATGTTGTTTGTTTTTTCCGGCACTCACGGTTTCTCCTGTTTCAGGTCGGTGGCAGCAGGTCTTTGACATAATTAGGTAAAGCAAATAATGCCTGATGCACTTCTGCATTGTAATACTTTAACAATGGCAGGCGACGGTGTTCGATGCGCAGATTTACCGTTGACGCTGAAATTGCTGCGGCATCAATTTGCTTGCTGGCAATTGCCATGCCCCACAAGGCACCATATAGAGGGATATACACGGTATATGGCCGCACCGTAGGGAAGGCTGCCTTCAGCCTGGCCAAAGTGCTGGCAAAGCGCTCAGCGTGATAATACGGGCTGCCAAGATGCAATACCAGCATGCCCTGGGCAGTCAGCTGCCGGGCGCAGGCCGCAAAAAAAACTTCGCTCATGCAGCTTGCAGCCAATGAACTGCCATTCGGTGTAACCGGGTCAGTCAGGTCAAGCAGGATAAGATCGAATTGCTCTTTTGTATGCTGGATAAAGGCAAAGCCGTCTTCGTGGCGGTGTTGTATTTTGGGATCATCAAGCGCCCCACGATGTATTTTTGTCAGATGCTGGCGCGCGAGGCGAACGACATCGGCGTCAATTTCACAAAGGGTGATGCTGGAAATGGATGAGTGCTTCAGCAATTCTTCCGTCGAGCCGCCGTCGCCGCCGCCGATGATGAGGGCAGTACGCGGTTCTGGATGCGCAATGGCGGCCGGGTGTACGAGGCATTCATGATAGAAAAACTCATCTTTTTCAGATGTCATCATGGCGCCGTCTATGCGCATGATTTTGCCAAAATCGGCGGTTTCTGCGATTTCGATTTCCTGCATCGTGCTTTGATGCCTGGCAACGACACGTTCAATACGGGTAGCACTATAACTGTCTTTGCTCAGGGCTTCAAAAGCCAGTTGGCCTGCAGGCTGACCGCGCCGCAATTCCTGACGTGACACTGCACGTGGCCGGAATGCCGCGACCAGGGTGTCGACAATCTGCCTGGCCTTGCCATCGTTGTCATGGCTGAAATTGCAGACATAGACATCCAGTGTCACTGCACGGCGTTCTGGCCAGGTATGGATGGCGACATGCGATTCTGCCAGCAACAGGGCGCCAGTCACACCAGCAGGGCTGCCGTCTGGGTGGCTGAAAGGGTGAAATTTTTCACCGACTATGGTCAGGCCGGCAGCAAGGGTGGCATCGATGATGCACTTGCGCAAACTGTCTTGTGCAACAAATAAATCCAGTTCTGCTTCGCAATCGAAACAGTCAGCGGTCAGATGTAAGCCTTCCATGTTCTTTTCTATTAATTTTTCTAATCAGGATTTCAGGATTTAAGGATTTTCTGACGACGTGTTGACATCTTTTTGCTGCGACACTCCTTCATTTTTTCTTCGATTAAATCATTCCAGTGGTGCAAAAATGCCCTGTAAATCATCTGCCGTCAATTGCGCTGTACCCACTTCACCCTGGTCAAGTATGGCACGTGCCAGATCAGCTTTCTTGATTTGCATTTCCTGGATTTTTTCTTCCAGCGTTCCCTTGGCGATCAGTCTGTATACAAACACGGGTTTATCTTGCCCTATGCGCCAGGCACGGTCAGTGGCCTGGTTTTCTGCTGCCGGGTTCCACCACGGGTCATAATGGATGACGGTGTCGGCAGCAGTCAGGTTCAGGCCCACGCCACCAGCTTTCAGGCTGATCAGAAACACCGGGATATGGCCTTCCTGAAAGCGGCGTACCACTTCACCGCGATTTTCAGTATCACCTGTCAGCATGGCATAGCTGATCTGCTGTTCCTGCAATGCTGTGGCGATCAGTTGCAACATACTGGTGAATTGTGAAAATATCAGTATCTTGCGGCCTTCTGATAATAACTCTTCCACCATCTCCAGCAATTCTGTGAGTTTGGCTGACGGCGGTGCTTTACCCTTGCTGGCTTTGGCACCGGTAATTTTTACCAGACGCGGGTCGCAACAGACCTGGCGCAACTTCAACAAGGCATCCAGAATGATAATCTGGCTGCGGGCGATACCTTTTTTGGCGATTTCTTCACGTACTTTTTCATCCATGGCCAGGCGCACGGTTTCATATAGATCACGTTGCGCGCCAGTCAGTTCAATATGCCTGATGATTTCGGTTTTTGCTGGCAATTCCGTGGCGACCTTGTCTTTTGTCCGGCGCAGTAGAAACGGTTTGATACGACGTGTCAGCAAGGCATGGCGCTGGCTGTCGCCGAGTTTTTCTATAGGATGCTGAAAATCTCTGGTGAAAGCTTTGCTGTCACCCAGCAGGCCCGGCATCAGGAAATTAAACTGTGCCCAGAGTTCACCAAGATGGTTTTGCAAAGGGGTACCGGTCAGGCATAAACGATGATTGGCCTGCAACAGGCTGGCAGTCTGACTGGCTTTGGCTTGGGCATTTTTAATGTACTGTGCTTCGTCAAGGATCAGCAAGTGATAGCGGTGCTGTCGCAGGGCTTCTTCATCACGTGGCAGCAATGCATAGGTACTCAAGACCAGGTCGGCTTGCGGAATTTGTTCAAACAGCTTGCTGCGCTCTTTTCCCTGCAAGACCAATACTTTCAGGTCAGGTGTAAAACGCTGTGCTTCGCTGGCCCAGTTATCCATCAGGCTGGTAGGGGCAATCACGAGCGCAGGCTGTGTCAGACGGCCAGCTTCTTTTTCCAGCAGGATGTGGGTCAGTGTCTGTATGGTTTTACCAAGGCCCATGTCATCCGCCAGAATGCCTGCGAGTTGATACTCACGCAAAAACTGCATCCATGCCACGCCTTCTTTTTGGTAATCACGCAGGCTGGCTCTTAATCCATTGGGGGCGTTGATGGTTTTGATGCCGCCAAACTCTGCCAGGCGTTGACCAAAACTTTGCTGGCGCTCGCCGCCTATCCAGCGCAAATGCGTGGTCGCTGACAGTTCTGCCAGGCGTGCGGCATCCAGCATGGGCAGGCGTAGTTTGTCACCCTGGTGTTCATTGAAATACAGCTCACCCAAAATCAGCAGGATAGGTTTGATGCGTGCATAGGGCAGGGCCACGCGGGTATGGTCAGGCAGGCTAAGCAATACCTGTTCATCATCTGCGCGCTGGTTCACCATCTGCAGGCTGAAATCCTGCGGAGCCTGGCGAATGAGGCTGACCAATAATGGCAGCAATGAGATTTTGGTCTGATTGACGACGATGCCCAGTTCCAGATCAAACCAGACCGATTGCTGATTTTCTTCTGCCACTTCGGCATACCAGTCTTCCACCTCTTGCAGGTTGTAGCGATAGTCATCCTGAAAGCGCAATTGCCATCCTTGCGCCGTCAGTTCAGGGACATTTTTCGTGGCGAATTGCAGCCAAGCATTTTGATCACGCAACAAAAAAAACTGCTGCTGACCGGGCATTTTCCCGTTCACAGCGGCATTGTCCGCGTTGTCTGAATAAAAGCCGATTGCCTTGATTTTTTCCAGGGCAAGCTGTTCCGCTACTTTATCTCTGAGAATTTTTTCCAGGCCGTTCACGCCACGACGCAACAGACTGTCACCCATGTCATCCGGCTCAGCCTCCACATCATCATACAAAAATTTGAGTACTGCGAAATCGATACATGCTTCAGCAGTATGGGCTGGCGTAAAACTGTTCAATTCCAGTACCGGCTGCATCTTGATATCTGCACGCAGTTGCATGTCCAGCTGCGCGGGCAGGGGGATCAGGTTTTGCAAACCCAGCTCCAGCAATTGATCCGCCATGGCCTTGCGTGTTGCAGTCCGCGCAAGCGCGACAACCGGGGCATCCTGCACCAGATTGATCAGGCTGTGCAAGGACAATTTCCCCGCCGCAGGTACATGCAATTTACCGCAACTGTCTTGTCCTATCAGCCAGGGTGGATCGGTCGGCAGGATAAATGGGGATGATGAAAGTTCAACTGCTTTACCCGATTCTTCGGCGCTGATATTTTCTTTGTCCAGTTGCCAGCGCAAGCGCAGATATTCCTTGTCTTCGTCCCAGTTCAGATGGGCATTTTGATAGTCGTGATAAGTCAGTTTCAGCAATTGGTTTTGTTTTTTTTCCGTATTGAGCCAATATAATTTCCCTGCCTTGGCAATACGCTCGAGTAGCACGGCGCCCAGCCTGCCTTTTGGCGAATAATGCGAGTAATAAAACGAATTCATGGTGCACATATTGAACAGTGCCAGCAATTCGTAATCGTCTCCTTGCAGGAAATGGGCCGATTTCATCATGTCCCGCACTGCCAGGGACAGCTTGGTGTATTTCAATTCTGCCTTGCTGGTGTGCCTGGCTTTGCCGGGGATCAGGCGCAGGTCTTTGCTGCCTGCCGTGGTGGACAGACTGAAAATCAGGAATCCTTCATCCACATCTTCGTCTGTCTGGCTATGTTCAATGAAGTTTGTGGCGCTGTCACTGTGGGCAAACTCCAGTTCGCGCAGCCATTTCTGTTCCGTAAAACCGAGCGCTGCATCGGTTTTTCCCATCAGATCTGGCTTGCTGGCAGCCTTGTTTTGATGATCGAGAATATTGAGCAGTACCGCCGCCACATGCTTGCAGTTATATTCGACCGGGCAACTACAGGCACCGTTCACACTGCCAAGCTTGCCGTGATCGAAGATGAGTTCTATCTCCTGCGTATAGAGATTGCGTCCACTACCCTGAACTTCGCTTTCGACGAAGTCATTGTCAAAACTCCAGCCCCTGACCTTGTTTTCTGTTGCATAGTTGAGGCCGCGGATAAAAATCTCGTGGGGAAATAATTTGGCAAGATCGTCGAGAGAGAAATGACGGTTTTTAGATGACATGCGTGCGCTTGGGTTGACCTGATCGTGTGTTGAAATGCTGAGAATTGCTTTTTTATTATATTTTATCTGTTAATTATCGCAATTGTAGTATGGACCTCATGCTCTGGTAAAATATCGGGTTTTCGCGGGGAGAGTTTCATGTCCCCAGCTCGCAACACTGACCAGTTTTCTCAAGACTACCTTCTGACACCATGATTTCATCTCTTCAGCCAGCAACACTCACCAAAATGGCCAATGCAATTCGTGCCTTGTCCATGGATGCCGTACAAAAAGCCAATTCTGGCCATCCAGGCGCGCCTATGGGCATGGCCGATATTGCTGTTGCCTTGTGGAAAGGCTTTTATCGCCACAATCCGGCCAATCCTAAATGGATCAACCGCGACCGCTTTGTGTTGTCGAATGGTCATGGATCGATGTTGCATTACTCGCTGTTGCATCTGACAGGCTATGACCTGCCGATGGAGGAGATCAAGAATTTCCGCCAATTGCATTCAAAAACTGCTGGTCACCCTGAAGTACACGTGACACCAGGCGTGGAAACCACGACTGGCCCGTTGGGGCAGGGCATCACCAATGCAGTCGGTATGGCATTGGCTGAAAAACTGCTGGCTGCCGAATTCAATCAGGGCGACTTGAAGGTTGTTGATCACTACACCTATGTATTCATGGGTGATGGCTGCCTGATGGAAGGCATTTCGCATGAAGCCTGCTCACTGGCTGGTACACTGCAACTGAATAAACTGATCGCTTTCTGGGATGACAATGGCATCTCCATTGACGGTCATGTCGAAGGCTGGTTCACAGACAACACGCCAAAACGCTTTGAAGCCTATGGCTGGAATGTGATCCCTGCGGTTGATGGCCACAATGCAGAAGCCGTGGCCAATGCCATTGCTGCTGCCAAGACATCCGACAAGCCTACCCTGATCTGCTGCAAAACAGTAATCGGCAAGGGTTCTCCAAACATGGAAGGCACGCACAATGTGCACGGCGCCGCCTTGGGCGACAAGGAAATTGCCGCAGTACGTGCGCACATCGGCTGGGAATACCCACCTTTTGAAATACCGGCTGACGTGTATGAAGCCTGGGATGCCAAAGCAGATGGCGCTAAAGCCGAAGCTGAATGGAATACACAATTTGCAACCTACACCGCCCAGTTCCCGCAAAAAGCGGCTGAACTGACGCGCCGCATGAATGGCGACTTGCCAGCCAACTTCGACGAAGTGGTGGCAAATGCAATTGCCTCCTGCGTAGAAAAAAAAGAAAACATCGCGACCCGCAAGGCCAGCCAGAATGCCATCCAGGCATTTGCCCCATCGCTGCCAGAGTTCCTCGGCGGTTCTGCCGATCTGACAGGTTCCAACCTGACCAACTGGAAAGAAAGCATCGCTGTCCGTGGCAACCAGGCTGGTAACCATATCAATTATGGTGTGCGCGAATTCGGCATGAGCGCAATGATGAATGGTATCGCCCTGCATGGTGGTTATATCCCGTTTGGCGCAACCTTCCTGACTTTCTCTGATTACAGCCGCAATGCCATCCGCATGGCTGCGCTGATGAAAATCCGTACCCTGTTTGTGTTCACGCATGACTCTATCGGTCTGGGTGAAGATGGTCCTACGCATCAATCCGTCGAGCACGTATCAAGCATGCGCCTGATCCCTAACCTGGATAACTGGCGTCCATGTGACACGGTGGAATCTGCTGCTGCCTGGGCCCATGCAGTCAAACGCAATGACGGTCCATCAACCCTGATCTTCTCTCGTCAGAACCTGCCGTATCAAGAGCGCAGCTCCCAGCAAATCGCTGACATCCAGCGTGGTGGCTATGTCTTGCAAGACGTGGCTGATGCCAAGGCCGTATTGATTGCTACAGGTTCTGAAATTGAACTGGCTGTTAAATCTGCGGCAGAACTGGCGCAGCAAGGTATTGCAGTGCGCGTGGTGTCCATGCCTTGCACGGATGTATTTGACCGTCAGGATACCGCCTATAAAGCTGCAGTGTTAGGCAAAGGCTTGCCACGCATCGCCATCGAAGCCGGCGTGACAGATTTTTGGTACAAGTACGTGGGTCTGGAAGGCGCGGTAGTTGGCATCGATACCTTTGGTGAATCTGCACCTGCCAGCGTCCTGTTCAAATACTTTGGCTTTACAGTTGACAATGTGATTGCCATAGTCAAATCGACACTGGCTTAATTGAGATTAAATTAGATTAAGTAAGATTCAGCATAATGACAGACTTGGTTGACAATACTGTGAGCAGCGTCAAAGAGATCAGCCTGCGTCGTGCTACCGTAGTCGATGCAGAAGCGATTGCATCAGTGCGCGTCGAAAGCTGGCGGGCAACTTATCGCGGCATGATACCGGACAGCTATCTGGATGAAATGCGTCTTGAAGACAGCGTACTGCAATGGCGTCAGATCTTGCAGGCCATGACAGAAGCCGCAGACCGTATCTGCGTGTATGTGGCAGAAAGCGAAGGCAAGGTTATTGGCTTTGCATCCGGTATGATGCTGCCAGAACCAAAACTGGGCATGCAGGCGGAACTGACGGCCATCTATCTGCGCCCAGCCTGGCAGCGTTCAGGCATAGGTCGCCGCATGTTGCAAAAAGTAGCACGCACCTTGCAGGCGCAAGGTGCTGAAAGTTTGCTGGTCTGGGTCATCTCCGGCAATGACATCGCCCGCAATTTCTACGAGGAATTGGGTGGAATGCTGTTGATCGAACAGGCATTCAGCTGGGATGGTATGGAATTGATGGAGGCCGGGTATGGCTGGCGCGATTTGTCGGTGCTGATGGCATCTGTCAACGCCATGCGTACTTCTGCTTCTTTGCATTAGGAGACACTGATTAAACTACTGCGCGACGCGATTTTGAGCCTGCGATGCCAGTTGTACATTGGTACATTCGTACGACTGCGCTTCATAACTCAAACTAGCGCCGCTCGCTATGCTTAATCAGTGCTCCGGTACTTTTTTTTTGATTTGTATTTATTGTTGTTTAGTCCTTTGGAGATAAAACCATGACGATTCGCGTCGCAATCAACGGCTATGGCCGTATCGGCCGTAACATCCTTCGCGCGCATTACGAAGGTGGCAAGTTCAAGAATGAGATTCAGATCGTTGCGATCAATGACCTCGGCAATGCAGAATCCAATGCCCACCTGACCCGTTACGATACAGCCCACGGCAAGTTCCCGGGCACAGTCACGGTTGAAGGCGACACCATGATCGTCAATGGCGACAAGATCAAAGTATTTGCAGAACGTAATCCAGCCAACATCCCTTGGGGTGAATTGAATGTTGACGTCGTGCTGGAATGCACAGGCTTCTTCACGACAAAAGAAAAAGCTTCTGCCCATCTGGCTGGTGGCGCGAAAAAAGTCATCATCTCTGCCCCAGGCGGCAAGGATGTCGATGCAACCATCGTCTACGGCGTCAACCATGGCGTATTGAAAGCCACTGACACAGTGATTTCCAATGCATCCTGCACGACCAACTGCCTGGCACCTTTGGCCAAACCTCTGAATGATGCCATCGGTATCGTCAATGGTTTGATGACGACTATCCATGCTTACACCAATGATCAGGTATTGACCGACGTCATGCATGAAGACTTGCGCCGTGCCCGTTCTGCCACCATGAGCATGATCCCGACCAAAACTGGCGCAGCTGCAGCCGTTGGCCTGGTCTTGCCAGAACTGAATGGCAAACTGGACGGCTACGCCATGCGCGTACCAACCATCAATGTCTCCGTCGTTGACCTGACTTTCGTTGCCGCCCGCGACACCACAGTGGCAGAGATCAACCAAGTATTGAAAGATGCATCCGAAGGTGCCCTGAAAGGTATCCTGGATTACAACACTGCACCGCTGGTATCGGTTGATTTCAACCACAATCCAGCTTCCAGTACTTATGATGAAACACTGACAAAAGTATCTGGACGTTTGGTCAAGGTATCGAGCTGGTACGACAATGAGTGGGGTTTCTCCAATCGTATGCTGGACACCACAGTTGCTCTGATGCACGCAAAATAATTTGCTTCTTCATCCCGGCTAAAAAAGCCCCGAACTTTCGGGGCTTTTTTTTGTCTATCCATTTGTCATTGATGTTTTATCTTGATAGTATCGATTTACCAGATCTGCTTTAGAGGAATTTGCCATGAATATAAAGAAATTGATTAGCGACAATAAGGGTTTTATCGTGCTGATGCTGGGCATGGCCGTTGTCCGTGGTGCATTGGCAGACTATTACACCGTGCCGACCAGCTCCATGTATCCGACCATACTCGAAGGCGACCGCGTCATCTGTGATCGCATCGCCTATGATGTAAAACTGCCGTTCACGGATGTCGTTCTCAAGCATGTCGCTGACCCACAACGTGGCGATGTGGTGACCTTTATCTCACCGGAAGATGGTGTGCGTCTGGTAAAACGCCTGGTGGCGATACCCGGTGATGTGGTTGAAATGCATGATGAAAAACTGTTTATTAACGGTAAGGCTGCCACTTACGAGCCTGCATTGTCGAAAGGTGCCGACCATTTGACGCCTGCGCGCGAATATCCGGGGCAGCAATTGGTATTCAAGGAAAGCCTGGGCAGCCTGCAACATGAGATGATCGTCATGCCAGACCGTGAAGCCATGCGCAGCTTTGGGCCAGTGAAAGTGCCCGAAGGCGAATACCTGATGTTAGGTGACAACCGTGATAACAGCCGTGATTCACGTTATATTGGCTTGGTAAAGCGCGAGCTGATCACCGGTCAGGTCAAGCGTCTGATGTATTCACTCAATGGTGATCAATATTATTTACCGCGTCTGGATCGTTTCGGCGCAAAAATATAGGGATAGTTAGTTTCACCCTGTAAGCAGCCAGCCTGGTAATCGCCAAGCTGGCTGTTTTGTTTTTGCCTGAGGCAAAATAGTCAGCTCGCGTTAAACTGGATAATATGGGGACATTCCTGAATGTATGATAGAAGCGAGGCGTGTTTTTATGAGAGAAAAGAGTCAGCAGATTGTGGTTTTATTGGCGGTCTTTCTGACGGGTATTGGAAAGATACAGGCTGAAGAACTCAAATCCAATTACTTTAACGACCCGTTCTTGCAGGTGACAAAGGCAATCAGTGACTGCCCGGAACCAGTCGCCCCCATGCTGACAATGGCGCAAGTGAAGGCAGAAGCACATTCCCGAATCGAACGCGGTACCAGCTGTTATCAATCGGGGCAATGTCGTCTGCCCAATGCGTATTTGTACGATAAAGAAATCGTTCCCAGGGTACAGCGTGCGATTGAGGCTGATGGCAGATTTACAGACAGCAGCATCTGGGTAGAAGGGCAACGTCGTTTTGTATGGCTAAAGGGTTGCGTTCGTTCAGCTACTGTATCGGAAGAACTGGAAAAACTGGTACGCAATCTGGATGATGTACAGGGCGTGGTCAATCAACTGCTTCTCAAATAGCGAGTGATACGAGCAGACCTGATTTCTATTGGCCACTGATGCTACTGCTGCCATTGTTGTGTTTTCAGTTGCACCTGTCCAAAATAATCCTGATTGTTTTATTTCTGGAGTAAGATATTTTTCATATCGCTCATATTATTGCGCCGCACAGCGATTAATGCTGGACGAAGAACAAGAACTCATGAATTATAGGTGATTGACGGCAACATTTAACCAGGTTCTGGCTTTTTACCAGACATAACAACAAAGGGGTGCATGATGAAATTATTGAGCAAATTGTTCTATTTGGCGTTGGCTGGGATGTTCTTTATGGCGCCGGCTTCTGCCGAAGATCGTGGCTCAACAGCGCAGGCGCAAGCCATGGTCAAAAAAGGCATTGCCTTCATCAAGAAAAATGGCCGCGAAAAAGCTTTTGCCGATTTTAACGACCCCGCCAACAAGGATTTTCATGATCGCGACCTGTATCTGTTTGTCTACGACATGAACGGCATGAGTCTGTCACATGGTGCCAACCCCAAAATGATAGGCAAGAATTTGCTGGACCTGAAAGTAGAAGGCAAGCCCATCATCAAGGAAATGATAGGCGTCCTGAAAACCAAGAATGATGGCTGGATAGATTATCAATGGCCTAACCCGGTGACCAAGGTTCTGGAAACCAAATCCAGTTATTTTGAAAAGATTGATGATTATTTTGTTGGTGCCGGGGCTTACAAGTAAGCCAATTGCCAAGCAAAATAATTTGTGTTTTCGAAAAGCAGTGCCTGCTAGCAGGCACTGCTTTTTTTATGTGGTGGCGTAGATAATGTCTGCCTCTTAACACACTTTAACGATTGATTATTTGTTTGTATCGAAATCGCGACAAGTCCGGCCGTCTCGCGGCGTAGAATTAACTATTCCTCTCTTTAATTTTTCTATGCGGTTTCGCCGTATTCATTACCCAGTTTTTCCAACACATCTTCTATGAAGGAGCTGGATCATGCCGGATAAGACCATCATCGCCAAACCTTTTTCAGGTGATTACAGGATAGATGTACTGATTGATGATATCAATTATCGCTGGAATACCGGCAAGGCGTTAGGCACGCCAGTTGAAATCAGCTATAGCTTCATCAAGTCCCCGACCTCTTCCGCTTCCGATTCAGACAAAAACGGTTTTAAGTCCTTCACTCCAGAACAGATGGCCGCTGCCAGAACGATCTTTGCAGACATTGCCCAGGTGTTGAATGTGACGTTCAAGGAAGTGGCTGATACTGATATTCAATCCGGCATACGGCTGGCAAATAATATACAAGACAAAAGCGCTGGCTATGCCAAGCTCCCTGTTCCTACTGCGGATGGCACAGCATTTACTGCTGGCAGTGGTGATTTGTTCATGTCAACGACCTACATGAATGTGAGTTATGAAAAGGGCAGCGAGGCCTACAAGATACTGATACACGAAATAGGGCACGCGCTAGGTCTCAATCATCCAGGCAACTACAATGCCGGGGAGCCACCCAGCCCTGAAGCGGGTAATTATCTGGCGACCTCCGAAGACAGTAGCTGGATTTCCATCATGTCCTATAACCCGATCGCACAAAACCAGCAAGGCGAATTCTTCGCAACCTACGACATGCTGGCCTTGAAATACCTGTACGGGAGCAAGGCGTATCATACAGGCGATGATACCTATGTCTATAACGATATGGATGGCCGCACGCTCAAGATCATCAACGATACAGGCGGCATTGATACAATCGATGTCTCCAGGACTACGGCAGCTGCGACCATCAATCTGACACCGGGGTCATTGAATTCTGTCGGACGCATTGCCAATGGCGACGCTGCCCTCAATAATTTATCCATTGCCTTTGATGCAACAATAGAAAATATTATCGGTACGGCTTTCAGTGACAAGCTGACAGGTAACGCCGCCAATAACCTCATCAACGGAGGTGGCGGTGATGATGTGATTGACGGTGGGGCGGGGCTTGATACGGCACAATACGCTGGCCTGAGAGCGGCTTATACAGTAGCCGGAAATAACAGCGGTTTCACTGTGGCCAAGCCGAATTCACAAGGCACTGATACGCTCAGTAACATGGAACGGCTAAAATTTTCTGACCTGTCCGTAGCACTGGACATCAATGGAACCGCTGGACAGGCATATCGTATCTACCAGGCCGCTTTTGGCCGCACGCCAGACCTGGCAGGGCTTGGTTACTGGATCAAGGACATGGACAAAGGGTCCAGTCTGACGACAGTAGCAGCAGGGTTCATGCAATCGAAAGAATTTCAGGCCTTGTATGGCGCCAGCCCTTCGGTCGATACTTTTCTGACGACCTTGTACAAGAATATTTTGGGGCGCATCCCCGATCAGGCTGGTTATGACTACTGGAAAAATGAGATAAGCACCAATAAGATTAGCCTTGCCGGAGCGTTGGCTAGTTTTACCGAAGGACAGGAAAACAAGTTGAAAGTCATTGGCGTGATACAGAATGGCTTTGACTTTATTGAATATGTCGGCTGATGAGGGCCTTGGTACAAAGGCCTGCATCGTAGCAAAAGAGCGACGCTGGTTTTAACACCCGCATGTTTAACGGGATTCTATATAACCCAGCGTCAATGAAATTTGCCTGGCCGTATCGGTCAGATTACTCAGCCATTCCTCCTGCAAGCGGTCAGCCGGGGCTGAGATAGACAAGCCGGCGATCATCTTGCCGCTGTCATCATGAATGCCTGCGGCCATGCAGCGTACACCCAGTTCCAGTTCTTCATTGTCCCTGGCATACCCATTTTCACGTACGGCTGCCAGTTCTTTTTCCAGTTTATTGAGATCCGTGATCGAATTCTTGTTGTGTCCGGCCAGACCGGTACGGGTAGCGTAGGCACGTATTGCCTTGGGCTCATCGAGCGACAAAAATAGTTTACCCGTAGAGGTCAGGTGTAGTGGTGCCCTGCCACCAATCGCACGCACCACTTGCATGCCTGAGCGTTCAGAAAAAGCCCGGTCGATATAGACAATTTCGTCACCCTGGCGTACTGAGAGGTTGATGGTCTGGTTAGTCTGGCGATGCAGGGCGCGCATGAATTCCAGCGCGGCTTCACGCACGTTCAGGCGGCTTTTGACGATGTTGCCCAGCTCCAGCAAGCGCATGCCCAGTCGGTAAGAACCGGTGTCTGCACGGTCGACAAAGCGCGTAATCACCATGTCGTTCAAAATTCTATGGGCAGTAGAAGGGTGCAGGCCTGTGACAATCGCCAGCTCTTTCAGACTGACAGGGTCCTGGTAACGCGAAAGCGCATCGAGCAAAGACACCATGCGCTCTATGACCTGGATGGACGTCTTGTCTGAATTAGTGGAATCGTTTTTCATATGGTGGTTGGTGCGCTGCAATATCCTTGTTATACCATAATGTGAAATTGCCGTCACTGCTTCGTCACCAAAATACCGCAAGCCAGTAGTGCATTTTTACGAGGCCGTACGACATTAAATCAGCTTACGGCAGGCAAATTTGCTTGTCTGATCATTATTGTCCTGTAAAATCCGCCTCCAGAATGCAAGCGCGCTGGTTTGCCTGCATGTGTATTTAAGGCTAAAGGAATCAAAGATGTCTGAAAAAGAACAAGCTGTCAGCGAATTTAAAAGTAAAAGTGGTCTGCGTCGTATTTTTTCGGCATTTTTCTACTCCATAGACGGTTTTCGGTCAGCCTGGAAAAATGAGCATGCTTTTCGCCAGGAACTGGTATTGGTCGTCATTGGCGCTGTTATTGCCCTGATATTGCCTGTATCAGCTTTTGAAAAGCTGATGATGATCGCTGTACTGATGTTGATATTGGTGGTGGAGTTGATCAATTCGGCGATAGAGGCCGTGGTTGACCGGGTTTCACTCGAACGTCATACACTGTCAAAAAATGCCAAGGATTTCGGCAGCGCCGCAGTCTTGCTGACACTATTGATCGCGGTCGCAACCTGGACGGTGATTTTGCTGGACAGGTTTTATTACTAATCCGCATAACAAGCTGACTTTATATAGTTGGCGCAGGCCTGCTTTTTGCCGGCCGTTTTTCTTTGCATAGCAAAGTCAACCATATCAGACCTGAACACATGACAACAATCTTCAGCACCAGCAATCTCTCCCTTGAAGCCGAACTGGCTGCTGCCATTAATAATAAGACCAAGCCTCTCGGCAGTCTGGGCCGGCTGGAACAATTGGCAGCGCAGATTGGCCTGATACAGCAAACCACCAAGCCTGTCTTGCAGGCTCCGGCAATCATTATCTTTGCAGGCGATCACGGTGTAGTGGCAGAAGGTGTTTCAGCGTTCCCGCAAGACGTGACCTGGCAGATGGTGGAAAATTTTCTGGCAGATGGGGCCGCCATCAATGTGTTTGCCCGCCAGAACGGCATCGCATTGCATATTGTTGATGCTGGTGTGAATCATGAATTTGGCACACGTGAAAAATTGCAGAACAAGAAAGTGGCCAACGGTACACGCAATTTTGCTCAAGAACCAGCGATGACGTCTGAGCAATGCCAGGCCGCGATGCAAAATGGCCGCGATCTGGTTGCCAGCTTGGCAGGCAATGTGCTGGGTTTTGGTGAAATGGGCATCGGTAATACCACAGCCGCTGCGGCTATCATGCATAAACTGACTGGCATAGCGGTAGCTGATTGCGTTGGTGCCGGCACAGGTTTGTCGAAAGAAGGCATATCCCATAAACAGGCTGTCATAGAAAAGGCTGTGGCCTTGCATGCCGGTATACACAAGCCGGAAGAAGTGCTGGCAACTTTTGGTGGATTCGAAATCGCCAGCATGGTGGGTGCCATGCTGGCAGCCGCAGAGCGCCGCATGGTCTTGCTGATTGACGGTTTCATTGTCACCAGTGCCGTGCTGGTCGCGGCAAAAATAGAACCGGCAATTCTGGACTACTGTGTATTTTCGCATCAGTCTGATGAAAGCGGTCATGCCAGGATGTTGCAGGCATTGCAGGTCAAACCGGTCTTGCAACTGGATTTGCGTCTGGGCGAGGGCACTGGTGCCGCACTGGTTTATCCCATGTTATTGGCGGCAGTCAATTTCCTGAACCAGATGGCGACATTTGCATCTGCCCAGGTCAGCGAAAAGAGCAGCGACTGAAATCATTCTTGTTCAATGTTGCTCAATGCTTCGGAAAGCCTGTTTTGCAACAAATACGTTTATTCTTTATTGCTTTGCAGTTTTTTACGCGTATCCCCGTACCGCGCTGGGTGGGGTTTGATCCCGCGTGGCTGCATCAGGCGTCACGTTATTTTCCGGCGGTAGGCTGGGTGGTGGCTGCGGTGTGTTCTGCCGTGTATCTGCTGGTTTTGCAATGGTGGCCGCAAACAGTCGCAGTCATCCTGTCCGCAATAGCCGGCATCATGCTGACTGGTGCATTTCATGAAGATGGTTTTGCCGATGTCTGCGATGGCTTCGGTGGTGGCATGACACCTGAACGCGTACTCGACATCATGAGGGATTCACGCGTTGGTGCCTATGGTGCGATAGGCATATGCCTGTTGCTGGTACTGAAGCTGAGCCTGCTGATCAATTTACCTGCCGAGATGACAGTGCCAGCCTTGCTGATTGCCCATCCCTTGTCCAGGCTTGCCTCTTGTTGCCTGATCTGGCGCATGGATTATGCCCGCCATGAAGGCAAGGCCAAACCGCTGGCGCAGGAAATGAGTCATGCAGAATTTCTGATCTCCTTTCTGACCGTGTTATTGCCGATAAACGTGGTCTTGTATTTTTTTCCCATCGCTATATTTAACCTGCTGATGGCACTCGTTCTCATGATAGCTTTGAGCTGGTGGATGGCCAGGATGTTCCAGCGCAAGATAGGCGGATATACCGGTGATTGCCTGGGCGCTGTGCAGCAAGTCAGTGAAGTGGCTATCTATATGGGTTTGCTTGCCTCACAGGCAGTCTGATCATGCTTTTGCATTTGCTCAGACATACCCGGCCCCTGATCGGCAGTGGCATATGCTATGGGCAATCTGATATTGCCGTATCCGAGACTGATTGCATGCAACTGGCCATGGATGTGCAACCCCAACTGAATGTCGGCATACCTGTGTTTTCCAGCCCTTTACAACGTTGCGCGCAGCTTGCACGGCAATTCAGTGATGTACCGGTTTTCGATGCACGCTTGAAGGAGCTCAATTTTGGAA
Source organism: Undibacterium sp. TJN19 (assembly GCF_049339485.1). Lineage (NCBI taxonomy): Bacteria > Pseudomonadati > Pseudomonadota > Betaproteobacteria > Burkholderiales > Oxalobacteraceae > Undibacterium > Undibacterium sp. TJN19. The sequence goes on from NZ_JBMPPL010000012.1 coordinate 147,659, forward strand.
ACTGGGAAATGCAGGAGTGGGATCATATTCCGCGTGCAGAAATCGATGCCTGGGCGCTTGCACAGGCGACTTACCGGCCAGGTGGCGCCGAATCTGCGGTCGAGTTTGCGCAAAGGATAATTTTGTGGCTGGAAGACCTGCGCTTGCAGCAGATACCTGAAGCATTGATAGTCAGTCATGCAGGCAGCATGCGTATGATATTGGCTTGGGAAAATGGCATGCAGGCACAAGAACTTGCAGAAAAAACTTGTCAGCGGCAGCAGAATTTCGCGTTTGGCGAATATGTGAAATATATTGTATTCAGGTAATATTCTTGCTTGCTCGTGGAAAATTGCTTTATATTGTTCCTGTGGTTTGTCCTGATTTTTGCAGAAAACCAAGATTTCGGGCCTGTAAATACCGCATTTATCAACTTTATTTATCAACTTTACTTATCAATTTTTATTCGCAATCAAACATGATGGAACTGAGGAGATCACCACGTATCAACGTTACCTGGCGCTCTGGCATTAAATTGTCGGATGGCAGGTTAGCGATGGCCAAGGTGATCAACATCTCCTCAGATGGATTGTTATTGCACTGTTCAGAAAATCTCGTGGCCATGCGGGTTTATCCCATGATGATAGAAATCCCGAGAATTGATAAGCTGAATGAAATTTTCAAAGTGGCCTGTAAAGGCACGATAAGGCATTCAGTGCTAAGCGGTGATGTTTACCGTGTTGGCGTCCAGCTGTCAGAAATGTCAAGCCTGCATGCCGAACTGGTGGATGCCTGGATTAACAAGATAGCCGCCATCAGTTAATTGCTTGCCTATCAGGCAATTCATCACGAAATTCATCAAACAATCCACAAGTCAGCTTATGACTGGTATTACTGAACAGTTTCCCCTTTACTTGCCCTGACCCCCATCTGTCTATAGAATGGCGGGGTTTTGGTGCTCGCGGTTATGTTCATAACCGCGGTTAAACGGGAAACACGATGTTTAGCAAACGTGTGCTGCCCCCGCAACGGTGTACAAATTGCTGTGATCCATGATCTGTCCCGGCTCACAGCAAGCCATTTTCCAATACCACTGTGCTGTGTGCATGGGAAGGTCAGATGGTGATATTTGTCAGCCCGGATACCGGCCAGAATAAGTGAAGTAATACGGACGGGGAAATTTCGTGATAGCAGGGCGCAGCGATATGGCGCCATCTTCTTTATCAAACCGCGGGTTTAGCGCGGCATTGACGATAATCACTTTCTGTTGCTTTGTCCAATGTAGCCTGCGGGGACGTCGGCTGCGTGTACTAATTTTCTGAAAATCATGACATCTGCATTCAAACCGCTCGCCGTCAGCCTGGCATTGGCTGCCGCATTCCCTTCCTATTCCGCATTGGCACAAACTGCTTCAACGACATCGCTTGCTTCTGCTTCCAGCGTGGTCATTACCGCTGGTCGTCAGGAACAAGCAGCCAAAGATGTATTGGCTGACAATGTTGTCATTACTGCTGAAGAAATTGCCAAATCCGGTGCAGCTTCCATTGTGGATTTGCTGCAAAAGCAACGCGGTATAGAAATTGCACGCAACGGCGGCCCAGGCACGACTTCGTCCGTGTTCATCCGTGGCGGCAATAATGCACAGAATGTTGTGTTGATTGATGGCGTGCGTATAGGTTCTTCCACCACCGGTGGTGCGACCTGGTCATCTATTCCCCTGTCGCAGGTCGATCATATTGAAATCGTGTATGGCCCCTTGTCGAGCCTGTATGGTGCTGATGCCATGGGTGGCGTAATACAAATCTTTACCAGGAAGGGTACAGGCGTCATATCGCCAACTATTTCTGCTGGCGTTGGCAGTTATGGCACACGCAAATTGCAAGCAGGTATCACCGGTTCCGTTGCTGACAATCTGAGCCTGAGCCTGAATGCTGGCCATGAAGAAAGCACAGGGTTTTCTGCTTCCAAGCCTGGCGCAGGCACATTCACTTATAACCCGGATAAAGACGGTTACAAGATGGATAGCATCAATGGCCGTCTGGTATGGGAAATCAGCAAGGGTTATGAATTGGGTACCAGCGTCTTGCATAGCCGCAATAATGCACAGTTTGATGCAGGTACGGCACAAGATGACCGTAGTATCGGAACACTGGAAACCATTGCGGTTTTCGGACGTGCCAAATTGACGGATATCTGGTCTGCGTCACTGCAATACGCCAGAGCAACTGACAAGAGTTATACCGATGCATCCTATGGCCAGAGCCAGATTGATACGCGTCAGGATAGCCTGAACTTTCAGAATAACATCCGTATCGGTAAAGACATATTGCAATTGATCGCAGAAACGCGTGATGAAAATGTGGATTCCGTTTCGGGTGGTATCGCGACAAAGGGTATCAATGGCACGAAACGTACAACCAATTCTTTTGCCGCATCGTATGTATTCAAACAAGATGCACATCTGGCCAGTGCCAGCATACGTAATGACCGTAGCTCGCAATATGGTTCCAACACCACTGGCAGCATCGCTTACGGTTATCGTGTGACCGATGCCCTGCGTGTGAACGCCAGTTATGGCAGCAGTTTCCGTGCACCGAGTTTCAATGAATTGTATTACCCAGGTTTTGGCATCGCCAGCAACAAGCCTGAAAAAGCCAAAAATGCAGAGATCGGGGTGTATTTCGAGCAGGGCGATAGCCAGGTCAGTGCCGTGTATTACCAGAACAAGGCAACCGATTTGCTGGTCAGCACCAATGTTTGCCCTGTTGAACAGATAACTCACCCTTATGGCTGTTCTTATAACGTCAACAAGGCAACCCTGTCTGGCCTGAGCGTGGGTGCGTCTACCCGCTTTGCTGACCTGACATTACGTGCTTCCGTTGATATCCAGGACCCAAAAGATGACACGACAGGTTTGCGTCTGGCACGCCGTTCCAAACAGCACGGTACACTGGCTGCTGAATATGCGTGGGCAGGTGCAAAATTTGGCGTGGAAAGCATTTTCTCTGGCGATCGCTTTGATGATGTCGCAAACAAGAAAGTGCTGGATTCTTATAATCTGCTGAACCTGTACGCAACTTATGATGTGGCAAAAAATACCACCGTCATTGCACGCTGGAACAATGCCCTGAACAAGGATTATGAACTGGCGAAGAACTACACGACACCAGGTTCCAATGTGTTTGTAGGCATCAACTACGGCTTCAAATAAAAAAACTGCTTAAGCGAGTGTATGGCGCTTAATCCATGATTTTTTGAAGACGCTGTTTCAAGCGTCGTGACCGGCTTGCTGATTTGAAGGATTGGCAAGCCGGTGTTGATTTATCATCGTGGTTCGGAAACGTGCACCGTCGATGCTGCATGTCACGTATTTCGTTTTCTTTTATCTGACCAGTAAAACCAGGGCGACAATGTCTTTTTTTTCCATGCAGGGTTCCAGTCAGGCTCCGGTGATGCTGGTGGCGCGGCGTGCCAGCCTGGTATTGCCGGCTTTGTTTTGCTTGGCCATTGCCAGTATCTTTTTTGCCTGTATTACAGGTTCAGTTTCCCTGACATTTGCCGAATTGTGGCAAGCGCTGATCGAATTGCTGCATGGGCAACCCAGCACATTGGCAGGCAGCCTGCTTGAATTGCGCTTGGGCCGTGCACTCACCGGTTTTGTGACTGGTGGAACGCTCGCCTTGTCTGGCGTCATGATGCAGGCCCTGTTGCGCAATCCGCTGGCAGACCCGTATGTGCTGGGCATATCTGGCGGTGCATCTGTCGGTGCCTTGGCGACCATTCTGTTTTTCGGGGCCTTCTGGCTGGTGGATGTTGCTGCTTTTGCCGGTGCCATCAGCGTGTCGCTCTTGCTGTTTGGTCTGGCCTACCGTGATTTGAAAGGTAGTGGCAGCACGGATGGCAGTGCGCCGATTTTATTGTTGACCGGTGTGATCGTCGCTACGGGTTGCGGCGCACTGATCACGCTGATGTTATCGATTGCACCTGACAGCCGTCTGCGTGGCATGGTGTTCTGGATGATAGGTGATTTGTCGAATACCCAGTCACGCTACCTGCCGTGGCTGATTATCGCAATAGGTCTGGGATTTGCCATGCGCAATGCCCGCGCCATTAATGTCGCTGCCATGCATGCCGACAATGCCAGCACCCTGGGTGTGAACATTGGCCGCCTGCGCCAGCTTTTATTTTTATGCGCGGCCTTATTGACAGCCAGCGCTGTCAGCAATGCGGGTAGCATAGGCTTCGTCGGCCTGATCATGCCGCATGCCTGCCGTTTTGCCTGGGGGCCAGACCACCGTTTGCTGATACCAGCTGCTACCCTGGCTGGCGGCTGCTTTCTGGTACTGGCTGATACGGTGGCGCGTACAGTCGTCGCGCCGCAACAACTGCCAGTGGGTGTGATCACCGCAATGGTGGGCGTGCCCATGTTCTTGCTGCAACTTCATCAACTGCGGAGACGTTGATGGATATCCGCAATCTGCATCTATCAGTAGACAAACGCGTATTGATCAATAACCTGAACTGGGAGATCAAGCCCGGTGAATGCTGGTGCATTATCGGTCGTAATGGGGCCGGTAAAAGTACCTTGCTGCGTACCCTTGCAGGTTTGCGCGCCATCGAATCAGGGCAAGTCCATGTACAGGGAAAACCATTGCAGGACTGGTCGCTGGAAAACCTGGCAAGGCAACGTGCTTTCTTGCCGCAAAGCCGGGTTGATGCGTTTGGTTATACTGCCCTCGATACCGTCATGAGCGCGCGCCATCCCTACCAGGATGCGCACTATTGGGAATCTGCCGCTGACATGGAGTTCGCCCTGACAGCCTTGCGTGAACTCGATGTTGAAGACATGGCGCAGCGCGATGTGCGCAGTCTGTCGGGAGGAGAAAGACAGCGGGTAGCAATCGCTGCCTTGTTGGCGCAAAATGCCCAATGGCTATTGCTGGATGAACCGGCGAATGCGCTCGATCTTGGGCATCAAGTCAGTGTCATGCAATTGTTTGCCCGCTTGTGCCAGCAGCAAAACAAGGCTGTCGTCATGGTAAGTCACGATCTTAACCTGGCACACCGCATTGCCACGCATGCCTTGCTGCTGATGGGTGACGGGCAATGGCTGGCAGGGCTGGCCGATGATGTCCTGAGTGCGGAAAAATTGACGCACTGCCTTGGTCACCCCATAGAACGCTTCCAGCATGGTGAGCAAACCTTATTCATCCCCAAAAATTAAAATCATCATGAACCAGGAAGATTCTTTACACCCCAGCAGCAACGAGATTGACAATATCAACACCCGCCATGAACGGCGCATGCAGCGCAAAAAAGCGCTGATGGATGAAAAGATAGAACAGGCACAAAGAAAAACCGGCGTGTTGCTGGTGCATACTGGTATGGCAAGGGTAAAAGCTCCAGTGCATTTGGTATGGTGATGCGGGCCATGGGGCATGGCATGAAGGTCGGTGTCGTGCAATTCATCAAAGGTGCCATGTCCACTGGCGAGGAAATTTTCTTGCGACGCTTTCCTGACGAAGTGCAATTTCATGCGATGGGCGAGGGTTATACCTGGGAAACCCAGAACCGTGAACGTGATATGGAAAAAGCCGGACTGGCATGGGACCAGGCCAGACAGTTCCTCAGCGACCCCGCGATTGGCCTGGTGGTACTGGATGAATTGAACATCGCGCTGAAATACCATTATCTGGATGTGCAAACTGTCATCGCGGATCTGGATGCCCGCCCCGAAATGCAGCATGTGGCGGTTACTGGCCGAGGTGCCTTACCAGAATTGATCGCGATTGCCGATACCGTCACCGAAATGCAGGTCATCAAGCATGCGTTTAAAGATGGCATCGTGGCGCAAGCCGGGGTTGAATGGTGAAAGTCTCGGCAAAAACAGTCCTGGTATCTGCGATTGCCTCAGGGCAGGGCAAGACCACGACCACGGCCGCGCTCGCCCGCAAACTGCTTGGCATGGGCAAGACAGTGCGTATCTTCAAGACTGGCCCTGATTTTATCGACCCCATGATGCTGGAACGTGCCTGTGGCGCAGCCGTGCATTCGCTGGACCTGTGGATGGTCGGCCATGCAGCATCACAAGCCATGCTGGCACAGGCTGCCAGCGAGGTTGATGTCATTCTGATCGAAGGAGTCATGGGTTTATATGATGGCAACCCGTCATCAGCAGATCTGGCGCGCGCTTTCGGTGTACCGGTGCTCGCGGTGCTTGATGCATCCGCCATGGCGCAGACAGTTGGTGCGCTGGCGATGGGTTTGCGTGATTTTGGTCCGGTTAATCTGGCTGGCGTGATCGCTAACCGCGTTGCCTCTGACGGCCATGCAAAAATGGTCGCAGATGCCATGCGTGACATCCCCCTGTTTGGCAGTTTGCGTCGCCAGGCAGAGGCGCTGCCAGAACGGCACCTGGGCCTGGTCTTGCCGCAAGAAGTGGCGCGTATGGAAGCGATTCTGGATGCGATGGCAAATGAGCTGGTGCTGGACATGGCAGTGTGGGACGCTTTGCCAGAAACCAGTTTTGATACCAGCGATATCGCAACATCCAGAAACACCAGCCTGTCAGGCAAGACCATCGCTATCGCACGCGATGCGGCATTTGCTTTCCTGTATCCGGCTAACCTCGATTGCCTGCGCGAACTGGGCGCAGAGCTGGTGTATTTTTCACCACTGGCTGACCAGGCCATACCTTTACATGCTGACGCACTCTATCTGCCCGGCGGTTACCCGGAACTGCATGCACAGACGCTGGCACAAGCGAGTAACTGGCTGGCGTCATTGCGCGCAGCACACGTCTGCAAGATGCCGATACTGGCTGAATGTGGTGGCATGATGGCGATTACCGAAGCCCTGGTTGACCAACAAGGCCAGCGCTGGCCCATGGCTGCGCTGATGCCGGGCCAGGTCATCATGCAACAAAGACTGGCAGCACTGGGCGCGCAGGCCTGGCAAACCGGGCAAGGAGAATTGCGCGGCCATACTTTCCATTATTCACGTTTTGAAACCTCTTTAAACGCGAATTCACATACAGTCAAACAGGCGACTGGCCAGGCTGGCGAAGCCATTTATCAGGACGGTAATCTGCACGCCTCTTATTTTCATGCCTACTTTGTGTCGAACCCGGCCGCAACGGCAGCCCTGTTTTTGAGAGCCGTAGAATGACACGCATACTGATCTTCGGCGGGGCGCGTTCAGGCAAAAGTGCCTATGCAGAGCAACTGGCTAAAGACTTTTGTGCAGCCGGGAAGTCGGTCATTTATGTCGCAACCGCAATCACATCTGTAACTTTAAAAGATGAAGAAATGCAGCAGCGTATTGCACATCATCGCGTGCGCCGTCCCGCGCACTGGATCACCGTGGAAGAAGCGCTGGAACTGGGCAGCCTCATACGAACACACAGCAAGCCAGATACCGTATTGCTGATTGACTGCCTGACCGTGTGGCTGTCGAATTTATTATTTTCTGAAAATCGCGATTATCCAGAAATGGGGCAAGTCAAGCCGCCTGAAAAATTTACATATGAGCGCCAGACCCTGCTGGATGCCCTGGCACAAGCTGCGGGCGATATCATCCTGGTGTCGAATGAGGTTGGCATGGGCATCGTTCCCATGGGAGCGGTTTCGCGCTGGTTTGTCGATGAAGCGGGCAGGCTGAATCAGGCAGTGGCAAAGACCTGCGACCAGGTGGTCTGGGTGGCGGCAGGTTTACCACTGTATCTGAAAGGCCAGTCATGCTGATGCTTGATGGTTTTGATACGGCCATTTGTCTGTTGCTGGGTGTGGCGCTGGACTTGGCATTTGGCGAGGCGCGAAGATTCCATCCACTGGTAGGTTTTGGCAATCTTGCCATCGCCATGGAACGCCATTTCAATAGCGAACATGCGAGTCGCTGGACAGGTGCAGTCGCATGGATGCTGGTGGTGTTGCCCTTTGTTACGTTGATCGAATACATCCTGATCTGGGCTACCCAGAACAGTGCCTGGCTAGCGCCTTTACTGGATGCCATCCTGCTATATGCCTGCCTGGGCCTGCGCAGCCTGCATGAGCACAATGCGCCGATACAGGAGGCACTGGAAAAAGGTGACCTGGCAGAAGCCAGGAAGCGCACTTCATATATCGTCAGCCGTGATACGGCAGAGGCTGATGAGGCTTACCTGTCCAAGGCGAGTGTTGAATCCGTGCTTGAAAATGGCTGTGATGCCGTCTTTGGCACGCTGTTCTGGTTCATTCTGTTCGGTGGTGCTGGTGCGGTGCTGTACCGCCTGGCAAATACTCTTGATGCGATGTGGGGTTATCGTTCGCCACGTTACCTCCGTTTTGGCTGTGCTGCCGCACGTATTGATGATGTCTTGAATTATCTGCCAGCCAGGTTGACTGCATTGACCTATGCTGTAATGGGCAATACGCAACTGGCATGGCAATGCTGGCAGCGGCAGGCACCACAATGGCCCAGCCCAAATGCCGGGCCCGTGATGGCGGCTGGCGCCGGGGCTTTGGGCCTGGCCCTTGGCGGCAGCGCCAGCTATGACGGTGTTGCTGAAATGCGCCCACCATTGGGTGAAGGCAAACCGGCTGCTGCGACAGATATCGCACGCGCCTTGCGTCTGGTATCTGGTGGCACAGGCGTCTGGTGCGGTGTAACGTTGCTGGCAGCCTTGTTTTTAAGCGGGGTTTTATATGCTTGAACATGGTGGCAATTTGCGCGATGCAGTCAGGCATTTCGGCAGGCCATTCGAGGACTGGATAGATCTTTCCACCGGCATCAATCCCCATTTTTATCCGGCACCGCAACTGACTGACCATGCCTGGCACCGCCTGCCTGAATATTCAGATGCCCTGGTAGCAGGCGCGCAAAACTATTATCGTGCACCTCAGATGCTGGCCGTCGCTGGTACGCAGGCAGCGATACAGGCCTTGCCACGTCTGCGTGGGGACTTGAGTGGGCTTTCCGAGGTTACGGTATCCGCCCCATCATATGCCGAACATGCCCATCAATGGCGCAAGGCGGGGCATCTGGTCAGTGAATGCAGTTATGACGCGCTGGAAGAGGCAACTTTAAGCGCCGACGTGGTGGTGTTGTGTAATCCGAATAATCCTACAGGTGCCAGTATTGCACCAGACGTTTTGTTGCGCTGGGCAGCGCAACTGGCAAACCGGGGTGGCTGGCTGGTGGTGGATGAAGCATTTGGCGATACCGTGCCGGCACTTGGTGTTGCTGCACACACGCAGGAGCCTGGCCTCATTGTCCTGCGTTCAGTTGGTAAATTTTTCGGGCTGGCTGGCATACGTTTGGGTTTCGTGGCCGCACCAACGGCCTTATTGCAACGACTGGCTGACTTTCTCGGCCCCTGGGCAATCAGCGGGCCTGCACAGCAAATCGCCATTGCTGCTTTACATGACCAGGAATGGCAACAACAGACTGCACTGCGCTTGCAGCAGGAAGGCCAGCGGCTGCGCCTGTTATTGACTGCAAATGGCATGCCTTCTTCCGGTACAGATTTATTTCAGTGGTGCAGTCACGCCAGTCTGGGTGGCCAGACCGACGCCCTTTGGCAATTCATGGCAGAGCAAGGCATATGGTTGCGTCGCTTTGCCGAGGCAGAAAACCGTCCGCATGGTCTGCGCTTCGGGTTGCCCGGCAGTGATCAGGCATGGGTACGCTTGCAACAAGCATTCGATGACTGGCGTGCTGTAAACCCTTGACGCCCAGGTTTGTGCCTCTTTCTACCGAAAGGCAAAAACACAGGCTTGCCAGCAGTATTTTGTATTTGATTTATCTTTGAAAATGATACGAATCATGTGTAAGTTTTTATCGCCTGTTGTATTTGCTGGAGTGATAGTAATGACCGGGCTGGCAGGGCATGCCCAGGCGTCGATCACCGTCACCGATGATCTGGGTAATCAGGTCACTTTGACCAAGCCTGCACAACGTGTCATCAGCCTGTCGCCGCATGTGACTGAGCTGATCTATGCGGTTGGAGCAGGCGAACGTATCATCGGTACGGTCAAATATAGTGACTATCCGCCACAGGCGAAAAATATTCCGCGGGTAGGCGATAACCGGCAACTTGACCTGGAACGTGTGCTGGCCATGAAACCCGATTTGCTGATCGTGTGGATGCATGGCGCTTATGAACGCCAGCTGGAAACCCTGCGCCAGTCTGGCATACCGTATTTTTTCAGCGAACCGCACAAACTTGAGAATATCCCTGAAACGTTCATAAAACTCGGTAGCCTGTTCGGCACAGAAAAACAGGCGCAAGTGGCAGCGGCAGAATTTCGCCAGCAAATACAGCAGCTAAGCAGCCAATACCAGAACAAGAGCAAGGTCAAAACTTTTTATCAGGTTTGGGGCAAGCCGCTCTACACCCTGAATGACAGCCATATCGTCAGCGATGCCATACGCATGTGTGGTGGTGAAAATATCTTTGGCAAGTTACCGGTCACGGCCCCGGTCGTCAGCACGGAAGCCGTATTGAAAGAAAACCCCGAAGCCATCATCACTGGTGATAGCAAAACCCAGGAAGTCAGTGGCATAGAACAATGGAAAACTTTCCCCAGCTTGCTGGCGACAAAAAACAATAACCTGATTTCCATAGAGGGTGACCTGGTCAATCGCTCCGGGCCGCGTATTATTGAAGGGACGAAACTGATTTGCCAGGCACTGGAACAGGCGCGTCAAAAACGTGAAGTAAAGAAATGACGGACAATAATTTATATCAACGCATAGCCTGCCTGTCTACCGAAGCAGTAGAAGTTTTGTATGCACTGGGTGCAGAAGACATGGTTGCCGGTATTTCTGGCTACACCACCAGACCATCGCGTGCGCGTGAAGAAAAACCCAAGGTCAGCGGTTTTTCTTCAGGCAAGATCGAGCGTATCCTGGCAGTCAACCCCGATCTGGTAATTTCCTATTCCAATATGCAGGCGGAATTATCGCGTGAACTGATCGCTGCTGGTATAGAAGTGCATGCGTTTAACCAGCGTGATGTCGCTGGCATCTTGCATATGATCAAAGTTCTGGCGAACCTGGTTGGCAGACAGGAGCAGGGGGCTAGCCTGATTGCAGAACTGGAAGCGCAAATTGCCATAGTCAGGCAACAAGCTGGGCACTGGACGCGCAGGCCCACCGTCTATTTTGAAGAATGGAATGACCCGCTGATGTCTGGCATAGGCTGGGTATCTGAACTTATCCACATCGCTGGCGGGCAAGACGCTTTTGCAGACCTGGCCGTGTTCCATAGTGCAAAGCAACGCATCATTGCTGACCCCAAAGAAGTCGTCAGGCGTGCGCCTGACATCATCATCGGTTCATGGTGCGGCAAGAAATTCCGTGCTGAAAGTGTCATGGAACGGGAAGACTGGGGCAGTATGCCAGCGGTAAAAAACGGCCGTGTCTTTGAAATCAAGTCGGCAGATATCTTGTCGCCTGGCCCGTCAGCGATACAGCATGGACTGCTGCAATTACATCTGCTGATCGCTGAATGGCAAGCCGCACATTGATAATGAAATAGGTCAAGTCATGAAAATTTCTACCCTGATGGTGCAGGGCACAACGTCAGATGCAGGCAAGAGTACAGTCGTCGCAGCGCTATGCCGCCTGCTGCACCGGCAAGGCGTGCATGTCGTGCCTATGAAGCCGCAAAACATGGCGCTCAACAGTGCGGTGACGATTGATGGCGGCGAGATAGGCCGCGCCCAGGCGCTGCAAGCCATTGCAGCAGGTTTGCCTGCCCACACTGACATGAATCCGGTCTTGCTGAAGCCGTCTTCTGATACAGGTGCCCAGGTCATCATCCACGGCAAGGTACGTGCCGATATGGATGCGCGTGACTATCACCAATACAAAACCGTGGCGATGGGTGCGGTACTCGAATCTTATGGTCGCCTGCAACAGCAATATGACGCCATCATCGTCGAAGGTGCAGGCAGCCCTGCCGAAGTCAACCTGCGTGACCGCGATATTGCCAATATGGGTTTTGCTGAAGCTGTTGATTGTCTTGTCATCCTGGTGGCTGATATTGATCGGGGTGGCGTGTTTGCGCATTTCATCGGTACCCTGGCCTGCCTGTCAGAAACCGAACAGCAACGCATTATTGGTTTTGTCATCAACCGTTTTCGCGGTGATATCCGTCTGCTGGAACCTGGCCTGGAATGGCTGGAAAAAAAGACAGGCAAACCGGTACTGGCCGTGCTGCCTTATTTGCATGGTTTGCAGCTTGATGCTGAAGATGCGATACAGTCCAGTCAGGGTGTTGCCGGTAAATTCCGCATCATCGTACCGGCGATTCCGCGTATTTCCAATCACACTGATTTCGATGCTTTGCGTGCACATCCGGATGTCGATTTGCAATTCATCGGCCCTGACAGAACCATACCGCCTGCTGACCTGATCATCTTGCCTGGCAGTAAAAACACCCGCGCTGACCTGGCATTTTTACAAGCGCAAGGCTGGCATATGGTACTGGAAAAACATTTACGCTACGGTGGCAAGGTCATCGGCATTTGCGGCGGTTATCAGATGCTGGGCCAGGTCATCAGTGACCCGCATGGGGTTGAAGGTGCCGCAGGTGATTCTGATGGCCTTGGCCTGCTTGATATCACGACAGAACTGACTAGGGAAAAACGCCTGCAACAGGTCAGTGGTGTGTGTGCCTTTGGTGATGCCCCGGTTCAGGCCCAAGTAGAGGGCTATGAAATTCATATGGGTATTACCTATGCCAGTAATGATACCTTGCCCGTATTTACCATCAATGGTGAAGACGAAGGCGCACGTTCGCCTGATGATTTGATCATGGGCAGCTACCTGCATGGCCTGTTCGACCATCCCGATGCCTGTGCTGCCTTGCTGACCTGGGCTGGTTTGCGTAGCGATACCAGGGTAGATCTGGCGGCACTGCGTGAACAAAGTCTTGACAGGGTGGCCGATGCTTGCGCACCCTTGCTGGCAGCCTTGCAAAAGCTGTAGGGTTTTACCGCTACGCTGTTTTGCTTGTGCCTTCATCGACAGGCAAAAGCTGCACAATGCCAAACGCCAGTTCAAACACGGTGAAAGCCAGAATGATCTGGCTGGCACCATGCACCACTGCATAGATCTGCCATGCGCTGAACAAAAATCGCCCGGCTGCATCGTAGCGCCCATAGAGAAGGCGCGTATCACGCAAGCGCAAAATAGCCCAGATTGTCACGATAGAACCCAGCAAATTCGCCATTAATACATGCGCAGGTGCAAAGGCTGGAAATTCACCTGCAATACCCAGACTGGTATTTAATTGCAGCAAACTTTGGTGCACCATTGCAAAGCTCCAGGGTGTGGCGAAGCCTATGGTGACGATCAGGTCATACCAGGCGCTGGCGCGTACGATATGCAAATAGCTTTTAAGTTGCATGAAATTCTCCGGATAAATAGAAAAGCACATGCTAAACCCTGGTGTTGAGACCAAGGTCAAGAAAAACTGGCAGAATTTAAATTTTAAAAATTCGCCAAAAAAGATGATGAGCATGCAACGAAGGAACTTAATTTTCATGCGCGTATCTCATCTGGGCGAAATGCACACATGATTGTTTTTAAAAGGAATGCTTTTGATTCGTAAAACCACGTCCGCCTCTATGCTGGCCTTGAGTTTGTTCAGCTTTCATTATCTGGTAATGGCCAGCCCCCAGGCAGAGGAAGCGCAAGCCGTAGAGATTTCTGCTACCAAAGACCCTGAACTGAAAACCTACAGACAAATGCTGAAGGGACTGGACGCCTTTGACCAGCAGCATCAGCTTGCACCTCATGCAAAACTGAAATTCAAATTATTGCCTGTTAAAGCTGATATCACACTGGATGGCGTGACCTTACGCATTGTCAGTGATGAAACAAGTATCAATGTGCCGCTCGATAGCGAAGGCCGGTTTGTGCTGCCCAGGGATGAGAAGGCCGAGGTTGACAAGGCGGACCTGGTACTGAACAAGAAAAAAGGACAGTTCCGCTGGCGGCCCGATATACGTACTGAAACGGTGCCCGCGGACAAGCGGCGACTGGGTGATTTGCGCCTGGAATGCGAAATTCGCTGGGCGGTAGAGTATGAAGAAGTGCCCTTTGTTACCCGCAACCTGTTTCGTATGGCTGGAGGGCCTTGTAATTCGTCTCATATTGCCGTGCATTATTGGGCTGGCAAGAAATTTACCGCTGCTTATCTGGTTGAAGGAGAGCGACGCTTGCAAATTGACAAGACGCCCAGCGGCCTGCAATTCATCCCGCCTTTGCATGATAAAAGCTGGGGTAATGATGCCCTGGTAGAGTTTGACTTTGCTGGTGCCACCGTGGATGCAAGCCCATCCACAGCACCCTCAAAGTAAGTGTGCATCACTTAAATTGCATATTGAATAATTATTCCTGGTAAATACGGCACTTTCACCAAAAATGCCTTCAAGGAATGATAAGCAGGTGCAAAGTATACTAGTCTTCTTTAGCGCGTCATGGCATGCTCATGCCATGACGCGCTACTGAGCAAACTCAAATAGGGACATCATTCAAAGGAAGCACTGTGAACGAACCGCTTTCTGTTTCTATAACATTGTCGTTCTTTGTCGACGAAACTGCCGGTACTTTGCATATGGAATATGCACCCGCAGAGAATAGCGCACCGCCCGACATCTCCGCTATTGAGTCCGCATTGCAGGCAAGCGCATTCGCCCACTACTACATAGATCCATCTGCATTGTCAGACTTTGCAAAAATGTGCAGGGAAAGCAAAGATAAGCAGAGTATGCAAATAGGTGCGCGCCGTGATGCCGAATTTTCCCTCGAAATTTCTGATGACTTATTGTCCGCGTGGCTGACCCTGCACCCCGCACAGGGCGGGAAGCCCATTGGCAATGCCGTCAACGACGCTTTACGCGAGGGAGGGATCATTCATGGGATTTTGCATGGCGAACTTGATGCCGCACTGGCCGCAGGGGTCTGTACCCATTTGCTGATCGCCGAAGGTGAGCCAGAAAGGCCAGGTGTGGCAGGGCGTCTGGAACCTTTGTTTGGCAGCCAAAAAAATATCGTCAACCAGAGAGATGAACTGGCAATCATCAAATTCCAGGAATTAAGCCATTTATTGCTGGTTCATGCAGGCGATGAATTGATGCGCCGTGTACCACCTGTACCAGGCAAATTTGGCATGAATATCAAAGGCCAGGTGATATTGGCCAAACCCATGCCCGAAATGGCTTTTGGTGCACAATTACAGGGTGCCGCGCCTGCCGAGAGTGATCCTGATCTCTTGCTGGCGACAAATGGCGGGCAACCCATGCTTGTTCCGGATGGGGTGATCGTCAACCCTGTGCTGCAAGTTCCCGATGTCGATTTAAGTACAGGCAATATCAGTTTTGAGGGTACCATACACGTCGACGGTGATATCAAGGCAGGCATGCGTCTGAGCGTGACGGGAGATGTCATCGTGGATGGACTTGTCGAGGCCGCAGAAATAATTGCGGGTGGTAATGTTGCTGTCAAAGGTGGTGTCATTGGCCTTGCAGAAAAGAAAGTAGGTACACAAAATCTGAGCGCTGCTACCTCGCGCATCAAATGTGGTGGCTCAGTGCAGGCTTTATTTGCAGAGCATGCCCATATAGAAGCCGGCAACAGCATCCAGCTTGAACAAAATGCCAGGCATTGCGAATTAATCGCCAGAAAAGAAATTATCGTCGGCAAGCCAGGTTCCGGTGTGGGCAATATTTTGGGTGGGCGTACCCAGGCAGCACTACTGATAGAAGCTGCTACCCTGGGCGCAGTGGTAGGTGCCAAAACACAGATACAGGTTGGTTTTGATCCCTATGTCGATGAGCAGATACACGGCAAGGAATATGAAATAGGCCGCAAGGCCGCTGAACTTGATCAATTGATCAAACTACAGGCGTTTTTCGTCACACACCCACAAAAAGCCGCAGGTGGGGTTGGCGAAAAGGTTGAGGCCAAACGCCTGTATTTACTGGCCGAGCTTGATCAGCTTGATGCTGACATTGCCGCTCTCGAAGAACAGCAAGAATTAATCGACAAGGCCAGTGTGAAAATCATCAAGAAAATCCATGAAGGTGTGGAAATTCAAATCGGCAAGCAGAAATGGCAAGTCAAGGAAGATGCCGGGCCGGGCAACTACCAGTTACGTGATGGGCACATCATTATTGTCTGAACAAACGATGCAGCGTGTTATTGCGCAGGCTTTTCCGGTTTCCATGCCTGTGCCAGTGCCAACGCTTCACTGACCTGTTCTTTAGTCATTTTTGCTTCAGCAAATTTCCGGTACACGGCACTGTCATCATAGTCACCAGCAAGACTTAGCCATTTATAGGCTTCCACCATATTGATATCGACCCCGCGGCCCTTGAGATAGATCAGGCCCATCTGATACTGGCCGCTGGCATTGCTTTGATTTGCTGCTTTCAAAAACAATTCCCTGGCTTTGGCAAAATCGCGTGGCACACCTGTGCCGGTCACGTACAGTATACCCAGGCTGTATTGGGCATCTGCATAACCCTGGTCTGCGGCTTTCCTGAACCAGGATGCGGCTATGCCATGATTCGAAACAACAGCTTTTCCTTTTGCATACATGCGCCCCAGGTTGACCTGTGCCCTGACGTTACCCTGGTCAGCTGATTGCTGAAACCAGGACATCGCCTGCTTGTAGTCTTCTGGCACACCTTCTGCATTCAGGTACATTAATCCCAGATTGAACTGGGCGTCAGCATTGCCTTTTGCGGCAGCGGCTTTGAATGATTCCAGTGCGGTGGGGAAATCACCTTGTTCGTAAGCACTGACGCCATCGCTGAAATCATCAGCAAATGTCAGGCCTGCAGCCAGGACAAAAATCAGGGGAAGAAAATACTTGCTTACTTTGTACATGACAGTCTCACTGAACAGGTCAACCATAAAATGCCAGCATTGCCAATATAAGCTATTTTAGCAAGAGCCATCGCCCGCAAGCGATTTTTCGAGCGCCTCAAGAAATTGATGCACATGGTAGGCATCGACAAGGCCGTGATGGGCAAAGCTGGCGACAGGTAATAGCAGGCGTTGATCCTGCCTGAAAAATTTGCCTACAGAGATCTTGGGCACGCTGTCTTTGCGGTCAAACTGGCGGGCATGCGTCAGGCCTGTAAAGCTTATCCAGGGTATCGCTGAAAAATGAATGACATCTTCGCGCGCGCATTCCTCATTGAAGCACAGGCCGCTGCTGTTTTTAATCTCGTCCATGGCCAGGTTGGCCCGCGCGACGAAGCTTGTAAAGTCAGCGTCGTAATAGATAGGGCAAAAGCCGAAGGTGTGATCAGCACGCTGTATGGTGGCATTGGCATGGATGACGGCATAATCAAACACCTTGCCATCCTCAATGCGGTAACGCATGGCATCCGTATGGTTGATGGCATGCAAGATCTTATGAAGGTAGAACAGGAAAAACGATAGCTGGTTTTCCTTGCAGTGTTGATATGCCCAGGCGCAATCGACATTGGCATTGAGGCCATGGAAGGGTTCATCAAGCTGCGAGAAAAAGGCGAAATGTTCACGCCGGTTCCAGGTGTTCAGGTCTAGCTGTTTTTTCATATCGGGGTCATGTCAAAAACAAAAGGGGCAGAAAATTCTGCCCCTATGATAGCTGGTGAGTGCTGCTTGCTCAACGCATTGCGGCAATCATTTTTTCCAGTTTGACGGTGTCGGCGCAGAAAGCACGTATGCCTTCGGACAGTTTTTCTGTTGCCATGGCATCTTCATTCAATTCAAAGCGGAAAGTCTTTTCATCCATACTGACTTTTTCCAGATCCGATGTCAGTGCCATTTCCTTGCTGAGCTTCTGACTGACATTGCTGGTGCTGTCGCTGAGTTTTTGTAACAGATCAGGGCTGATGGTCAGCAAGTCACAGCCTGCCAGTTCGAGGATTTGTGATGTGTTGCGAAAGCTCGCACCCATGACTTCTGTGTCATAGCCAAATTTGCGGTAGTAGGCATAAATTTTCTTGACAGACAAGACGCCCGGATCATCTGCACCAAAAATCTCCTGGCCCGTTTGTTTTTTATACCAGTCATAAATACGACCCACGAAAGGGGAAATCAGTTGCGCGCCGGCTTCAGCGCAGGCAATCGCCTGTGCCAGGCAGAACAACAAGGTCATATTGCAGCGTATGCCTTCTTTTTCCAGTATCTCAGCGGCGCGTATGCCTTCCCAGGTAGACGCGATCTTGATCAGGATGCGGTCACGCGGGATGCCTGCGGCTTCATACATGGCGATCAACTGACGGCCTTTGGCAACGGTCGCTTCGGTATTAAATGACAGACGTGCATCGGTTTCGGTGGAAACCCGGCCTGGTATGACATTCAGGATCTGCAAACCGAAGGCGACCAGCAAATGGTCTATGGTTTCATCAATGGATTTGCCCACCGTGTCCTTGACTGCTTTTTCCAGCAAAGGCAGATACTCCGGCTTTTGTACTGCTTTCAGTATCAGCGACGGGTTGGTGGTGGCATCCCTTGGTGTGTAGGCCTGTATCGCCTGAAAATCACCTGTATCGGCTACGACGGTCGTGTACTGCTTGAGTTGTTCTAGTTGGTTCATAGTAGTAAGCAAATGAGGATACAAATGAAAGTGCAGAAAATGAAAAAGTAACAATCAGGGGTTTACTTCAATTACCGGTTCGCCTGTAACAATATCACCAATCACTGCGGCATCCAAGAAACCGGCTTCACGGAAAATAGTCAGAACCGCATCAACTGCCGTGGGGTCACATGCAACCAGCAGGCCACCGGATGTCTGTGGATCTGTCAGCAGTGCATGTTGTGCGGCACTGATGTCACGGTGTAGTTGAACCTCACTACCATAGGCTGCCCAGTTGCGCGCAGACGCACCGGTCACATAGCCATCGTGAGCCAGTTGTTGTACACCCTTTAACAAGGGTATGTCGGCCATGCTCAGCTTTGCCGCCAGACCTGAGCCACGGCATACTTCCAGTAAATGTCCCAGCAAGCCAAAGCCGGTCACATCGGTCATGGCATGGACGGCATTCAAGCTTGACAGCGTTTGTCCGGGCTTGTTGAGTCTGGTGGTGCTGTCTATCATGCAGGCATAGCCGGCTTCATCCAGCGCCTCTTTCTTTAAGGCAGCGGACAAAATGCCTACGCCCAAAGCTTTGCCAAGTATCAGTTTGTCGCCTGGCTTGGCAGCATCATTGCGTTTGACTCTGGAAGGGTGAATCAGGCCCATGACAACCAGGCCATAGATAGGTTCGACGGAATCAATGGTATGACCGCCAGCGATTGGTATGCCAGCCTCGGCGCAGATGGCTTCGCCGCCCTGGATAATCTTGCCGATGACATCCAGCGGCAGTTTATTGATGGGCATGCCAACCAGGGCCAGCGCCATGATGGGCGTGCCACCCATGGCATATACGTCAGAAATGGCATTGGTCGCAGCGATACGGCCAAAATCATAGGGATCATCGACGATGGGCATGAAAAAATCGGTTGTTGCAATGAGTGCCTGCTCATCATTGAGCTTGTACACAGCGGCATCGTCCGAGGTTTCTATGCCCACCATCAGGGCGGCAGGAACGGGGAATCCACTGGATTTCTTCAGGATCTCGGCTAGCACGCCAGGTGCAATCTTGCAGCCGCAGCCTCCACCATGTGAAAATGAGGTAAGACGAATTTGCTGATCGGTTTCGCTACTCATGGCTTGGTATGCTTATGCTTGTCTGAAGTAGATGATTATACGCCGGACCGACAAGTATAAAAAAAGCGAGTACCGAAGTGATCGCTTTTCTATGATATTGCTTATGCAGCAATGTCTATGTTGTTTCTGTTTGCATGGAAACAAACTTCTCTGGAATCGCTGTGTCAGTGTAGCGAGCGGTGTCAGTTTGAGTTGAGAAGCGCAACCGTACTAAAGTACGGTGAGCATTACAGGCTCAGAATGAGCACCGCGCTTAATTTACACGGTGATTCAATCAGTAGTCGCCAAATGTACGACGTGCACCGCTGTCATTCGAACGATTGCCTTTATAGCCGCCGCCTTCTTTGCGAGGGCCAGCGCTGGTACCAGTCGAAGCGCCAGCTGGTTTGCTGAAGCTGCGTTGGCCAGGCTTGTTCGCGCCATAACCACCGCCACCACCTGCGCCTGCGCCGGTTTTGCGACTGTCGCCTGGTTTCCAGCCGTTAGGCTTGCGTGCAGCGGAGCGTGCGGGTGCTGCTGATTTCTTTGGTTCAAAACCTTCGATGACATCGACTGGAATCAATTGCTTGGTGAAGCGTTCGATACGTTTGACGTGCATGCCTTCAGCATGGTTCACCAGAGAAATTGCCAGGCCTTTACGACCGGCACGGCCAGTACGGCCAATACGGTGGACATAATCTTCCGGGAATTTAGGCAAATCGTAGTTGAATACATGCGTAATCGCCGGAACGTCAATACCGCGGGCAGCGACGTCAGTGGCAACCAGTACGCGTACTGTGCCACGACGTAATGCGTCCAGAGTACGGTTACGTGCACCCTGGTGCATGTCGCCATGCAGGGCAGCAGCAGCAAAACCGGCAATGTTCAGACGGTCAGCAATGGTGTCTGCATCACGTTTGGTCGCTGTAAATACAACGGCCTGGTCGACGGTAGTGTCGCGCAGCAGGTGATCAAGCATGCGGTTTTTGTGGGACAGATCGTCCACAAAGTGAACGCGCTGCTGAATGTTTTCATGCTTGCTGGCAGAACCGGCGATCTGGATGACCAGAGGCTCAGTCGTGATGCGTTTTGCCATGTTACCGACGACGCCATCCAGTGTTGCAGAGAACAACATGGTTTGACGTGTAGGAGGTGTGGCAGCAACGATTTTTTCGATGTCGTCGATGAAACCCATGTCCAGCATGCGGTCAGCTTCATCCAGAACCAGCATTTGCAGTTCAGAGAAATCGATCTTGCCGGATTCCATATGGTCGATCAGACGGCCAGGTGTTGCCACCAGGATTTCTGGATTGCGGGACAGCAATTGCATCTGTTTAGGATAAGGCATGCCACCCAGGATGGACACGGCCTTGATACGGCGTGAATAAGCGCTGTATTTGTCAGTCGCTGTAGTGACTTGCAAAGCCAGTTCGCGGGTTGGTGTCAACACCAGCATTTTTGGTTTTGCAGCAACGAAACGTGGTTTGTCGCCACGTGAACGGGCAGCCTGACGTTCTTGATTCGGGGTTTTGCTGCTGGCAGCGTCATAGCTGACAACTTCAGCAGTAACCAGTTTATGCAGGGCAGGCAACATGAAAGCGGCAGTTTTGCCGGAGCCGGTCTGGGATGAGACCATCAGGTCACGACCTTCAATCGCGGCAGGGATTGCCTGTTCTTGTACTGATGTTGGCTTGGTATAGCCGGAATCAGTCAGAGCGCGGATGATGTTGACGTGTAGGCCTAGTGCTTCAAAAGTCATGAATTTCTTTCGTAATGAGGACCGGTGCAAAATGCGGCAGCGTCATACTTTAGAAGGGTAATTAATACCGTTCAGATCAGCATGCTCTTGCCGGAACGATCTTGCATCAGTTCCAGTGTTAATTTGCGCGTAGCAAAACTAACGCGCGCAACAATGCAGCGCCAACCAAACGAAATGAACACAGAAAATCCAACAAGGGACGACAATGAAATTTCGGCACAAAAGCTTTGCGCCGGTATGATGTCTATGGATTACTACCAGACATGCGAGGCGGGAGGGCTTTTACATGCTATCCACATGGTGCTTGGATATGCATAGGCTTGCGATGCTACTTGGTTTCGCGCTGTAAATTTATATTGCAGCGCAAAAAACGAGACTATACAGGATTTTTAAGGAAAATGCAGTACTTTTTGAGATTAAAACTCAACGCCTGCGCCAGCAAAAATGCTGCCAATAGAAATCGGCGCTGCCATCTTTGTCAAAGCGGAAACGTTTTTCCTGCCAGCCCAGTGCGAATAATGACAATACCTGGTCATAATAGGCTTCTGGCTTGACGGGCTGGGCTTGCAGCCGTAATTGTTGTTGCGCCAGGGCCTTTTTTGCATCCAGCGCCTGCAGGAAGGGTAATATGGCCGCAGAAAAGCCGGCAGTACCGGGGCCGTTGATGTCGCCGGTCATGATATTGATGAATTCAGGTGGGAATGCCTTGCTCTCTATCAGTGTTGACATGGGGCGCAACTGCTTGAGCAGCTTGGCACGTTCCGGGTCTTTTTCTGCCATCAGGCCCGCCCACAGGTAAATTCTGATGGCGTTATAGCCGCCCTGGCCTTTTTCTGTACCCTGGCTGTCGGGCTGAAACCCTTTCGGATTGTCATAGATGATCCAGTCGGCAGCATAACCTTTTGGGGCGCTGCCGGCGATCAGACGCATGGCGGGGGCGATCATGCGCTTCCAGCGCTCGTCTTTTTCTTTGCTTTCAAACCAGCGCAATAATTGTATGGGCACATAACTGGCATTGAGTTTCCATTGATCGCCGGGCAGGACAAAGCCTGTTGGTGCTGGTAATAAACTCAGGCCAAGACCGGGGATGTCTGAAGTCTCTTCATTCAATATCCTTTGCGCGATCAGGCTTGACAGGGCGGAATAACGTTTTTCCTTCCACACTTCACCAGCCACACCCAGGGTATAGGCGATCCACAAGTCAGCATCCGACGCCGGGTTTTTGTCTATGATGCCCCAGCTATTGTCTTCTTTTTGACCCCATTGCCAGGCAGGCAGCCGGACAGTCATGTCGCCGCCAGCCAGATTGTTCTCTGTCCACGTCAAAATACGCTGGAAAGCCGCTGTATCATTTGCTGTCAGCGCAAAATACAGGGCATAGGCCTGACCTTCAGATGTCGTGGGCTTGCGCGTGCCACTGTGGTCTATGACACGGCCATCTTCGGCGACGAAGGTCTTTTTAAAATGATCCCAGGCTGGCCAGGCTTCATTGCACGAAGCTGCCAGGGCGCTACCATTACGCAACACGGTACCTACGATGAGGGTCATCACCAGCAATGTATTTCTTGACCAGGCTGCACTGAGAATTGTCATAAGCATGCTTTTGTTTGGGCAATACAAATAATGCGAACGGGTTTACAGGTGAAAGTGTAAGTCAATGCGTGTGAATTGCGCATCAAAATTGTGTTGCCCGGTATTTTACCGCCTGGACCAAGCTGACTTGCCTGGGGCGGACAATGCTAAGACGGTGTAACGCCTTAAAGAAACAAGGCAGGACGCATGTCATGCATCCTGCCTTGTTCATGTTTGAAGCAGTTTGAATCAGTCTTCTTGACTCAAATTTTCAGATTAGTGGTCATAAGAATCTGAATTCAAGCCCATGACATGCGAGAAACCGCCATCGACATAGGTGATTTCGCCAGTGATGCCGTTTGCCAGTGGTGACAGCAGGAAGGCGGCGGTATTACCTACATCTTCAATGGTCACATTACGACGCAGTGGCGCATGTTCAGCAACGAAGCCCAGCAATTTACCGAAGTCTTTAATGCCACTGGCAGCCAGGGTTTTGATCGGGCCGGCTGAAATACCGTTGACGCGTATACCTTTTTTACCCAGATTTTCTGCCAGGTAGCGTACTGAGGCTTCCAGTGAAGCCTTGGCCATGCCCATGGTGTTGTAATGCGGGATAGCACGGATGGCGCCCAGATAAGACAAGGTCAGCAAAGCAGAATCAGCCTTTAACAGAGGCAGGGCAGCTTTTGCCAGTGCCGGGAAGCTGTATGCCGAAATATCATGGGCAATACGGAAGGCTTCGCGCGAGAAACCATCAAGGAATTCACCAGCAATGGCTTCGCGTGGTGCAAAGCCTATGGCATGTACCAGGCCATCCAGGGTATCCCAGGATTTGCCGAGGTCAGCGAACACGGCGTCGATTTGTTCGTCGCTGGAAACATCGCAGTCAAATATCAGTTTGCTGTCGAATTCGGCAGCAAAATCAGTGATGCGGTCCTTGAACCGATCACCTACATAGGTAAATGCCAGTTCTGCGCCTTCACGCTTACAGGCCTGGGCAATGCCATAAGCGATGGAGCGGTTGGATAACAAACCGGTGATCAGAATTTTTTTGCCTTGCAGAAATGCCATGTTGACTCCAGATATAAACACAAGCTGCTGCTTTGTCAGGCCAGGCCTTGCGACTATGCATCAGGATTGTGCTTTGGTTTTGGAAGAGATCAGAAACACGACCCGCGTTGCTATTGATTTGCCATAGCTGCGAACAGGTGAAATTTCAGACACTTCCGTCTCTCTAATAGGTCCAGCTAAACGGGTTTTGTGGCGAAGTGTAAAGCATGTACTCCCACAACAGGACGGAATTGTAGATGTTAAGGGTGAATCGGGCAAATACTTACTGATAGATTCAATTGTTTATTTTGCATCATGCTTTGTTTGCAATGTCTTTTTTGCCATGCGACTGATGGAGATATTGTTTTTTTCATCCGTTAAGGTCGATAAATCTACCCACGCAAGATCGTGTGATTCTTCGCTGACAGAGAAGTCAAGCCGCTGTGCCTGTAACAGGAAGCGCAAGTCGTAATGATAGTGCTCAGGTTCGTTTTGTCTGGCGGGTATGTTATGTGCATCAACATCAAACAGCGCGCTGTGCACCAAATGCAAGTCATGCATGCCGCTTTCTTCCTGTGCTTCGCGGGTAGCAGCGGCTTGTACACTGGCATCATCAGCGTCCATGTGGCCACCAAGCTGCAACCAGCGGTTCAACTTTTTATGATGGGTCAGCAGGGCGCGTGTCCTGTCCGGCGACAATATCCAGGCCGATGCTGTCACGTGACCTGCCAGGGTTTGGCGGCTACAGCATTTTTCAGTGCGGGTGACAAAATCCAGCGTCTTTTGCAGGTGTGCGGCCTCAGTAGCGTCAGCAGGCTGGTGCGCTTTGAGTAAAACGATGAGCTGGTCTTGCATGGGGATATGGTGATCTGGTTTTTGTAAGCATGCCCTGTCCGCTGGTCTGTTTCGCGCCCTGCCATGATCAGGCAAAGCGCGAGACAGTCTGGCATGGCGAAAGCCTAGTGTTGCAAGCCTTTTGGAATGGCGTTAAGCAAAGTCCTGGTGTAAGCCTGGGTAGGGTTCAGGTACAAGTCATCGGAATTGGCCAGTTCGACCACCTTGCCCTTGTTCATTACCATGACCTGATCGGCGATATATTTCACCACAGCCAGGTCATGTGAAATGAAGATGTAAGACAGACCAAACTCTTCCTGCAAATCCTGCAAGAGATTGAGCACCTGCGCCTGCACTGACACGTCGAGTGCCGATACCGATTCATCGCAGACCAGCACTTCCGGTTTCATGGTCAGGCAGCGTGCAATGGCAATGCGTTGTCTTTGTCCGCCTGAAAATTCATGCGGATAGCGATGGAAAGCAGCGGTGGGCAAGCCGACTTTTTCCAGCAACTGATAAGCCATGGCAGAGCGTTCACCATCGTTGGCACCGATGTTGTGGATGTGCATGGGTTCCATCAAAATCTGCCCTACGGTAAAGCGCGGGTTCAGCGAGGCATAGGGGTTCTGGAAAATGATCTGTATGCGGCGTTTGTAATGATGGAATTCCTTGTTCGACATGGCGAGTATGTCTTTGCCTTCAAACAGGGCCTGACCAGACGTTGCCTGATGCAGGCGCATCAGGGTCAGGCCGACCGTGGTCTTGCCGGAACCTGATTCACCCACCACCCCCAGGGTTTTGCCGCGGGCCAGTTTGAAAGAAACACCTTCGACTGCCTTGAATTCTTTCTTGCCAAAGAAACCTTCACGTGAATAAAAGCTTTTGCCAAGATTATTCACTTCCAGCACGATGTCTTCATTGCCTGTCAAACCGCGCGGACGCTGTTTTTGATCAACCAGGGCACCATTGTTGTTCATGAAATCAGCAATCACCGGCAAGCGCCATGGACGGGTATCGAGTGTCGGGCGGCAGTGCAGCAGGGCCTGGGTATAGGTATCTTTCGGGTTTTCAAAAATCTGCTCTACCGTACCGGCTTCACGGATTTCACCATTGCGCATGACGATGACATGGTCGGCAATTTCACCGACCAGCGCCAGGTCATGCGTAATAAACAGTACGGACATCTTGTGTTTGATACGCAGGGCATCGATCAGGTCAATGATCTGCTTTTGTATGGTGACATCAAGGGCCGTGGTCGGTTCATCAGCGATCAGCAATTTCGGTTCACAGGCAATCGCCATGGCGATCATCACCCTTTGCTGCTGGCCGCCAGACATCTGGCTGGGGTAGGCATCGATTTTATTGGAAGGGTCAGGAATGCCAACTTCTTCCAGTAATTCTATCGCGCGCTTGCGCGCTTGTCTGGCATCCATGCCCATATGTAGCCGCAAGACTTCTGCGATCTGGAAACCGACCGTGAAGACTGGATTCAGCGAGGTCATCGGCTCCTGAAAAATCATGGATATTTCTTTACCACACAGATCACGTCTTTCAGCGATGCTCAGTTCCAGCAGGCTGCGGCCTTCAAAAATGATTTTGCTGTCAGCAGCGATGCTGGATGTATCTGGCGGCAGCAGACCCATGACGGCCAGTGAGCTGACCGATTTGCCGCTGCCCGATTCACCGACAAGAGCAACGGTGGAATTGCGAGGTATTTCAAACGAAATCCCCTTGACGGTTTCCACGCTGTCTTTTTTATTGATGCGGAAAGACACGCGCAGGTTTTCTACTTTCAGCAAAGCTTGATGTTGATTATCTTGGCTCATGGTGTTTCCTTATTTCAGCTTGGGGTCAAGCGCATCGCGCAAGGCATCGGTGAACAATGAGAAGGCTGTCACCAGCACAGCCATCGCTGCGGTTGCGGCAACCAGTTGCCACCATTTACCCAAAATCAATTCATTTTGCGCTTCATTGAGCATACTGCCCCAGGACACCACGCCAACCGGCACGCCAAAACCCAGGAAACTCAGGATAACTTCTGACTTGATAAAGCCCACTACAAGAATGGATACCTGTACCAGTGCCACGTGGCTGACATTGGGGAAGATATGCACAAACATCTTGCGCAGATGTGAGGCGCCAATGGCATCTGCTGCCCACACATATTCACGCGCCTTATGCTTCATGTATTCAGCACGGATCAGGCGGAAAGGGCCGGTCCAGCCGGTGAAGGCCAGGATCAGGATGATGGTGGTCACCCCTTTTTGCTGTAATACCGCAGCCACAGAAAGAATCAGCAGCAGATAGGGGATGGACGTGAAGATACTGTAGAACCAGTTAAAGAAATCATCGGTTTTACCACCGAAATAGCCTGCCAGTGCACCAAACAAAGTGCCCAGCAGCGTTGCCAGAAATGCTGCCACGAGACCAACGACGATGGAAGTCTCTGCACCCTTGATGGTTTTCTTGATGATGTCATGCCCCCACTTGTCAGCGCCAAAGGGCAGGGTGGTGAGACGTACACCAACATCTGCCTTGCCGGATTTGGCCAGTTCTGCACGGATTTCCGTCATTTCTTTTTCCAGCGGGTCAGCAATACCGTAGTCATTGACGATCACTACTTGCGCACTATCTGGTTGCTTGCGCAGTTCACGGATGACATCGGCCAGCGGATCAAGCGGGTTTTCTGGCGGTGGTGCTTCTACTTCGATTTTGGCAACCGGGCCGGTATCGGCACCGACAAAGCCTGGTGGCGCATAACTGACGCCGCTTTCTTTTTCCCAGTCGCTGGCGATGACACCAGTGGCCGACAGCACCAGGGTCACCAGGAAAGCGATGACGATTGCCATGGCAAACATGGCGACTTTGTCCGAACGCAGACGGCGCCAGGCCAATGCCCATAAACCCGGTGAAACAGTTTGATTTGTTGTAGTTGTGCTCATGAGTGATCCTATTTCAACTGTACACGTGGATCAACCGCCTGGTACAACAGATCGGTCAACAAATTAAAGAACATGGTGGCAGCAGCCACATACACGGTAATGGCTTTGATGACAGGAAAGTCACTGCGCTCCACCGCCAGAATCACCTCACGGCCTATGCCGGGGATGGAGAAAAAACGTTCAATCAGAAAGGCACCAATCAGCAAAGCCGGCAAATTCGACATGACATGGGTGATGATGGGGATCGACGCATTGCGCAAGACATGCACCCACTTCACGCGGCTTTCTGAAACACCCTTGGCGCGCGCCGTGCGCACATAATCCTGGTTGACCTCATCAAGCACAAAGGTGCGGAACAGCCGCAGGTTAGGCGCGACACCGACAGCAAGTGCAATCAGTATGGGCAGGGCAGAATACTTGAACAGGTTCTCAGCAAAACTATTGCCCCAGCCCTGTACTGGGAACATGCCCAGTTTGTATGCGAAGAAATACTGACCCACGATGATGTAGACCAGAATACTGACCGACATGCCCATGGTGCAGGCAATCATCACTGAACGGTCTGTGAATGAACCGCGCTTGAACGCAATGGCCAGCGCCAGTGCGATCGCAATCAGGGTTTCGATGATCGTCAGCGGTATCAGCACTGTCAGCGAAGGGCCAAGACGTGTGCCTATGATGGAGGAGACGGCTTCACCGGTACTCCAGCTATTGCCGAAGTTGAAAGTCGCAATTTGCTTGATGAAGATCCACAACTGCACGTAATAAGGCTGGTCTATGCCCAACTGGGTGCGGATATTGGCAATTTGTTCGGCATTCGACATCTTGCCAGCCAGGATGTAGGCAGGGTCGCCACCCACCCAGTTAAACAGAAAAAACACCAACAGAATGACACCCAACATCGTTGGTGCCATCTGCCATAAGCGGCGCAGAATATAAGCGGTCATGTTTGTCTCTCGTTTTTCAAAATTTCAGGTGCAGGCATTGGAGATATGCAATCCATTGATTCATTATTTATTTTTTTCCATATCAATCTGCATCCATTCGATATGCATGATCGGATGTTTTTTGTACCCGATCACACGAGGTTGTGCCAGCATGATGCGGTAGCGCGCATAGCCTATTTTCTGTGCTGCATAGAGTTCCATGATGCGGGTCATCTTGTGATACAGCAAGTCACGTTCCGGCCCTGGGGGGAGTTTTTGCGATTGCTCATACAGCGTGTCGTATTCGGGTATCGTGACGCAACCATTGTTGTTCATATGTATGTTCTTGCTATAGAACAGTTGCATGAAATTGTCGCCGTCAGGATAGTCAGCTATCCACGGTGATATCCGCTGCATCAACTGGCATTGTTTTTCTGCCTTCAGGATTTCTGCAAAGGGACGGAATTCAGCACGCATCCTGATACCTATGCCGTCATAGGATTTCTTCCAGACTTCGGCCTGCAAGTGTCCGCGCGATTCAGTTTGTGCAGTGTGGACAATTTCCATGGGACTGCCATCGGGCAAAGTGCGATAGCCGTCCTTGCCCTTTTTATAGCCGAATTTATCCAGTAAGGCGTTCGCTGCTGCCGGGTTGTATTGCACACTGCTCTTGTAATTAGGGTCATGGCCGACAACGCCTGGAGGAATCGGGTATTGCAGGGGTTCTGCCTGACCATTGTCAACGATGCGAATTTCTTCTTCAACATTGTGCGCCATCGCCATGGCACGGCGCAGGGCAATTTTTTCCTTGCTTAAGCCGCCGAATACCGGGTCTTGCATATTCCAGTAATAGATTGTCAGTTCCGGATCGATGATGCGGGACATCTGCACGCCGCGCTTGATAAGTTCAGGCTTCAGTTTCGGCCCGTTCATTACCTGCGGGGCCAGGCCACCATAGAGCTGGAACAAGTCGACTTCATCTTTCTGGAAAGCCAGCAGCCGTGACTGGTCTTCCAGTATCACATTGACGATAACACGCCCCAACTGCGGCATGCGCTTGCCCTTCATGGCGGCAATTATTTTTTGATCGTTGGCGTCTGAACTGGCCTGGAAATCCCAGATGTTGACGTGATAATCCGGGTTGGCGTCCAATACCATTTTTGAGCCACGCACCCATTCAGTCAGTTTGAAAGCGCCGGTGCCAACCGGGTTCGCCATCGCTGCACCTTGCAAATCCTGGTATTTTTCTATGACTTCACGTGACACGGCAGACATGGCCGTGTAAGCCAATATCATGGGCAGGTTGAAATCAGGGCGCGTCAGATGTATACGCAAGGTATATTTATCGACGACTTCCAGACCGGGTACTTTGGCGGAATAATTAAATTTGCCTGATTTCTTTGCCTCGGCAGCCAGTTGATCGAGCCCGACGATTTTGTCCTCCAGTAACCAGACATGGCTGGACGCTATTTTCGGGTCCATGATGCGTTTGAACGAATACACATAATCGTCCACCGTCAATTCACGCTTTTTGCCTTCAAAGGCAGCGTCAGGCGTAAAGTAAATTCCCTTCTTCAATTTGATGGTGTAGGTCTTGCCATCGGCTGAGATTTCCGGCATGCCGTCTGCGGTTTCCGGAATGATCTTGGCCGGGCTGGCCAGATAATCATAGGTGAACAGGCGTTCAAAAATTGCCTCATTGATTGCGTTTGAATACAGGTCGCGGGTAGCGGCTGGATCAAAGCCCGTTTCTGCAACGGGGAAGATGGTGCGCAAGATTTTTTCCGGATCAGCAAAGGCAGCATTGCTGCTACTCGCACCGGCGGTATTGGCATTGTTGGCAGCAGTCGCCTGTAGTGACACAGCCAGCGACATCAGGCCAGCAAGCGACAGACATATTGCCATGCCTGTTTTGCCTGGTTTGTCTGCTGACGGGCGGCGATGAAACGGATGAGGTAACTTCATTTACAAATTCTCCTGCTCAAAATAGATGGTGTCGACGCTATCTGGGAAATCCGGAAACGCTTGGGCGTCAATGTTTTTCAACATCGATATAAGCCCAGTCGGAATGCATGATAGGGTGCTTTTTATATCCGGTGATCCAGGGGCGGTAAAGCCAGCTGCGTATGCGCATGGTATGTATGATCCACGGCGTATCTGCTTCGATCTGGCGGTTCATCTGTTGATATACCATATTGCGTTCATGCCCCAGTGGCATCGAAACAGCCTTGCGGAACAAGGCATCATAGGCGGCAGATTCATAGCAGGCATGGTTGCCGCTACCAGCTTTCGGGCCATACAATAATTGCAGGAAATTTTCGCCATCAGGGAAATCAGCATTCCATGCACCATTCCACATGGACAATTTGCAGGCAGATGCGGCTTTCAGGTTGTCGGCAAAATTACTGACCTGAAATTCAATACGCACACCAATTTTGTCGAGACCGCGTTTATATATTTCTGCCTGGACCTTAAAGAGGGCTGCCGGTTCCATGGTCTTCTTGATGATTAAAGCACTGCCGTCAGGGTTGGTGCGATAGCCGTCTGCGCCGCGTTTGTAGCCAAAGTAATCAAGTAATTTGTTGGCAAGGCCAATATCGTAAGTGAGGCTGCTACGATAATTGGGATCATAACCAACGATATCTTTCGGTATGATCATTTCAGACCTGATGGCCTGCCCCAGGCGCATCTGGGCAATTTCGTCGGCGTAGCTGTAGGCCATCCCGATTGCGCGGCGCAGGGCAATTTTTTCTTTTGTATAACCGCCAACTACCGGATCACGCATGTTGAAGATGGTAAAGGTGTTACCTGCGTCGGTTACCCTGTCCATTTTTATACCAAGCGCTTTTAACTCTGGCTTCAGTTCCGTGCCATCCAGGGCTGCGGTAGCGGCACTTTGCGGTAATTTATCGATGTCGAGCTGGCCATCCTGAAATGCCAGCCAGCGTGATTGTTCTTCTTCAATGATGCTGATATCGACTTTGCCGACTTGCGGCATCTTTTTACCCTTCATCTGTCTGACAATTTCTTCATCCTGCGGACTGCCTGTCGATTTGAAGTTCCAGGTATAACCACGGTATTCAGGGTTGGCTGTCAGCAAAATTTTGCTGCGTGGCATATATTTTTCTATCATGTAAGGCCCGGTACCTACCGGATGAAGACCAGTCTGTTCGCCATAGGTTTCTATTACCTCTCTGGCGACGGCACCAAAACCGCCGTAGGCAACGACATACAGAAAATTGTAGTCAGTCGCGTTTAATTCGATTCTGAGTGTGTACTTGTCCAGTGCGGTCAAGCCAGCAACAGGGGTATCGTAATCAAACTTGCCAGTCTTCTTTGCTTTTGTGGCGACATCATCAAGCCCAACAATTTTCCCCATGATGAAGCTGGCATGTGGTGAGCGATTAACTGGGTCGAGTACCCGTTTGAAGGTGTAGATATAGTCCTGTGCCGTTAGTTCATGCTTCTTGCCTTTGAAAGCCGGGTCGGGGGCGAAGTAAATGCCGGGCTTTATTTTAAAAACGAATACCTTGCCTTCCTGACTGATTTCAGGCATCGCTTCAGCTGTAGCAGGAATCAACTGGGCAGGGCGGGCCAGATAGTCATAACTCAGTAGTGGTTCGAAAATTGCTTCACTTACCCAGCCGGAATAGAAGTTTTGTGTTTTAGCCATATCGAAACCGTCATCGGCAGCTTCAAATGCCTGCCGGACCAGCTTGGTCGTGTCGGCCGGGTTGCTGGCAAACACTATATGCGATGCACCTGTCGTGACTAGCAGGATCAGCAGGGCGAAGACAGATATTATTGTCTTAACTTGGTTTGGCATTTCAGATACCTCGTATTCGGGATAAATCTATCTTTAGAGAAGCTCTAAAAAAGCCGTAACCATAACGCAAGTCTTCATGCGCATGCGTACAGAAAGAAAATTTTTATTTCAAGTGAAGCACCGTAAATGTGCAAAATTTTTTCTAATAAGGTTTCTTTATGCGAAAAACGAAAAAAAATGCACCATTTCGTATCGAAATTTATTGCTCTGCGTAATCAGGATGAAAACTTTTGTCACAACTTTAGATAGTTTTGATCGCAAAAAGCATGCCAAAAAAAATTAAATTTTGGTGCGCAACATGGCCGGCAAATTTATCGATGGAAAGATGCTTAAACAATCATGCTTGCACTATTTTTATGCTGCATAGCACAAGAAATTAGGTTTCCTTTGCGGGGGATTTTTTGGCAAAATGCGCCATGTTGTTTTTTTGACGGCTGTTCTGGTAAAGCACTTGACAGTCTATTGGCATAAGTGGTTTTATGCGCCTTCAGAAAATTTTCTGACGGATAAATTTACATTTTTCAGATATGAAAAAGCATTTTTTTACATTCTTGAATTCTTGATGTGTAAATGAAATGTCTGTAAGTTAATTTATTAGCAGTATGACGACGCAAAAATGGAATTTCTGTGTTGCTTGTGAATTGAATTATTGCATTCCTGATGTTTGGATAAGTCGTTTGAATAATTCATTAAGCAAGCGATAAAAATAGTTTAATAATTTTATTACCTGGTCAATTGTTGATTGAACTTGTAAGACTTGAGACTAAGGTCGCAGGCAGAATTAAATAAGTCAGTTTTACAATAAAGCGCGATTTATATTTTGGTGAGCCTGCTGCTTATGAATTTATAAGTGGTTTTGTGTCGGTATGGCTTTTTACTGATGCACAGCCTTTATAATCACTTTTTTGTTTGAGTTGTTTTGACTTGCGTCAAACAGTAGACCTTGTGGTAGTGGAGGAGCAGGAATGGATTTTTCAAATCGCCAGCAAGAGCCGGGCAAGAAGTTTGTCGGTTTAGGGCTGGTCATATTATTTCACGTGCTGGTGGTATGGGCACTGGTATCTGGACTAGCGCGCAAGGCCATGGAAG
>NZ_JBMPPL010000013.1:0-164517 GCF_049339485.1 Undibacterium sp. TJN19
CATCCCGAACAGGACCGTGAAACGATTACGCGCCAATGATAGTGCTGCAACCAGTGTGAAAGTAGGTTATCGTCAGGCTTGTATTCCGCATACCCCCGATCAAGCAATTGACCGGGGGTTTTGCTTTAAGTGAGAATAGTCGATTTTGTAGGCGGTTTCGCAGATTTTAGCGAGATAAGCTGAAGGAAAAGACTAGACAAGAAGCATAAAGATAAAGTATAATTTTGCTTCTGTTGATGTGGTGACACACATCAAGTTTATCTGACTAGGCAAGAATATGGGTGCTTAGCTCAGTTGGTAGAGCGGCGCCCTTACAAGGCGTAGGTCGGGAGTTCGAGCCTCTCAGCACCCACCACAGATAAACAGCAAGAACGATTAAGTAGTTTCGGAGTGGTAGTTCAGTTGGTTAGAATACCGGCCTGTCACGCCGGGGGTCGCGGGTTCGAGCCCCGTCCGCTCCGCCAGTTATAAAGAAAAAGACAAGCGATGCTTGTCTTTTTTTTGTTTACACAATTGAAAATAGTGTTCCAGGACAGCATGGATCATGCAGCAGGCGCAGCGAACTTCCAAGCCTGATTCATGTTGATGCTTGTAGCCTTTGTGACCAGAGAATTGTATGCTGTCCGCTCACGAGTCTCAGCACTGCGGATACAGACATTGCATATGTGCCGGGATCAAGCCTGAAGAGATGGCATAGCACAACAACATCAGTTTGAACTCTCAACTAACACCAGGCAAACAAGAATAAAAAAGCGGAGAGTCAGGATTATGATTCTCCGCTTTTTATTTATCGCAAATGCTTCAAGGCTGGTGGTAAATATTGCCGCATTTATTGCACAGCCAGGAGTCTTTCCAGTGCTGATAGAGGCCAGGAAATACCTTTTTATTGTAGGTTTTAGTTTTATAAACAAGGAAGCAGCTAACACAGGCGCACAGTAACAAAAGCACGAAACCGAGAGCGCTATTAATCAAGTTCACGCAAAAGAAGCCAGCGACCAAGACAATTGCAGCGTTACCATGTGTTTTTTTGTCAGGTGGCGCGACCTTGCTTGCCATATTGGTTTGCGCAGTTCCATATAGACTGGCTGTTCCACCAGCGCCGCCCGAAGAACTACCTGCTCCTGAACCACTGATGCTGCCGCTGACCCTGATATGCTGCGTTCCATGGTTAAAAACGACTTCAAGTCTTTGAGTATTATCAGAGTTGCATTTCAAACATTGCATAATAGTTTTCCATTGAAAAATTTGTTCAACAGGCATTTTAAGCAAACTACACTGCCAATCAATTAATAAAAAATTACCAATTCCTATATTCTGCATACCTACCTGCGCCAATGAAGCTGACTGGGTAAATAATGATGGTCGTCTTTTCCACAAAAGGTATGCTAATTTTCAATTTGTAAAAATTACATTTTATCCGGCATACCTGATAATAACGAGTACCAGAATCAAGCTGCCTGCGCGCTGTCCATCTCGCCATCCAGCGCAAACACCACATCACTGAGCAAACTGGCCAGCTCCGCCGTCATGAGCACAAAATCGGCATCAAAGCGTTCTTCTTCATTGCTGCCTTTGTCTTTGCTTTCATCGAGCACATCCAGTGGTTTGATGCGTTTGATTGTCAGCGTATCTGTCAGTACAAAGCTGATCTTGTCATCCCAGGTCAACGCCAGTTTTGTACATTGCTTGCCTGCAGCAATATGTTTCTGGATATCGTCCGGCTCCAGGGTGTAGCGTACATAGCGCACGGTTGCCTTGTCTTCTGTGGAGGACTTCAGTTCGGTATCCTGATCGATGGTGAAACCCTTGGGTGCTTCATTGCCGGCCAACCAGCCTGTCATCGCCGCTTGTGGTGAGGCCTTGGTGCGCAAGCCTTCCAGTGGCAGTTTGTCACAGCATTTGAGCAGCAGCTTGATGACTTCATCGGCTTTGGAAGGGCTGGAGGCATCAATCACCAGCCAGCGATTCACCGGATCTATCCATATATTGGTATTGCGCTTGACGGCAAAGGCACGTGGCAGCAATTCCTCAGTGATGCGCTCTTTCAGGTCTTTCATGGCTTTGCGGCCTGGCGCGAAGCCTTGTTCTTCTTCTATTTCCAGCGCACGCGCCTTGGTGACCTGGTTGATGACACTGGAAGGCAGCAATTTCTTTTCAGTTGCCAGCGAAATCAAAAATTGCTGATTGACGCTATGCACGAGCTGGTCGTTATTGCGTGGCGATGCCCAGCCCTGGCTTTGCATCTCATTCGATGCACATTGCGAAAAGGCAATGCGTGACAATTGGGCATGTAACTCCTCGGCAGTGATCTTCCAGGGAGTTGTCAGACGAAAAACTTGCAAATTCTTGAACCACATAGCGTATCCAGACGAAGAAAACCTAGCATTCTACACGCCTGAGCCTAGCCACTCACGACCAAAAACACCTGTTTCGCGGCAAGAAGTAACGCTTCGTCGCTTTCTGGCATACAGAGCAGATCAGCTTTGTAATACTTCTTCCATCGCAGCAGAACAAACCAGCGAAATAACGCTAAACCCCATTAAACAGTATTCAAGGAGATCATCATGTTGAACCAAATTATCAGCGGCACACCAATGTATGTATGGGCAATTCTGGGCTTTCTGGCATTTCGCGGCATCAAGGCCAGCGTGGACCGCGAATTGACAGTCAGGGCTGTTGTGATAATCCCTCTGGTCATGCTGGCCTTGTCTGCGCAAGGCATCTTGTCAGGTTTCGGTACCGAACCGCTGGTTATTGCCGCCTGGCTTGCAACAATGGCAGCAGGTGCCGCAGTATCCTGGAACATGGTCAACGACACGAACGTCCGTATCCTGGCAGACAAGGGTACTGTGTTTTACCGTGGTAGCTGGGGCCCGCTGGTGATGATGATGTCCATCTTTGTCATGAAATATGTTGTGAATGTCGCTTTGCATGTGAACCCTGCCTTGCACACCAATATGTTGTTCGCTGTCATCAGCACTGCACTGTTCGGTCTGTTCAACGGTTTGTTCCTCGGCAAAATGCTGCGTGTTCTGATGATGTACAAACAAGCAATGTCTTCCAACGCAATATTTACCAGCTCGGCAGCAGTTTAAAGCGGTAGTGTAAAGCGCGACAGGCTGGCGAAAGAAAGATGATGGGTAGTAATTGGTAACAAGAACATGCAAGATTAGCTTGCAGCATCTCAGACAGGGGACAGGTGAGACAGTATAATGTCCCCTGTCCTTATTTTATTTATTGTCAAAATACAATAAAAATTGTGTGCCATGCTAGCTGAACAAAAACAA
The DNA here is from genome assembly GCF_049339485.1 of Undibacterium sp. TJN19. NCBI lineage: Bacteria > Pseudomonadati > Pseudomonadota > Betaproteobacteria > Burkholderiales > Oxalobacteraceae > Undibacterium > Undibacterium sp. TJN19. The sequence continues at coordinate 3,288 of NZ_JBMPPL010000013.1, forward strand.
GAATTACTGAAACTATTCCAGAATGCAGTTGAGCCCTTGTTGATCGGTTCCGAACTCAAGCCCACGGTAGCGCTGGAACGTCCACGCGATCCTTCTCACGGCGACGCAGCCTGTAATATCGCCATGCAGATCGCCAAGCCTTTGGGTAAGAATCCGCGTGAGCTGGCACAGGCGATTGTTGCTGCGGTAGTTGCACAGAACAATCCACTGGTTGCCAGCGTAGAAATCGCCGGTCCTGGCTTTATCAATATCCGCATTGCAGCTGCGGCCAAACAGGCCGTGATCAAGACTGTTTTGCAAAAGGGCGCCGATTTTGGCAAAAGCCAGCGTGGCGCCGGTGAAAAAGTCATCGTGGAGTTTGTTTCTGCCAACCCTACCGGCCCATTGCATGTAGGCCATGGCCGTCAGGGCGCATTGGGTGATGCCTTGTCTGCCTTGCTGGATGCGCAAGGTTATTCCGTCAGCCGCGAGTTTTATTATAACGATGCAGGTGTACAGATCGCTAATCTGGCCTTGTCGGTACAAGCCCGTGCCAGAGGTTTTGCACCTGGCGAGGTTGGCTGGCCTGAATCTGCCTATAACGGCGATTATATTGCTGATATCGCTCAAGATTTCCTGGCAAAGAAAACCGTTTCTGCCGGCGACTGTGCACCGGTCACGGCGAGTGGTGATGTCGAAGATATGGAGTCCATACGCCAGTTCAGTGTCACTTACCTGCGCCGTGAGCAGGACGCGGATTTGCTGGCTTTTGGCGTTAAATTCGATAATTATTATCTTGAAACTTCGCTCTACAAAGAAAACAAGGTCGAGACGACAGTGGCGGCCCTGAAGGCTGCTGGCAAGACCTATGAGCAAGATGGCGCCCTGTGGCTGCGTTCCACAGAATATGGCGACGATAAAGACCGCGTCATGAAAAAGTCGGATGGTACTTATACTTACTTCGTCCCTGACGTGGCTTACCATGTCACCAAATGGGAGCGTGGTTACCGCAAGGCCATCAATATCATGGGGAGTGACCATCACGGTACCACCGCCCGGGTACGTGGTGGCTTGCAGGCTTTGAACGTCGGTATCCCGCAAGGTTACCCCGACTACATCCTGCACAAAATGGTCACCGTCATGAAAGATGGTGCCGAGGTCAAGATTTCCAAACGTGCCGGTTCGTATGTCACCGTGCGTGATCTGATTGAATGGTCGGCAGGCGGCGATGAGCAACGTGGCCGTGATGCCGTGCGTTTTTTCCTGATCTCACGTAAGGCTGATACCGAATTCGTTTTCGATGTCGACGTTGCCCTGGCACGCTCTGATGAAAACCCCGTGTATTACGTCCAGTATGCCCATGCGCGTATTTGCTCAGTACTGGCGCAATATGCCACAGATGAAGCGGCTTTTGCACCATTGGCAGATGTTGATCTGTCGCCATTAACAGCCCCACGTGAAGCCAGCCTGCTGGCCAAACTCGCTGAATACCCAGAAGCGCTGGAAAAAGCCCTTGATGAACTGGGCCCGCACCAGATTGCTTTTTATCTCAGAGATTTGGCAGCTGAATTGCATAGCTATTACAATGCGGAGCGGGTACTGGTGGATGATGAAGCCACCAAACTGCCCAGACTGGCATTGATGCTGGCAACCCGTCAGGTCTTGCGCAATGGCCTGGCCCTGATAGGTGTGTCTGCACCTAACAAAATGTAATCAATACCCGGATACTGGCATCAAGCTAACAAAAACTCGTCGGAGACGCATGAACGCATATCAGAAAAATTCTGGCAGCCAGCAGGGCAATACCCTGACTGGCATTATTGTCGGCCTGGTCATTGGTCTGGCTATCGCCTTTGGCGTGGCCATGCTGATCACCAAATCCTCAACGCCTTTCACCAACAAGGGTAAATCGGATAAAGCCGACTTGCCGCTGAGCCAGTTGCAAGATCCTAACAAGCCTCTGTATGGCAATAAAGAGGCTGCCAAAGAAGCCGCAAAAGAAGTTGCCAATACCGCCAGCAAGGCAGCTGAAACACATCCACCGGTGCCGCCCGTGGTTAAACCGGTAGAAGTCAAACCTGAACAAAAGACCGTGCAGGAAAAAAATGCTGACAAAGCGGCAGACGCTGCCAAGTCTGACGGTGCAGATGATAAGTACATTTACTTTTTGCAGATCGGCGCGTTTAAAGAACAAACCGCTGCTGAAAACAGCCGCGCAAAACTGGCACTGATCGGTTTTGAAGCGCGTATCGTCGAGAAAACTTCTGATTCTGGTGTCATGTACCATGTGCGCATAGGGCCGTTTACGCAACTGGAAAGCATGAACCGCATGCGTTCAAGATTGTCAGAGAATAGTGTCGATGTTGCCGTTGTGCGCACCGTCAAGTAAATCGTAAAGGAATCGTGATGCAATTGTTCAGCCAGGTAGTCCGTCGCATATTGTTTATCGTGGGCCTCAGCCTGATCGCTACTGGTGCAGGTGCAACGCCTACCATGCCGCTGGCTGGTGTTGAATACCAAGTCCTGAAACGCCCCTTGCCAGCGGAAGGCGGCAAGAAAATTGAAGTCATTGAATTTTTCGGTTATTTTTGCCCGCATTGCAATGCGCTGGAACCCTTAATTGCCGAATGGGTAAAAAAACAGGGTGACAACATCGTATTCAAACGCATACACGTGAATTTTCATGGCCTGATTCCGCAGCAAAAACTGTACTTCGCCATGGAAGCCATGGGCAAGGCCGATGAATATCATATGAAGGCATTCAATGCCTACCATATCGATCACAATCGCCTGCAATCGGATGCCGACATCATGGAATTTGTTTCCAAATCTGGCCTCGATAAACAGAAATTTGCCGAGATGTATAACTCAGTTTTTTTCATGCAAAGCAAGTTGGCACGTGCAACACAATTGACAGATGCATTCCAGATTGATGGCGTACCATCCATCGCCATTGATGGCCGTTTCGTGACTTCTCCCGTCATGTCAGTGACGGCGGTAGGTCAGACGACGGAAGAAGCGCAAAACCGCGCTGTCCTGCAAGTCATGGACTTTTTGATTGGCAAGATACAAAAAGAAAGAAGTTCACCGGCAACTGTATCATCTGCACCGGCAAGTACTACCCATGCAGCGAGCTCAGCAGCAAAAACCAGTACCAAGAAAAAATAAGCAATTTCTGTCTACACAAGTCCGCCACCCTGGCGGACTTTTTCATTGGGAAACTATGAAAACAGTCTTCATTACTGGTGCTTCTTCAGGTATCGGTGCTGCACTGGCTTTAGCCTATGCAGAGCAGGGTGCCGTACTGGGTCTGCTGGCCAGACGTCGCGACGTGCTGGAAGAACTGCGGCTGAGTTTGCCCAATGCTGACCGTCACCATATCTATGCCGTCGATGTGACAGATCACGCTGCCCTTGCCAATGCCGCAAAAGAATTCATGGCTGCTGTCGGCGAAGTTAACGTCGTCATCGCCAATGCCGGCATATCGGTCGGGACCTTAAGCGAACATGCTGAGGATTTGCCCATCTTTGACCGCGTATTGCAAACCAATCTGATCGCAACGGTGGCGACTTTTTCAGCCTTCATCAACCCCATGAAAACCTATGCAGGCCGCAGTGATTGTCGCCTGGTAGGCATAGGCAGCGTGGCAGGTGTACGTGGTTTGCCGGGCGCAGAAGCCTATAGCGCTTCAAAGGCTGCCGTCATCAGTTATTGTGAATCTCTGCGGGTGGAATTGCGTGGCACCGGCATACGCGTGGTGACCATAGCACCGGGCTATATTGATACGCCGATGACGCGGGATAATCCCTACCCCATGCCCTTTTTAATGCCGGTCAGGCGCTTTTCTGTGGCGGCGCTGAAAGCGATTGCCGGTGGCGAATCATACCGTGTGATTCCCTGGCAGATGGGTATCGTCGCCAAGATCCTGCGTATATTGCCAAACTGGTTATATGACCCGGTCTTTGCCAGGGCACGTCGCAAACCACGTGCCAACAATATGTAAGCAGGTGACGGCTTGAGCACTTCCCTGTCCGCCTCTTTTACCGACGCCATCGGCACTGTGCATGTCCGCAGTGATGTTTCACCACGCATAGTCAGCCTGGTGCCGTCCATCACCGAGTTGCTGTGTGACCTGGGCCTGGCCGCGCACATCGTAGGCCGTACCGGCTTTTGCATACATCCCAGGCAGACCGTGCAGCATATCGCCAAAATAGGCGGTACCAAGGATGTCAACATAGAAAAGATCCGTCAACTCGCACCAACCCATTTAATCGTCAATATTGATGAAAATGAAAAGCCGACCGTTGATGCGCTGGCAGAATTCGTACCGCATATTGTTGTGACCCATCCCTTGCAGCCGCGCGACAATCTGGCGCTGTATCAGTTATTGGGGGCAATTTTCAATGCAGAAGCACAAGCCCGCCAACTGTGCGACAAATTTGAAGCTGCCTATGCGGCCTTGCCACGAACAGCCACGGTTTCGCGCAAGCTCGTGTATTGCATCTGGCAAGATCCGTGGATGACGGTGGGGCGTGACACCTATATTTCGGCCATGCTGGCGTTGATCGGCTGGCAAACCTGGCTGCCGGATCATGCCAGCCAGCGCTATCCGGTATTTCGCTGGGATGAAGAAATGGCGCAGCAGATTGATGGCGTCCTTTTATCGACAGAACCTTACCGGTTTACCGAAATGCATGTCGATGCGCTGGAAAAGCAACTGGGCAAACCTGTGCAGCTGGTGGATGGTGAAATGCTCTCCTGGTATGGCAGCAGGGCGATTGCCGGTCTGGCCTACCTGAAAGAACTTGCTCATCAGTAAATTTTTGGTTGCGCTGCAATATTCAGCGCATCTGCGAAAAATTAGCAATACTTACATATCATTTACGCAAAAATGCCACACTCCTGTGTAGCACAGATTGACACTCCAAGCAGGCGGCAACCATACTTCTGGGCATACCAGTTAAGGTTTTCGATATATTCTTGGAGAAGTTTGTTATGAATAAGATGCGTAAAGCTGTTTTGCTTGCCCTGTATGGCGCAAGTGCTGCTGTGGTTTTCATGCCATGCATGGCAAGTGCACAAACTGCTCCCGCTACACCAGCTACCCCGCCAGCTGCTGCAGCGCCAGATGGCATACAGACCATGACGATTGTCGGCTCACGCCGCGTCAATGCCAGTGCGACTGATACCCCATTACCTATCGATTTTATTTCTGTATCAAGGTCAGCAGAGCAGGGTGGGCAATTTGATCTGGCCCAGACGCTGGCAAATATTTCCCCCTCCTTCAATTCCACCCGTCAAACAGGTGCCGATGGTGCCGATCTGGTTGATTCTGCGGCCTTGCGCGGCCTGGGTTCTGACCAGACCCTGGTGCTGGTCAATGGCAAACGCCGCCATACGGTTTCATTGGTGAATTTGTTTGGCGCACGCAACCGTGGCAATACCGGTACAGACTTGAATGCCATCCCTGTCATGGCCATCAGTAATGTACAGGTTTTGCGTGATGGCGCAGCAGCACAATACGGTTCAGATGCGATTGCCGGCGTAATGGATATCACACTGAAGAAAAGTCTGGGTTGCGAAGCCAGTTTCGGCTATAGCCAATATTCTGTCGGCGATGGTAAAAACTACCTGCCCTCTGCCTATTGCGGCATTGCCCTGGGTGAGAAAGGCGTGCTGGGCATTACTGTCGAATATACAGACCGTGGCCGTTCAAACCGGGCTGATCCGGGTAATCCGCGTACGATCGGTGATACCAAGGTAACCGGCCCTACCGTTTATTTGAATGGCGAGGTCCCGAACGGCGGTACGGATAAACTGTATTTCACTCTGGGTACACAACAGCGTAAAGCATCTTCCGCCGCTTTTGCGCGTGGTGGCATAGGTTCTGATGATATTCCATCACGCAATTCTGCCGCGATGTATCCAAATGGCTTCGTCCCATATATCAACGGTGACATCAATGATATCTGGGGCACTCTGGGTTATCGCTGGCAAATCGGTGAATGGCGTGCCGACCTGTCGCAGACTTATGGTTTCAATGAACTCAAGTACAACATCAGCAACACGCTGAATGCATCGATTGCGAACAAGGATTTGCTGGCTGGTGGCAAGGGCATCAGCCCCAGCCGCTTTGACGCCGGTGGGTTTTCCTTCTCGCAGGCGACTACGAATCTTGATTTCAGCCGTTTTTTTGACGGCTTCATGAATGGTGTCAACGTCGCTTTCGGTGGTGAATACCGTCGTGAAAACTACAAGATCTTTGCCGGTGAACCAGGTTCCTACAACGATGCAGATGGCCTAGGCTTTGGCGGTAACGCCGGTAGCCAGGGCTTCCCTGGTTTTCAGCCTGGCGACAGCACCAGTAAAAACAGAAGCAGTGTCGCCGCCTATGTCGATATCGAAACCGATGTGACCAACCGCTTCAAGGTGCAGACCGCAGTGCGGGGCGAGCATTACAGCGATTTTGGTTCCACTTTCACTGGCAAACTGGCTGGCAGCTACAAGGTGGCTGACGCCGTGATGTTGCGTGGCTCCGCCAGCACAGGCTTCCGTGCGCCATCATTGCAACAAGTGTATTTCTCTTCCACCTTTACCGACTTCATCGGCGGTGTGCCTATGGATGTGGTACTGGCACCAAACGGTGGTGCGGTGGCCAATGCCGCTGGTATTCCTAAACTGAAGCAGGAAACCTCGAAAAATTATGCATTTGGTCTGACCTACAAGCCCAGCAATGCCTTCTCCATGACGGCTGATCTGTATCGCATTGATATCGCTGACCGTATCGTCTTGTCTGGTCGTTTTGATGCCAATAATTATCCGGCATTGGGCAGCACCTTGTCAGCACTGGGTGTAGGCCAGGCACAGTTCTTTGTGAACTCCATCAATACCAAGACTCAGGGTCTGGATTTGACTGCTTCACACAAGACTAATCTGGGTAGCGGCAAACTGTCGACGTATCTGGGCCTGAATTACAGCAAGACCGAGGTGACCAAGGTACAGGCACCACCGTCATTGCGTGGCTATGAAGATGTCCTGCTGTCAGAGCGTGAACGCCTGTTCATCGAGCAAGGCGGCCCACGCATGAAAGCCACGCTGACATTCGATTATGACCAGGGTCCATGGTCCAGCGAATTCAAGGTCATCCATTATGGTTCGCAAACCCTGGGTACTTTCTCGGGTACCGCGGCAGGTGTGCCAAATGCCTATTACGAACCCAAAACTTCGGCTGACGTCGCGTTGACCTATGCCTTCAATGACACGACCAAACTGACCATAGGTGGCAATAATATTTTCAACGTCAAACCGACGCGCCAGGATCCTAACGAAACCGATAACGGGTTTTACTATGACAGCGTGCAGTTTGGTTTGGGCGGCGCATCTTACTTCATCAAGCTCTGGAAAAAATTCTGATTTTATCCATGTGCTGACGCGGGAGTAATGAGAAACCTCCCCCGCATTTCTGTTCAAGGCTGACTTGTTTTTAAAGTCAGCCTTTTTCTTTATGGCTTCTCACTTTGACAAGATGTTAAGACTGGATTTTTAATAATTCCAAAATAGGGAATAATAAATTCCATATAGCGGTTATTCTTCAATTTAAAGGAATAAGGCAAAGTAGCACCATTCGCAGTGCACATCACATGCGAACCCCCTTAAACCCGATTTGATGGAGTAACAAATGTCCCGCATAAGCATCCCTACTGTAGAAGCATCCCCAACCGCATCCCAACCTCTGCTGGCAGCAGTCCACAAGCAATTGGGTGTGGTACCGAATTTGATGAAACTGATTGGCAACAGCCCGGCAGCACTGGAAGGCTATTTGTCTTTAAGTGGTGCCTTGGCCAAAGGCAGTCTGAGTGGCCCATTGCGTGAAGCGATTGCCCTGACCGTCGCTGAATACAATGGCTGTGAATATTGCCTGGCAGCGCATGCTTACCTGGGTAAAAACCTGGCAAAACTCAGCGATGCTGATATTGATGCTGCACGTGATGCCCATGCATCTGACACAAAAACTGAAGCCGCCCTGCAATTTGCCCGTCAGGTCGCAGCCCAACGTGGCCGCGTCAGCGATGCCGAACTGGCCAGCCTGCGTGCAGCCGGTTTCAATGATGCAGCCGTCATTGAGATTGTCCTGAATGTTGCTGTGAATGTGTTGACTAACTACGTCAATAATGTCGCTCATACAGACGTGGATTTTCCTGCGATCAGTTTGCGTTAATTCTGACGCAGAAAAATCACAGTCAAAAATAGATCAGGTTTTGTTGGTCAAGGTCACCCCGGCAATGACCAGCAAACCGCCGACTATCATGGATGGCAAAATCGGTTCGCCAAGTATCAGCGCGCCCAGGCTGATACCAAATACTGGCACCAGATTATTGAATACCGCAGTACGTGAAGGTCCTATACTTTTTACACCTTCGTAATACCAGACAAAACCGATGACCGTGCCAAAAGCACCCAGATACACCAGCGAAGCCAATACTTGCCAGCTCATACGGGCTGGTTCAAAACGCGGTAATTCCAGTACGGCACCCAAACCCAGCAAGAGCAGGCCCCATAGTGACGCATAGGTAGTGGCAGCGATGGGAGACAGGCCTTTCAGCGCATGCCTGCCTATGATGGTATAGGCTGCCCAGCCGCAAATAGCGGTCAGCATGAACAGTTCTCCCTTGCCCAGCGATTGTGACAAGTCGTGCACGGCACCTATCAAATCACCCCTGGTAATAACCACCGCGGCCCCGGCAAAAGCGATCATGATGCCCAGCCAGCGTATCTTGCTTAGTCTTTCTCCAAATAGCAGCGCCAGTGCCAGTGCGGTAACGATAGGGTTCAACGCCACAAACAGGGCAGTCCGCCCGGCGGGCATATTTTCCAGCGCAGCAAAGAAACACAGGTTATACAAAAAGATACCGGTCGCTCCCAGTGCAAAGGTCGCATGCATTTGCTGTTTGCTGAGTTTGGGCAAACCACCTTCCAGTCGCCAGGCCAGTAACAGCAATAAGGCACTGGCAACCGCGAAACGAATAAAGGCTGCAATCATGTGCGGTATCTCTTTGGCGACCAGGCGGCCGGCAATGAAAGTGCCACCCCAGAACAGGGCGACACAGACTAGTTTCAGATATGTGGAGACAGGGACTTTGTTCACGATGGTGTAGGCTATGCAAAAGCCTGTTAGCCTACACCAAAATCATGCCTGCCGTTTTCACTTGTGAATACTGCGCAAGCCTTGCTCATACAGGATTTCTGCAATCTGGATGGCATTCAGGGCAGCGCCTTTACGCAGATTGTCTCCGCTGACGAACAGTGCAAGACCATGTGCTACCGTAGGGTCGCAACGCACCCGGCCAACGAAGACAGGATCGCGGCCCGTCGCCATTAAAGGATTGGGCACTTCAGTGACGACAACACCGGGAGCGCTATTTAATAATTCAAGCGCCGTATCTGCCGGGATATTATTCTCAAATTCTGCATTGATGGAAAGCGAATGCCCTGTGAAGACGGGCACCCGTACACAGGTGCAGGAGACGCTCAATTCTGGAATGCCAAGAATTTTGCGGCTTTCATTACGCAGCTTGATCTCTTCTTCTGTATAACCATCTTCGACAACCTGGTAGTTGTAGGGCACGACATTACAGGCGATCGGCACCTGCCATTTTTTAGGTGCCGGAAAGTCTATGCCAGCACCATCATTGACCAGTCTGGTGCAGTCTTCTCCGGCCTTTTGCATCTGGCTTGCCAACTCCTCCACGCCAGCAAGACCACCACCTGACACAGCCTGGTAAGTGCTGACGATCAAACGCCGCAAGCCCGCTTTGTCATGCAATGGTTTGAGTACAGGCATGGCCGCCATGGTCGTGCAGTTGGGGTTTGCGATGATGCCCTTGGGGATATTTTCCAGATCGTAAGGATTGACTTCTGCCACCACCAGCGGCACGGCAGGGTCCATGCGCCATGCCGAGGAATTGTCGATGACCAGCGCACCCGCAGCCGCGACCACGGGTGCCAGGCGCAATGAGGTTTCTCCACCAGCCGAGAAAAACACCACATCCAGGCCGGAATAATCAGCCGTTGCAGCATCTTCGACGTTGATCTGTCTGCCTTTCCAGCCCAGTGATTTTCCGGCAGAACGCGCAGACGCAAACAAGCGCAGTGAATTGACGGGGAAGTTGCGCTCTTCCAGCAGCTTGAGCATGAATTCACCGACCAGGCCGGTTGCGCCAACGACACCCACATGCATGCCATTTGGGTAACGTTCGAGCGACAGGGCAGAGCGTGCCGGTCGCGGTGGACTGGCTACTGAAGCCTGATGATCTTGACGGTCTTGATGATGAGAATTTGACACCATGTAAATCTCCTTAAAGTGGCCGGGAGACAGGTATCAAGCTATATGCACCCGCCTCGTAGGCGGGTTGCGAAAAAATGAAAAGCGCTAACCCACCATTGCGATAATGGTGGTCTTAATGCTCAGCGTGGATGCAAATGGGCTTTTCATGAATTGATGGTAACAGACTTGATAGCGGCGATCAAGCGGGGTTGCAGACTCAGGGCAGATGCACAGGGGCACGTTGCAATCGTATGAGACTTACATGATTTCCATTAACAATACACCACGAGCGGGTACTTTTATTTGATGCATTTGTTCAAATTGCTGCCCACTCAGCACGTCTTTTGCCTTTGCGTTTGCAGGCAAAATTTCGGAAAATCGTGCCGTTGTCAATTCTGTTTCACTCATATTCTTGTTCATCACCACCATGAACTTGTGCTTCTGGTCATAGCGGAAATATACATACATACCTTCCTGTGGCGCAAAATGCATGAGTCTGCCGCTATGGATGGTGCTCGCATTCTTGCGCCAGTTCAGCAGTTTTTTGATATAGGCCTGCGCCTCCTGCTGCTTTGCGTTTAAGCCCTGGCCTGTGAAGGCGTTGACGGTATCACCCGCCCAGCCACCGGGAAAGTCTTTTCTGAAAGCGCCATCATCCCTGTGCTTGGTGCTCGTCATCAAAATTTCAGTGCCATAATAAAACTGTGGTGTGCGCGGCATGGTGGCGACATAGGTAACCGCCATCTTGAACAAATCCAGGTCTTCATCGAGTGCGCTATACAGACGACTGACATCGTGATTGCCTTCAAACAGCACCATTCTTGCTGGTGCAGGATATAACTGGTCATTGATCAACGCTTCATACAGCGTGGCGAAACCGGAATGCAGGTTTTCTGGTGCGACCAGTGCCTTGCGCAGCGTGTCATGCAAGGGATAATCCATCATGCTGGGCATGTGCGAAACATAGCCATTGGCATTGGTCTTGCCGGCGAGCCAGTACGCCACCAGATTCGGGTTATCGCTCCATTCTTCACCCACCATCGTCAGATGAGGGTATTCCTGCATGATGCGGCCAGACCATTTTGTCAGAAAGGCTGCGTCAGAATAGCCATACGTGTCAGCGCGTATGCCGGACAGGCGCGCATATTCTATCCACCAGATGGTATTCTGAATCTGGTAATTGGCCACCAGTGGATTTTGCTGGTTCATGTCAGGCATGTGGGCATCAAACCAGCCCTGCGTGAAATTCTTCTTGTCTATGGCTGAAGCATATGGGTCGGCGACTGTGGTGCGCGCATGATAGGTTGGTACAAACTGGCTGTTAAAACTCAGCCAGTCAGGTGACGGCAAGTCTTTCAGCCACCAGTGCCCGTCACCGATATGGTTGAGCACGATGTCCTGGATTACCCCTATGCCCTGCTTTCTGGCGGCGGCAACCAGTTGCCGGTACTCTTCATTGCTGCCAAAACGCGCATCGACCTGATAGTAATCAGTGGCAGCATAGCCATGGTAAGAATACGTTTTCTGCTTATTTTCTATGACCGGCGTGGGCCAGATCATGGTGTAACCCATACTGGCAATATAATCGAGGTGATCGCGTATCCCCTGTAAGTCACCACCATGGCGGCCAGCACTGGCATCGCTACGATCAAGCTTGTCGCCAAACCCGGGTAGCTGGTCATTGGCGGTATTGCCATTGGCAAAACGGTCTGGCATCAGGTTCAGGATCACATCTGCCGGGCCAAACCCTGCCCTGTCAGCGGCACCCTTTTCACGTGCTTTCAGTTCATAGGGCACACTCAGGTTTTGTGTACCCTGGTTTAAGCGGATATCAAATTTCCCGGCCTTTGTATATGGTGAAATTTGCAGGTCAATAAACAGATAATTGGGGTTGGCCAGCTTATGCACTGCCTTGATTCTTACGCCAGGGTAGTCGATATGCGGGACATACTCAGCAATCTGCCTGCCGTGCAGCATTAACTGCAATTGATCGCTTTTCATGCCTACCCACCAAAAACCGGGCTCCACATGCTCGGGCCTGGTCATTGTCTGCGCCATGCCAGGAAGCGGCATGCATATCAATAAGCCAGAAAGTATATGCAAGAATAATTTCACTCTATCTCTCATGATTAGCTATCAATTTATGTATTTAAACTACATTATCTTTTAATTTTAGCGAAGCTATCAATGAATTTATGGAATTATTTTGCTTCCTTATCATTTCGAGAGTTGTATTTAAATTACATATCTCGCAGATCGCTTCCGATTAGCCCCTTATCTAAAGCCTGAATTAGCCCAGAGTTCTGCTTCTTTTTTACGCTTCCATGCGTGACTTTCTTTGATATTTTCTAGGGTATGGAAGTCGGTTAACAATGTTGCAGTGTGTTGCGCATGGCGCAGCTTGAATACCAGGAGGGTATATGAACGATATGTCAAATTTGCAGGCGATTTTTGGTGAAGTGCAGTCTTTGCAAAGCCGGCTGAAATCAAAAGTGGCGGACGCCGAAGCCAGCGCAGATAAATTCAAGGCGGCATTTCAGGCGGCAGTCAATCCGGAATCCAGGGATTCCATCGTCACAGCGCTGAAGGATACCGTTACTGCCACCACATCAACCGCAACTACTACCAGCCAGGGCAGTTCCCTGGCAGACCAGATCCAGGCCACGCTGTCAGCCTTGCAGGATCAATTGCAAAGCAAGCTGGCGGGTCCGGTGGCGGCCGCCGCAGCGGCTGCGTCATCGGCCCTTGCAGCGAACAATACCGCTGGCGCCAGCACTAGTACCAGTACTACCGCCGCTGCACCGATCCCTGTCAGCGGCGTAGCGACTGCATCAGCAACCAGCAGCAGTACCACGGTTGCCGCAGTGCCTCCGGTGGCTGCGCCCAGCGCCACGACGATTGCCACCATCAATACAACCCACGCGCCTTATCGCGTTTATGATCCATCCAATCCGTCTGCTTTTGTAGAGCCAAGCAACCCTGGTGGCGGCCCTAACCTGCTGGCATCTGATCTGGTTTTCAACCCTGACCCCCGCCCGGATTCACCACTTTCGGCTGCCATGCCAACGGCTGCCTATGGTTCGGCAGAGTGGAAGCAACAGTCGCAGACGTATCAGGCGACCTACGAAAAACTCTGTGCTGATAACAATGACTGGAATCAGAAAAACATCAAACTGCGTACGCAAACCTTGCTGGCTTCTCCTTATGCTGCATTCGCTGGTTATCAAGGGGCGAATGCAGCGGCTGCGTCTGATCCATATACCATTGCTTCTTTGGCAGCTGCCAATAAAATGGCGGTCTGAGCCTGTCGTAACGATCTTTGCGAGCCTTGCTGACATTGCCAGATACTTTCCGGGATGTCAGCGGGTCTGAATTTCTCCCTCCTCTCCTCGTCTGGCCAGTCAAACCATCTTTCCGGGTTTGACATCAACATCTTAAAATAATTTTCAAAGAAATGGAATAAAACGGCGTCAACTTACGTTTATCCCCATGTAAGCAAAATCATGCTTGCCCGCTGTTTTCATAATCTATCCATGAGGAGTTTCTTGATGAAAATTACCCAGATTTGTGTTGCCTTGTTCGCTGCTTCCAGTTTGCTCGCTGGTATTGCCTATGCGCAGTCCCTGCCAAAAGTGGCAGATGGCACTTTGCTCAGTGCCAATGGCATGACCCTGTACAACTTTGATAAAGACGAAGCAGGCATCAGTAACTGCAATGGTGCGTGTGCGACCAACTGGCCGCCAGTCGTGGCGCCTGCAACGGTGCCAGCCGGTAAATATTCCGTCATTACCCGCGAAGACGGCAGCAAGCAGCTCGCCTACAACGGCAAGCCCTTATACTTGTATGCTGCTGATAAAAAAGCGGGAGAACGGAATGGGGATAATTTCAAAAATGTCTGGCATATCGTTAAAGAATAGGCAAAACATCCTGTGCAAAACGGCGTGCAGCGGGGCTATGTCTACCGTGTCCACCACATCGGCCATATAAACCATGCAGGATAGTCGCGCCCAGATGCTTGCCTGTATCCCGCGCTTGCGCCGTTATGCGCAGGCGCTGGTCGGTGATCGCGCAGGGGCTGATGACCTGGTACAGGACACCATGGAACGCGGCTGGAACCAGCTGTCTTCATGGCGTGCAGGCAGCGATATGCGTGCCTGGCTGTTCAGCATCATGCACAACCTGCGTATGGATCAATTACGTCGTCCGGCGTTCAAGACAGAAACGCTGGATGATGAAAGCCAGTTCCCGGCAACGCCCGCCAGCCAGAGCCACGGCCTGGAAATGCGCGATTTGCAGACCGCACTGATGATGTTGCCCCATGAGCAGCGTGAAGTGGTCTTGCTGGTCGCGCTGGAGGAGATGAGTTATGAAAGCATCGCCCACATGCTGGGTATACCGCCAGGTACCGTCATGTCGCGCCTCTCGCGTGGCCGTGAAAAGCTGCGCGCGCTGATGGAAGGTGTACCCCAGAAAGTGACGCTCAAGGTCGTCAAATGAACAAGGCTCTCATATGAAGTATGCGCCCGTGACCGAAACAGACTTGCATGCCTATGTGGATGGCCTGCTGCCAGCCACGCGCTGTGCTGAGGTGGCCGCTTATCTGCATGACAATCCTGCTGAGCAATTGCGGGTAGAAGCCTATCGTAGCCAGAATGCCGCCCTGCATAGCTTGTTCGACGCGGTACTGGATGAGCCAGTGCCAGCCAGGCTGATGTTGCTGGCTGAGAATGGCAAACGCAAGCCAGCCTGGGGCTGGCAGCAACTGGCTGCCGGGTTTGCCATTGCCTTTATCAGCGGTGGTATGGGCTGGTTTTTACACGGCGACAGCAATGTTCAGGGCTTGGCGCAACAGGGGCGCGGTATGCCGCGTATGCAAAATGCGAACGGCCTGGCCCACCAGGCTGCCATTGCGCATGCCGTGTACAGCCCCGATGTGAAGCGACCAGTAGAGATCGGTGCCGAGCAAGAGGCACAACTGGTCACCTGGCTCACCAAACGCATAGGCACACCTGTGCACCCACCCAAACTGGCCAAGCTCGGGTATGAATTGATCGGCGGCCGTTTGCTGCCTGGCGACAGCGGCCCGGTGGCCCAGTTCATGTACCAGGACAGCACTGGCCAGCGGCTGACTTTGTATGTTTCTGGCGATCAGGTGCAGAACAAGGATACCGGTTTTCAATTTTCGCAACAGGGTGCAGTGAATGTCTTTTACTGGATAGATGGCAAGTTTGGTTATGCCCTGTCTGGCAGTATCAGCAAGTCTGATCTGGCCAATATCGCCACTGCTGTGTATGAACAACTGGACAAGCCATCCTGAGTGATGTGGCGTGCTGAATGGCCGTGTTCATGAGTCCGCCACCAAGTGCATATATAATTGTTATTGCCATGCAGGCGCAATGCTGATTTTGCCATGGCCCAGGCAAGTGACCCAGCTCATCACGAACAAGAACGGTATATGCACACGATTAGCCCGAAGACGATTTCATTTGCGCCAGCATTGATGGCCCGCACAATTTTTGCAGGATTGATTGCCCTATGTGGCATTGGTGTGCACGCCGAATCCGCAGCGGCCACAGCCAACATCGCCAACTATACCTATCAGGTGGTACATAGCTACCCACATGATCCCAACGCATTTACCCAGGGCCTGTTTTACAAGGATGGCTTCCTGTATGAAAGCACCGGTTTGCAAGGCCATTCATCTGTGCGCAAGGTGAAGCTGGAAACCGGTGAAGTCTTGCAAAAAACCGATTTGCCGAAGCAGATATTTGGCGAAGGTATTACCTACTGGGATAACCGCATCATCGGCATCACCTGGACTTCACAGGCTGGTTACGTGCTTGACCTCAACAGTTTTGCTTTTCAAAAAGAATTTGCCTATAAGGGTGAAGGCTGGGGGCTGACCCGCAATGATACTGAAATTATCATGAGCGACGGCACCTCGGAATTACGTTTCCTCAATCCTGAAACCCTGAACGAAGTGCGCCGTATCAAGGTCACGGCGCAGGGCAAACCTGTTGACCAGCTCAATGAACTCGAATGGGTCAAGGGCGAGGTGCTCGCCAATATCTGGCAAACCGATAAAATTGCCCGTATTGACCCCAAAACCGGCAATGTGACCGCATGGATAGACCTAAGCGGCCTGTTGCCCATCAGTGAGCGCATGAAGAGCAACCCCGATGTGCTCAATGGCATTGCTTATGATGCCACCCACGACAGGCTCTTCGTTACCGGCAAACTGTGGCCAAAGATTTTTGAAATCAAGCTGGTCAAACATTGATCAATGCCTGGCCGCGACATATTGATGGTGCCTGGCAGCGAACAAATATGAAATTAACAGTACATACTGAACGCGCTTTTTCTGTCGCACAATTCCTGAGCGCAGACGAATGCGCAGAATTGATTGCGCTTGCTGAAGCCCAGGGCTTTATTGCTGCGGGCGTGCGCACGCGCGAAGGGCCAAAAGCCATGCCCATGATCAGAAATAATGAACGCGTCCTGCTGGCTTCACCGCATTGGGTGGCCTTGCTCTGGCAGCGCTTGTCAGACATCACTTTACCTGTGCTGGATGGCGAAATTGCAGTCGGTTTGCCCAGGGATTTGCGTTTCTATAAATACACGCCGGGCCAGCGGTTTAAAATGCATAAAGATGGCCCGTGGACAGAAGATGGCATGGTCAGCAAGTTGACCATGCTGGTGTATCTGAATGAAGAATTTACTGGTGGCAGTACCGATTTTCGTGATTGCAGCATACAGCCAGAAACCGGGTCGGCCCTGTTCTTTATCCACGATACCTGGCATGAAGGGGCAGCAATCCAGGATGGTTATAAATATGTGCTGCGTTCAGATGTCCTGTATGCCCCCCGTAACGCCTTAATCATCAACACATGAAAAAAATCAGACTGGTTCTTGCCTTGCTGCTGGCCGCAGCCTCTCACATGGTGCTGGCTGACCATGATGCGGGTCTGGAAGCCAGGCTCACCAAAGCCCTGCAAATCAAAAAAAATACCGAAGACCGGATGGCCAAATCCCGCCCCGTCATACAAGCATATGTGCAAGCAGGATTGTTGAGCAAAAAGGCCAATGAACGGGCAGACTATGTCGATTTCTACCTGTTGCAAAAACCGGCCAGTTTCATGGGGCATACACTGATCTTGCTTGAAGAAGAATATATGGACACCTACGTCGGCTGTTGTGTCAGCCCTGGCATGGGCCTGACGGTCAGGGTCAATGGTGACACAACAGCGATAAAGAAATTTGCAGATGACAATGCCTGCACTTTTACCGCGCATGATGATGTGCTGGCGACGCTGAAAACCTATGGCATTAAAAATAAACTGGCGAAAGATGATTATGCATCTTTAAGTTGCCGCGCACGGGATGCGCAAAAATAAGCCTGTTTAGTCTGTGGTGCCTTGTCTGCTTTGCGCAGGCTGATTGTTCTCTGCTTGAAAATAATTGCTTTTTTATATAAAGTAAGTTCTCCTCACGCTTACACTGAGGCTAAGCCTGATTCAGTCATCAGCATGCTATCGACAGGAGAAAATTGATGTCCCAGTCCTATCAAAATACCTCTGATATTTACCCCAGTCTTGTGTATGACGATGCACCAGCGGCCATAGAGTGGCTGAACCGTGCCTTTGGTTTCAAGACACAATTTGTTGTCCCTGGCCCCGATAGCCGTGTCGAACATTCTGAACTCAGCATGGGCAATGGCGTCATCATGGTCAGTTCACCCAAGCCAGAGATGAATTGGCTCAGCCCGCGCAACCTGTCCAGTGTGGCACAGGCGCTGAGTGTGTATGTGGATGATCCGGATGCGCATCACGATATTGCCGTCGCCGCAGGTGCGCGCATCACACGCCCCTTGCAGACAGAAGAATATGGGGCGCGTGGCTATATGGTGACCGATCCTGAAGGGCACGTCTGGTATTTTGGTAATTACCGACCAGGCGCTTATTGGTCTCAGGCATCAGGTACTGAAAACCAGGCCTGAATTTTTAAGGCCTGTTAGCAATCACAAATAATAATAGAGAACAACAGAGGAGATACCAGATGAACTACAAAGGTAGCTGTCACTGCGGCAAGGTCGCGTTTGAAGTCGAAGGCGATATCGATAGCGCGCTGGAATGTAATTGTTCGATTTGTTCGCGCAAAGGGTCTTTGCTGTGGTTTGTGCCAAGAGACAAGCTGCACCTGCTGACGCCGGAAGATGCTGCCAGCAGCTATACCTTCAACAAGCATGTGATAGCGCATCGCTTTTGCCCGACCTGCGGCATGCACCCCTACGGTGAAGGCGCAGATCCGAAAGGCAATCGCATGGCAGCCGTCAATCTGCGCTGTATTGAAGACATCGATATTACGGCTATTCCTGTCCATCATTTCGATGGCCGCTCGAAATAAAAATAGGAGTCTGTAAAGACCAGGATTGGCTCCGGTCTTTACAGGCATCCCCTATTTTTGCACGAAGCGTATCACCCCATCGTCACCCAGTTCCCTGCGCAATACGCCGTCATACCAAAGCTTGTGCAAATGTGCCAGTGCTTCGCCGAGGGCAAATGTCAGTTGGTGCGCATCCAGCGGGCGGCGGAACATGATGGGCACGATGTCCGCAGCCGATTGCGGCACGGCACAGGCAGCCTGCACTTCTTCCAGGCGTTCTGCGTGATGATCCTGCAATTGCCTGACGCGCGTGTGCAGACCCTTGAAAGGTTTGCCATGGGAAGGCAGGATCAGCACATCTTCTGGCAGCGGTAAGAATTTCTCCAGCGAATCCAGGTATTGCTGCACGGGATTGGCTTCCGGCTCTATCGCAAACACCGACACATTGGTGGAAATGCGTGGCAACAGCATATCACCTGAAATCAGAATATTGAGGTCAGCGCAATACAGCGAGGCATGCTCGGGTGAATGACCAAAGCCGCTGATGACTTGCCAGCGGCGCTGCCGGATCATGACAGCTATGCCTTCCTGCATGCGGTGGTAGGCAGTTGGCACGGCAGGCACCATGCGTGTGTAATGCGTCTTGCGTTCCTGTATCTGTTCCTGCATGGCGGGATCGACCATACCATGTTTGCGAAAATGAGGGAACATGGCCGTGCCATCCGCACCCGGCAAGCTGGCCGACATCATGCGGGCAAACGCATATTCGCCCGCCGTCATCCACAGCTGTACCTTCCAGCGGCTGCACAGCCAGTCTGCGAGACCGATATGGTCGGGGTGGCAATGCGTCGCAATCACTCGCACAACGGGAAGTCCACGCATATGGTTGTGCAGGTCGCCAAACAGGATTTCCCATGCGTCCATGGTGGCATCGCTGGAAATGCCGCAATCCACCACCGTCCAGCCATGCACGTGACCGTTTTCGGTTTCCACGTCATCTTCCAGCAGCCACAGATTGATATGGTTCAGGGCAAAAGGCAGGCCCATGCGTATCCACAGCACACCCGGGGCAATTTCCATGGTCTTGGCGTTCTCAGGCAGGGTCTCGCCAAAAGGGTAGTGAAGTTCTTGTTCCAGTAAATTCATGGCGGTCTCTGTTGTTATGCCGGACGCATGCCATATTGCATCTGGCGTCCGGTTTGCTAAAAATCTGGTGGTACAAAGCTACGTGAGCGCCGTAATGCCCTACAATGCGATTTCAGGCTGTTTGACGTTTACGTTAACTGTAAGCTGCAAATTGTAATCAGAAAATCGTTTCTGTGTTTTTATTTCCTCATCATGGCTACCTACACCATCACCGAACTTGCCCGCGAATTTGATATTACCCCGCGCGCAATACGATTCTATGAAGACCAGGGTTTGCTGAACCCGACCCGGGAAGGGCCAAGTGGCCGCAACCGTGTGTACACAGCACGTGAACGCACCCATCTGAAACTGACCCTGCGCGGCAAGCGCCTGGGCTTGAGCCTGTCGGATATCAAGAGCCTGGTAGATATGTATCGCTCACCCAAGGATACCGAAGTGCAGTTGCAGAGTTTTCTGGTGGTGCTGGCAAGACACAGGGCAGCGCTGGAGCAACAGCGTGAAGATATAGAAATCATGCTGGCCGAAATCAGCGCCCACGAAGAAAAAAGCCTGAGCTTGTTGAAACAGGCCGGCAGTAAATCCGGATAATTGCTTTGCCTGCCTGATGCTTACAACTGGAAAGGATCGCGAAGATGCTTAAATTGCTTCTTAACTTGCAATTTTTTTCTGTCGGCTTTGTGTTTTTTGCGGCACGTTATCCAGAAAAAATTACCACAAGAAACGCTGTGCGCCTGATATTGACTGGCCTGTGCCTGCTGTCGCTGACATTGATTTTTGGTGTTTTCCTGTCACACAAGACGCTTGCCGAGACTTTGTTTGAAATCAATAGCCGGAATGATCATCAAATGGGGGTCATTTACGGCTTGAGTGCACTTTATCTGGCGTTTTTATATGCTGTCTGGAATGTTTCCCGCTTCTTCTTCCGCTCTAATGTTAACAGCAAATAGTTGCTCATCAGGTAACGGCAAGGTCGAAAAGCGTTAAATTGTCCAATTGACGTTTACGTAAACGTCAATTGGACGTATTATTTTTGCCTGAGATGTTTTTTCAGTGGTTATGGAGGTTTTATGAGCAATCAGGCAATACCTGTGCTGGATCACAAACTGGCCTTGAGCCTGCTGGAAAGTTTTAATTCCCAGGGTGCTTTAATGGCCTGGAATGCGCGCCTGACCAGCATGAGCCCGGGCGCCTGTGAGATCAGCCTGCCTTTCGGTCAGGCAGTGAGTCAGCAGCACGGGTATTTCCATGGTGGCGTGATTGGCACGATTGCAGATGCCGCTGGCGGCTATGCAGCGAATACACTATTGATGCCGGTGAGTGAGTGCTTAACAGCCGAATACAAGATCAATATTGTTGCGCCAGGTCTGGGCGACACCCTGATTGCCAGAGGGAAGGTATTGAAGGCAGGCAAAACCCTGGTAGTAGCTGGTGCCGAAGTCTTTGTCGTGCATGAAGGCCAGGAAAAACTCTGCGCCATCATGCAACAAACCCTGTTTGTGATACCAAAAACCACAGCGGATAAAAATTAGCGAAAGCTAGCTGAAATTAGCAATAACCAAAGTTGGCATATGGGACTAAGCTATATCCCTTGGCCGCATTTAGAACAACGAAATTTAAATTTTGATAAAAGTGTGAGGACGACATGCTGCATTTACCCGGTTTGACTTTTGATCATGGCGAAGATATCGCCGCTTTGCGTGAAGCTGTGCAGCAATTTGCCGCAGTGGAAATCGCCCCCCGGGCTGCCGAGATCGACCGCAGTGACCAGTTCCCCATGGATTTGTGGCGCAAGATGGGCGACCTCGGCATCCTGGGTGTGACCGTCAGTGAAGAATACGGTGGCGCCAACATGGGCTATCTGGCCCATATCATTGCCATGGAAGAAATTTCCCGTGCCTCTGCCTCTGTCGGCCTGTCGTATGGTGCCCACTCCAATCTGTGCGTGAACCAGATCAAGCGCAATGGTACGGAAGAACAAAAAGCCAAATACCTGCCAAAACTCATCAGCGGTGAACATATAGGTGCACTCGCCATGTCCGAGCCCAATGCCGGTTCTGACGTTGTCAGCATGAAATTGCGTGCTGACTGGAAGGGTGACCGCTGGGTCTTGAATGGCACCAAGATGTGGATCACCAATGGCCCTGACGCCGACACGCTGGTCGTCTATGCCAAGAATGACCTGGAAGCTGGCCCCCGTGGCATGACAGCCTTCCTCATCGAAAAGGGTTACAAAGGCTTCAGCATTGCGCAAAAGCTCGACAAGCTCGGCATGCGCGGTTCTCATACCGGTGAGCTGGTGTTCCAGGATTGCGAAGTGCCGGCAGAAAACGTACTCGGTGGCTTGGGCAAGGGCGTCAATGTGCTGATGTCCGGTCTCGATTTTGAGCGCACCGTTTTGTCCGGCGGCCCGCTGGGCATCATGCAGGCCTGTATGGATGCAGTCGTGCCTTATGTACATGACCGCAAGCAATTCGGCCAGCCTATCGGTGAATTCCAATTGATGCAGGGCAAGCTGGCAGATATGTATTCCACCATGATGGCTTGCAAGGCCTATGTCTATGCGGTTGGCCAGGCTTGCGACCGCGCCAAAACACCGGAAGCCGTACGCGCCCTGCGCAAGGATGCTGCCGGTGCAATTTTGTATTCAGCAGAAAAAGCCACATGGATGGCAGGCGAAGCCATTCAAACCCTGGGTGGCAACGGCTATATCAATGAATACCCGGTTGGCCGTCTGTGGCGCGATGCCAAGCTGTATGAAATCGGCGCCGGCACCAGCGAAATCCGCCGCATGCTGATTGGTCGTGAATTGTTTGCTGAAACCCGGTAATCCAGTTTGCCTGAAAACGCCAGGCCTACATATTAATTATTTTTATGACACATCTGCATATTGCGACACCCGTGCTTGAGCATCGCGGCCTTTCAGCCAGCCTGGACAAGCAGGTCTGGCTGAAGATGGAAAATACCCAGCCTTCAGGTTCTTTCAAATTGCGTGGCATAGGGGTCATGTGTCAGCGTGCTGCGGCTAAGGGGGCGACACATTTCGTTTGCCCCTCCGGTGGTAATGCCGGTTTTGCCGCTGCCGTGGCGGGAGTGGCCCTGGGCATCAAAACCACCATACTAGTGCCGCAAACCACGCATGAAACCGTACGCGCAGCCATACGTGCCATCGGTGCAACAGTCATCGTCGAAGGCGGCGTCTGGGATGAAACCAACCAGGCTGCACTTCGCCTCTGTGATCAGCCTGGTGCCGTATATATCCCGCCATTTGACCATGCCGATATCTGGGATGGCAATGCGACGCTGATCGATGAAGTGGCAGGCAAACATGAATTTGACGTGGTGATCTGCTCAGTCGGTGGCGGCGGCCTGCTCAGCGGGATTGCGCTGGGTCTGCAAAGAAACGGTCTTGCCCATATCCCCATCATTGCGGTTGAGACAGAAGGTGCGGCTTCCCTGCATGCCTCTGTGCAGGCAGGCGAACTGGTGACCTTGCCAGCGATCACCTCCATTGCCAGCACCCTCGGCGCGCGGCGCGTTGCCCAGCAGGCACTGGACTGGACGCGTCAACACCGTATCACGACGACCACCGTCACTGACGCGCAGGCGGTACAGGCTTGCCTGGCTTTTGCCGACGATATGCGTACCCTGGTTGAACCTGCCTGTGGCGCGGCGCTGGCTGTCGCTTACCAAAATTTACCCGAACTGGCAGCGTTCAAAAAACCGCTGATCGTGGTTTGTGGCGGTATTGCTGTGGATTTGGGTAAACTACAGGCTTGGAAAACCCAGTTTCAGCCAAGCTGAGCCTATAACATGCCCAACACCCACTTTCCGAAATTGCTGTCATCCCAGATCGCCTTTGATATCGCGCGGACGATACTGGATGGCTTCGACAAGCATTACCGCTTGTTTCGTGCCAGCAGTCAGGGCGCAAAGCAGCATTTCGAAAGTGGTGACTGGCGCGCGGCCCAACTGGCTGCCCGTGAGCGTATCGGCTATTACGACACGCGCGTACGTGAATGTGTGCAGGCGCTGGAAGATGAATACGCAGAAGAAGACCTCAGTGATGAAGTCTGGCGTGAAGTCAAACTGCATTACATGGGCATGCTGATTGACCATCTGCGGCCTGAACTGGCAGAAACCTTTTTTAATACCGTCTGCACCAAACTGCTGCATAGGAATTATTTCCACAATGATTTTATCTTTGTGCGGCCAGCGACATCGACCGAATACCTGGAAAGGGAAGATACCCCGCCCAGTTACCGCGTGTATTATCCGGCCACAGACAGTCTTAACTTCACGATCAAACGCATCGTCACCAATTTCCAGTTGAATACCAGGTTTGAAGACCTCGACAGGGATGTGGCCCTGGTAGAAGAACGTCTGCGTGAAAAATTCGGCGCGGACAAGTTGGAACCCAATCACCAGATACAGGTGCTGGCCAGCCTGTTCTACCGTAACAAATCCGCCTACATCATAGGCAAGGGCATCAACGGCAATCGCGAGCATCCGTTCATCATCCCCATCATGCATAAACGCAAAGGTGAACTGGCACTCGACACGGTGTTGTTTGACACCATGCAGATCACCATCCTGTTCTCCTTTACGCGCGCGTATTTCATGGTGGATATGGAAGTGCCATCTGCCTATGTACAATTCATACGCAGCATCTTGCCGAAAAAACCGCGCAGTGAAATCTATACGATGATAGGCCTGCAAAAACATGGCAAGAACCTGTTTTATCGTGATTTTTTGCATCATCTCAAATATTCATCCGACCGCATAGAAGCCGCACCCGGCATACGTGGCCTGGTGATGCTGGTGTTTGCACTGCCATCTTTTCCGTATGTGTTCAAACTCATCAAGGACAGCTTCCCGCCACCGAAAGAAACCACCAAGGCCCTGATCAAGGAAAAATACCTGCTGGTGAAAAACCATGACCGCGTAGGCCGCATGGCAGATACGCTCGAATATTCCGATGTGGCCTTCCCGCGCTCGCGTTTTTCAGAAGAACTGCTGGCCGAAATCAAGCAATATGCGCCCTCGTTGCTCGAAGTGAACGATGATGAAGTCGTCATCAAGCACCTGTACATAGAACGGCGCATGACACCGCTGAATATCTGGCTGACTGAAGCAGAGCAGCGTGGCGACATGAGCGCCATGGAGCACGGCCTGCATGAGTACGGCAATGCCATCAAGGACCTGGTTGGCGCGAATATTTTCCCGGGTGACATGCTGTACAAGAATTTTGGCGTGACCCGTCATGGCCGGGTAGTGTTCTATGACTATGATGAAATCGAATACATCACCGACTGTAATTTCCGCAAGATACCTTTGCCACGCAATGAAGAAGACGAAATGGCAGCCGAACCCTGGTATCCGATCGCCAGGAACGATGTGTTTCCAGAGCAGTTTGGTACCTTTTTGCTGGGAAACAAGAACGTCAAAACCTATTTTATGAAACACCATGCTGACTTGCTGACCGCAGAATACTGGCAGGCCCGCAAGAAGCGCATCGTCGATGGCAAGGTGGATGATGTTTTCCCTTACCCGCAGGAAATCCGCTTTTGTAATCAGGAAAGAAGCACAAGTTAAACCACATGCATGCCGTGATTTGCATGCATACCGTCATTAGCCAGGCAGTGAAACTGCTTATATTTTTTGGAGAAAAAGATGAATGATCCTATCGTAATCGTTGGTGCAGCCCGTACCCCCATGGGTGCTTTTCAGGGCGATTTTTCTTCCCTGACAGCCAGCCAGCTCGGCGCAGTTGCCATCAAGGCCGCCGTTGAACGCGCCGGTGTCAAGCCAGAACTGGTAGAAGAAGTCTTGTTTGGCAACTGCCTGATGGCAGGCCAGGGCCAGGCCCCTGCGCGCCAGGCTTTGCTGGCTGCGGGTTTGCCAGTGTCGACTGGTGCCGTGACTTTATCCAAGATGTGCGGCTCGGCCATGAAGGCTACCATGATGGCTTTTGATTCCATCAATGCAGGCAGCAATGAAGTCATCGTTTCTGGCGGCATGGAATCCATGACCAATGCCCCTTACCTGATCCCCAAGGCACGTGGCGGCTACCGCATCGGTCACGGCATGATGTATGACCACATGATGCTTGATGGTCTCGAAGATGCCTATGACAAGGGCCGCTCCATGGGCACCTTTGCTGAAGACTGCTCAGCCAAATACAACTTCAGCCGTGAAGAGCAGGACGCATTTGCGATTGCATCCGTCAAGCGCGCGCAGGCAGCAACTGCCGATGGTTCCTTCGCATGGGAAATCGCCCCGGTGACTGTATCTGGCCGTGGCGGTGATGTTGTCATCGACAAGGATGAAGGCCCGTTGAAAGCCAAGCTCGATAAAATCCCTGCGCTGAAACCAGCCTTCAAAAAAGACGGCACCATTACTGCTGCCTCTTCTTCTTCCATCAATGACGGCGCTGCCGCGCTGGTCTTGATGCGCGAATCCAAGGCCAAAGAACTGGGTCTGACACCGATCGCAAAAATCCTCGGCCACGCCAGCAATGCGCAAGAACCAGGCTGGTTCACGACAGCGCCGGTGGGCGCCATCCAGAAGCTGTACAAAAAACTGGGCTGGACGACTGACGATGTTGACCTGTTTGAAATCAATGAAGCCTTTGCCACCGTGCCTATGGCAGCCATGAAAGAACTGGGCATCCCGCATGACAAGATCAATGTCCATGGCGGCGCTTGCGCCCTTGGCCATCCTATTGGTGCATCCGGTGCGCGTATCATCATTACGCTGATGGGTGCTTTGAAAAAGCAGGGTAAGAAACGTGGCGTGGCTTCGCTTTGTATTGGTGGTGGTGAGGGGACGGCTTTGGCAATTGAAATGGTATAAGGCCGATTAAGCTAAGCGCAGCGCACTTTTGAGCCTGCGATGCTCGTCGTACTTAAGTACGAAGCGCTTCTTAACTCAATATTGCGCTGCTCGCTACGCTTACTCGACCTTATAGAATACCACTGGTCACAAATTTGTAAATCGAAGGAAAACCATGTCAGTCGCTTTAATCATCGGTGCATCACGCGGTATCGGCCACGAACTGGCCATGCAATACAAGGCAGCAGGCTGGCGTGTCATTGCCACTGCCCGCAAGGAAGAACATCTGGCAGCTCTGAAATCAGCAGGCTGCGAAGCGTTGCAACTCGATGTGACCAGGTTCGATGATTGCACCGGTCTTGGCGAGCGGCTTCATGGTGAAAAGATTGATGTGGCCATACTGAACGCCGGTGTTTTTGGCACCCGCACGGAAGCATTGACTGCACCGCCACAAGCCGAGTTTGATGCAGTTATGCAGACCAATGTCCTTGCTGCGATGCGCATACTGCCGCTGGTTTTGCCATTGGTGGAAAATGCTGCGGGCAAGCTGGCAGTGATTTCTTCCACCATGGGATCAATCAGCATGCGACAAAACTCTTATGGCTGGTTATACCGGGCCAGCAAGGCAGCGCTGAACTCAATATTGAAAGATGTATCCCTGGAAGCAGAAAAATCTGCATGCGTGAGTTTTCATCCTGGCTGGGTACAGACTGACATGGGTGGCGCTGGCGCGGATATCACGGTCAGCGAAAGCGTCAAGGGAATACGCCACACGCTGGCGTCTTTGACGCATGCAGACAATGGCAGGTTTGTGAATTATGACGGTAGCAGCCTGAGCTGGTAATGCCCCGGCGATCCCGCGAACAAATATAAGAAGTTAGGTAGAATTTACTATGTTACTGACACCAGAACACGAAATGATACGCGACGCCGTGCGCAGCTTTGCACAAGAGCGTCTTGTGCCCAATGCCGCACGCTGGGACAAGGAACATCACTTTCCGGCTGAAGAATTGAAAGAACTGGCGAAAATGGGGGCCTACGGTGTCGCTGTGCCGGAAGAGTTTGGTGGCGCAGGCATGGATTACCTGTCGCTGGCCCTGGTGCTGGAAGAAATCGCTGCCGGTGATGGCGGTACCTCCACGGTGGTATCCGTCAACAATTGCCCGGTGTGCAGCATCGCCATGATGTATGCCAATGACGCGCAAAAAAAACAATGGCTGACACCGCT
Source organism: Undibacterium sp. TJN19 (assembly GCF_049339485.1). NCBI lineage: Bacteria > Pseudomonadati > Pseudomonadota > Betaproteobacteria > Burkholderiales > Oxalobacteraceae > Undibacterium > Undibacterium sp. TJN19. Next base: position 31,178 of record NZ_JBMPPL010000013.1, read on the forward strand.
GGCACAAGGCGACATGCTCGGCGCATTTTGTCTGACCGAACCGCATGCAGGCAGTGATGCCTCTGAATTGCGCACGACGGCAAAACGTGATGGTGATCATTACGTCATCAACGGTGTCAAGCAATTCATCACCAGCGGCAAGTATGCTGATGTCGCCATCGTCATGGCCGTCACGGATAAGGAAGCAGGCAAGAAGGGCATCAGCGCCTTCTGGGTGCCGACCAGTACGCCTGGCTATATCGTCGCCAGTCTGGAACAAAAGATGGGCCAGCATTCATCCGACACAGCACAAATCCTGTTTGAAAATTGCCGTATCCCGGCAGAAAACCTGATCGGTGATGAAGGCATGGGCTACAAGATCGCCTTGTCTGGCCTCGAAGGTGGCCGTATAGGCATCGCCTCGCAATCAGTAGGCATGGCACGCGCCGCTTTTGAAGCAGCACTTGCCTATGCCAAAGACCGTACCAGTTTCGGCAAGCCTATCTTTGAACACCAGTCCGTCCAATTCAAACTGGCTGACATGGCGACGCAGATAGAAGCCGCCCGTCAGTTGATCTGGCATGCCGCCAGCATGAAAGACGCTGGCAAGCCCTGTCTGAAAGAAGCAGCAATGGCAAAACTGTTTGCCTCTGAAATGGCAGAAAAAGTCTGCTCGGATGCGATACAAATCCATGGCGGCTACGGCTACGTCAGCGATTTCCCGGTAGAACGTATTTACAGGGATGTGCGGGTTTGCCAAATATATGAAGGTACGTCCGATATACAGAAGATTTTGATTGGACGTGCATTGGCTGGCTGAGTGGTTTCAGTTTCAACATAACGGAGACAGCATGAAAAAAGGTTATAAACAGTTGGTCGATGAAGCCAACGCCGAGATCAAGACCTACAGCGTAGCCGATGCACAAGCCAAACTAACAGACGCCAATGTGCAATTCATTGATGTGCGTGATATTCGTGAGTTGGAACGCGAAGGCATCGTCCCCGGTGCCTATCATGCGCCACGCGGCATGATAGAGTTCTGGGTTGATCCGGATTCGCCTTATTTCAAACCTGTATTTGGCGAGAAAAAAGAATTCATCCTGTTTTGTGCCGCAGGCTGGCGCAGTGCGCTGACTACCAAGACCGTGCAAGACATGGGGCTGGAAAATGTCGCCCATATCGATGGTGGTTTTACGGCCTGGAAGGCTGCCGGCGCACCTGTTGCTGTCAAGGAAAGTAAAAAGTAATAATGAGCAGTCAGGCTTGCCCTTGTGGCTCGAACAAGAAATTTGAATTATGCTGTGGCCCTTTCCTCAGCGGTGCAGCGCAGGCAGCGACGGCAGAAGCGCTGATGCGTTCGCGTTATAGCGCCTATACCCTTAATGATGAAGCTTATCTGCGGGCGACCTGGGATGAAAGGACTTGTCCCAAAGAACGTATCACACATGATGAGCCAACCAGATGGCTGGGTCTGGAAGTAAAGAAATTCAAGCCGGATGGTGATGCGGCGACGGTAGAGTTTGTCGCCCGTTACAAGATAGGTGGCAAGGCGCACAGGCTGCATGAAATCAGCCGCTTTGTACGTTATGAAGGCAAATGGTTTTATGTGGATGGCAGTTTTCCTGAAAAGTGAAAAAAAGATAATGACAACTTTAGATTCCAAACTCAATTCCCGCTCTGAAGAGTTCAAGACCAATGCGGCAGCAATGCAGGTCGTCGTTGACGACCTCAAAGAAAAAATCGCAAAAATCGCCCTCGGCGGCGGTGACGAGGCGCGCAAGAAACATCTGGCGCGTGGCAAACTGTTGCCGCGTGACCGCGTGCAGATGTTGCTCGACGCCGGCACGCCTTTCCTGGAATTTTCGCAGCTGGCTGCGTACGATATGTACAAGGAAAAAAACGATGTCGATGCCGCCCCGTCTGCTGGTGTCATTACCGGCATAGGCCGTGTCGCCGGGCAAGAGTGCATCATCGTCTGTAACGACGCCACCGTCAAAGGCGGTACCTATTACCCCTTGACCGTCAAGAAGCATTTACGCGCGCAAGAAATTGCCGAACAAAACAATCTGCCTTGCATTTACCTCGTCGATAGTGGTGGTGCGAACTTGCCTAACCAGGATGATGTCTTTCCTGACCGCGATCATTTTGGCCGCATCTTCTTTAACCAGGCCAATATGTCAGCCAAGGGCATACCGCAAATTGCGGTCGTCATGGGGTCCTGTACTGCCGGTGGTGCCTATGTGCCGGCGATGAGTGATGAATCGATCATCGTCAAGAACCAAGGTACGATTTTCCTCGGTGGCCCGCCGCTGGTGAAAGCGGCTACCGGTGAAGTTGTCAGTGCTGAAGACCTTGGCGGTGGCGATGTCCATACGCGCCTGTCTGGCGTGGTGGATCATCTGGCACAAAACGATACGCATGCCCTGTCGCTGGCACGTACTATCGTTTCGCATCTGAACCGCCAGAAGCCCCAGACCGTGGTCATGAAAGAAGTTGAAGAACCAAAATTCCCGGCAGCTGAATTGTATGGCGTGATACCGGTGGATACGCGCAAGCCCTTCGATGTGCGCGAAGTAATTGCCCGCATCGTCGATGGCAGTCATTTCGATGAATTCAAGGCGCGCTACGGCACGACACTGGTGTGTGGCTTTGCGCATATCCACGGCATGCCGGTCGGCATCATCGCCAATAACGGCATCCTGTTTTCTGAGTCTGCCTTGAAGGGCGCGCATTTCATAGAGCTGTGCTGCCAGCGCAAGATACCGCTGGTTTTCCTGCAAAACATCACCGGTTTCATGGTAGGCCGCAAATATGAAAACGAAGGCATCGCCCGCAATGGTGCCAAGATGGTGACGGCTGTCGCCACTGCCAATGTGCCCAAGTTCACTGTCATCATCGGCGGAAGTTTTGGTGCTGGCAACTATGGCATGTGTGGACGTGCTTATTCACCGCGTTTCATGTGGATGTGGCCGAACGCACGCATCAGCGTCATGGGTGGCGAACAGGCTGCCAGCGTATTGGCAACGGTGAAGCGTGACGGCATAGAAGGCAAGGGTGGTAGCTGGTCAGCCGAAGAAGAAACCGCTTTCAAACAACCTATCAAAGACCAGTATGAACATCAGGGTCATCCCTATTATGCATCAGCGCGCCTGTGGGATGATGGCGTGATTGACCCGGCCGATACGCGCATGGTCCTGGGCCTGGGTTTATCAGCGGCATTGAATGCGCCGATACCGGATGTGAAGTTTGGCGTGTTCCGTATGTAAGATGGAAATATTTATGAATAAGATTTCTCTGCGCTTTGCCATGATCGTTGGCCTGGCGGGTATGTTGTGTGCCTGTGCGATGGCACCCTATGTCGAACCGCAAGGTGGTGATGTCGCTGATATTGTCATGCGTATTTCACCAGCGCTGATGACGAAGTACACGCTGGTTATTTATGACGATGCTTACACCTGTACCGGTGAAAAACAACTGGTCAGTGATTCGTATAGAAGCAATGTATCGGCGACCAGAGTCGTTGCCGAGAAACTGGTTACTTTCGGATATTCTGAAATACAGGGAAGAAACTCGTGTCAGATGAATATCAGTTTTACGCCCAAAGCTAATCATGTCTATGCATTTGACAGCACCACCAAGCCAGGCCGTTGCACTGTGAAAGTCATTGACGCAACAGATATCAACCAGCAGGTCGCAGTGGGAACCGTAAACCGCACGGTCGATAAGTTTAAATGCAAGCCTTTGAACTAAATGAAAATATGACGTATTAGTTTATTTTCAATTTTGTAAGACATTTTTGATATGGTAGAAACAGTTTGAGAAAGCCTGATTAATGAAATTGATGACGAATCACAGGGAAGGTAAGACTTACATGAAGCCAGGTATGCTTTTGTCGCTTGTAGTGCTGTCAACGGTGTTGACCAGTGGATGTGTGACTACACCCTATGTCGCACCTCAAAGCGGCCTATTGGCAGATCTGGCGATCAGAATAGTTCCAACGAAAGGAACCAGTTTTACGCTGTCTATTTATGACAATGCCGAGACTTGTTCAGGTGCCAAAACGATGGTGGATGATGCTGGAAAAGTGAGCATTTCCGCAACCAAATTGGCTGCAAATAAGATCACGACTTTTTCTTATTATGAAGTTCAGGGTAATTTGGCGTGTAATGTCAATTTCAGCTTTCTACCGGTTGCTGGTCACACCTATGTCCTAGATACTGAAACCGGCAGGAATCGTTGCAGCTATCGTATAGTCGATGCGACAGATTTGAAAAGATTGATTTCTGTTCCTGTAATTCAGCGTACCGTGAGCGGTACTGCGTGTGCGCCATTGAAAAAATAGAGTACATGGCCATGGAAACTTTGGATATACAAATCGCAAATCGTTTGGCGACCGTTACGCTGAATCGTCCTGACGTCCGCAATGCCTTCAATGAAACCACCATCGCAGAAATTACCCAGGTTTTTCGAGAGTTGGATGGCAATGACAGCATTCGTGCTATTGTGCTGGCCGCGAATGGTTCTGCTTTTTGTGCAGGTGCCGACCTGAACTGGATGAAAAAGATGGCTGATTACACCCACGAGGAAAACCTCGCGGATGCCGGTCAGCTGGCAGAAATGCTGCGTACCATCTATTGCTGTAGCAAGCCAGTAGTTGCCAAAGTGCAAGGTGATTGTTATGCCGGTGGCATGGGGCTGGTGGCAGCATGTGATATTGCTGTCAGTGTGGATACTGCCAATTTTTGCCTCAGCGAGGTCAAGCTGGGCCTGATACCGGCTACGATATCACCGTATGTCATCAAGGCCATGGGTGAAAGTGCGGCAAGGCGCTATTTCATCACTGCCGAACGATTTAATGCTGTGGAGGCTCATCGCACGGGTTTTGTGCATGAAGTTGTGACGGCAGATATGCTGGATGCGAAAGTGGCAGAAATCATCAAGGCGCTGGTCAGCAATAGCCCGAACGCGGTAAAGCAGGCCAAACGCCTGGTGCAGGATGTTGCCAGCCGGGAACTGACACCCGCCCTGATCGCAGCCACCGTAGAAGGCATAGCCGTTATCCGTGCCTCAGATGAAGGGCGCGAAGGCGTGCGTTCTTTTTTGGAAAAACGCAAGCCGGACTGGTTGATGTAGTTTATTGAAAAGAGCAGCGAAATGATATGAAAAAGCGCACATTCATATTTACTGGTGTGGCCGCCACCTTGCTGGTATCTGCTGGTTATGCCGGTTATCGCAAGTCGACAATGGTAAGAACGTCGGTTGCAGAAATACAAGTGCGCCTGCTTGCCCTGCAACCGGAAAAACTGGTCAGCAAAACTGGCTGGCCACCCTATAAAGTGTTTGTGCATCTGGCGCAAAGTATTGAATACTCGATGACGGGTTACCCGGAAATAAAGTCGGCGGTTTTTCAGCAGACTGCGGGCAGCGCGGCGTTTTATGCTTTTTCGGTCGCTGGTGCGATGACGCATAGCCTGACCGAACCCATACCGGGTGCACCGGTCATTGCAGAAACCGGCAAAGTCAGTGATGCCATTGCCATGGTGATCACGGCCTTGCAGAAATTTGAAAAGCATGTGGGGGAGATTAAACCGCATTTTGCCTATGGCAGTTTGAGCAAGGCAGAATTTGCTCAGGCCCATGTCATGCATATAGAAAATCATTTGAAGGCCATCGACACGCAGGTGTGAGATGCGCCAGGGTTGTACCGCTAAGTTTGTTAAATGTGTCTGGAATGAATTTGAATCAAAAAAATGACTGGGTAGCACGCAGCCTGCAGCATGTATGGCATCCGTGTACCCAGATGCAGCATCATGAAACCGTGCCGCTGATACCCGTCAGCCATGGCCGTGGGGCATGGCTGTTTGATATGGATGGCAAGCGTTATCTGGATGCGATCAGCTCCTGGTGGGTGAATTTGTTTGGTCACGCCAACCCCCGTATCAATGCAGAACTGAAGGATCAGCTCGACAAGCTGGAACATGCAATGCTGGCCGGGTTTACCCATGCGCCCGTCATCGAGTTATCTGAAAAACTGGCGGCGCTCAGCAATCATGCACTGGGCCACTGTTTTTATGCGTCCGACGGGGCCTCGGCTGTCGAAATTGCCCTGAAAATGAGTTTTCATGCCTGGCGCAATGGTGGCCAGACTGAAAAACAAGAGTTTATTTGCATACAGGGCAGCTACCATGGCGAAACCGTGGGCGCACTGGCAGTGACCGATGTCAGCTTGTTCCGTGAAGCCTATGGCCCCATGTTACAGCGCGCCCATGTCGTTGCTTCGCCTGATGCCCGTCTGGCTGAAGCTGGCGAAACTGCCGCCGATGTCGCCTTGCGCGCGGCGGCGGCATTGGAAGCAAAATTGCAGGAAAGGGCAGGCAAGATTGCCGCTGTCATCATAGAACCACTGGTGCAGTGTGCTACCGGCATGGCCATGCATGATCCGGTTTACCTGAAGCGGGTGCGTGAATTGTGTGACCAGTATCAGGTGCATTTGATCGCGGATGAAATTGCTGTTGGTTGTGGTCGTACCGGTACTTTTTTCGCCTGTGAATCAGCGCAGATATGGCCGGATTTTCTATGTCTGTCGAAAGGTATCAGCGGCGGTTATCTGCCGCTGTCGCTGGTAATGACGACGGATACCGTGTTCCAGGCATTTTATGATGCCGATGTGCGGCGTGGGTTTTTGCATTCGCATTCTTACACCGGTAACCCGCTTGCGTGCCGTGCTGCCCTGGCGACACTAGCGATTTTTGAAGATGACAAGGTCATACAGAGAAACCGCATCAAGGCTGAGTTTTTGAACACAGCTTTTGCCGGTTTGAAAGACGATGTCCGTGTACGCCACTTTCGCCAGCAAGGCATGATACTGGCATTTGATGCCGTGCTTGACGATGCTGAGCGCGCAGCGACATTTTCACGCCGCTTCTTTGCTACGGCATTGAAGCATGAATTATTAATGCGTCCGATTGGCCGCACGGTCTATATGATGCCGCCGTACATCCTCGAACAAGACGAGATGACGCTGCTGGCCAACAAGACCAGACAAGTATTTGAAGAGGTAATGGCATGAGTGATCTCATGAAAAATGCGGCTGCAAGCGGTATGCGTATCGCCAGCAAGCGACCGTCCCTGATACAGGGTTTGCAAAATGAACTTGATGTACTCGATCAGCGCCATCTGCTGCGCCAGCGCCGTACGGTAGAGACACCTTCGGCGCCCAGGCTGCGCGTAGATGGCCGCGATGTCCTGGCCTTTTGCAGTAATGATTACCTGGGCCTGGCGGCACACCCCAGGCTGGCCGAAGCCTTGCAGGAAGGTGCCAGCCTGTACGGCGTCGGCAGCGGTGCATCGCATCTCATCAGTGGCCATAGCCGTGCCCATGCCGCTCTGGAAGAGCGACTGGCAGAATTTGTATCACCCCAGATCGATAACGCCCGCGCCCTGTATTTTTGCACTGGCTACATGGCCAACCTGGCGGTGATTACCGCACTGGCCAGCAGCAAGGACGCCACTGTATTTTCCGAAGCGTTGAACCACGCTTCGCTGATCGACGGTGCGCGCCTCTCACGTGCCAATGTGCAGGTTTTCCCGCATCGCGATTACACCGCGCTGGAACGCATGCTGCAACAATGCAAGACCAAACACCGCATGGTGGTTACCGACAGCGTATTCAGCATGGACGGTAATATTGCTGAATTGGCACCTTTGCTGGCAATTTGCGAGCGTTATGATGCCTGGCTCATGGTCGATGATGCCCATGGCTTTGGCGTACTGGGTGAACAAGGGCGTGGTGTGCTTGAACATTTACAGATCAAGTCGCCAAACCTGGTCTATATGGGTACCCTGGGCAAAGCCGCCGGTGTTGGTGGTGCGTTTGTTGCCGCGCATTCGACAGTGATTGAATGGCTGATACAGCGTGCGCGCAGTTACATCTACACGACCGCCGCAGCACCTGCACTTGCCCATGCCTTGCTGACCAGCATAGACATCATCGCCGGTGAAGAAGGGCAGCAAAGGCGTGCCCATCTGCAAAAACTGATCGGCCTGTTCCGAGATGGCCTGCATTTGCAGGTATGGCAAGGCATGCCTTCGGAAACGGCGATACAGCCAGTCGTGATTGGCGACAATGCCACCATGCTCAAAGTAGCCGGTAATCTGATGGATCAGGGTTTGTGGGTCGGTGCGATACGTCCACCGACGGTGCCTGTCGGTACTGCGCGCTTGCGTGTCACCCTGTCTGCCGCGCATACTGAAATCGAGGTTTTGCAACTGGTGCAGGCCATCAACCGCTTAGACCAGATGAGTTATGTGGCCCAGTGTTTCGCTGAGGTAGCCTGATGCTCGCCAGACCGCATCATGATGTCTTCGTCACCGGCACCGATACCGAAATCGGCAAGACGCTGGTAAGTGCAGCCCTGCTGTATGCGATGCAACAGCAAGGCTGGCGCAGCGTCGGCATGAAACCCGTGGCCGCAGGTGCCGAATGGCAGGACGGCGCCTGGCATAATGAAGATGTCGATGCCCTCATTGCCAATTCGAATGTCGATGCCGCTGAAGAACTGGTCTGTCCTTACCTGATGCAGACCCCGGCTGCACCGCACATCGTTGCCGGCCTGGAAAAAATCACGATCTCCCTGCCGCATATCCATCAGTGCTATCAGCAGTTGCACCAGCTTTCAGATGCCGTAGTGGTCGAAGGGGTCGGGGGGTTCTGTGTGCCACTGAATGACCAGCATACGACTGCAGACCTGGCACAGAACCTGAACCTGCCGGTCATCATGGTAGTGGGCATGCGCCTCGGTTGTATCAACCATGCCTTGCTGACAGTTGAAGCCATCGCGGCCCGTGGCCTGAATTTGCTGGCGTGGGTGGCCAATACGGCAGACCCCGCCATGTTATACCTTGATGAAAATGTTGCGGCTCTGCGCGCACGTATTGACGCCCCCCTGCTGGGACAGATTCCCCGTTTGAATGTACCGGAAGACCAGAAAGCGCGTAGCGCCGCCTCGTATCTGGATTTGAGTTTATTGAAGTAAAAGGACGCAAAGATGCAAGCTATAGATACCCCATTGCAAGCGGTGCAATTCCAGCCGCCGGTAAAGAAGATCGAAGCCGAGACCTGGCCCGTGGATGAAGTGCTGGCCCTGTTTGATTTACCTTTCAATGACCTGATGTTCAAGGCACAAACTGCGCACAGGGCAAATTTCCCCGATGGTGATATTGAGCTGGCTACCTTGCTATCTATCAAGACCGGTGGCTGCGAAGAAGATTGCGGTTATTGCCCGCAAGCTGCGCGCTATGACACCGGCGTCGAAGCGAAGAAAATGCTGGATGTACGCGAAGTACTGGATGCCGCCAAAGCTGCCCGTGAAAATGGTGCAACTCGCTTTTGCATGGGCGCAGCCTGGCGTTCACCCAAAGACCGCGACATGGAAAAAGTAGAGACCATGGTGCGCGAAGTCAAGGCCATGGGTCTGGAAACCTGCGCGACTTTGGGCATGCTCAAGGAAGAACAGGCACAGCGCCTGAAAGATGCAGGTCTCGATTACTACAACCACAATCTCGATACTGCCCCTGAGTTTTACAGCAATGTCATTTCCACCCGCGACTACCAGGACAGGCTTGATACTCTGGGCCATGTGCGTAGCGCTGGTTTGAAAGTCTGCTGCGGCGGCATCGTCGGCATGGGTGAATCACGCCGTCAGCGCGCTGGCCTGATTGCGCAGTTGGCAAACCTGAATCCTTATCCAGAATCCGTGCCTGTCAATCATCTGGTGCAGGTAGAAGGCACGCCTTTGCATGGTCTCGACCCACTTGATCCGCTGGAATTTGTGCGCACTATTGCCGTCGCCCGCATCACCATGCCAAAAGCGCGCGTACGCCTTTCTGCTGGCCGTCGTCAGATGGGTGAAGCCGTGCAGGCGATGTGCTTTTTGGCCGGTGCCAATTCGATTTTCTACGGTGATAAATTGTTGACTACGGCTAACCCTGAAGCGCAGGATGACCGTGTTTTGCTCGATAAACTGGGCTTGCAGACACGTGGCAAGGTAGAAGCCAAGGCTGGTAGTTGTGGTTAATTAAAACCATCAATCTTCAGCACAGAGCTTATTTGAGCACGAAGAGAAAAAATAAGGATACAGAAAAAGGAAAGGCCTTTTTCTGATAAAGAAAATCGTCATCAATTATCGTAGTCAATACATCCACCCAAAAGGTTATAGGCATGTTTACTAAAATCCTGATCGCCAACCGTGGCGAAATTGCTTGCCGTGTTGCTGCTACCGCACGCCGCATGGGCATCAAGACTGTCGCTGTGTATTCCGAAGCCGATGCCAATGCCAAGCATGTCGCCGTTTGTGATGAGGCAGTATTGATAGGCCCGGCTGCTGCTAAGGAAAGTTATCTGCGTGCCGACAAGATCATAGAAGTTGCCTTGGCGACGGGTGCACAGGCGATACATCCTGGTTACGGCTTCCTGTCAGAAAACAGTCAATTTGCAGACGCCTGTGCCAAAAATGGCATCGCCTTCATCGGCCCGCCGGTTTCGGCGATTGAAGCCATGGGCAGCAAATCTGCCGCCAAATCCTTGATGGAAAAAGCCAATGTGCCACTGGTGCCTGGCTACCATGGCGATAACCAGGATGCAGATTTTTTGCACACCGAGGCTGACCGCATCGGTTACCCGGTCTTGCTCAAAGCCAGTGCTGGTGGCGGTGGCAAGGGCATGCGCGTCATTGAAAAATCTGCTGACTTCAAGGATGCGCTGGCATCCTGCAAACGCGAAGCCATCAATTCCTTTGGTGACGACAAAGTGCTGGCAGAAAAATATCTGCAAAGACCACGTCATATAGAAATCCAGGTGTTTGCTGATACCCACGGCAATTGCGTCTATCTGTTTGAACGCGATTGTTCAGTACAGCGCCGCCATCAAAAAGTACTCGAAGAAGCACCTGCGCCCGGCATGACAGCAGATCGCCGCGCTGCCATGGGTGATGCAGCCGTGGCCGCTGCAAAAGCGGTTGGCTACGTCGGTGCCGGCACCGTGGAATTCATCGCCAACCAGGATGGTTCTTTCTATTTCATGGAAATGAATACCCGCTTGCAGGTCGAGCATCCGGTGACAGAAATGATCACCGGTACTGATCTGGTGGAATGGCAATTGCGTGTTGCTGCTGGCGAAAAACTACCACTGCAACAACATCAATTACAGATACATGGTCACGCCATAGAAGCGCGCGTATATGCAGAAAATCCTGAAAAAGGTTTCCTGCCATCGATAGGTACTTTGCGCCATGCACGTACCCCTGTTGCTGTGAATTTTGAACTTGGTGGCGCGACTGATCCGGCGGCTTTCCGCATTGACAGTGGCGTGCGCGAAGGTGATACGATTTCGCCTTTCTACGACCCGATGATCGCCAAGATGATTGTCTGGGGCAAGGACAGAAAAGAAGCACTGGCACGCATGGCACAGGCACTGGCGCAATACCAGATCGTTGGCTTGAACAGCAATATCGCTTTTCTGTCGCGTCTGATCAGCAGCACCGCATTTGCCGGTGCTGATCTGGATACGGGTCTCATCGAACGCAATCAGGATCAACTGTTTCCTAAACCAGTAGCAGCAAATCTGACAACGCTGGCACTTGCTGTCGCGTCCTTGCTCAATTCAGAGAAATCGTCTGGCAGCGACCCATGGCAGACCTCGCACGGCTGGCGCATGAATAGCCTGATGCAAAGAAGCCTGCAATTCACAGAAGAAGAGCAGACGCATGAAGTGCAGGTCACTTACTTGGCGAATGGCTGGCAAGTCAAGGCTGGTGATGCTGTTGCCCAGGTCAGGCTGGCATTGGCTGATGACAACGATATCGTCATCAAGATCGCCGACCAGACGGTTGCTGCCACCGTCGTGCGCGATGGTGAGCATTTCCATGTCTTCAGTCAGGGCAGGCATACCGACTTGCATTACCTTGATGCGCTGGCGCATGCTGGTGAAGCTGAAGCAGAAACTGGCCGCCTGACTGCACCCATGCCTGGCAAGATTGTTGCCGTGCTTGTCAACAAGGCGCAGGAAGTGAAGAAAGGCGATTCCTTGCTGATCATGGAAGCCATGAAGATGGAACATACGATTTCGGCACCGCATGATGGTGTCATTGATGAAGTCTTGTATGCGATCGGTGATCAGGTCACTGAAGGGGCGCAATTGCTGGCTTTTCAGCAGTAAATGCGGGACAGATTGCAATTGTGCTTGAAGATAGAAGTAAAGGCATTCATTTAGTTTCGACTTAAACGCATCAATCGTTGAATTGAAGAAGCAAGGGCATTGTAAGTAATGCCCTTCTTTTTTATCTGGTTTCCATAGAAAAACTGGTGCGTACTTGCTAACCTGCTTTATATTTCTACTCTTTCATACTTCGCCAGATAATTTCCATGAAGCCTGACTTATTTGCCTCGCTGTGCCTGCTGCTTGCCTCGTCTTTTGTTAGTACTTTTAGTACAGCTGTCGAGTTGCCAGTAGAGGCATTTGCTGCCTTGCCTGCAGTGCAAAACGTTACCTTGTCTCCAGATGGTTCAAAAATTGCCATGCTGGTTAATAAAGAAGGCAATGCCAGCATTCTGGTTCATAAGTTGGGCCAGCCAGTAAGCGCCGCCAAGGCGTTGTTGGCTACTGATAACCGGAAATTTACCTTTCAATGGTTTCGGTGGGTAAATAATGAAAAATTATTAGTCAGCACACTTTTCCCTAACCGGCGTATCGTCAACGGCTACACTGGTGGCGTCGATGTTCAGGAAACACGATTGCTGGCAGTGAATGCAGATGGTTCACAAGTGCTCAATCTGATTAAACCAACCAGCATCAAAAGCAATTTCGTACCCCAGTTTCAAGATCGTGTGATCGATTTCTTCCCCGATGATGGCAAGCATGTGTTGATCATGTTGGCAGATCAGGAGAGAAGTAACGATCCGACGGTGTATTCGCTGGATCTGGAAAACGGATCGCGCCGGTCTGTTCAAAGTTCTCGCGAAAATTTTCGCCATTGGATGGTTGACAGGCAGCATCAAGTCCGTTTGGGGTTGTATCAGGATAAGCTGGATATTGAAGTGCATCTATGTGATCCCGATGGAAAAAATTGGCGCAAGCGCTGGGCATATAAAATTGATAGCAAGGAAAGAGTCACACCGATCGGTTTTGGAAAAGAGCCAAATCAGTTATATGTTCTCGCCGACCACCAAGGGCGTCGTGCCTTGTTCACGGTAGACCTGCGTGAAGAAAATGCAAAACCTAAATTGGTATTGGCTAATCCAAATGTAGATATTGCCGGTGAACTGGTTTATTCAGAGAAAACGGGAGAGGCAATAGGCTTGGCAGGAACAAGTATTGCAGGCAAGGCAGAAATCAATTATTGGGATCAGGACAGGCGTGAACTGGTGAAATTTATAGATGACGCGTTACCAAAACGCTTTAATTCTATCGTCACTATGAGCAGGGATGAAAATCGCTATATTGTGCATTCCAGTAACGCACAACAACCAGGAATCTTTTATCTTGGTGACGACAAAGCAAATACCTTGGAAGAGTTTTCACAGAATTACCCTGCACTGCCAGCAAAAGCGATGCTTGAACGAAAAAATATCAAGATCAAGGCCAATGATGGCGTGATGTTGCCTGCTTTTCTGAGCTTGCCGCAAACAGAAGCGACTAAAAATTTACCCGTCGTGTTACTGGTCAATATTGACAGGCAAGGGCATGATGAAGCTAATTTTGATATCTGGACGCAATTTTTAGTCAATCGCGGCTATGCGGTTGTGGAATTGCATACGCGTAATTCTGTTGGTAGTGATAGCAAATTGGTCTCGACAGGCAATGAACGTTCAGGACAGGTAATGCCGAATGACCTTGCCGATGTCACTAAATGGTTATTAGAAAAAAACATAGCAGATCCTGCGCGTATTTGCATCGTAGGTGCCAGTTATGGCGCTTATGCCGCCTTGATGGGCGCTGTCAAATCACCTGATATGTATCAATGTATTGTCAGTCTTGGAGGCGTTTCTGATCTGAATGAAATGGGCCAGGACAATGCCATGTATATTAATGGCAAGGCTTTGTTTGAAAATCAGGTAGGTACAAATGACAGAGAAAAATTAAAGGCTAATTCACCACGCTTCTTTGCAAAAGATATCAAATCTGCCATTCTGCTTGTACATGGTACGCAAGACAGAGCGGTTCGTATGGAACAAAGTATCATGATGGATGCCGCGCTCAATGAAGCGGGTCGACCCCATCAATTTTTAAAACTTGACGATGGCGATCATAATCTGAGTCTGTACGTCAATCGTTTGCAATTTTTAAGAGAGCTGGAAAATTTTCTGGCGAAAAATTTAAAACCGTAAAGTAACACGCGTTAGTAATCTTCTCATTTCCATGTACCTGATATGACCAAACTTTCCATCAACATCAACAAGATTGCCTTACTGCGTAATTCGCGCGGGCGTAATTACCCTGATGTACAGGCATTCGCCGCACGTTGTCTTGATCTGGGTGCTGATGGCATTACCCTGCATCCGCGTCAGGACCAAAGGCATGCGCGTTATTCGGATGTGGAAACCCTGGGAGCACTTTGCAAGGCACGCGGGGTAGAGTTGAATGTGGAAGGTTATCCTTCGCCGGATTTTATCGAAGTCGTTAAGCGCTTCCGTCCTGCGCAATGCACGCTGGTGCCAGATGCAGCCGACCAGCTGACTTCCGATCATGGTTGGGATGTGCACCAGGATGCTGCACTGTTAAAACCTGTGCTGGCAGAATTGAAGGCCCTGGATATACGCAGCAGCCTGTTTGTTGATTACGATAATCCAGATTTGGTGTTGGCAAAAGAACTGGGCGCTGACCGTGTCGAATTGTATACCGAGCCGTATGCAGAAAATTTTGGTACGCCACAAGGTGAACAGATATTCCAGGGTTTTCTTGCCGCCTGCAAACTGGCGCAACAAGCGGGCCTTGGCGTGAATGCGGGACACGATTTGAACCTGGACAACCTGGCCAAATTCCTCACGATACCTGACATTCTCGAAGTTTCCATCGGTCATGCTGTCATTGTGGAAAGCATAGAATCCGGAATTGTTTCCGTGCTGACAAAATATGCAGAAATATGCCGCTCGTGCTAATTTTTATGCATTTGGCAAGCAAAAATTAAATGCAAAAAACAGTGAAATCTGTCCTTGTATATGACAAATAATTGTTCTACATTGAGTTACGGTGCTGACAGACCACTGTTGCTGATGACTCTGTTTCAGGTTTACCGAGCATGAATTAGTAGTACCAGTAGTACCAGATGTTAAAAGGCAAACCATTCGAAAGGATGGGACGCAAAACTAAAGGGCCCTCGCAATATAACGCAGGGTAGCCAGATGCCGTGTCCGCCATGCGGATTTACGTTAAGAGGCAGGTCGCTCATGAACCATATTTCTATGGCGCTTCCCGGCGCTTCCAAAAAAATCCTGATTGGTGTTTTTGGCTTGTCTGAGTACGAGCTACGCCTGCTGCGTAGTGTGCTTAGCCTGACGATGGCCAGTGGTCGCAGGCATTCCTATTCCCTGTTTGATACCAGTCACGAAGCTGATCCGGATATTGTCATTCTTGACCCTGACAATGCACAGGCGAGGGCAGCCTTGCAGGATTTGATAGCGCAGCGCAATATTCCTGAACCTGCTACCGTATTCATCTCCAATGCTGGCAAGGTCACGCCTGGCAAACATCATCTGTTGCATCCGCTGGTACCTACAAAGATGCTGGCTTTGCTCGATCAGGTTGCTGATGAACTGGAAAAAATCAGGGTGCTTCCTGTGGCTGCCCGTGCTGATCAGTCGCAGCAAACCGCGCATGGGGCAACAAGCCCGGCAGTCGTGCAGGCACTGGTGCAAAAAAATGCACCTGCCTCGGTCTTGCAGACTGGCCACAGGGCCTTGATTATTGACGATAGCCCTACTGCCAGAATCAAGATTGATCTTGAACTGCGCACTATGAAAATCGCTGCGGACTGTGCAGAGACCGGCGAAGAAGCCTTGCTGATGCTGGAAAAAAAAGCCTACGATATTATCTTCCTTGACATTGTCATGCCAGGTGCGGATGGCTATGAAATTTGCAAGCTGATACGTCGTAACCCGCAGACAAAACGCACGCCGGTCGTCATGCTGACCAGCAAATCCTCGCCCTTTGACCGCATCCGCGGATCATTATCCGGCTGCAACAGCTATCTGACCAAACCGGTGGAACATTTGAAGTTTCGTGCCGTGGTTGAAAAGAGCCTGACCAGTAGTGAAGCCATCTTCGCCATGGATAAAACGCCAGGTCTGGCAATGGGTGCCTGAACGAAAATCAGGACGCTTGCGGCAACACAGTTCACATCATTTTCAACTATGCATTCATTTGAGCGCATAGGCATTCAGGCAAACCACATATCAGGAGCACATCATGAGCATGAAAAAAGCACTCGTTGTTGACGATTCCACGACTGAACTGGCAAATATCAAGGCCATACTGGCCGACGCCGGTTACCTGGTTGTCACCGCATCCAGCGGCAAGGATTCCCTGGAAAAAGCCAAGGCTGAAAAGCCCTCGATTATTTTTCTTGATATTGTCATGCCTGAGATGGATGGCTATGAAGCCTGCCGCAACCTGACCCAGGATCCGGCAACCAAGGATATTCCCATCGTCTTCGTCAGCAGCAAATCGCAGAAAGCCGACAAGATCTGGGGCCAGCTGCAAGGTGCCAAAGGCTATGTGGCCAAACCCTATACCGCTGATCAGATCATTGATCAGCTCAAGATAGCTGCCTGATCTTTCTACGCGGATACGCCATGAACCAGATGATAGAAACCGGTGCAGCGCCAGCAAAAGAATGGCTACCACCCAGCGTTGCGCTACAGCGCTTCACCCCGCCTGGTGATTTGCTGTGGACAGATGTTGCACCTGTGGTGGAAAGAAATCGTTATGGCTACCGCGTAGGTTCATTGAACCTGCTGGTGAAAGCAGAAGTGGGCAGCGAAGTGATACGTCCGCAGGCAATTGCCCCTTTGCCCGGCGCTGCGGCGTTCTTGCTTGGCCTGATCAATGTGCGTGGCAACCTTGTACCCATGTTTGACCTGGGTTTGATATTGGGTGGACGCAGGACGGAAATGAATGCAACAAAATTATTCCTGATACTGGACAAGGCAGAAAATGCGGTAGGCATGGTAATCGACAGTTACCCGCAACCACTTTCAGGCTTGCGTAGCGTCACCCAGCTGCCGCAATTGCCTGCGATGCTGGAAGTCCATGTATCTGCTGCCTACGTGAAAGATGAGCGTGTCTGGCTGGAATTCAATCATGAAAGCTTCTTCGAGAAACTCAGTCGTCATACGTGATGCAAACTGGTAGCTGAACATCGCAGCAAAGCTGGAATAAACGATGAAAATGATGCAAACGATGTCTTGATCAATGTTCTTTGTTGATGTATCCCTTGTGGAGAGCAAAATGAAATTACGTACTCCGAATATCGGTATCCGCCTCAGCCTTGGGTTTGCGGCTGTGCTGGTTCTGCTGGCCGTCACTGCCTGGCTGGCCATGTCCAATCTGAAAGTCATCAATGACGGTACTCACCGTATTGTGGACGGTAGCTATCCTAAAGTCGTGCTGGCTTACAAGATGCTAGGTAACGTCAATGCCAATGCACGTTCCATGCGTAATATGCTGTTGCTCAATGATCCGGCAGCGATCGAGAAAGAGCAGCAACTGATTTTGTCACGCAGGCAAAACCAGGACGCCAATATCACCGGTTTTGAAAAACTGATTGCCAGTGAAGAGGAAAAAAATATTTTCGCGACAGCGACTGATGCGCGGACCAAATACGGTGTGTCGCAAAGGGAATTCCTGCGCCTGGCGACAGAAGGCAAGAAAACTGAAGCCACGGCCTGGCTGCTGGGCAACCTGCAAGCCGATCAGGAAAAATGGTTCAGTTCCATGGATGCGCTGATTGATTACCAAACCAAACTGGTTAATTCAGATGGTGCGACAGCCGATACCACTTATCTCAGCGCCCGCAATATCCTGCTGACCGTGGCAGCCTTGTCGATCTTGCTGGCAGGCGCCGTAGCTTACTGGATGACGCGCAGCATTACCCGTCCTGTATCGCATCTGATCGGCGTTATGCAGAAAATGACTTCCGGTGATGCCAAGGTACGGGCGAACAGCAGCCAGCCTGATGAAATCGGCAAACTATCACGCCAGTTCGACAAAATGGTGGATGAACGTGAGGCCAGCCGTAAAACCATCGAAGATGAAAATGAAAAACTGAATGAATCCGTGCTGGTCTTGTTGCAGGCAGTGGCGCAACTGGCGAGCAGGGACTTGACGGTGAAGGTGCCGGTATCTGCCGATGTGACGGGTGCCGTATCAGACGCCTTGAACATGCTGACCAGTGAAACGGCCAAGGTGCTGCGCGATGTAAGTAATATTTCTGCCGACGTGACAGAAGCAACACTGAAAGTGAAAGCCCAGTCCGATAACGTGATGGCCGCAGCCGCAGAAGAAAGGCTGGAAGTGGAACATACGACATTGTCGCTGTCGAATGCCTCTGAAGAAATGCGCAATATTTCCGACCTCGCGCAAACCTGTAACCGCGCTGCTGATAATGCCATACGTTCCACACAACTGGCGATGGATACCGTAACCAGCACAGTGGGTGGTATTAACAGTACCCGCGATATCATACGCGAAACAGAAAAACGGATTAAACGCCTGGGTGAACGTTCGCAAGAAATTTCCGGTGTCGTGGGTCTGATCAACGCGATTGCTGAACGTACCCATATTCTAGCGCTGAACGCCAGTATGCACGCGGCCTCAGCTGGTGAAGCCGGTCGTGGTTTTGCGGTGGTTGCCGATGAAGTGCAAAGGCTGGCTGAAAACGCGCGGCAAGCCACGCTGCAAATTTCTGGCCTGGTCAATAACATCCAGCTGGAAACCTCAGATACGGTCAACACCATGAATTCTGCGATTGCCCAGGTGGTCGAAGGTAGCCGTCTGGCAGAACAGGCCGGTCTGCAAATGCAGGCGACCCAGAATGCCACGTCTGAGCTGGTTCAGTCTGTACAGCAGATTGCCGTCAAATCCCATGGTCAGGCCAAGGCCAGCCAGGAACTGCTCGATAGGGCGATCCAGATCAAGAAAACCAATCAACAAACCAGTTTGCAACTTGATGAGCAATCAGCCCAAACCACCAACCTGGTGGAATATGCGAGGATGCTGCTCTCCACGGTGCGCGTATTCAAACTGGCAGCATGATTGCCTGATTGCCTGAGTTATAGGGCCTTCCAGTCAGTGTTTTAAAACGTATGTAGCCTGCTCAAACTTCACTCGTCCGAGGCACCATGGAACAGTTAGAAACCCATTCGACGGATTTCAATCACGTCGTCATCGGTGCCCTGGACGAGGTGTTTAATGCCTTGGAATCAGATGGTTTCCATTCAGGCAAGCTGGCAGAAGTGACGCGTTCGCTGGCCTGTTATATAGAACAACTGAGGCGCATCCGTGCTGCAGCCTGTTCTGCCGACATGCCTGGCCTGCACTGGGTGTGCGCCCTGATAGAGCGCAATCTAATCACCCTGCATAACCAGAACCGCATGCTCAGCGAAGAAGAGTATTTTCTGTTGAACGAATGGCCCGACTTGTTGGCCAGCCATGCCCTGAATCATGGTGACCGCAACATAGAAACCCTCATCACCCATTTATCGACAGCCAGTTGGCCCATCCCTTTAAGCCAGGTCGACACCACAGAATTACGTCATTTATTATCCAGCGACCCGTTGACATCAGCAGAAGACATTGAAGTGCCACCGGCACTATTTTTGGTTGGTGGCGTAGCCGGAACCAGTGCCGACCCGGACAACAAGGACAATATGGACCAGCTTGCATTGGCTGACATCACTACAGTGGAAATGAATCCTGCCGGTAGCTTTGAATTTACACCTGACCGGACTGAGCAGGCTGGTCAGACTGACCAGACCGGGGAGATACCTGCTGCAGATTATTCGCTTGGCCTGCATGATGCGCTGGATGCCCTGGTCATGGTACTTGCTGCTGACGAACACATTGCCCAGGGTGCAGAAAACCAGCGTGATGACATCACCTTGAAAAATTATGTGGGGCAATTACAGGTATTTGCAACTTATGCTGAAAAAATGGGCATGCATGCCATTGTCGATGGTTGTCAGGCTTTTGCCCTCGTCGTCAGCGAAAGGGCAGAAAAACCATTGGCCATCAATCAGGCTGAACTGGCTATCCTCAGCCGTTTCCCCATTATGCTGATGGACAGTATTGTCGATCCTGACAACCCCGCTCATGCAGCCAGTTTGCTTGACGTGATTTATGACCCTGTGTGGGTGACGGAAGACACCGCACCCTCAGCTCTGCCAGAAGCTTCAGATCTGTCAGATCCGTCAGTTCAGTCAGTTGACGCCGCAGACCAGGCATCCACGCAGGAAATCAGTGCCGACATGCTGGCCTTGTTTGCCAAAGAATTTGCGTTGATGGGTGATATGCTGGCAGATGACCTGGCCGCAGTCACTAGAGCAGATTTTTCGGATGCAGAAAAAAGCGCCGCACAGCAAAATTATATCGATGCCCTGTCACGTATAGGCAGCACCGCCGAATCAGTTGGCCTGACAGCCTTGAACCAGGTATTGCTGATATTGGCGCAGCAATTATCGTCGCTGGAAAATACCGTCGATCAGCAGCAATACGCCCTGCTCAAGGATTTGCCCGGCAAACTGCTTGCCTACCTGTCTGATCCTGCCAATGAACTGCATGCCCTTGATTTGATGAGCCTGTTGCTGGATCAGGCATGGTCGCAGATGCATGCATCAGAAATCAGTGACACTTTGTTCAGTGATTTAATCGGTGTCCATGTCTTTGCCGAAGCTGCACAGGCAGAAGCACAGCACGAAGTCATTACGGCCAATGATGTGTCCATACAATTGCCAGACGACCTGAATGCAGAGCTATTTGATGGCCTGTTGCAGGAGTTACCGATACAAGTCAATAATTTTACTTCCGCCATAGAAAAGCTCGCCCATGGCGAAGGCAATATGGCAGACGTAGAACAGGCCAAACGTGCTGCCCATACCTTGAAAGGGGCGGCCAATACTGTTGGTATTGCGGGCATCGCCAACCTCACTCACCATCTGGAAGATTTGCTGATAGGCCTGAGCAACCAGCACAGCCTGCCAGACAAGACGCTTTCTGGCATTCTGACCGATGCGGGTGACTGTCTTGAAGCCATGGGCGAAGCCGTCATGGATGCAGGACCGGTACCAGAGCAGGCTCAGGCGATATTGCAGCAGGTATGCGACTACAGTCATTATATGGCCAGTGCCGAATTTATTGCCGAGCCGGTGATGGACGAAGTGTCTGACGTGTCAGCGTATCTACCTGGCAGCGATGTCATCAGAGCGGATGGCGTTGTACTGGATCTGGTCGAACCTGGTTCGCATGCGGCCGAACCGATGTTGCGGGTACCTGCCAAGGTCGTCGATGAATTATTGCGGCTTGCAGGCGAAAACGTCATTTCCAACGCGCAAATCCAGGAGCAGTTAAAGCAGACCCAGAAACAATCAAAAGCCATACAGAAACAGGATTTGCTATTCCAGAAACTGATCGCTGACCTGGAAAACCTCGTTGATGTACGTGGTATCGATGCACCCAAAAAAGCCACCATGGCACAAGGTGATTTTGATCCGCTGGAATTTGAACGCTATAGTGAATTACATACCCTGACCAGCCAGCTGGTGGAAGCCAGGACAGATGCCTTTGAAATGGCAAGCCAGATTGATGAGCAATTGCACAGCCTTGCCGAACTGCTGGAAGTACAGCGCCGCCTGCAAATGGAAAACCAGCATGCCGTGATACGGACACGTCTGGTGCCCGTCACGACCGTCGTATCGCGCCTGCAACGCAGCGTGCGTCAGACTTGCCGCTTGCTCGATAAACAGGTGAACCTGAATATTCTGGGTGCCAATACCAATATCGACAGCAATATGCTCAATGATCTGACCGATCCGCTCATGCACATTTTGCGTAATGCGGTTGACCACGGCATAGAGAACCAGTCTGTCAGACTCGCGCAACGCAAACCTGCGGTAGGACAGATAGAGCTGAGTTTCGCACGTGAAGGCAATTCCATCGTGGTGCGTTGCAAGGATGATGGTGCTGGCCTCGATTTCGCTGCCATACGCAAGACCGCATTAAAAAGAAAACTCATCAGCACAGACCGTATTTTGTCTGACGATGAACTGGCCAGGCTGATCCTGATGCCCGGTTTTTCCACCCGCGAAGCCAGCACACAGACATCAGGCCGCGGCATAGGCATGGACATGGTGCATGCGCGCATACTGGAAATGAAGGGTGCGTTGAACATACGCTCGCTGACCGGGCAGGGCCTGGTGGTGGAATTGCGCCTGCCTGCCAGTCTCTTGTCTGAGCATACCCTGATGGCACGTGTGGCGGGCAACATGATGGCGATATCGAGCCGCCGCATCCTTGATATTCATTACATCACCGATGCGCAGATAGATCTCATCGGCGACCAGCAGGTTTATCGCGTTGGTGATGCCGTCCATAAGTTGCTGAAACTTGAGCAATTACTGGGTATGCACAGTCAGCGCAAAGAGGCGGTCGCCTATGGTTATCCGGTCTTGCTGATCAGTACCGATACGGGAGCGACCTGCGCGATACAAGTGCAGGAGCTGGTCGATGGCCGTGAAGTCGTGGTCAAGAAATTTGGCCGTTATGTACCCAAAATACAAGGCACGATAGGTGCCGTCATCCTTGGTGATGGCAGCGTGGCTCCGGTGATTGATTTGCCAGAATTATTGAGGGCATCTTCGCAACAGGAAATGCGGATTGATGACAGCCATCTGCACATTTCATCAGATGAAGCAAGTCAGCCCGTACATATCCGTACCGCACTGGTGGTGGATGATTCGCTGTCTGCACGTCGTGCCACGGCCCAGATCATGCGTGACGCCGGTTATGAAGTACGCACTGCCATCGACGGTCTTGATGCCGTGGCATTGCTGGATGAAGCTTTGCCAGACGTGATACTGGTCGACATGGAAATGCCACGCATGAACGGCCTGGAACTGACCAGCCACGTACGTGCACGAAAATTGCCTAAACATATTCCCATCATCATGATTACCTCGCGTTCTACGCAAAAACACAGACAGCAGGGAGACGCTGCCGGTGTCGATGCTTATCTGGTAAAGCCATTCAATGACGATGCCTTGTTACAGCAAATACACCGCCTGACAGGCGCATGAGGAGCACAACATGGGTGCAGCAATGCCAGGCATGAAACAGGAAGTGCGTAACCGCATACTGTTGCGCATAGATGGTTTAAAGCTGATGCTGCCGCAAGGCGATATCTGTGCAGTGGAATCAGTGTCTGATATGAACCTGCAAGAGCCGCCGCCGTACGCGGCAGGCCGTATCCTCTATCTGGGGCAAAGCTGGCCCGTCATCAGCATGAATGCCGAATTCCAGGCGCTGGATTTTGTGCCTGCTGGCCGCCGTGCCTGTGTGATGCTCGCAACAGGCGCGGGTTTTCTTGGCTTGCTGTGTGATGATGTCAGGGTACTCAACCAACTTGACCTGGAGGATTTTGCCTTACCCATGGCGATGCGTGCGCACAATACGCCTATCCACGCACTCATGCATTTTGAAGCTGGCCTGGCTTGCCTTAGCGATGCCGGCCGTTTATTAAAATTCGGTGTGTTTGCCGCTGTTCTTCATGCGCAAACAACTAGCAGGGAGTCATGATGTCCAATGCAAATGCTTGGTTGCTGGAAGTTGGTGATGGCAGGTGCGTGGCAATAGGGCAGCGCGAACTGATACAGATCATTGATGCACCTGACAGTTTCGATGTGCCGCTGGCACCCGCGCACATGCGTGAAGTTATCTTTTGGCAAAAGCGCGTGGTACCCGTCATGCAATTGCCCTTGCGCCTGGGCGGGCAGCCTTGCAAAGGGAATATCCTGGCGCTGGTGGCGTTTCATGATGCAGACAGCAAGACCGCTGGCCTGGGGGCCATTCATTTGTCAGCACCACCGAGTCGCGTTGTGGTCGACGACAGGCAGGCCAGCAATCTGGAAGATGATAATCCCGTCTGGCAAGACTTGGCGATTGCCTGTTTTGAGCAGGATGGCAAGCACGTACCTGTACTGGACTTGAGCCGCATATTTTGCGGTTCTGTGAACTGAAATTAATTACATTTTTCAGCGCAAGCCGTGACGGCGCATCTTGTTCAATAAACCTACACGTGAAATTCCCAGTTGCCTGGCTGCATGCGTATGATTATGATCATTGTCTTCCAGCGCCGTCACGATCAGGCGTTTTTCCAGCGTGGCGACCTGCGCTTCCAGTAATCCGGTTTCTTCCGTTAGAGCCGTTGCTGGCACTTCGCCACAGGCCAGTGCCAGGTCTTCTACCGAAATGTCTGTTTGCTCTCCTGCCAGCGCAGCAGCAGTTTGCAGGCAATGCTGCAATTCCCTGACATTGCCTGGCCAGGTGCGTGAAACCAGCCATTCCAGTGCCGGTACTGCCAGCCGTTTCGGTGGTGTTGATCGTGCCGCGATTGATTGTGCAATCAGTGTAATATCTCCGGCCCGGTCGGCCAGTGCAGATGTGCGTATCTGTATGCCTTTGAGGCGATAATACAGGTCATCGCGAAAAGATTTTTCTTCTATCATCACTGACAGTTCGCGATTGGTGGCAGCCACTATCCTGACATCGACACGCTGTTCGCTACGGCCGCCAATAGCAAAGAAACTGCCTGACTGCAAAAAACGCAATAACTTGACTTGCATGGGCAGGGGCATTTCACCAACTTCGTCGAGAAATAAAGTGCCACCATCTGCCGCTGCGATCAGCCCGTTGCGGTCGCGGTCAGCGCCGGTGAAACTGCCTTTGCAATGACCAAATAATTCACTTTCAAACAGTTCAGCCGGTATGGCGCCACAATGCACAGCGACAAAGGGTTTGCCTGCGCGTTTGCCATGCGCATGCAGTGCGCGTGCTACCAATTCCTTGCCAGTACCGCTGGGGCCGGTAATCATCACCGGTACATTAGTGGGGGCGATGCGGCGTACCAGTGAACGCAGTTCAGCTAGGTCATTGCTGTTGCCTGTCAGGCCCATGGTGTTGTCATTAGGGAGTGCGCGTGCGCGCCATTCTGCCAGTTCATGTTCAAGTCGGCGCTTGGTCAGGGCACGCTCCACCACGACACGCAAGATATCCGGGTCCAGTGGCTTGGGCAGAAAATCCCAGGCTCCCAGGCTGATTGCGCGCAAAGCCAGTTCACGGTCAGCGTGACCGGTCATCACCACTACCGGTACAGGCGCCAGGCCAGGCAGCAAAGCCAGCCCCTCTTCAGGTGTAAATGAAGGAGGTAAGGCCAGATCCAGTAGCACCAGATCGAAATTGTTTTGCGCTACCAGTTCACCTACCTGTTCTGCCGTGGCTGCGACCTTGACCAGGTAGCCAAGGCCTGCCAGCCAATTGCCGCACAGACGTTGGAAGGCAGGTTCGTCGTCAACCAGCAAGATGCTTTGCATGTTCATGGTTCAGGGGCCACAGGTAGATGAAGTTCAAAACAACAGTTCCAGTCAGGATGAGAAATGAGCCGCACTGTACCACCATGCGCTTCAGTCAGGCGACGTACTATGGCCAGGCCCAAGCCCGTTCCACCGGGCCGACGGCTCTTAAACGCCTGGAATAAATCCTTGACCAGATCAGGGGCAACGCCGGGGCCATTATCGCAAACATGCATGATTACCATATCGTGTTCCCGTTTTGCTTCCAGTTTCAGGCACGGGTCATGACGGCCACGTAACATGGCAGTCGCATTATTGATGAGATTGCCCAGTATCTGTTCAGCACGTAGCCTGTCCATCAGCACATACACATCTTCAGCGATGGCGATTTGTATGTTCACTGTTGTATGTGCAGCACATAAGTTGCGCACCAGTTCAAGCAGTTGTACAGGCTGACAATTCAGGCGTATATCGCCTGAATAGCTGAGCAGGTCCTGTATCAAATGATCGGCCCTGTCGATTTGCGCGCGGATTTCGGCCCTGGTCTCTGCCGGGCAATCGACTGCGGCCATGCTGATGATGTTCAGGGGATTGCGCAATTCATGGGCGACGGTGGCGGCCAGTCCACCCAGTTCCAGCAAGTGAGCCTGTTGAAGGCGCAGATTTTCCTGTCCGGCGTAGCGCAGTAATTGCTCCAGCCGTTCTGCGGCTGCGGCCAGCAGTGCACCAAATACTTCTCCTACGCGCAACACAGATGGGGTTGCCCCTTCCCATCCCTTTAGTTCACTGACCCAGCCAACGCTGTGCAGGGCCTTGCCGGTTTCTCGGTAACAATGCACGCATGGGGTGTCTGGTAAATGGTCGCTATTGCCGGTATTGTTTGTTACGCCTGCGTTGATGATGACAGACATGGCTTGATGCAGATGCGTACCCAGAATTGCGCCGGCAAGGCTTTCCAGTTGTGGCCAACTGGTGGCTGCTTCCAGTTCCTGCCGCCATGCCGCCAGCACGCCGGCTTCCAGATGAGCACCGGGGAAGACCAGTTTTTCCATCACGCTACGCATCGGCCTTTCCAGCAGCAGGGTGGTGAACAACATGGCCGTTCCCAATAACCACAACTGCCACAAGGGCAGGCTGGCCAGCGGGGCAAAACCGGTTTGTGCAACGAGGCTCAGCAATAAACCGGCAACAGCGATGGTGGTAATGCCTAGCGCCAGCCAGGCCAGCAGGCGGTTGGCCCATAGGTTCACCGCCATCACATCGTAGCGGACGATGCCAAACACCAGCAACACAGCATAAAAAGGTAGCAGGATCACGCTATACGGAAAAATCGGTATGCCAAAAGACGCATTCAAAAACATCAGCGTCGATGCCGAACCCCATACGCCTGCAAGACACAGCGCGATGATCTGGCCGCGTTTCTTCGGCGCTGCTGCCGGCCACGCCATCAACAGCAGGATATACGCCCAGCTACTGACTGCGCTGACAAAAATACCTGGTATCCAGCCCCAGGCTGGGAAGATGTAGTAGCGACGAAATGCCAGCCAGGGCACTAGCTGGCCCATGTCCAGCACGGTAATTAATCCGATCAGTATTACTGCCAGGCCATACCAGGCCAGCATTCTGGCAGGTCGCAAGCGCCCCAGGAAAGCCAGCACAAAGTGCAGGAACAGCACGGTATTCATGGGACCGGTATTGACCAGCATTTTGCCGAATTGGCTGAGACCTTCATCACCCAGGTTGATCGCCAGTTGACCCGTCGCCCACAGACCTATGCCTACGCAAAACAGTGACAACGCTTTCATGCCTGGCTGCCGCCCAGCCTTAACCCACAGCCATATGGCCAGCAGAGGACTGATGAGACTTTGCAGTATCAGTGAAGCGTAGTAAAGGCGGTAGGCATCCATCAGCAAGTACAGTGTCAGGGCGGGTCAGTGTTAAGAATCTTGATAGTCAAACCGGGCTAACTATATAGCAAGCTTACAGTTGTCGCCTAGTCCATAAATAAATTTCTTTCAAAAACAAAGGCTTAGCGCGAGCAGGACGATGGCATGCGGCTTGCGAATAAAGGCTTAAATTGCAGGCGTTCAAGCTGGTGCGATTCTGGCCAACGTATGAAAGAAATCATGAACATCCCATTTGTAAATCACCGCCTCAGTCTGGCTAGCTTATTTGTCACATTTGCGACCTCACGCATGAACTGGATACGATTTAACCGTGTGCTGGCATGGGCGCTGATCTTGACACCAGCCGTGCAGCTGATGCTCCGGTTTCAATGGAAGGACGGACTCATGCTTGATTTCACTCTCTTTATCGCGCACGGTATTTTGTCGCTGATCCTGTTTGGCATTCCAAAGATCAAAAAGAAAAAATTTACTTTATCCATGCACGTACTTGGCTTTCGTCCCCGTGGAATGAGTGCGCGCAATAATTTCCTGCTGACCGGTTATCGCCTGGCGATGGCGATGGCAGCCCCAGCCTTGCTGTTTATCCCTTATTTGAGCTGGTCATTTTTGTTGCTGTTGTATCCGGTATTGAGAATGTCCATTTCATTCATCCAGCATATTTTCGGAGCGATCAATTACGCCCTGTTGCGCTGGGGCGTACGCGATGTCGATGCGACCTTTCCGGTTCTGATTTATCTCATTGTGTTCTTTATTAATCTTTGCAAATAAAAGGGGGAAAACGTAATGACCAGTCTTAGCATCAACCTCTTTTTATTTGCAGAAAGAGCGCAGTTTCCCGGCCCTGCCCGCACTGTGCAGATGTCTGAAACGATGCATGCAAAAATCCATGCAAAGGCCTGCGCAAAGGCCCATACAAGAACCAGTCGCCAGAATGCAGGCTTGCCAGCTTTGTCGGAACTCGGTGCAGATTTTCTGCTTGCCAGCCGCCTGCAACGCCTGTTGTGGTCCTTGTTGCCGTTGACCACGCTGGCTATCTTCAGTGCGACCTATGCGTTGCGTTATTACGCATTGTTGCCAGTTGTCATCCTGGCGCATTTCATCGTGTCGACAACTTTTACGCATGATGTCGTGCATGGCTCTGCCGGTGCAGGTAAACGTACTGCGGAATGGCTATTATTTGGCATGAGCCTGTTATTGCTGGAAAGCGGTCACGCATTTCGTCATGCGCACCTTTATCACCATAGTCATTGTCTGGAAGATGATGATTTTGAAGGCAGTCCGGCGCGCATGAGTCTGCTCGGCGCGCTGCTTGCCGGGCCGCTGTATCTGCCTCGTCATTGGCTGCATGCCTATCGTCTTACCAAAAGAAAGGATCAGCGGCGCTGGTTACTGGCAGAATCGCTGGCCCCGATTGTTCTCGTCAGTTGTGCAGCCTTGCTGCTGTCGTGGAGTGCCGCACCGCTGACCTATTTCGGGTTCATGTGGTTTGGCAGCTGGTTGTACCCGGTGACGACAGCCTGGCTACCGCATTTCAAGCCAGACCAGTCCATGCTGGGGCATTCGCGTACTTTACGCGGGAAAATCATTCCTTTCCTCTTATGCAATCTTTCTTATCATCTTGAGCATCATCTGTATCCGCAGGTTCCGAGTTTCAATTTGCCACGGCTGGCTGAAAAACTTGATCCTTACTTTGCCGAGCGTGGTGTTTACCCGGTAAAAGTAGTTTGATGACAAGTTGATATGTTCAAGGCCGGAATGGCGATCAGGCGAAAAGAAGGGCAAGAGCGGGTAAAATGAGAGCTCGGATGGATTTAATACATTGGCATCATACAATTCAGGCCCAGCTCACGGGCGTGCGGCCGGTGAAATCGGGAAAACAAGATGAACACATCATTGCCACATCAAGTCAAAATTGTCGAAGTCGGCCCACGTGATGGCCTGCAAAATGAAAAAGAAAGCATACCTGCCGACATTAAAATCGAACTGGTTAACCGGCTTACTGCTGCTGGTTTTGCCAATATCGAGGCGGCGTCTTTCGTGTCGCCAAAATGGGTGCCGCAAATGGCCACGTCTGCTGAAGTCATGGCCGCCATACAGCGTAAGCCTGGTGTGATTTATTCCGTGCTGACACCGAATATGCAAGGCTTTGAAGCGGCACTGGCCGCCGGCGCAGATGAAGTCGTGATTTTCAGTTCGGCCTCTGAAGCCTTTGCGCATAAAAACATCAATTGTTCGATTGCCGAATCGATAGAGCGTTTCCGCGACGTGGCAGCAGCAGCAAAAGCCAATAACATCCGTTTGCGTGGCAGTATCAGTTGTGCCTTTGGCTGCCCTTATCACGGTGACGTCGCTGTCAGCAGTGTGTCGGATGTGGTCAGGCGCATGCGTGAGCTGGGTTGCGATGAAATCGATATTGCTGACACCATCGGTGTTGGTACGGCAAGACAGGTGCAAACGGTCATGCAGGCTGCTGCGCAGGATTTCCCGATTGCCGGTTTGTCTGGTCATTTCCATGATACTTATGGGCAGGCTCTGGCAAATATTTATGCCAGCCTGGAGGTGGGTATCTCCATTTTCCATTCTTCAGTAGCCGGTCTTGGTGGTTGCCCATATGCCAAAGGGGCGACAGGTAATGTCGCGACGGAAGATGTGCTGTTCCTGATGCAGGGGCTGGGTATCACAACAGGTATAAATTTGGACGCAGTGGTGGATGCCGGTCAATTTATTTCCAGCCATCTGGGGCGCAAGGCTGTCAGCCGGGCCGGTAATGCGATTGCTGCAAAACGCGCAAGCCAGGCCTGATTTTTATCATTGCCTCCTATAAGTGAAATCAGGGCGTGGGTGTGACCTGGACACCACGCCAGAAAGCAACGAAGCCGGCAATTTCTTTTGCTGCATCTTTTGGTGTGGTATACGTCCAGGCAGCATCTGCATTGACCTGACCATTGACGATGACATCAAAATAACTGGCCGTGCCTTTCCAGGGGCAAACCGTATGTTTTTCACTGGGGCGGAAATATTCCTGATTAATGCGGGTGAGCGGAAAATAGGTATTTCCCTCGACGATGACGACTTCTGAATCTTTCGCTTGCGCCAGCATGGCGCCGTTCCAGTTAGCTGTTGGCATGATATCTCCTATTCATCATCAGTCAGCGAGCGAGCCAGTCGCAGGCCGGTAAGTTGCCAGCGTGCAGATGCCGGGAAAAAATTGCGATAACTGCTGCGGCTGTGCCCAGCCGGAGTGAACGCAGAAGAACCGCGCAGTACATATTGGTTCACCATGAATTTACCATTGTACTCGCCGATTGCTCCGCTGGCTGCTGCAAACCCCGGGTAGGGGCTGTAACTGCTGCTCGTCCATTGCCAGCAATGATCAAACAACTGTGTCAGGGGCAAGCCCTGTTCATGCAGTTGTGTAGCATATTCCCACTCGGCTTCAGTGGGCAGGCGTGCTCCCGCCCAGCTTGCATAGGCGCTGGCCTCATAAAAAGACAGGTGGTTGGCGGCTTGTTGCGGATTGAGCTTCTGTATGCCATGCAGGGTAAATTCATGCCACTCCTGCTGCTCATCCTGTCGCCAGTACAGCGGATGCTCTATTGCCTGACTGCGTAGCCAGTCCCATCCTTCAGCCAGCCATAATGCCGGATTACGGTAGCCATCATCCCTGATAAACGCCAGGTATTCGGCATTGCTGACAAGACGGACACTCAACTGAAACGGTTCGACAAAATGGCGGTGGCGCGGTGTCTCATTGTCAAAGCAAAAATCTTTTCCCTCATGCCCCATTTCAAACAGGCAGGCTTCATAGTCTTGCCATTCCAGGGTAGGTAGTGTTTCTACTGCCTGTGGTGCAGTCAATATACTGGTCAGCGTAGCGGGTGTGGCATACAGTGCGGGGTACAGCGGGTTGCAGGATAACAGGTGCTTGATATCTGTCAGCATCAGTTCCTGGTGTTGCTGCTCATGTTGCAGGCCCAGTTCCAGCAGAGTGTGGAATTGCGCATCGTTTTTATGCCGCTCATGGCTAAGTGCAATGCGTTCGTCGACATTCTGGCGGTAAGCCATGACCACATCCAGCGATGGCCGTGTTAACAAGCCACGTTGTGGCCGTGGATGTTTTTCGCCTATACCGTTGTAATAGGAATTGAACAGGATACGGAAAGCTGCCTCGAAAGGCTGGAAATTTTTTTCGTACTGTTCAAGAATAAAGGTCTCAAAAAACCAGGTTGTATGGGCGAGCTGCCATTTGATAGGACTGGCATCGGGCATGGATTGCGCCATGCAGTCTTCTGCCGATAACGGGGCTGCAATCGCCAGCGAGCGCTGACGTACCTGTTGCCAGCGTTCAAAGGATAGGGCATGGGACATTTACTTTTCCTGCTCAATGTTCGAATGTCAAATCAAGATCAGGCTGCTTTTGCATAAATAACGGCAAACCAGCCATTTTCATCCGTCCAGTGACGGGTAGTCGAAAAACCGGCAGAGGCCAGCAAATCCACAAATGAATTTATGCTGTATTTATAGCTGTTTTCAGTATGTATCCGTTCACCCCTGATGAAATTTCTGTGGGCGCCCGGCCAGCTCACACGGACATCGGCCTGTGCCTGCAAGTGCATTTCTATACGGGATTTTTCAGGATTGAAAAATGCCAGATGCTGCCACTGACGTACATCAAAGTCACTGCCCAGTACACGGTTGACATGCCTTAACAGATTGAGGTTGAATGCAGCAGTCACACCGAGGCTATCGGCATAGGCAGCGTTCAATAAACTGTGTTCCTTGATCAGGTCAACTCCTATGAGTATGCCGCCCTCATCGCCACTTAAACTGCGCAAGTGCCGCAAGAAATGCAGTGCCTGCGCTGGCTCAAAATTGCCTATGGATGAACCAGGGTAAAAGAACAGACGTTTTTCTTCTCTGACTTCGCTGGGCAGAACCCAGTCTTGCGACAGATCCAGGCCCAGTGCGGTCATTTCTATGTGTGGAAAACGTTGCTGCAAACGCCGTACGGCATCCTGCAAATGATCAACCGAAATATCGATGGGTACATATTGATCAGGATGCAGACGCGGGAACAGGCGCGCTGCCTTGGCGCAATTGCCTGCACCCAGATCTATCAGAGTGCCACCAGCCCCGATCACATGCGCCATATCGGCCATATGCGTGCTGAAAATAGCGGCTTCAGTACGGGTCGGATAATATTCCGGCAGCACGCAGATGGCTTCAAACAATACAGACCCTACTGCATCGTAAAAATATTTCGGGGATGTGTAAGCCGCATCCGATAACAGGCCTGCTTCCAGTTCATGTTGAACTGCCTGGTAACTATGCAGCGGGATCACGGTTGCTGTATTTGCGCTTGTAGAGCTCAGCATAGCAGACGCCTTTTTCAAGATTTATGGTGATGTACCGCATTAGGCAAGAAGGATTTTTGCCTTATACGGTGAAGTCATATGGAAATACAGTGTACAAGGGAATCAAAAAAAAATCCTGTGCGCTAACGTACACAGGGTTTCCCTATTGCATCACCGATGTTTACCTATGGTCTGGCAGGGAAAATACAGCTCTGATACGAGATGGTGGTATGGCGGTTACCGCCCATGCTTTATGGGGTTATCGGGAGTTTTCTTCCCATATGGCCCCATGTACTTACATAAGTAATGCTGGATTGTTGCGCATCTGATTCTGCCAGGTGCGCACCTGTGCGATGATCCAGGCCGCATCGTCGAGTGGCAAATCATGTCCTGCTTCAGGATGTATATGCAGGGGACAATCCCATTTTTTTGCCAGCGTGCGTGAACAGGTGACATTCACCAAGCGGTCTTTCTCACCAGCGAGCAATAAAAGGGGAAGCTTCCCTGTTTGCATGGGTGCGTGAAAGCGAAGTGCCGCCCCCAATTGCCGTAATATATTGGCGCGGCTGATGGGTCTTTGCTGCGCATAATTTTTCCATTGCTCCACAATGGTTTTCGCTTGTTCCTCTGTATGCAGATTACTGGTAATGCGCAATATCAATTTTTCCCGCGCAAAGGCTGAACCGAACAACATGGTGGCGATCAGTGCGGGATAGTTGCCTGGTCGCAGCCGCTGATAAAAAGGGTTATGTGGTGCAACGCTGGTATTGACCAGCACGATGCCTTGCATATCTGCCGGATAGCGTTCAGCCCAGGCCAGCGCTACCATCGCCCCCAGTGATACCGCCAGGACATACACGGGCTCCTGAACAGCATGCTGCACTAATTGCTGATGACAAAAATCCGCCATGGCTGCCACAGTGGTCAAACTGTTTTGCTGGTTTAACTGGCCGTTGCCTGGAAAATCTATGCAGTGCAACTGCTCTGCCGCCATCGCCTGCTGGAACTGCACCGGGAAATCACCCCAGTGCCGCGCTTCACGCATCAGGCCGCGCAGCAATACCCAGGTCCTCATGGCCGGTACCAGCGCGCGACGGCACGTTCTTGCAGGCGCAGGCGGCTAGGCCCTTGTGCCAGCCATTGCTCGTGACCGCAAGTGGCACGCATCAAAAAATCCAGCCAGGAATTATGCCTGCGCAATACCCGGTGCAGACGGTGTTCAGCAACCGGGTTGAACATGCCATGACGCGAGAATAACTGACGCGGATTTTTTTTCACCCACAACCACGAACCCATTTCCAGTGTTAGTGGCAGAAAGGTTTTACTGCGGTCTTGCTGAGCTTGTAGATACAGATAGTCCCAGATATCGCCATGCGTGCGGTATTGCAGGCTTTGTGGCTCAAACAGGTAAGAATGATTGGGATGGGTTTGCTGGAACAATTCTTCCAGCGCCAGTATGTCAGCCAGATGATCAATAGGGTGCACGCTATGTGCATGCGGGAACCAGACGCGGTCACGCAGGCCAAAACCGGAATGGCAGTCTATCGCCAGGCTGAACGGGCGCGATAATAATTCTTCCTGCACGGTGCGGCACAATGCCTGGTTTTCTGCTTCCATGTCGGCGCCTGCTACGCCACGATACCAGGGCAGACGCGGGCTGTAACGGTGGCCACCCAACAGAAAAGGAACTTTTTCACTGGCCTCTATCGGTGCATTGCGCATCAGGTCGACACCGTTCGGATTGCAGCGCGTAGATTGCCACATGCCACCAGGGTTAATCAGTGGCATGAACACCAGCCGCACATCTTGCAGCATGTGTTGCAGGCTTCTATCCCATGACAGACGTGTGAGCAGGCCACGCAGGAAAGACAGTAATACCTGTGTGCCTATGCGTTCCAGACCATGAATGCCGCCAAAAAAGCCGATGGCAGGCAAGCTTGTATCAGGATTGCCCAGTGCCAGTTTATAGACCGGGAATTGTTTATGCTTGACTTCTACTTCACATAACACATCCACCTCCAGCTGGCCGCGGCCAAGGGCGATGATACGTTCCAGTTCTTTCAACTCAGGCAAAGCGGGCATGGGAGAAGTGCGGGAAAGTTAACTATGCCATGCTAGAGGAGCTATGCGGAGAAAGCAAGAAAGTCGCTGCGATAATAGCGTCCGGGGCAATTATGACCAACAGATGACGCATTAATTTGCAGGAACTTTTTGGCATGTCACGTATCTGTCATATAACGACAGATACAACACAGAGACAGCAACATATACAGCAACGGATATAACAACGGATACGATAGCCTGATTTCAATCCGGGGCAATGGAGTAATGTGATTCATGGCGTTTAATCAGGCTATCACTTGCTATTACATAAAAGGAGTTGGTTTTGCACAGTCTAACAAATGCAGTCGCCGCGGATGATGAAGCTTACTGGTCAGAAATCCGTTCGCAATACAGCGTCTCGCCAGAGTTCATCAATCTGGAAAACGGTTATTTTGGTGTACAGGCGCAGCCTGTGTTTGACGCTTTTCAGCGCTATCAGGCGCAGGTAAATGCCGAGACTTCTTATTTTCTGCGGGTGCGTTATGCCCCCCTGTTCGTGCAAGTGATGCAGGCGCTGAAAGATTTTTGCGGTGTTGATGAGGGTGAACTGGTACTGACGCGTAATTTGATCGAGGCCATGAATATCCTCTTGCAGGGTTACCCTTTGCAGGCTGGTGATGAAGTCATCCTTGCCACGCATGACTACGATCTCGTCATTGATACCCTGCTAATGCTGGAAAAGCGCAAACAGATACAGCTGCGGCATCTGCAATTGCCGCTTGACCCTGTCAGCGATGAAGACATTGTCGCCCGGTATGAACAGACAATTACACCGAGGACCAAACTGATACTGGTCACTCACATCGTGCACAGGACCGGGCAGATCATGCCGGTGGCAAAAATCACTGCCATGGCCAGACGTCACGGGGTGGATGTCATGGTTGACGCGGCACATTCCTTTGCTCACCTGAACTACCGCATGCCAGAACTGGGGGCAGACTTTGTGGCGGTGAATCTGCATAAATGGCTGGGTGCGCCGCTGGGTGTGGGCATGCTGTATATACGCAAGCACAGGGTGGCTGATATTGCTCCTCTGTTCGGCAATACCAGGTATGCGGATAATGAAATCTTTAAATTCACACAG
Source organism: Undibacterium sp. TJN19 (assembly GCF_049339485.1). Taxonomy (NCBI): domain Bacteria; kingdom Pseudomonadati; phylum Pseudomonadota; class Betaproteobacteria; order Burkholderiales; family Oxalobacteraceae; genus Undibacterium; species Undibacterium sp. TJN19. The sequence goes on from NZ_JBMPPL010000013.1 coordinate 67,216, forward strand.
GTGGGTACGGTGCCGCCTGCCAATGTATTGACGGTGCTGGATGCGTTGAAGTTCCATGCCTCCATAGGTTCCGCCAGCAAGGAAGCGCGCTTGCGTTACCTGACGCAGTACTGGTTGAACCAGGTACGCGGCCTGCCGGACATACGCATCATGACACCTACTGATCCGCTACGCTCTTGTGCCATTGCCGGTTTTGGTATCGCTGGCAATTCTGGCCATGCCATCGTCGATTACCTGATGCGGGAACACCAGATATTCACCGTCACACGCGACCTTGATGGCCAGGATATTGTCAGGGTGACGCCACATCTGTACTCCAGCCTGGAAGATCTGGATAAGCTGGTGGCGGCAATAAAACAGTTAACGCAAGCTTCATGACAGCGACCAGGGTATAAAGTAATTCCAGTTTACAGGATTAAAATATCCTATATAATGGAATTTATGGATATCAATACGATAATCGCCCGTCGGGTGCGCGCGTTGCGGGATCAACAAAAACTGTCGCTGGAGGCATTGGCCAGGCGCAGCGGCGTCAGCCGTTCGAATATTTCTCTCATCGAACGCGCAGAGAGCAGCCCGACCGCCGCAGCGCTGGATAAACTCGCTGTAGGCCTGGGCGTGACACTGGCGTCGCTGTTTGAAGACAGCACGCCTGCTGCGGAGGTTTCACCGGTATCACGCCTGGCTGAGCAGGTATGCTGGACTGACCCCGCATCCAGCTACATGCGTCGCAACTTGTCTCCAGGTCTGCCTTCATCCATACAGCTGGTGGAAGTCGAATTTCCGGCTGGGCAAACCGTGCGTTATGACAGTTTTCATCGCGATGTCGATATTGAGCAGCAAGTCTGGATACTGGCTGGCGAGATGCGCATCCATGTCGGTGAGCAAGCCTGGGATTTATGCACTGGCGATTGCCTGTCCATGAAGCTGGATAAGCCTATCACTTTTCATAATCCTGGCGCCGCCGCAGCACGCTATCTGGTCGCACTTTGCAAGGAGTAAATCATGTCTGATCAAGTCCAAATCGAAATACTTGATGCGAAAGAAGCGCAGTCCAGCGTGGCAGCCCTGGCCGATGTATTGACAGACTGTGTGGCTGGTGGCGCGTCCGTCAGTTTCATGTTGCCTTTGCCACGCGAACATGCCTTGCAATTCTGGCAGGGCGTCGCGGAGGGCGTCGCACGCAAGGAACGTGTCTTGCTGGTCGCCAGGGGCACCGGCGATGAAATCATAGGCACAGTACAATTGATCATCGCCATGCCAGACAATCAGACACACCGGGCCGACGTGGCCAAGATGCTGGTACATCGCAGCGCCCGTCGCCGTGGTGTGGCACACGCCCTGATGGCCGCAGTTGAAAAAGCCGCCAGGGCCGAGGGTAAGACTGTGCTGGTACTTGATACCGTCACTGGCGGCGATGCCGAGCGCCTGTACGAACGTGCAGGCTGGCAGAAGGTGGGCGTGATACCCAATTATGCCCTGATGCCCGATGGTGACTTTTGTGGAACGACCATCTTTCATAAACAAATCTAGCAAGTTGAATTTATGCGTATTGCAGTCATCTCAGACATACACGGTAACCTCGCCGCGCTCGAAGCCGTGGCAGTTGACTTGCGTCTGCGAGGTGTTGATCAGGTCGTGAATCTGGGTGACAGCCTGTCTGGCCCTTTGCTACCCAAAGAAACTGCAGATTTCCTGATGGCACAGCCAGGCTGGCTACATCTGGCCGGTAATCATGAGCGGCAGATACTTGAATTAAATGAACGTTCAGGTGCTGGTGATGTGTATGCGCATCAGCAAACCACGGCAGAGCAAAAGAACTGGATGGCAGGCCTGAAACCCGCGCTGCGCTTTAATGACGAGGTCTTGCTTTGCCACGGCACGCCCACCAGTGACACAACTACCTTGTTGCAGGTGGCAGACAGAAATGCCACGGCGCAGGAAATAGAAAACAGATTGGGGCAGGTCAGTGCGAGCGTGATTGCCTGTGGCCATAGCCATGTCGCCCGCAGTGTGCGCACGACCGCAGGCCAGCTTATCGTCAACCCAGGCAGTGTCGGCCACCCGGCCTATGCCTATGATTTCCCTTACCCGCATGTGATTGAATCAGGGTCACCGGATGCCCGCTATGTCATTATTGAAAAGAGGCAGCATGGCTGGACAGCCTGCCTGATTAATGTTCCTTATGACTATCAACCAATGGCAGAACTTGCCGCGTTGCGCGGCCGCGATGACTGGGTCAGGGCTTTGCAAAGCGGCTACGTCAATTAAGATCATGAAAAAACAGAATACCGCCCTTATCATCATCGACATGCAACGAGGCATGGCGTCCCCTCAGGCAGGGCGCAGAAATAATCCAGATGCAGAAGACAATATAAAACAGTTGCTGACTGCCTGGCGTGAAGCGGCAGCGCCCATTGTGTTTGTACGGCATATGTCACGTACCCCCGGTTCCCTGTTCTGGCCGGGGCAGCCAGGTAATGAATTCCAGCAAGCTCTCGCACCAATGGCCAGCGAATACGTGGTTGAGAAAAATGTTCCTGATGCCTTCACGCATACCGGTCTTGAACGCTGGCTGCATGTGCGTGGTATCAAAGACCTGGTAATCACTGGTGTCAGTACCAATAATTCAGTTGAGGCGACTGCCCGCAGTGCCGGTAACCTGGGCTTTGCTACCACGGTGGTCGCCGATGCCTGTTTCTGCTTCGACAGGCTCGATCTGCATGGCAAACCACAAACTGCAGAAGACATTCATATCCATGCGCTCAGCAATTTGCAGGGTGAATATGCGCATGTCGCTGATACGTCTGCGCTGTTGAATTGAGTGGACGTCCTGGTTCCTGCACCGGTAATTTTCATAAAAGATTACCGCACCGGACATCTGTTCGGAAATCCAAAAAATTCATAGAATGCCCATCATTGCTGCAAAAGTCTGCGGCTTCATTTTTAAGAATGGGAAGATCACCATGGCGATGGATGTCATAGATTATGAAATTTTTGGCGACGACATGCAGTTTGTGGAAGTCGAGCTCGACCCTGGTGAAGCCGCCATCGGTGAAGCAGGTACCATGTTTTACATGGAAGACGACATTCAGATGGAAACCATCTTCGGTGATGGCTCTGCAGGCCAGACTGGCATCTTCGGCAAATTGCTGGGTGCAGGCAAACGTCTGGTGACAGGCGAATCCCTATTCACCACGGTCTTCATGAATGGTGGTGGGATGAAGAGAAAAGTGGCCTTTGGTGCTGCCTATCCCGGCAAAATCATTCCCATGCACCTGGATCAGCTGGGCGGTACGCTGCTGTGCCAGAAAGATGCTTTCCTCTGTGCAGCCAAAGGCGTGTCACTGGGCATTGCCTTTCAAAAACGACTGGGCGCCGGTTTCTTTGGCGGCGAAGGTTTTATTCTACAAAAACTCGAAGGTGATGGTCTGGCATTTGTGCACGCCGGCGGTGCCATCATAGAAAAAACCCTGCATCCAGGTCAAACCTTGCGGGTCGATAGCGGTTGTGTAGTCGCTTTCACGCAAGAAATTGATTTTGACATCAAGTTTGTTGGCGGCGTTAAAACGGCGCTATTTGGTGGCGAAGGCATGTTCTTTGCGCATCTGCGTGGACCGGGCAAGGTCTGGCTGCAATCACTGCCATTGGCTCGTCTGGCCAACCGTATCGTCGGCGCGTCGCATGTGGGTGGTAACAAAGGTGGCGAGCAGGGTTCGGTGCTGGGTGGCCTGGGCAGCATCTTCAAGGATGAATAACTGGAACTCATTTCATAAATAGTTAGGCACCAAAACAGTCAATTCCCGCAGATGGTAAAAAATGCGGGGAATTGACTTTTAAATGCAGGTGCCGCTCCATGAGCGCATTAATTTCTTTTTACATGGCCTTATAATGCGGTCTATTTTGCCTGGTCGGCATGGTCAGGCATTTTCAAAAGAGAACTTCATGGTTAAGAAAATTGTGTTTTTAGCGCTGTTTATTTGTGTGCAAGCTGGCTTGACAGCTTGCTCGGTCGCGTATGACCTTCAGCAAGACGCTGCGGAGCGTCAGTGTGAAAAAATCATGGACTGGAATGAACGTAAGACTTGTCTGCAACAAAACAAGACAACGTACGAGCAGTATGAAAAACAGCGTGAAGATTTACGTACCAAGGGTACGGAAAAGAAATAGATACTGCTTTTGAATCTGGCATAAAAACATTTTATGCCAGTTCAGATAGTGGCTATGACAGATCAAACACTGACGCTTTGTGTGCCGGTGGCATTGGCAAAACTTTCGCAACAAATTTCACTTGATGTGCGTGAACGGTAATCAGCGATGAACTGGTCAAAACTGCCGGTTTGTGTGCTTTCCATCCGCGCCTGTTCTGCCAGTGATTGCTCTGCCATTTTTGTGTAGTAAGCCTGCTGTTCAGCACTCGGTGGATGAGCGCGGAATGCATTCGCCAGCAGTTGGCTTTGTTGCAAGGCAAATTTTGTGTAAGAACCGTCAGCAGCCTTGATCGCATCCATCACCTTTGCAGATGGTGTCAGCGCCGGATTCAAGAGTTTTTCTCTTTGTGTTGCCATGGTCTTGCCGTGGCTGTCGTCACCACGCTGTGCATCGAGCAGGGCGGCAACCGGTGCGATTTTATCCAGTAGCTCATTGCCCCAGTCTTGCAGGGAAACAGCTGTACCATGCCGTGACAACATCAGGCCGTGGCGGCGGCCCTGTTTGACGGTCAGGGCAAAGTTTTCGCTGTTCTCATCGCCTTCAGCCTGGTTCGTAAGCGGGCTGTCATCAAGTGCGCAAAACAGCAGGAAGGCATCGAGGAAGCGTGAAGTTTCCAGGCTGATGCCGAGAGGGTCGAAGGGGTTCACGTCCATACAGCGCACTTCTATGTATTGCACACCGCGTGCGCATAGTGCCTCCACCGGGCGTTCGCCTATGCGTATCACGCGTTTCGGGCGTATGGTGGCATAGAATTCATTTTCGATTTGCAATACGCTGGTATTGATCTGTACCCATTCGCCGTCACGTTGCATGCCCAGTTTTTCATACTCAGGGTAAGGCTGGCGCACGGCCAGTGACAGGCTGCGCATGTATTCCAGCAGCGTATTGTAAGGTGGCACCAGGCCAGCCTGGGCATTGTTCTGGTAACCCAGGTCGCTCATACGCAAGCTGGTTGCATACGGTAGATACAGGGTGTCTTCAGACAGGGTGTCGAGTTGATGTGGGCGGCCACGCAAAAATGCGGTTGAAAGTGCAGGTGAGGCACCAAACAGATACATCAGCAGCCAGCTATAGCGATGAAAATTACGTATCAGTGCAATATAGTTTTCTGATTGCACATGCATGGCACCGCCACTGGTGTTTTCTGCCTGCTGCAAGACTTTCCACAAATTTTCAGAAAGCGAATAGTTATAGTGTATGCCTGCAATGCACTGCATGCTTTTGCCATAGCGCAAGGCCAGGCCGCGACGGTACACATGCTTGATCATGCCTATATGTGATTTGCCATACCAGGCGATGGGAATATCTTTTTCTTCCGGCAAAATACAGGGCATGGACTGATGCCATAGCATCTCATCACCCAGTACGGTATAGGCGAAACGGTGTATGTTATCCAGTTCTTCCAGTGCGATCGCGATATCAGGTTCGGCCGGGGTAATGAATTCCAGCAGGGATTCAGAATAATCAGTCGTGATTTGTGGATTTGTCAACGCCGAGCCTAGTGCTGTGGCATGCGGGGTCAATGCCAGCTTGCCATCTGCATGCACACGCAGGGTTTCCCGCTCTATGCCACGCAAGCCTTGGGCGAGCAGCGGACGATGCGCGTCGGTATCCAATAATGCCAGACGTTGTTTTAACAGATTACTCACGGGGTATTCCTTCACGATTCAGTTGTTTTTGCATCCTGTGGTCTGTTGAGGGGGGGACGAAGAGTGTCGCGCACTTCCGTTTTAGCCTTTATATTTCACTGGCTGCAAAAAATATCGAGCAAGCATATCCGAAAATCGAAAATGGGACACGAGGCTGCTTTAAAAGTGTCAGGTAGGTCTTGTAAAGTACAAAGCAAGCCATCGCTTTCAGGCGCACAATCATGGTTTACTGCAACAGATTATACGAAGTGCGAAATCGCTTCTTGTTTTGTTGTCATCGTTCTAGAATGCAAGTTCACATCTTTTAAGGAGCTTATGTGTCCATCAAACAAGTATCCATGCTGGTCTCTGGCTTATTCATGAGTCTCGCCAGTACAGGAATCGCCCTTGCCGCCGACGCAGTGCCGCCCGTGGCCGCCAAAGTCAAATGGCAGGAAACCCGCCATGGCGAAGTGGTGACCGATGATTACCGCTGGTTGCAAAAGAAAGAAAATCCAGACGTCATCGCCCATCTGAATGCCGAAAACAGCTATACCGAAGCCATGACCGCCGGTATCAAGCCGCTGTCGGAAAAACTGTATGCCGAAATCAAGGGGCGCATGAAAGAGGTGGATTTGTCCGTGCCAGTCCGCCGGGCCAATTTTTATTATTACTCGCGTACCGAGGCGGGCAAACAATATCCCCTGTTCTGCCGCCGTCATGCCGATGACAAACTGGCTTATGACGAAAAACTGCCCGAAGAAATCCTGCTGAATCAAAACGAGATGGCGCAAGGGCAAAAGTTTTTTTCAGTTGGTTCAACCATCATCAGCCCGGATGAACAATTGCTGGCCTATACCACCGATACCGTCGGTTACCGCCAGTATGAACTGCATATCAAGAATCTGAAGACCGGTCAGTTACTGCCAGATACCGTGCCGCGCGTGACCTCCGCTGCCTGGGCGGCAGACAACAAGACGCTGTTTTTTGTGCAGGAAGATGCGACCACCAAGCGCTCAGACCGTCTGTTCCGCATGGAGATAGGCAAGGCACCGGTAGAAGTCATGAATGAAGCCGTTGAACAGTTCGACATCAGCGTCAGCAGCACGCGTGACCGGCAATTCATCGTCCTGAGCAGTCATGCAACCGATACCAGCGAAGTCATGCTGTTATCCGCCGCTACGCCAACGGCACAATTCAAGAGCGTGCTGGGACGCGAAAAAGGCCATCGCTACAGTGTAGAACACCGCAATGGCGAGCTGTATATCACCACCAACAAGGACGCCAAGAATTTCCGCGTCGTACGTGCACCAGTGGCTACGCCAGATCAGCAACACTGGCAGGAAATCGTCAAACATGATCCTGAAGTACTGGTATCTGGTGCCGAGCTGTTCAAGGATTTCATGGCGGTCACCGAGAAAAGCCAGGCACTCAATCGCATCCGTATCTATGACTTTGCCAGCAAACAGTGGAAGACTGTCAAATTCGATGATCCCGTCTATCTGGCCATGGGAGCAGGTACGCCGGAATTTTCTGCCACGCGTTATCGCATGTCTTACCAGTCACCAGTGACACCGCCGACCGTGCTGGATGTCGATATGGCGACGGGTCAGCGTTTTGTATTAAAGCAGCAGGAAGTGGTTGGTGGTTATGACGCCAATCGCTATGAAAGCCGCCGCCTGTGGGCAACTGCGCGCGATGGTGTCAAGGTGCCGCTGTGGGTGGTCTATAAAAAGGGTGTGAAACTTGATGGTTCTGCACCCTTGTTATTGTATAGCTATGGCAGCTATGGCATTTCGACCGAGGCAACGTTTGCATCCAACCGCATCAGCCTGCTGGAGCGTGGCGTCATCTATGCGCAGGCACATATCCGTGGTGGTCGCGACATGGGCGAGCGCTGGCATGAAGATGGCATGCTCATGCATAAGAAAAATACTTTTTATGATTTCATCGACAGTGCCGAATACCTCGTCAAGCAGAAATGGACCAGTCCTGACAGGCTCATCATACAGGGCGGCAGCGCCGGTGGTTTGCTGATGGGGGCTGTCGTCAATATGCGGCCTGATCTGTTCCATGCCGTGCATGCCGCCGTGCCTTTTGTCGATGTGATGAACACCATGATGGACGCCAGCCTGCCGCTGACTACCGGCGAATACCTGGAATGGGGTAATCCGAACGAAAAACCCGCCTATGACTATATGCGCAGCTATTCACCTTACGACAATATAGCGCACAAGGCTTACCCGTCCATGCTGGTCACCACCGGTTTGAATGACAGCCAGGTCATGTATTGGGAGCCGACAAAATATGTCGCCAAACTGCGTGACTACAAGACTGATAAAAATCCCCTGCTGCTGAAGATTAATATGGCAGCCGGACATGGTGGCGCATCGGGTCGTTATGATGCGATACGTGAAGGCGCTTTCAATATGGCCTGGATGCTCGATCAATGGGGTATCAAAGAGTAATTTTTTGCCCCTGCCTGCCAACGCGGACAGGGGCATTTTCTTGAAAGGATGGTTCATGAAATTTGCCTACACGATTATCTATGTACCCGATGTGGCCGCATCGCTGGCTTTTTTTGAAAAGGCATTCGGATTTGCCACGCGTTTCCTGCACGAATCGGGAATGTATGGCGAACTTGATACCGGCGATACCACGCTGGCATTTGCCGCGCATGCCATGGGTGAGCTCAATTATTCCAGTGGCCATGTCGAAGCCCATGATTCGGCACTGCCCCTGGGTATGGAAGTCGCATTTACCACTGACGATGTCGCGGCAGCACATGCACAGGCTATCGCTGCAGGTGCAAGAGAACTGGCAGCCCCTTCTGAAAAACCCTGGGGTCAGGTCGTATCGTATCTGCGCTGTCCAGACGGTAGTCTGGTGGAATTGTGTACGCCTGTGGGTGCGTAGAAAGCATCTCAGTAATAGAATAGGAATGAATAGAATAGGGATGAATTCTGGTTTTTTGCATTTACCTCACCGGCAATAGCGCACACAGGCATACTTTGTGTTGCTATTGTCCGTGAAAATACTTCTTTTGCAGCTTTGCTACTGTTCCATCCTTTTGCAGTGATTCATAAGCAATCCGCCAGGCACGTTCTTCGTTCTCACGCAAATCCAGAGATGTTGCCAGATACAGTTGTGCCGACCCCAGGCTGGGGCCTGTGGCGAAATCTTCAAAACGAAAGCCATATTCTTCTATGGCAGAAGTCAGCATTGGGTAACCAGCATAGATCGCATCTATGCCGCCCAGCGATAACATCCTGATTAAATCCTGATAGCTTTTTTCATAGATGATATGGCGAAAATTTTTCGCTTTCAAATTCATCTCTATTGGTGATCCACGTAAAATTCCCACACGCAGATGGCTTAACTGTTCCAGGTTCGCATGTTCTATATCGACACCTTTGGCGAGTGCAGAACGATTGCCAAAGAAAGTGTAATTGACCTTGATCATGGGAATCAGCCATTTGTAGCTGTTTTCGCGATCCGGTGTTCTGGCCAGCGGGAACACACCATAGGAATTACCTTCCGCAGTCATCTTGACCGCTCTCGCCCAAGGATAAAACGTCACATCGGGTGGCCGTCCTATTTGTGCCGACATGGCAACGATCAGCTCATAGGCATAGCCTTGTGGCTTGTTATGTTGCAGCCAGATGAAAGGTGGGAGCTCGGCAGTCAGCCATTTGACGGGTTTGGATGGTGGCGCTTGCGCTTGGCAATTCATGCTGCTTAAAACCGCGATCAGACAGATGAGTTTTTTCATGGAAGTCTCATGGCGGAAATAGAATGTGCACTTATTAATAATGCAAGTATATTTAAGGCAGCTGCTTATAGCATTGTAGCCTCGCATAAGGCAGCTCAGGCAGGAATTTTCAATTGATCACAATACTGGTTTTTCAAGCTGATTTGCTATTTGAATTTTGCCCAGAATTGTCTATAAAGGAAGACAGGGTGGTTGTATTTTATGCCAATTCCCGAACGCTTATCCCGAAGGCATATTGACGGTCGCCGCCACCCTTGTCCCCTGACCTTTTTCTGGTTTTGGTCACCGCGATGTCATCGCAAAACCTCATTGCTCTCTTTCCACAGGAGGTCACCATGAGACGCGGACTATACTTCATGCTGCCTGACGTTACCAGCGCCAGGGCTATGCTCGATGAACTTTTACTGGCACGTGTTGATGAACGGCACATGCATTTTTACGCGAAAGAAGGTATGTTGCCAGCGGATATGCCAGCTGCCAATTCCTTTCAAAAAACTGATCTGATCCACGGTGCAGAAACAGGCATGCTGATAGGTGGGATTGCGGGTTTGCTGTCAGGTGGTTTGTTATTGATTTTTCCACCTGAAAGCGTGGAAATGCGTATTCTGGTTTTGTTGATATCTACACTGGGTGGCGCTTTCTTCGGATCGTGGGCATCGGCCAAGGCTGCGGCAGCTACACCCAGTTCCAGCTTGCAGCCTTTTCGCGCTGATGTTGATGAAGGGAAAGTGCTGTTGATGGTCGATGTACCATTCAGGCGCTTGACAGAAATCCAGGAACTGGTCAGCAAGCGCCATCCAGAAATTCACTTTGGTGGTATCGACCCGCATGTCCCCGTGTTTAGCTGAAGCACAATCCCGGAAGCCTGCGAAAGTGAGAACAGGTCAGAACAAGTCAAAACACGTCAAAACAAAGCACAGTAAAGCAGAACAGGGCTGAACAAACACATTGTTTCTTCCGCCTTTGTTCTCTGCCTTGAATTATTCATCTAACAAGTCTCTTCTCAATCTACGGTGCTTGAATTAGGAATACAATGGCTAATTTTTTAGACAACATTCCTGAATATGACAGAGACTGCCCTGGAGTTACGTGGCCTGAATAAAAGTTTTGGCCGCCCTGCTGTGGAAAACCTGAACCTGCAAGTACGTCGTGGCGAACTGTATGCCTTGCTGGGGCCGAACGGTGCTGGTAAAACGACGACGCTGCGCATGGTTGCCGGCCTGATATCGCCCGACAGCGGCAGTATCCATATCCTCGGAACAGATCTGGCTACTGATGCAGCCGCAGCCAAGCGCAAACTGGCTTACCTGCCGGATGACCCGATGTTGTACAACAAACTCAAGCCTTTTGAATACCTCGAATTTGTTGCCGGCCTGTGGGGTGTGGCGGCTGATGTTGCTGCACCCAAGGCACAGGAATTATTGACCTGGCTGGATCTGCTCAAGCATGCAGATGAACTGACCGAAGGTTTTTCGCGCGGCATGAAGCAAAAGCTGGCACTGGCAGGCGCACTGATCCATCAACCTGAACTGATCATTCTCGACGAACCACTGACCGGACTGGATGCAGCAGCCGCCAGGCAAGTCAAGGATGTGCTGTTATCCCACGTCAAACAAGGCGGTACGGTAATCCTGACCACCCACATCCTCGACGTGGCGGAAAGGTTGGCAGAGCGCATAGGCATCATACAAAACGGCAAGCTGATTGCTGAAGGCACGCTTGAAGAATTGCGTACCCAGACCAGTCACAGTGCGGCGACACTGGAAGAAGTATTTTTGCAATTGACGGAGCCAGCATAAATGAGCGGCATGAGCGGAATGAGTGGATCAAAGCGCTGGTTCAATTTCAAGCCGGGCAGTGCAGCCTGGTTACTGATGCATGAATGCCGCCTGTTTTTCTATGATATGGGCGAAAACAAGCCAGGCCATGCTGCCGCCCGTGGCATGTCGGTTTTTGGCATGGGCCTGATATTGCTGGCCATTGCCATCATACATTTTGGTGTATGGATGGCGATGCACAAGATGCCGGCACTGGATGGCGAGATGCCCCCTTTCATGCTGATCGGTGCCGGTATCGCGATGCTGGTGGCGTTCAGCCTGATGCTGTCACTGGGCCTGACCCGCAGCGTCCGGGCCTTGTTTGAGCGGGGCGACCTGGATTTGCTCCTGTCTTCCCCTCTATCGTCAAGAACCATCTTCAGCGTCAGGCTGGCAGGTATCGTGTTTGGCGTGAGCATCTGGTTTTTTCTTTTGCTGGCCCCGGTCGCCAATGTCGGTTTGCTCATGGGGCAGCCACGCTGGCTGGGCATTTATGCGGCGTTATCCGGGCTGGCTGTCATTGCGTCAGCGCTGGCGATGTTGCTGACACTGGGCCTGGTTAAAACCATAGGCGTGCGCCGCACCCGCACAGTGGGGCAGATACTGGGTGCACTGACTGGTGCCAGTATTTTTATCTTGACACAGGTATTTGGCAACTTTGGTAAAGACCTGCGTCAAGATGTACTTACTCAATTGACACCCTGGTTTCAGCCAGGTGGCATGTTGGATGCGCAAAGTCTGGTCTGGATGCCTGCTCGCGCACTGTTCGGTTCCTTGCCGGCAATACTGATTTTTCTGTTGCTTAGCCTGGCATGCTTCTGGTTCACTGCTCAGTTTACGCATAACTTTTTTGTCCGTGGCGTGCAGCAGGCAGGTGGTGATCAGCGCAAAGACCCGCTTCAGTCGTCGACGGCGACAGGTGCATCTGCCAGCTTGCCGGTCCAGGCACACAACTTGGGTCAGAGGCGTTTTCAACATAGCCTGCGCATGACCATCATCCTGAAAGAATGGCGCCTGATCGCACGTGACCCGCAATTGATTTCACAGGTTCTGCTGCAATTATTGTATATGGGGCCCTTGTTCCTGCTGGTGTACAAAGGTCAGACCTTATTGCCGGGTGTGGCTGCCGGGCTGGTTTTCCTGGCAGCGTCACTGGCAGGTTCGCTAATCTGGGTGATGGTTTCTGCTGAAGATGCGCCAGACTTGCTGCGCGCAGCGCCGGTAAAGCCATCAATGATTTTGATCAGCAAATTGATTGCTGCTATCTTGCCTGTCATGGTTTTACTGGCACCTTTGCTGATCTGGCTGCTGCTACAGCAAACCATTCTGGGTCTGGCAGTGTTAGTCTGTGCATCAGCCGCCATGCTGGGTGCGGCGCTGATCCATTTATGGCAAGCCAAGCCGGGTACGCGTGCCCAGTTTAATAAACGCGGGCAGTCCCAGATACTGGCCGGGCTGCTGGAAGCGCTGAGTTCTTTCGCCTGGGCTGGCTGTATTTATACCGGCATACTGTACAGAAACTGGCTATGGATACCCGTTCTGGTAGCTTTGCTAAGTCTGGCGATGGCCTGGGTGTTCCGGATTGAACGAAACGCCTGATCACTTGTCTATGTCTTGATCTGATAACCCTGGATTTTTTAACCATGCCTATATTCACAAAAAAAAGAATTTTTGTTGCAATTGGATTGTTGGTAGTAGCTGGCGCTGCTGTTACGTATTATCAAAAAGAACAGGGTAAAACCAAGGAAGAAGAGCCCAAATTTCGTACAGCGGTAGTCGATAAGGGTAATATTACGCAGACCGTAACAGCCAGCGGCACGCTCAACCCGGTAGCGTTGATCAATGTCGGCTCACAGGTCTCCGGCACGGTGGTTGAGCTGAAAGCCGATTTCAATGACCGAGTGAAGCAGGGCCAGGTTTTGCTGAAGCTGGACCCGACCATCTTCAACGCACAGATTAAGCAAAGCGAAGCCAGCCTGACCTCTGCCGAGGCATCAAAACGGCTGGCACAGGCCACGCTGGATCGTAATCAGAAGCTGGTCACGCAAAACTATATTTCCGCCACGGCGATGGACCAGGCCAAGCGTGAAGTGGAAGTGGCAGATGCCAATATCAAGCTGGCCAAGGCCCAACTGGATCGCGTGCGTGCCGATTTGAATAACAGCGTCATACGTTCACCTATCGATGGTGTGATCATCAAGCGCACCATCGATATGGGGCAAACCGTTGCTGCATCTTTCCAGACACCTAACCTGTTCCAGATTGCGCGTGACCTGACCAAGATGCAAATCGATACCAGCGTTTCGGAAGCCGATGTCGGTTCATTGAAAGATGGCTTGCCAGCGCGTTTTGTCGTCGACGCCTATCCTGACCGCGAATTCGAAGCGAAACTGCGGCAGTTCCGCCTGGCCGCTAACGTGCAGCAAAATGTAGTCACCTACAATGTTGTTCTCGATGTCGATAATAAAGACGAATTGCTGAAACCTGGCATGACAGCACAGGTACGCCTGGTGGTTGGCAGTCGTGAGAATGTCGTGCGCATCCCGACAGCGGCTCTGCGTTATAAGCCCAGTGAAGAAGACCAGGCGAAAGAAGCCAAGGCCCTCAAGGACAAGGAAAAACAGGATGGTAAAAGCGCAGCATCTGCGCAAGCCAATGTACCTGCACCAGAGGCAGATGATGATGTTGCCTTCCGCACCAAAAAAGACCTGACACGTACTTTTAAACTTTACAAGTTGGATGAAAAAAACCAGGCGAAGGCTGTCGACGTGAAAATCGGTCTGTCAAATTTCCGCTATACCGAAGTGATTTCCGGTGACTTGAAAGTCAGCGACAAAGTCATCATCCGTGCCATAGACAAGGCCAGTGGAGCACGTTGATGACTGATACGCTGATAGCCATACGGCAGGTCACGAAAAGCTATTTTTCTGGTGGTATTGAAACCAAGGTCCTGCATGGTATTGATGTGCAGGTGCCGCGTGGAGATTTTCTTGCGGTGATGGGGCAATCTGGCTCTGGCAAATCGACACTGATGAACATACTGGGTTGCCTCGATCAGGCCACCAATGGGTCTTATCTGCTCAATGGTGTCGATACCCTGAGCCTGTCGCGTTCGGAACTGGCAACGATACGCAACCGCACTATTGGCTTCGTGTTCCAGAGTTTTAACCTGATCAAGCGCATGAGCGTTGCTGAAAACGTCGCTCTGCCGCTTATCTATGCCGGGGTCGGGCGTGACAAGGCGCACAAGAAAGCACTGGTCGAACTGGAACGTGTGGGTCTGAAAGATTATGCCAAACGCCTGCCCAACCAGTTGTCTGGCGGTCAGCAGCAAAGGGTGGCAATTGCGCGTGCGCTGGTGGCAGACCCGCCGCTGATCCTGGCCGATGAACCTACCGGTAATCTTGATACCCAGACCAGTGAAGACATCATGTCTTCCTTGCAGCAATTGAATGCCGAACGTGGTATTACCATCCTGCTGGTGACGCACGAGCCGGATATCGCTGCTTACAGCAAACGCCTGGTGCGACTCAAGGATGGTCATGTCTTATATGATGGCCCGGCTGCTGAGGGCCTGAGGCAACTGGCCGCATCGCATATTGAAGCAAAGGCAGAGACAAGATGAATTTCCTCCAGGTTTTTATCGAGGCATTCCGTTCCATGAATGCCAACCGCCTGCGCACTGCACTGACCATGCTGGGCATCATCATCGGTATCACATCAGTGGTGATGATGCTGGCTGTCGGCGAGAGCGCCAAAAAATTTATCGCCAAGGAACTGGAAGTACTGGGTAGTAACCTGATGATTATTTCACCAGGTGCCAACCGTACCCAGGGTGTGCGTGCGCGTACCGGCACGGCACCGTCACTGTCAGTGGAAGATGCAGTTGCATTGAATGAGCTGACGACACTCAACGGTGCTGCACCAGCGTTGCAGGGTTTTTTCCAGCTGACCGTAGGCAATGACAATTCAAATAATGCCGTACTTGGCATTACACCCGAAATGTTCAAGGTGCGTAACTGGAAAGTGGACCAGGGCAATGAATTCAGTGATTCTGATATCCGCGGTGCGGCACGCATGGTCATCATCGGCAAGAAACTGGCCGAACAATTCTTCTACAAGGATAATCCCGTTGGCCAGTTTGTCCGTATCGACAATGTACCGTTCCAGGTGGTGGGGGTCTTGCAAGGTGAAGGCCGCATGTTTGATGGGGGAGACTTGGGCGAAATGGTGTTGATACCCATCACCGCGGCGCGCGCCACACTGATGCGCAGTCCTTTCCCGCGCAATGTGCATTATGTTGTGGTGCAGGGCAAGAGCGACAAACAATTGCATGATGCCGAAGAAGATATCAAGGACATGCTGCGCGACCGCCACCATATCAAATCCGGGCAGGAAGATGATTTCCGCATCGATAATCTCGCGTCCATTGCCGAAACCGGCGCCAAGATCAGTGCCGGCCTGGCTGCCATGCTGGGTGCCATCGGTGCTATCTCATTGATCGTTGGCGGCATCGGCATCATGAATATCATGCTGGTATCCGTGACAGAACGTACGCGTGAAATCGGCATACGCATGGCTATTGGTGCCAAGCCGCGCGATGTATTGTTGCAGTTCCTGACCGAGGCCGTGGTGATTTGCCTGGTTGGTGGCATCATCGGCATCTTGCTGGCGATGGCTGGCGCTGCCGCGATTACTTCTACTGGCAAGCTCGAAGTCATCATCGGTTTGCAAGCCATGGTCGTTGCCTGCGGCTTTGCCAGCTTTGTCGGAATCTTCTTTGGTTTTTACCCGGCCCGCCGCGCATCGCGTTTGTTGCCGGTAGATTGTTTGAGATATGAGTAGCGTATAAGGCAGGTGAAAAATGAAAAAACCGGGCATGCCCGGTTTTTTTATCATCATCCCTCATTCATGGATGATAAATGTAGATGACCACAGTCCTGATCTATTTCTTTGACCTGGCGATTAAAACTTCCAGCACCTTCATCGTTGCCTGGTATAACTGGTCGCGCGGTACATTGGCATTGGCGCCACCTATCATCGCAGGATTGGTCAGGTAACGCCCATCAATAATAAAAGTCGGGGTGCTGTCGACTTTATAGGCAGCCACGACCTTGCCCAGGTTCTTCAGCTTGGCAATAACACCAAAGGAATTGTAAAAGCTCAAAAATTTCGCTTTATCAATGCCGTTCTTGACTGCCCATTCTATATTTTCAGCATCGCTGGTCAGGCGACGGTGATCCACATGCCAGGCTGTCAGTACCTTGCTATGCATGGCTGCTTCCAGGTTCATGGCTTCCAGTGTCAGGAACAAATGCGCTTCAGGATCATTTTCACCCGTCAGCGGCATATGTATGCGGCGGAAAACAATATTGTCACCCTGTTTCTTCACCCATTCATTGATGGTTGGTTCCAGCGCATTACAGGCTGGGCAGTGATACATGAAAAATTCAATGACTTCAATTTTTTTACCACTCACTTGCACTGGTTGCGGCGCTGCCAGTGTGATGAAATCAGCACCGTTTTTAGGGTCGGCAGGACTGGCGAAGGCAGTGGTGGCAGCGAGGCTGAGAGTAATCAGCAGTAAGCGCAAGAGACGCATAAGTTTCCTTTATCGTGAAGCAAAACAAGCCTGCGAGCTTACCAGCATTTCTGCAAATTCGCATTTCATGCCAGGGCTGGTTGCAGGCTCCTATGCTATGGATAGCGATACCGGTACTTAGTTCAGAGAAAAAAGCCGCAAATTCGTCAAACATCTTTAAAAAACCATAAATTTCATCGCAAAACCTTGCGCGGGCAATCAATTCATAGAAAAATGATTCACGGGTTTTTGTCATATTGGTCAGTTAAACCGCTTGAGCCCGTACTCCTTCCCAGCTTGTGGAGCCCGCGCAATGATGACCGTGCCTGTCATAATCGACTTCGAAGCATCTGGCTTTGGTAAAGGCAGCTACCCCATTGAGGTCGGCTTTTCTCTGCGCCATGGAGAAGGCTGGTGTACGCTGATACGTCCCGAATCTGACTGGCAGCATTGGGATGCGCAGGCAGCCCGCATACACCGCATACTACGCGAGACCCTGGTCGAACGCGGAAAATCGCCTATGCTAGTGACCGAACAGCTCAATACCGTACTGGCTGGCCTGACGGTGTATACCGATGGGTGGACCCAGGACTATATCTGGATGGCGCGTCTGTATGACGCGGCAGAACGGGTACCCAATTTTCGTCTGGCCGATCTGCGCGAGATTATTTCGCCGCAGCAGGAAAGTGTCTGGCATGCCACCAAGAACCAGGTGCAGGAAGACCTGAATATTTCCCGCCACCGCGCCAGCAATGATGCCAGGATATTGCAGATGACCTGGCTACGCACTTATGACGCCACCCGCTGTGTTCATTAAACCTCATCCATTGCTCAATTAGCATCGCATTTGGCTATTTGTAAAAAATGAATGCCAAATTATCACTCAGGCAAGGCAAAATACGATTTGCCCGCTTTCTTTGAAAAGTCTTTTGTCAGACATCAGGTATTTATTTCCTGATGTCTGACAAAAATTGCCCAGCCTAAATGGTGTATCTTAAGCATAGCTTAACTTGACAAAGAAATACGCTAATTGCAATGAGGAGATAGATTTGTTGAAGAAATGGCTCATCCGTATCGTGTTGATCTTGCTGGGATTGATCGTCATCCTGCTGGCTTATCTGTTGCTTGCGCCTGTACCCATCAATCCGGTCGCCTGGCAGGCGACGCCGTTTACCGGTTATTCGCCACCACATGCGCGCAATGAGAAACTGGCCGCCCTGAAAACCATCGCTATCGGTGAAGAAACGGGACCTGAGCATATTTTGATGGGGCCAGATGGCTATCTGTATGCGGCCGTGACTTCCGGCGCAATCCTGCGCATGCAGCCAGACGGTGGCCAGCGCGAAGTATGGGTCAACACCGGCGGACGTGTATTGGGTTTTGCTTTTGATGCAGCTGGCAATATGATCGCTGCCGACGCTTTTCGTGGCTTGCTGTCAATCAGCCCTGACAAACAAATCAAGGTATTGACGGACAAGGTCGGTGACAGCCCGATCTTATATGCGAATGCAGTCGTGGTTGCCAAAACCGGCAAAATGTATTTTACCGATGCTTCGCAACGCTTTGGTGCGAAGGAATATGGCGGTACTTTTCATGCCAGCGTGTTGGATATTCTGGAGCATTCTTCCACCGGCAGATTGCTCGAATATGATCCGGCCAGCCAGCAAACACGCGTCATTGCCGAGGGTATGTGTTTTGCGAATGGTGTTGCGCTCAACGCCAGTGAGCAATACCTGATCGTCAGCGAAACAGGCGAATACCGCATCTGGAAAATTGCCATCACAGCACAGGGATTGAATCTCAAGAATAAGCCTGACAAAAAACTGGCCAGCTTATTGTTACGCGATCTGCCTGGTTATCCCGATAACCTGATGCGCGGTCTGGATGGCCGCATCTGGCTGGGCCTGGTCAAACCGCGCGGTGCTGCCATAGACGGCATGGCTGAAAAACCTTGGCTGCGCAGTCTGACCTTGCGCCTGCCGCGCGCCTTGTGGCCGGTCCCACCTGCGTATGGGCATGTGATTGCCTTTAATGATGCAGGAAAAATTCTGGCAGACTTGCAAGACCCTTCCGGACAATATCCCGAAACCACAGGCGTCACCGAAACCGCAGACAAGCTGTATATCCAGAGCCTGCATGCGCATGGCATAGGCTGGTTGCCCAATCACCTGACCAGGAAATGACGAATCTCCCTTCTTCTGTCGATGCCGAAGTCGATGTGCTGGTCATCGGTGGTGGCATCAATGGTGCCGGCATCGCCAGGGATGCAGCCGGGCGCGGCTTGCGCGTCTTGTTATGCGAAAAAAATGACCTTGCTTCGCATACCTCATCAGCGTCCACCAAGCTAATACATGGCGGTCTGCGCTATCTCGAATATTTTGAATTTGGCCTGGTGCGCAAAGCTTTGCAGGAGCGTGAAGTACTGATGCGCTCCGCCCCACATATTATCAGCCCGCTGCGCTTCATCATGCCGCATGCCATGGGGCAAAGACCGGCGTGGATGATCAGGATGGGCTTGTTCTTGTACGATCACCTGGCCAAAAGGGAATTATTGCCAGGCGCAGAAAGCTTGCGTCTGCAAGAGCATGTAGCCGGCAAGCCTTTACGTGCGGATTTGCTGCGCGGCTTTGCTTATTCTGACGGCTGGGTCAATGATTCCCGTCTGGTCGTTTTGAACGCGATGGATGCGCGTGAAAAAGGCGCAAGCGTGTTGACCCGCACCACCTGCATCGCGGCACAGCGTTTTGATGACCACTGGATGTTGCAATTGCAGCAGGCTGATGGTCGCCAGCTTACGGTGAAAAGCCGCAGCCTGGTGAACGCCACCGGCCCCTGGGCAGTGAATGTCCTGCACAACATCATGCACCAGAAAGCAGCCAGAACCTTAAGGCTGATCAAGGGCAGTCATATCGTCGTCAAGCGCCTGTTTCATCATCCGTTTGCCTATATTTTCCAGCATCACGATGGCCGCATTGTGTTTGCCATTCCCTATGAAGATAATTTCACTCTGATAGGCACGACGGATCTTGATTACACAGGTTCACTTGATGAAGTCGCGATTACTGGTGATGAAATTGCGTATTTATGTGAACTGGCGGGTCAATACTTTACGCAGGTGATCTTGCCTGCGGATGTGGTCTGGTCTTATTCCGGCGTGCGGCCGCTGGTGGAAGAAACACACGCGGGCGACAAAGAAAAGGCCGCCGCACTGACGCGCGATTACCGACTTGAACTCGATACCATGCAAGCGCCTTTCCTGAATGTCTTTGGAGGTAAGATTACTACCTACCGCAAGCTGGCAGAGGAAGCCCTGTCGCTGCTGGCACCAGTGCTGGGCCATGACAGCCCAGCATGGACTGCGCAGGCTTGCCTGCCGGGTGGTGATATTGTCGGCAGCATTCCGAGTAACCGGTCTGTAAGGGAATTTCCACAATTCATTCAGCAATGTCAGCATCAGTACGGCTGGTTGCCACCAACGCTGGTTGAACGCTTTGCGCATGCTTATGGCACCCGCATTCATGTCTTGCTGGGGCAGCGCCAGTCGCTGGCCGATATGGGGGAAATGCTGGCACCTGGCCTGTATGCCGCCGAAGTGGACTATCTGGTGCAACATGAATGGGCGCGTACGGTCGAAGATATCCTGTGGCGGCGTAGCCGTCTGGGTCTGCATCTGTTAGGTGAAAACACGAATCGCCTGGCAGCCTGGCTTGTGCACGCCAGGAAAACACCGTAATTTCAGACGACTAAGCCTTCATTGAAAGTTTGAAATACGAAGGCTTTCCACTTTGTCTTGCCATATGTGTGTCTGGGCGGGACTCGCCATCAATCAAACCAGGTGACTAAGCTAGTGGCGAATCAAGTGACTGATCGGAGTTGCATGATCCTGGTCTTGGCCGCATTGAAATACCCGCATTTCATCATCTGAGCGCCTGACCCGTCTGAGAATCATTATCGAATCGCCATCTGGATTAATTGTCTTAAGATAAAGATGTACGATGTTTTGCCGCTCTGGTGCAGATTTTATTCATCATTCGCATTGCTGCCTGTCCCCGTCTTTTGCAGTTCATTCCATCGAATTTGCGCACTGTCGCATAGCGATAGTCTTGTTTTTCCGCTTTGCTTATTCTAAGCATACGCAATCAAAAAACGGGAGAAATCCATGAACAAGACCGAATACATGGGCGCGCTGCGCCAGGCACTCGAAGGCCAGTCTGCCGCCCAGATAGAAGAAACCATGTGGGCCTATGAAGCCAGGTTCAACGAAGGCCGTGCTGCCGGTAAGTCTGAAGAGGAAATTGCCGCAGGCTTGCCCAAACCCGAATTGCTTGCAGCACAAAAAAAAGCCAGCAACCGCTATCAGGCCCTGAAAACCAGTTTCACCCTTGGCAATATTGCCAGCCTGATAGTCGCCTTGATCGGGCTGATGTTTTTCAATTTGTTTCTGCTGATACCTGCCATTGTCTATTTCAGCCTGCTGTGCAGCAGTTATATCATTGCCCTGAGCTTATATGTTGCTGGCATAGGAATCACTGCTGCCAGTCTGTCTGGCGTGGAAAATTTCAACTTTGACCTGCCTGCTGGTTATCACCACGTCCACAAGAATGGTCATTACGCAGTCAATGGCAAAAACCATCGCGAAAATGTGCGCGTCGATGTGACGGAATCCGGTATTTTGATTGATGGCGAACCAGTCGACAAAACAGGAGTGGATGTCAACACCAGCGGCAGCAGTAATTTGCCGGTTTCCGTATCAATGGAAAAAACCGATGAAAAATTGCATGTGGAAGTCGGCAACCATTTTTATGGTGCAAAGATCATGACAGGCATTGGCATCTTGTTAGGCTCGATTGTCATGCTGATGTTCAGCATGTTCATGACCAAATATACCTTTATCGGTGCCAGGCATTACCTGCGCTGGAATTTATCGCAACTTCACCTTGCGCCACGCCCAGCTTGAACTTGTCATCACATTCTGCACCCCCTTTAACATCAGGAGAACATCATGAAAAATATTATCCGTACCGGCCTTGGTATGTTGGCCTTGTCAGTTGTGCTTACCGCTGCTTCTGTCGTCTTTATCAAGGCCCATGCCGGTAATATCGCTGCGTCTGGCAGCGGTTCAGAAGCCAGCGAAATACGTCAGGTCAATGCAGGCGTGGTCAATATCGTCATGCACGGGCCAGTTGATCTGGTTGTCAAGCAAAGCGCCACGCCGGAGCTATTGATCAAGGGTGACCCGAAACTGGTGTCACGCGTGACCACAAGGATGGAAGGTAATACTTTGCATATAGGCACACGCGGCATTTTCATTTCCTTCGGTAAATCAGAACAAACCAGGGCGGAACTGAGTTTGCCAACACTCGAAAAACTGCAAATTGCGGGTAGTGGTGACGCTAGCGTGAAGGGGTTTCGTGGCAATAAAGTGGATTTATCCATGAATGGTTCCGGCGACCTGATCTTTGATGGCGAATTTCAGCAGGTGACGGCCAGTCTGCATGGCAGCGGCGATCTTAATCTCAACCTAGGCAGCAGCGAGGCGATAGACTTGAATATCAACGGTTCAGGCGACAGCAATATCAAGGGCCAGACCAAATTGTTGACCGCAAAACTGACAGGCTCTGGTGACTTGAACGCCAGTTCCTTGAAAAGTGGGCAGGTGATTTTGAATTCACTGGGCTCGTCCACCAGTAAAGTATTTGCCAGTCAGGAAGTCAAACTGAAATTAATGGGTAGCGGTGACGTGCACATCTCTGGCAATCCGCAGAAACGCAATGTGGAGCGCCTTGGCTCTGGTGAGGTGCGCTGGGACTAAAAACGCGTGCAATAATTTAAGCAGCAATTCAGGCGGTAAATACTTGCTGCCTGAATTGTTGCTTAAAAGAATGATATTTTCCACATGAAATCATTGCAAGTGGAAAATTTTATTCATTTGTGTATCTTTTAGATGATTAAAAGTTCGCCACGGGCAGGTTGGTACGGAAACTCTATTTACTTGACGCATTTTTCTGCAATAATCATTGCGCATATGTAAGAATTTGTTTCAAAAACAAATAGCAAGACCTGTGTTTGCATCTGTATGCAATATGCGGGTCCATTTCCAACCTGACCGCCAAGAATCATGACTGCTACTTTAAGTAAGTGCTTGACCGTGTTGTTTGTTGTGTTCAGTTTCATCAGCGGCGCTGCCGCTCAGGAAAATCCCATGCAGTTTCTCAGCCGCGCCAATGCCAAGGTTGCACGGGCTGCATCGTTGAAGAATCGCTGGGAAGGGCCGGTAGACGGGCCAAAACTGCAAAAGAAAAAGAAAATCATCTTTATTGCCTCCGATATGAGTGATGCTGGTGTCAGCGGCGTATTTGCCGGTGTGCGAGAAGCCAGCGCGGCGGCGGGTTGGGAGACCCTGCCTATCGATTGTCGCGGCCGCTGCAATCAGGGATCGGCAATTGTCAGCCAGGCACTGGACATGAAAGCGGATGGCATCATTCTGGCCGGTGTCGATGTCGGCAGCCAGGCAAAAGGGATGGCGGCGGCCGCCAAAGCCAAGGTACCGGTAGTGGGTTGGCATGCTTCCGTCAAAAATGGTGCGACAGATGGCTTGTTCACCAATATCACCACCAATCCAAAAGAAGTGGCACAAGTCGCTGCTTTGTATGCTGTGGTCGAATCAAATAACAAGGCAGGCATTGTGATTTTCACTGATTCCACCAATCCGTACCTGGCAGCGAAATCGGCGGCCATAGTGGAAACCATCAAGCAATGCGAAGGCTGTAAATTGCTCAGCATTGAAGATGTGCCCCTGATTGACGCCTATACGAAGATGAAAACCGTTGCTGAAAATCTGGTGAAGCGCCATGGCAGCAAATGGACGCATGCCATTGCCGTCAATGATTTCTATTTTGACTTGCTGGAAGTGCCGGCAACCGCCGCCATCATCGCCAACAACAAGCTCGTTGGTATTGCCGCAGGCGATGGTTCTACTACGGCCTACAAGCGCATTCGTGCCAACAGCCTGCAAACCGGCACGGTACCAGAACCCCTGTCCATGCACGCATGGCAACTGGTCGACGAATTGAACCGCGCTTTCTCGAATGCCGAACCAAGCGGCTATATCACCGCTGTACATCTGGTGACCGGACAGAATATTGCGTATGACGGTGGGCAAAAGAATATGTTTGAACCGGGCAACGATTTCAGGACACACTACCAAAAATTCTGGTCCAAGTAAGAGGCTTGATCAAGTTACTGCGCGGCGCGATTTTGAACCTGCGATGCTCATCGTACTTTTGTACGACTGCGCTTCTAAATTCAAACTAGCGTCGCTCGCTACGCTTACTCAAGCTTCCTGGGCTGTATGTATTAAAACAAAAGACCGGTTAATCCGGTCTTTTGTTTTTCTGGCCTAGGTTCTCTGGGTAACAGCATTGAGGATATTGCCGGGGACGGATTTGTCCAGGTACATGCGCTGGTCGGCGATTTGCATGAGTTTGTCAGCGCTATTGCCATCGGTGGGGAAGAGGGCGCAGCCCAGTGCCGCATGTATTTCTACGACGTGGCCCTGTATGGTGCAACTGCCTTCCAGCATTTTCTTCAGTCGTAACAGAGTGCTGTCGAGTTGTGATTCCTGGTTGACGCCAAAGGTCAGGGCGACGAATTCATCGCCACCTATGCGGCCGACGAAGTCGGCTTGCCGGCAGAAATTTTTCAGGCGTCTCGCGACTTCCTTGAGCAATAAATCGCCGGCCTGGTGGCCATAGCGATCATTGACAGCCTTGAAATGATTGAGATCAATCAGGATAAAACCAAAACCTTGCTGATGTCGGGCACTCTGCGCAATAGCCTTGTCCAGCATCTCATCGACATGGCGGCGATTGGGCAGGCCAGTCAGCGCATCTTCACGTGCCATTTCCAGTATGCTTCGCTGGGCGCGCAGATTGCAACTGACGCTGACGCCATAAGTCCAGCTTAAGGTACACAGTACCAGTACCAGATACACCACGTTGAGCAAGGGATGGCTGGCCAGTTGTGTATCATCTGCCGATACGAAGGCAAGATACCAGCGCAAGGCAAAGCCCATCGCCATGGTGAGCAGTGAAATAGCACCTATGCATGCTGCCATCAGATCGAGGTCACGGGTTTTCCAGACCATGATGCAAGCGGTGACCAGCATCATGCTGGCAGCGATCACATCATGGAACAGATAACGGCGTATCATGTCGTCCCGGTTGACGAATGCCAGCACAATGAACAACGGGACGAGGGCCATGCCCCAGCGCCAGCGATACCGGGAGGCAAAGCCGCGAAAGCGCAAAGTGCCTTCCAGCATCAACAAGGTGGTGGTCAGCGTCAAAGAATTATTGATGGCAATGATCAGGGATTTTGGTACATCAATGATATTGATGAGCCGTATAAGCAAAAAGACAGGTGCGATCAGTGTGGCTGCAGCGGCCCAGAAACCGGTGCCGGGTATGCCGCGATTGATGCGCCATACCGCCAGCATGACCAGCATGGATATCACGCTGACGCAAAGGACGACAATATTAAGCGTTGCTCTATCCAGGCTGACCATAAGGATGTTTGCTTGTAACATCTAAAAAATTTCGGACTGATGCTGTTTCAGATAATTCGTTAATCAAAGCCTGACAGCATTCCCCTATTATGACGCAAACTTATGCATAACTATCCAGATAATTCTCAATATGACAACGTCAAGAATGTCGTTGTCATCGGTGGTGGCCCAGCGGGTTTGATGGCTGCCGAAACCCTGGCTTTAGCAGGCGTGCAGGTCGATTTATATGACGCCATGCCCTCGGTGGGCCGCAAGTTTTTGATGGCTGGTAAGGGCGGTATGAATTTGACCCATTCTGAAAATTTTGTCTCTTTCATGACACGTTATGGCCAGCGTGAAACAAGCCTGAAAGAAATGATAGCTAAATTTGATGCTGTCGCTTTACGTGATTGGGCAACTGAACTCGGTGTACCTACCTATGTGGGCAGTTCAGGCAGGGTTTTTCCGGTGGACATGAAAGCAGCACCTCTCTTGCGCAACTGGCTGCATCGCCTGCGCACGCAGGGAGTGCGTTTTCACATGCGGCACCGCTGGCTGGGCTGGGCCGATGCAGGCATGCTGACTTTTATGACGCCAGATGGCGAAGTGGCGGTGCCGGCCAAAGCGGTCATATTGGCGCTTGGTGGTGGCAGTTGGGCGCGTCTTGGCTCTGACGGCGCCTGGGTAGACATCGTCAGGCAGCGTGGTTTGCCAGTGGCTGAGCTGCAAGCGGCAAATTGTGGCTTTGATGTCGGCTGGACGGATTTTTTCAAGTCGCGGTTCGCAGGACAGCCTTTGCTGACCGTTGCCGCCAGAGCGCAATCGTCAGGTTTGCCGATGCGCCAGGGGCAGTTCGTGTTGACCGAAGATGGTGTCGAAGGCAGTCTGATCTATGCCCTGTCCGCATCCTTGCGTGAACAGATCAATGCGAAAGGAAGGGCGATACTGGAACTGGATTTATTGCCTGATACACCGCTGGAAAAAGTGATTGTAGAAGTCCAGCATCCACGAGGCTCACGTTCGCTGTCGAGTCATTTGAAAACCCGTTTGGGTCTAGATGCCTTGAAGACAGCGCTGTTACATGAGTGCCTGAAGAAAAGCGATTTTGAACAGCCAGATTTGCTGGCGCGGGCGATCAAGTGCCTGCCCCTGGTTTTGCGGGCTGCCCGCCCGATAGATGAGGCCATCAGCAGCGCAGGTGGCGTTTGTTTTGAAGGGCTGGATGCCAATCTGATGGCCGTGAAATGTCCGGGCGTGTTTTTTGCCGGCGAAATGCTGGACTGGGAAGCGCCAACCGGCGGCTATTTATTGACAGCCTGTTTTGCCAGCGGCAAAGCTGCCGCACAAGGTATGCTCAACTGGTTGAAAAATTTTGAACAATGCTGATTTAGCGCAGATGAAGCACGTAGAAATAGGTACAATAACACTTTCCTTGCGTCATCATTCGCATCATTTTTAATGGCTACAATATTTTGGCATTTCCAGAGTTTTCAGTATGAGTGATTCCCGTCAAGCGCCACGTTCCAATGTGACCTGGCGTGCAGCCATTCAGGTAGTTCCCGGTAAAATCGTTCCGGCCAAAATCGTCAGCTTTACCTCACACAGCATACAGATGCAAACCAGCGTCGTGCTGAAAGAGAACCAGACTTATCAGATGATGATGGAAGTGCCAAGTACCAGTGATGCGTCCCAGCGTACCCAAGTCGTATGCAAGGCTACCTGTACATACACCATACTCAGTGGTAATGAATACCGCGCCGGCATGAAATATTTTGATTTCCCGGCACAACACCAGGCCCTTCTGGCTGAATGGTATGCGTGAGCCTGCACCTGTATGTATCTGCTGCATCTGCGGCATCTGCAACACGCAGGCAGCTGTGATATAAAGGGGTTTGCTCATTTGTCGCCAGTTCTGTGGCCCATTTTTACACCATGCATACCGATACCGCCTTACCAGAAACAGCACAACGCGTCGCCCATCTGCTGCAAAGCCTGGGGCATGACCAGGCCATCGTCATGTTGCCCGCATCCGGAAAAACTTCAGCAGAAGCTGCTGCCGGCCTGGGTTGCCAGGTTGCTGAAATTGCCAAATCCATCGTCTTTCGCCGCCTGCATGATGATGCTGCCGTCATGGTGGTGGCAAGTGGCATCAACCGTGTTGATGAAAGCAAGGTCGCCGCGATTGTCGGCCCGCTCGGTAAAGCCGATGCCCGTTTCGTCAAGGAAAAAATAGGTTATGCCATAGGTGGCGTCTGCCCTATCGGTCACGTAGAAAAAACCGTGATGTTGATCGATGAAGATTTGCTGCAATATCCGCATATCTGGGCAGCAGCAGGACATCCGCATGCCGTCTTCAGGCTGACGCCGGATCAGTTAAAAACCATGACCGGCGCACCCGTTGCCGATGTGGCTTTGCGCGCATGAGTATCCTGCATGAATTCGACCCGGCGCAGTTTGTCGTCCAGCCTGGTGCGACGGTGCCATCGCCCTGCATCAATATCTGCCGCATGGATGAAAAAACAGGCTTGTGTAGCGGTTGTTATCGCACCATCGATGAAATTATTTGCTGGAGTAAGGCAGATAACCACAAGAAGCTGGAAATCTGGGAATTGATACAACAAAGAATTTTGCCCTGACTGCGTGCACTGGCAAGGGCTACCCTTTATGACCGTACATGGTGTTTGCAATGTCTCAGGCAAAGGATGACGATGAAACAGCTGGACTGGTATTTCGATTTTATTTCACCGTTTGCTTATTTACAAAGCGAACTGCTGGGGCAACTCAAGGGTGTTGAAGTGATCCATTACCATCCGGTTTTATTTGCCGGTTTGCTCAATCACTGGGATAACAAGGGGCCAGCAGAAATCCCACCCAAGCGCTTATGGACTTTTGAGCATTGTGCCTGGCTGGCACGCAAGCACGGTATCCCTTTGCGTATGCTGCCCGAGCATCCGTTCAACCCCCTGCCTTTATTGCGCTTGTGTGTGGCAGCGGGCAGTACCGCTGAGATAGTGCAGCGCCTGTATCGCTTTGTCTGGCGTGATGGCCACATCCCGGCGCAAACCGAACACTGGCAAGCGCTACTGGCAGAGTTGCACATGACTCCCGCCATGCTGGATACACCTGCTATCAAGGATGCGCTCAGGCACAATGGCGAAAAAGCCATTGCTGCCGGCGTGTTTGGTGTGCCTGCTTCCGTCGTGGATGGCCGCTGCTTCTGGGGGCTGGACAGCACAGATATGCTGCAAGCCTGGCTCGACGGTGATACCTTTTTTCAGTCCTCTGCCATGCAGGCGGCGCAAAACATGCCCAATGGTTTGCAACGCAAAATAAAGGAGGCGAAATGATGACGCTACCTGCAAGCATGCAAGTCTTTGAACGCGGCTGGCTGTCAGCAAATAACATCCTTTTCATGGATGAGCAGCAGACGGCGCTGGTTGACAGCGGCTACCTGACGCATGCGCCACAAACCCTGGCGCTGATACAGCAAGCACTGGGTGCACGCAAGCTGGATTTGCTGGTCAATACCCATTTGCACTCTGACCATTGCGGTGGCAATGCCTTATTGCAGGCACATTATGGCTGCCGCACCCTGATACCTGTTGCCGACACGGCAGCAGTCGCGGCATGGGATGAAGATGCATTGAGCTATACCGCAACCGGGCAGCAATGCCAGCGCTTTGGTTTTGATGCCAGCTTACAGCATGGTGACAGCCTGCAACTGGGTGGTATGGAATGGCAAGTATTGTCAGCACCCGGGCATGACCCGCATTCCATGATTTTGTTTTGCCCACAGGAAGCCATACTGATTTCTGCCGATGCCTTATGGGAAAATGGCTTCGGTGTCATTTTTCCTGAACTGGAAGGCGAATCCGGTTTTGCTGAACAAGGGGCCATTTTGCAAGTCATACGCGAGCTCAGGCCGCGTATTGTCATACCCGGTCACGGCGCTGTATTTTCCGATGTGGATACCGCCCTGGCGCGTGCCGAGTCCCGCCTGGATTACCTGCAAGCCGACCCCAGGCGTAATGCGCGAAATGCTCTTAAAGTCATGCTGGCTTTCATTTTGCTTGAGCAGCGCCAGCTCACTTTGCAACAAGTGTTCAGCCAGCTTGGCCATACCCGTGTATTCACGTCGTCTTCGCGGCTGCTGGGTGTGACAGTTGATGAACTGATCCCACAAATCGCCAAAGAACTGGTCGCCGCTGGTGCGGCCAGGCTCGATGGTGATTTGTTGATCAACGCTCGCTAAGCCAGGTGGCATCAGTTTGAGCAAGCGTGTTTAGCTTGCCAGATTTTTTAAACCCAGAACCTCGATTTTTTCTATGCTGGGCGGGGCGGTAAACAATTCTTCCGCCTTCGCCATCAATGCCTGTGCGATAGGCCCTTGCAAATGCGCCTGGCGACCGGCTTCATTTTCAAAGGCATCAAAGACACCGAAGACATGGTCGGATAATTGCAGCGCGAACCAGATGGGTGTCGTGCTTTCCTGATTGGCCAGGGCCAGACCCATTTCCAGGAAGGCGGCAACATCGGCAGCTTTGCCTGGTTTGGCTTCAAAACGGGCGAACAGGGCGTGCTTGATCATGATATTTCTCCATTTGTTGTGATCGCAGGGTTGCGATGAAGGCAGACTTTACAGATCAACCGACTTGGTTGATACTGGCGCGATTGACATCTTTGGTATTAATCCTGCCACGGACACACCATGAATATAAACATCCTCGCGCTTGATGGCGTTTTTGATACCGGCCTGTCCATCGTGCTTGACGCGCTGACGACAGCGAATGAATTGTCGGCCATGCAGGCTGATCCGACAGCACCCATGAAGGTGTCCGTCGTAGGCATGCGACGGCGAGTACAAACTGCGCAAGGCATGAGCGTACCGGTAGTGCATGTGAATGAAGCCCCCACGCCTGATCTTGTTATCGTACCTGCCCTTGGGTATAAGATGCCGGATGTCCTGTTACAGGCTTTGGCGCGCCCGGATGTTGCCGACGCCGGTTTGGCACTGCGTGACTGGGCGGGTGCCGGCGCACGCATTGCTGCTGCCTGCATAGGCACGTTCGTGCTGGCAGAAAGTGGCCTGCTCGATGCGCAGGATGCCACGACGACATGGTGGTTGAATCCCCTGTTTCGCCAGCGTTATCCTGCCGTCCGCCTGAACACCAGCCACATGATCGTGCATTCGGGACAGTTCCTGACGGCGGGTGCCGCTTTCAGTCATATGGACATGATGCTGTGGCTGATACGCCAGGCCAGTCCGGAACTGGCCAGCCTGGTTGCCAGCTACCTGGTGGTAGATAGCCGGCCTTCGCAATCTGCCTATATTATTTCTGACCACTTGTCGCATGCAGACCCGATCGTCGAGCGCTTTGACCGCTGGGCGCGCAGCCATCTGGGTCAGGGTTTCAACCTGGATGAGGCAGCCGATGCACTGGCGACCAGCAAACGTACACTGGCAAGGCGTATCCATGACGTGCTGGGCAAGACGCCGGTCTCTTATGTGCAGGATTTACGCATAGAAAAAGCCGTCCATCTGCTAAAGACCAGCAACCATAGTGTTGAACAGATTGCGGGCCTAGTTGGCTATGCCGATGGCGTCACTTTGCGCACCTTGTTGCGGCGACGGCTGGGCAAAGGCATACGCGAAATCCGGAAAGACTGATTGCACGACGCTATGTGCCCTGTTATTTCAAGGTATACCCAGCTTCAGAAAATGAACTCACCGGCGCCAGGTCGGCATACTCGGTGGGGCGCCCCTGCTGTTTGGCCATGAAGGCTTCCATCAGGTTGCTGCTTTGCCAGATGCCGGATTGCAGCCAGCCCATCTGTTGCAAAGCATCATGTGTGCTATGGTCACGCGCATAATGAATGGCCTGCTTGCTACCCCAGATGGCGACGGGGGGCTTTTCTGCAATCTCAGT
Source organism: Undibacterium sp. TJN19 (assembly GCF_049339485.1). Lineage (NCBI taxonomy): Bacteria > Pseudomonadati > Pseudomonadota > Betaproteobacteria > Burkholderiales > Oxalobacteraceae > Undibacterium > Undibacterium sp. TJN19. The sequence continues at coordinate 98,698 of NZ_JBMPPL010000013.1, forward strand.
GGCCATTTGCAAGGCGGCTTCCAGCATTTTTTCCTGGTTTTCAAATACCTCATTGACCAGTCCCACTGCGAGGGCGCGCTGGGCAGGCAGGCGGCGACCGGTGTAGGCCATTTCATGGACTATGCCTTCCGGTATCAGTTTGGGCAGGCGTTGCAGGGTGCCGAGGTCAGCGGTCATGCCGATATTGATTTCCTGTATGCAGAAAAAAGCGTCGCTGCTGGCAAGGCGTATGTCGCTGGCACAAATCAGGTCAACCCCGCCACCGATACAGCCGCCGTGGATTGCCGTAATCACTGGCATGCGCAATTGTTCTATCAGGTTAAAAGCATGGTGCATGTCTTGCAGTGCCAGCGCAATATTGGCACGCCCCACTGCACTGGCATCATCGAGTGTCATGCCGCCGCCAGCAAAAACATCAAGCGCCATGCCTGCCGTGAAATGTTTGCCGGTGGATGAAATCACCAGCACGCGGGCGCTTGCCTGGCTTTGCAGGGTTTGCAGTATGTCTGTCAGCTCACGAAAAAACACCGGCTGCATGGTGTTCAGGCTGGCCGGACGGTTAAAGCGCAGGTGGGCAATCTTGTGATTGATAGCGAGGTCAAAACATTGGTAAGTCATGGTGTCTCCACAGGAATTTATTAGCACTGTAAAATCATACTGGATATATGCTACTTTAGAGGATACTGACCATGGCTCTTGATACACCGAATTCGCGTTTACCGGCAGCATTGCAGCATTTAACCTTACCCGTCATTGGTTCCCCTTTGTTTATCGCCAGTGGTCCCAAACTGGTGGCGGCACAGTGCAAGGCTGGGATTGTCGGTTCTTTCCCTGCGCTCAATGCCAGGCCGGCGGAAATGCTCGATGTCTGGCTGACCGAATTGCAGGCGGAGCTGGCAGCCCACCAGGAAGCCCATCCCGATGCCCTGATCGGCCCGATTGCCGTCAACCAGATCGTCCATCAGTCCAATGACAGACTGGCGCATGATGTCGAAGTCTGCGTCAAGCACCAGATTCCCATCATCATTTCATCCCTGCGTGCACCACCAAAGGAAATGCTGGATGCCATCCACAGCTATGGTGGCATCGTCATGCATGATGTGATTTCCATACGCCATGCGCAAAAAGCGCTGGAAGCCGGCGTGGATGGTCTGATCCTGGTGGCAGCCGGTGCTGGCGGGCATGCCGGTGGCCTGTCGCCATTCGCCCTGGTGGGCGAAGTACGCAAATTTTTTGATGGCCCGATTGCCCTGTCCGGTGCGATTGCCACTGGTGATGCCGTGCTGTCAGCGCAGGCCATGGGGGCAGATTTCGCCTATATCGGTTCACGCTGGCTGGCTACCTTGGAATCGAATGTCGATGAAGCCTATCGTCAGGCCATACTGGAATCAAGCGCTGCCGATATCGTCTACACCAACCTGTTTACCGGTGTGCATGGCAATTACCTCAAGAAATCCATCATCGCCGCCGGTCTTGACCCTGATAACCTGCCGGTAGCCGACAAGACCAAGATGGATTTTGGCTCTGGCGGTGGCAGCAAGGCCAAAGCCTGGCGTGATATCTGGGGCGCCGGGCAAGGCGTTGGCCTGATGGATGATGCGCCCACGGTGGCCGAGGTAGTGGCGCGTCTGAAAACAGAATATATGACGGCCAAGGCGCGCCTGCTTGCATTGTAAAATTCTGAAAGGCAAGAAATGTCAAAAGCGTATGTAGTTGCCGAAATTAATATTACCAATCCTAAAGGCTATGCAGAATACCGGCCCTTGTCCACGGCCAGTGTTGCCCAGTATGACGGGCAGTTTCTGGTCAGAGGCGGAGCGCGTGTGCAAAAAGAGGGTGGGGATGACGAGCATCATGAGGGCTGGCGTACCGTGATTGCAGAATTTCCTTCATTGGCGCAGGCGCAACGATGGTACGACTCGGTGGAATACAGCAAGGCCAGAGAGGTGCGCCTCGCCAATTCAATTGGTCGCCTCTTCATTGTTGAGGGGGTTGCATCGGTAGCCTGAAATGTAAATTGCCGTCAGGATTCAAGTTTGCAAAGAGACTTGCCGTAACTAAGATATCTCCCTGCTACCGACCCTGACTATGCGCCGCCATTTCTGCTATCTCGCCTTGTTGTTACCCATGCTGATGGCCTTGCCTGCTATGGCGAATGATCCGCCTGCGGCGACATCGAAACCCATCAAGCCCGCTTCGGCAAAAGAAGAAGCATCCGCGTCTGCCTCGGGTTCTGCGTCGGCGTCAGCCACAACGAAGGAAGAACGCAAGCCCTCGGCCAAAGAAAGCAAGGAATCAGCCAGGGAAACTGCCAAAGAAGCGGCAGCCAAGGCTAAAGAAGCGTTGGCTGCAGATGAACTGGCCGCCCGCATTGCTGACCGCCTGTCCGTTATCCGCAAAGAAAAAGATGACGCTGCTGCACGCATGGCTCCACGGCCTGTAGTGCGTTTGCCTTATGCCCCGCCAGTACGCCGGCCAGAAGCTGCCAAACCAAAAACTGAAAACGCTGGGGAACATGGCGCTGGTACAGCAACTGCCAGCAGCATGGTTTCCTTACGTGACGTGCACTGGAGTTATCAGGGTGATGGCGGCCCCTTGAACTGGGGCAAGCTCAACCCCGCCAATGCCAAATGCGATCTTGGTGATCGCCAGTCACCGATAGATATCCGTGACGGCATACGGGTAGATCTTGATCCCATCGCCTTTGATTACAAGCCCAGCCGTTTTACTGTGGTCGACAATGGTCACACCATACAAGTCAACATGGGGGCGGGCAATTACATCAATGTGCTGGGGCATAATTACGAGCTCGTACAATTTCATTTCCATAAACCATCGGAAGAGCGCGTGAATGGCAAGAGCTTTGAAATGGTCGCTCATCTGGTGCACAAGGATGCCGATGGCAAACTGGCCGTGGTGGCCGTATTGATAGAGCGCGGCAAAGGGCATAGCCTGGTACAGCAGGTCTGGAATAACCTGCCACTGGAAAAAAATGACCCTGTACAACCACTGACCGCCCTGGACATGAACCAGATTTTGCCAGTCAAGCGTGATTACTATACGTATATGGGCTCGCTGACCACACCGCCTTGCAGTGAAGGCGTACTGTGGCTGGTGATGAAAGAGCCTATCGAGATTTCACCAGACCAGTTGGCGATCTTTAGCCGCCTGTACCCCATGAATGCACGCCCCATACAAAAAAATTCAGGGCGCTTGATCAAGGAATCAAATTAAACTGTTCAAACTTCAATAAATATCATGAGGCTGGCCAGTCCAGCCTCAGTTCTTTACGTACCACCAGTTTCAAACCCGACCAGATTTCATTGACGGCACAAACCTTGACATCGACATAGCCCAGTGGCAGGGCAACTTCCCTGATGGTATCTTCGGTGATATCGGTCGCCACCTTCGATGCTTTCTTGGGCCAGGATACCCAGATTGTGGCATCACTTCTCAGGCTGGTTTTGTATGCCAGTAACTCTCTCATCAGTACCGCTTTTTTATCAGTGAACAGGTGGATAATATCTGTCGCCGGTGTCGGCTTCTTATCAAATACGACATCTGTTGGCAAGTCCATGAGCAATGCCAGATAGTTTTCAGGTGCATTTTTGGCAAAAACATGACCGCCAGACTGCATGCCCAGTTTTTTTGCCAGTGGTGTGCCGGAATAGCCAGTCGGGTTCATTGCCAACAAAAATTAAAAAGCAGTACCTGCCCGGATACTGCTTTCACATCAATCCGATGAGTCAAATGCGTCAGGAGAATCTGAGCAGCAAATTGGCAACTACTTATAGATACCGCAGCCCACCACCACATCATCAGATTTCTCAAAATAGGTAGACTTCAGTTCTATTACCTTGGTAGTCGGGTTTGGCCATTTGTAATCTATCCAGCCTTTCCCTTTGCTTTTCGCAATGGCCAGCAATTCTTCGATGAAGGCCTTATTATCGACATCCCTGAGAGTACTGATATTTTTGCCCCAGAGTTTGGGATTGGCACCATGCGCCAGGGTTTTGCCACTCATGTCGAGCACAAAAATATATAGGTCGCGGTCACTGAAACTGCCTTTGGAATTATTAAATTCAGAATAGGCTGCATCTGCCCCCTTGGCTTTTATGTAGGCAATGGCTTTTTTGACCATCGCTTCAGCCTCTTGCGCTGTACCATGGTCTGCTGCCGCTACGCTGTGGCTAAGAAAAAAACTGAATAATGTCAGTGTCAGGAATTTAATGATGCTGCGCATAATAAGTCTCCTTTATTGTGGGGTACCGATGCCGGGATTTCGAAAAAATCCCGGCATCGATACCTCTCAACATACAACTATCTGCGCTGCATTACTACCATTTACCAAAACTACCACTACAAGTAACAAAAATTAGCTTTGCTTGTAAGGCAGTTCGCGCCAGCGCTTGCCGCCTGCCCTGGCGATGGCATTGGCAAAAGCCGGTGCCAGTGCTGGCAAACCAGGTTCACCCATGCCGGTAGGCGCATCGGCACTGGGGACGATATGCACGGCCACCTGTGGCATATCGGTAATGCGTGGCACAATAAAATCACTGAAGTTGCTTTGCTCGACCACACCGTCCTTGAGCGTAATGGCTGCACCTGGCAGGCACATGGACAAGCCCATCAGCGCTGCACCCTGCACCTGGGCTTCGACACTCCTTGGATTGACGGCAAGATTGCAGTGCACACCTGCCGTGACCTTATGTAGCTTGGGCTGGCCATTTTTCATGGAGGCTTCCACCACATAGGCCACCACGGACGAGAAGGATTCATGGACAGCCACACCATAGGCACGGCCTGCCGGTAATTTTTTCTTGCCGTAGCCAGATTTTTCTACCGCCAGTTGCAAGGCTGCTTTATGCCGCGGATGCTTGTCACCCATGAGCTTCATGCGGTAAGCCACCGGGTCTTGTTTGGTGGTTTCGGCAATTTCGTCAAGCAGGGTTTCCATGACAAAAGCAGTGTGGGTAGAACCCACGCTGCGCCACCACAGCACCGGCACATTGATCTTGGGATGATGGACCGACAGGCGCATCGGCATTTCATACGGTTCTTTCATGCCTTCAACGGCGGTAATATCGACGCCATCCTTGACCATCATGGATTCAAATGGCGTACCGCCGACGATGGACTGACCAACGATGACATGGTCCCAACCGAGGATGTTGCCCTGTGCGTCAAAACCGATGGCTGCTTTATGCACATGCATGGGGCGGTAATAGCCACCCTTGACGTCATCTTCACGGCTCCACAGTGTGCGGATTGGTGCATCCAGCCCTGCGGTCTGTGCCGCCTTGGCGACATTGCAGGCTTCCACCACATAATCGCTGGTGGCAATTGCCCGGCGGCCAAAGCCACCACCCGCAAACTGGGTGTGGACTGCAATATTTTCCGGTTTCAGACCCAAGGTCTTGGAGGCCGCAAAACCGTCAAGGCCGGGCATTTGTGTGCCCATCCACAACTCGGCCTTGTCACCTTTAATGGCAACTGTGCAGTTCAGCGGTTCCATGGGCGTATGGGCGAGATAAGGGAAAACAAATTCGGCATTGAGTTTATGCGGTGCCGTCGCTATTTTCGACACATCATCATTAAACTTCAGGGCACCTTGCTGCTTGGCCAGCTCTTTATAGCTGGCCAGCATTTTAGCGGAATCGACTTTTTCCACGCCATCGGTGTCCCATTCCAGTTTCAAGGCATCACGCCCCTGTTTGGCTGGCCAATAACCGGTAGCAATGATGGCTACACCTTCGCCACCACGGTCTGTCGGCACGCGCAAAACTGCCTTGACACCCTTGATCGCTTTTGCCGCGGTGTCATCGATAGTTTTGACCTTGGCACCGAACACTGGCGGCCGTGCCACGACGGCAGTCAGCATGCCTGGCAAGTGAGTATCAATGCCAAAATCCTGCATGCCGGTGGATTTGGCTTTGGCATCCAGACGACCTGTGGGTTTGCCTATCAGGCGAAAGTTTTTCGGATCTTTCAGCGTGACTTTTTCTGGTACTGGCAATTTCATGGCCGCATCTGCCAGCTCGCCATAGCCCAGCTTCTTGCCACCGGGCCCGATGACATAGCCATTCTCTGTGCGCAGGCTGGCAGGGTCGACTTGCCACTGGTTGGCCGCGGCCTGCACCAGCATGGCACGGGTGCGCGCACCCAGTTCGCGATATTGGGTATACGAATGGGCGATGGAGTTCGAGCCGCCGGTCAGGTGCATGCCAAATGCCGGGTCGACATAGGCTGGGTGATTATTGCCATTCGCACCGATGACTTTGGTCCAGTCAGCATCCAGTTCTTCTGCCAGTATCAGCGGCAGGCCGGTTTGCACACCCTGACCAAATTCAAGACGGTTGATGGTAACGGTGACCGTACCATCCTTGGCTATCTGTACGAACGCGCCAGGCTGTTCTGTGGGTTTCAAGCCGGCAGGCGCTTTGGCAGCAGCATCTTCCGCATTTGCCAGCATGGGATAGCAACCGAGGGCAAAGCCGCTGGCAGTTGCCATCTTCAGGAAGATGCGGCGGCTCAGGCCGGCCGAACTGCTTCCAATTGTTTCTGGTGTCGTGGATTGCAACAGTGACTGCAAATGGCGTGGCAGCTCAATCAAACGGTCTTCAAAATGCATGTCGGTTCTCCTGATCAGGCCAAAGTAGATGCAGCATCATGGATGGCAGCACGGATACGTACATAGGTGCCACATCGGCAGATATTGCCTGCCATGGCACCGTCGATATCGGCATCGCTGGGTTTTTTGTTGGATTTCAGCAGGGCGGTGGCGCTCATGATCTGGCCACTTTGACAGTAGCCGCATTGCGCTACATCATGTTTGATCCAGGCGGCCTGTACAGCCTTGCCCACTTTATCCTGGCCGATTGCTTCTATGGTGGTGATTTTTTGTCCAGACACGGAAGAAATCGGGGTGATGCATGAACGTATGGCCTGGCCATTCAGGTGCACAGTGCAGGCACCGCACAAGGCGGCACCACAACCAAACTTGGTGCCGGTCAAACCCAGGGAATCGCGTAGAGCCCACAGTACCGGGGTGGAAGGGTCCGCATCGATTTGGTGATCTTTACTATTGATATTGAGTGAATTCATGGAACGAGTCTCCATACGGTGAGATAGGTGGGTGCGGCGTTATTTTGGTAACAAAACCTGGCAAGCTTGCACTACTGCTTGATCAACTGGATTTTTTGGCGAAATTTGCGAAATTTGTTTACTCAACCACTATAGAATATTTTTGAAAACTAAGTGCAAGACTTGCAAAAATTCATGAAATCTTGAATTGAGCAGCCAAAACAGGCTTGATGGCAGGAAAATGTGTTGCTTATATGTTTATTATGACTAAGCGCATTTTCCGTTTTATGCTTGCGCCTAAGTAATATACTGTCGCTCTCAGTCAGGGATAACAATCAGATCGCTGCAAACAGTCGTGGCGAGCCATAAAACCTATAGATCAGTGAATGCTTTTTAATTCTTTTACCTTCCTGCTGTTTTTCATTCTGGTCTACGGGATTTTCTGGATGTTGCCGAACTGGGCCTACCGGAAAACCTTGTTGCTGGTCGCCAGTTATCTGTTTTATGCCGCCTGGAATCCACCGTACGTTTTTTTGCTGATTTTATCTACTCTCGTTGACTGGTGGCTGGCGATGCGCATAGGCAAGGCCGCGTCACCTGCCAGGCGCAAACTTTTATTGTTTTTCAGTATTGCCTGCAATCTGGGCATGCTGTCTTATTTTAAATATGGCAGCTTTCTGCTCGACGGTTTCACCGATGCAGCCAATGCGCTTGGCTGGCCTATTAAACACCTTGATCATTCCATCCTGCTACCGATAGGTATTTCTTTCTATACTTTTGCTTCGCTTTCGTACACTGTGGATGTCTATCGTGGCGTGATCAAATCGGCTTATTCATTCAGGGATTACGCCCTGTTCGTCAGTTTTTTCCCGCATCTGGTGGCCGGCCCTATCGTCAAGGCGAACATCCTGATGCCACAGATAGAAAAACCGGTCTTGCCTGATGCAAACCAGGTAGCCTGGGGCTTTGCCCTGTTTTTGCTGGGCCTGTTTGCCAAACTGGTACTGGCAGACGCGTTGTTTGCGCCTTTGGTAAATGGCGTTTATGCGCATCCTGAACAATATGGTGTGCTGGAAACCTGGTGTGCCATCGTCAGTTTTTCAGGGCAGATTTATTTTGATTTTTGTGGCTATTCATTGTGTGCAATCGGTCTGGCAAAAAGTTTCGGTTTTTATTTCCCTGAGAATTTCAACTACCCCTACACCGCCACCAGTTTTTCTGATTTCTGGCGGCGCTGGCATATCTCACTATCCAGCTGGCTGCGCGATTATCTGTATGTCCCTCTTGGCGGGAACAAACACGGCGTGTTCAGGACGTACCTCGCCCTGTTCATCACCATGCTGATCGGCGGCTTATGGCATGGTGCTTCCTGGATGTTTGTGTTGTGGGGGGGCTTTGCATGGTGGTTTTCTGGTTGTGGAAAGAATGTGCAGTGGCCGCGCCATTGCACGTCTGCTGACGCCAGCCATACGGCGGGGTCTGGTATTTTTACTGGTGACACTGGCCTGGATACCGTTTCGCTCTGGCACAACCATGCAGGCACGCGACATATTCACCGGCCTGTTCGGTCAACATGATGCGGGCGAATATCTGGGGTTGAACGAAGGGGTGGCATTGGCTGTCATGGCGGTCACCGTGATTGGCGTTACCTATCTGAAGGACATGAACCTCGACAAGCTGTTTGCCAGCATGCGTAGCAATGTGCAAGCCCTCGTACTGGCATCTTGCCTGGCTGCGATATTTGTATTTTCTGGAACCGGACAAAATGCCTTCCTTTACTTCCAGTTCTGAAGCATTCATGCATGCTCATCCATGGAAACGCATCTTTGCGTTCACTATCGTATTTTGTTTCTTGCTTATTCTCGGCATGGAAGGCAGCCTGCGTTATCTCGGTTACCAGCCAACTGCGCTCGATTCCAAAGAACGCTGGGGTCATGAACGCAGCAGAGCCAGCAAACTTGGCAGACAAGCCCTGATCCTTATCGACACCTCCCGCTTTCAGCTGGGTCTGGATTTAGATGTTCTCAGAAAGCAGACCGGGCTGGAACCCCTGCAACTGGCGATAGATGGCAGTTCCTTCGTACCCATCCTGAAAGGCCTGGCAGATGATGCGCGCATCACAGGCACAGTGTTGATCGACTACACAGATGGTGCCGTACTTGGTGCAAGAAACAGTGATTTTGGCAATGCCAGCATGTTTGAAGACGAGTATGAAAAAAGCCTGCTGCGCCCATCCAGTTTTTCTGCGGATACACTGGAAACCTATCTGACCAGGGAACTGCACGAAAACCTGAGTATTTTTTCAGATGGTGCCAATCCCCTGCATTCACTGCGCTACAGGATAGTGCCATGGAAGCGCTCTGCACAGTACATCAACACGCTGCCAGACCGTTCACGTCTGGCCGATTATAGCCGGCTGGCCTGGCCTGATGTGTATTTTTCCAGAGTCGCCAAACAACTAGGTGTGCAATGGGATAGTCATGCCAGTCACGCGGTGACGGAAGCGAGATTCAAAGATCACATCAACAAGTTACAGGTGGCCAGTCAGGCAGATTTTCTACGCGGTGCGCAGGTGATACAGAGCTATATTGCCAGAATAGAAAACCGTGGCGGGAAAGTGATGTTCGTTGAAATGCCTACCAATGGCCTCGTGAAAGACGCGAATCAACAGATTTTCCCACGCAGGCAGTTTTTTGACGTGTTTTTTGAGAAGACAAAATTGCCTGTGCTTAGCAGTCAGGGCACAGAGCTGCAGTCTTTCATTTGCCCTGATGGTTCGCATATCGACATGAAGGACAGAGCGCGCCTGAGTGCCATAATTGCCCGCTTCGTGCAAGCCGGGCTTGCTGCCAAATCACCGTAATCTGTCCCGGTCCAGACTATTCATATTTGCGCGCATCATCAATCACCTTGCCATCATTGGCCAGGCAGGCGTTTTCTACAAACAGCACATCACCACGTAGTTTGGTGACATCGCGCAAGCTGTCAATGATGGCGCTTTTCAGTGTCGCGTCGGTAGATGTAGTTTCGCAATGCAGGGTCATTACATCATTTGCCATTTCACCCGTGACGACCAGGCGTGCCTTGATGATTTCCGGGTGGCGTTTCACTACTTCGGCGACCTGAGAAGGGTGCACAAACATACCCTTGACCTTGGTCGTCTGGTCAGCACGACCCAGCCAGCCTTTGATGCGCTGATTGGTGCGACCACAAGGTGATATGCCAGGCAGGATGGCCGACATATCACCAGTGCCAAAACGTATCAGCGGATAATCCGGGTTGAAAGAGGTGATGACAATTTCACCGACTTCACCTTCTGCCACCAGATCACCCGTACCCGGACGGACTATCTCGAGTATCAGGTCTTCATCCATGATCATGCCCGGATTGACCTGACCATCCGTCATGCTTTCATAAGCGATATTGCCGATATCAGCAGTCGCGTAGATTTGCAGGACATGCGCCACACCATGTTCGTTTAACCATTTGCGCAGTGACGGTGGCAGCGCTTCGGCACCAACCACGGCGCGCTGCACGCTGGAAATATCAGCGCCCATATCAGTCGCTTTTTCTATAATGATTTTCAGAAAACTCGGTGTACCGATATACGCATCAGGCCGCAATTCTGCCATGGCCTGTACCTGCATTTCTGTCTGCCCTATACCCGCGGGTATCACCGCGCAACCCAGGCGTGCAGCCGCGCTTTCTACCATGAAGGCGGCGGGCGTGAAATGATAGGAAAAGCAGTTCTGCAATAAATGACCGCTGCGCAGGCCGACGGCATGCAGGGGGCGGGCAAAGCGCCACCAGTCCTGTCCACGACCTTCCGGATCAAAGATAGGCCCGGGAGACATGAAGATGCGGGCCAACTGATGCGGGGGAGTGGTCGTCAGGTCACCGAAGGGAAGGCTGGTTTTCTGCAAATCCTTGAGGTCGGATTTGCGTGTGACCGGCAATTGCGCCAGGCTGGCACGACTGCGGATGTCACTGGCATTGACGCCTGGCAGTATGGCGGCCCAGCCAGGCGCGGTTTGCGCATGCGCCAGCAATTGCGGCAGCTTGCTCATCAGCGCTTGTTCGCGGCTTTGCGGATTGCGGGTTTCCAGTGCGTCCAGGTATTCACTCATGAGCTTGCTCTATCAATGTGTAAGTTGTATGCATGGCTGATCGCCAGGAGTTTCAAGCCAGCCAGCGTTTGCGGCGGCGATAGAACTTCATATCCTTGAAACTCTTGCGGCCAGCGCCAGAAACACCGAGATAAAATTCCTTGACGTCTTCATTGCTGCTGAGATCTTTCGCATCGCCTTCCATCACGACACGGCCGTTTTCCAGGATGTAGCCAAAATCGGCATAGCGTAAAGCGGTGTTGGTATTCTGTTCAGCCAGCAGGAAAGACACGTTTTCTTGCGTATTGAGGCTTTTGACGATTTCAAAAATTTCTTCCACCAGTTGCGGTGCAATACCCATCGAAGGTTCATCGAGCAAAATCATCGAAGGTTTTGCCATCAGTGCGCGACCGATCGCACACATTTGCTGTTCACCACCCGAGGTATAACCGGCCTGCGAATTACGGCGTTCACGCAGACGAGGAAAATAGTGATAGACCTTCTCCAGCGCATCCTTCAATTCACTGCGTGACAATTTTCTTGTATACGCGCCAGTCAACAGGTTTTCTTCGACGGTCAGATGGGCAAAACAATGACGGCCTTCCATCACCTGCGACAAGCCACGTTTGACCAGTTCATTCGGCGTCAGGTGATCCACCCTTTTCCCCTGAAAAGTAATATCCCCCTTGGTGATATCGCCACGTTCATTTTTCAGCAAGGTGGAAATAGCTTTCAGCGTCGTCGATTTACCCGCACCATTGGCACCCAGCAAGGCGACGATTTTTCCCTGCGGTACTTGCAGAGAAATGCCCTTCAACACCAGGATCACGTGGTCGTAGATGACTTCAATATTATTGACACTGAGATAGGCGGGATTCGCCGTTGCCGCTTCAGTATGTATGCTGTGAATGCTCATGTTGTCGGGTAAGCTGATGTTAATCTGAATGGCCAGAAAAATGACGAAATAGACGGTGACGGTATCTTCATTGCCGTCACCGCCATCTGCTTATTTCAAACAGGCAGGCGTGATCTTTTTCTCTGTCGCATATTTGTTTGATGATTCTTCCAGCATAGCGCGCGTCAGTGCCTTATCACCTGTCACCCAGTTCGGCGTGATGGCTTTCCACTTGTCACCGGTCCATTGCTGCACTTTGACTGCACCTGAACCTTCATGGTCCTCACATGATGTTTTTACCGGCGGGAACATGCCCAGCGCACCCAGTGTTTTTTGACGTGCATCATCAACATTCAGGTTTTCAAAACCCCAGCGTATCTGCTCTGAAGTCATGAGTTTGCCCTTGCCATATTTCTCCTGCGCTTTCAGGATTGCTTCTGTCCACAAGATCGCCGCAGTCACACCGCGCATGTGGTAAACAGAGCCGATGCGAGACTTGTCACTGAGATTGCCCTTGCCAGCCGCATAAACCTTGCTGCGGATTTCATCCAGCACTGGATAATTGCCTGGCGTATTGAAAGTCATCGCGGTATAACCTTTTGCCGCATCACCAGCTGGGATTGTGTCTTCTTCCGAGCCGGCCCACCATACACCCAGCATTTTTTCGCGTGAATAACCGTTGCGTTGTGCTGTCTTGATGGCGACGGCGTTCATGACACCCCAACCCCACAGAATGACGTAATCAGGATTGGCTTGGCGGATTTGCAGCCATTGTGATTGCTGTTCATTGCCAGGGTGGGCGACGGGAATCTTGATGAGTTCGAACCCATATTGTTTGGCCTGCGCTTCCAGTACTGGAATTGGTTCCTTGCCAAATGCAGAGTCATGGTACAGATGGACTATTTTCTTGCCTTTGAGTTTGTCCATCCCACCGGATTTATCACCCAGGTATTTGGTCATGGCCGCAGCCTGGTTCCAGTAACTAGTAATCAGCGGGAAAATATATGGAAACACCTTGCCATTGGCCGCATCAGAACGGCCATAGCCCAGCGTTGTCAGGGGTATTTTGTCTTCTGCCACACGATCCAGTATGCCGTACGCAATGCCGGTCGATAAAGGTTCTACCAGGGATGCACCACCCTGGCTTTTTTTCAGTCTTTCATAGCATTCAATACCGCGTGAAGCGTTATATTCCGTTTCGCATTCTTCCCATGAAATCTTGACGCCATTCAAGCCGCCTTTGGCATTGATCAGGTTGAAATAATCAATTGCGCCGCCGTAAAAACCGGAGCCGCCAGCCGCATAGGGGCCGACGCGGTAAGACAGAATGGGAACGAACTGATCGTTCGCCTGGGCAGCACCGACAGCGCTCAGTATTGCCGAGGCCAGCAGTAAGGATTTAAGCAGTTTCATAGTGTCTCCTTGTGGTTTGGATAGGTATTGCGTAACGCTTGTCTACCAGATTCTTGAATAAGGCGAAGCGTCTTTATTATGAACTTTATTCTTTTCTACAGTGCATGCGAATGACAAAAAACGCTCAATGCGGGAAAGGCCATAAACGCAGCTTTTCCTTGGTGATTTGCCATAATCTTGCCAACCCGTGTGGCTCAACGATCAGGAAGAAAATGATCAGTGCACCAAACACCATCAGTTCCAGGTTAGAGGCTACATGGGTAGGCAGCGACAAGCCATGCGCGAGCAGATTCAGTACGATGGGCAACAGGATGATGAAGGCAGATCCGAGGAAGGAACCAAGTATGGAACCCACACCACCAATGATGATCATGAACAGGATGCGGAAAGACAAGTCGAGGTTATAGGCTTCCGGCTCTACCGTACCCAGATAAGCATAGGCATACAAGGCACCGGCCACACCGCAGTAAAATGAAGACACGGCAAAGGCCAGCAATTTGGTACGCATCAGGCGAAAACCGATGACTTCAGCGGCCACATCCATGTCACGTACGGCCATCCATGAACGGCCTACGTTTGATCTCACCATATTTTTTGCCAGCAAGGCCATGACACAAACGATGGTCAGCGTCAGCAGGTATTTTTTGACCGGGGTATTGATGCTGATGCCAGATATCACCATTTCTTGCGCGGTGATCACGCCGGAGGAACTGTAATTTGTAAACCACTGTATCTTGGTCAGGCACCAGACCACGAAGAACTGTGTTGCCAGCGTTGCTGCCGCCAGATAAAAACCACGTATGCGCAATGAAGGCAGGCCAAAGGCAATGCCCACCATGGCAGCAGACAGGCCGCCCAGCACAAATGCCAGCAGGACAGGAATGCCAGGTATCCTGAGCACAAAATTATACGAAGCAAACGCACCGACTGCCATAAAGGCGGCAGAACCCAGTGACAATTGCCCCGCATAACCAGTCAGGATATTCAAACCCAATGCAGCCAGTGAAAATATCAGGAAGGGAATGAAAATGGCTGAAAATGCATAGTCGGTCGCCAGCAATGGCACGGCAAGAAATGCGGCAATCAGCACCAGGGCAATCGCAATCCGGTCTTGCCTGATGGGGAAGATCTGATTGTCTGCCAGGTAGCTTGTTTTAAACTGGCCTGCTTCACGGTAGAACATGCTCGTCCTTTAATTTTTTTGCTTATGGAAGTTCTGATTAAGTTACTGCGCGACGCCATTTTTGGGTCTGCGATGCTCGCCGTACAGTCATACGAAGCGCGTCTTAACCCAAACTAATGCCGCTCGCTACACTTGATCAAAATTTCCTTATGTACATAGGTATACGCTGAGGCTTGATTTTTAAATCCGGCGTATGATTTTTTCACCAAACAAGCCTTCTGGCCGTACCAGCAAAAATAGTAATGCCAGTACATACGGGAACCAGCCTTCAATACCGCCACCAACCAGCGGGCCAATATAGACCTCGGCCAGTTTTTCCGATGCACCGATGATCAGGCCGCCGACAATCGCACCAGGCACCGAGGTAAAGCCACCCAGTATCAGGACTGGCAAGGCCTTCAGGGCGACAAAGGTCAGCGCAAACTGCACGCCATTGCGCGCGCCCCACAGCAGGCCGGCAACCAGTGCGACAAAACCGGCAACTGCCCAGACGATGCCCCAGATTTGCTGCAAGGGGATGCCAACGGCCAGCGCAGCCTGGTGATCATCGGCCACGGCACGCAAGGCACGGCCTATCTTGGTTTTTGAGAACAGCAGCGCCAGACCGGTGACCAGCGCCGCGCAAATCAGGGCAGCGATGACATCGAATTGCGATACGAGGATATTGAATTTCTCCATCAGAAATTCTATAGGCACATCTTCAATCGGTAATGTCAGTTTGTGCGGTTGTGAACCCCACAGCAATTGCGCCAGGCCTTCAATGAAAAATGTCAGCCCTATGGTCGCCATGAACAGGGTGATTTCAGGCTGGTTGACCAGTGGCCGCAATACCACGCGCTCTATCGCCAGGCCCAGTGCCACCATGGCCAGCATGGTCAATGGTATTGCCAGCCACAAGGGCAATTCAAATTTTTCAGTCAGGCCAACGCAGGTCAGTGCTGCAAAAAACACCATCGCCCCCTGCGCAAAATTAAAGACACCAGAAGCCTTATAGATCAGCACAAAGCCCAGTGCCACCAGTGCATACATGACACCAGACAAAAGGCCGCCGATAAACACTTCAAAGAAAAAACTGATATTCATTTATAGCTCTCAGCTTACGTTAAGCAAACACCGAAGACCTTTCGCCATTGAGGTAGAGACACGGAGGAAAAACCAGAGGAAATCTGTTCTCGCTTTTCTCCTGCCCTTCTCTGTATCTCCGTGTCTCTGTGTTGAGTGGTCTTAAGATTTTTTATTAATGGGCGACACCAAGATAAGCGTTGATTACCTCCTGGTTCGCCAGCACCTCAGCAGGTGTGCCATCGCCGATTTTTTTACCGTAATCAAGCACCACTACACGATCAGAAATATCCATCACCACGCCCATATCATGTTCAATCAAGACGATAGTGGTGCCAAGCTGGTCATTGACATCGAGGATGAAGCGGCTCATGTCCTGTTTTTCTTCCACGTTCATACCGGCCATGGGTTCATCAAGCAATAAAATTTCAGGTTCTGCTGCGAGTGCGCGGCCCAGTTCGACACGTTTTTGCAGGCCATACGATAAGCGGCCTACCGGGATTTTGCGTATGTGCTGGATTTCGAGAAAATCGATAATCGCTTCCACCTTTTCACGGTGGGCAATCTCTTCCTTTTGTGCCGGCCCCCAGTACAAAGCCTGCATCAGGAAATTGCTTTTTATTTTCAGGTTGCGGCCTGTCATGATGTTGTCGAGCACACTCATGCCCTTGAACAGGGCGATATTCTGGAAGGTACGGGCGATGCCACTTTTGGCGGCGGCATAGGTATTCATGTCCTTGCGGTGTATGCCACGATAAGTAATGTCACCTTGCTGCGGGCGGTACACACCGTTGATCACATTGAGCATCGAGCTTTTGCCTGCACCATTGGGGCCGATGATGGCGCGTATCTCATGTTCCCTGACGTTGAACGAAATATCCGTCAGTGCCTTGACACCACCAAAGGCCAGTGAAATACCTTTCATGTCCAGTATGACGTCGCCGATTTTTCTGTTATCTGCCATCCTTATTCCTTACGCCGCCTGCTTGTGGGCAGAAAATGTCTTGACGTCACTGATATGCAGATCAGCGCTGACCGTGCCCTGACGCCCGTCTTCAAATTTAACCTGGGTTTCAATGAACTGCGAGCGTTTTCCTGAATACAGCGCATCAATCAAGACCGCATATTTCTGAGAGACAAAACTGCGTCTTACCTTGCGGGTACGCGTCAATTCATCGTCGTCGGGATCAAGTTCCTTATGCAGTACCAGGAAGCGGTGGATTTGCGTGCCTGACATCAGATCTTCGCTGGCCAGGTCGGCATTCACTTTCTCCACACAGGACAAGATGAGCTGATAGGTTTCTGCCTTGGCCGCCAGATCGGTATAACCGGAATAGGCAACGCCGCGTCTTTCTGACCAATTGCCAACCGCCTCCATATCGATATTGATGAAAGCGCAGACCATGTCGCGCTCATGCCCGAAGGCTACGGCTTCCTTGATGAAGGGGAAGAATTTGAGTTTGTTTTCAATATAATTTGGCGCAAAGATATCGCCCTGTTTCATCTTGCCGACATCGGCAGCACGGTCGATGATTTTCAGGTGACCTTCGTGGTCAAAAATACCGGCGTCACCCGTATGAAAATATCCCTGCTCATCCATCACTTCGGCGGTTGCATCCGGGCGCTTGTAGTAACCAGTCAGCATCGCATCTGATTTCACCAATACTTCGCCGTTGTCGGCCAGCTTGACTTCGACACCCGGCGCGGCCTGGCCGACACTGTTAAACTTGATTTTGCCATCAGGTTGCAGGCAGACATAGGCGCAGGTTTCCGTAGAACCATACAGTTGCTTGAGGTTGACGCCTATCGAGCGATAAAAGCGAAACAGGTCTGGCCCTATCGCGGCGCCGGCGGTATACGCAACCCTTACACGCGACAAACCCAGTACATTTTTCAATGGCCCGTATACCAGCATATTGCCGGCCGCATAGTGCAGTTTATCGAAGACCGATACCGGTTTTTTATCCAGGATATTGGAACCGATACGCCTGGCCACTTCCATGAAGTGCCCAAACAGCTTACGTTTGATGCTGCCCGCATCTTCCATGCGTATCATCACGGTGGTCAGCATGTTTTCAAAAACACGGGGTGGGGCGAAATAATAAGTGGGGCCTACTTCGCGCAAATCTGTCATCACGGTTTCACTGGATTCCGGGCAGTTGACGGTAAAGCCCGCAGCCATTGCCTGCGCAAAGGAAAACAGGTGATCACCGACCCAGGCCATCGGCAGGTAAGACAAAATATCTTCCTCTGCGGTGAGCTGATCAAAATCCATGCCGCCGAAAGCAGCTGTCATGAAAGAACGGTGTGACTGGCAGACGCCTTTCGGTTTTCCGGTAGTGCCTGATGTGTACAGCATGACAGCCGTGTCGTCAGGTTTGCCGAGCTCAATTTGCTGTATGAAAAATTCTGGATGGGCGAGGTCGTATGCCCGTCCCAGTTCTTGCAAACCAGCATAAGAAGTCAGCTCTGGCTGATGGTAATGGCGCATGCCGCGGTCATCATCAAAAGCAATATGCTGTATGCCAGTATAGTGTTGCTTGATTTCAAGTAGCTTGTCGACCTGCTCCTGGTCTTCCACGACTGCAAATTCAATTTCTGCGTTTTCCAGTACATAGGCCATATCTGCTGCCGGCGCATCTTGATAGAGCGGCACGGGTATGCCACCCAGGCATTGTGCGGCTGCCATCGCCCAGTACAGGCGTGGCCGGTTGTCACCGATGATGGCCAGGTTCATGCCGCGCTTGAAGCCCTGTGCGGCCAGCCCGCATGCCAGCGCACGTACTTCGGCATTGACTTGTTGCCAGTTCCAGGTTTGCCAGATACCCAGGTCTTTTTCGCGAAAGGCCGGATGCAGCGGGCGTGTTTGCCCATGCTGTAATAACATCCTCGGAAATGTTGAATTTGCTGCGTTCTTTTGTTTCATGTCTCCGTCACCAGCCTTGTTTTTGTTGGCTTATCGTCGTTTGAGTTTCCTCATCAACCCTTACGGCATGCTTACGCACAAAATTGCTCAGGTCATAACGGGAATTTTGCGGAGTGCCTTGTTGTGGCGAGATAGAGATAAGTCAGACATGAACCATCTTACAGTGTTAGCTGTAGTGGAAAACCTCGCTTACAATGACTCCGTAATTCTTTTTGTTGATGGGATAGTAGTCCCTTCACGATCTGTGGGTTGTCATTCGACGGACAATCTCAAAATTTGAATCAATTATCGGTGGTGCGCTGCACAAATATGACGAAGAAGATTTGCGATCCAAAAGAACGCTTTGCCAAAACGATGTGGGCCAGCATGCTTGCGCCTGAGCATATGCAAAAGGTGGAAGACGAGGTGGTAGAGCGTTTTGTTCCCGCCGGGGCTTATGTTTGCCGTAAAGGTGACGCTATAGAATACTGGATGGGCGTGATCGAAGGTTTTCTGAAGATGAGCAGCATTTCGCCAGATGGCAAGACGGTCACATTCAGTTGCATGCTGGCAGGTGGCTGGTTTGGCGAAGGCTCGCTGCTGAAAACAGAGCCACGCCGCTATGATGTTGTTGCCTTGCGCGATACCCGCGTCGCTTATATGCCACGCAGCACCTTTACTTATCTGCTCGATAACAGCATTCCTTTCAACCGGTTTTTATTGCATCAGTTGAATGAACGCCTGGGCCTGTTCATTTCGCTGGTTGAATATGACCGCATGCTTGACCCTGACACCCGCGTCGCGCGCTGCCTGGCGGCCATGTTCCATCCATATCTGAACCCCGGCCTGAAAGCGGGAAGCAGCATGCAAATCCAGATATCACAGGAAGAAATCGGCTATATCTCCAGCGTCTCGCGCCAGCGTGCGAATCAGGCTCTACAGTTGTTGGAAAAGAAGCGATTACTGACTGTCGATTATGGCGGCATTACCATCCTTGATCTTGAAGGCCTGCGCCGTTTCCCGGAAGAGCCTGCACAGTGACCTCCATGATGAAGACCTTGACAGTAGTGGGCGCGGGCAAGGTAGGCAAGGTGCTGGCAAAAAATTTCCAGCGGCATGCGCAGTTTTCTATCCAGCAGATCTTGAACCGCAGCCTGCCCAGTGCCCAGGCTGCCGTCAGCTGGCTAGGCACAGGTGAGGCTTGTGACGATATGCAGTGTATGCAGCCTGCTGATATCTATATGCTGACCGTTGCGGATGATCAGATTGCCAGTGCCTGTGCTGCGCTGGTCGATGCCGGTCTGGTGAATGCAGACAGCGTCCTGTTTCATTGTAGTGGTGCCAAGGCATCGACGGTACTGTCGGCAGCCAATGCGCTCGGCGCTGCAGTTGCCAGCGTACACCCGGTACGCAGTTTTGCCGATATCGAACAGCTTGCAGAGCATTTTGCATCAAGCATTTGCAGCGTAGAAGGTGATGAACGGGCTTTGGCAGTGCTGTTACCCGCGCTGCAAGCCATAGGCGCGGAAACTGTCATCATCAGTGCTGAAAGCAAACTGCTGTATCACGCTGGTTCGGTGTTTGCCAGTAATTATCTGGTGACCCTGATGGAGACAGCCTTGCAATGCTATCAGGCCGCGGGTATCCCGCTGGAGATTGCGCAAAAAATGGCCGCACCCCTGGCCAGACAATCATTGGAAAATGCATTTTCCATGGGGCCTGTTGCCGCACTGACCGGGCCTATCGCACGTGGTGATATGCAGACGGTGGTCTTGCAGCAAAAAGCAGTCACTGACTGGAATGCTGCAACTGGTCAGTTATACCAGGCTTTTACGCCACCAACGCAAGCGCTGGCGGCACGCAAAAAATCACTCTGAAAAATAGACGCTGTTACGGCCATTTTCCTTGGCTTGATACAGGGCCAGGTCAGCGCGTTCAAATACGCTGTCTTCGGTTTCCTTGTCACGGCATTCGGCCACGCCCATGCTGACAGTGATGGACAGGCGTGTGCGGGTTAAATCAGTGGTGCGGGAAAAATCATTATTCTCTATGGTAGTGCGCAAATTTTCGGCAATCGAAGTGGCTTTTTCAAGCGTACAGTTTTTCAGCAAGACCAGAAATTCTTCACTGCCCCAGCGACAAATGATATCGCTCTCACGCAGCGAACGTTTGGAGATCAGCGAGATTTCTTTCAGTACATGATCACCGACCAGATGTCCCTGTTTGTCATTGATCTTTTTGAAGTAATCAATATCCAGCAAGATTACGCACATGGGTTGACGTGAGCGTTCGCTGTCGAGCAGGGCTTGCTGAAATACAAAATCGAAAGCCTGACGATTCAGTAAGCCAGTCAATGTATCAGTAGACGCAGATTTTTCCAGTCGTCTTTGATAGCGGCGTACTGTCAGCAGCAAAATCACCAGCACCAGGACGGTAATGGCGGCACTGATGCCTATGTTCATCAGAAACACATTTTGCAGGGGTTTGATTTCTTCGCCAATTTCTTGTTCGACCAGCAGGTACCAGCCCAGTTCTGGAATAAAGCGCGCATTCACCAGATTGGTTTCATTGCCGCTTTTGTACTCCAGATGCTGGGATTCACTTTTGCGGTTCGCCAGGATTTGTTGTGCCAGTCCGCTGATGCCGGGCATGTTGCTCAGGTTACTGCGGACCTTCTTCATATTATTGCCAGCCAGCGCAATATTGCCCTTCTGGTCGACGAAAAAGATATTGCTGTGAAAGCGGGTCTGGTAGCTGTCGATCAAGTTTTTCATGGTATCGAGGGTCATCCCGATACCGGTGACGCCAATAAATTTTCCAGAAAAATCAAGAATACGATAGTTGATGAAGATGGTCATGGTATCGTGATTGGCCATGTCTACATCGACATTGGTTTCATAGTCGCTTTTCAGGTTGCGTACCCTGAAAAACCACTGATCACGTGGCTCGGTTTCGCTGACGCTTTTCAATACACCGTCAGCGTGATAATAACTATGGGTTTTATCAGAAATCAGGAAGCTGGAAATCGCACGGTTCTTTAGCTTGATTTCTTTCAGGTATTTGACAATCTGGTCCTTGTCTTCTTCGCCATTGATGATCCAGTCACGCAAAAAAGTGTCATGTGCCATTTGTGAAGAAACAAATACGGGGCGCAGGATATCTTTCTGGATTTCCGAATACACGTTGTCGCCAGTAATCGGCAACATCTGCTCCGAAATACCCTGCTGTATCGCGTCACGCGACACCACGAATGAAGCGGCCGTGGTGAAAACAAAACCGGCAATCAGGATTAAAGATAACCATACCAGCAGGCCGTATTTTTTTAACATTTTTTGCATGAATGATGGGCGGAGCATGAGCGTTGGGTTTGCCGCAAGATAATACTATAAACCCATGCGAATTCAGGGGTATTTACAATGAAGGGAAGGGATGCAACAGTGGAAAAAGCCGCTATAGCGGCTTTTTCATGCAGACGTGCGGTAAGAACTTCAATGGAGGTAAAGCTTGATCAACCGCACAGCTTGGGCACAGGTCTGTTTTCAGACCAGCTTCAGACCAGCATCAGGCAGACTACCAGTCCGCCTGATGCACGCAGAATCGACGTATTCAGCGCTTAAGGGCGGGGTGTCAATGAAACATGCAGGCGAAGACGATTACCCGGGTCATAGGGCATCACGGTCGTATAGTTGCGATTGTGATATTCATAGGTCACTGCGTAACCATTCGTGCGACTTTCCCAATTGTCAATATTTCTGCATTGACGCACTGGGCGGCTTTCATACACTGGCTGGTTATTATTGTAATTGTTGCCGCTGTTATTATTGTCGACCCTGTCACCAACGATGGCGCCGGTTAATGCACCTGCGGCTGCAGCGGCGATACGGCCATTGCCACCACCAACCTGGCTGCCGAGCAGGCCACCAGCGATACCGCCGATGATAGCGCCGCCGTTGCTGCGTTCAGCCTGTTGCTGCTGACGCGGATACTGGCGCTGACTTGTCTCATATTCGGTACGGCATTCCTGGCGCGGTACGTTGACTTGCTCGACTTGTGGTGTGACGCTGATGACACGTGCAAAATCTTCATAATCGGCAGCATAAACAGCTGGAAATGCCATGCCCAGCGCCACGATGGATGCCACTTTGGAAAGTTTGTTGAATGAAATAGTCATTTTTTACCTCTTGTCAGAATGGATCTTATACAAAACACCGCTGATATTATTAAAACGGCTACGACATGCAGTTGTTTGACCTGCACTATTCATAATAGTTTTATATAAGTCCTGTGATAGTCTCCAGATAATGTCTGGATGGTATGTATTTAACGTTTGAATTCAAAAAAAGAAGACATGAAAGTGTAAGCGTGTGTTTCAAAATGACTTCTTGCAATTTAAATAATTGCCCATATTTAACATAAAAATTATCACCTGTATCCCATTGGAGACGCTATGCAATTGCTTTGGACTTCCTGGCTGACTGTTGCAGTATTGGTACTATATTGCTGGATCATTTATAAGGCCGGCAAAGCACGTACACAATTCAAGGTTCCTGCACCTGCCGCCGATGGCCCACCCGAATTTTTGCGCGCCTTGCGTGTACAGGCAAATACAGTAGAGCAGATGGTTTTCTTCTTTCCGGCGCTGTGGTTGTGCGCGGTCTGGACTGGCGATAAACTTGCTGCAGCCATGGGGGTCGTCTGGCTGCTTGGACGCTTGCTGTATGCCATTACGTATTATCAGGACGCCAGCAAGCGTTCGATGGGTTTCCTGATTTCTGGCCTGGCAGCAATAGGTCTGGTGCTGGCTGCCATTGTGGGTATGAGCGGAGTATTGAAATGAAAGCAAAAATCATCAGCAGTTCTGAACAATTATCAGCATCGGTCTGGGCCTCCTATGTCATAGTCGGCATCGCTTTATTGCTGGTGTTAAAAGCTGGCTTGATTGTGGCCTTGTTTTCTGGCTTGCTGGTGTACTCCGTCATCCATGTGTTGGCCCCGGCCATTGCATTGCGTTTCCGACATAAACAGCCACGCATGATCGCAGTGGCATTTTTGTCATTTATACTCATTGTTGCCCTGATTGCCGTGATCTGGGCCATCCATGCATTCTTGCGCAGCGATGCCGGTAATTTGCAATCTTTATTGCAAAGACTGGCCGATATTATCGAAACTTCACGTCACCAATTGCCTGAGTGGGTAAGTACTAACTTGCCGGAAGATGTAGATTCATTAAGAGAAATGATGACTGCGTGGTTGCGTGAACATGCAGGCGAGGCAAAGCAGCTCGTGCCGGAAGCAGGCCATCTTCTTGTGCATTTATTATTGGGCATGATAATCGGTAGCATGATCGCCCTGCGGGATGCCAGTGGTGACAGCAATCACAAGCCCTTTGCCGCCGCTTTGCAGCAAAGAGTCAGTACCCTGGGTCAGGTGTTTCATAAAATCGTGTTTGCCCAAGTGCAGATTTCTCTGATCAATACTATTTTGTCGGCAGTGTATCTTGCTGCTGTATTGCCTATGGCAGGTGTGCATCTGCCACTGACCAAGACCATGATCGCCATCACCTTTCTTGCTGGTCTGATACCGGTTGCCGGAAACATCATTTCCAACACCATTATCGTGATTGTGGCGCTGTCTCATTCGCTTAATGTTGCAATGGCATCACTGGTGTTCATGATGGTGATACACAAGGCCGAATATTTCCTGAATGCGCGCATTATTGGCGCGCAGATCAATGCCCGTGCCTGGGAGTTGTTGACCGCAATTCTGGTCATGGAAACCCTGTTTGGCCTGCCGGGCGTCGTGGCGGCTCCGGTGTTTTATGCCTATCTGAAGAAAGAACTGAGCGACCGCGGTCTGGTCTGACGGGATTTGCGCAGCATCAGGCAAGATGCTGCCGAATCGGGGATAATTCATAGGTGTTTTGAAAGTTTCCTATCTGTCCACTTACTATGAAGGCCAACGATGATACTTGAGCTAGCCGATCTTCGAATTCATGCCGGCAAACAAACTGAATTTGATATTGCCATTGAACGTGGTTTGCATGAGGTTATCCAGCATGCCAAAGGCTTTCGTGGCTTTAAAGTCAATAAAGGCATAGAGTCACCTGATCGTTATGTACTGATGATTTATTGGGACACGCTGGAAAATCATACGGTAGATTTTCGTGAATCACCGGCATTTCTTGCCTGGCGCGCCATTGTTGGTCCTTACTTTGCTGTGCCGCCAGTAGTTGAGCATTTCGATTTGCTGGCAAAGTCAGCCTGATTTTTTTGCGGTGCATGGGGTGAATGCGACTTGATTCCCGGCATTTCATCCCCAGCTTATTAAGTCATGATTTGCCTGTCATGTTGCGTAGCGCCGCAACTGGTAATTTTGGCAAAAGCCTGCTCCCAAAAAAGGTCTATATGGTTCCGCATCTCGTCACAGCCCTCAACGGCCCACTGCTCGATCTTGAAAAAAAGATACTCGAGGCGACTCCTGCAATTGAACGCTGGTTCCGTCTGGAATGGCAAGAGCATACGCCGCCATTTTATTGCTCGGTTGATTTGCGCAATGCCGGTTTCAAGCTGGCGCCGGTAGATACCAATTTATTCCCTGGTGGTTTTAATAACCTGGCCTCAGAGATGTTGCCACTGGCAGTGCAGGCTGCGATGGCGGCGATAGAAAAATATTGTCCAGACGCCAAGAACCTGCTGGTGATACCGGAAAGCCATACCCGCAATACTTTTTACCTGCAAAATATCGCCAGGATGATGCAGATTTTCCGTCAGACCGGTTTGAATGTGCGTCTGGGATCTTTGTCGCCTGATATTACCGAGCCAACACCCATAGAATTGCCGGATGGCAGCCAGCTGGTGCTGGAACCATTGGAGCGTTCAGCCAATGGTCGCCGTCTGGGTCTGAAAAATTTCGACCCCTGCACGATCCTGCTCAATAATGATTTGTCGGCGGGCATACCGGCAATACTTGAAGATATCAACGAGCAAACACTGTTGCCGCCTTTGCATGCAGGCTGGGCTTTGCGTCGTAAAAGCAATCACTTTTCATCTTATGATGAGGTAGTGAAAAAATTTGCCAAGATGGTTGATATTGACCCGTGGATGTTGAACCCGTATTTTGCCAAATGCAAGGATGTTAATTTTCACGAACGTACCGGTGAAGATGCCCTGGTGGCAACGGTCGATACCATCCTCGCCAAGATACGCAAAAAATACAAGGAATACGGCATCAAGGAAAAACCGTTTGTCATCGTCAAGGCTGATGCGGGTACGTATGGCATGGGTATCATGACCGTGCATGATTCCAGCGAACTGCGTGACCTGAACCGCAAGCAACGCAACAAGATGTCTGTCGTCAAGGATGGCATGGAAGTCAGGGATGTCATCGTGCAGGAAGGCGTGTACACCTTCGAGCAGATCAATGAATCTGTCGCTGAGCCTGTGGTCTACATGATAGACCGCTATGTCGTTGGCGGTTTTTATCGCGTGCATGAAGACCGTGGCGTTGATGAAAACCTCAATGCGCCAGGCATGCATTTTGTGCCACTGGCGTTTGCCCAGCAACATGCGGTGCCGGATATGAAAGCCAAACCTGGCACGGCAGCACCAAATCGTTTTTATATGTATGGTGTGGTGGCGCGCCTGGCTTTACTGGCAGCGTCACTGGAGCTGGAAAAGACTGACCCTAATCCGGAAATTTATTAATTTCTTATTTGCCAAGAACACTAAGAGTCGCCATGAAAATCGCCTTTCTGACTGATCCGCTATCGCAGTTCAAGACTTACAAAGATTCCACTTATGCCATGATGGTGGAAGCGGCCAGCCGTGGTTATGCGATTTATGCTTTCGGCCCGGATGACATGGCGCTGGAAGGCGGCAAGGTCATTGCTAATATCAGCCAGATTACGCTGACCGGCGACAGTGGAGACTGGTTTCGTCTGGGGGCGCCAGAATCTTTACCACTAAGTGCCTTTGACGCAGTTTTGCAACGCAAAGATCCACCCTTCGATATGGAATATATCTATTCCACTTATCTGCTGGAACTGGCAGAGCAGCAGGGTGCACGTGTGTTCAATAAACCCGCGGCGATACGCAATCACAACGAAAAACTCAGCATAGCGCAATTCAGTCAGTTCACTGCGCCGACACTGGTAACACGCGACGAGCAACGTATCCGTGCATTTCATCGTGACCATCAGGATATTATCCTCAAGCCGCTGGATGGCATGGGTGGCACAGGTATTTTCCGCATCGGTGAAGATGGCATGAACCTGGGTTCCGTGATTGAAACATTAACAGTCAATGGCAGCCGTA
This sequence comes from Undibacterium sp. TJN19, assembly GCF_049339485.1. Taxonomy (NCBI): domain Bacteria; kingdom Pseudomonadati; phylum Pseudomonadota; class Betaproteobacteria; order Burkholderiales; family Oxalobacteraceae; genus Undibacterium; species Undibacterium sp. TJN19. The sequence continues at coordinate 125,657 of NZ_JBMPPL010000013.1, forward strand.
CCATCATGGTGCAAAGGTATATTCCTGAAATTGTGCATGGTGATAAACGCATTCTCTTGATCGGTGGCCAGGTCGTACCTTTTGCTCTGGCTCGTATCCCGCAAAATGGCGAGGTCCGTGGTAATTTGGCAGCAGGTGGTCTTGGTGTTGCGCAAGAGTTGTCCGCATACGACCTGGAGATTGCACAGACTTTGGCACCTGTGCTTTATCAAAGAGGCTTGTTGCTGGTAGGATTAGATGTAATTGGCCGCAACCTGACGGAAGTCAATGTGACCAGTCCGACCTGTTTCCAGGAAATTACCCAACAAAAAGGCTTCAATGTGGCAGGAATGTTCATTGACGCACTTGAAACAGCGCTGGCAAGCAAATAAATAGGTAATACGGCTATTTATTTTTGCCTTAATTGATAGCGGGAGCGTGACCAGATTGGTCGCAATAATCCCGGGAATTGAATACTATGGTTGGCATACTTTTGATGACACATGCACCGCTGGGTTCTGCTTTTATGCAGGCTGCCGCGCATGTTTTTCGTGGCATGCCAGAACGCTTTGAAGCAATCGATGTCATCGCTGACCAGAATATCGATGAAGTCAACCGGCTTGCGCGTGAAGCTGTGCAAAGGTTGGACGATGGTTCCGGCGTGCTGGTGATCACCGATGTGATGGGCGGTACGCCATCCAATTGTTGCCGGCAACTGGGTGACCCTGACAGGGTTGCCATTATCGCCGGCATTAGTCTGCCGATGTTACTGCGGGCGATTACTTACCGCAGCGATGTACTGGATGTTGTAGTGGAAATGGCGCTGGCTGGCGGGCAAAATGGCGCAATACGTCTTGATAACCGTGTCCGCCTGTCACCGAATTAATGAATGAAAGAAAAGCATGATTCAACAAGAAATCGAAATCGTTAACAAGTTGGGTTTGCATGCACGTGCATCGGCAAAATTTACGCAAACCGCCAGTAAGTTTAAATGTGAAGTCTGGCTCACGCGCAATAACCGCCGCGTCAATGGCAAATCCATCATGGGTGTGATGATGTTGGCAGCAGGTAAAGGCAGCAAGGTATTGCTGGAAACCGAGGGCGCAGATGAACAGGCTGGTTTTGATGCCATTGTTGCCCTGATCAACGACAAGTTTGGCGAAGGCGAGTAAGTCATCCCTGGATTGACGTTTAATTTGTATCAGTTCATTTGTTCGCCATCAGTTTGTACAGAGCTGTTCTTGCGCACTTTGTATCCTATGGCCCGGCGGTGAAACAAATGGCAACATATTCTTCATTGTTGTTTTTATCTTGTTCAGTTACCTTGTCGTTCTCGAATGAGGCCTCTTTTTTTAGTATTAATTCTGTATCGATCCTGTATTGATTTTGCATTGATTCCGTATCGCTTGATATTGCTTGAAGTCAGTACATAAAAATGAAACAGGATGGCTCTCGAATAGCGTCCGAAGACAATTGCATTTTAGGGGACACAGCATGGCATCTTTTACATTGCAAGGCATCCCCGTTTCACGCGGTATTGCCATAGGGCGCGCGCATTTACTGCGACCCGCAGCGCTGGATGTACAACATTATCTGGTAGGCCAGGAGCAGGTCGAGGCCGAAGTGCAAAGACTGCAAAAAGCGATTACTCAGGTCCATAAGGAATTGCAGGCAATCTGGTCCGATCTGCCGCAAGACGCACCTACGGAACTTGGTGCCTTCATCGACGTACACGTGCTGATTTTGTCTGATCCCATGATTTCTGAAGCGCCGCTGGATATTATCCGCACACGTCATTACAACGCAGAATGGGCACTGGTCAGCCAGATCGATGAGTTGTCAGCGCAATTCGATGAAATTGAAGATGATTATCTGCGCGAACGCAAAGCTGATATTCAGCAGGTTGCTGAAAGGGTGCTCAAGGTATTGACAGGTAGCGCCAATAGCGTGCCGCGCTCGGATGGTATTGATGAGCGCACCGCAAATATGATTGTGGTCGCCAGAGACATTTCGCCAGCAGACATGATGCAATTCCGGGATGTGGCTTTTACCGGTTTTGTCACCGACGAAGGTGGGCAAAATTCGCATACAGCCATCGTCTCGCGCAGCCTGGGTATTCCGGCTGTGGTTGGCATGGGCAACGCCTCGCGCCTGATAGAGCAGGACGACTGGCTCATCATTGACAGCGATGCTGGTGTTGTTATCGTAGCGCCCACCAGCCTGGTGCTGGAGCAATATCGCGAACGGCAAGGCGTATTGCTTAAACTTAGAAAAAAACTGGCAAAGCTCAAGAAGACACCGGCGATTACACTGGACGGGGTAGAAATCACCCTGCTGGCCAATATCGAATTACCCCAAGATGCCGCACCGGCACTGGAAGCCGGTGCCAGTGGCGTAGGTTTGTTTCGCTCCGAATTTCTGTTCATGGAAAGCAGTGGACAAGAACACAAGCTACCTACCGAAACCGAGCAGTTTGATGCCTACCGTACCGCTGTATTGGGCATGAAAGGGCGACCCGTTACCATACGTACACTGGATGTGGGTGCCGATAAACCCCTGGATACCACCGAGCACAATATTTTGAATCCTGCACTGGGTTTGCGTGCTATCCGCTATTGCCTGGCTGAACCGCAATTATTTCTGACGCAACTCAGGGCAATTTTGCGTGCCTCTGCTTTCGGTCCGGTCAAGATCTTGATACCAATGATGGCGCATGGCTTTGAAATTGACCAGACCCTGGCAATGATAGAGCAGGCCAAAACCGAATTGCGCAAAGAAGGCAAGGCCTTTGATGAAGCCATCGCGGTCGGGGCGATGATAGAAATTCCTGCGGCAGCCTTATCCCTGCCCATGTTCGTCAAAAAACTGGATTTTCTGTCCATAGGCACGAATGACCTGATCCAGTACACACTGGCAATTGACCGCACCGATCATGAGGTTGCGCATCTGTATGACGATTTGCATCCGGCCATCCTGGCTTTATTGCAAATGATCATCAGTGCCGCTGAAAAAGCCGGTATCCCGGTGTCGATTTGCGGTGGTATGGCTGGCGATATCCGTCTGACGCGCTTGCTGACAGGCATGGGTTTCCGCGAATTGTCGATGCCCGCTGCCCTGCTGCCAGAAATCAAGCAAGAGATCCTCAATACCAATCTTCAAAGTGTGCAAGGGCATGTTAAAAAAATCTTGCGCAGTTACGACTCCATCGTTATCCGCGAAATTCTGGCTGCGATGGGCAGCATAACGCCGACTTTGCATTGATTGGAATGGCTTTGCTGCTGTGAGCTTGCCATGCATTGATTATTAACTGGTTTGCAAGTCTTGTGCTTTCGGTTTGACGTTAGCATCAGACTTGGTTATCCTTCATCTATTGCGCCGATTTGAAAATCAGCTTGCGGGCGCGTTTCGGAAATGATCCCGAATGATAAATACGGCTAAAGCGAGCTTGAATGCAGCTTTCCCTCCTTCACATTCAGCCCACCTTTTAGCCTTCCTGAGTTTTTTGATAACGGGTTAAATCCCGATGGAAGAGTGTATGTCGTCCTCAGCAGGATCAATAGGAATCGTTACGCCACAAGCGTTTCAATTCGATGAAGCTTTGCCTTTGCAAAACGGTACATCCATTGCTGGCTATACCCTGATGGTGGAAACCTATGGGAGCCTGAATGCAGATAAATCGAATGCCGTGTTGATTTGCCACGCCCTCAATGCCTCGCACCATGTTGCCGGTGTGTACGCTGACCAGCCCAAGAATGTAGGCTGGTGGGACAATATGGTGGGACCAGGAAAACCTGTCGATACCAACCGGTTTTTTGTCATTGGTATCAATAATCTGGGTTCTTGTTTTGGGTCGACTGGCCCCATGCACACCAACCCCGCCACCGGCAAACCGTATGGTGCAGATTTTCCGGTTGTGACGGTAGAAGACTGGGTGCAGGCACAAGTCAGGGTGGCAGATCGTCTGGGCATCACCCAGTTTGCGGCTGTCATGGGCGGCTCGCTCGGCGGCATGCAGGCATTGGCCTGGAGTATTTTATACCCGGACCGCTTGCGTCATTGCGTGGTTATTGCTTCCACACCCAAGTTGTCAGCGCAAAATATCGCCTTTAATGATGTCGCACGCCAGGCGATTTTGACTGATCCGGATTTCCATGGCGGCGATTTTTATGCGCATGGCGTCGTACCCCGGCGTGGTTTGCGGGTGGCGCGCATGATAGGGCATATTACCTATCTGTCGGATGATGACATGGCTGAAAAGTTCGGTCGCGATCTGAAAGGTGGCGACTATCAGTTTGGTTATGGCGTCGATTTTGAGATTGAGTCCTACCTGCGCTATCAGGGTGACAAGTTCTCCGATTATTTTGACGCCAATACTTATTTGTTGATCACCAAGGCGCTTGATTATTTTGATCCCGCCAGACATACGGGCGGCGATCTCGGCAAGGCACTCGCGCAGACCAAAGCCAAATTTTTGCTGGCTTCGTTTACTACCGATTGGCGTTTTTCACCTGAACGCAGCCGGGAAATTGTTAAAGCGCTGGTCAGCAATAAACGGACGGTCAGCTATGCCGAAATTGATGCCCCGCACGGACATGATGCTTTCCTGCTCGACGACTCACGCTACCTCAATCTGGTTGCTGCCTATTACCAGCGTATTGATGCCGAATTAGAGGAGGTGGCAGCATGAATTTTTCTGAACTAAGCCTGCTGCGCCCCGACCTGGCCTTCATCGCTCACTGGATCAAAACACAAGCCCAGGTGCTGGACGTCGGCTGCGGTGACGGTGTCATGCTTGATTATTTGCAGTCAGACAAACAATGTGCAGGATATGGCATAGAGATTGCTGACGACAAAGTGCTGGCCTGTGCGCAACGTGGTATCAACGTCATCCAGCAAGACATGGAAAATGGCCTCGGCATGTTTGAAGATAATGCTTTTGACACCGTCATGTGCTTGTCGTCCCTGCAAATGATGAAGCATGTTGAACCTTTATTGCGTGATATCGCCAGGGTAGGGCGCGAAGCCATCGTTTCTTTTCCCAATTTTGGTTACTGGCCGCATCGCACCGCGCTTCTGCAAGGCAAAATGCCGGTTTCCAAGTCCTTGCCTTATCAATGGTATGACACGCCGAACGTGCGTTGTGCGACGATTTATGATTTTTCTGATCTGGCCAATGAGGTCGGTCTGGAAGTCCTGGAATGTGTTGCACTGCATGAAGGTAAACCAGTCCGCTGGCTGCCTAACTGGCGTGGTAGTTTAGCTGTGTTTCGCATGCGTAAAAGGCAGGTGTAAACTTTTTCCGCCTTGCCACGTTTACTGATCTATAACAGGCTGCGTTTTTTGAAGATGAGCATCTTTAAAATTCGCAAGCTGCCATCATTTATGTTTTAGATATGACTCATCATTGAGTGTTAAAGCCGCCATGAAACTGACTTGTCTTGCTATCGTTTTTTCCAGCCTGTTTGGCTTTGCCAGCCTTGGCCATGCCAGCGACAGTGAGTCGCAAGATGGTGTCAAAGTGGGCAATATGTCCATCATGCGAAAGCTTGCACCCACCGGCGCACTGGAACAGCAGGCAGCTGCGCAATATGCGCAGACCATGCAGCAGGCACAAAACCAGCGTGCTCTGGGGCCTGCTGATAACCCACAGGTTATACGTCTGCGCGCTATTGCTGACAAAATCATTCCCCATGCCCTGAAGTGGAACGAGCGTTCAAAGCAATGGAAATGGGAAATCAACCTGATTGGTTCCAAGCAGATCAATGCCTATTGCATGCCTGGTGGCAAAATCGCGTTTTATACCGGTATCCTCGATAGCCTCAAGCTGACCGATGATGAAGTCGCCATCGTCATGGGGCATGAAATTGCCCATGCCCTGCGTGAGCATGGCGCCGAAAGGGCAGGTAAAGCCATGGCGGCCAACGTGTTTGTTCGCGGTGTTGAAATATTTGCCCATGCCAAGGGTTATGACCCCAATCTTGCAGGTGGCCTTGCGGGTGGGGCTGCCAAATTCAGCATGCTGGCATTTTCCAGGGCAGATGAGACCGAAGCCGATATCGTCGGCCTGGATATTGCGGCCCGTGCCGGTTTTGATCCACGCGCCGGTGTAACACTGTGGCAAAAAATGGGCATGGTCAACAAAGGGGCGCCACCGCAATGGCTGTCTACCCATCCGGCAGGCCCCAGCCGTATCGCTGAAATACAGCGTCATTTCCCTGAAGTCATGCCTCTATATGCGCATGCAAAAGGTGTCAGTGTGAATTCGCTGCCACCGTATCAAACCAATGTGAAGGCGATTGCACCCGTCGTATATTCGGCGAAATAGGCAAAATCCTGCTAAAAACATTATCAAAACACTAATTTGTGGCGTGATTGTGACAAACTAATGTCGCTAAAATCACTTTGTCATCATCCTTTCATAATTGGATGGGACACTCTGCAAGTTCAAAATTTTATGTGTTAGACTATTTTCACATACCAATATATCTGATTGACGGACATTTGCTTCAGCAATTGATCAAGTTAAAAGATGCCACTAGGAGATAGACGCACTGTAATAAGTCCGTCTGTTTTTTGTTTAGAAATAGCAATCGTTTGCGCCTTTTGAAATTATTTATTTTTCAGAAAAGCAATCGTTTGCGCGGTCAAAAATGACCCAGGTTATTTCTAAGGTGTCATGTAAACGCGGATGTTTGTTGTGGATTTACAACCAGTTACAAAAAAAAGCCAAAAAACTTGGCAAAAAATGAGCGGTAAAGGGGATGTCATCAAGAAGTTGCGATGGCTTGAGATGATAAACGGGGTTTTGCACTAATTTTTATTTCCATTTGTAAAATGATTCGGGAGCAGTCAATGAAACAATCAAACAAATCGTCCGCATTTCCATCGCGTTTGTCGATGGTCGCGATCGCATGCCAATTGGCAGTGCTAGGGATGTCCTCTGCCTATGCGCAAAAAACAGAAGTCAAGCAAACGGCTGAATCCAATGAGCAACCCGACGCAAATCGCGTCACCATCACCGGCAAAAAAGTCGGTATGGGCTTGATGGTGCAAGAAAATGCCCCAAAAGCACGCAGTACCATCACAGCTGAAGAGCTGGCTAAACAGCGTCCTACAGGCAATGCCTATGAAGCGTTGGAATTGATGCCAGCGGTAAATAGTTTTAACTATGACGCTACCGGTTTGTTTGGTGGTGGTTTGACACTGCGTGGTTTTAACAGCGACCAGATCGGTGCAACCATCAACGGCGTACCTGTCAATGACTCAGGCAGCTTCTCCGTATTCCCGCAAGAATTCGTCGATCAAGAGAATACCTGTACTCAATTCGTGACTCAGGGTTCTACTGATGTTGACTCCCCACAAATTGGTGCAACTGGCGGTAACTTTGGTATCGTGACTTGCGATCCAAACAAGGAAAAACGTTTCCGCGTCATGCAAACTCTGGGTGGCTTGAAACTGTCCAAGACTTACCTGCGTTACGACACTGGCCTGTGGGCTGATGGTATTTCCCGTTTCTTTATTTCTGCTTCTCATGCTCAAGCAGATAAATGGAAAGGCGAAGGCGGCGCTGACCGTAATCACATAGACACTGGTTACCGCATTGATTTCGACAAATTCAATTCCATCAATGCCATATTGTTATATAACCGTGCCATCAACCAGAACATCAGTACCTTCAATCTGGCTGATCTGGCAAAAAATGGTTATTACTATGACTATTCAACCAAATTCGCTGGTCATGTGACGCCAACCAAGGGCAAGGCGGACAATGATCCAACCGTAGCCAATGCTGATACTTACTACCAGTTGACAAAAAATCCGTTTGAAAACGCGATTTTCTCGGTTACAGGTAAATTCCGCATTAATGAAAATACCGATATTAAAGTTATCCCTTACTTCTGGTACGGTTATGGTACTGGCGGCGTGCAACAACGTCTGCAATCAGAATCCGCATTCCTGAATCCAACTACAGGCAAACTGACTGCTGGCGTTGACCTGAATGGCGACGGCGATACGCTCGACAAAGTCATTGTTGCCAACAGCAGCGTCACACGTACCAATCGTCCAGGCGTAACTGCTTCTGTCGTTCACACTATTGACAACCACCAAATCCTGGCTGGTGTCTGGTATGAACGCGCGAAACATGAACAGTTCGGCCCTATGGTTGCTGTTGATGCCAACGGCAATGCAGCTGATATCTGGTTGAGAGATGGCCGTATCACTCGCCCAGATGGTACGCCATTTCAAAGTCGTGACTGGAAAACAATCAGTACTGCTTACCAGTTCTCCTTGCAAGATACGATCAGTCTGATGGACGATAAATTGACCATCAATGTCGGACTGCGTGTTCCAACCATGAAGCGTGATTTCACAAACTATGCAAACGAAGGCTCGAATTCTGGCACGACATATAACATAGAACGCACTTATACCAAGGTGTTGCCACAGTTGGGTGCCCGCTATCAGATCGATAACAATAACCAGATCTTCGCCAGCCTGGCTCGCAATATGAAGGTGCCGCCGAATTTTGTTTATTCGACATCAAACAACGTTAAAATTAACCCAGATGGTTCTCTGACTTATGCAGAAGTACCTCCAGAAACATCTTACAACTTCGACTTGGGCTATCGCCTCCAAAGCGACAAGCTGACTGCATCGGCAACGGTTTACAATGTCAATTTTACGAATCGTCAGGCAACTGCTTTTGACCCGATCACAACCTTGAGCTCTGTAGTTAACGTTGGTACAGTAAAAACCAAGGGCTTTGAAATTGAAATGGGTAATACCCCAGTCAATGGCTGGTCTTTCTATGGTTCTGTAGGTTATGCGAAGAGCGAAATTCAGGACGACCTGCAAGTTGCAAAAGGCGTATATATTCCAACAGGTGGCAAGGCAATGACTTTGACGCCAGAATGGAAAGCCGGCCTGAGCGCTCAGTATGAAACAGGATCCTGGTACACACGTCTGAAAATGAAGTACACAGGTGGACAGTTTGCCACCATGACGAATGATGAATTTATACCTAGTTACACTTTGCTGGGTTTTGATGCTGGTTATCAATTCCCGAACACCGGCTGGATGAAAAAACCAACAATTCGTTTGAGTGTTAGCAATATCACCAATGAAAAGTATCGTAATCCGTCCAGTTTCAACATCACTAATGCAACAGCCTATCCAGGTGCTCCTGCCAAAGGTGTGTTCTACTACCTGGGTGCACCACGCTTTACTTCGGTCACTTTCCAAGCAGATTTCTAATCTGATAGTATGACGTGGTGAAGCAGAATCTCACCACACAGACTTGATACTGGCCTGCAACAAGAACACTTGTTGCAGGCCTTATTCTTTTTAAATTAAGAATACTTTCTATGCAAAAGTTAACATTAATCAGCGCATCCATTGCAGCCTTATTGCTGGCCGCTTGTGCGAGTACCGATACAGCGAACAAGGCGGCAACGACGGACATCACCATCTTCAGCATCAATGATTTCCACGGTAACCTGCAAGCCGATTCGCCGGTTCCCTATCTCGCCAGCAAGACGGATGCGTCCGACCCCAGCAAGAAAATCTCCATCCCTGCCGGCGGCTATGCTTATTTGAGCAGCAAGCTCAATGAGCGACGCAAGGCGGTGAGCAACAGCATTCTGGTCGGGGCTGGCGATTTGATCGGTGCCTCGCCTATGGGTGCTGCGCTGATGAAGGATGAGCCGGTCATTGAGGCCATGAACCGCCTGAACCTGTCGGCAAGCGCCATTGGCAACCATGAATTTGACAATGGCACGGTAGCCCTGATGCGCAAGCTCAAGGGGGAATGCCCGGCAGGTGGTTGTGCCTATGCAGAATTCCATGGCGCACGCTTCGATTATCTGGCTGCCAATGTATTTGAAAACGATAGCAAGACACCGTGGCTGGCACCTTATGTCATACGTCAGGTTGGCGACGTGAAAGTAGGTTTCATTGGTGCCGTCACTTCGGATGTGCCGAATCTGGTTGCGGGTGATGCAGTCAGGCATTTGCGCTTTGAAGATGAGGCAAGCGCGATTAACCGCTATGTACCAGAACTGCAAAAGCAGGGCGTCGCTGCCATCGTGGTCTTGATACATGAAGGTGGGATTTACAAGGGCGAAGAAACCGATCCGACTTATCGTTGCGAAGGCTTGCACGGTCCTATCATAGAAATCAGCAAGAAACTGGATAAGGCCATCAGTCTCGTGGTGTCAGGTCACTCGCACCAGGGCTATACTTGCAAAATCGACGGCAGGCTGGTCGTGCAGGGACGCAGTTACGGTTCCTTCCTGACTGAATCCACCCTGACCATAGACCGCGCCAGCAACACCGTGATCAAGGCCGTGGCGGTCAATCACCTGATTGATCAGCAGCAGATCAAGCCTGACCCGGTTGCACTGCAACTGGTTGACCAGGTTGACAAGCAGACGGCAGGCTTGCGCCAGCGTCCTATCGTCAGTCTGAATAGCGCTTTGCTACGTAATAGCGAAAAAGGCTTTTTTGACAGCAGCCTGGGTAATGTCATCGCTGACGCACAATTGCATTTTGCCCAGCATATGGGTGGTGGTGCCGATGTGTCTTTCATGAATGCCGGTGGCATACGCAGTGATGTGCCATCTGGCAAACCACAAGGCCAGGTCGCAGTCAGCTATGGTGATTTGTATGCGGCACAGCCCTTTGGCAATACCATCGTCCGCATGAAATTAAGCGGTGCCCAGATCCTCACCCTGTTGCAACAGCAGTGGCTGAACCGGTCTGACGATGATCCGAAAAAGCTCTATGTTTCCCATGGGTTCAGTTATAGCTGGGATCCGAAAGCGGCAATTGAACAACGTGTGCAGCAGGTAAAAATCAAGGGCAAGTCGCTGGACATGAATCAGCAATACCTGGTCGTGGTCAATAATTTCCTGGCCGAAGGAGGCGATGGTTTTGTGGTCTTGAAACAGGGAACAGACAAAGAAGTCCTTGGGCGTGATCTGGAAGCGTTTGAATCCTATGTCAACGAACAGGGCAGCAAACTCACGGAAGTAAAGCGCGACCGCGTTACCCGTATGGGGGAAACCAGCAGCAAGCCCTAGGCAAAAGTATTTTTCACATGAAACCCGGCGTTGCGTTTGCAGCGCCGGGCATTTTAAAACTTATCTGTAATGGATAATCAAAGGCGCATGGTCTGAAAAGCGTTGCTCTTTATAGATCGATGCCGTATGGGCCTTCTTTCCTATGCCACCAGTAGCGACATGATAGTCGATGCGCCAGCCAACGTTATTCGCCCAGGCCTGGCCGCGATTGCTCCACCAGGTGTAAGCATCGCCCGTGGTTTCTGGATGCAGGTGGCGATACACGTCTACCCAGCCCTGCTCATCAAACAGACGTGTCATCCAGGCGCGTTCTTCAGGCAAAAAGCCGGAATTTTTCTGGTTACTCTTCCAGTTCTTCAGATCAATTTCCTTGTGGGCGATGTTCCAGTCGCCACAAATAATGATTTCGCGGCCTTCGGCGATCAATTGCTGCAGGTGAGGGTAGAAAAGCTCCATGAAGCGGAACTTGGCTTCCTGGCGTTCTGGTGATGATGATCCTGAAGGACAATAAACAGATATCACCGACAGTTTACCGAAGTCACAGCGTACATAACGACCCTCGGCATCAAATTCAGAGCTGCCGAAGCCTATATAGACGGCATCCGGTTCTTTTTTGCTATACACACCTACACCGGAATAGCCCTTTTTCTCGGCATAGTGGAAATGGCCGTGATAGGCATGAGGATTGAGGAAGTCTGGCGTCATGTCGGCTTCCTGGGCTTTTAACTCCTGTACACAGACAACGTCAGGTGCTTCTTTTTGCATCCACTCAAAAAAGCCCTTTTTAGCAGCAGAACGTATGCCATTCAGGTTGGCAGAAATGATCTTGGTCATGGTCAGCATCTTGTCAGATAGTAAGTGAAAAAGCATACCAGATGCCGGGCATTCTTGTGAACTTAGTAAAGAGCCTGTCAGCGATGGTTTATACTGGCGGCCTGTTCGCTCAAGCTTCCCAAGCTTTTATACCTATGAATGAAGAGCAATTGCGCGCGGAGCTGGATGCCGTATACGCCAGTTCCTCATGGAAAATTACTGCACCTTTGCGGTATGTTGTCCTTTTGTTGAAAAGCGATGGCTGGCAAAGAATGTCATCTGATCTGCATGCGCTGATGAAAAAATTGCAGAGAGCCCCAGCGCTGCCTCCGGCTGAGCCTGCTGAAATCCGCGTTGACCGCCTTAACGCGGAAGGCAAAAGAATACTCGGTGAATTACAGAGCCGCGTTAAAAACAATCAACACCTGGATTTCTGATCAATTCTCACTATGCGTATTCTCATCGATTTACAAGCCTGTCAATCTACCGGTAGCCGCCATCGGGGTATTGGCCGTTATTCACTCGCCCTGGCCAAAGCCATGGCAGCCAATGCCGGACAGCATGAAATCTGGATGACGCTGAGCGGTTTGTTCCCCGAGACGATCGCTCCCCTGCGTGCAACATTTGCAGACCTGATACCGCAAGACCGCATCATCACCTGGCGTACACCTGGCCCCGTGGCCGAACTGGTTCCTGACAATTACTGGCGCAGCCGCACAGCCGAACTGGTCAGGGAGCAGGCATTTGCGGCATTGCGTCCCGATTTTGTCCACACCACCAGCCTGTTTGAAGGGTCTGGCGATGATGCGGTGGCCAGTGTTGGCCTGTCATCCGAGCATTTGCCTACTGCCGTCACTCTGTATGACCTGATACCGCTGGTGTATGAAAAACAGTATCTGTGTCAGCCCGACCAGCGTGCCTGGTATTACCGCAAACTGGCCAGCCTGAAGCGGGCTGATCTGCTATTGGCGATTTCCGATTTTTCGCGCCAGGAGGGTATTAATTTATTGCAGTTGCCGCCTGAACGCGTTGTCAGTATTTCGTCTGCCGTTGACGCACATTTCCAGCCACGTACCTGTAGTGATGACGCCATACTGGCACTGCGTCAACGCTACGGACTCAAGCGCAGTTTTGTGATGTACACAGGGGGCATTGATATACGCAAGAATATCGATGGTCTGATCACGGCGTATGCGGGTTTGCCACCGGCGTTAAGGCAACAGCACCAGCTCGCCATCGTTTGCAGCGTGCAACACGTCGACCGTCAACGCATCGCGGCACTGGCGCTGCAACTGGGCCTGGCCGAAGATGAGATCGTGCTCACAGGCTTTGTACCTGATGCTGATTTACCCTTGCTGTATCAAGACTGTAAATTATTTGTCTTTCCGTCCTGGCATGAAGGTTTTGGCCTGCCCGCCCTGGAAGCGATGTCCTGTGGCGCACCGGTCATTGCCGCCAATACCAGCAGTCTGCCTGAAGTGCTGGGATATGCAGACGCCTTGTTCAATCCCAGGGATACCCAGGCGATTACCGCCAAGATGGTACAGGCGCTGGAAGACACGGCATTTGCCGATTTTCTGCGTCAACACGGTTTGAAGCAAGCAAGGAATTTCTCATGGGATGCGTCGGCAAAAAAAGCCCTGCGGGCTTTTGAAGACAGTCCTGCAGTACAACTGCAAAAAGCCAAAACCAGTGTCAGTGTCAATGTTAATCCTGCCAAAACAAAACCCAAACTGGCCTATCTGTCGCCTTTGCCGCCGCTGGCTTCAGGCATCGCCAATTACAGCGCCGATTTGCTACCTGAACTCGCTGACTATTACGATATCACCCTCATCGTCGGTCAGGATGAAATTGATGCTGCCTGGCTGAGCGCCAATTTTGCGATACGTGACAGTCAATGGTTTATTGAGCATGCCGCCCGTTTTGACCGTATTCTCTATCACTTTGGTAATTCACCCGCGCATGCGTATATGTATCCACTGCACGCCAGTCATCCGGGTGTGGTGGTATTGCATGATTATTTTCTCGGTGATTCACAGGCGCATCTCGATTTAAGCGGCACCATGCCAGGCCTATGGGCGGCGAATATGTATCAGTCGCATGGCTATCCAGCCTTGCTGGAACGTCGTGACAGCACCGACCATGTCAGCCTGGTTCGCAAATATCCATGCAGTAAGCATATCGCTGACAAGGCCGAAGGGGTGATCGTGCATTCTGCCTGCGCCAGAGATCTGCATGAATTGTGGAATCCCGAAAACCCGGCCTGCACATGGACACAAGTGCCCTTGTTGCGCCGCATCCCTGGGCAGCTCGACAGGCAGGCAGCACGCGCAGCATTGGGGCTGACTCACCATGATTTTCTGCTGTGTACCTTCGGCATGCTGGGGGCGACCAAGCTCAATGATGTTTTGCTGCAAACCTGGCTGGACTCTGCGCTTGCCAACGACCAGCGCTGTCATCTGGTCTTTGTGGGCAAAAATGACGAAAGCGATTATGGAGCAGAACTGGAAAAACTGATTACTGACAGTCCATCTGGTGATCGCATACGCATCACCGGTTTTACCGATGCCGCCTTGTTCAGTCGTTACCTGCAGGCCGCAGATGGTGCCGTGCAATTGCGTGCCTTTTCACGCGGTGAGACTTCGGCAGCCGTGCTGGAATGCATGGCCTATGGTTTGCCCGTCATCGTCAATAAAAACGGTTCGATGGCCGAATTGCCTGAAGACGCGGTCTTTGCTTTACCAGACAGTTTCAATCCGGCAGAATTATTACAAGCCATAGTACAACTGCGTGACGATGCGCAAGGCAGGGCTGCTATTGCCCGCAAAGCGCGTGCGCTGATACTGCAACAGCATGCCCCGGCTTACGCCGCCAGGCATTATTTTGACGCGATTGAAAATTTCTTTGCAAACGAGCCATCAGCTGGCTTGCACCGTACCCTGGATGCCATATCCAATATCCGGCCAGTGCCGCCAGAGCACGCGGCAGACTGGCAAGAACTGGCACGCAGCCTGACGATGAATTCTGCGCGTGTGGGCAAGCCAGTGGTCTTGCTCGACCTTAGCCTGTGGTGTCAGGCGCAGGTCGAAGTCCAAGTGCCACCATATCTGAAAACCTTGCTGGAACAAATGCTGGTGGCTAAAAGCGGGGTGCGCATAGAACCTGTATGGCGTTCTGAACATGACCTGCATTACGCCAGGGCTTGGACCTGTGAATTTTTGGGATTCTCCAGGCTGCCATTAACAGACGATATTGTGCAGATTCACGCCGGCGATATATATCTGTCTTTATCGGCGGGTAAAGATTTGCAACAGCTTCCCAGTCAATTACAGTCCATGCTGGATGAGTCGGGCATTATTTGCACCAGCATTTGCCTGGAAAAATTTGCAAATGAACCAGAAAATAACGTCATAGAAGCAGTTTTGGCAGAATTTATGCAGGTAATCGGATAAGAAACCAACAAAATACCGACAAATACCCATGTTATGCTGTAGGTCTGGTTTTACCGTCATTTGAAATGCCTGTATTTGGAATGCAGGCATTCGTCGCAGAAAGAGATTATTTTGAGCACTTTAAGACAAGAATTCATACAGTTTTCAGTAGAGGCCGGTGTTATCCGCTTTGGTGAATTTGTTACCAAGGCAGGTCGTACTTCTCCTTATTTTTTCAACGCTGGTCTGTTTAATGACGGCGCCAATCTGGGGCGTATTGCCGATTTTTATGCCCAGACCCTGCTCGATTCGGGCATAGAATTTGACATGCTGTTTGGCCCCGCCTACAAGGGCATTACCCTGGCATCCGCGACGGCGGTGGCGCTTGCCCGCAAAGGCAGGAATGTGCCTTTCGCCTACAACCGCAAGGAAGCCAAGGACCATGGAGAAGGTGGCAGCATTGTTGGCGCCAAACTGGAGGGCAAAGTAGTGATCATCGATGATGTGATTTCGGCAGGTACATCGGTGCGCGAATCGGTAGAAATCATACGTCATTCCGGTGCTACGCCTTGCGCCGTGCTGATCGCACTGGACCGCATGGAACGTTCGGGCAAGGATGACGCTTTGTCGGCGCATTCGGCCGCACAAGAAGTTGCCAAAGCTTATGACATGCCCGTTGCAGCGATCGCCAATTTAAATGATTTATTTGATTATTTGTCTACGGTTGATGCCAACGCACAGTTGTCGCAATACAAAGATGCCGTTGCAAATTATCGTCAACGTTACGGTTCTGCTGAATAATAAGCAATAATTGAATTGGGATAAAGCCGCTTTTATGCGCTGTAAGCCTTGAATGCCGGAAGTAAATTGATTACGGCGCACTAGCCATCCTGTTCTGAATAGCAAAATATCATTACTTACAAGCACTTGCATTAATTTTCCGCAGTGCGGCGAACACTCATTGTATACTGTGCAACTGTGGATAAATTGTGACCGCTGTCACAGATGCAATGTAAAGAGCGGTCCATTATCTGGTTAGAAAAGAATTTTGAATGTTCGCAATAGCGAAGAGGTTTTCTTGAATGAGTAAAAAAGCGTTAATCACTGGTATTACTGGTCAGGACGGAGCCTATCTGGCTCAGTTGTTGCTGGAAAAAGGTTATACCGTATTCGGTACCTACAGGCGTACCAGTTCGGTCAATTTTTGGCGCATAGAAGAATTGGGTATTGCCCAACATCCCGCGCTGAATCTGGTCGAATATGATCTGACTGATTTGTCAGCCAGTATACGCCTGCTGCAAACGACGGGTGTGACGGAAGTATATAATCTGGCAGCGCAGAGTTTTGTGGGTGTATCGTTTGAGCAGCCACTGACAACCACTGAAATTACTGGTATTGGCGCCTTGAATTTGCTGGAGGCGATACGCATCGTCAACACAGAAATTCGCTTTTACCAGGCCTCAACATCGGAAATGTTCGGCAAGGTGCAGGCCGTGCCGCAAATTGAATCCACACCGTTTTATCCACGCAGCCCCTACGGCGTTGCCAAACTTTACGCCCACTGGATGACGATCAATTATCGTGAATCCTATGGCATTTTTGGATGTAGCGGCATCTTGTTTAATCATGAATCCCCACTGCGTGGCCGTGAATTCGTGACACGTAAAATTACGGATTCGGTTGCCAAGATCAAGCTCGGCAAACTCGACGTGCTGGAACTGGGCAATATGGACGCCAAGCGTGACTGGGGCTTTGCCAAGGAATATGTAGAAGGCATGTGGCGCATGCTGCAAGCTGACAAACCCGACACTTTCGTACTGGCTACCAACCGTACTGAAACCGTACGTGATTTTGTCACCATGGCCTTCAAGGCGGCTGATATCAAATTGGTCTGGTCAGGTGAAGGCGAAAATGAAATAGCTTCCTGCGCCAAGTCAGGCAAATTGCTGGTGCGCGTCAATCCGAAATTCTATCGCCCTGCCGAAGTTGAATTGCTGATTGGTGATCCTGAAAAAGCGAAAAAGGTATTGGGTTGGGAGCCAAAAACGACTCTGGAAGAGTTATGCCAGATGATGGTGGAAGCAGATTTGCGCCGCAACGAGAATGGCGCATCGTTCTGAAATGTCGGCCATTCCACGTGCCCTGATTACAGGAATTAAAGGCTTTACCGGACGGTATCTCGCGCAAGAACTGGCTGCTGCCGGTTACCGGGTTTTTGGAACCACACACGGTGCCGAGACCCCGGGCACAGATAACCATGCGGTCGATCTGTGTGATAAAGCCGCCCTGCGGCAAGTCGTTGAAGATGTGCAGCCTGACGTGGTAGCTCACTTGGCTGCCATTTCTTTTGTCGCTCATGGCGATGCAGAAGAGATCTATCGCGTCAATATTATAGGAACGCGCAATTTGCTCGAAGCGCTGGCTGGCCTCAATAAAAAACCGTGTGCCGTGCTGGTGGCAAGCAGTGCCAATATTTATGGCAATACCAGGATGGAAGTCATTGCCGAGACTGAGCCAGCCATGCCGGCCAATGATTATGCTGTCAGCAAACTAGCGGTTGAGCATGTGGCAAGATTGTGGATGGATAAACTGCCATTGATCGTCACCAGACCCTTTAACTACACAGGTGTCGGGCAGTCGGAAAATTTCCTGCTGCCAAAAATCATCAGCCATTATCGGCGTCAGGCAACGGATATTGAATTGGGTAACCTGGATGTTGCCAGGGATTTCTCCGATGTGCGCACGGTTGCCAAATCTTATTTACGCTTATTGCAACTGGCACCGGCAGGCGAGATTTTTAATATCTGTTCCGGTAATGCCTACAGTTTGCGTACCGTGTTGAAAATGGCCGGTGAGCTGGCAGGTTACGATATCAATGTGCGGGTGAATCCCGCATTTGTGCGTGCCAATGAAGTGCATAAACTGGTAGGTGATCCCAAACGCTTGCAAAACTGCATAGGTGAGTTGCCACAGATTCCCTTGCATGACACTTTGGCCTGGATGCTGCAACACAAGGACGCGGCATGAACGTCGTACTCTCCATAGAAGCGATACACCCACCGCTGGCAGGAATAGGCCGCTATGCATGGGAGCTGGCAACACGCCTGCCTGCACATGCTGACATTGATTCTGTACGTTATCTGTCTGATGGCTTCTGGCGTGAATTGCCGCGCATCGACCAGCCTGCCGCTGTGACCCTTGCCGCAGAAAATGCAGCTGCACCAGCGCTGGTGATTATTCCTGAAGCACCCAAGCTCAATTACAAGGGACGCATGCGTCAGCGGCTTGGTCGCCTGCAAATCGTCGCCCGCCTGTATGGCAAATTATTACCTCTTATTGCCGGCCATCAGTTAAACACAGTGCGCGATGGCATTTTTCACGGCCCCAACTATTTCGTGCCAAAGACACGTCTGCCTAGTCTGGTAACGGTGCATGATCTGTCGATTTACCGTTATCCACAATGGCATCCCAAGGCCAGGATAGACCGCATGCGGGTAGCGATACCTGAAGCCGTCGAGCGTGCCAGCCTGGTGCTGACGGACTCTTTGGCTACCCGTCTGGAAGTGATACAGGAATTTAGTTTGCAGCAAGAGCAGGTACTTGCCGTCCCGCTGGGCGTGGATGAAGTTTTTCATCCCTATTCCGCAGAAGATACCGCACCGATATTGCATGAATTCGGCTTGCGCCCAAATGAATATAGTTTTTTTGTCTCCACCATAGAACCACGCAAAAATCTGACGAATTTGCTGGCCGCCTACCGTTCGTTGCCGGTTCCCGTGCGTGAACGCTGGCCGCTGGTATTGGTAGGAGGCGAGGGTTGGCAAAGTGAAGCGATACATGATGACATCGTGCAGGCGCAGCGGGAAGGCTGGTTGAAATACCTGGGCTTCGTCGATCAGCAATTGCTGCCGGTTCTGTATGCCGGCTGCCGCTTGTTTACCTATCCATCGTGGTATGAAGGCTTTGGCCTGCCCATCGCCGAAGCCATGGCGAGTGGGGTGCCGGTGCTGACTTCCAACTGTTCTTCCATGCCCGAAGTGGCTGGTGGCGCCGCGATGCTGGTTGATCCGGCGGATGTGACATCCATCCGTGATGGCTTGCGTCAGGCGCTGGAAGATGAAGAATGGCGCAATGTAGCCATTGCACGTGGCTTGCAGCGCGCTGCTGAACTGACCTGGGATGCTTGCGTGCGTAATACCGTGGCAGCCTATCAAATGGTCAAAGCCAGGTAAGGGTGGTCAAGTGAAAATCCTGCACTTCTATCGCACTTATTACCCCGATACCTTTGGTGGTGTCGAGCAGGTCATACGCCAGATGGCAGTGGGGACGACACGTCTGGGTGTAGAAAATGAAGTGCTGACCCTTACCCGCGACCAAGATCGTCCGGTGATTGAATTTGAAGGGCACAAGGTTTATCGTGCGCATTTGAATTTCGAAATCGCCTCCACCGGTTTTTCCTGGTCGGCCCTGTCGCGCTTTGTCGAACTGGCAAAAACTGCCGATGTCGTGCATTACCATTTTCCCTGGCCTTTCATGGATATCGCCCACTTTTTGGGGCGCATCAAAAAACCATCGGTGGTTACTTACCATTCCGACATTGTCCGGCAAAAATTTTTGCTGAAATTGTATGCGCCGGTAAAGCACCAGTTTTTGCGTGATGTTGACCGTATCGTCGCTACTTCACCCAATTATCTGGCCACCAGTCCGACGCTGGAATTATACAAAGACAAGACTGAAGTGATTACTTACGGTCTGGATAAAAGCATTTATCCCGTACCTTCCCTTGATTTGCTGGCGCACTGGCGCCAGAAAGTGGGTGAGAATTTTTTCCTGTTCGTCGGCATGCTGCGCTATTACAAGGGCTTGCATATCCTGCTGGAAGCCGCGGCGGGTACCAATATCCCCATCGTTATCGTTGGTGACGGGCCGGAAGAAATAGAATTGAAACGCCAGGCCGAAACCTTGCAACTCAAGAACGTACATTTCCTTGGTGCCTTGCCAGAGCCGGACAAGGTAGCTTTGCTGAGCCTGTGTTTTGCATTGGCTTTCCCTTCCCACTTGCGCTCCGAGGCTTTTGGTATTTCCCTGCTGGAAGGCGCCATGTTTGGCAAGCCCATGATCTCCAGCGAAATTGGCACGGGTACTACCTATATCAACGTCGCCGGCCAGACCGGCCTGGTCGTGCCGCCCAGCGACCCTGTCGCATTCAGACAGGCGATGGAGTATTTGCTTGCACATCCGCAAGAGGCAGCGCAGATGGGCAAAAATGCCCAGCAGCGCTATCTGGATTTATTCACTGCTGACAAGATGGCGAGCAATTATGCCCGCCTCTACCAGCAGGTCATTGATGAGCGTCGTCACAAGTAACATCGGTTGACGCAGCCTTGCTCTGCCCCTGGCCTGCCGTCAATTTCCTGATCTCAAATTCACCGCGTAGCCAGTTACTGCCGATAAATTCAGTCTTGTCCACATTGATGACATCAAACACCAACAGGTTATCTGACCACTCGTAGTTTTCTTCCAGATGCGTCTTTGCCTTGGTCAGTGCTGTGGTGACGGAATAAGAACCCGGCCCTAAAGGGCATTCAAAGGGCAGCACAAATTCCAGCATGTCGCCCTGACGCAGGTCATTTTGCACCTGGTTGGAATACCAGGTATTGCTACCCCAGATGACACTGCCCTGTTTGTCGCGCAACATCAGGCCCAGTACCATTTCAGGTATGTCAGCACGCAATTGCACTTCAGCCACCAGTTTGACCTTTTGCCCTACGTGTGCTGCTGCCAGTTCCTGATTACTGTCCTGATCACGCAGGCTGAGTTTGCTGACAGTTGCCATGCCGGTGCCTGAGCGTGTTTGTAGCCAGCCCTGTTCATTACGGTTTTGCTCGACGGAGAAATTCTCGTTTTCCTTGCGGGCGATCATGGCATTGTAAAAATCCACAACCTCATCAGCGGCACCTTGCTTGAGTACACAACCCTTGTCGATCAGAATCACATGGTCACACAGGCTGCGTACATCGCCCATGCCGTGGGTGACCAGGATGATGGAAGTGCCCTGTTCCTTGAACTGGCGTATGCGGTCAAAGCTGCGATGCTGGAAGTAGCTGTCACCAACCGACAGGATTTCATCAACAATCAACACGTCAGGGCGTACTGCTGTTGCCACGGCAAAAGCCAGGCGTGCCTGCATGCCGCTCGAATATACGCGCAAAGGCTGGTCAAAAAAGCTGCCGATTTCGGCAAAGCTTTCTATGCCCGGCATCAGTGCATCCAGCTGTTCACCGCTCAAACCCATCAGGCCGCCCGCCATGTAGGCATTTTGCCTGCCAGAAAATTCGGGATTAAAGCCCAGGCCCAATTCCAGCATGGCACTGATGCGGCCACTGACAGCGATGTGACCGGTAGTAGGGCGTACTGTACCGGTGATCATTTTCAGCAGCGTACTTTTGCCAGCACCATTCTGGCCGATGATGGCAACTGCCTGACCTGCGGGCACGTTAAAGCTGATGTCGCGGTTGGCCCAATATTCATAGGCTGGCTTGACTGGCAGACCCGCCCAATACATGAGGCGCGACAGCAGGCCACTGAATTTTGAATAGCATTTTCCGACACCGGTAACACTCAATACAATTTGACTCATAATGCATCCACCAGATCTGCGCTGGCACGGCGGAAAATCCAGAAAGAAAATATAAACATGCCTGATGAAATCAGCGCAGGAACCAGCAAATCTGCCATGCCCGGCATGGCACCATATAACAGGGCGTTCTGATAGATTTTTACCAGCGCTGTCATCGGGTTCAGGTTCAGTACGGCGATAAAGCGCTTCGGCATATTGGTCATCAGATAGACAACAGGGGTGAACCAGAACCACAGTTGCAGAACGATGCCCATGACCTGGCCAACGTCACGTGAAAATACGTTCAGTAAGCCAAGTATGATGCCCAGGCCAAAGGCAAACAAGACTATCAGCAGCATGCCTACTGGAAGGACCAGCCATGCCATTGTCGGTAAATGACCGAAGAATAAAAAGACCACCGCAATCGCTGCCAGCAACAACAAATGGTTGATGAGCGCGCTGCCGCCAACGATCAAGGGTAAGCACAGCCTCGGAAAGGCGATCTTTTTCAGGGTATTTGAATAATCAATAAAGACCGTGGTACAGCGGGTCATGATTTCCGCAAACAAGCCCCAGGCAGCCATCCCTGCCATCAGATAAATCGCATAGGCGGCCTTGTTATCAATATCTGGTATCTTCGTGACCAGCACTTCGGACAAGACGACGGCAAAGATGGTTGCCTGTGCCAGTGGATTCAGAATCATCCACAATGCACCAAGTTTGCTGCGCGCGAAGCGCCCTGAAAACTCAGCCTTGATGGATGACAAAATAAAGTGGCGATAGTGCCACAGTGAGATTAATACAGCTTTCAAACCATTGCTTTCTTCAGCAGGACCTAGCCCGCGACGCGACCATAAATATCGTCAAAACGGACGATGTCGTCTTCACCCAGATAAGCGCCAGATTGAACTTCTATCAGTTCAAGATCAATCTCGCCCGGATTTTCCAGCCTGTGTTTGACACCCAGCGGGATATAGGTCGACTGGTTGGCCACCAGTGTCATGACATCATCGCCACGAGTGACCAGGGCAGTGCCACTGACTACGATCCAGTGCTCAGCACGGTGGTTATGCATTTGCATGGACAGACGACCACCCGGTTTGACGACAATGCGTTTGACCTGGAAATGTTCGCCGCTGTCGACAGAATCATAATGACCCCAGGGGCGATATACCTTACGATGATTATCGGTCTGCGGATAATTTTCATCTTTCAAACGGGTGACAACGCGTTTGATATTTTGTGTATTGGCTTTATTGGTGACCAGCACTGCGTCTGGTGTTTCCACTACGATCACGTCTTCCAGACCCAGGCAGGCAACCAGACGGCTGTCAGAAATCACCAGGCAATTGCGCGAATCTTCCATCAAGACATCGCCATGCACGGAGTTGCCTTGAGCATCCTTGTCTGACACTTGCCATACTGCATCCCAGGCACCAACATCTGACCAGCCTGCATCAAAGGGGACGACATAACCGGAAATATTGAGCGCAGTATCCTTGGCCAGTTTTTCCATCACGGCATAATCGATGGAATCGGCAGGGCAAGCCAGGAAAGCTTCTTTGTCGACGCGTACAAAATCACAATCTACCGTTGCCTGCTGCATTGATTGCTGACACGCCGCATACATGTCCGGTTGAAGATGCTGTATGGCCTTGAGCCAGGTACTGGCGCGCATCATGAAAATGCCGCTATTCCACAGGTGGCGGCCGCCATCCAGGTATTGCTGGGCAACTTCGACTACCGGTTTTTCCACAAAGGCTTGCAAATCACGTACGGTTGACCCTGCAATTGCATCGCCAATCTGTATGTAGCCGTAGCCGGTTTCTGGCCGGTCCGGGATAATCCCGAAAGTGACCATTGCACCGTCGATGGCTTTTGGCAAACCGTTTTGTATGGCCTGATGAAACCCCTGCTTGTCATTGATCACATGGTCTGCTGGCATTACCAGCAATACGGCATCGCTGTCACTGGCAACGGCAGACAGGGCGGCCAGCGTCAGTGCCGGGGCAGTATTACGCCCTGCTGGTTCCAGTAACAAGGTGCAGTCGCTGAAGCCAGCTGTACGTAATTGTTCAGCAGTGATAAAACGGTATTCTTCATTGCAGACCACGATCATTCTTTTTGCCACTGCCAGTGCGCCAGAAAAATCACTGACGCGCGTTGCCGTGGCTTGCAACATGGTTTCTTCGCCTATCAGTGCCAGCAATTGTTTGGGATGCTTTTCGCGCGATAGCGGCCATAACCGGGTTCCGGAACCCCCGGAAAGAATGACGGGCTGTAATAACATGGATAACTTTCTGGTTTTCTTTGCTGTTTGGCAAATAATTATAAAATATAAATTTTTTACAAAGCGGCGCAAGCACCCGGGTCATCTACGCAGCAATATCAAGCTGGCTATGTGCGGAAACCCTGAATGCGCTAAACTCGCGAAATCTAACGAAAATGTTAATGGCTGAACCCCAGTCGGGCAAACACAGCAGGTCTGGTTTGCACAGTGTCTGAAAATTCCTGGCTATACGTCAGCAAGCGGGCGATTATAAATTGGTCGCAGTTTACATCATCATTTATACTTCATCCCCTTTTCGCGGCCTAAAAACTGATAAATTGCCGCCAATTATGAATAAAGCTCCCGAATTATATGGCGATACCGAACAAATCCGATTCTGAAGCACAGCAACTGGCAGACAGGGCCAGTTTGATACTGAAGCAAAGGCGTAACCTTATCCCCTTGAAAAATGTGGCAGAAAACTTGCCTGTGGATCAGATAAATGCAACCGAAGCAACATTGAAATCTCTACACATGCCTGAAAACCAAATCGTTCCCCCTCCGCAAGCCAAGCCAAGCCTGCGCCAACGAATTCGCATGATACCCGGCCTGGGTTATGCCATGGCATGGTGTAACGCCCTGTTACGATTGCCGCGCACACGCTTACAAACTGAGCAGGCGTTGACGAATTTGCAAAAACAAATAGATGGTTTGCAACATCAATTGCATATGCAAAATGACAGGATTGCGCAATTTGAAATACATAAACTGATCACGCGCATGGATCAATATGATGCACTGGACATCGGCAACCGCTTGATGCAGTTCGACCGGATGCAAATTGCGCGTCAGTTGAAATCTGTCAATCTGATGTTGCGTACCAGCCTGCAAAATGAAAAAACTGCTGGTGAGCCAGGCAAACTTGTCGTGGCAGGCACAAATGATGCAAATGATGTACCTGTGATTGAAGCCAGGGTCAAAGTGCAGCCCGCTGCGCTTACCGGTGATTTTGATCAGGATCAGTTTTATCTTGAATTTGAAGCCTTGTTCCGCGGGTCACGCGAAGATATCAAGCAGCGCCTGCAAGTTTACCTGCCTTATCTCTCACACATCACAGCGCAATCCAAAGACCAGCGAAAAATGGTCATCGATGTTGGTTGTGGCCGCGGTGAATGGCTGGAATTGCTGGATGAAAATGATATCCCGGCCATGGGTGTGGACATGAATGCTTCCATGGTCAATGCCTGTCTGGAAAAAGGTTTCCTGGTGCGTCATGCTGATGCCATTGCCTACCTGCGTGAGCAGCCGCAGGGTAGTGTCGGTGCCGTCACGGGCTTTCAGATTATCGAACATCTGCCGTTTGAGCAACTGATTGCGCTGTTCGATGCTGCGCGTCATGCACTATGCCCTGGTGGCGTTATCATCTTTGAAACCCCCAACCCTGAAAACCTGAAAGTAGGCGCCTGTAATTTCTATTTTGATCCTACGCATTTACACCCGATTGTTCCGCAGGTGGCAGAATTCATGGCGCGTCAGCGCGGGTTCTCGCATGCTGAAATCTTGCGCCTGCACCCTTATCCCGATGACCATCTTCTGCATGGTGGCACGCCGGTAGAAGTGCTGATCAACAAGGAATTATTCGGTGCCCAGGATTATGCTGTCATAGGTCGTAAATAAGATGCAGATACATCAATTCAGTCCGTCTTGCGGGAAAGGCGATGGTGTCAGCAATGGCATGTTTTTTACCCGTAGTCTGTTGCGCGAAATGGGTTTTATATCCGACATTTATTGTGACCTGGTGCAGGATGAGGTACGTGATGAAGTGAAGCCATTGAGCGAACTGGATCTATCCAGTGATGACTTGCTGTTTGTCCATCATAGCCTGGGTTATGAAAATTGCGCATGGCTGAAACAGGTCAGGGCACGCAAGGTGCTGGTGTATCACAATATTACGCCACCACAGTTTTTGCCTGACAATGGCCTGCCGGAACTGAGTTTGCTGGGGCGTGAACAGCTACAGCAATGGATGCCAGATTTTCTGGCAGCAATTGGCGATTCCGATTTGAACAGTGCAGAATTACGCGCCGCGCATTATCGTGATGTTGCTACTATTCCCCTGCTGGTAGATGTCGAGCGCTGGCATCAACGTGGCTTGCGATCTGATAACCCTGAATTGCTGACACGTCTGGCTGGTGCGCACAATATCCTGTTCGTTGGCCGTTTATGCGAACATAAACATCAACTGGATCTGGTAGAGATGTTCCAGGAGTTGCGTCATTTCAGCAAACAACCGGTGCGGCTGATACTGGCTGGTGGCGTTACCAGCATGCCGTATGAACAATTGGTCAGGCAACGCATTCAGGAATTGAATCTGGATGGTCAGATTCTAGTGACAGGCAAGATTTCTGATGCCGATCTGGTGACGCTCTACCGCAATGCTGACGTCTATGTCAGCCTGAGCGAGCATGAAGGTTTTGGCATGCCATTGATAGAGGCGATGCTGCATGACGTGCCCGTGATGGCAAGAGCAACAGATGGTGTAGTAGCCAGCATGGGAGAGGGTGGTATCGTACTCGATGCACATATCAGCCCGGGCGAGTGTGCTGCCCATGTGCATATGCTGTTGACTGAGCCGGGTTTGCGCCGTCACGTTATACAAAAGCAGCGGCAGAATATCCAGCGCTTTTCACGTCAGCATATCCAGTCTGCATTGCAGGCTTTTTTGCAAAAAATGGATGTGCAAATTCCGCATGCGGTATCAGGTTCTTCGCTTGCATCAAATGCGATGCCGTTATGGCAGATGGAAGGCCCTTTTGATTCCAGTTACAGCCTGGCGATCGTTAACCGTGAACTGGCGCGCGCGACTGCAAGACAGCAAGACAAGAATTTCGCGCTGGGTTTGCGCAGCCGTGAAGGTCATGGCGATTTTGAACCATCCAGCGCATTTCTTGATGCGAACCCTGACATCGCTGCATTGCAGTCTGCCAGCAAGAATGCGCAGGGTATGCCAGATGTGGTGCTGCGCAATTGCTATCCTCCCAGTCTGGATGACATGCCAGCGCGGGTCAAACTCGTGCACTCTTATGGCTGGGAAGAAACGGGTTTTCCGGCAAAGTTTGTGGATGAATTTAACCGCAAGCTCGATTTGATTACTGTCGTATCACGCTTCGTCGGCAAGACCTTGCGCGACAACGGTGTGCGTGTGCCCATTGCCGCTGTCGGCAATGGGGTAGACCATCTCTTGCATGCAGAGCCTGAAGCGATTCCGCAGGACTTGTTGAAAACCCTGAAAAGCTATCGCTTCCTGCATGTGTCTTCATGCTTCCCGCGCAAGGGTGCAGATGCCTTGCTGGCGGCTTATGGCCGAGCTTTTCGCGCCGGCGATGATATCAGTCTGGTTATCAAGACTTTCCCCAATCCGCACAATGATGTCAGCGAACAAGTGGACAAGCTGCGAGCAGCAGATGCCCATTTCCCGCATGTCATCATTATCATGGATGACTATACGCAAGCGCAGATGCGCGGCTTGTACGATAGTTGCCATGCAGTTGTGGCGCCAAGCCGCGGCGAAGGTTTTGGTTTGCCGGTGGCTGAAGCCATGCTCTTGAAATTGCCAGTGATTACCACGGCATGGAGCGGGCAAATGGATTTCAGCGATGACAGCAGGGTCTGGCTGTGTGACTATCATTATGCAAAATCCGAATCACATTTCAGCGCCACGCATTCAGCCTGGGTCAACCCTAATGTTGATCACCTGACTGCCCTGATGAAACAGGTGTACGGCAGTTCACCCGAGGACATTGCTCAACGTACCAGTGCAGCGTATCAGTATATTTCGCAAAACTATGCCTGGTCTGATGTTGCCAGCCGTACCCGGCAAGCTATCGCTGCGCTTGAACAGCAAGCCATGTTGCGCAAAGAGCCGCGCATAGGCTGGATCAGCAGTTGGAATGCGCGCTGTGGCATCGCATCGTATTCATCGTTTCTGACGAATGAAATTCCGCAAGACAGGCTGGTATTTTTGAGTAGCCATATTCCAGAAAGAACTGCACGCGACGCCGCCAATGTGGTTCGCTGCTGGGATGCGAATATGGAAGAGACACTCGATGATGCCTATCTTGCCATCATTGAGCAAAAGCTTGAGGCTGTGGTCATTCAATATAATTTCGGTTTCTTTTCGCTTGCTGCCATGGCAAGGCTGATTACGCGTCTGAAAGAAAAACATATAGCGACATATGTATTTTTTCATTCCACGGCGGACGTGCAGCGTGAAAATGGACTGGTGTCGCTGGCATCAATTGCCACCGAGTTGAAACTGGCAGAACGTCTGTTTGTGCATGGCATTGATGATTTGAACCGGCTCAAGGATTTTGGTCTGACGGACAATCTTTTGTTTTTTCCTCAGGGCCTGATGCCCACGCAAACTTATTCTGCGACTACTGTCAATGCCCGGCATCTGGCAGGAAAAACGGTGATTGCATCTTACGGTTTCCTGTTGCCGCACAAAGGCATACAAGTGCTGATCAGGGCGTTTGCCAAACTGACTGCCAGCGCAAAACATTATCATCTGTTGCTGGTGAATTCGCTCTATCCCGTTCATTTATCCCATCAGGAAATGCTGGATTGTCGTCAGTTGATTGCCGATTTCCAGTTGGAAGATCAGGTCAGCTTTTTGTCGGATTATCTGAGTGATGAAGAAAGCCAGGCATGGTTGCAACATGCTGACCTGATTGTCTACCCGTATCAGCAGACGCAGGAGTCGTCCAGTGCTGCCGTGCGCATGGGGCTGGCATCAGGCCGTCCGGTAGCAGTAACGCCATTGTCTATCTTTAACGATGTGAAAGATGCCGTGCATGTATTACCAGGCACAGAGCCAGACGAAATGGCAGTTGGTATCGCCGCCATTTTGAATGACCAGCCAGCATTGCGTGAAAAAGCGCAACAGGCACATGCCTGGACTGCCACCAGGCAATGGCCAGCACTGTCAAACCGACTGATTAATATTATTGATGGCGTTGCCAATTCACTGGATCTGGATATTGGACGTATTTGATTTCATCTGCGTAAAATGAATTTTGCTACGTTTTGACTGGCGTTATTTACAGACCGCAATGATCAGCAGGTCTTGCGCGCAATAACTGGATCAGTGCGGCAGTATGTTTTTGCCGCGCCCAGTCTTGCAGGTGATGATCGGTATCAAAGAACCAGTTTGCCGGATACATGAAATCTTGCGGACGCCCCAGGTATTCTATGCCCAGTGCGCTCATGCGCTGTGGCAAGTTTTTGTAAAACAACTGGTCTTCCAGATCTATATCGTATTTGGCGTGATGCAGCAAAACGGTTGGTACGGCAATGATGCAGATATGATTGCTCTTTGCCCATTGTGCATAGGTTGCCAATAACTGCCAGCCGCCAGTTTCTGTCGCTGCCCGATGTCCATAGTCCCACGGTTTTGTCGCAGCCACTGCGGCGATATCGCCAGCCGTGCGGTCTGTGGCGCTGGTGTGGGTTTGGTCACCCCTGGCATCGAGGTGATGCGCGCCATACGTGCCGCTGGTGACCGGGCCATCGGGTAAATGGCGCAAGCCATTCAGCAAACGGTCAGCACCCAGGCCAGCGGCAAATTGTAATTGCTGTAAGCGACTGAGACTGCGCCAGTAGTCCAGGTCACGTGCCATGACATAATCAATGATCTGCGAGTTGGCTTTCCCTTCATCAAGGTAGAGCGCGTATTCCATAGGCATTAGTATGGTATCGCCAGGTCGTGCGACGTGACGTGATACATTCAGAATATAAGGCAGGCCCAGGCCGGCATTGACACTGAGATTGACAACAGGGCGTTGCCAGAAATTTTCCAGCATGCCTGAGTCAATACCGAACATGGCATTTGAACCAGCGACCACCAGTACACGTGGGCCATTGGCCTGCCGGGCTGCGTGAATTTTGTTCTGATAGGCATCATAGACCCAGCGCGAACTGGCGGTGGGCGAGCCGAGTTGCTGCTTTAAGGCAATGATCCAAGTTGCAGACAATAGCAGGAACATGGCTATTGCACTGATCCAGAATCTTTTCATTTGCGTCATTTGCCTATCCCCCTTAGAAATTAAAGTAGAGGAATTCGGTGGCTGGCCTGACCGCCATCCATTTCAGCGCAAACCAGAAGCAGAGGCCACTTAACAGACCCAGAGGTATTTGCCATTTGATGGTGATGCGGGTATTGGGAGCTGGGTCATACGATAGCAATTGCACTGAATTAGGCAGCGCCCAGACGATGAGCAGGCCGATGCCTATCCATACCCAGGCTACATCGCCGGAAGCACCCAACAAGCCTTCCAATAGCTGCATGGGGCTGTGCCAGGGTATGGCGGGCAAGCTGCCACCCGACAGGGGGTAAAGCAGTGCGGTGTACATATTGCTGGCACTGCTGATGTCTGGTGCACGAAACAGTACCCAGGCAAAGGCCACCAGCAGGAAAGTCATTGCGATCATGAAAAAATCGGGCAGGGTATTCCAGGCTTTGCTTAAAGCGACTCGGCCTTGCAGCAGGTGATGCCAGAAATGATTAATCAGCAGCAGGGCCCCATGCACTGCTCCCCACAGAAAAAAATTCCATCCCGCGCCATGCCATACACCGGCCAGCAACATCGTCAACCATAGATTACGGTAACGTCTGACTGCGCCATGACGGTTGCCGCCAAGCGGGATGTACAGGTAGTCTCGCAAAAAACTGGACAAGCTCATATGCCAGCGCCGCCAGAAATCGATGATGGATGTTGCCTTGTATGGTGAGAAGAAATTCACTGGCAGCTTGAAACCGAACATCAGCGCCAGGCCAACGGCCATATCCGAATACGCAGAAAAATCGAAATACAATTGCAGGCTGTAAGCCAGCATGGCTTGCCAGGCGGCTTCACCACCGGGCATGGTTTGCCTGGCCAGTTCAAATACCGGACTGGCATAATGGGCGAAGCTGTCTGCCAGGATGGTTTTCTTGAACAGCCCCAGCGCCAGGAAAGAAAAACCGGCTACCAGGCTTTCTGGTTGCGTAAACAGGGGGTTATTTTGTGCATCCGTTTGTGCAATCAGGGGTTTGTGATGAACGATGGGCCCGGCAATCAGTTGCGGGAAGAAAGAAACAAAAAACAGATACTCAAGTGCATCATGCTTTGCTACGTGCCCGCGCCGGCAATCAACCAGATAGGCAATTTTCTGGAAGGTGACGAAGGAAATTGCCAACGGTAAAACGATAGGGTCTATCGGTGGCGCCGCATGAAAAACCGCAAACAAATTTGCCAGCAAGAAGTAAGTGTATTTAAAGCCACCCAGTACCAGCAGATTGAAACAGATGCCAGCCTTGAGCCAGTGACCGGCTTTGGCGTCCTGCCCTGCTGCGCGTGCCCGCAAGATGCGGCCACCCAGCCAGAAGTTGATGGTGATGGAGGTCAGCAGTACGAATAAATAGCGGACATCCCAGACTGCATAGAACACCAGTGAAGCAAGTGCCAGCCAGGTCAGGGCAATGCGTATGCCTGCTTTCTGTTTAAGTATCTGCCATATGAGGAGGGTGATGGGCAGGAATGCAAACAGAAACCCAAAAGAATTAAAGAGCATGGCGGCTTAGCGTATAACGTTTTGCACGTTGAGCAAAATCAAACGCCTGCACCTAAAGCGAGTTTTTCCAGTTCATCTGGCTTTCTGATGATCAGTCTGTGCAGGTCTTTTTCAACAATGCCTTGTTGTGCCAGATGTAGCAAGGCGCGTGTGACAGTTTCGCGGCTGGTGTTGATCATCATGGCGATGTCCTGATGGGTCGGCAGATTTTCTATGACTTCCAGATTGCCAGGCATGATTTTCTTGAACAGGGCGATGAAGGCGTAGATACGACGGGAGGTATTGCTGATACTCAATAAGGCACGGAATTCTGAGTCACGCTGAATTTTTTCTGCCAGATGGCGCAACATCATGTTGGCCATCGCCGGTGAATGCGAAAATAAATGCAGTGCCGTTGCGCTGGGCAAGAAGCCGACCAGCACATTGCTTAATGCAACCACAGATGCCGATCTGGCAGTGCCATTGATGATGGCGATTTCACCAAAAAAATCGCCTTCTTTCAGCATGCGCAAGCCGATTGCGCGACCATCTTCAGTGACATCCACTACCTGCAATTGTCCTGAAAGCAAGAACAGCAGGCTGTCACCAATGCCACCTTTTTGCAATACCACATCACGTTTATTGAAATGACGCACGCGCATGTCGGCTTTGACTTTACCCATGTCTTCATCATTGAGGCCGGTGAGCAGCGGGATATTGCGCAGATTGATGGTGATTTGATTAACTTTTACCTGGACCTTGGTCTGAATTGGAATTTTTATTTGCAATTGTCCAGGCAAGACCGTGGCCAAGTCTGCGCTTGGGGTCTTGTTATTGATAACAGCGACTTCATTATTTGATACTGTCATTCATTAATCCAATTATTACGACGGGCGGTATGTCAGGCGATCACCAAAGCTTGCTTTGTGTAAATTGATAGGTCTTAGATGGTGACAGTCACCAAGAATATCAAATTATGGGCAAAGCAGTCTGTTTCACTCACATCTTCGCTGACTTGCGCCCATTTTTAGCAATATGCACTTATTTTTGATAGATATTTTTTCTGATGTATTGTTGAAATGATCGTAAATCAATAAATTGCCGTCTAAAAGTTTTGCCACTGCCAGCTTAGTTGCAGAGATTTGCCATTGTATTGAAGGATGGAGATATTTTCCCTGTTATTTGTCGCTCTGAATTCCAGTTGCAGCGTTTGCTTATCTGTCATTGCCCAGTTCAGGGCGGCCTTGAACATCTGCGTATCTTGCCGCCTTGCCACATCAATCAGCGTTGGCGAATAGATGTCGGCGCTTTGCCACAGTTGCTGGCTCCAGCCCAGTTCCAGTTCATGACGTTGAAATAATTGCCTGCGCAGATTCAGGTTCGCGTAATACCCTTGACGGTGCCCCCCCTGTCTGTCTGAATGCGCGCGGTCTGCCAGGTAAGCAATGCTGCCTTGTAGCAGGAACTTTTCTGCTTCATAGGAAAGCATGCCGCGTAATTCCCAAGTGTGCGCATCAAAATTGGATAAGGTAGGGTATTGCACATTGGTGAACCCGGCTGCGGTGCTGAAACGCCAGGGGCTGTCCGCTTTTGCTGGTGGTGTCAGACGCAATTGAACAATTTCCTGCTTTTGATAAAGTTGGCCACCCAATGTCAGGGCACTTAACAAGCCAGTACTCCTAAATCCATAGTCACGCCAGTTCCAGGCTTGTTCTACCCCAGCGGCCGCTGCCATGGTATTGAATGCCGTCAGGGTGTCATAAGCGCGCACACGCAGTTGTGCAAAGCCAACTAGGCCCTTGTTTGAAAGTTCACGTGAACCATTTGCAGTGAGCGTAGCATAGCGATCTGCCTTGGGCTGATATTCAGGTAGCAGACGCAATTCGAGTTGCTCTGTCCCGCTACCCAGGATGAAATCGGGATTACTTGCTCCTTGATTGACGTTGGTGTCATAGCCGACATCAAAGGATATGGCTATTCGCGTTTCAGGTGCGCGTGGAAGACATTTTTTAGACTGCAATAGATCCAGTTCATGTACCTGGTCTTCAGATAGTTGAAAACTTGCCTTCATGTCGTGGAAGATGCGGTCAGCTTCTACCTTGTTGCCTAATTCGCAATGTAGCATTGCCAGGTCCATCAAGGCACCGCCGTGCTGCGGCAATTTTCCTATCAATTTGTTGAGCAGTACTTTTGCGTCGTCATGACGTTTTTCACTGATCGCCTTTAAGGCTTCAATGTACAGATTTTCATTGTCGGTATTCTCGTCTGCGCGCGCAACGGCGCTTCCCATCAGGCAGACGAGTAAGAAGATGACAAATTTTTGAGTGCGCTTGACAACACCACTCATCTAGAAACCTCCACCGTATAGATCGTGGTAGGTTTTTCTTTGCCTTTCAGCAGGCGTTCACCCAGCAGTTGAAATGCATGTCTGTTTGATCCATCGACAGTACCTTTTCCGATAATGATATCGTGAGGGAAGTGGCGGGCGGCATCCTCCAGACGCGATGCCGTATTGACACTGTCGCCGACTGCTGTGTATATGCTGCGGAATGAACTGCCAAAATCACCTGCAATGGCGATGCCGCTCTCTATGCCGATTCGGACTCTAATCTTCTTTCTCCCCTGTTGCTCATATTGAGCGCTTAATTTTCTGACGTTTCTGACGATTTCTATTGCCGCATCAACTGCCAGGTCTGCGTGATTTTCTACCGGCAAGGGCGCACCCCAAAAAGCGACCAGGCCATCACCAGTGTATTTATCCAGCGTGCCACCTTTTTCCAATACCGGTGCGGTCAGGCATTCGAGGAACTCGCGCGTTAAATTTGCTGCCTCTTCCATAGGCAGGTTTTCTACCTGACTGGTATAGCCTTCCATATCTGCAATCAGGGTAGTGACATGAAGTTGCCGTGGTGCTAATGGATCTTTCAAATCACTTCGTAATAATTCTTGTACCACTGCCTTGGCAACATATTGCTGCAAAGTGCCAAGCAATCTGCGTGATTTGCGTTGTGCCGTTTGCCAGCCAAAAGGAACTGCAACTGCCAGCAAAAAAAAGTTGGCGATCAAGGGGCTGACAGGTGAAAACCACATATCGTGTTCAACTGAAAAATAGGCTACCACCACCCAGATCCCTGAAGCGATACCCAGCATCAGCGTATTGTACAAGGCAGAAAAACGCGGAAACATATATAGCGCAATGCCCGCCGTTAGCATTGTAAACAATAAGGCTATCCATTTGCCTGGCCATTTTACATACTGACGGCCTTCGTGTTCGTCCAGCAATGTGGTCAGTGCTTCGGCGTGTACCACAAACCCGTTGGTAGATGGATTGAGTGGTGTTGCAACGCGGTCTGCCAGACTTAATGAGGATGAGCCAATAATTACAAATTTACCGCGTAGTGATTCTAGCGGCGTCGTATCTTGCAAAACACTATAGGCAGGCACTACTTCATATGCGGACAAGCTGCGGCTGAATTCAACTCGCGAAAATCCATTTTCATCGACATCTGAAAAACGGCTGTTCAGTGCAAACAGTTTATCTGGCCGGATTTTTGAGCAGCATTCGAGTAAAGCACGCGACAGACCTGGGTATATTTTGTTTTCAAAGCGGGTGAGAACAGGAATCCGGCGTAAAGTTCCATCTCTGTCAGGAACAAAGCCTATATTGCCTATGAAGCGCGCGTTACTCAAGCCTGCGTGATTTGCGATATATCCGGTGGCCATTGCTGCATTACTGCCAAGACGGGTAGCATCAGGCGATATGGTTTTGCCACCGGCCAATTTACCGCTACGCAAGGGCAACAGCCTGCTCTTGTCAAAATCAAATGCCTGCGCCAGTACGATAGGCCCATGCGTCGCCAGCATGGCAAGTCGCTGATCGCCAATAGTATCTTTTTGTTCGTCAAAAAAAATGTCCAGCGCGACCCCGCGGACGCCAAATTCAACAATGAGTTTTTCTATCAAGTCAGCTATCCGAGCGCGTGGCCACGGCACAGGCCCCAGTGCGGCTATGCTATGTTCATCAATATCAATCAGCGCCAGACGCTCTTCCGGGATTTCTGTCGCGCGTAGTTGAACGAAGTGATCGCGCAACCATTCATCACCAGGAAACAGGCGCTGGTTTTCCGGTAGCCACTGGTTGACTGCGCACAGGCTGACAGGCAATGTGGCAATAAGTACCCACAAGTAGGCTTTTGCAGAAAACCGCAAAAAAATCTGAAGTGCCTGCCTCATGGTGGCGTAAAAACGTCCGTTGAATTATTCACTGTGCAAAGAGGCAAAATATAATAATGTTGTACTGATCGTAATAAATTCGGCTGCATGATAAGCCGAAATGGTTAAATCGTGTTAAATGGCGCACATCTTTTTGTGCAAAGCCACGAATCTATATGGAATGCCATTTTAAAAAAGCCGCAAGGATAAGTAATAAGGGAAAGCCTTCTCTCCCCTGTAAATAAAGCGATATCGACAATAGACTTGATGCTTTTTTATAATAATCCTTCTGGTTTCAATGGCTTAGCAAAAAAATGCTATAGTAAAGCAAATCGTAAATTGTGACGACCGTCACAATATTATTTGCATTTCAGTGGATAATAACAAAAATAAGAACTGAAATATCGCCAGCACAATGGATGTCTGGTGAAAAAGAACTTTGCCAGAATAATAGGCAAGTAAGGAATAAATATGAAAAGCAGAATAGATAATGCGATGCAACAATTAGCTAAATGGATGCTGGCTTTCGTGCTGGCCATCCCTGCTATGGCATTTGCTGAAGATGCTGCAAAAATAACGGCTATCTGGGGTAAGGTAGAAATCAATGGTAAGGCGGCAAAACTGGATAGTTTTGTGCAAGAAGGAATCAGCATAAAAACTGGTGCAGATGGCTATATCTATCTGAAAACTGTTGATGATGGCCTTTTGATCGTTCGCCCAAATAGCGAAGCACGTATCGTTAGTTACCACGTTGATAAAAAAGATCCCGCAAATACGCAAATCAAATTGGAACTGATATCTGGCGTTGCCCGCAGTGTTTCTGGTAATGCCGTGAAACTTGCACGCCAGAATTTCCGTTTCAACACTCCTGTGGCTGCGATTGGTGTGCGCGGTACAGATTTCACTGTTTTCACCACTCAGGACACAACCAGGGTTATCGTCGTTGAGGGAGGGGTTGTTGTCAGCGGTTTTAGTGGCGCCTGTTCACCCCAGGGTGCAGGTCCATGCGAAGGTCTGGCTGCAACTGAGTTGTTTGCACGTCAACAAGGCTTATTGCTGCAAATTAATAAAGGGCAAGGCAAACCGCAATTGTTGCAAGCGGCCCCAGGTCTTGCTCCCGATGCTGTCGCTCCACCGCGCTCGGATGAACCAGGCAGTAAAACCTTAACGGGCGGTTCTGCTGCCTTGGTAGCCCCGGCAGTGATTGATCCAAATCTTGATCCCACCAAAGTGGGCGGGGTTAAAAAAACCGTTGCGACTGGTAATTCACCCAATAACGGTAATGGCACCGGAACTGGAAATAGTAACAATGGCGCTATTCTGGCTAACACCATTATCTGGGGACGCTGGGTAGATGTGATGGGGAAAAACGCCGAATTTGATGTGCAGAAAGCAGCTCAGGATGGCGCAACCTATGCCGGCGGGAACAGTCGTTATCAGGTGCTGGTGACGAAAGGGGCTGAGTGGCAAGTGCCGACTACAGGCAGTATGGGCTTTGCTTTGAAGGACAGTCAGGCTGTGCTTGTCGATCAAAAAGGTCTGGAAATCGCGGCTAAGCTTGAAAATGCCAAATTGCAATTGGATTTTGCGAAAGCCAGCTTTACAACAGGCTTTGATCTGGTCAGCGGCAATGAGCGTTTTGCCTTGCAGGCTCAGGGAGCCGTCTACAGTAATGGTATTTTATTTGGCGGCGATCAGAATACAGCGCCAAACAATATGGCTGTGAACGGCGTCGTTACCGCAGAAAAGGGTGGTACGGCGGCTTATGTCTTTTCCTCAAGGCTCGATAATATTGGCAGTCGTTATGCCTATGGCGTTACCTATTGGGGTAAGAAATAGTGTGAGTAATGAAAATACTCTTTAATTAGAGTGATGGAAAAAAGCTTCCGTTCTGTTTGAATGGAAGCTTTTTATTTTCAGACTGCTGGTATTTCAAGTCTGCAAATAAGTACCTCTCTTACTATCTCGATGCAATGTTGCAGTCCACCTTTACTTTATTTAAGTGGTTTCATGCTATCGCTGGTGGAGATGCCAATTGAGACGGCATTGATTTAGGCTTGGTTTTATTGGTATTTTGTGAGCAAACGTAACTAGATACTTGATCAATTCATACTTAAATGTGTGCTGCTTGTTCAAATAGTAATGCAGATTTAGTAGCAGGCCGCTAACTTAGCTTATCTTCCCAAATCTAATTTTTTTTGACGTCTGCGGTGAACAGGGTTTTGCATTTTGCCCTCGTGCAACATGACGCAAACCTCCTTTTACATAGTGATAAATGATTTTCTCATTTCCTGTCACGTAATATTCATTTGGGTTTACTGCTAAGCAAGCTTTATAATAATAGGTTGGCAAAGTCACATCTGGACTTTCCATTTGAAAGCTGTTTCTGCAGAACAAATGGAAAATCCGGGAAAGATGGGCGCCAAATGTTGGGATGCTTGCTTTTTTTCGAGAATGTGATTTGCGTCACATCCTTGATAGGGTGCATCTGCGAATATCTGCTTGCCGTAACGCGAGTAGGTGCCTTAAAAGCAAGCTTCGCACTTTTTAAATCATAAATCAGGAGTTCTAAATGGCTAATTCAGCTAGTGATATCCAAAAGCTTTACATCGCATATTTCAACCGTCCAGCTGACCCACTGGGTTTGGCCTATTGGGTAGCAAGCAATTCGTCTTTAAAAGACATCGCCCAAAGTTTCTCAGTGCAACCAGAATACACAGCCACTTATGGTAATCTGACAACAGCACAAACCGTCAACACCATCTACAAAAACCTGTTCGGCCACGAAGCTGATCCAGCAGGTCTGACCTACTGGGCAGGCCAAATCACTGGCGGCGCCGTCTCCGTTGGTGTTGCAGCCCTGTCCA
>NZ_JBMPPL010000014.1:0-155283 GCF_049339485.1 Undibacterium sp. TJN19
TGCTGATGTTGCTGGCAAACATATCGCCGAGGAAGACGAAGTTATTGCCAGTGGTGAGCTTGATATCGCCTTGATCAACGTAGATGCCAGCTGCAATTTGTGCGCCTTGCGCTGTCGCAAAATTGCCGCTGTACAGATAGAGTTTAAGTTGCTCTGGATGTTGCGTCTGCATCTGAGCAGTGGTCATGCTGCTACCGCAGGTGCCGTTGATGTTCCAGCACGTAGGCCCGCTATTGAGGGTAAAGGCATTTTTGAAATACAGGTTGACGCTGGTACTGTTGTTGCCTGCTGCCGCTGCGCCGACTTTGAGGTGACAGGCTTGCTGCCAGACGGCATTCTCTATGTAGTAGTCGCCTGGCTCAAACTCCATGGTGGTGCCATTGCAATTGCTGAGATTGAGCTGTTTGATGCGGGTTGGTACAGTACCTGCCTGGAAGCGCAGGATGCCATTAACTTGCAAATTAACTTTGGCGTATTCTCCCGCAGGCAAGGTCAATGTACTGCCTTGTTTGCTTAGAGTAAGGGTTTGCGCTGTGTTGCCGCCACCTGGTACTGTAGAGGCGACAACGCTAGCGGTTTGTGTTTTGGCAGCTGTGGCTGCCGGGCTGCTGCTGGTGACTATTAATTGTCCATTGCCGTTGATCTGGCTGCTGGTCACTCCATTATTGACCAGTATCTGGCTGCCATTAGCGAAATTAACGTCCAGCGGGTTAGTCGTGCTTAGAAATGCTGGCAAGGTCTGACGTGCCACACTGGTACCACTGGCAGTGATTAATGCCGCCGTACCGGTGACTGTACTGCTATTGTTTTTACATTGCGTTGTACCCAATAAATTAGCCGTCTCTACATTCAGCTGAGGTGCGTCATAAAAATTCGGATTACAAAATGCTTGTGTATTTACGGTGTCACCCAAGGTGACTTTACCGCCAGAAAACACATTAAAAACACTACCATTTAACTGAGGGGTGTTGCCGCCTCCACCTGGGATAATCCAGCCAACCGGTATGGCACTGGCGGCATGCGCATCTGTCACCATTGCTGGCAATACCATTAAACTTGCTGTCAATATGGACAGCAAGCACGCAGTGACCATGCGTTTAGTTTTGAATAGATACATAATCATTTCGTTTTTTTGCGTACTTCTATAATGTGGTATTTCTAAATCAAACCAATGATGGACGTTTATTTAAATACCGCGACAGGGGTGTCGTTCAGGTAGATATAGTCAACATCAAAAGTTCCAGTACGTTCACTGATGAGCTTGCCATTTTTATCGTAGTAAAACGTGGTACGCGAAAGAACATTGGCGCTATTGTCAAGCACTGTCTTTTGTACGCGCTGACCAAGTGCATTGACTAAATACTGAACAACCCCTGCGCTATTATTCACGGAAAGCATGCGCCCCCTGGCATCGTAACTAAACTTCGCATCACCATTATTGGTGATGCTCCCATTTGGATCACTTACAATGTTAGTTGACTCAACCTGGACTAAACGTCGGGTCGAATTATTGCCATACACTGTTCTCGCGCCATTGATGTCTTTGTATATGTACTCACCCACCATCCCATAGGTAAAAGCCTGTGTCGTTTGTGGTGTGATATAGCTAGTAAGCTGACTTAAGTCGTCATAGGCGAAAGTCGCTTGCCGAGCAGGATTACCCGTCTCTGCAATTCCAGTGATGCGGCTATTGACGTCATAACTAATCGCTTGCACCTGATTATTTAAGGTGTAACTGGCTACGCGACCTAAGGAATCAAAATTGCGAACGTGCGCTTGCCCAGCACTGTTAGTGTAAGATTGCATTTCTCCAAAAGGACGGTAGCTGACCTGGCTTAACACCGTATTGGTAACGCCATCTTTACTCGTGTCAACGCTGTTTTAAAGAAAATTGGTAAGCCACTCAGGCATTGTCAAATGCGCTGGCACGGCTTGCGGCGATGCGTGTCTCTATCCAGGCCACAACTTCGGAAGCGATCCAGGCAACGCCACCTTTTGCGCCAGTGGACAGGGAAATGGGCTTGGGAAAATCGGGGTCGTACTGTTTGCAATTGGGATTGAAGCGAGCGTAAATGCTGCTGCGTTTTAGTCCAGTCAGCTCTTCGACTTGTTGACGGCGCAGCAATTGGGGTTGGATTGGTGTTTGTGTGAAAGGTGGCTCCAGGCACAGCGCCAAGGCGCTCACAGTTCGACGTGTTTTGGTTGGACCCGCAGGCGCTATAACTTTGGGGGATGGCGTCGGGACACTTACTTTACTGCGTGGTTGGATTCGGGTTGGCATGACTGATGGCTCCAGGATTAAGTTATGCAGATTGCCGGTGCGCACTGCACATGATGGAGTAGTTAAATATTTTTTCCTGATGTTCAATTTGAACCCTTAACAGTTAATACCCTTTCCTCCCTTTCTCGCCCGCAAATTCCATCCTTCCATCAAATAGCTGCCAAGATCGCCAGAGCATGGGCTAAACCGCTGGACTTGATTACGTGGATTGTTTTGGTTGAAGAGGTCGCCAGAGCTGCAACCTGGACTCTAAAAGGAATGAGATACGACAAAAAATTGCGGTATCATTTCTAAACATATTTTTTATTAGTTTGAATCTTTATAGATGCCATATAGTTTATCTTTGTGAGCCAGGTGGGGTTTACTTCCCCATTTACCTCTACTGACGGATAAGAATGTATATGAAATATGTCCACCGATTCCCTGCATATTTTCCATAAAAATATTGTGTAACTTTAGTTTTAATTATGTGCTTTTTCAGAGTATTTTTTGTGTAAATTTTGTGTAAAAATTGAATAATGGTAATTTTATTTTACCAACACTCTCATTCCAGAAAAATGCCTCTTAATTAACGTTGCACTTCAGAAACAATTTATTTTTGAATTTTATATGCCCTCAAAACATAAACTGGTTACCAGTAACGGTCGTGAAATCGATGTACAAATCCGCACAAACCGAAGGACCTATTTCTCACATTCCCAACCACCTAAAGATACCGAAGAGACAATAGCATTGGAAAAATCACCGGAAACCGAGAAGTCCTTAAAGACCGAAATAGCCAAAGACTCTACGGAGCCTATCGAGGCGATCAATCCAGAAGTGACTGATAGGGCAGAAACCAACCCGCCTCCAA
Organism: Undibacterium sp. TJN19; assembly: GCF_049339485.1. Taxonomy (NCBI): domain Bacteria; kingdom Pseudomonadati; phylum Pseudomonadota; class Betaproteobacteria; order Burkholderiales; family Oxalobacteraceae; genus Undibacterium; species Undibacterium sp. TJN19. Next base: position 3,135 of record NZ_JBMPPL010000014.1, read on the forward strand.
TCGCACCAAGGACCTCCGTAAAAGCCTTGGGGGGCAATTTATATCAAAAGGTCATCAATGGCGTTGTGACAGAATATCTCTACAGAAGGACGGTCAAAGGAGAATCCCGTGACATTAAATTAGGCCGGGCGACTGTAATCACTGAAGGTGCTGCCAGAAGGACAGCCTTAAGACTCAATGCAAAAATAGATAGGACAAAGCGAACAGAAAGCAGCAAAAAATTACTTGCCAAAGTGGAGGAAACGATATCAGCAAAAAGCTCGCTCCCGTGCTTCAAAACTTACGAGGATGTTGCGCGTTTCGTCAATGCTCTGTTGCATAAAATACCACTAGATAACCTGAAGTCCCGTCGACTAGGTGTTTTATCGGAAAAAGAAACCGAAACCTATCTTGTCATTTGGATCATGCTCCTGACTCCGATAAGTTTAAAGGAATTGATGCAAGCAGAACGGGGCGATTATGTCCCACGGGCAATGCGCAACCTTCATTCCTATGAACACTTGAAGTTAGTAACAAAGCAAAACAGAGAAGCCTTTTGCTTTAACTTGCCCAAATGCGCAGGGTTAGCGATAAGTAATTCCGTGGAACGTCCACGAGTCGAAGAGAACGATAAGATTTTTCATCTCCTGAGCAAGTTAAAGAAGGGTGAGCTCAAAAAGGAAATGGCGCGAGCTCTAAATGAAATTTGGCCCAACTACCCAGTTGACCCAGAGCAGTTTGTTTCTCTCTTTGAATACACTGCCAATAAGTACAGTTGCTTTCGACCTGAATTCATTAGCGCGTACACCAAGAAACAACACGCCAAGGATCAGTGGCTAAGCTATCCAACTGAGCACTATGCACTTTCAACCTGGTGGGAAAAGCAAGTCTTGGATAGGAACTTTGGCTTTCAAAACCAACCTGAGTCAAAGACAGCAATGGCCGCGAGAACTCGTTCCAATACAAACCATGGCAACCAATACTGAAATGCTATAACTGCATGCAACGACATTTAAGTCTGCGATTAGAAGGCAGAAACAGAAAAGGAACATAATCAACTGGATTCCAATAGCATCCAATTTGTTCCAGCGCAAAATGGCATACTGAATGGCATACTAAGAAGTACAGATAAAGAAAAAGCCCTTGAAAATCAAGGGCTTAATCAATATATCTGGCGGAAGCTGTGAGATTCGAACTCACGAAGGCTATAACACCTCGCCAGTTTTCAAGACTGGTGCATTCAACCGCTCTGCCAAGCTTCCGAGCCCGACAGTATAACCTGTGTGAGGCGGTTCAGCAAGGCTCATTTCCAGAATGGAAGTCTTTATCTAGCAATTTAAGCAACTCTCCAGGACTGACTGGTCTGGAATACAGGTAACCCTGCACTTCGTCGCAGCCTGCCTTGATCAGGAAAGCAAGTTGCTCTTCGGTTTCTACCCCTTCTGCGATGACTTTATGATTGAGTTGCTTTGCCATGACGATGATGGCGCTGGCGATGGCGCAGTCATTTTGGTCGGCAGGTATGCTTTGTATGAATGACCGGTCAATCTTCAGTGTATCAATCGGAAAACGTTTCAGATACGACAGACTGGAATAACCGGTGCCGAAATCGTCCAGGGCCAGCACCACGTCTTGTGCAGTAATCTGTTCCATGATGGCGATCACGCTTTCCGTACTGTGCATGAGCATGCTTTCGGTGATTTCCAGTTCCAGCCATTTGGGTGATATCTGATAACGCTCCAGCGCTTCTTTGACGCGCACTGGCAGGCTGGTGGTGAATTCCCTGGCAGATACATTCACGGCAATGCGAAATGCCGGTATGCCGCTGTCTTGCCACTGCCTGGCCTGTGCGCAGGCGGTTTCCAGCACCCATTCATCAATTTGCAGAATAAGGCCGGTTTCTTCGGCAATGGGAATAAATTCTACCGGCGAAATCAGACCTCTTTCCGGATGCAGCCAGCGCAGCAAGGCTTCTGCGCCGATGATTCTGCCGCTTCGTATATCAACCTTGGGCTGATAGGCCAGGAAAAACTCCTGATTTTCCAAAGCCCTGCGCATGCCAGATTCCAGATACAAGCGACCGGCGATACTCTGGTTCATGCTGTCGCTATAGAAGACGAAGCTGCCCGATACATTGCCGGCGCTGCGCTTGGCTTTGTACATGGCGATATCGGCTTTTTGCAGCAGGCTATCGGCCTCGCTGCCATCTTGCGGGAACACGCTGATGCCTATGCTGGCCCCTACCCGCAATTCATGCCCTGCGACGATGAAGGCATCATCCATCGCATGCAATAACTTCTGTACGACGAGACTGGCGTGAAAATGCTGGTTGATATCGATGAGGGCAATCGCAAATTCGTCACTGCCAAGACGCGCAACGATGTCGTTTTCGCGCAGGGTCAGCAGGTAGCGACTGGCGACCTGGCGCAATAATTCATTGCCTATTTCATGCCCCAGGGTGTCATTGATCGGCTTAAAGCGGTTCAGATCAATAAAAATGATGGCCGCGCTGGTATTGTTGCGCTGAGATTGCAGCAAAGCTTTGTCGACCAGTTGCTTGAACAGACTACGATTGGGCAAATTGGTGAGCGCATCGTAATACGCCAGGTGATTGATTTTTTCTTCTGCTTTTTTACGGGCGGTAATATCACTGAGATAACCGATGATGCCAATGGGCAGGCCTTGCGCATCGCATAAAGGCGAAAGGCTCAGGCTGGCCCAGAAAACTTCACCTGATTTTTTCTTGCGTTGCACTTCCATCTCTCGCCCGCCATGCTCAAGAAAGCTGTCATACAGGCGCAGGCCGTTGATGTCTTCATCGTCATACAAAAACAGGATATTTTTGCCGATGACTTCTTGCGAGTCATACCCGAACAGGCGTTCAGCACCACGGTTCCAGCTGATGATAAAACCTGCCAGGTCCATGGTGATGACGGATTCATGGATCTGATCAAGTATCTGTGTTTGTTGCAGTTGCGCCAGTGCAGATTCCTTGAAGCCCTGGTCGAACTTTGCACGGGTAGAAAATAACCTGGCAGTCAGGCTGGCCAGCAAATTCAATTTATGGATATCGGCTTCGTTGATATGCCCTTTTTTACCGGACAAGACATAATAAGTTTCAGGCGACGCCACACTATAGATGACCTCATCCTGATCACCGGCTTTAAATTTGCCGCGCATGAATGCGGCATTGGCATCACGAAAAACTTCTCTGACAATACGATTTAACGTGGCATCCAGCTCTTCACCCTGAAGACAAAGGACGGCTTCACTCAAGCTCACACCAATTTCCAGATCGTCGATTGCAGGCATTTGCATATTTACATATCCTGGCAAACCTGATTAACCCAGGCATAGGCGGATATGATGCACTCATAATAATCATCTGCGGCCAAGCCTAATTGATCTGGCAAGCTTTGATCAAAATTTGCATAGGGACGATCTGCTCTTTCTACCAGATCCAGGCTTTTACCCAATTGCCCCGATTTGTGCAGCAAGGCATTGAGCACATCGGTATGTAAATTCAGTGGCTGCAAGACTTCTGCCAGGGAGTTGCCGAACAATTTGTCCAACAAAGAAAACATGCCGACCATGAAGGCGCAATCAAGCTGGTCTTTATTACCGCCCTGCTTTTGACAGATGGCTTCCATCAGGCTGGCTCGGAACGCTGCGCGCGGCATGAGTGGATTAAGGCCACCGCCATGATCCTGCTGACGTGCATACAGCAATAATTGTAACCATCGCTGCAATTGCCGTCGCCCCAGTAAATTGATCGCCTGGCCAAAGCTGGAAACACGCACAGTCTGCGCAAAGGCGGCAGAACTGACCAGCTTGAACAACATGAAGGATAAGGTCGTGTCTTGCTTGAACAACTCTTCCAGTTCGCGTGATTCTGCGTCCCGCGCCACCAGGCCCAATAATTTCAACAAGCGTGTGCGTGCAGTCGCATCTGCGGCTTTGTTGCTGACGGGCGGATAAAACGCATAGTCACCAGAAAACCATTTGAAACCAGCTTCATGGGCCTGATCAAGCATGGCTGCGTGGGGCAGGTTTTGCGCGAGATGCGTGCCGCCATGCAGTCGTATCAACCAGGGTTTGAGCTGCGCTGGAATTTCCTTTGTACAAGGCGCACCGATTAATTTCACATCATCCCAGACCTGATTGTCCCCCGTGAAATCATCAATCAGCAGCCGTATACCAAGCGAGTTGAAATGTTTAAGACGTATTTGTGCCTCTTTGTCCACGCATTGCGTTTCAGGCATGCAAAGTACCAGGCGTGCTACAGGCAAACGCGTATCGATGTCGGTGGGGACTTGTGCGATATCAGCTGTCTTGATTAATAAAGAGACGCCACTGACACGGGAAAAAAATTCAGATTCATTCAAGAACTGCGCAATTGATAATACTTCGCTGAAAGGCAAGTCGCCAAAATCAGCTTGCAAAGCAAGCAATTGTTGCTTGCTATTCATCACCGGCAAAAATGTGCCAATTTCTCGCGTTTGAGCCATAAGAGAAGTACTTCAATTGTTACAAAAATTGGTAAAGATATTAATTTGAGAATTAACCAATTGCAACACAAATTAAAGCAATACATGAGCTATTGTGAGAATTATCGACAGTAAACCGATCAAAACTTAACAATTCTGGCAAAAATTAAATGATTTTCTGGATTGGTGCGCAATTTAACAAATGGCATGCCATTTTGCCGCTTTATCTGTGTGTTGCAAGATAGCTTACACTGCATTGCGCAGATGTACATATGGCAATTGAAAATTAAGCACTTTTCAAGAAGATTTGCTGCAAATCGTTCAGAAAAAGCTTGCCCAGCGGTGTTGCAGAAATGGTTTGATGGTCGCGATACAGCAGACCCTTTTTTTCCGCCGCCAGCAATTCTGTTTCTATGCTGTTCAACAGCATGCCTGTGCGCTCCTGAAACAGATTGACGCCGAAGCCATCTTGCAGACGCAAGGCATTGAGCATGAATTCAAAGCCCATTTCGTCCGGTTGAATCTCAAACGATTCCTGTACCGAATTGCCACTGGCAGTGGCGTCCATATAGGCTTTAGGCTGCTTGTAGCGCGCCTGACGGATAACCCGGTGCGGAAAAGATATCTTGGAATGCGCGCCAGCCCCGATACCAAGGTAATCACCAAAGTTCCAGTAATTCAGATTATGGCGTGATGCGCGTTTTGGCTGTGCATAGGCCGACACTTCGTAGTTGCCATAACCAGCCGCAGCCATGCGGGTATGGATGAGCTCTTGCATTTCTGCGCTTAAATCGTCATCAGGAATTGCTGGTGGAAATTTCGCAAAATAAGTATTGGGTTCCAGTGTCAGGTGATATAGCGATAAATGCGGCGGTGCAAACGAGATGGCAGTTTCGACATCAAGCTGCACTTCTTCCATAGTCTGGCCTGGCAAGGCAAACATCAGGTCAAGGTTGAAATTATCAAAGTTTGCCTGGGCAATTTCTATGGCACGGCGTGCCTCGTCACCATTATGAATACGGCCTAGCGCTGCCAAATGCCGGGAGTTGAAACTCTGTATACCGATCGACAGGCGATTAATGCCACTCTGGCGATAAGAACGAAATTTTTCTGCTTCGAAAGTACCCGGATTGGCTTCCATGGTGATTTCAGCAGCGCCATCCAATGGCAGCAAGGTACGTACGTCCGATAACAGCCTGTCCAACCCGGCAGCTGACATCAGGCTGGGTGTGCCGCCACCGATAAAGATCGTATATATCTTGCGCCCCCAAATGAGCGGCAATGCGGCTTCGAGGTCAGCACGCAAGGCATCCAGATAAGCGGTTTCATCAAAACCGTTTCGCACTTCATGTGAGTTAAAGTCGCAATAAGGGCATTTTTTCACACACCAGGGAAAATGGATATACAAAGACAGCGGTGGCAACTGGCTCAGATTCAAGTTGCCAGGCGCCAGATATTGCGTCGCCACATTCTGTGGCAACTGCGATAAATCTGGCTTGTTTTTTTCGACTGCTTTTGCCGTAAAAATTGGCTTGATCGGTATCATCTGAGTTTTTCAACCAGGGCACGTAGCGCCTGTCCACGATGCGATAATTGGTTTTTCTGTTCGGCAGACAGTTCTGCCACTGTTCTGTTTAAAGCTGGCAAGAAAAAGTAAGGGTCATAGCCAAAACCATTATCACCCCTGGCTTCTGCAATAAGCTCACCAGCCCATACCCCATCGGCGATCACTGGCTGCGGATCAGATTCGGAACGCACAAATACCAGTACACAATAATAAAACGCGGACTTGTCGGCTATGCCAGCCATATCTGCAATAAGCTTTTGATTGTTGCGCAAATCAGACTTGGGTTCACCAGCATATCTGGCCGAAACCACGCCAGGTGCACCGTTGAGGGCATTGACACAAATACCGGAATCGTCAGCCAACGCAGGCAACCCCGTCAAACGCGAGGCGTGCCTGGCTTTGGTCAACGCATTTTCAATAAAACTGGGATAAGGCTCGTCCGCCTCAGGCACCTGAAATTCTGATTGCGAGCAAAGTTCGATACCCAGGGGGGCGAGTATTTGATAAAACTCTTTCAGCTTTCCCTGGTTGTTCGAGGCCAATACTATTTTTTTGTTCATTGAAGGCCTCTCAATTTTCTTGCAAACCCAATACCTGCTTTTGCAATGCGATCAAGTCATTGATACCTTCTTGTGCCAGATCCAGCATGGCATTCATTTTCACACGATCAAATGCTTCGCCTTCTGCCGTGCCCTGAATTTCAACAAAATGGCCATGCTCGGTCATCACCACGTTCATGTCGGTATCGCAAGCTGAATCTTCAGGATAATCCAGATCCAGCACCGGCTGGCCCTGATACACGCCGACAGAAATCGCCGCGACGAAATGCTTTACCGGCACACGGGGAATAACTTGCTTTTCAACCAGTTTGGCGAAAGCATCGTAGGCAGCAACCATCGCACCAGAAATAGATGCGGTGCGGGTACCACCGTCGGCCTGGATCACGTCGCAATCGATATGCAACGTACGCTCGCCAAATGCTTCAAGATCAAAGGCAGAACGCAGCGAACGTCCGATCAGGCGCTGAATTTCTTGTGTGCGTCCAGATTGTTTGCCTTTGGCAGCTTCCCTGTCCATGCGGGTGTGGGTAGAGCGTGGCAACATGCCATATTCAGCTGTCATCCAGCCCTGCCCTTTGCCTTTTAAAAAGCCGGGTACCTTGTCTTCAATACTCGCAGTGCAAATGACCCTGGTGTCACCAAATTCAATTAAAACAGAACCCTCGGCATGTTTGGTGAAATGACGGCTGATAACTACCGGGCGCAGAGCGCCCGGTGCACGCCCGCTAGGGCGAAATGTGTTTGACATGATGAATTAATTCTTGGAAGTGATGCGTGATGATTTATGAATTGCATTGCGTATTTCAGCAATCGCTTTTTCAATTTCTGCGTCGTTAAAGACGTCGTTGTCCGTGCTTTCCAACTCGGCATCAACTGGCGCCTGTATGGTCGTCGTGACAGAGCCGATAGGCAAGGTGTTGGTGGATATGATGGTGGAATTATCCATACGGTCATCGCCTTCCCACATCATCGCCAGGGCTGTGACATTATCACTTTGCTTGCCAGCGATATCGACAGCCGAACGTATCAACTCAGGTACGGCACGCACAATGGTGTGGTCATGCAGGCGCTGTGCCAGCATGTGGTCTGGCAATACCGACCATAGCCCGTCTGAACACAGCAAAAGCAAATCGCCCGGCTGCAAAACAGCACGGCGCGACAATTCAACGATAGGTGCATTTGGCGCACCCAGACAGTTGAACAATTTGTTGCGGTCAGGATGCGTATGTCGTTCTGCCGGATCAACCTTGCCTTGGGCGATCAGGGTTTCAAGACGTGAGTGGTCTTTGGTGCGCAGCAATATCTGCCCTTGCCGTATCCAGTACAGGCGGGAATCACCACAGTGCGCCCAATAGGCATAACCATTTTGTATCAGACAGGCAACAATGGTTGTACGTGGTGTTTCTGGTAAATTATTGATGGCGCGGTAACGATGTATCTCTTGATGGGCAGCCAGAAAACTGTCTTCCATGAAGCGTTCAGGCCGCCCTATCATGGGGTGAGCCTGTTGCTGGAACAGATTACCTATGGTTTGCATGGCAATGGCTGCAGCCATTTCACCCATGATATGACCACCCATGCCGTCCGCCAGCAAAAGCAAAATCGAATCGCGGGTAAAGCTATACCCCATTCGATCCTGGTTGACCTTGCGGCCACCAATATGACTCTCTTGATAAACGGAAAAACGCATGAGATATAAAAAGACTAAATTATTCTGTTAATAGGGGCTACTTTTACGCACGTCAGATTTGCCAGGATTTTGTATATTTCTGGCTGATCCGCGTACATATTGAAATTCAATTCAAGGTACTTTCTTGTATCGTAGTGTGGTCACTTTCCACTTTTTTCCTTTTACCGCCAATAAGTGTTGTTACTTTCAATGTCATTTTTTCCATGAAAGTCAATTCTCTTTGTGGCTGCGCCTGTATAGCCAGCGCTTTTTGCAAGGCAAATACACTTTGCGGCCTTTCCAGCGAATCCAGTTGCAGGCACCAGCGCACCACTTCAATCAACTCGGTAGAATACAGGCCTTCCAGTTTGCGGTAATGGCCTTCCATCTTATCACTGGTCTTGCGTTGATCCGACGGTTGCGGCGGTGCGCCCACCATGCAGGCAAAAATGGAGGCGCCGATACTGTAAATATCTGTCCAGGGGCCTAGGTTACCATTTTTCTGATACAACTCTGGCGCGGCAAAACCCGGCGTATACATCGGGTAGAGCTTGGGAATATCCGTTTTCAGGGTCTGACGGGCGGCACCAAAATCCAGCAAAATGGGGGTACCATCAAGGCGCAGATAGATATTCGCCGGTTTCAAATCCAGATGCAGCAACTTATTGGTATGCACTTCGCGCAGGCCGTTCATGACCTGGTTGAACATACGGCGGATAAAACGCTCAGACACCAGCGGCTTCTCACCCTTGTCGCGACGCCTCAAAATATGCTCTTGCAGCGAACGACCTGATTCGTAAGCCATGACCATATACACGGTTTCATTGGCCCTGAAGAAATTAATAACGCTCACCACGTTGGGATGAGAAATCCGTGCCAGCGCCCGACCTTCTTCAAAGAAGCACTTCAAGCCTATCCGATAAATCGGCAGGTTTTCATTCGAAATGGCAGGCACCAGTTCACCCTGCTGACGCAAAGCCAGGGAACTGGGCAAATATTCTTTGATCGCAACAGCGTTGCCATCTTCATCAGAAGCCAGATATACAATACTAAAGCCACCGGACGCAATTTTCTTTACAATGCGGTATCCGGCAATTTCCAGTCCATCTGGTAGAGGTGCGTTATTTTGTGCGGCCATCAATCATCCAATTCACTATACAAAACGGATTGTGTTGATTATTGCGGTATTTGTAAAGAATATCCTAGTGTCTAATGCGCAATTTTGCCAATCCAACCCACATTGATCCATTTTAGAGGACATACCTTGAGTATTTTTAGCATGACTGGCTATGCCACCAGCACCAATGAAACCGATGCGGGCACCATTACCATAGAGATCAAAAGCGTGAATTCCCGCTTTCTGGATCTGCAATTCCGGATCAATGATGAGTTTCGCTCCGTGGAATCGCAGTTCCGCGAAGCCATTACACGCAAACTGGCGCGTGGCAAAGTGGAATGCCGTTTCAGTTTTGGTAAAAAAGTCACAGAAACCAGTAACAAAAGTCTCAACACAAGCTTGTTGAATCAGTTGTCAGCCTTTCAGGCGAGCTTGAAACAACAGTTCCCTGATGCTTCACCGCTGAGCACGAATGAAATTTTGCGCTGGCCCGGCGTGATAGAAGAGGGTGAAATCAATGCTGATTTTTTACAAACAGCGATCAACAACACCATCAGCCAGACACTGGACGCTTTTCTTGTCAGCCGTGAACGCGAAGGTGCAGCACTGGAACAAGTGCTGCTCAGCCGCATCACCGCCATGGAAGAAATCGTTACCCGCATCACCCCTTTGATGCCTCTGGTTGTACAACAGTTCCAGCAAAAAGCCACAACCAGGCTGGAAGAAGCCCTGGGGCTGGCATTGCAGTCTACCGGCGCCAATGCAGGCCAGACCATCACCCGCGAAGAAGCGCTTGACCGCATCCGCCAGGAAGTGACCGTCTATGGCATACGTGTTGACGTTGCAGAAGAACTGGCAAGGCTTTCCGCACATCTGACAGAAACCAGGCATATACTCAAAAAAGGGGGTCAGGTCGGCAAAAGGCTGGATTTCATGATGCAGGAGTTGAACCGCGAAGCCAATACGCTTGGCTCAAAAGCAGCGTCGAAGGAACTGTCTGATGCATCAATGGAGCTGAAGCTATTCATTGAACAAATGCGCGAACAAGTGCAAAACCTTGAATAAACAGGCGCATTTGCTTATACTCCCGCCACTATTTTCCCGGGGCAATGTATAAGAATTGGGTAAGCCGTCTAAGCAAGCCCGTTTTTATTCTTATTTGACGCCCTGACTAACCTACTGGAGGAACGCCATGCAAACCAATAACTCGACTGCCGGCAGTCTTTTCGTGGTCGCAGCCCCCTCTGGCGCAGGTAAGTCATCGCTGGTCAACGCATTGCTTATGCAAGAACCGTCCATCAAGCTGTCGATTTCTTACACAACGCGCCCGCCACGCCCGGGTGAAGAAAATGGCCGGGAATACCATTTCACAACACCAGAAGATTTTCTGGAACGCAAAGCCCAGGGTGAATTTCTGGAGTCGGCAGAAGTGTTTGGTAATTACTATGGCACTTCACGCATCATTATTGAAAACGAAATGCGCTCAGGCACCGATGTATTGCTGGAAATTGACTGGCAAGGCGCACAACAGGTCAGAAAGCAGTTCCCTGGTGCTGTTGGCATTTTCATCTTGCCACCATCCATTCCGGCTTTAGAAGAGCGCCTGAAAAAGCGTGGGCAAGACGAACCAAATGTAATTACCAAGCGGATTTTGGCGGCAGGCGGCGAAATGGCCCACTCTCCAGAGTTCGAATATGTTATTATTAATCAAGACTTTGCAACAGCCTTGTCAGAATTGAATGCAATCGTGAAAGCAACACGCTGCCGATTTGCACAACAGGCAACACGTCATTACGAGCTGTTTGCCCAACTTGGCATCCATGCCAATCTGAATTAATTCGCGAACCCATTTGTATTTTTAGTATTTAGGAAGAAAACATGGCACGTATTACCATTGAAGACGCATTGAAACAAATCCCTAACCGCTTCCAGTTGACCTTGTGCGCCACTTATCGCGCCCGTCAATTGCTGCAAGGCCATACACCAAAGGTTGATTCCAAAGACAAACCAACGGTTATCGCTTTGCGCGAAATCGCTGAGGGAAAAGTTGGTATAGAAATGTTGAAAAAGGTACCGGTTTAAGTCGCCAGACGACCGCATCACAGCCGTAACCCGCTCTATCATCAAGCCTCAGTTTTATTCGGCCGGGAACCCACAGAATGAACCTTAATGACAGTCATTCATCTCTGGAAAGCAAACCGGCCGAAGCAGCTCCTGTCACCCTTGCGGCCATCCGCAACCTCCCTGCCCGGCACACCTCCCCGCTAGATGACATCGACAGTATTCGTGCGTCTGCCATGAACACCGGGGTTGCCTCCATTACCGCACTGACCAATCGCATCAGCGAATATATGTCTGCCAGCGAATTGAAGCTGGTCAAGGAAGCCTATCGTTTTTCAGACGAGATGCATCTTGGACAGGTGCGAAAATCTGGTGAGCCTTATATCTCACACCCGATTGCAGTAGCAGAGATTTGCGCCGAATGGAAACTTGATGTGCAAGCCATCATGGCAGCGCTGCTGCATGATGTGATGGAAGACCAGGATGTCAAGAAAGACGAATTGATCGAACGCTTCGGTGCGCCGGTGGCAACACTGGTAGATGGCCTGTCCAAGCTTGAAAAAATAGAATTTCAAAGCCAGATCGAAGCGCAGGCAGAAAATTTCCGCAAAATGCTGCTGGCCATGGCCAGGGATGTGCGTGTCATTCTGGTGAAGCTGGCAGATCGTTTGCATAATATGCGCACGCTGGACTTCATGTCGGCGGAAAAAAAACGCCGCATTTCGCGCGAAACCATGGACGTATATGTGCCTATCGCCCATCGTCTTGGCTTGAACAACATCTATCGCGAATTGCAGGATCTGGCGTTTTCGCACTTGTACCCGATGCGCTACCGCACGCTGTCGAAAGCGGTCAAGGCAGCACGCGGCAACCGCCGTGAAGTAGTCAACAAGATTATGGAAGCTGTTAAGACCACGCTCACAGAAGCTGGTTTAAAAGCTGAGGTTTATGGGCGCGAAAAAACCCTGTACGGCATTTACCGCAAAATGCATGACAAGCACCTGAGCTTCTCCCAGGTGCTGGATGTGTATGGCTTTCGCATCGTGGTCAGTGATTTTCGTGATAGTTATTATGCCCTGGGCAGTCTGCACGCGCTATACAAGCCCATGCCGGGCAAATTCAAGGACTATATTGCCATTCCCAAGACCAACGGTTACCAGTCATTGCACACCACGCTGATTGGTCCGTATGGCACACCAGTCGAATTCCAGATACGCACCCGTGACATGCACCATGTGGCAGAGTCCGGCGTCGCAGCACATTGGCTATACAAGAATGAAGAAGGCAGCCTGACTGACTTGCAGCAACGCACGCATGCCTGGTTGCAGTCGCTGCTGGACATACAAAAGCAAACTGGTGATTCCGCAGAGTTTCTCGAACACGTCAAAATCGATCTGTTCCCGGACTCGGTTTACGTCTTTACTCCAAAATCCAAAATTATTGCTCTGCCACGCGGTGCAACCGCTTTGGATTTCGCCTATACCATTCATACCGATATTGGTGACCAGGCGATTGCCACACGCATCAATCATGAACCAGTACCGTTGCGTTCAGAATTGAAGAATGGCGATATCGTTGAAATCATCACTTCACCCAATTCACGCCCGACACCGAATTGGCTGACCTATGTACGCACCGGCAAGGCGCGTTCAGCGATACGACATTACCTACGCACGATCAACCTGAATGAATCGACAGAACTGGGCAAGCAGTTGCTGGCACAGGCACTGGTTTCAGTCAGCCTGAATCCCGACCTGCCACAGTCTCTGGTCGACAAACTGCTCAACGAATCCAGCGCCAAATCCCTTGATGAAATTCATACCGACATTGGCATAGGCAAGCGCATGGCTGCACTGGTAGCCAGGCATATCCTGGATTTGGTGGAAGATGATTCTCCTTCCATTCCTTTCCAGCATTTTGGCGACAAGATTTCGAACAAGCGCGACCCTGTCATCATTTATGGCAGCGAAGGCCTGTCTGTGCAACTGGCGGCTTGCTGTCTGCCTATTCCTGGCGATGGCATCGTTGGTCAGTTAAAACGAGATCAGGGCCTAGTCGTACATACTGATGATTGCGAGCATGCGAAACGCCTGCATATCAAGGAACCAGACCGCTGGATTGACGTGAACTGGGGTGAAGACCTGAACCGCCGCTTCGACTGCCGCATCGCTGTCACGGTAGGCAATGAACGTGGCGCCCTGGCGCGTATTGCCGCAGAGATTGGCGAATCCGACGCCAACATCAGCCATGTCAATATGGAAGATGGGGATGCCAATGACATGACCAACATCCACTTCACCATACAGATTGAAGACCGCACTCACCTGGCAAAAATCATGCGCAACATCAAGCACCTGACAGGTGTAACGCGCATCGTCAGAGAGCACGGGTAAAGAATAACCCGCGCCTTGAGAAACCCATTTCAGCGCAATTCAGCGCAGCTTAATGCAAACGCGCATGCAGCTTACGCAAACCCCACCACACTGCACCAGCAATAACAGGCAATAACAACCCGGTCACCAGGTCTGGATTGACCGGCAAACCCATCGCTTTTAATCCCTTCAGCGCATATTGAATCAAACCGGCAGTGTAGTAGCTGATCGCTGCAACGGACAGCCCTTCGACCGCCTGCTGCAGCCGCAATTGCTGGGCAGCACGGGCATTCATGCTCTGCAATATCCTGCGATTCTGCTGCTCCTGCACGATCCCTACCCTGGTACGCAAGAGGTCATTGGTATTGGCGATACGCTCGGCCAGGGTTTCCTGCCTGCGAACGATGGCTTCACAGGTATTCATGGCAGGCGCAAGGCGCCTGTCCATAAATTCCTGTATGGTGGGTACACCTTCAATACGAAACTCACGCATTTCTTCAGCACGCGATTGCACCAGCTTGAAATATGCCTTGGAAGCGGCAAAGCGATAACTGTTTTCCAAAGACAGTTTTTCAATGCGCGTCGCCAGGCCGATAATTTGGCGTAGCAAACTTTGCTCTGCGTCCGTGTTGGATTCGCCATTTGCATTGTCATTGCTTGCCATGATCATCGCTGATGTCAACGTCACCAGTTCACTTTCTATGGCATTGAGAATCGGCGAAGCTCTTTGCGCGTGCGGCAAACCCAGCAATGCCATCATTCTGTAAGTTTCAATTTCCAGCAAGCGCTGGACGATACGACCTGCCTGCTGGTCGATAAAGCCTTTGTCCCTCACCACAAAACGACTAAAGCCGTCCGCCTGTATCAGGAAATCCGTCCAGACTTCACCGCGCTGCAATACCTCACTGCCCACCAGTACACTGCCTTCAAAAATCTGCCTGAAAGGAACGGCACTATCGACATCAGGTGGCTCAGGCAACAAAACCACGTGGGCAGCCACCATGACTTTGCCCTGAAGCTCAAACAGCCATTGCTGCGGCAAATGACGGATGGGCGCTTCGGCAAAAATTTGCTCCAGATCTGCATCGGGCGCTAATGCGACGGGCGGTTCTGCGGCATTTTCGACAAAGGTATAGGTAGCAAATTCGGTATGGCATTCCCACTTCAGACGAAACCGTCCAAAATCATGAAAAAAATACTTTGCATCTCCCGCTGGACTGGCGACGCCAAAATGCCGGCAAAAATCGCCCAGGATCACATGCTGCGTCAGCAAAATATCACCACCTACATGGGCGTCATTTCTTGCAAAGATCGCGAGATGCGTCAGTTTTTCAGGCGCCCGCAGGCGTAGCGAAGGTCTTGAGTGTACTTCAGCAGCAAGTGGCACCCTGAGAGGATGATTGAGTTTGGTGTAGGCAAGAGACATTTTTGAAATTGAGGGAAATTAAAAATCTTTTATTCTGGATAGGTCACGTCCAGGATAGTTAATTCCTCTATCCCGCCTGGCGTGCGCAGTGTGACCGTATCATCTATCCGGGCCTTGATCAGCGCTCTTGCCACGGGTGAAATCCAGCTAATCTTGCCTTGCAGGGGATCAAATTCGTCGACACCTACGATGGTTACGGTGACCGTTTCAGCCTGCTGGTTTTCATAGGTGACCGTTGCACCAAAGAAAATCTGATCCGAACCGTGATGAATACGTGGATCAAATACCTCGGCAATATCCAGGCGTTTGGTCAAAAAACGTATGCGTCGGTCAATTTCGCGCAAGCGACGCTTGCCGTAAATGTAATCCCCATTCTCGGAACGATCCCCATTGGATGCGGCCCAGTGGACGATATTAACCACTTCAGGTCTTTCGACGTCCATCAAATGCAGGAATTCAGCCTTCATGCGCTGATGCCCTGCTGGCGTCATGTAATTCTTGACGCCGACCGGGATGGCTGGCGCGCCGAATTCCTCGTCGTCATCCGAATCTGATTCTTTAATAAATGCTTTGCTCATCACTGTATTGTAGCGGAGTTAGTTAAATTAATTTGCTTTGTAACACCGAAGTTGATGCATCCCTTATAGAATAGTAAAACACAGGCTTGCCATTGCCAGCCATATGCTTAAAATTGATGCCAGACCGCTGACAGTTCTGCCTGGATTGCCAGAACAAAAATGCCACGCATGGAATAGAAATGGATTTTGCATGACAGAAAAAGCAGCAATAAATGTACTCATCGTCGATGATCATGCGGTCGTTCGTGAGGGAATAAAAAGCATTGTATCAACCACAACAGACATCGCCATCGTTGCCGAAGCAGAAACCGGGCTCGATGCCATACGACTGGCACGTCAGCTTGATTTTCAGGTCATGTTGCTGGATATATCGCTGCCAGATAAAAATGGCATCGAAGTATTAAAACAAATCAAATCAGAAAAGCCTGGTATTTTCATCCTCATGTTTTCAATTCATCGGGAAGACCAATATGCCGTGCGCGCGCTAAAAGCCGGTGCTTCAGGTTTTTTGAATAAACAGTGCGGCAGTGGACAGATTCTGGAAGCAATACGTCAGGTTGCGCGTGGCCTGAAATACATCAGCGCACAACTGGCGCAAGAACTCGCGAACAATCTGAATCAGGAACATGAAGATGCGTTGCACAAGACGCTTTCAGATCGCGAATTCCAGACCATGACCTTGATCGCATCCGGAAAATCAGTCAGTGATATTGCAAAAGAATTGTCACTTTCTGTAAAAACCATCAGTGAATACCGCGCAAGAATTCTTTTGAAGATGAAATTACGGCACAATGCTGAGTTAACGCACTACGCCATCAAGAATCAACTTGTAGACTAGATAACAATATCGTTATTACTACCTTTGGTACTTAAGCTACCGTTGGTAATGCTTTGGTAACGTTAACTGGCAGAGCAATATGTCAAAAACTCCAAATAATTCGCAGTTCAAAAGCCCTACTGACATTGCGCGCGAGACCTTCCGGCAACTGGCGATACAAAGAATCGCGCCCACCCCTGATGCTTATCAAAAGTTATACAACGAAATATCCGGGGTCATAGAACCGCCGCCTGGCGTTGATCCCGAAGCACCTGAAAAAATATCCGAAGCTGAAAACATACTGACCAGCTTTGCCAATAGCCTGCAAAATTCCACCAGCGATCTCGCCAGCTTCGGACAACGCTTTAATCGTGCAATCAAATCAGGCAACTGGACAGATTACGGCCGGGCACTGACACAATTGACGGACCGCATTACCACACCACCAAGCGCAGCACCATCAAACAACATCAGCCTGGTTGATGATCCCCTGCCCCCCCCGGCAGCTACGGCAAAAAATATCTCGCTTGTTGATGATGGGCCGGTCGATGACCCGCGGCTGCGGCTACTGAAAGATTTATTATATAGAACGCTGGCACTGGCACTTACGTCTTTATTAAAGCCTACACCGCAGCTTGCTGAAGAATCAGAAAGCCTGGGGCAGTCTGTCAAAGTGGCAAATAATGAGTCCGAACTCAATCACGTTGCCAGCAGACTTAAACAACTGTGTTTTCAGATTGAATTACAAAGCGGTGACAGTGCCGAGCAGCATGAATTATTGCTGCGTTTGTTCGATTTGTTGCTAACCAATATCCATGACTTGCTTGATAACGATAACTGGCTGCGTGGGCAAATCGAAGTCGTACAGAACTTGATCGCAGGTCCGATTGATCATCGTGCCCTGCAAGAAGCAACGCGCAGCCTGAAAGACGTGATTTATAAACAGGGTGTGCTGAAAAACAGTATTGCCGAATCAAAAACATCCGTCAAAAACATGATGACGGCATTTATTGATCGCCTCAATGCAATGGCAGACAGCACAGGAGCCTATCAAAACAAGATGGGCAACTATTCCAGGCAGCTCAGTTCAGCCAAAGAAGTGTCGGAAGTCAGCGCATTGATTGCCGATATTTTGAATGAAACCAAAGAAGTGCAGTCCGAAACCCTGCGCTCACGCGACATGATCGTTGCGGCACAAAAAGAAGTCAGCGAAGCTGAGGCTCGCATCAAGGAACTGGAAAACAAACTCGCCCATATGAGCGAACTGGTGAGGGAAGACCAGTTGACCGGCAGCCTGAATCGCCGAGGCATGGATGACGTGTTTGAGCGGGAAGCAGATCGTGCAGACAGGCGCAATACACCTTTGTGCGTAGCCTTGCTTGATCTCGACAATTTCAAAAAACTCAATGATACGCATGGGCATGCCGCCGGTGACGAAGCCCTGGTACATCTGGTGCGCATCGTTAAACAGACATTGCGATCAATTGACGTGGTAGCCCGTTACGGTGGTGAAGAATTCGTCATTATCATGCCTGAAACGCAATTGGAAGAAGCTTCCCAGGCCATGATCAGGGTACAGAGAGAATTGACCAAACACTTCTTTACCGCAAATGAGCAAAGACTGTTTATTACCTTTAGCGCAGGGGTAGCTTTACGCAATCCACGTGAGCCACAGGACGCCACGATAAAACGTGCCGACAAGGCTATGTATGAAGCCAAGCAATCCGGCAAAAACCGGGTAGTAAAAGCGGGCTGAGGAATACTGCTATACGTTATGACAGAAAAGCGTCTATATCTTCTGTGCACAAGCTACTGCCCGATGTACCCGCTTCAAATTGACGATACCAATCCAAACTGCGATGCACGGCTTCTTCGAGTTGCCAGCGCGGCTGGATACCTAGTTCTTTTTTTAATTTGCGAACATCCAGCATTAACAAACCCGCTTCATGCGGGCCAGCAAGGTTCGCGGCGAATTCGACATCACCCTGCCCATAACTGATACGGGCTAATTCAACGACTTCCCGCACTGTGGCGGTGCCTTCAGGCCCGATATTCCACGCTGTGTCAATATCGGGGTGAAAATAAGCCTGCTGGGCCAGACACATATAGGCAGCCAACGGTTCCAGTACGTGTTGCCAGGGCCTTATCGCATCGGGGCGCCTTATTTGTAGAATTTGCTTACGCTGCCATGCTCGAACAGCATCAGGCAATAGTCGGTCTTCCGCCCAATCGCCTCCGCCAATCACATTACCAGCCCTTGCAGCAATCACCGCAACCCCCTGCTCATTAAAGTAAGACGACCGGTAGCTCGCAATCAATAATTCAGAGGCTGCTTTGCTGGCGCTGTATGGATCATGCCCTCCCAATTCGGCGAATTCACTGTAGGGCTCGCGCTGTTCCAGATTGCGATACACTTTATCCGTTGTTACCATCACGATCACTTTTACATTCTTATTACCTCGCAAAACTTCCAGCAAATTAAGGCTACCAAGAACATTTGTTTCAAAAGTATTCAATGGATTTTTGTAGCTTGTTCTGACCAACGCCTGTGCGGCGAGGTGCAAGACTATTTCCGGCTTACATATATCCACTACATTTTGAATTACGTCCAGACTGCGAATGTCTCCTATATGGCTACTCAAGTGTTTTTCAATGCTCAGGATTTCGAATAAATTTGGCCTTGTTTGCGCTTGCAAGGCAAGACCTGTTACCTTAGCCCCCATACGCGTCAGCCAGAATGCCAGCCAAGCACCTTTAAATCCTGTATGCCCGGTTAGCAGTACTCGGCGGTCCTTCCAGAAACTCGCGTCTGGCCAAACCCTGTGCAAATCCTTCATTACATCAGAAATGTGCATGGATTTTCTTTCAAAGTTATAGCCATAACGATAAAACCGTGATGATAAAACTGTTTACACGATATCTTTACTTGTAAATTTTGAAGTATTTTTGACATTAATTTCTTATTTCTGTTGTGTTCAATTTGATACGATCTATTTTGCCATTCGCATTCTTGGGTAATGCATCCAGAAAAATTAATTTTCTGGGCACCATGTAGGCAGGAACGATGTTTGCCACACCTTGTAACAAGACTTCCGGCTGACTGACGACGCTGACAGCGGCAAAAGCAATGATCTGGCCAAGTCCATTTTCAAGTTTTTTGTAGATGACTGCGCACTCAGATACTTCTGGCAGTGTATTGATGGCCGCTTCGATTTCTTCCAGCTCGATGCGATAACCCATATGCTTGATCTGGAAATCAGCCCGGCCTTGAAAATGCAGGCGACCAAGGGCGTCGCGCATGACGATGTCGCCAGTCCGGTAGCCAATATCACTATAGCGTGCGTGTGCAGGGTTTTGCACAAAAGCCTTTATCGTCCTTGGCACGTCGTTATAGTAGCCCAGGCCTACCTGTGGCCCTCGCAAGAACAATTCCCCTTTGTCGGATTGCTCTTCATCCAGCGCCAGTATTTCATAATCGAAATTTTGAGCCAGCCTGCCCAGGGTTGCAAGATTATTCATATCATCAAAATCCGCTGCGCGAATCTGGTGTGCAGAGCATATGCACGTGCATTCAGTCGGACCATATACATTTTCCAGATCTGCACGGTCAGCAAATAATTCAAACAACTGACGCAGTTTGGTTTTTGGAAAACCCTCGCCGCCAAAAATGATTTTTCGTATTTGTGGAAAATCATTTTTAGTCAAGGCACGTGTCGTCAGCAAATAAACCAGCATGGACGGCACAGAAAACCAGACTGTACACCCCGCCTTAGCGATCAGGCGAACCAGGGAACGCGTATCATGTACCTGTTTGACTGTGAACGGGACCAAGCTTGCACCGGAAAATAGCGACACATAAAAATCAAATACGGAATTGTCAAAGTAACTGGGGTTGACGTTGGTGAACACGTCTTGCGCGCTTACCTGAAACCTGTCCTGCGCCCATTGTATGAACCACAAGAGGTTGGCATGGGACATGACCGCCCCCTTAGGTGAGCCAGTTGATCCTGATGTGAACATGATATAAGCAGGCGTGCTCCCGGAAATCGCCGTGCAGTCAGGTAAGCTGACTTCATGGCGGCTAGAAACAAGGCTATCGAGAGTTACCACCTCAACCTGTGCATGATCAAATTGATTTACTGTAAATGACAGATCAGAAAAACTATTCACCACCAGCGCGGGCTGGCATGTACTTAACATTTTACGCAATCTTTCCCACGGGCTGGCGGGGTCCAGGTTGGTATAGATGAGCCCAAGCTTCAAACAAGCCAGCATGCAGGCGAATGCTGCCGGTGACTTATCATTAAACAGAGCAAGGACCTGCCCTTGGCGCAAACCTCTCGCGTAGAGCGAACGACAAATACTATCCGCCATCCTGTACAACTCATCATAGCGAACCTGCACATCGGTTTCAGGATAGCTAAGCGCAACCCGGTCTGCAAAGCGCTGGGCGATCTGTTCAAAAACCAGAGGCAAATTTGAGTTATAGGTCATATGCAAACCATGGGCAAACTAAAGTACCAGGCCGCCATCCACTTCGAGAACGCTGCCTGTCAGGTAATCATTTTCTATGGCATAGCGCACAGCTTGGAAAACTGCACCCATTTCTCCAAGCCTGCGCAAGGGTACTTGCTGTTGTAACTTCAGCAGGATAGTCTCGCTTAATGCTGCACGGGTCGATGGTGTATCAATAAAGCCTGGCGCAACCGCAATAAATCGCAAACCCATGGGACCCAGTTCCTTTGCCCACGTATGGGTGAGCGCATTCACGCCCGCCTTGGCTGCGGAATAGGCCGATTGCCCGGCATTGCCATTGGCAGCAATGGAACTGATGGAAATGACTATTCCTTTTTTTCGCTTTGCCAGCATATGATCCACAACACGACTGGTAACAAAAAAAACGGAATCCAAATCCGCTGACATGACTTTTCGCCAGTTATCCCTGGAATGTACACGCTCTGCTCGCGAAAGCATATTCACCAGAGGTTCGCTATGGATAATGCCGGCATTATTAATCAGCACGTCGATATAAAAACCTGATTCAACAATTTGCTGCACAGCGCGGTCGACTGCGTCTGCATCTGAGACATCGCATTGCAGGGCCTGGATGCTGTCTGGTGCAAGCTGGTTTAGTTCTTCACACAGTGGCGCATCATATTCAAGTACACATAATCTGGCCCCGGCCTGATGAAGCTGATTGACCAGATGCTGGCCAATTCCACGCCCGCCACCTGTAACAAGAATATTGGCGCCACTGATATTCATATTGTTGCGCCCTGTGCAACAAGCGCCTTGCGGGCGTCGGCGACAGATCGCATGTCAGCGATCTGGTCACCAGTCAACTGAATCGCGTAATTATCTTCCAGGCGCGTTATCAATATCATGTGGGCAAGCGAATCCCAACTGGCGATTTCTGTCAGCACCAAAGAATCGACAATAGTGGATTCCGGCAAACCAAAAACTTCTGCGAATATTTTTTCTATGGACATATCTATACGGTTAACTTTGTCTGAAACTACTCATTTCGCATCAACTGAATTATTGAATTGTATGAACAGTGCCTTGCCACATACGAATGATAGTGCAATATCTTCCGCCCTATCGATCAGCAACTGATTGCCGATGCGATAGGGTCCATCTCCATGCGCCCAGATATAATCATCCAGAATCAGCCAGGCGCCCGGCGTCAATAAAGTCAGCCAATGTACGCAGTCTTCCTGCACGCGAGCAAAATCATGATTTCCATCAATATGGATTAATGATATGCGTCCTGAGAAATTCACTGGCTCAGCAGATGGCGATGAAAAACTGTGCTGCTTGGCGTATTCTTTAAATCCATCAATCGAAGGCAATTGCAAATGTGCGTGCTGCCCCCGGTTAAATGGCACCATGTTCACATAAAAACCTTCACTCAGGACGCTGAAATCCCAGTCATCAACCAGTGCCTGAAATGATTGGGTAGAATCAGTTTGGATAGCCTGGTCACGCCCCCAGGGATCTACCGTCAGCAGTGGCCCTATGTTGTATTTCATCGCAAGATACGACAATACGAATGCAGATCGTCCCATCAGAGAACCGATTTCTATGACATCCCCGGCCACTACCGTTGGCGCAATACCCATGATGGCGGCAAGTTTATCGTCGTTGGATTCACCATAGATCAGGGATACCTGCCTCAATACACCGGCAACTTCAATCAAGGAAAGATGTGGTAGCCCTGCTGCGCATAAACCAACAAAGGACAATAAACGACTGGCACGTCCCATCAATTGCCTGTGTTGCTGAACCTGTTGGCGTATTGGCGATTGCCCGACCATTTCTATATTCAGTCGGTGGGTATTGATAAAACGCTGCATGAAATCATAAACACTGGAAACCGGGCTGTACAAGCGGCGAACAGGGCGCGACTGAACCAGAGCCATGAAGCAATCGATGAAATCTTCCGCATAGATAGACGGCAAATGCAATAAATCGGCCCCATTACTGGCAATCAGGTCACTTTTGACGGAAGCCGCACAAATAGTTTTTTCTCCGCGATGCTGTGCAGCAGTGAGGTAATCCAGCGCAGACTGGTCTACCGCAGGAAATATCAATGTTGCACCTGCTCCAGCATCAGCATTGTCCATAGTCAACACCTGCTTAATCTTTCAAGTCAATATCGCGTTTGGCAGCTTCGCGCACCACCTCATCGAGCCACTGATGCATACTTTTGCCTGTTTTTGCGCGCGCTTCATAAGCCATGCGCTTGGCCTCGGCACTCACCCCTTCAAGCTGCCCATGAAAACGGGTCCTGTGAGTTCCGCCGCGGGCACCTGGAATGTCAAAATCAAGGTCAGCATTTGGCTCGCCTTCTCCCACCACGAAATCGATTAAGTAGAATACGCCACCAATAATCCATTCCAGACGTGTTTTGCGGGCCTCCACTGGCAATTTATCCAAAGGCAGCGTGTAGACGAATTCCGGGTTGGAATTCATCAATATCTTGCCAAACTCGGTCTCCCTAAGCCATGGTGGCATGCTTTCATCTCCCACCACAACCTTGCCACCGGGCTTGGTCACCCTCGCCATTTCAGAAAAAGCCCGCTTGATATCGCCAAAGGCATTGATACCACCAAAATGAAAACAGGCATCAAAACTGTTATCTGCAAATGGCAGGTAATAACCATTTGCCAGCGCAGGTTCCACACAGGTATCTATTCCCTTCATGCGCTCCAGATTCTTGTTCAGAAACGAGGGAGATAGGTCTTGAATATACAATTTTCCATCTGGCCCCAGTCTTTTGGCAATGATTTCCGAATCCCTGCCAGTACCAGCACCGGTTTCCAGTACGATGCTGCCCGGGGTAAGGTTTAATTTGTCTATCATGGCACTACGTACAGCCTGCTCATCTTCACCATAGGTGCTAAAAGTCAGGGGAAGGAAGCGGTCATAAGCATCTGCACGGTCTTCGTACTGTTGTAGCGCTTTTTTGTCAGCTACCGGCAAGTCAAAGGGATATACAAAATTGGGGACGCCGTTAACGATGTCGAAATGATTGCCCGAAACGCTGCTGAGCGTACCGGATACCACGTCTTTACCGTCTTTTCCGCTGCTCACAGCATTCGATAAAACCAGGGGTTCAAGGGTAATGGGATCAACATAGAAATTCTCTTCGCCAAAACGCATGTTCGCTCCAGGTTTAGTGTTAAAAGACTTATGCGATAGTGTATGTGTATTTAAGCAATTTCTTATCCATGAATTCATGGGAAAGACATACTTATTTCTGCGTATGAGGCGAGATCCCTGTATCCAGGTGCTTTATAACAACGATTTTAATCAAATCGACGGGCTTGAAACGGTAATCTTGTATTTTCAATTAATTCTTTTATGCAATCAAAAGAGTTTAAAAGCTTATACAGTATAGTGAGAAAATATAGCAAAATCGATCATGCCATATCGTGCAACGAATAGTAGAAACAGCGGGATGCCTTATGAAAAATGTGAAACCCATTGTGATTTTTGGCCTGGGCAAGATATCTGATGTGGTCTATCAGCATATCGTCCGTGACCAGAGTTTTCAGGTAGTGGCCTTTACCTGTGACAGGCAGTGGCTGGATGCTACCGCATCAGAAGATGGCAGGCATCAGGGCTTGCCCATTGTTGCATTCGAAGACCTGGAAAAAACATATCCACCAGAAGCAGTAGATATGATCATAGCTATCGGTTATCAAAACCTGAACGCCAGCCGCCTGCAAAAGTGTAATGCGGCCAAAGCAAAGGGCTATCAGTTGGTCAGTTATGTCAGCCCCAAAGCCGATCATGGCCACTGGCTGGAAATCGGTGAAAACTGCGTCATCCTTGATGGTGTGGGCATACAACCAGGCGCTGAAATCGGCAACAATGTCTTTATCTGGAACAATGCCTTGATAGGCCATCATTCCACCATCAGCAATGATTGCTGGATTGCCGCTGGGGTCACCATTGGTGGCAGCACGACACTGGGCGAACGTTGTTTTGTCGGACTTAATGCAACCGTGGGTGGTGAAATTGTGATTGGTGCAGATAATTTGCTGGGTGGAGCGGCCCTAATCCTGAAAAGTACGGACGATAAAAGTGTGTTCATCGCTCCTGGCACTGAAAAATTCAGGCTTGATAGCCCTACTTTCCTCAGAATGACTTCTTTACCTGCCATGGGAAGCAGGCAGAAAAGGGATTGACGCATGCTGAAATGGAAAAAACTGGGCAACGTATTTAACCCCTGCATTAGCAAGCCCCATCCGTGGATGCAAGAATATGCGCAATGCCCCACTGCTTTTATCTTGAATGAGACCACTGTGCGTGTGTTTATTGCCTCTCGCCCAAAAGCAGACTCCGACCTGAAATATGTATCTTACCCAGGGTATGTCGATTTGGACCGGCAAGATCTCTCAAAGGTCATCACAATTTCGCAGTTCCCCTTGTTATCATTAGGAGGATCGGGTGCGTTTGACGAATTCGGTATCATGCCCAGCAGCTTTATTCAGTGTGATGACGGTATCTTTGCCTACTATACTGGCTGGACCCGTATGTCATCTGTCCCCTACTCACTGGCAATTGGTGCCGCAATCAGCAAGGATGGCGGCACGAGCTTTGAGAAACTGGGCGATGGGCCGGTTCTTGGATTAAGCCTGACCGAACCCTATTTTGTCACGGGCCCCAGCGTGCGAGTTACCGGCAATGACTGGCGTATGTGGTATCTGAGTGGTAAAAAATGGTTATTTGCAGAAGGAAAATACGAACCCGTCTACCAGGTGGCACTGGCAAGATCGGTTGATGGCCTTCATTGGCAGCATGATGGCCGCCCTGTTGTACCTCGCCTCAGTGAGGATGAATGCCAGGATATTTTCTCTCCCTTTTTTCTCAACGGTAAATGGCATGCGGTGTTTGCCTGGCGCAAGCCCTCTTCTTCAGAAGGTGCCTATCAGATGGGATATGCGTCGTCGCTTGATCTTGAAACCTGGATTCGCGATGATGAACAGGCTGGTATAGACACATCCGACTCCGGCTGGGATGCTGAGATGATCTGTTATCCCAATATCAAAGAAATCGACGGTCGCATTTTCATGTTTTATTGTGGCAATCACTTTGGCAAAGAAGGTTTTGGCATTGCCGAACTGATGGGTGCCTGAAATCCCCCTCCTCTACAAGCTCAAGTGAATATACCAGCCAATGAAAATCATAGATCAGCTTTTTGAAGAAACCAACCAGCAAAGAATTTTGCTGCAACGGCTGAAAGTATCTGCCAGACCCATCATTATTTACGGTGCCGGCGTCTATGCCTATGTACTGAAACGATTTCTTGAATTAAATGGTATCCACATTCAGGCAGCCATGGTGGATGCTGATTATCAATCGCATCCCAGTTTCACGGACTTGAATGTCGTCACCACCGAGTCTTATGTTACGCAACTTGGCAA
The DNA here is from genome assembly GCF_049339485.1 of Undibacterium sp. TJN19. Taxonomy (NCBI): domain Bacteria; kingdom Pseudomonadati; phylum Pseudomonadota; class Betaproteobacteria; order Burkholderiales; family Oxalobacteraceae; genus Undibacterium; species Undibacterium sp. TJN19. Next base: position 29,703 of record NZ_JBMPPL010000014.1, read on the forward strand.
TTGCCATGTGATTATCGGCATTACCAACTATCCACCGTGTGTGGAAAAACTGGAAAAGCTGGGGTTAACAGATATCCATGTCATTGATATTCCGGATTACCTTAATATGCCCAACGCCTTTATGGACAGGCAGTTCGTGATCGAAAACAGCGCCCATTTTGAACAGGCTGCCGATCTGTTTGCCGATGAGTTGTCACGGCAAACCTATATTGCCGCCATCAACACCAAAATAAACGAAAACCTTGATCATATTAAGCCTTTGGTGAGGCTTGATAATTTATATTTACCGTCCTCAGAGTTTTCACCTGGCGACCATGAAAATTTCCTTGATGTGGGCGGGTTCACTGGCGATACGGTCAGGGAGTTTCACGCCATTAAAAAAGGTGCCTATGAAAAAATCATTTCCCTGGAGCCTGGCGACAAGAATTTTACAGCGCTACAAGAAACCATCAGTACGCTGCAATTATCCAAAGTCATTCCTCTGAAAGTCGGCGCATGGAATGAGAAAACCACTTTACGTTTCACCACCAAGGACATGCATATCGACAATGAAATCAGCGAAACAGGTAGCAGCGAAATTCAGGTCGATACAATAGATGCCATATTGAAGCAGCTTGATACCTCAGTCAGCCTGATCAAGCTCGATATTAACGGTGCGGAGTATCAAGCGCTGTGCGGTGCCGCTGAAACCATCAGAAAGAACCGGCCAAACATCGTCGTGCGGATTCATAAAAAAGAAGATTTTTACAGGTTGCCGATTTTACTCAAGCAACTTGCTCCCGACATCAAGCTGTATTTACGTCAACGTAACTATATGTCCATGATGTTGATCATGTATGGCATTTTTGATTCAGCGGCTTAATTTAGCCAAGCCAAAACCATAGCGGCCAAACTCATTGCCGTTATACAGCATGTAAATTTCATTTTTGCATGCAAAAACATGGGGGTAGCAAGTCATGTCAGAATCCCAACCAGTGTCGGACAAACCCAGGCGCATTTCTTCGTCCTGACGCTGCCAATTGATCAGGTCATCAGAAAATGCATGCCCAATACGGTATGAACGCTCTCTGTTATTCCGGAAATCGCTGGCTTCACGGTAACAAAAAAACATATGATGCCGCCCCGCCATGCTGATCACGGTTGGCAAGGCCTGGCACTCATCTGCGCCCAGTTTTGATGCGATAATTTCGTGGCCATCACGTTTTTTCCAATGTACGCCGTCATCAGAAATGGCATGTCCGATTTTATATACCCTGTCCTGCTCGACATGGGTGCCTGAATGCTGCCATCCTTTGCCAAAGATGTACCACATATGAAATTGATTCCCATGTACCTGCACAAACGGGTCCGCAATCAGGCAGGGTTCATGCAGCGAAGCAGACAATACCGGGCCATCACCCAGCCGCTTAAAGGTCTTGCCTTCGTCATTGCTGACGGCGATACCAATGGCACTGTCGACCGGCACGGAACTGCGCCGGTTGACACCACCAATGTAGCCATAAATTTTATTGGCATGACGAACAACGTTCAGCGGGAAAATACCATGCTCATCAAAACACCCGGGTTTGCCAAGCGGGATGACGGTATGCCCGGACACGGCAAGAATATCCTTAAAATTCAAGGCCATATCCACATAGGCAATATGGCTCAGGTATTTACCATTGCTGGCATCGAGGCTGCGCGTGGAAAAATAGATGCGGATGAAATCGTCGAATAAAAGTACCTGTGGTGCCTGGGCAAACGCCAAGCAGTTACCAGGCAAGACATGCTCTGTGGGGTCAAATATCTTCCCTATTTTTTCCCATTTCATGGTGCGATGGCAGCTTTCATAATAATGTGTAGCCCTTGTCGAGGTAATCAGCGATATCGTCAATGGCGTTAAACATCATGATATCGATAATGGAAAGCCAGGGAACGAACTCTCGCCCAAATTGCGGATAAACACGCAAATCAGATTGAATAAAATGAAGCTGGATGTTTTTAAACAGGAAATACTCATTCGAATATAACTCCAGCCCGCCGATGGGATTCAGATAATGTGTGCCCCGCACGGCCTGACATATCGCCAGCACCTTATCCTGGTTTTTCAGTGTGTGATCAATGTCTATACCGGATGAAGGTATTATTTTTGTTTGAATGCCCAGGTAATTGCAGGTTTTTACAATGGAGTTATGCAAAAAATGAAACAGGTTCAGTTGATCATTTTTCAATATGCTCTCAATCAGAGGAAACACTTGCTTAAAGTATGGGGCGCGCTGATATGCCGCCTTGATTTGATTGAGCAGTTTTCCGGCATCGAAATTATCTGCCAGTTCCCTCTCGCAAACGTCCAGAAAATCAGAAGCATGCTTCAAGGGCAAAGAAATGACTCTATCCCTTTCTTGCTGCAAAATCCGGTTGCGGTTAATCCAACCCTTTTTTGTGTACTTGATGTTATCGTAAATGACAAATACATCAACTGCTGAAATGAGCTGAAAATAACCGATATAAGGAAAAAAATAAGGCTGCATGATCGCCACTTTTTTCTGTTCCGGTAGCTGGGCGGTTTGCATCATATTGTTGGGCATGGCGACAATACCCGGCCTGCTCATGATTGTGTAATCAGAGCAGTAATCGTGTCCAGTTCAGCCTCATTTAGCCCGGGATAGATCGGCAGACAGATGACCTTGCTGGCAATTTCCCTGGCCACAGGTAAATTACTATGGGCAGCCGATGCCAGGCCACGGTACATGGGAAAATCACTGATCAAGGGGTAAAAATAACGCCTGGCATATATCTGATGCTGACGCAGCTTTTGAAATAATTCATCACGCGACATCGCGAAATCAGCTTCCACCAGGATGGGGAAATAGGAATTATTGGGTTTGGTATCAGCGATATCCGGTACGCAGATAATGCCCTTGACACCGCTTAATTTTGATCGATACAGGTTGGCGATGTGTCGTCGCTCATCCAGGACAGCATCAATACCCTTCAATTGCAACAAACCCAACGCCGCATTGAATTCACTCATTTTCCCATTGATGCCTGGCGCCACCACAGTCACTTCATCGACAAAACCGAAATTTTTCAGATGATCAATATGTTGCTTGGTTTTCGCGTCCGGGCAAACAATCGCCCCGCCCTCAAAGGTATTAAATACCTTGGTTGCATGAAAACTGAGTATCGCCAGATCACCAAAATTAAGCAGGCTCTCGCCTCGGTATTGAACGCCAAATGCATGCGCAGCATCATAAATCAGCTTCAAGCCATAGTTGTCAGCGATTTTTTGTATGCGATCAACATCGCAAGGCCGCCCATAACAATGCACCGGCATGATGGCCGATGTCTCGGGTGTAATAGCGGCTTCAATTTTTGAAGCATCAAGATTGAAAGTTTCCGGATCAATATCGACAAAAACCGGTTTGATACCGTTCCATAAAAGCGAATGGGCCGTAGCCACAAATGAATAAGGTGTAGTAATCACTTCACCATGAATGCGCAGTGACTGTAAAGCCGTGATCAGCGCAATAGTGGCGTTGGCAAACAGGCACAAATGCTTAACGCCCAGGTAATCACACAGCGCCTGCTCCAGTTCCTGATGAAATGGGCCGCTATTGGTCAAGATCTTGTTCGCCCAGATCTTTTCCAGATAAGGCATGAACTCTTCCAAAGGTGGAAGTACAGGCTGCGTCACATAGATTGCTGAAGTACCGTCCGTTTTTTTCATTTTTTCGTCAGTAAGGTTATCAGTCAGGTGCAGATGTGCCACGCTAATTACTTAAGGCCGGCATTGTCTATTGAGAAAGCTTTCGGGGTTTCGCCATCACACCAGTTTGCCCACATCTGACGCATTGCGCTATATAAGGCATCTGCGATGATCTCAGGCTTGCACTTGATGGAATTTTCACAAATCGACCGGAGCGACATCCGTATCTCTGCCAGTTCGTCGAGCCTGTCGCACCAGTATTTTCCTCTGACGACAAAATCTTCTTCGTCACTGGCCAGAAACCCTTCCATGCCGACTTGCCCCAAAATTGCAGCGGCACTTCGTGACGCCAGCAACTTTCCATCTATCGACAGTGTAGGGACACCCATCCACAATCCATGATGGGTTGTGGTCCCCCCATTGAACGGGAATGAATCCAGGCAAATATCTATCTTGTTGTAGAGATTCAAATAATCTTCAACATTGGTACGTCCATAAAAACTGATGCGTTCAGGGGCCACGCCATGCGCTTCGAAAGCTGAAATCATTGCCTTCGTGTCAAACCCGGAAGGCATGGCACCAATCAGAATTTTTGAATTAGCGACTTGCAGCAATAAATTTGACCAGGTTTGTATGGTCAGCGCATTGATTTTACTTAAACGGTTAAAGCTGCCAAAGCTGATATAGCCATTCTCAAGTGCAGGCAAACCCAGTACTGACGGCGCCAGCGCACTTGGTTGAAACGGTGCGGCACAAGGCAAGTTAACAATCTTTTCTGTGAACAGATGATCAAACCTTCCCTCAGGCAGGTAAAACCGGTCACCAATGAAATAGTCCATCGCCTTCAGACCCGTCGTGCCCGGATAACCTATCCAGCTCAACTGAACAGGCGCAGGCTTGTGCGCCAACACCATTAATCTGTTCTTGGCTGTATGTCCTGATAAATCACACAGGATATCAATTTGGTCTGAAACAATCTGTTGCGCCACAACTTCATCATCTACTTTATTTATTTTCCGCCAGAATTTGAAGTATGAGCGTATTTCTTTGGTAACTTCGTCCTCAACTTCATTATTGTCGTAAGCATATAAATCCAGCGTAGCAATACGGGATAAGTAGTCAAGAACAGGTATGGCAAATGTGGCGACGGCATGATTGCAAAAATCACCAGACACAAAGCCCACCCTTAAAACACGTTTTTTATCCTTGACATTGTGATGCTGTGGCCAGCCTGGTATCAAAGGTGCCTCGTATCTTGTGCTGTAATCCAGATGCTCTTGAAACAGCTCTTGCGGATTGAGCTGCCCGGTTTCACTCAAGCAAAATAACAGGCAGGTATTGGCTTCGCTTTCATTCTTGCCATATGCGATGGCACGCCGAAAGTGCTGTTCTGCCATGTCAATATCAGAATCAAGCGAAATGCTTATCTGCCCCAGGCAACGGTGGGCGTTACTCAGGTGTGGGTTATTTTGCAAGGCTTTTTCGAAATAGACTTTTGCAGCAGCAAAATCTTTTTTATCCAAATAGATACTGCCAATATTATTATAGGCCTCTGCAAATTCGGGCTTCAATGCTATCGCCCGCAATAGATAAGGCAGCGCTTCATCATCCCTGTCCAGCAAAGACAGCACAGAACCGACAGCATGATGGGCTTCTGCCAATTGAGGATAGCTTGATAAAAGCTGCAATGCCTCCTCCAGTGCTTGTGGAAGCAGCTTTCTTTCCCGCAATATCCCGACCAGATTGATATGCGCCACCGCGAAATCAGGCGCAAAACTCAATAATTTGCGCAGACAGCTTTCTGCCTCTTCCAGTTTGCCTGTAGCTCTTAATAAATTTGCCAGATTATTATAAGCCGCCTGCATGGTGTCATCGATGTCCAGCGCCTTTCGATAATGCGTTTCCGCGGCCTCAAATTTCTTGTTTTTAACCAGGGCCAGGGCAAAATTGAAATGTGCCACGGCATCATCTGGCATGCGCTCTAGCGAGGTACACAAGGCTTTCTCTGCTTCTTGATAATTTGCCGCATTGAGCAGGACAAGACCCAGAAAGCGCCAGGCAATCCCATCTTGCGGATTTTTCTGGATTAACTTACGTGACAGGCGCTCGACCTCTTTGAAATTCGCCTGCGCATACAATGTCGATAATTTATTGATTTCAGGGACATTACTACCGCTTTTATGAGTAGCTGCGGCTTTTGACGCTTTGGCCGTCGCCACTTGCTGGTCTTTATTGCTCTCTTTTACTACGTCACTATCGATAGACGCAGTATTCTGAAAGTATGATGTACGTAGCTCCCGGGCTTGGCGGACAATCTCCGTGTCGCCGAACAGATTTAGTACATCTATATAAGTATCCCAATATTCTTCACATTGCGGCGCTCCCTGAATTGCTGCTTCCAGGTAAGCAAGTGCATCCTCGGGCAAACCTGTCGATACCAACAGCTTACCCAAACTGAAATTTGCCTCATGGTGATCGGGGATACTTTCCAGTATTACTTTGTAATGCGCAATGGCACCTTGTGTATCACCCGCCGCCAGCGACGCTTGCGCCAATTGCAACACCTGGGCAATCGCCTGCTCCAGCGCACGTTCTGCTGTAATTTGAGCAATATCTGGATCAGATGGGGAAGACGAAAGATGCTGACTCATTGTCAAACCTTTATTTAAAGGGATACGGCACTACTTTGAGGCCCAGGTTTTTTAACAAAAACTAATACTTTTCCCAGTCGACAATAGCAAAAAAAAACCTGTTTAAAGCCCGAAATAAACATATAAAACGTCTCAAGTATTTTGAAATGCTGCCGTTTAGCGGAATATTAAAGCCAACTTTACCCCCAAAATAAAATATTTACTTTGAGCAACCCATTAAACTTTTGAAATAAGCGTCCGATACCTGATTGCAACGGCGGTCCAATATCCTGGTAAAACAGACCAAAGTTTAAGGCCACCGGCCATATTTACATAACTTGGGTAAGGAGAAATAACATGGCTTCATTTATTAATACCAATATTGCGTCTTTGAATGCACAACGCAATCTGACTACATCTCAGTCATCCCTCAACACTTCGTTGCAACGTCTGTCTTCCGGTCTGCGTATTAACAGCGCAAAAGACGATGCTGCGGGTCTGGCGATTTCTGAACGTCTGACTTCTCAGATCGGCGGCTTGAATCAAGCTGTTCGTAATGCGAATGACGGTATCTCCCTGGCGCAAACCGCTGAGGGCGATTTGACACAAATCGGCTCCAACCTGCAACGTATCCGTGATCTGGCCGTGCAAGCTGCCAACGGCTCTAACAGCGCAAGTGACCGTGCTGCGTTGAACAACGAAGCTTCACAACTGATTTCAGAGATCAATCGTGTTGCCAGCTCTTCCAACTTTAACGGCGTTAATCTGCTGGACGGTAGCTTCACAGCACAAACTTTCCAAGTTGGTGCAAATGCAACATCGAACGATCAAATTTCCATCTCCTCCATCGCCAGCGCCAAGTCTTCCAGCCTGGGTGTTGGTGCAAGTTCCAGCTACACGACCAGCGTCTCCGGTGGTGTGAATGGCGTAGGCGGCTTCCAGTCTGGTGATCTGGTCATTAACGGTTTCAATGTTGGCGCAACCAGCAGCGACGGCGTATCTTATGCAGACAGCAAAGGTAGCGCGATTGCCAAAGCTGCCGCCATCAATGCCTCTAACGGTACAACAGGTGTTACTGCAACGGCTCAAGCTACAACTACCAGCGGCACAGCTGCAACAGGTTTTGCTACAGCAATCACTGCTGGCTCAGTCCTGATCAACGGTGTTGATATCGGCGCGCTGGCATCTGCTGGTTCTGCTGCTGAACGTGGTGCGCAAGTTACTGCTGCCATTAACGCAAAATCTTCACAAACTGGCGTAACAGCTGCATTTGACTCTTCTACTGGTGCAGTTGCACTGACAGCTGCTGATGGCAGAAACATCACTGTTTCCAAAACTGATGCATCTTCCGGTCTGGCTTCCACAGTAACAGGTCTGGGTAGCTCAACTACCGGTGCAGCCACTGCTATCGGTACTGCTGCTGCAACAACCACTACAGCTGGTACAGTTAAACTGACATCGACCAGCTCTGCCGGTATCGTGTTGGCAAATGGCGGCGCTGGTGCTGCAACAAGTGGTACAACTATCACTGGCACCAACTCCAATATCGCTGCTGGCGACATCCAGATCAACGGTGTAGATATTGGCGCAATCACTGGCGGCGCAACAGCCACTTTGCAAGGCGATGCCATCCGCGATGCGATCAACCTGAAAACCAAAGACACTGGTGTTACTGCATCAAATGTCGCTGGCGTTCTTACATTGACAAGCTCGCAAAATGCCGGCTACACCTTTACAACAAAAGGTACCGCCACGCTGGCCAACTCCGGTCTGGCTGTAGGTACAACCAATGTTGCTGGTGCCGGTGCCACTGCTGCGGGCGTGACAGCTGGTGCTACTGCTGCAACGGCAACGGTTGGCGCAGGTTTGTCCTCACTCGACCTGACGACAGCAGCTGGCGCAACTTCGGCCTTGACGACTATTGATGCGGCCCTGGCCTCTGTCAATAGTTCACGTGCTTCTCTGGGTGCTTATCAAAACCGTTTCTCTTCAGCAGTCAACAGCTTGAATACGACTTCTGAAAACTTGACAGCTTCCCGTAGCCGTATCCGTGATGCTGACTTTGCTCAAGAAACAGCGCAATTGACACGTGGCCAGGTATTGCAACAAGCTGGTACTGCAATTTTGGCTCAGGCGAACGCATTGCCACAAGGTGTATTGGCCCTGCTGCGTGGCTAATCAATGAAAGTAAGTTAGTTTTTCATTGAGAAATGAGTGATCCCCTGGTCAATTTTTTGATCAGGGGTATTTTACTTTAAGGAAACATCATGGATGTCCTATCGATTAACAGCACATCGTCAGGAGCACCTGTTACAGACCGGTATACCGGCGCAACGCCAGCCCCTACTACAGCCCAGAGCGCTGCACCAGTGCAGATTGCCAATCCCGTTACTCCCGCCAATCAAAGCCAGAAGTCAGCGTCGGCTGAAGAAGTTACCAAAGCGGTAGACGAAATTAATAAATCCTTGCAGGTCAGCTCGCAAAACCTGGAATTTAGCGTCGACCATGACGCAAAAGAAGTGGTCGTCAAGATTGTCGATCAGCAAACCAAGCAAGTTATCAGACAAATTCCTACTGAAGAAGCATTAGAGATTGCAAAATCACTGGACAAATTACAAGGTTTACTAATAAAACAAACCGCCTAATATGAATTTTATGTCTATATTCAAAACAAGCAGGTAAATTCCCTTCTAAAGTCTGATTTACCTTTGCCGATAATAAAGTAAAGTACTTCCAACAAAGGGGAATCACGTGGCAGGCATTCAATCAACAGGCATTGGCTCTAATCTTGACGTCAATGGCATCGTCTCCAAACTGATGCAGGTGGAGAGTCAGCCATTAACGTTGCTGGCGACCAAAGAAGCGAGCTATCAGGCCAAATTATCCGCATATGGATCGTTGAGTAGCGCTGTAAGCGCTTTTCAAAGTGCCCTGACATCACTGAACACGCCATCGACATTTCAATCACTGAATGCTAGCTCCGGCGATTCGACCATTGCATTTGCCACTGCCAACAGCTCAGCAACAGCTGGTAGCTATAATGTAGCCGTGACCAAGCTGGCGCAAGCACAGGGCCTTTCCAGTGCAGGTCAGGTCAACTCTACCGATGCGATTGGTACTGGTACTGAAACCACCATCAGTTTTGAATTCGGCACCATCACCGGAACAGCAACAAATGGGGTCTATCCTGGCGGCACGACATTCCAGCAAGATCCCAATCAAACGGTAGGTACCGTAAAAATAAACAGCACCAATAATTCCTTGCAAGGAATTCGTGATGCCATTAATTCGGCAAATATCGGTGTAAGCGCATCTATCGTAGGTGACGGCAGTGCCACCCCTTATCACTTGGTACTCAATTCCAGCAAAACTGGTGCAGCATCAAGCATCAAAATCACCTCATCAGGCGAAGATGCCGCTGTTACCTCTCTACTGGCTAATGATCCGGCTGGCACGCAACATTTTACGGAAGTCAGTACCGCGCAAAACGCCAGCCTGACGGTCAATGGCATTGCCATTTCCAGTGCATCCAATACAGTATTGGGCGCGATACAAGGCGTATCGCTGACGGTTTCAAAAGTCGGCACTACTTCAATATCCGTGTCGCCCAATACCACCGGTATACAAGCGGGGGTCACAAGTTTTGTCAAAGCTTACAATGATCTTAACAGCACTATCAAGAGCCTGACTGCTTATGATGCGACGACCAATAAGGCCGGTTTGCTGCTGGGTGATTCAACCACACAAAGCATACAGAATCAGATCAGAAAAACCTTGTCCTCTTCAGTCAATGGCCTGGGCGGTGGTTTAACAACCTTGTCACAGATTGGTGTCAGCTTCCAGAAAGATGGCTCCATTGCGCTGGATGCATCCAAGCTCTCATCGGCACTTGCCACCAAATTTAGCGATGTAGGCGGCCTGTTTGCTTCTATAGGTTCGGCGACTGATAGTCTCGCCAGCATTACTGGTTCTTCTTCTACGACCAAAGCTGGCAGCTATGATCTGGCGATTACACAAATTGCGACCAAATCCAAGCTGACTGGTGATCTGACACTGCCAGCTACCACCACCATTGATCCAAATACAAAAATCAGCGTTACCCTGGATGGCGTGGTTGCTGACGTCAGCCTGGCGGCCGGCAATTACACCCCGACCGACCTGGCCACCCTGATCCAGTCATCGATCAACAGTACGTCGGCATTTAGTTCGGTCAGCGCGACCGCCAAAGCCAGCATAGTCGGTGGCGCTCTGGTGCTGGAATCAAATAAATTTGGCTCTACCTCTGCCATTAATGTCGCCAATCAAACAGGGACCGGCATTGCCTTACTGACAGGCAGTGTGGTGAGCGGCACCAGTGGCGTGGACGTCGCAGGCACATTAAATGGAATAACCGCAACCGGTAACGGACAGGTACTGTCAGGCGCCAGCGGCAGCCCGGCAGATGGGCTGAAATTACTCGTTGCCGGTGGCTCAACTGGCGCAAGGGGTACCGTGAATTTCTCCGTCGGCTATGCGACACAGTTAAGTGGTTTGTTAAGCGGCTTCATAGGCAGCTCAGGAACCATTACCAGCACCACGGCAGGCGTCAACAGCAGCATCAAGGACATAGGCAAGCAACGCGATGTCTTGAATAGCCGCTTATTTGATATCGAAGCGCGGTACAGGGCGCAATTTACAGCCTTGGACAGCATCGTCAGCAGCCTCAATAACACCAGTACCTTCCTGACCCAGCAATTGGCAGCGCTGTCTGGTAGCAAGTAAACAGTAGCAAGCAGTGAGTAATGAGTAACAGTAATTCGATAACCACGCAGAGAATATAAGGAAAACAATATGTTTGGCTCATCACAAGCACGTGGCGCAAATGCTTATGCCAAGGTTGGCATAGAAACCGGCGTCATCGCAGCCAGCCCTCATAAGTTGATCGTTATGCTTTTTGACGGGGCTATCGTGTCTATTTCCAATGCGCTGCAACACTTGCGCAATGGTGAAATTGCACCAAAAGGTCAGGCCATTTCCAAATCCATCGCAATTATTGAAAACGGCCTGCGCGCCAGTCTTGATAAAAAGGCTGGTGGTGAAATTGCCGTTAGCCTCGACTCGCTGTATGAATACATGACAGCCAGATTAATTCAAGCCAATCTGGAAAATAATGAAACCATGCTGACAGAGATACAAAACCTTTTACGTGATTTAAAAACTTCATGGGAAGCCATCGCCCCGACCAAGGAAGTAGTAAGTGAAGCCCCAAAAGTAAATATTGATCCATTAGCACCTCGTCCTGCTAACTTTGTTGAGGCTTGAATCAAGATGAATAGTCTGGAACTAATCTCGTTGTATGAAAATGTGGCCACCATCACCGGCAACATGCTGGAAGCTGCCCGCTCTGGCAACTGGGAATTATTGGGACAACTGGAACATGATTGCTCCAGTCGCGTACAAACCTTGCGTGAAAATGAAATTCCCTTTGATCTTCCTGCCGATATGCGGGATAAAAAAATTCGCATCATCAAGAAGATACTCGCAGATGATAAAGAAATTCGCGACCTGACAGAACCATGGATGGCGCAATTATCTGATTTAATGAAAAATTCCAGTACCACTAGAAAACTTTCCAGAGCTTATGGTGCAGGCAGCTCTGCCTGAATTGTATGCCTGAACGGCTCGATATAATTAGCAGGCCAGTTGCCAATATCGAGGCGCCAACTGCCGCCTCTGCAATTAGCGAGCTAAAACAGGATATCACTCCCAAGCTTGCCCAGCTTGTTACAGGTCAGTTGTTAAAAGGTGAAGTTCTGTCCAAGCTCATGGATGGCAGTTTCACCGTCCGGGTCGCGGGAATTACCGCAAAAATGTTGCTGCCCGAAGGTAGTAAAACCGGCGACCAGATTCCCTTGCGCCTGGTCGGCACAAGCCCAAGACCGACATTTTTGCTAGAAAACAGTGGTGATGTGCCTGCGCACACAGCATTGCTTCAAAATTACAACCCCAATGCAGAAAAAACCAGCCCATCAAACACATTAAGGGATTACCTTGCCTCTGATGTGGGCGAAACAGGTGTTATCGCCAGGCCCCAGGCCTCGCCCGGTAAAATTTCACCCGACAGCACGCCGGCCAAAGAGGATGCCTCTGCCGTAGTGACCCTGTCGAAAAATGTTGATAGTAGCAATAAAATTGTGAGCGACGTCCCTGATGCAATAAAGCCCTCAGGCACTCAACAGCTAGCAACTGCCAGAGCTAACGAAATCAATGTCAAAGCGCCTTTAGTCAACACCCCTGCTCCTGAGCTGGCGACGGACAAAAATAGCAGCACACCAACTTCGCTGAGCAGCACAGCAAAATTTATAGATCAGATCTTGCAGACACAACATCCACAAGGCCCAAAAACCAGCATCGCCAGTCAGGACCCAATTCTAAGTGCTCCAGCGAATTTGAAAGACACCGTCACTACCGCAACCAAGCTGCAAAATCAGATTAGTGCCAGCGGTTTGTTTTATGAATCTCATGTTGCAGAATGGGCACAGGGCCAGCGCCCCATTGCCGACATTCGTTCAGAGCCACAGTCACAAATTAGCCCAACTCAGACGGGCAGTAGTGACCAGACAAGCAGCACACTGCCCGTCAACAAAGAATTAGGCCAAATAATTCATCAGCAACTAAATGTGCTTGAGCAAAACATTGTACGATGGCAAGGTGAGTTGTTTCCTGGTCAAAAAATTGAATGGGAAATTAAAAAAGAAGCACAAGAAAAACGAAATATCCAAACGCAAGAAGAGGTAAATTGGCAATCTGTAGTGCGTTTTAACCTGCCCAGCCTTGGACAAGTCACAGCGACACTGAATTTTCGGGCAGATACCCTGGGATTATCTTTGCGGGCAGAACAAAGCGACACAGTCACCGCATTAAAAAATCACGCCAGTGAACTCAGTGCAGCCTTGCAGGTGGCCGGTTCACCATTAATGTCGTTTGTAGTCAATAAAGATGAATAATCCGAAGCCAGCAGTACAAAATGCTGTTGCAATTGCTTATCAAACCGGTGATTCTGCTCCCAAGGTAGTCGCCAAAGGTAAGGGCTTGATTGCGGAAGAAATCATTGCCAGAGCTAAAGAGCACGGAATTCATGTGCACCAGTCCAAAGAACTGGTCTCATTATTAATGAAAGTGGATCTTGATCGCGATATTCCACCTGCACTGTATCGCGCAGTTGCAGAACTACTCGCTTGGCTTTACCATATTGATAAAGAAAAATCAGAGGCAATTTCGGAGCTACCCGGGCCAGAAAAGCGCTAAGCGTGATCATAACAACCCGATTTTTAATACGATTATAAAAATATGCCATCCTCACCTCCGAGTCTAGGTACAGAAAATCAGAGCCCTTTCCAGGTTGATTCCCGACGGGAGATCATCGGTTTGTTGCGTGGACTCAAAGATAGCAAGCAGCTCATCAGCATGCTCATCAATAGTGGTTCGGAAGTTTTCATCACTTCGATTCTTGAGGTCGACGATGTCAATGAACTGGTGACAATTGACAGTGCGCCCGGGCAACTGGCTAACCAGCGCATTATTGAAGCACCAAGGGTATCGTTTGAAGGCTTGCTGGACAGAATCAGCATACAGTTTTCCACGACCAGCATAGAGCGCATCATTTTTGAAGATCGCCCTGCCCTGCAATTTGCCATTCCAACCACGATGATACGTCTGCAAAGACGCGAATATTATCGTATCAATACGCCGCTTTCAAACCCGATCAGAGCGATGGTGCCTGCGCAAGTTGGCGACAGGATTGAAAATTTGAAATTGTCGCTGGTAGATATCAGTTGTGGCGGCATCGCCATATTGGATGAAAAAAAAGTGCTCGACAGCACTATTGGCGTTATTTACGAGCATTGCAAACTCGACCTGCCCACAATCGGCCTGGTAGATGTCGTTTTGCAAGTCAGAAATTCCCAGGACCTGATCTTGTTGAACGGTAAAACGAATCGCCGTCTGGGATGCCAGTTTATCAATATGTCAAATACGGTGCTGGCCAGCGTGCAGCGTTACATCATGAAGCTCGAACGTGAACGCAATGCCAAACTGACCGGCATACGCTAATGCTTACCAAAAACACCTCGCAGAGACGCTGCATGGCCGTGTCTCTGCACTGTCCGGTTAATTGCCTTAAACTCAAATCTGCATATTCATGATGTCATGGTATGCAGAAACCAGCTTGTTCCTGACCTGTACAGTCGTTTGAAATGAAATATTGGCCTTTTGAGCAGAGATCATTACGTCTGAAAGACTGACTTTATCGTCCCCCAAGGCAAATTTCTGCCCCAATTGCTCTGCTTTTGTTTGCGACTGATTCACGCTGTCAATCGATGCTTTCAAGGCGTCAGCAAAATCCACCCTGTCAGGACTGCGATTTTCAGCCTGGCTCACACCCACGCCAGCACCCGCCTCCATCCTGGCCGCAGTTGCCTTTAACTGCGCCACCATCGCATTGATCTGGCTCGTATCTATTCCGCCCATTTTCATCATGACACCTTTTTTTCTAAACTGGTACGCCTGCTACATTAACAGTTAGAAAACAAGTAAGTCCCTCGAAAAGAGAGTGAAAGATGGTGTTTTTCCTTAGTTTGATTTTGCAATTTAAGTGGACAATCGGTATCAAGGAAAAAACTCATCTCCAGGACCAAGCAATGGACTCAACTGACACCTTAAACGGTACAAGGTAATTTATGGCAACAGCAGAAAATACCGTACTTGCCCAACCGGTCGCGAACTTTCCGAATCCTTTCGGCTTGCCGCAAACCCAGGGTATGCGCAACATCATGCTTGGTGTCGGCGCAGCCATTACAGTGGCAATCATGGTTGGCATCTGGCTATGGAGCCAATCGCCCGACTACAAAGTACTGTTTTCCAATTTCAACGACAGGGATGGTGGTGCAATCGTTGCTTCGTTGCAGCAGATGAATGTCCCCTACAAATATTCAGATGGCGGCAATGCCCTCCTGGTACCAGCCAACCAGGTGCATGATGCACGCCTGAAACTGGCTGCCCAAGGCTTGCCGAAAGGCGGCAATGTCGGTTTTGAGCTGATGGAAAATCAAAAATTGGGTATCTCGCAATTTTTGGAGCAAGTCAATTTCCAGCGTGCGCTGGAAGGCGAACTAGCCCGCTCCATTCAGGCTGTTTCAGCTGTACAAACAGCACGTGTCCATCTTGCCATTCCAAAGTCATCCGTCTTCATCCGTGACCAGCAAAAGCCCACTGCTTCGGTTTTATTGAATGTCTACCCTGGTCGCAGTCTGGATCAACAACAGGTCAGTGCAATTTTGCATCTGGTTGCCAGCAGTGTGCCAGAACTGTCAGCTAAAAGCGTCACCATTGTCGATCAGAACGGCAATCTTCTATCCGACCCTACCAAGCAGGCAAGCAACAATAATCTAGATCCTTCACAACTCAAATATGTGCAGGAATACCAGCAAAACATCGTCAAGCGGATTGAATCCATCATTTCGCCCATCGTCGGCGCCAGCAATGTCAGGGCTGAAGCCACTGCCGATATTGACTTTTCCCGTAGTGAACAGGCGGCAGAAAGCTATCGTCCCAATTCACCACCAGAAGCGTCCACCATACGCAGCCAACAGACCAGCGAATCGTATAACAAGGGCCTTAATCCCTCTGGCATACCAGGTGCACTGAGCAATCAGCCGCCCGTGCCGGCCACGGCGCCTATCGTTGCCAGTGGCGCTACTGCCAGCAGCAATGCCGCGGCCAACAGTGGTCTGGCGCAAAAAGACTCGACCACGAATTATGAAGTCGACAAGACCATTAAATATACACAACAGCCTATGGGCGGCGTAAAACGATTGTCTGTGGCTATAGTCGTCAATTATAGAAGTGAAACAGACAAAGCGGGCAAAACCACCACCAGACCCCTGACCGACATTGAAAAAACCCAGATTACCGACCTGGCCAGAGAAGCAATGGGCTTTAATAAAGACCGTGGTGATACACTGAATGTCGTCAACAGTCCCTTTGCCAGTCCAGAAAAAGAACCTATAGTGGAATTACCACTGTGGAAACAGCCAGATGTATGGCAAATGGCCAAAGAATATGGAAAATATATTCTGGCGGCCATCGTCCTCGCTTATCTTTTCTTCGGGTATTTAAAACCCATGCTGTATAAGATGATGGGCAAGGATAAGGAAACTATAGAAGCGGAACAGGCAGAGAAACAAAGAATATTGGAAGAAGAACAAAAAGAGGAAGAAGAGGCGGCTATCGTCAATTTATCCCGGGAAGCAGAACAAAATACGCGCCATGGATCCACTTATGAAATGAACCTGGATATGGCCAAGGCGCTGGCAAAAGAAGATCCGCGTATTGTCGCTAACGTTGTAAAGGCATGGGTCAGCAATGAGTGAAGACGGAGTTCAAAAAGCAGCCACCCTGATGCTGGCGCTGGGTGAAGACGGCGCCGCTGAGGTGATGAAGTATCTGGGCCCGCGCGAGGTGCAAAAAATTGGTGCGGCAATGGCAGCGATCGGCCCTATTCCGCACGAAGCGATTGCCAAGGTTCTGGAAGAATTCAAGACCGCAGCAGACCTCAGTTCGTCTGTCGGACTCGATTCTGACGAATATATACGCAATGTACTGACCAAAGCTTTGGGTGACGACAAAGCGGCGTCTCTGCTTAACCGGATTTTAGGCGGCAAAGATGCCAGTGGCATAGAAAGCCTGAAGTGGATGGATTCCCCTTCTGTCGCAGAGCTCATCAAGAACGAACATCCACAAATCATTGCCACCATCCTGGTTCATCTGGAAAGCGACCAGGCTTGTGAAATTCTGAACCAGTTCACCGAACGCCTGCGCAATGACATTGTCTTGCGCATTGCGACCCTCGACGGTATTCAGCCAACGGCATTGCGTGAACTCAATGATGTGCTGACCAAACTGCTGACCGGCAATGAAAGTCTGAAGAAAAAATCCATAGGCGGCGTGCGCGCCGCAGCCGAAATACTGAACTTCATGAGTGGCGAAAACGAAGCATCGGTCATGGATAATCTGCGCAAATATGATGGTGACATGGCTGAAAAAATCATGGATGAGATGTTTGTCTTTGACAACATTCTGGAAATTGATGACAAGGGCATACAGTTACTGTTACGTGAGGTACAGTCAGATTCGCTGATTGTTGCACTGAAAGGTGCAAATCAGGATATGCGTGAAAAAATCTTTAAAAATATGTCGCAGCGTGCTGCAGAAATGATGCGTGAGGATCTGGAATCAAAAGGACCTGTGCGCCTCTCTGAAGTTGAAACGCAGCAGAAGCAGATCTTGCTGATAGTACGCCGCCTGGCTGATGAAGGCCAGATCATGTTGGGCGCGAAAGGTGAAGACGCTTATGTCTAACCCCACCAGAGCTGGTGACCTGACTGCATTTCAGCGATGGGAAATGACCTCGTTTGGCGATAATCGCCCGGCGCATGTAGAAGAAGTCAAACAGGTGACAGCAAACACCGCTGCGATCAACCGTGCGGAAGCAGAAAAGATAAGAGAAAGTGCACGTCAGGAAGGTTTTGCTGCCGGATACAAAGAAGCTTATGAACGCGGTTTAAAAGATGGCCAGGAAACAGGCTACAACGAAACCGTGGAACGCGTACAGTCAGAAATTCAGGCTTTGCAACAACTTGCCAAAGGGTTTTCCGAGCAGATTGGCGCTGCCTCAAGCCAAATGGGAAGTGAATTGATGGAGCTTGCGATTGATCTTGCCCAGGCCATGCTAAAAGCGAAACTGGATGCTGATCCTGAAATCATACTTCCTATCGTCGAAGATGCCATTAGCCAGCTATCTGCCATTCAGCAACCCGCACAGATTTTTCTCAATCCCGAAGACGCTGTCATCATCAAAAATCAGCTTGGGGAAACATTGATTGAAGGTGGCTGGCGCGTCATCGCTGATCCCCACATGGAACGCGGTGGCTGCAGGCTCGAAACCTTGCATAATATGGTCGATGCCAGCTACGCGACACGCTGGCAGAAATTGATGGCCGGTATACAGCATGGCCTGCATCGTCCCGGCTAATCATTATGCAAGACACCTTCACCCTGGACTGGAAATCAAAACTGCTTGCCACTCGCGAGCAGATCTCCCATGTCAAAACAACCCTGCTTTCTGGCAGAGTAACCCGGGTGACAGGCCTGGTCATGGAAGCTGTGGGCCTGCGCTTACCCGTCGGCAGCGCCTGCTCCATCCATTTGCAAAGTGGTGCCAAAATAGATGCAGAAGTCGTCGGCTTTGATGGTGAACGCCTGTTTCTGATGCCGCATAGTGATCTTGACGGCGTAACGCCTGGTGCGCCAGTGTTTCCAGCAGAGCCAGAGATCCATGAAATAGCGCAACATCCGCGCCGCCGCCCCAGTGACAGAAGCAGGCATCTGCCTGTAGGTTATGAATTACTGGGCAGGGTACTCGATGGCAACGGTCGCCCGCTTGATACTTTAGGCCCGCTGAATACCCATGAATCAGCCCCGCTGGGAGCAAGAATATATAATCCGCTTGAACGCGCCCCAATTGTTGATACGCTTGACGTTGGCGTCAGGGCAATCAACAGTATGCTCAGCGTGGGGCGTGGTCAGCGCCTCGGGCTTTTTGCGGGTTCAGGCGTAGGCAAGAGTGTCTTGCTTGGCATGATGGCGCGCTATACCGCAGCCGATGTCATCGTCGTAGGACTGATTGGCGAGCGTGGCCGTGAAGTCAAGGAATTCATAGAGCAGATCCTGGGTGCCGAAGGCCTGGCGCGCTCAGTCGTCGTTGCCGCCCCGGCTGATGCCCCTCCCCTGATGCGCTTGCAGGGCGCGGCCTATGCCACCACCATTGCAGAATATTTCCGGGACCAGGGGCGCAGCGTTTTGCTGATCATGGATTCACTGACTCGCTACGCCATGGCGCAAAGGGAAATCGCCCTGGCCATAGGCGAGCCGCCAGCAACCAAAGGTTACCCGCCATCCGTTTTTGCCAAACTGCCTATTTTGGTAGAACGGGCCGGCAATGGCAAAAGCGGCGGTGGTTCAATCACCGCTTTTTATACCGTGTTGACTGAAGGTGATGACCAGCAAGACCCTATCGCCGATGCTGCACGTGCGATTCTGGATGGTCATATCGTGCTTAACCGTACTTTGGCAGAAAGCGGTCATTATCCCGCCATTGATATCGAACAATCCATCAGCCGGGCGATGCACGGTATAACCACGCCGGAGCACCAGCAACTGGCCAGAAAATTGAAACAGCTTTATTCCAGGTATGAACGTAGCCGGGATTTGATCAGTGTTGGCGCCTATTCACCCGGTTCAGACCCTTTGCTGGATGAAGCCATACGCTTATACCCAAGGATAGTTGCCTTTTTGCAACAAGATATCAGTGAAAAATGTGGCATTCCCGAAAGCATGGGCCAACTTCGTGCTCTATTCAACGGATGGAAAGCCTGAACATTACCTATACTTGAAACAAGATGACGCAAAAATCGCCCATTACGACGCTGATTGAAATTGCTGAAAGAGAAGTTGACGATGCCGCCAAACTTTTGGGCAAGGCAATCCGTGCGCATGAGGACACTGAGAAAAAACTCAGTTTGTTGCAGCAATATCGGGATGACTATGCGCAACGATTGCAAGATGGTGCGAGCAAGGGTCTCAGCATTTCGCAATATACGAATTTCCTGTCTTTTTTAGAAAAACTGGATTCTGCAATAGACGGGCAAAAGCAGGTTGTCAAAGATGCCGAACACCGTATTGTCATGGCAAAAACAGCATGGCAATCCACTGAAAAGAAACGCCTCTCTTACGATACGCTGCAAACCCGGGCTCAGAACATTGTTCAGAAAAAAGAAGCCAAACGAGATCAGAAACAAACCGATGAAATGGCAGCACGCGCCCTGTTCTACAAACGCTAGCTGAATCGACTTCAGTTGAATTGAATATAGGTAATCCAAATGCAAGCTACTAACATACTGAGTTCCGTTGACAAACAGAACAATGGCCAGAAACCATCTAAAAGTGCAGCCTCTGTCAGTAGCGAAAACAGTTTCAACCAGTTGCTGAGCAAAGAAATATCCAGCGGCATCAAGAGCGACAGCAGTTTTAACAACAATGTCAGCAAATCAGCGCCTGCGCCCAAAACCAACAACGCCAATACCAATAACACCAATACAAATAACAACAATTCGAACAATAACGTCAACAATTCAAACAATAATAATCCTGCGCCAAAACAAACGACAGACAGTGGCCCTGGCAATACTGCCAACAATACCCAGACAAGCGATGTCGACGATAGCAAGCCCGCAACACAGGATGAAGACAAGGACACCAGCAAGGAACAGGATATCAGCGCGCAAATTCTTGCACTGGTAGGTAATCTTGCGCCTGTACCAGTCAGCACCGATACAAGTAAAGTCACAGCCTCAGATGCACGTTCAGGCACTAAGGTGCTCAGCGGGCTGGCCGCCACAGCACTGGACGCAGGCAAGAATGCCAGCGATGCGGCCATTGATTCCCTGGCAAAATTTGCTGACACCCAAATTGCAGACGCCCTCAATGCAGCAAGCAACAAGCCTGGTACCCTGGCAACAGATGCTGCCAGCCAGTCAGCGCTTGACAGCAATGCTGTCAGGCCAGACTTGAATGCAATCGCCGCCCAATTAATTGCTGGCAAGGCAGATCCAAAATCAGGCGGCACAGTGACAGTAAAAACCGTCACTAATTCCATTAAAGCGTCAAAACCTGCTGCAGAAACTGGTTTGGCTATTCCTGATACCAATGGCACGCCATTGGCGACGCTTGCCGCTGCACCGAAAGAGCTGGCAACATCTACAGGCAAAAACACGACCGAAGCCCTGACCGACACAAAGACTGCTGATACGAAACCCGGAGATGCAGAACTGATCAGCAAGGTGACAGAAAAAACCGTGAATTCCAGCCCTGAAACAGGCGTGACGGATAATTCAAAAACTTTTGCGAATGATATTGCGCAGGCCCGCGATCTTCTCGCAGACAAAATATCCGAAACAAAATTGACTGCAACTGGCAAAGACATTCCGATTGCAGTCGCCCCACCACCCGCTCAGGCCGCAATCACCGGCTTGCAGGTCAGCGCTGCTAATACTTTCGCCGCAGACCATATCGGCCCAAGGGTAGGCAGCACTGGCTGGGATAAGGCCGTTGGACAAAAAGTCGTCTGGATGGTCGGAGAAGCAATGCAATCTGCCGAACTGACATTGAACCCACCCGATCTGGGACCCTTGCAAGTCGTACTGAAATTGAGCAATGAGCAAGCCAGTGCCAGTTTTACTGCGGCACAACCTGAAGTCAGGGAAGCACTGGAAGCAGCACTGCCACGTCTGAAACAAATGCTCAGTGATGCAGGTGTGCAGTTAACTGGTTTTTCAGTTAATTCCCAGGCGGCTGGTCAAAACCAGAATCAGGGATTTGAACAGCAACAGGCCAGAACCTTCGGTACGTCCAGGCAAGCAACTGAAGTGGCAGACACTACGATCAATTCAACTGGCCCAGCTACGGCCAAAGTACAACTCAAAAATGGCCTGGTCGACACCTTTGCCTGATTCAATTTCTGCGAGACGACTTACAGCGTCAATTTTATAGACGCATCAACCATCAGGACAAGGATGGCTGATGATTTGCTTGCCTGACAAAATAATATCGCCTATCCATTGAGCCCATCAATTCAAAATCCAACAAATTTTGTCTGGTGACCATCCGCTTCGGTCGGCCTTCTGGGAAAAACCAGCTACATGCATGTAGAATGATTGCCAAAGGCGAGATCCTCGAAACAGGCATCAAGGGCATGCAATAAATTTTGCGTCACAAATGACAGAGATAAGCTGAAATACGCCCTCTTATTCTTGGATATTAACTGCCTCTTATCAACGATAATACTTAAAAATCATGGCAGTTAATGCCAATCGAGAGGAAAAAAATGGCAAAAGCACCAGCCAAAGCGCCGGAAACAGGCGATGCCCCACCAGCGGGCAAATCAAAAAAGAAACTTCTCATCATCATTGCAGCAGCCGTATTCTTATTGGTCGCTGTAGGCGGCGCCGCAGCCATTTTCCTGTCGAAAAAAGGTTCTGCAACGAAAGAAAAAGAACACAAGGCAGAACCTGCCAAAGCACCGGTCTTCCTGGCACTGGAACCGTTTACCGTCAATTTGCAATCGGATAATGGCGACAAGTATCTTCAGATCAGCATGACCTTGCAGGTACAGGATGAAGAACAGGTCAATTCCATCAAGGCCAATATGCCACAAGTACGCAGTCGCCTGCTTTTGCTCTTGTCAAGCAAGGATGCTGCGGAAATATTGTCGGCTGAAGGCAAGGAAAAACTAGTCACTGAAATCATAGAAAAGGTTGCGCAGCCATTCGTTGCCAAAGGCGAACCACAAAAGGTCAGTGGCGTCTTTTTCACTTCTTTCGTAGTTCAATAAAGCCATGTCAGATAATTTTCTCTCCCAGGAAGAAGTCGATGCCCTTTTGAAGGGCGTCACGGGAGATCAGGATGACTCACAGTCGCTGGAAGATACTTCCGGTGTCAGGCCATACAATCTTGCTACGCAGGAGCGTATTGTCCGTGGTCGTATGCCAACACTGGAAATTATCAATGAACGTTTTGCCCGCTTGTTGAGGATAGGCCTGTTCAATTTTCTGCGCCGCAGTGCAGAGGTGTCTGTCGGTACAGTCAGGGTGTCCAAATACAGTGAATTCATCCGTAACCTGGTGGTGCCGACCAACCTGAATCTGGTCCACATGAAGCCTTTACGCGGGACTTCATTGATCGTGCTAGACCCTGGCCTGGTATTTTTGCTGGTCGACAATCTGTTCGGTGGTGATGGCCGCTTCCATACCCGTGTGGAAGGCCGTGATTTTACGCAGACGGAACAACGTATTATCCAGCGCATACTGGAAATCATTTTTGAAACCTATTCAAAATCCTGGGAGCCTGTCTACCCGATTGAGTTTGAGTATATCCGTTCGGAAATGAACACACAGTTTGCCAATATTGCGACACCCAATGAGGTCGTGGTTTCAACGACATTTACAATCGAACTGGGACCAGTCAGTGGCGAAATGCATATGTGCATGCCCTACTCAACCATAGAACCGATACGTGACATCCTGACCAGTAGCTTGCAGGGTGAAACCCTGGAAGTGGATAAGCGCTGGGTACGTCTGATGACGCAGCAGATACAGATTGCTGAAGTAGAAATCGTCGCTGATCTGGGTACCACGCGCGTGACGCTGGGCGATATACTTAATATGAAAGAAGGGGATGTTATTCCCCTGTCGATCCCCGACATCATTTCTGCCAAAGTGGATGGCACTCCGGTGATGGAGTGCAAATATGGCGTTTTTAATGGGCAGTATGCTTTACGCGTTGAGAAACTCATCAGTTCCAGCGTACAAGAAGTAGCACAAGGAGAAAATCATGGATGACAACGGCGATTCACCAATCAGTGAAGATGATTGGGGCGCGGCAATTGCCGAGCAGGAAAAAGCGGAAGCAGCAGCGGCTGAAAAAGCCGAAGCACCACCCAGCGCTGCCATTTTCAAGGAATTCAGCGGTAAAGGTGCTACAACCGAAACCCATAACGATATCGATTTCATTCTCGATATTCCGGTACAACTGACCGTTGAACTAGGCAGGACAAAAATTGCGATTAAAAACTTGCTGCAATTGGCGCAAGGTTCTGTGGTGGAACTCGACGGCCTGGCCGGTGAGCCTATGGACGTGCTGGTCAATGGCTGCCTGATTGCACAAGGCGAGGTGGTGGTAGTGAATGACAAGTTTGGTATCCGCCTGACCGATATCGTCACGCCAGCCGAACGCATACGCAAGTTGAACAAATGAGGAATCGCTATTTTTATGGCCCGGTCATTGCGCTGGCATTATCCTGCAATGCTCTGGCAGCTGAAAATAGTGTGCCGTCACCCAGTGTAGGCTTATTGCAAATCATCACCGGCCTGATGCTGGTATTGGGTCTGGTGGTCGTCGCAGCCTGGTTGATGAAGCGCTTGGGGCCAATGACGACAGGGAATAAAATCCCCGTCAAAATCATCGGCGGTATCAATGTCGGAAATCGTGAGCGCGTGATGGTGGTAGAAATCGCTGATCAATGGTTGATTCTGGGTGTGACTGCCAACAGCATCAACAATCTGGGCAGCATGCCAAAGCAGGAAGATTTACTGCCACACCCTGCCCAACCACCCGGAATGGATCCCTTCTCGGCATGGCTGAAGCGTACGGTAGATAAACGCACTGCCGACCGGTCTGAAACCAAGTAAGCATACCTGCATGAAAACTTTGCGATTACCCCTGCCTGCTGCATTATTGCCGACGATATGGCTTGCCATTTTCTTCGCTGGCATACTGTTGCCTGACCTGGCATTTTCCCAGACCAATGGCGGTTTACAGGCAATTACCGCCACACCTGCTGCTGGTGGCGGGCAAAATTACTCTTTAAGTGTCCAGACGTTGCTGTTTCTGACAGCGCTCAGTTTCATACCGGCAGCGTTGTTAATGATGACCAGTTTTACCCGCATCATCATTGTCCTGTCTTTATTGCGTCAGGCTTTGGGTACACAATCTGCGCCTCCGAACCAGGTGATGGTGGGTTTATCGCTGTTCCTGACGCTGTTCGTCATGGGCCCGGTTTTTGACAAGATTTATGCCGAAGCCTATCAACCGTTTAACGAAAATAAGATTTCCATGTCTGTGGCTCTGGATAAAGGGGCGGCTCCGCTAAAACAGTTCATGATGAAACAAACCCGTCAGTCTGATCTGGCGCTGTATGTCAAATTATCCAATTCGCCACAATTGCAGGGACCTGAAGATGTGTCTTTGCGCATCTTGATACCCGCTTTCATTACCAGTGAATTAAAAACCGCTTTTCAAATCAGTTTCGCGATCTTTATTCCTTTTTTGATTATCGATATGGTGGTAGCCAGCGTCTTGATGTCTATGGGGATGATGATGGTGTCACCTGCAATTGTTTCTTTACCGTTTAAATTGATGCTGTTTGTTTTGGTCGATGGCTGGCAGCTATTGATAGGTTCACTTGCTCAAAGTTTTTATTAAGGCTCATCATGACACCCGATAGCGTAATGACACTAGGCCGCCAGGCAATGGAAGTCACTTTGATGGTTTCAGCACCTCTGTTACTGGTCGCTTTGGGCATAGGTCTCATCGTCAGTATCTTTCAGGCTGCGACACAGATTAATGAAACCACACTTTCATTTATTCCAAAGCTGGTGGGGATTTTCGTCACCCTGATCATTGCCGGGCCGTGGATGCTTTCCATACTGCTTGATTACATGCGGCAGATGTTTTCCAGTATCGCCACCATGGCTGGCTGATCACCAGAGCCAACCAGGCAATGATTTCTATTTCCAGTAATGAGCTGATTGCACTCATCAATTCTTTTATCTGGCCACTGACCCGCATTCTGGGCCTGATTGCAGTCGCGCCACCATTTGGCAACAATACCGTACCGGTGCAAATCAAAATTGCACTGGGCGTTATGCTGGCCCTCATCGTTGCCCCTACCCTGCCCGTCATTTCTGATCTTGACCCGGTTTCCTTCAACGGCATCCTTGTTCTGGCGCAGCAATTGATCATCGGCTTGGGGATGGGTTTTGTTATGCGGGTACTGTTTTCCAGTATAGAAATGGCCGGCGAGGTCGCGGGTCTGACAATGGGGCTGGGATTTGCGACTTTTTTTGATCCACAGACTCAGGGACGTTCTTCAGCGATTGCACAATTTCTGGTGCTGACAGCCACTCTGATATTGCTCACCTTGAATGTACACCTTTCGATGTTGGCGACGCTGGTAGAGAGCTTTCAGACCATCCCTATCTCTACCTCTTTCCACAGCGGGTTTAATTATCAGAAGATGGTGATCTGGGGCGAACAGATTTTTAGCGTCGGTATGCGCCTGTCCCTGCCTATCGTTGCGGCACTCTTGGTAACCAACGTCGCACTAGGTATTTTGACGCGTGCCGCGCCGCAGTTGAATCTGTTCGGTATCGGTTTTCCCATCACCATTGGTGTTGGCTTTCTGATGCTGGCGCTGATACTGCCGTATTTGCTGCTGCCGCTGGAAAACCTGTTCCAGCAAGGCATAGAAACCATGCAATCATTGGGGTTGCCCGCAACAGCGCCACCGTCACAGCCACCAATGCAAAGATAATATTCCCATGCCAACATACTTTCATCCTGAGGACAGGCTTTATACGATAGATGAAATCCGCTCTATAGAAGCGAAGGCTTTGGCGAATCAGGGAGCATTTACCCTGATGCAGCAAGCAGGTCTGGCTGCCGCCGACATGGCATGCCAACTGATTCATGCCAGTGGTGCCAGCGGTGTCGCAGTTTTGCTGCTGGCTGGGCCTGGCAACAACGGGGGCGATGCCTTTGAGGTGGCGTTTCTGCTATCCAGGCGCGGCTATCAAGCCACGTTGATCATGTGTGGCGATGCGGACAATTACTCGCCAGATGCAAAAGCCAGCCTGCAACGGGCACAAGAACAAGGCGTGCATTTCTGCACCCCTGCAGAGGTACTGGCAGACACGTTGACACCCTGGAGCCTGATTGTAGACGGTTTGCACGGCATAGGCCTGAAACGTCGTCTGGACCGCACAAACGTCGTTTTGATCAATTACCTGAATCAAGTAAGCGACAAAACAGGCGTTCCCGTGCTTGCGCTGGATGTGCCGAGCGGCTTGAGTGCAGATACAGGCCAGCCTGTTGGCGCAGATGACACTGATGGCATCACTTTACAAGCCAGCCACACCATTACTTTCATTGCCAATAAACCTGGCCTGCATACAGGATCAGGGCGAGACTATGCAGGCAGGGTCAGCGTTGCGAAACTGGATATACCTGAATCCTTCTTCCCACCCTGCCATGCGCACCTGAATACCCGTGCATCCTTACTCAATATTTTGCAGCGACGCAAACAAAATAGTCACAAAGGCAGCTATGGCGACGTGATAATTATCGGCGGCGCGTCTGGCATGACTGGCGCGGCGATACTGGCTGCGAGGGCAGCACAGTTTTCTGGTGCGGGGCGTATTTATTGTGGTCTGCTTGCCGAGGCACCTGCCTATGACAGCCTGCATCCGGAGATCATGTTTCGTCCGGCACAAGAACTGGAATTTGGCAGTAGTACTGTCGTCATCGGGCCAGGTTTAGGTAACTCATCTTTGGCAAAAACTTTGTTACTGGAAGCGTTGAATAAGGCAACAAGCTTGCTGATTGACGCCGACGCACTGAACATGGTCGCTGCCGATAAGTCACTGCAAAATGCGCTGGCATCAAGAACTGGCGCTACAATTTTAAGCCCACACCCACTGGAAGCGGCCAGATTGCTGGGGCAAACTGTTGCCGAGGTGCAGGCAGACAGAGTACAGGCTGCACATGAACTAGCGAGTAAATATAAGGCAACGGTGATACTGAAAGGATCAGGCAGCATTATTTGCGATGCATATGGCGAGATGAGCATCAACCCCACTGGCAACCCTGCCTTGTCCAGCGGTGGCACAGGTGATGTGCTGGCAGGTGTATGCGGTGCTCTGCTCGCGCAAAAAATGACTGCCTATGCCGCGACAAGAATGGCAACCTGGGCACATGGTCGCGCTGCCGATGACCTGGTAGCGCGCGGTATTGGCCCCTTGGGATTGACTGCAAGTGAACTATTGCCAGACATCAGAGTGAACCTGAACAGCTTGACAAGTCGCTCAGCTGCGTGAGGCAGGGTTCTCTGGTCACGATGATGCTTAGTCAACCAGACTGTTAATCTGTTCAGGTATCAACTTTTCTGCCCCTGCTGCGTCGCAGGCAATGCCGGCATGGGACAATGCAGCGGAAAGCTTTTCAATCTGCTCTTGCTGGGCAACCGCATGATCGATCAACTTGTGGAGTACCTTAGAAATGGGGTCATCGCTGTTCTGGGTAACGCCATACGCAGTAAATAGATGCGCGCTTTCGGAATCTGCCGAGGCCATCTCTTTTTTGATGATATGCGCAGGATTGCCCACAGCTGTCGAACCGGCAGGAACAGGTTTTAGCACTACAGAATTTGAGCCTATCTTGGCACCGGCACCAACAGTAAACCCACCAAGCACCTTGGCACCCGCACCAACAATGACACCGGCTTCCAGTGTGGGATGGCGTTTGGCACCTCTTGACAAGGACGTGCCGCCCAAAGTGACGCCCTGGTAAATCGTGCAGTCATCACCGATTTCAGCAGTTTCACCTATCACCACACCAAAGCCATGGTCGATAAATACACGGCGGCCTATCGTGGCACCAGGATGAATTTCAATTCCTGTCAATACGCGGGCGATATGCGAGATAAAACGACCCAGCCATTTCAGACCACGCGACCAGCACCATTGCGCCCAGCCATGCATGAGAATCGCCTGAAAACCAGGATAACAAGTGATTACCTCCCACGCATTCCTGGCGGCAGGGTCTTTCTTGATAATACTGGCGATATCTTCTCTCAGACGGCTAAACATGAAATTTAAAAGAGTTTGGGCGGAGATAGATAGTAGCGCATTTCAAAATTTGCCGTTTTGTCCGGGCCAGAAAACCGGGACACAAGGATGGTCAGGTCACAGGCGTTGACGGCGCGCCTCATACAGGCAGATGCCTGATGCAACGGATACATTCAGGCTTTCTACTGATCCAAACATGGGTACGCTGACTAATATGTCACAGGTTTCCCTGGTCAGGCGGCGCATGCCTTCACCTTCTGAGCCCATGACCAGTGCGCAACCAGTTTTAAAATCCACGTCATAGATATTTTTCTCTACGTCATCTGTAGTGCCGACCAGCCAGATGTCTCTTTCTTTCAATTCACGCAAAGTACGGGCCAGATTGGTCACAGTGATGTAAGGGACAGTTTCAGCAGCGCCACTGGCTACTTTGGCAGCAGTGGCGTTCAAACCGACGGCGCGGTCTTTTGGTGCGATGACAGCATGCGCACCTGCACCGTCGGCAACCCGCAAACAGGCACCCAGGTTGTGCGGATCAGTAATGCCGTCCAGCACCAGCAACAAAGGCGGTCCATCAATCGCATCCAGCAATTCATCCAGATTACGGGCCAGTGACAATTCACTGGCTTTTGCCACAACACCCTGATGGCGGCGTGTGCCGACAATATTGCTCAGACGTTGATCATCTGCCGGAATAATGCGCACACCAGCAGATTTTGCTGCCTGCAACAGGTCTTTCATGCGCCCGTCTACACGGGAAGAGTCGACATAAATTTCTTCGACAGACGAAGCTTCATGACGAATCCGGGAGGTCACCGCATGGAAACCAAAAATCATTTTACTTTTCATTTTATTCTTTTCAATTCTGTTCTGACTAATTCTGCTCTAACGTCTTTTCTTTACTGATTTTCCTGCCGTCACCGGGGATTTTTTCTTGGCCCCGACAGCAGCGGATTTCTGGCGACGTCCACCAGAAAAACTATCTTCAACTACTTTCTTTGCGGTACCGCCTTTGAATGCCTTGGGAAAGCTGCCCGCCACTTTTTCTTCGGCTACGACAACGGTTTTCTTGGCGGATGATGTTTTGCGATTTCTGTCATTCACAGCCGCACCACGTACGTCCCCTGCCACACTCGCAGCACGACTTGAGAGGGGCTGGACGATACTCAAATCGATTTTTCTGGCGTCCAGATCAACGCGACTGACCTGCACAGTCACTTTATCGGTCAATTGATAACGCTTGCCGGTACGCTCACCGCGCAATTCATGACGGGCATCATCGAACTGGAAGTAATCAGCGCCCAACTCGGTCACATGCACCAGACCCTCGATAAAGATGTCATCAAGCTGGACGAAAATGCCAAACTGGGTCACGCCAGTGATCATGCCCGTGAATTCTTCACCAATTTTGTTTCTGATGAAATAGCACTTGAGCCAGGCTTCGACATCGCGTGATGCTTCATCGGCACGGCGTTCATTGGCTGAACAATGCACACCTAGGGCATCCCAGATAGTCTGTTCTTTCTCAACTTTCTTTTTACCAGCTGCGTTATCCGCAATTTGCTGTTTGCGCGCCGCATTGGAAACGGTGGTGTTGAGTACGCTTAAATCGATATTCTTTGGTTCGTACTTTTTTCCCTGCAAAATCGCCTTGATCGCCCTGTGTGTCAGCAGATCAGGGTAGCGACGTATAGGGCTGGTGAAATGCGCGTACGCATCATAAGACAGGCCAAAATGACCGATGTTGTCAGGGCTGTAGACTGCCTGCTGCATGGAGCGTAACAACATGGTCTGCAATAAAGGCGCATCGGGGCGACCTTTGATCTTGGTCATCAGCTCGGCGTAATCTGACGCCGCAGGTTTATCGCCACCACTAAGTGATAAGCCTACCTGCTTCAGGAAATTTCTGACCTGGGTCAATTTTTCCTTGGTCGGGCCAGCATGGATACGGTAGGTACCGGGATGCTTATAAGTTTCAAGCAAATTGGCTGCGCAGACATTGGCCGCCAGCATGCATTCTTCAATCAGTTTGTGCGCATCGTTACGGGTACGCGGCAATATCTTTTCGATTTTGCCGGAAGGATTACAAACGATATAGGTTTCTGTCGTTTCAAAATCGATCGCCCCTCGTACATGGCGCGCTTTTAACAGCGACTGGAAGACTTCATACAAATGCAGCAGGTGCGGCACCAGGGTCATACGTTTGGCAGCTTCTGGCCCCTTGGTGTTGCCCAGGATGGCAGCGACTTCAGTATAGGTAAAGCGCGCAGCTGAATGAATCACCGCAGGATAGAACTGATAGGCCGTCACTTCACCAGCCTGTGAGATAACCATATCGCATACCAGCGTCAGGCGATCAACATCGGGGTTCAGTGAGCACAGGCCATTCGACAGACGTTCTGGCAACATCGGTATGACGCGACGTGGAAAGTATACCGAGGTACTACGCAATAATGCTTCCTCATCCAGCACGTCATTGGGATTGACGTAATGGCTGACGTCAGCGATTGCGACAATCAGCCTGTGCCCTTTGCTGCGGCCAATCTTGATAGGTTCGCAATAGACTGCATCATCAAAATCACGGGCGTCTTCGCCATCAATGGTCACTAATGGGATATCACGCAAATCCACGCGATCGGCGAGGTCAATATCGCGTACTTCTGATGGCAATTTGGAGGCGGCTTTTTTTACCGCCTCTGAAAATTCATGCGGCACGCCAAATTTTCTGAC
Source organism: Undibacterium sp. TJN19 (assembly GCF_049339485.1). Classification (NCBI taxonomy): domain Bacteria; kingdom Pseudomonadati; phylum Pseudomonadota; class Betaproteobacteria; order Burkholderiales; family Oxalobacteraceae; genus Undibacterium; species Undibacterium sp. TJN19. The sequence continues at coordinate 61,307 of NZ_JBMPPL010000014.1, forward strand.
GGCAATTTCAATTTCCATGCCGGGGTCATCCACATCACCCAGCACTTCAACGATCTTGCCCACCGGTTGCGCATAACGGGTTGGTTGCTCGGTCAATTCGACGCTGACCACCTGACCTGCTTTGGCCTTGCCTGGTGAACCAGTCAGCAAGATATCCTGGCTGAAGCGCTTGTCTTCAGGCGCAACTATCCAGACGCCGTTTTCATTGAGCAGGCGGCCAATAACATGGGTATTGGCTCTGTCCAGTATCTCAAGAATGCCGCCTTCCAGCCGGCCACGCCTATCGGTACCGACTACACGGGCCATGACGCGGTCACCGTGCAAGACCTTTTGCATTTCGCGCTCAGGCAGGAACAGGTCTTCACTGCCATCATCAGGAATCAGGAAACCATAGCCTTCGCGATGACTGCTGACTTTGCCGCTGATGAAATTATCTTGATTGGCGATGGAATAATTTCCACCTTTATCTACTTTGACTTGCCCATCTCTTTCCATCGCGTTTAATCGTCGTGTCATGCCATCTAACTCCTCAGGTTTCACTGACAGCACCTCTGCAATCGCAGTCGCTGTCATTTTTGCCGTGTTAGTACGTAGAACACCCAGTATCTCTTCGCGACTGGGGATGGGGTATGAATGCTTGTTCAAATTTTGTGTTTTTTCTTAAAAAAGTTAATTTGGCTTACGCCAAAATCTTATCAGGCCATAGTTTACTGTAGCAAACCTCTTTCGCCTAACAATTCTTGTATTACCCAGTCAGCTCATCTTGACAAACGCCTGGATTAAATTATAATCTTGCTCTCCGTTGCCCACGTGGCGGAATTGGTAGACGCGCATGGTTCAGGTCCATGTGCCTTCGGGTGTGGGGGTTCGAGTCCCTCCGTGGGCACCACAAATTTGAGAGCCCGCTGATGAAAATCAGCGGGCTTTTTCAATTCCGGATTCACTTTTGCAAGTATAAGCAAGAAATCATTCCTTTCCATGCCATCACGTGTTTGTTGCAATGATACTGCTGCACACCCCTGTCCTCTTCAACTTCATTTAAAAATATTCCCCCAAAACCAGTCAGATACTCTATAATAATGCCTCACGTTGCCCACGTGGCGGAATTGGTAGACGCGCATGGTTCAGGTCCATGTGCCTTCGGGTGTGGGGGTTCGAGTCCCTCCGTGGGCACCACAAATTTGAGAGCCCGCTGATGAAAATCAGCGGGCTTTTTCAATTCCACATTTGCTTTTCTCATTTGCGCAAGCTGCGTCATATCCGCACCGTTCAAATCAAGCAAAGTCCAGCGGGAACAAACAAGCGTCCCATTTTTTTCGCCCATGGAACACGAGACACACATCACAATAAAGCACCACTTAATCGCATAGTGTCGACATCAAAAAAACGGAAGCTATTTGCTTCCGTTTTTTGACTGACAACTACGCTGCGCCCTTTTTCAGCCAGGCATTCAATTGATGCGGCCTGATGCTGTCATATTCTTCAAACGGCTGATGTATCCAGGGGTTGTTCGGCAAATGATCGAGATAATAATCCGGCGCCACCGATGAACAGGCTTTAAACCAGATCACGGCCGACTTGACTTCACTGACAGCCGGGAAATTTTCACGCAGATGTACCAATACCTTTTCCAGCGTGACGCCAGAATCCACCAGATCGTCCACGACCAGTACACGACCTTGCAGTGCGCCTTTGGTCATGGAAATGTACTTGCCTATATCCAGTGCCCCCTGCACGGTACCTGACTCTTCACGATAGGAACTGGTCGATAAAATCGCCAGTGGCACATCGAAAATGCGCGAAAAAATATCGCCTGGACGCAAGCCGCCACGCGCCAGGCAAAGCACCTGGTCAAATTTCCAGCCGGATTCGTGCACTTTCAGTGCCAACTGCTCGATGGAGCGATGATAGACTTCCCAGGAGACCCATAGGTCCTTGTCTGTAGATGCAGGCATATTCATATTTTTATTTTTCCTTCTTAGATAAACGGGTGCCTTAACACGATGGTTTCTTCGCGATCTGGTCCGGTAGAGACCATATCGACAGGAACACCAACCAGTTCCTGTATGCGCATGATGTAATTGCGGGCATTGACTGGCAGAGCATCCATGCTTTGCGCACCAACGGTGCTGTCAGACCAGCCTGGCATCTCTTCGTAGATAGCCTCACAACGTGCAGCTTCTTCCGCGCCAACCGGGAAGATGTCAACAACTTTACCATCCACTTTATAGCCGGTGCAAAGCTTCAAAGTTTCCAGGCCATCCAGCACATCTAGCTTGGTCAGACACATGCCTGAGACACCATTGATTTGCACAGAACGCTTGAGCAAAGCCGCATCAAACCAGCCGCAGCGGCGGGCACGACCTGTCACCGTACCAAATTCATGACCGACACTGGCAAGATGTTTGCCGACACCAGCATCAGTAGGTAATTCAGACGGAAATGGGCCAGAACCTACACGTGTTGTGTAAGCCTTGGTAATACCCAGAATGTAATGCAGCATGTTGGGGCCAACACCGGAACCTGCAGCAGCATTGCCAGCAACGCAATTGCTAGACGTAACAAATGGATATGTGCCGTGATCGACATCCAGCAAACTGCCTTGCGCGCCTTCGAACAACAGGCTGGCACCCGCTTTGTGTGCTGCATACAAGGCACTGGAAACGTCCGCCACCATAGGGCGGATGCGTGGCACATTGGCCATGGTGTCATCCAGTGTTTTCTGGAATTCTACCGCAGGAGCTTTTAAGTAATTGGTCAGCACAAAATTGTGATAATCCAGATTATCACGCAGCTTTTCAGCAAAACGCTCTTCATTGAGCAAATCTGCTACGCGAATTGCGCGACGTGCCACTTTATCTTCATAGGCAGGGCCTATACCTTTGCCTGTCGTACCGATTTTTGCGGCGCCACGAGCGATCTCGCGTGCGGCATCCAGAGCAGTGTGATAAGGCAAAATGACTGGACAGGCTTCAGATATTTTCAGGCGGGAAGCCACTTCAACACCATTGGCTTGCAGCTTGTCAATTTCTCTCAACAGGTCAGGCACGGACAACACCACGCCATTGCCAATGTAGCAGGCTGTACCGGCGCGCATAATTCCCGAAGGAATTAATTGCAGCGCAGTTTTTTGCCCGCCAATGACCAGCGTATGACCGGCATTATGCCCACCTTGAAAGCGGACAACGCCTTGTGCGTGATCGGTCAGCCAATCAACGATTTTCCCTTTGCCTTCATCGCCCCATTGGGTGCCGATTACGACTACGTTTTTTGCAATTTTAGTTTGTGTCATCACTCAACCTACATTTTGAAGAATCCATTTGCCACCATCGAATATGAGCGCCCTATTGCAATCAAATTCGTCTTGTTCGTTCTCATGTCCTGGCAGACTTTGTATAACAGTCTGACCCTCGTGACGCAAAGAAGCAATTTTTTCACGCAAAGCTGCATCATTGCCCCAAGGCGCACGAATGGCATCTTTTCTTTCAGCCAGGGGCAACAGGCGCGCCAACTCGCGCAGATCCAGTGAAAAACCGGTAGCGGGTCGTGAGCGCCCAAACGCCTCACCTACATGATCATAGCGCCCGCCGCTGGCCACAGCATTTGGCAGGCCAGGTACGAATACATTAAACATCACGCCACTGTGATAGTGGTAACCACGCAAATCAGCCAGATCAACTGTCACATGCGCAGTACCGGTCAGACGCACCAAATGCTCAAGTTCATCGAGTGCAGCGGCGATACCCTTGAAAGCAGGCAAAACTGTACGCGCTTTGGCAATGACCGTTATATCACCATACAAAGTGGGCAATGCCAGTAAAGCATTCCTGACTTCAGCAGAGAAATTCTCACTCAACTTATCAATACTAGGCAAATCTTTTGCTTGCAACAAGGCGTATAGACTGGCCTCTTGTGCCTTTGCCAATGGATCGGCCTCTAACAAGGCTTTCAGTACTCCTACATGGCACAAATCAAGCCTGACGTTATCCACATTTGCCAAAGCCAGGCAACCCAGGACCAGCTCCTGAATTTCCGCATCAGCCTCCAGGCCTGCATGGCCATAGATTTCAGCACCGATCTGCAAAGGTTCGCGTGTCGCATGCAGGCCAGAAGGCTTGGTGTGCAAGACGCTGCCAGCATAACAAAGGCGGGTAACCGAACGGCGATTCAATAAATGTGCATCAATGCGCGCCACCTGAGTAGTCATGTCCGCACGCAAGCCCATGGTGCGGCCAGAGATTTGATCGACCAGTTTAAAGGTACGCAAATCCGTGTCCTGACCCGCACCAGTCAATAATGATTCTATATATTCAAGCAGAGGCGGCATGACCAGTTCATAACCATACAGACGGAAATGATCCAGCAAAACGCGACGCAACTCTTCTATCTTGCGTGCTTCTGAAGGCAAGATATCAGCGATATTTTCGGGTAAAAGCCAATTTGGCATGAGGGACAATCAAAATAACAAAAAAAGTTTTGGCGCAGCCAATCCGACAAACAGCGAACTGCACAATACTGCGCAGTTCGCTGTTGTAAAAACCGAATTAGATTATTTGCCTTTTGCAGCTGGCGCACTACCGCCCAAGGCTGAAGGGTTCTTAAAATATTTGAAAAATTCGGAGTTGGGATCCACTACCAGGATATCGCTTTTGGCTTTGAAACTGGCACGATAGGCCTCAAGGCTGCGATAAAATTTGTAAAACTCAGGATTTTGGCCAAATGCCTGGGCATAAATCTGGGAAGCCTCAGCATCACCCGCGCCACGCACTTTTTCTGCCTCGCGGTAAGCTTCTGCACGGATTACCACTCGCTGCTTGTCAGCGTCAGCCCGAATTTTTTCTGAGTCTGCCGCCCCTGTAGAGCGCAATTCATTGGCTTCGCGGGTGCGTTCAGCTTTCATACGATCATAAACAGAGTTGTTGATCTGCTCAACATAATCCACCCGCTTCAGGCGTACATCGATAATTTCTACGCCAATCTGCTTGGTTTCTTCTGCGACTTTTTTCTTGATGGCATCCATGACATTGCCACGCTCACCAGAGATCACTTCGCGCACCGTGCGCTTGGTAATTTCATCATTAAGCGCAGCCTTGACGATTTGCGACATGCGGTCTTGCGCACGACGCTCTTCACCATTGAAACTCACATAATACAAACGTGGTTCTTTGATACGCCATTTGACATAGGAATCCACCAGAATATTTTTCTTCTCAGCGGTAATGAAACGATCCGCTTCAGGGGAATCGATGGTCAGGACTCGCTTATCCAGAAACAAAACATTCTGGAATGGCGGCGGCAATTTGAAATGCAGACCCGGTTCACTGATGACAGAACGAATTTCACCCAGAGCAAAAACAATCGCGTAGGAGCGCTGATCCACCACGAAAATTGTCGAATAGGCGACCAGTATCGCTGCACACAGTGCAATCACTGCAGAGACAAGCTTATTCATTATCGTACCTCCCTGTCACGTGAGTCACGACTATCTCTTGATCTTCCATCTTTGCTATAACGCATTTCTACTGTTGGGATTTGTTCACTGCCGGTTGTTACAGGCGCAGGCACTGGCGCAACAGCCTTGGCCGCGCCCGAATCTGATGGGGAAATCAGTTTATCCAGAGGCAAATAAATCATGTTATTGCCGGTTTTGGTATCCATCATCAGTTTGCTGGTATTGGCAAATATCTGCTGCATGGTTTCCAGATACATACGGTCACGGGTCACCGCTGGGGCTTTCTGGTATTCAGCCAGCACCTGTTTGAAACGGGCCGCATTACCTTCGGCATTAGCAACGATACTTGCCTGATAAGCTTCAGCCTCCTGCAGCATGCGTGATGCTTCACCACGCGCCTTTGGAATTACTTCGTTGGCGTAGGCCTGACCTTCATTCTTTTGACGCTCTTTGTCCTGCTTGGCTTTTTGCGCATCATCAAATGCTGTTTGCACCTGTTCTGGAGGCTGCACACCCTGCATTGTTACATTGGCAATTTGCACGCCCGCATTGTAGACATCAAGGATTTTTTGCATGCTGGCACTGACATCAAAAGCGACTTTTTCGCGCCCTTCATATAAGACGAAATCCATTTTGCTTTTGCCAACGATCTCACGCACTGCTGTTTCTGCGACCTGACGTATCATGTCTTCCTGATCGCGGTTGTTGTACAGCCAGTCAGGTGCACTGTTAAGTTTGTATTGCACTGCGAATTGAATATCAACAATATTTTCGTCATCAGTGAGCATCAAAGACTCACGTGCCTGCTTGTTTTTGACGTTGGAGCGATAACCCACTTCCACCGTACGTACTTGGGAAACATTGACGATTTCATGACCCTGGATAGGGTAAGGCCAACGCCAGTTAAAACCGGCAGTCGTCTGATGGCTGAATTTGCCGAAAGTGGTAATAACAGCAGTCTGACCTTCCTGAACGATGAAAAAGCCACTGGCAAGCCAGATAAGTACAAAAATAGCAACAATTAATGAGGCGCCAACTTTTGCGCCATTCGAGTCCGGCGTAAAACCACCATTACCGTCACCGCCATTGCCTTTCTGGCCAAACAGGCGACTCAGTTTTTGGATAAAATCTTTCCATAACTGGTCTAAATCAGGCGGGCCTTCAGGGGGCTTCTTCTTATCCTGATTATTATTTTGATTATTGTTTTGAGAACCACGCCCCCATTGAGGGTCGTTTAGCGACATCGCTAAACCGATTCTTTTGAGAAGTGAAACAAGCATTCTGTCGCTATCCAATGAATAGTGGGTTGGACTACTGAAGATTAAAGCGCGCGTCATCGGTGTCTGGCGTTGCCATTTGCGCAGATCCGGATATTTTTGCCATTGCGAATTCGGCGATCGATTCGCGTAATAAACCAATACCTGCCCCAGTTCGGGCACTCAAAAAAACCCGATGAATTTTATCACATTCATCCACTTCGACTGATGGTTCTATGCCAGCCAGATCGATCTTGTTCCAGACCAGCATCTGCGGTATATGGTCAGCGCCTATTTCTTTCAGCACATGATTAACCTGCTGTATCTGATCAAAACGCACCGGACTGCCTGCATCGACCACATGCAATAACAGGTCAGCATGAATGGTTTCTTCCAATGTTGCCCGAAAAGCAGCAACCAGTTGATGCGGCAGTTCGCGGATAAACCCTACCGTATCAGAAATAACCACATTGCCAGCTTCACCCAGATACAGGCGACGGGACGTTGTATCCAAAGTTGCAAACAACTGATCGGCTGCATAAGCCCCTGCTTTTGTCAGTGTATTAAACAACGTTGACTTGCCTGCATTGGTGTAACCCACCAGCGAGATGGACAATGTATTACTGCGTCCTCGTGAGCGCCGCTGGGTTTCACGCTGCTTATGCAGTTTATCCAGCTTGGCTTTAAGCATCTTGACACGCTCGCCCAACAAGCGGCGATCTGTTTCCAATTGCGTTTCACCAGGCCCACGCAGACCGATACCACCTTTTTGCCGTTCCAGATGCGTCCATCCACGTATCAACCGGGTTGCCAGATGCTGCAACTGGGCTAGCTCAACCTGGACCTTACCTTCATGACTTTGGGCGCGCTGGGCAAATATGTCCAGTATCAAGCTGGTGCGGTCAACTACCCTGACTTTTAAATGACGCTCAAGATTTCTTTGCTGGGCTGGGGAAAGCGCATGATTAAATATGACAATATCAAGCGTGGCGTCTGCAACTGCATCAGCAATCTCATCAGCTTTGCCAGTGCCAACAAAAAAAGCGGCATCTGGACTTGCTCTTTTACAAGTAATGGTTGTAACAGGCTCGGCCCCGGCAGACTGCGAGAGCAAAGAAAGTTCTTCCAAACTGGCGGCAAAGTCGTCTTTGCCAAAATCAACACCGACTAGAGCGGCGCGCATAGACGACTTTTTTTCAGTGATTCAGCGTTCAAAAATTACTCGGCTTCAGACTCGGTGTTAATGCTGACAGCACGCGCAGGAACGACAGTAGAGATCGCATGCTTATAAACCATTTGCGTCACGGTATTGCGCAACAAAACCACATACTGGTCAAATGATTCAATATGGCCTTGCAGTTTGATACCATTGACCAAATAAATTGATACAGGAATATGTTCTTTCCGCAATGCGTTCAGAAACGGGTCTTGTAATAGTTGCCCTTTATTGCTCATAACAGCTCCATTGTGTTGTTGTGATTAGGAGTTGGGGACTACTTAGCAAAATACAAGTAATCCCAGAAGTTGATTACAAAGTAATGTAATCTATTTTTAACTTTATTGCATATCTGCGGTTGATTTTTTACAGCGAACCTTACAAATCGACTTTCGTCACCTTGCACACCGCTGCACCACGTCACCTTACTTTGCAGATTTATCAAACGGATTCTTACCAGAACGCATTTCAATTCTCAACGGTGTTCCTGTGAGAGAGAAAGTTTCGCGGAAATGTTTTTCGAGATATCGCTTATAGACATCCCCCACTGCTTCCAGCGCATTACCATGGATGACGATGATAGGTGGATTTTGCCCGCCCTGATGCGCATAACGCAATTTGGGACGTATAGAGCCTTTACGCTTGGGTTGCTGATGCTCAACGGCTTCAATTAGCGCGCGCGTCAGTTTTGGTGTCGACAAATTCGCCATCGCCGCCGCGTAGGCTGAATCGATAGATTTCATCAGTGGCGCGATACCAGTCGACTTCAACGCAGAAATAAAATGGAAATTGGCAAACGTCAGGAAATTCAACTTGCGTTCGATGTCGAATTTAATTTCGTCACGCCTGTCACTTTGCAGGCCATCCCATTTATTGACGCCAACCACCAGTGCACGCCCTGATTCCAGGATAAAGCCGGCAATATGCGCATCTTGCTCAGAAATATCCTGCTGGGCATCCAGCAAGAGCAAGACAACATTGGCTTCCGACACAGATTGCAAAGTTTTTACAACAGAAAATTTTTCTATCGCCTCAAAGACCTTGCCACGGCGACGTATACCAGCCGTATCAATCAGGGAATAATGCTTGCCGTCACGCTCGAAGGGAATTTCGATCGAGTCACGGGTCGTACCTGGCATGTCAAATGCAATTACGCGGTCTTCACCCAACAGGGTATTCACCAAAGTGGATTTGCCAACGTTAGGGCGACCAACAATGGCGATCCTGATACCTTTGACGTTGGCTTCCGGTTCTTCAACCTCAGGTGGCCTTTGCGCAAACGCAATATCGACCATTTCTTCGACCAGATCGGTTACACCATCGCCATGGGCGGCAGAAATTACATACGGGTCACCGAGGCCAAGCTCATAAAAATCTGCTGTCACCGATGTATATTTCATACCTTCGGCTTTATTCACGACCAGCATGACGGAGCGGCCTGATTTACGCAGGAAATCTGTGATGGTCTTGTCATGCGGCGTCAGCCCCTGACGACCGTCGACGATAAAAACAACGACATCCGCCTCAGCGACTGCCTGTTTGGTCTGTTTTGCCATTTCATGCATGATGCCTTCTTTGGCAACAGGCTCAAAACCGCCTGTATCTATCACCAAAAATGGACGGTCGCCAACACGGCCTTCACCATAGTGACGATCACGCGTCAAACCTGGCAAATCTGCGACCAATGCATCACGAGAACGGGTAAGCCGATTGAACAGCGTGGATTTGCCGACGTTTGGTCGGCCTATAAGTGCGATAACCGGCTTCATTATTTATTACTCGATTGCAAGTGCAACCACTGACCCTGATTTTGTTTGAACGATCAGTTTAGCATCCACCACCAATGGTGCAGCTAAAATCTGACTGCCATCGGTCGCAACGCGTCCGATGAAAGAACCATCTTCCCTGGAAAGGAAGTGGACATAACCTGCTAAATCACCTACCGCTACTGCGCGGTCAAATGAAATTGGTGCTGATAAGCGACGATGGCTTAACTTGTCATTGCGCCAAGCGCTTGCACCACCACTACGTGCATAGGCATTCACTGCTCCTGTGACGTCAGCGGCAAAAACAAAGCGCTCATCCATGCTGACACCTACTTCGCTGGACAAATTCTTGCCCCAGCGGAATGCTCCAGTGGTAGCATCAAAACAAGCCACACGCCCCTGATAGGAACTGGCGCAAATGTCGCGACCCATCAATACTGGCGCACCAGAGACATCTGCCACGCGTTCAAGCTCAGTGGCTCCCTTGGGCTCACCAACAGTGGCTTCCCAGCGCAAACCACCGTTATTGAGCGCCAGAGATGCCATGCGGCCACCCGGCAAACCAACAATGACTTGCTGTTCAGCAATGATGATTCCAGGCGTGGCACGTAAAGTCAAAGGTGGCAAAGGACGCTCAACAGACCATTTGCGCTCGCCTGTCGTCAAATCATAGGCCGTCACTTTATTGTCAATACTGCGCACCACTACCAGCCCTTGCCCTACCGCTGGCGCAGACAATATCTCGTTTGGGCTCTGCGCTTTCCAGCGTAATTTGCCATTCAGATCGAATGCAAGTACCTGACCTTTTTCGCCAGCAACCGCAACGGTAGTCTCATTGGCGCCAACGCCCGCTGTTAAGCGCATGCCCGCATTAATACGCCATACAGCACGCCCCGATGCAACCTCAATACGAGTCAGCGTACCGTCAGCAGCAGCGGCATAAACATTTTGCGAGACTGCAACCGGTGTAAACACATAGTTGGCAGCCGTGCCCACTGCCACTGTCCAGCTAGATTTAACGGACATGGTCGATTTAAAGTCGAGCAATACCGCTGGCGCTGCCTTAGCATCAGGTTTTGAAGAAAACGGATTTAAAGACGAGAGTGTAGAACAACCTGTCAAGACCAGAAAAACAGATGAGGCAACCAGCAGCTTGGAGGAAAATTGCATGTATTACTCCCGTTATTTACTAACAACTTTTGTTTCGGCGGCACCACCAGTAACATCAAGCTTCATCTGCAAAGCCTGACGCCCCGGATTTTTTTCAGACATTTTGTCTAAAGCTGCTTTGTAGGAGGTGCGCGCATCATCCATTTTATTCTGGGCAACGTAGATATCACCCTTGGCATCAAGGACATCGGCTTCAAATTCAGACGGGAAAGTACCAGCCAATTGCTTCAGGCCTTCATCGTAAGCTTTCTCGTCAAGCGCAATACCGGCCAGGCGAATTTTTGCCAATGCCTTGTATTCGTCAACTTTTGCCGTATCTGCCACCCATTGCAATTGGGCTTTGGCTGACTTCAAGTCATTTGCATCAAAAGCGCTTTTTGCAGCAGCCAGTGCCGCCATAGGAGCATAGGCAGTTCTTGGAAACTTCTCTTTTAAATCGTCCGCAGCACGTTGCACTTTTACATTGTCTTTGGCGACTATGGATTTTTGCAACTCTTCATACAGCTGTGAGGCTTGCGCAGACTGATTGCCCTGATACGAATTCCAGTAAGTCCAACCGGAATAAGCGGCCAAGGCGATAATCACCAGCCATGTAACCAGATTGCCGTATTGTTTCCAGGTCGCTTTTAAGGTATCTAACTGCTCTTGTTCTTCTAAATCGTATGCCATGGCGTCTATGTATTATTTGGAATAATTGTATTAATGGTGAATATGGATATGGTTTGGATCGTCACAGCAGTGCTCATCATCACCAACACCAGCGATCTGATCAACCAGATAGTCAACCGCTGTATCAAATGGCACATTGACCTGGTTGTTTTCAGCATCTTCAGCGCGCATCGCCTTGATGCTGACCGTATTATTACCAGCTTCGTCATCACCGATAATGACGGCATAAGCAGCGCCGCTACCATCAGCTTTCTTCATCTGGGATTTAAAACTACCTGTGCCAGACGCAGTTGCGCAATGTAACACAACATCCAGCCCGGCATCACGCAATCGCTCGCCGAGTATCATGGATTGCATCTGACCGGCCGATCCCTGATGTACCAGATATACGTCGCACACGGCCGGCTGATGCAGGTCGCCATTGGCTTTCATCAGTTCCAGCAAACGTTCTATACCCATGGCAAAACCGCAGGCCGGCGTTGGCTTGCCACCAAAAATGCCGAACAGGGCATCATAGCGCCCACCAGCACAGACTGTGCCTTGCGCGCCAAGTTCATCCGTCACCCATTCAAACACAGTACGGTTATAGTAATCCATGCCGCGCACCAGTCTGGTATTGATACTGAACGGAATACTGTTGTCACGCAGAATTTTTTGTACGCCCTCAAAATGCGCCAGGGATTCTTCACCCAGGTAGTCAAGCAACTTGGGGGCTGCATTGACCATGTCTTGCATGGCGGGATTTTTTGTATCAAGAATGCGCAAGGGATTGGTGTGCAGGCGGCGTTGCGCTTCTGCATCCAGCAAATCCTGATGTTGCTCCAGATAAGTGATCAACGCAGCGCGGTGCAAACTTCTTTCGGCAGCATCACCAATGGAATTCAGTTCCAGGCGCACGTTTTGCAAGCCCAGATCATCCCATAAGCGCTGGCACATCATAATCAACTCAGCATCGATATCAGGACCGGTAAAGCCCAGTGCTTCGGCACCCACCTGATGAAACTGACGATAACGGCCACGCTGTGGCTTTTCATGGCGAAACATCGGGCCGCTGTACCACAGGCGACGTGGGCCATCATAAACCAGATTATGCTCAATCGCGGAACGTACCACACCAGCAGTACCCTCTGGGCGCAGGGTCAGCTTATCGCCATTCATTGCATCTTCAAAAGAATACATTTCTTTTTCAACGATATCGGTGACCGCTCCCAAACCACGCGCAAACAAGCTCGTGGGTTCGACGATGGGCGTGCGGACTTGCTGAAAGCCGTAACTTTTCAATACGGACTGCACCGTATTTTCAAACAACTCCCACAACGGAGAGTCATCTGGCAAAAGGTCATTCATCCCTTTCACGCCAGCAATTTTTTCTGCTTTTTTTATTTCGGACATGCTTGCAACCTAATTCAATTATTTTTGTATGCTGTTTTATGTGATCTTGCTTTATGCACTGCTTATCGGGGCATAATGACTTTTCACATAATCCAGCACGATAGACTGGAATTCTTCTGCAATGTGATCTCCACGCAGGGTCACCGCCTTGGCACCATCAATAAACACTGGCGCTGCTGGTGACTCGCCTGTACCTGGCAAGCTGATACCGATATTGGCATGCTTGGACTCACCCGGCCCATTGACGATGCAACCCATGACGGCCACATTCATGCTTTCAACACCTGGATATTGCTTCTTCCAGACGGGCATCTGCTCACGCAGAAAAGTCTGGATATCATCTGCCAGCTCTTGAAAAACCGTCGATGTTGTCCTGCCACAACCCGGACAGGCAATAACCATGGGCGTAAATTTACGCAAGCCCATGGTCTGCAAAATTTCTTGTCCAACGATGACTTCACGGCAGCGGTCACCACCTGGCTCTGGCGTGAGCGATATACGTATGGTGTCGCCTATGCCTTCCTGCATCAACACAGCCAATGCAGCAGTCGAGGCCACAATGCCCTTGCTACCCATACCAGCTTCGGTCAACCCAAGGTGCAAAGGATAATCGCAACGCACAGCCAGCTCGCGATAGACAGCGATCAAATCCTGTACACCGGATACCTTACAGGACAAGATGATCTTGTCGCCAGCAAGGCCAAGCTCTTCGGCTCTTTGCGCATTTTCAATTGCCGACGTAATCAACGCCTCATACATCACGGCCTGACCACTCCAGGGCACAGGTCGACCGGCATTTTCATCCATGATGCGGGCCAGCAAAGCCTGATCCAGACTACCCCAGTTCACACCTATGCGTACTGGCTTATCGTAACGACAAGCCATTTCTATCATTTGGGCAAACTGCGTATCGCGCTTGGCACCCTGCCCTACATTGCCTGGATTAATTCTATACTTCGATAACGCTTGCGCGCACTCTGGGAAATCATTTAGCAAAGTGTGGCCGTTATAATGAAAATCACCAACCAGTGGCACATCGATTTCCATCTTGTCGAGCTGTTCGCGAATAGCGGGTACTGCGGCCGCAGCCTCAGCATTATTGACAGTAATACGAACCATCTCCGACCCGGCACGTGCCAGCTCTTTGATTTGAATGGCAGTACCAATCACATCTGCCGTATCGGTATTTGTCATTGACTGAATAACGACAGGTGCACCGCCCCCAACCAGAATTTCCCGCGTACCGTAAACCACTTTGGCTGAACGGGATTTGCGCCTTGGTTTTGCACCAGAAAAAATTTCTGATAAAAAATCCGTCATCTTTACTTTACATTCAAGTTAACAACATTACTGTCTTTGGTCGGCGCAATACCCATCGTATTGCCACGCAACCAGCCGTCTACACCAGCCGCATTACCGATTCTGATCTGCAGGGCATCCTTCAAATCAAAAAATTCCTCCGTACCAGCTTTGGCAAGATGAGAAGTCAGCACCGTACCATTTTCACGCTTTACCTGTATCCACGAATCCTGCCGGAATTTCAGCTTTAGCTGATTATTACCATTGGCAACAACTGCTTGCGGTGCTGTCACAGTCGGCACAGCCGGTGCCGACACCGGCGCAGGATCAATCACCGTTGCAATGCGGGTAGGCGCAGCCACCGCAGCGGATGCAGCATGCTCATCCTGAGCCAACTTTGCATTGGATGCAGGAGATTCCTGCGGTTCTACTTTCTGGGTTACAACTGGCGCCACCACTGTAGACAGCGGTACTTCAGCAGGTGTTTCACTGCCTGCCCTGGCTGGCGTCTGCTCAGTACTCGCCACCTGGTCTTCAGCAACTTTTTTAAGTGAAGATGAAGGCATCAGGTTTTTAAAATAATCGATTTTCTCCAGCTTTTGCACACCAACAAAGATAAGCGCGAAGGCTGCCAGCAAGGCGGCACCAATCAAATATTTGCGATTATTATTGTCTTGCCTGCCCAAAAACGGCGTACGCGACTCCATAAAAGGCGTTGCCAAAGTTGGGCGCAGATCCGTACTCTGACCAGGCACACCAGCTTCAGCCGGCAGACAGGCAATCACTGGTGCGGGGTCGAGCTTGAGCAGTTTTGCATACGACCGCACAAAGCCGCGCACGATGACCATAGCTGGCAAATCATCAAATTGATTCGCTTCCAGTGCAGCAATCTGCCGCTGCGACAATTTAAGCTGATCTGCAACTTGCTGCAAACTCAGCCCAGCCTGCACCCGAGCAAAAGATAATTGCGAACCTGCAGTTTGAACAACTGACAATGTAGCTTTATTTTCCGGCTCATCTGGTGATGTCGCGGCAGATAAATTACTTCCCGTTTCACTCATTAAATACCCCGCGCTGGAACTGAGCAAACTCCTTAGAGTTAGGATGACGGCGACGCAATTGCGTGGACAATCCACTCACAGCGGCCTCATCACCCAATTTCTTTTCGATTTTGATTGCCAGCCACAAAACATCCGCAGCCAATACATCAAACTTCAACACACGATTAATGTAAAAGCGCGCTTGCGTATATTCGCCGCGATCATAAAGAATTTTTGCCAGATTAGCATTAATCGCCGGATTGGCCGGATCTTCGCGCAAGCCCTGCAAGAAATAACGCTCTGCGTTCACCACATCTTTTAAGCGCAAACTGCACAAGCCCGCATTATTCAAGGCCTTGCCTGGCGTTGTGTAAGCCGGGTCCTTGATAATCTTATCCAGATAAGCCAGACCCTGTTTTTCACGGCCATTCAGGCATAAGAACCAGCCATAATTATTTTCGATATCAGGATTTCCCGGCGAAAGCTTCAAGGCATGCAAAAAATTATCTTCTGCCAGCTGCTTTTCGCCCATATCCATGTAAATCAGGCCACGCACGCTATAGGCATCAATCAGATCAGGCGAAATCAATAAGGCCTGACGCAACTCTTCCAATGCAACCTTTTGCTGGCCCTGCTGATAATAATCAATCGCCAGCTGCATACGAATGGATGCACGCTTGCGCGCCTCCGTTTTTTCACTGGAAACATTGGCCTCGGGCTGCTCCCCATCGAGACGCTTGGTTGTGGCACAAGCTGACAGACCCAATGCCAGAACCAACAGCATCCCTGTCAAAAGACGATGACGCATTTGAAGAATTTTCACTGATTGATCTCCACGATCTTGCCAAAATTTTCACCAAACTTCTTCTGATATTCAGCCATCTTCTGCATGCGTTCCTGCACGCGCGTTCTATCCTGCACTTCTCCAGCCAACTGACCACATGCCGCATCAATATCGTCACCACGTGTTTTACGTGTGGTAGTGACGATGCCGCCGTCGAGCAAAATCTGGGCAAAAGCCTTGATGCGCGGATTTGCAGAACGCTTTAAACCCGATTCAGGAAACGGATTAAATGGAATGAGATTAAATTTACAGGGCACATCACGCACCAGATGCAATAACTCACGCGCATGCTCATCCGTATCATTGACACCATCGAGCATGCAATATTCAAACGTGATGAAATCACGTGGTGCAAATTCAAGATAACGCTTGCACGCCGCCTTCAATTCTTCCAAAGGGTGTTTTTTGTTCAGTGGTATCAGACTATCACGCAAAACATCATTGGAAGCATGCAGTGATACCGCCAGCGCCACCGGACATTCCTGTGCCAGCTTGTCTATCATGGGCACGACACCACTGGTCGAGACGGTAACGCGACGACGCGACAAACCATAGGCATTATCATCAAGCATCAGGCGCAAGGCTGTCACCGTCGGCTCAAAATTAAGCAGAGGCTCGCCCATACCCATCATGACCACATTGGTAATTTGACGCTCACCTTTTGGACCGGGCAACACACCCTTGGTCTTGCGCAATTCAAATTCAGCCATCCAGAGTTGGCCGATAATCTCGCCAACACTTAAATTCCGGTTAAAACCCTGTTTACCAGTAGAACAAAAACGGCAATTCACAGCACAGCCAGCCTGCGTGGAAATACACAGGGTGCCACGATTTTCTTCTGGTATAAAAACTGTTTCTACTGCATTGCCCTGCCCGACATCAACCAGCCATTTTCGCGTGCCATCGGTAGAAGTATGGTCACTGATAACAGCGGGAGCGGCAATCATGGCACGAGTAGAGAGCTTCTCCCGCAAGGATTTTGCGAGATCCGTCATTTCATCAAACGTACTGGCACCAAACTGGTGTATCCAGCGTTGCAATTGCTTGGCGCGGAACGGCTTCTCACCCAACTCGCCGCAATAAGCTACGAGTTGCGCTGGATCCAGATCCAATAAATTTACGAGCGCCGTCATGATTTTCTCTTTCACACTCCACGCAATATCAGATTGCATGGAGTGATTATTTAAAACATTAGTTCAAAGCAAGTTTGAATTAACGGGAATACACATTCAATGCGGGGAAGTAGTAAGCAATTTCCACAGCAGCTGTTTCAGCAGCGTCAGAGCCATGTACAGCATTGGCATCGATAGAATCAGCGAAATCAGCACGGATCGTGCCTTTGTCTGCTTTCTTTGGATCTGTTGCGCCCATCAGGTCACGATTTTTCAAAATCGCGCCTTCGCCTTCCAGAACCTGAATCATTACAGGACCGGAAATCATGAAATCAACCAGGTCCTTGAAGAACGGACGTGCGCTGTGAACAGCATAAAAACCTTCTGCTTCAGCACGGGACAATTGTGTCATGCGAGCAGCGATTACTTTCAAGCCAGCGCCTTCAAAGCGGCTGTAAATCTGACCGATAACGTTTTTTGCAACGGCATCAGGCTTAATAATAGACAATGTACGTTCAATAGCCATCTAAAAACTCCAATAAAAAGAAAGGGTTAAGAAAAAATTCGAGAATTCATCTAACCTTAGATTTTACCATGAAACCATAATCTCAGATATATCTTTCAAGAAATACAATTGATCAAATAGTATTTCGACAGTCACTTGAGACATCGGTTTCTCATAGGCAAATCAGGCAGATTCCAGTTTTTTGAGCGACGAGCGAGTCGCCTTAAAACCGAATCAGATCAAATCGAAAACTGCCATGGATTCAACATGCGAGGTGTGCGGGAACATATTGATGACACCGGCACTACTCAAGCGGTAACCCGCCTCATTCACCAGCATGCCGGCATCGCGCGCCAACGTGGAAGGACTGCAAGACACATAGACCAGTCGCTTCGGCTTCAGTTCAGGTGCAATTGCCCCCAGATCGATCAATGCCTGACAAACAGCCATTGCACCATCACGCGGAGGATCAATCAGAAAACGATCAAATTTACCCAGTTTCACGAAATCATCCGCAGTGACTTCGAACAAGTTCCTGGTGCTGAACGAGGTTTTCGCTGCCAGGCCATTATGTTGCGCATTTTCCAGCGCACGCTCGGTCAGCGCGTCGCTACCCTCTATACCAACAACCTCCCTGGCCAGGGTGGCGATGGGCAAGGTGAAATTTCCCAATCCGCAAAACAAGTCGGCGATGCGCTCATTTTTCTGCACATCCAGCAAACGCAGGGCGCGCGCCACCAGCACACGGTTGATATGATGGTTGACCTGAGTGAAATCGGTGGGCTTGAATGGCATTTTCACACCAAACTCTGGCAATAAATAATGTAGCTGACTGGTCGCAGGATAATAAGGCTCAGCAGTTTCCGGCCCTTTGGTTTGCAACCACCACTGCACCTGGTATTGATCAGCAAAGGCCTTGAGCTTGATTTCATCTGCTGGCGTTAGCGGAGCCATAATCCGCAATACCATGGCAGTGACGCCCTCACCTATTGCCAACTCGATTTGCGGCAAAGCTTCAACAATGGACAAAGAGGCAACCAAACCACGCAGAGGCATCAGCATTGCAGACACATGCGCAGGCAAAATTTCACAGGTTTCCATATTCGCAACGTAACGCGATTTTTTCTCATGAAAACCAACTAATACCGTGCCTTTTTTGATCACATGACGTACCGATAAACGCGCACGGTAACGGTAACCCCAGGTCGGCCCTATGATGGGGCGCAACATAATGTCAGCCTTTACTTTGCTTATGTGCCAGAGATTATCCTCCAGCACACGCTGCTTCATGGCCACCTGTGCACTGGCATCCAGATGCTGCATGGAACAGCCACCACAAGTTCCAAAAAATTCACATTTAGGCTCCACCCTTTGCGAGGACTCCCGGATGATACGCATCATGGTTGCCGCTTCCCAACTGGCTTTTTTCTTGTAAGTGCTGTATTCCACCAACTCGCCCGGCAGCGCGCCATCAACAAAGACTACCTTACCTGTGGAACCATCTTCATTTTGCAAATTACCGACGCCACGTGCGTCCATATCTAAAGAGCGGATTTCTATTGTATTCATGGAAATTGGTGGCGCAACACGTCACGCCAGCGGGAAGTGAGATTTAAAACACGGAATTATAAGAGATGCGCGGAGACGCACCTCAAGAAATATGTGAAATGACTTACTTAAAGTACAGAATCACGCCCCACACCACGCGAAGCAAAGGACCGTTTAAGTTTAATCAACGCCTCTTGCTGAATCTGACGCACACGTTCGCGCGTAATACCCATTTCATCAGCCAGCGTTTCCAGCGTTGCCGGATCATCATTATCGAGACCAAAGCGCCTGACAATGACGATACGTT
This sequence comes from Undibacterium sp. TJN19, assembly GCF_049339485.1. Classification (NCBI taxonomy): domain Bacteria; kingdom Pseudomonadati; phylum Pseudomonadota; class Betaproteobacteria; order Burkholderiales; family Oxalobacteraceae; genus Undibacterium; species Undibacterium sp. TJN19. The sequence goes on from NZ_JBMPPL010000014.1 coordinate 80,883, forward strand.
GCTTATCAGGTAACTTTGACAGCCAATCCCTCACCAGAATAGTCATTTCATGCTGTTCGGCACGAATATCCGGCGCATCATCACTATCACCTGGCAGCATATCCATCAAACTGGATTGCGGATCATTATCCAGCGGCGTATCGAGAGACGTGGCATGCTCAGACAGGGTCAGGATATCCTGCACCTCGTCGACTGGCCGATCAACCAGCAAGGCAATATCTTCCAGGGCAGCATCGCGACCATCACGCCTCTGCGACTCAAGATGATACTTGGCCCGTAGAATCTGATTGAGCTCCCGCACCATATGCACAGGCAAACGTATTGTTCGCGCCTGATTCATAATGGCGCGCTCTATGCTTTGACGTATCCACCAGGTTGCATAGGTAGAAAAACGGAATCCGCGTTCAGGCTCGAACTTGTCGATGGCATGCATCAAGCCCAGGTTGCCCTCTTCTATCATGTCCAGCAGAGCCACGCCGCGATTAATATAATGCTTGGCAATTGAGACAACCAGGCGCAGATTGTGCTCTATCATTTTCTGCCTGGCTTCAAAATTCCCCTGCTTGGCCAGGGTTGCATAATGCAACTCTTCAGACGATGCAAACAAAGGGCGAGTGCCGATTTGGTTCAAATAATACTGGGTCGTGTCGGTCGATAATTCAGCCGCCAGCACGGTTTTTAATTCATCAATCGGGGCAACAATCAACGCTGCCGGATCGTCCCCCTGCTCGTCTTGCCCCTCTTGCGCAATCTCACCAACATCGTCCATCATATCTGCGACATCACTTGAAGAACCTGCATCGGCATCCGCAGACTCAACAGGCGCATCTGACTCTTCACTTGCAGTACTTCCCAACTTATAAGTGTTTGAATTGTTGTGCATGATCTGTGCTGGTCCGTGTATCCGGTAAGCTCATTGCGCCTGAGCAGTTTTCTATATAGGGAAGCCCTGGCTTTGTGTGCCAGCTAGCTTCGTTTGCACTTCCTTAACGTCCTGGTAAATATTTTGCTGGATCAACGGGCTTACCCTGCAAGCGTATTTCAAAATGCAGCTTCACGGCATCACTGTCAGAATTTCCCATTTCAGCAATTTTTTGCCCTTTGGTGATGGATTGGCCTTCTTTCACCGAAATGGTCTTATTGTGAGCGTACGCTGACAGCAAATTGCTATTGTGTTTAATAATCACCAGATTACCATATCCACGGATGCCGCTACCTGCATACATGACCTTGCCTGCGCCAGCCGCAAGAATATCCTGCCCCATCTTACCAGCGATATCCAGGCCTTTGTTTTTGGCATCATCAAAAGTAGCCAGAACCTTACCCTCCACTGGCCACATCCATTCCACTGGCTCGGATTCGGACGTAGTTTGCTCCGCAATTTTTACTGGAGGAGTTGTCTCTTTTACAGCCGCAGCGACGGCTGGCGCGCTAACAGCCGCGCTTGTCACGCCATTCGCATCTGTTTTCTGCAGTTCAGCCAGATTCGCTTCCGAGTAAGGCTTCTTGTCTGCACGCGGACCGTTTTTGTTAGTCGCCGGATTAATCAAAGGCCGCACTTCTACCGCATTTGAAGCGATGCCAGATGCTTGCGTTCCATTGGCTGAACCATCTGGCGGGGCCACGCGCAGAACCTGATCAACCTTGATATCGTTAGGATTTTTAAGGCCGTTCCAGGTAACGATGTCACTGTAACTTTGTCCATGATCCAGGGCGATTCTATATAAGGTATCTCCTTTTTTAACGACGTAGGTGCCACGTGTATCGGGCGCCTTGACAATTGGCTTGGGTGGCGTCACTACCGTTTCAACGGGCGTTTGCTCTACGCCCCGCTCCACGACAGGTGCACGGTTTGGCAAAGTCGTTGTACAGGCAGACAACCCTGCCAACACAGTCGCTGTAACAATTATTTGTAAGAATTGCTGTATTTTCTTCATTTCACTTTTTGATCAGTTAAATTCATCGCTATTTAAAAACAAATAGAAGCGAATCTACATTACGCCAGAATGCAAAGGCACAAAATGACATTGCTCCATGATTGAACTTTTCCACTCGTAGTTGGAAACACGCTCTATCAATTGCAATACCTGGTTTCTACCTCCAACAGGTGCGACCAGACGGCCACCGACGCGCAACTGCTGAAGTAAGGCTTGCGGCACTTCCATACCCGCGGCAGCCAGTATAACACCGTCAAACGGCGCTTCTTTCGGCAATCCGATCATGCCGTCACCATAATGCAGACGTATATTCGCAATTCGCATGGGGCGCAAATTATTTTTTGCCAACTCATGCAAGGCTTTGATGCGCTCTATGGAATAGACTTCTTTTGCTACAACTGACAATACTGCGGCCTGATACCCACAACCAGTACCAATTTCAAGCACACGTCCAAGTTCTTTGCCATTACGCATGATCTCTACCATACGGGCAACGATATACGGCTGGGAAATTGTCTGGTGATAGCCTATCGGCAGTGATGCATCAACATAAGCCTGACTGGCCATACCAGACTCAAGAAACAGGTGACGAGGCACGGCCTGCAAGGCAGCCAGTACCGTAGCGTCTTTAACGCCCTGCTGCGCTACCCGGGCAACCATGGCACGCCTTACCCCCTCAGAGACAAGCGGGCCAGAAAGCAAGGATGGCGACAAGGCGGCGGACAGGTTTGTCTGGTTCAGTGATTTGATTTCAACCTGCTGCACTGGCTGATGAGGCGGCCTTCCACTCGAATGATGCGCCGCATTTCTCATTGCTGTCTGTGGCATGGCGGTGCGGGTGGCAACTGTGCGGCTGCCGGCTCTTTCGCCATTGTTATCTTTTTGACTGACCACAGAAGACAAGGTCAAAGGAAATCGCTTGTCTTTTGTAGTCATGCGAAATCCAGTTTAAGGGTTTCTAATTGCTGTGTATTTGTCACATCAATCTGCAAGGGGGTAACGGAAACAAAATGCTTCATTGTGGTGTCGAAATCAGTCCCGGCGCTGGCGTCTTTTGCCGCGCCGGGCGGCCCTATCCAGTAAATGTCCCTGCCGTGCGGATCAAGCATATGAATGACAGGCTCAGACGTATGTCGCTTGCCAAGCCGCGACTTGCGTATACCTTTGATATTAGCGTAGGGAATATTCGGTATATTCACATTCAACAAAAATGGCGATGGCAATTCAGGGAAACCACGTTGCACGATATCGCTGGCGACACGCGCAGCGGCATCCAGATGCGCCCAGCCTTTTTCAATTTGCGAAAAAGCAATTGCAGGAATGCCAAACAGGTAAGCCTCCGTTGCAGCGGCAACAGTGCCTGAATACAAAGTGTCATCCCCCATATTCTGCCCCTGATTAATACCGGAGACAATTAAATCCGGCCTGTCTTGCATGATCGCCGTCAAAGCGATATGCACACAATCGGAAGGAGTACCATTCACAAAGTAAAAACCGTTGGCAGCACGCTGCACTGTCAGTGGCCTGTCCAGGGTCAAAGCGTTCGATGCACCTGAGCGATTGCTGTCAGGAGCTACTATGGTCACCTCAGCAAAATGAGACATGGCCTCTGCAAGCGCCACAATGCCTGGAGCCAGATAACCATCGTCATTACTGATCAAAATTTTCATACTTACATTCTACCTGATGCTGAAATATAAATTTCTACCGGGAACAGATTTTTACGGCATAATCACAAAATCAAACGGTCGTACTATTTCACGGAGACATCAAAATGAAAGCTGTTGTTTGCAAGGATTGGGGCTTACCAGATACTTTAGTGATTGAAGATTTAGCTGACTTGATCCCCGCTGCGGGACAGGTTGCCATTGACGTAAAAGCAGCAGGCGTCAACTTTCCGGACGTATTGATTATTCAAAATAAATATCAGTTCAAACCGGAATTGCCATTCACGCCAGGTAGCGAATTATCTGGCATAGTCAGGGCCGTTGGTGAAGGTGTCAGCAATGTGAAAGTCGGCGACAAGGTTATTGCGTTTATCGGCAATGGTGCATTTGCGCAACAGGCTGTGGCTCCTGCCAATGCCGTCATGCCCATGCCGCCTGGCATGGATTTCGATATCGCTGCCGCAATCACGCTTACCTACGGCACATCGCACCATGCAGTAGTTGACCGCGCGCAGTTAAAAGCTGGCGAAACCATGCTTGTACTTGGTGCCGCAGGTGGTGTGGGCCTGGCAGCCATAGAAATCGGCAAGGCACTTGGCGCGCGCGTCATCGCAGCCGCCTCTACCGATGAAAAACTTGAAATCTGCAAGCAGCATGGTGCAGATGCGACCATCAACTACAGCAACGAAGATTTACGCGAGGCCATCAAGGCTACTACTGGTGGCAAAGGGCCCGATGTCATCTACGATCCGGTCGGCGGCATTTATGCAGAACCAGCTTTCCGCTCTATTGCATGGCGTGGCCGTTATCTGGTGGTCGGATTTGCCAATGGCGAAATCCCCAAACTGCCACTGAATCTGACCTTGCTCAAAGGTGCTTCATTGGTGGGGGTATTTTGGGGAGAATTTGCCAAACGTGAACCCAAGGCCAATCTGGCAGCAATGCGTGAACTGATGGGCTGGCTACATGAAGGCAAGATCAAGCCGCACATTTCTGGCCGCTATGCTTTACACGATACATCCGCGGCCCTGAACGATCTGGCAGCACGCAAAGTGACGGGAAAAGTGGTCATTCAACCAGAGAAGTAAGATTTTCAAAAACTGGTTTCATCATTGGTGAAACCAGTTTGCCCGCCCTAGCGATTCACCGCTGCATCACCGAGCCAGTAACGGTCAATGTCTTTCAAGCCCCACTTGGCGGCGTCTTCGCGTGTCGTAATTTTGTCATTCATACCGGGCCGGGATAAATCCAACAATTCCGGATTGATATAACTCATCGATTTCGCGGAAAAGAATGCACGGACTTTTGGCAACAGCAGGGATTTCCCAATCTGCTGCTCCACCACAACGGCTAGCTTGCCAGATTCAAGACGAACCAGCGTCCCGACGGGGAAGATGCCAATACTCTTCACAAACGCCTGGAAAATCTTTTCGTCGAAATGCCCCTTGCTCCACTCTGCCATTTTGCGCAAGGATTCGGCCGGGCACCAGCCCTGTTTATAGGGTCGATTGGATGTAATCGCATCATAAACATCACATACCGCCCCCATGCGGGCAAACAGGCTGATTTCTTCAGCTTTCAGACGATTGGGGTAGCCCGAGCCATCCATTTTTTCATGATGGTGCAGACATACATCGAGTGCAGCAGCGCTGACGCCGCTCGCCTCCTTCAGCATTTTATAACCGGCAGCGGGATGCTCTTTCACTGAAACGAACTCTGCATCGGTCAGTTTGCCGGGTTTATTGAGGATATCCGCTGAGACCATCATTTTACCAATATCGTGCAGCAATCCGGCCTGCCCGGCTTCGCGTGTTTCTGCTTCGCTCAAGCCCAACTGTTTGGCTAGTGCGACCATCAGAGCGCACACTGCAACCGAATGCATGTAAGTATAGTCATCCTTGGTTTTCAAACGCGCCAGACCAATCAGGGCACCAGGGTTTCGCATGACGGAATCAGCTATTTCCTCGACCAATGCTTGTGCATTATCGACATCCAGCGCCTTGCCCATGCGTGCTTCATTGAACATCGAGGACACAGCTTGCTTGGACTTATTGACAATTAAAGAGGCACGCCCCAACTCTTCATCCATGGAAATGGAAACTATTTGCTTCGGTGCGGGAGGAGGAGGAACAGCGGCAACTGGTTGTGGTTCATCAGGCTTCTGTGGAGCTGGTTTGCTGGGCTTCTCCACCAATACATCCAGTCCCTTTGTGGTATCGATCCAGGCCTGGCGAATCCTGGTCGATTGAATTTTTCTTAATTCATCTATGTCTGTAACGGTAAAAGACTTTTGCCAGAACGGCGAATCTATCCATGAACTACATAGCTCCTGAACATACATGCCAACTCTCAGCTGCGTAATTTCAATTTTTTTTAGCATACACCGAAGGGTTATCATTCGAGCTGGCAAAATACCGCTCTAACTACCGCAACCACCCATCAATTATTCTACAAAGCGAGACTGCAAGCCAGCAGATAAAACCACATCTTACAAAATTTTGCCTTCAAGAAATTTTTGACAACAAATGCATAGGCCGAAAAAAATCCTGCATGGATTGATTGGCAATAAAACTCAAATTGTAGGGATGCTCGGCACAAATCTGCTGATAAGCGCTGACAGCGGGAACCTGACGCAATTGCTCAGCAATCTTACCCCACAAAACCAACATCACCTGTGGCTTTTTGTATCCGTCCTGATACTTAGTTAACGCCAATAATACTGCTTGCAAAAATGGCAGCCATGCCTTCGCATCTTTAGCAGGGGCGACATCACTACGAAATACAAGACTGGCATTCAACAACAGAAAACCTTGTCTTGTCAGATTGTTTTGCAAATCTGCCAGAGTGCGAATGAAACCCGAATCAGTTTGACGGGCCTGCATGGATACACCAGCGATCGCATTGCCAGTCGTGGCATCCACTTGAAGGTCACCAGACGCCACCAATAACATTTTCATGAAATTTCTCAGCGATGTTGCCCGGTTCACTTTCTTCGACAAGCCACCACCTTCTTCATCTGACCACAAATCACCTACCGCACCGTCCATAAAGCAATAACCAGTCGCACTGTTGGCACGCGGATAAGGCCCTTCACCGATCAGAATGTAACGCACACTCTCCATAGGCAGAGAGAAGGCGGCAAATAATCTTGCCTGATCCGGCAAATAGCCGCCTTCCTTGAGTCCCGCGAAATAATCTGGTGTGGCCAGGTGCACTGCCCGTAGGCCTTCCTCTACGGCGGCTTTCCAGGAAGGGTGAACATATTCCAAAGCGCGTAGCAAATCGGCCGGGCACTTATCTTTCCAGTCACTCATTGCGACCCGCCTGGCATGGCTGCAGGCAGGGAAGCCGTCGGCAGACCAGGTGTTACCATCGGTGGAGGTGGTGCAGAAATCGGGCCACCCGGTGCAGCATTATTGTTATGCGGCGGGAAAGCAACAGGCGCAACTTGCGGGGGTACCGCATTAACAGGATTGGCAAAGTTAGCCTGCGTTTGTATACGGCTACCTTCTGGAACCGGAGGCAAATCGATACGGCGAACCACGCCCGATTCAGAAATCAACACATATTGATCGTGCACTTCTTTCAAGATCACGTCCGGCGCCAGTTCCTTATTCAAGGCAACGGAGAGGCTGGGCTTGCCATTGGTGCTGACGATCGCCAAGCTTTCTTGAGGGCGTTTGGCCAATACCACCCCCTTCAATTGATAATTACTGGCTGCCGCCTGCATGACCTGACTATTGCCAAATAAACCACCCCATTGACCGGGGCCTGGCTCGTATGAGTTTTGCTGAAAACCAGCCGATACGTTTCTTGCCTGAGGCTTGAATAAAAGCAGTCCCCAAAAACTTATGGACATGCATAGTGCGATGAACACCAGAAAACTAACTGCGACAGGTAAGCGTTTCATTTTTTTCTTTCTCAGCGTACCAACTGATTTATTTCTATAATCGGCATCAGCACTGCCAGTACGATCAGCAGCACAACGATACCCATGGTCAATATCAATACCGGCTCAAGCAAACCGGCCATGGTCAGGGCGCGACGTTCAAGATCCTGCTCCTGCGTATTGGAAGCACGTTCCAGCATGGCGGGCAACTCACCCGTCACCTCCCCTGCCCTGATCATGTGTATCAGCATGGGAGGAAAATGTTTGTGTGCAGATAATGCCCGCGCCAGGCTAACACCTTCGCGCACACTGGCAGTTGCTTCTTCTACCTGCGCACGCATGGCAACATTGGACAAGGTTTCGCGACTGGTCTGCAATGCGCGCAGTATGGGCACACCTGATCCGGTGGTAATCGCCAGCGTGCTGGCAAACCTGGCGGTATTCAGGCTGCGTTCAAATTTGCCGTATAGCGGTGCTGTAAGCAGCCAGCGGTGCCAGCGCATTTTAAAGTCTGGATTTCTCAATGCAACTCGCCACAAGGAAAAAGCGAGGACAAGCACTATCGCAACCAGCCAGCCGTAAGCACGGACAAAATCTGAAATAGCCAGCATGACCAGCGTCAGAAAAGGCAATTTCTGTTTGGTATTGGCAAATACGGAAACAATTTGCGGCACAACATAGGTCAACAAAAATATCACAATCGCAAATGCGACGACGGTGACAATCGCCGGATAAGTGAATGCCAGCCGAACTTTCTGGCCAAGAGCATTGCGGCGCTCAATAAAGTCTGCCAAACGGGACAATACCCGCGACAAATGCCCGATTTGCTCACCCGACGCCACAAGTGCGCAATAGATATCGGTGAAATCATTCGGGTGCTGCTTCAATCCATCTGACAAGGCTGCACCCGCCATCACTTCAGAGCGAATAGAACCAATCAGGTCACGTACATAGGTACGTTCTGATTGTTCCAGCAAAGCCGATAATGATTGTTCCAGCGGCAAACCGGCTTCCAGCAAGCTTGCCAATTGTCGCGTAAACAAGGCAATTTCCACAGTCGACAAACGGTCACCAAACAAGGCTCTCTTACGTTTGCCACCTGCATCCATCTGGCTATCTATGGACTCAACTGTAACCGGCACCAACCCCTGTGCGCGCAGATCGCTACGCGCCGACCTGGCGCTATCCGCGTTCAATACGCCTTTGCTGGTTTGACCAGCCGTATCTACCGCTTCATATCGAAATGCAGGCATGTAGATTATTCCTTAGTCACACGCAACAGCTCTTCTGGCGTGGTAACACCAGTCCTGAGCCAGCGATCACCATCTTCTCGCATGGTCTTCATACCGTCAGCCTGGGCCGCCACTTTTATTTCTGCTTCGGCAGCCTGGTGATGTATCTGCGCACGGATGGCATCTGTGGTTTGCAGCAGCTCATACACGCCTACGCGCCCCTGGTAACCAGTATGACCACAATGTTCACAACCGACCGCATGCCAGGTTCCGGCCTTTTCAACACGACAATGCACACAGAGCTTACGCACGAGTCGCTGCGCAACCACACCTAACAGAGAAGATGACAGCAGAAAGGGTTCTATACCCATGTCGAGCAGACGCGTCACCGCCGCCGCAGAATCATTGGTATGCAAGGTTGCCAGCACCAAATGCCCGGTCAGGGATGCCTGCACGGCGATTTGTGCTGTCTCCAGATCACGGATTTCACCGATCATGATGACGTCAGGATCTTGCCGCAAGATAGCCCGCAATGCCTTGGCAAAGGTCATGTCGATTTTTGGATTGACCTGGGTCTGGCCGACACCGGCAAGTTCATATTCTATCGGGTCTTCGACCGTCAAAATATTGGTCGTGCCGGCATTCACACGTGACAGTGCTGCATATAAGGTGGTGGTCTTGCCAGACCCGGTTGGGCCTGTTACCAGCACGATGCCATGCGGCTGCGCAATCAATTTATCAAATTGCGTCAACACTTCTGCACTCATGCCCAGATGGCTTAAATCCAGACGCCCGGCCTCTTTATCAAGCAATCGCAACACTGCACGCTCACCATGCCCGGTTGGCAGCGTGGAAACCCGTACGTCTACTGGCTTGCCGCCAATACGCAAAGTAATACGACCATCTTGTGGCAACCGTTTCTCGGCAATATCGAGTTGCGCCATGATTTTGATACGTGAAATCAATGAAGCATGGATGGCTTTCTTGGGACGCACGACATCACGCAAGGAGCCGTCAACCCTGAAACGTACTATCGAAATTTGTTCAAATGGTTCTATATGTATATCTGAGGCACCGTCACGCAATGCCTGTGTCAGCAAGGCATTGATCATGCGAATGACTGGCGCATCATCGGCAGATTCCAGCAAGTCTTCAATTGCCGGCATGTCCAGCATCAGCTTGGCAAGATCCAGATCAGACTCGACTTCACCGACCACGTCTGCGGCGTCACCACCTGAGCCGGCATACGCCCTGGCGATCGACTCTGCCAGTTCTGCATGCGGCAACACCACAAGTTTCACTTTCCCAAACCGGCGCCCGACTTCTGAAATTGCTGCTGGCGTCGTTTCTTTGGAAATCAGTATTTCGACAGCAGCGTTCGCCACTGTCGTGTCCCTGACAGCAAGTACGGAAAAATCACGGGCAAATCCGTAAGGCAGTAAACGATTTTCAAGCATGGCTTACTTACTTCCTTTATCTGTCGATGCCGGTTTTTCTGCTGGAATAGTCAATGGCGTCGACAAGAGCTTGCCTTTTTCTATAACTGGCAACAAAGCATCCGGCTTGCCATCTTTCAGCGGCGCAATCTGCGTGCGCATGTAGTCATAGCGATCAACGGAAATATTATTGCTTTGCTCGGCATTACGTATCACCGTCGGACGCAGGAAAACCATCAGATTGGTTTTTCCACGCTTGGTAGACTGGTATTTAAACAGATTGCCAATAATGGGAATATCACCAAGACCAGTCACCTTTTCGACGCCATCCGTAGTCGTGTCTTCGATCAAACCACCGAGGGCGATGATCTGACCATCGTCTACCAATACGTTCGTGGAGATTGTGCGTTCTTTAGTGATAATGCCAGAAGTATTGGTCGTGTCATCGATGCTTGACACTTCCTGATAAATACCCAGTTTGACCGTGCCGCCTTCAGAAATTTGCGGCCTGACTTTCAACTTCAACCCGACTGTTTTCCGCTCTATGGTCTGGAAAGGATTGACGCCACCACTGCCCGTGGTGACCGATGTCGTAAATTGCCCGGTAATCAAAGGAACATTTTTACCTACACTGATGGTTGCTTCTTCATTGTCCAGCGTCACAAGATTCGGGATGGACAAAACATTTGCATTGCCATCGGTTTGCAAAACATGCGCCAGTGCGCCCAAACCCAGTTGACCATTAATTTGCTTAAAAATACCCAGGGACAATCCTGCCCCTGGCAATACGGAACCAGCAGAGCTGGCATTACCCGCGGCGAGGTTCAACAGGTTATCGCCTTTCGTAGAGAAGGACGTGCCGCCACCGATACGATATTTGCTGTTACTGTCGCCAGATAAACCCATCCATTGCACACCCAGTTCATTGGCTTTATCTGCTGACACTTCCACGATCAGTGCCTCGACATACACCTGCGCACGACGGGCATCGAGCTGGTCAATGACACCACGCAAATTACGATAGACCGGCTCGCTGGCAGTGATGATCAGGGTATTGGTTGCCGTATCCGCCTGGATATACCCTGCCGCGCCACCGCCGCCACCAGAACTTGAACTGCTACTGGAACCAGATAAGGAAGGCATCGTCGAGGGCGCACTTGCAGCACCCGCGTTGGGACTGGCGAGCGGACTATTGGTACCATTCGCCGAATTGCCGAGATTTGACAACGACGATGTTGACTTGTTACCGCTTGAAGTATCGCCACTGACTATGGAACGCAAGGTTTGCGCCAGCTTTTCAGCTTCGGCATTTTTCAGATACACCACATGCACATTGCCTGGCAGTGCGGTTGGCTGGTCAAGCTTTGCAATCAATGATTTGATCTGATTGGACCTGGCAACGGAAGGTGCGCGCAATAACAAGGAATTGGTGCGTGGATCAGCCAGCAAAACCGCTCTTGCTGGATCAGCGCCACTGCCAGAATCAATAATCTTGTTGACCATGGCGACGATATCGGAAGCAATGGCATGCTGGACGAAGATCACATCCATATCGACGGATGCAGGTACATCCAAAGCCGCAATAATCTTGTTCAGACGTTTCAGATTATCAGCATAGTCGGTGATGACGACGGTGTTGTTTCCTGGATTGCCGTTCACTGTATTATTGGGAGAAATCAGGGGGCGCAATATCGTCACCACATTCGCGGCTGACTCATAATTGAGCTTATAGATCTGTGTCACCACCTGATCGCCTTTGGCAGAGTCATTTCTTTCTGCCTGCACACTCTGCGTTGGTCCAGGCTGCAACTTGGCATCTGCCTCTGGCACCACTTTTGAATAACCATCGGCGGTGACCACGGCATAGCCTTGCAGCCGCAAGGTCGACGTCAGCAATTTAAATGCCTGATCCTTGGTCAGAGGCGTTTCTGAAACCAGGTTGATCTGTCCTTTGACGCGCGGGTCGATGATGAAGGTAGTACCGGTATAGTGGCCGATAGCCTTGATCACGGACTCAATGTCTGCACCAACAAAATTGAGATCCGCTGTATTTTTTTGCGAGGTTTGTGACACCGCAACTGGCGCGAATAAAAACCCTGCCGTCAATACCGCCACACCTGTCAGTGCAGACAGTTGCTGGATAGGCTTGCGTATCGAATTTCTTGTCATGGCGACCCTGTGCTTTAATGTAAATGTTTTCATTTGAACTCTAACGCAATTACTTCTTTTTCACCGTCATTGCGGCGCTGTCCCAGCAAATTCAATAAATTTGCCAGTCTTGCTTCCTGCCCCGCCTGTGCCCACGCCTTACCAGAAAACTGAAAGCGTCCGGCCAGCATTTTTCCTGAGCCCGCCAGCATCATCGGGCCTTTAATCGTCGTCAACTGCATGTCAGCTTCTGTGCCACGCAGATCAAATTGCATCTGGTAACTTCCCAAAGGTTTTATAGGTGACAAGCGCGAAGCCATTTCTGCCATTTCCAATTGCATATGCCCGGTGGCACTTACCTGGCCATTGTTGCGAGAAAACAGTAATTCATTCCACGACAAATGCAATACTCCGGTGGGGCCTACGGTATTCAATGGCGCTCCCAGACCTTCCAGCCGCTCTGGGGGCAACAATAATACGGATGGACTCATTTGCCATTGACTAAAATTACCAGTCAGCTTCACCGCTGATGCCAGTGAAGCCGGATTTTGTAGTTCAAGCTTAATTTGTCCCAGTAAAAGCAAGGGAGAAATGTGCCACTGAAAACGTCCCGGGAACAACGGTGTCACCGGCCCATGCATGCCCGCTGCCACACCAATAAAAGCAGACCCCTGCCAAAACGTTCCCTGAATATCACCCAGGCTTAAACGACCCTGGCTCTGTTTTTCAACCAGCAAACCCAGCCAACTGGCGGGCAAAAACAACAGTACAGTCAGCAAGACACTGATGATTGCTGCAAATATCCATGTCAGGCGTCGCGAAATTAACATCTGTTCATCCCTGCGTTACTGCGCGCTTCTTTGCTGCTTCAGAGTCAGCGTCGCACTCACCTGACCACTTTCGGGAAGGGCAATCAATTTCGCTTCTTCCACTGTCAGCCTGGATGCTTTTTGCATTTCCACCAGCCACTCCATTAAATTGGCGTAGCTTGCTGCCGTAATTTGTACCCGAACGATTTCGTCCGCTACACCCAGCGTTTGCGCTTTGATACCACGACGCGTCAACGAGGCTTCCAGCTGTTCTTTATTGACGGAGGTAATGACTTCCGACAAACTTGCCGCGAAACCGGTTTGCTGTTTGCTCAGCTCGGTCATTTCGGCCAATTGCTGATTGAGTTCTGGAATACTGTTTTGCAACTGCTTGCGACCACTTAAGGCAGGCCCAAGGAAAATGGCATAAGTCAGTGCCAGCACAATAAGCAAAGCACAGCTAATCAACATGGTTCGCTCACGTTGTGCACGTGCACGCCAGAAATAATCAAATTGTTCTTTAAGTGCGCCCCACATCAGCGTTTACCTCCGGCGCTGACGCGCAAAGTACCGTCTGTTGACGAGCTTATTTCCAGCGATTGCTCTGCCAGCGCTGCGCGCAATTTGTCCATTGGAATTTGTACATTGGGTTTAGTCTTGATCAGCAATGCGCGATCCTTGTATTCAATTCCAGCCACACCACCCGGCGCGCCCAGTCTATCCCACACCTGGGCAAACTGAGAAGCCAGCACAGCAAAATCATTGGCAGCAAATTGCCCGACTGCGCGCTTGGAAATATTGACGTTTTGCCGCATTTGTTTCAACGGGTCCTGAATGACTGTCTCTTTCGGGAAACTGTTCCTGAATGTCTGTGTCAATGCCTGCTTCAGGGCCTGTTCTTCACGCTTTTGCCTGAACCATTCAACATTCAGGGCGACCAAATTCACCAGCACTAGCAACACGGCAAGACGCAAGGGCCAGCGCCATTTGCTCCAGTCAAAACTGGCAAGGTGCTCAGCAGAAATCGCTGTCATCAGATCAGGGGTTTCGTTGCTGATTCCGGCAACTCTGTTAATCCAGCTTAAGGGAGCAAGCTTGATATTGTCTTCCAGCCCCAGATTGCTCAAAGAAGCCTGGTAAACATCAAGCTCAGCCGATGCCACATAAACTTCCAGCCCGGTTGCCCCCGCCAAATGGACCAGCATCGTCAGCGCCTCTGCCTGACCAGCCTGATCCAGGCTCAAGCCCAGACCATGCTTGGCACTCTGACGCAGGCAAAGTTCAAGCGCACCATCTTTTTCTTCGATAAAGGCGGTGCCCGTTTGCGTTTGCGCATCGCTGACAGTGTGGTAAGCCAGCGCCAATTGTGAGGGATAAACCGATATTTTCTTGATTGGCCAGTCTTTGACACGTTTTGCCAAAGCTTCCAGCCACAGGCGGTCTGCAACGGCAACGGTTATTTCGCCATCCACCAAAGGTGTGCTGACCATGACCACATCGGCCGGGTCACAAACGAGCTGCTCTTCGAGTAAGTTTGGCAAAGCAGTTTTCAGCTTGGCCGCAGACATGGGTGGCACTTTAGTTGTCAGCAAGCTGGTATCGCTGGCGGCCAGTAAAAACACCACGTTTCTGGCAGCGGCTGCCATCGCCCTCAATTCGGCCAATGGAAGCTGGCTTTGCTGTTGCAGACGCCCCTCTGCTGAAATCAGTGCGAAGGACAAGGCTTGCCCTGCCCAGTCGGGTCGATTTTGTGCCGCTACTCTGGAGGGCAAAGATATATACAGTGTGCTTGCCATGTTTTATTTAATTTTCTCTGACCCAAAGTACTGACGTTGTCTCGGCCCCGGCTGTTATTGGCGTATTGGTCCGTTCGATTAAAGCACTGATATCCAGTGCGGAGCGATTCATTTTCACTTTACCATTTACAATAAAAAAATTGGTCGCAACCGCCAGATCTTTATCAACGACGGTTTTCGTCTTGTCTTCAAAACGGTGCTTGAAATCTTCCAGCGAGAGAAAATACGCCCTGTCGCGGCTGGCAATCATCATTGCCGCATCTGACATGCTGACTCCCTCAATTCGCGCAGACAACACTTCTGCCGAAGTGGTATTCACGTTAATTTCAGTCTTGCGTGGCAACACCGTTACAAAGGATTTCAGCTTGGCAAGCATATCAGGACTAAAGCCGCTGACAGCCAGCAAATCATCAACCTGGGTAAACCGCAGGAATTGTACTTCAGGAAACGCTTCTTCTGATGGGCTTTTTCCACTACCAGACTCGGCCGTGGAAGATCCCGGCCCTGTGGTCAGCCTAGCCTGGGTCTGGGCAATCATGACGGCGACAGCATCCGCCAATTGCCCGTCCATACGCAAGTTTGTCAGCAAACGGCCAAAAGCAATCACTTCACGCGGGTCAGCGACACCATTCGTTGCCAGGTTATTCAAATTATAAAGTGCCTGCGCATCGCTGACCTGCCCCGATAAAGATGCATCACTATCATCATTTTCTGTGCGGCCATTTTCCACATACTGATCAAGACGGGTATCTGCCAGGGTGACGGCCCAGGGCTCGCCAAGATGGTCGACGTTGGCGGATTGCTTGCCATCTTCGCGCAGAATCAGGCGCGCCCAGTCTATCGCGCCACGCAATATCCATTTCTTCTGCAATTGCAGGCGCTGGTTTTCTATGGAGCGAACCTGAACCTGCTGTTGCCAGAACAAACTGGCAACAATGGTGATGGCCAAGGTTGTCAGCAACAAAGCAGTAATGACGGCAACACCCTTTTGCCAGCGTGTGCTGACATAGTTCCGTTTCATACGGCTCCCAGCAAAAATACTTTTGTTACGGGAAGTTCGTGACCGGCCAATTGCACAGAAATTTCCAGTCCAGTCATTTTTGCGGTCTTGGGAGCCTGCCCTGCTGCACTACCAGGCTGGCCAGGATTACCAGCGCCGTCAGACTCACTGCCACCAGAGCGCCAACCGCCTTCACCATTACGCCAGGTTCGCATTTCAAACCCGGCAACCTGGCTTTGCAAGGCAATAATCGGGTTAGCATCGGCATCATTAATGGCGTTTTGCCAATCTTTATCAAGCGCGGCCAGTTCACGAGTAGGCAAGGCTTCGCGCCGACTCAGCACTCCTTCCCTGACCTGATACAACACCACTTGCAAACGGCTGGGCTGATTTTCTTCAAACACGGTACGTATCAAAACCAGCCTGTTACCCAAGGCACTCATGGTCTCCCGGCCCGTCAAGTTGCTCGCATCCGCCAGATGTGCGCAATCATTTTCTATCTGGGCAAAAGCCAGTTGTATGCCGCGTGTCTGCTCCATTTCTACGGTAAGGCCGGCGCGCGCCCGCACAATGCTATCGAGGCCACGCCATCCCAATACGGCGATAATCGCCAATATCGTAATCGCTACCAGCAATTCAATCAAAGTGAATGCCGATTGATGTTTTCTCCCGATATGGTTATTTCTAGAGCGCATTGGGCACCACCTGGGTCAGTTTGATGATGCGACGCTCCGGATTGTCGGCTTCAAAAACAAAAACCTCAACCCGCCGGAATGAAGGGTTCGGCGTCGCAATGACGTGCTCTTCACACATCAGGTGCAAATCCCCTTGTGGACAGGCAAAGGTGCGCTCACCAAATGCAGGCCATTCATGCGCCAGACGAATTTGTGCCAGGCGGTTTTCTGCAGACCAGGTAGCCATCATGGAAGCGCGCAAATCATTACTGTTACGGGTGAGGCTACCAACTGCACGCAGACTGGCACCCAGTGCTGTACCGACGATCACCAGCGCAACCAGTACTTCCAGCAGGGTAAAACCGGATTGAAGAGAAGAACGCCGCATCTTATTCCACAGAAAAATGGCCAATACCATCAGCACGTACACTGACTTGTTTGTCAGCGGACTTGATGGTCAGTAAAAAGGGCTTGTCTACCGGCTCCCGGCCAAACACGATACGGATGGTGGATGCATCAGAAGATTGCGGCTGCAACATCAATTGAACCGGCGAAATCTGAAACGTGCGCTCACGCAGCATTTCATCCTTAACTGGCGACCAGATACGGTCTTCCCTGACATAAAAACGATAACCGGACTGATCCACTTCAAAAGCAACCGGCAAATTGCGCACGATCGCTTCGTCACGGGCCAATTGCAACAGCAATGAGATACGGCGGGCATCACTTTCCAGGCGTTGCTGCTCACCTGGCATGACGTTAATACTCACGGCCCCCAGAATGAGACCGAAAATCACCAGAACCACCAGCAACTCCAGCAGCGTAAAACCACGCTGCCTGCCATGTATTTTCATCAGAGAATATCTTACAAGTCCCAGGAGCCGATATCAGCATCATCACCAGCGCCACCGGGCTGACCATCCGCACCAAGAGAAAATACATCCACTTCCCCACGGATACCTGGTGACAAGTATTGATATGGTTTGCCCCAGGGGTCATTACGCAATTTTTCTATGTAACCGCCAGATTGCCAGTTATTTGCGGCAGGCCCTGCCGTCGGTTTTTCTATCAGGGCTTGCAAACCCTGCTCTGTGGTTGGATAGCGCTGATTATGCAATCGATACATTTTCAGTGCACCCATGATGGTAGAAATGTCCTGCTTAGCAGCAGTCACCCTGGCCTCATGGGTGAAGCCAGTTAATTTCGGCACCATAAAAGCACCGAGGATGGCGATGATGGTGACCACCACCATGATTTCGATAAGCGTGAATCCACCAGAAAAACGCCCATTACGGAGCACACGTGAAGGGCTAAGTGATGCAGCAGCAGAAAAATTGGACAAATTAGACATAAGGGTAATTCAAAAAATGAAATTTCTAAAAGCGAAAAATGGCGACATGCCGCATTCTTTCGGTACAAGCTGATGCAGTATAAATCCAGGAACTTATCCCATGGCTGCTTTCTGTATCCAATAGTAACAAAAAGCATTTGCTTAGTAAAAAAATAATTAAATAAATTCAATTTTTTATCTTATTACGATCACACAGATGCGGCGACGGCCCGCCTTATATACTACCACCAGTATATTTCAACTTAATTTCAATTCAGTATTAGCTTAATTTCAAGGGCAAACTGCGCAGACGCTGCCCTGTCAGTGAAAAAACAGCATTTGCCACAGCTGGCGCGATTGGCGGGACACCGGGCTCTCCTATGCCCTGGGGCGGTTCCGCACTCTTGATGATGATGGTTTCGACTTCCGGCGCCTCGTTCATACGTAACACTGCATAATCGTTGAAATTGCGTTGCTTTACCTGACCATCTTTAATGGTAATTTCACCGTACAGGGCCGCACTGAGGCCAAAGACGACGGCCGACTCCATTTGCTGGGCAATAATATTTGGATTAACTGCAATACCACAATCCACTGCGCATATGACTTTATGCACACGGATTTGCCCATCCTGTACCGAAACCTCCGCCACCTGCGCCACAATCGTGCCGAAAGATTCATGCAAGGCCAGACCATGCGCCCTTCCAGTTGCTGGCTTGCCAGCTTTGGCGACTGCAGCATCCATTACAGCCACATGGCGAGGATGCCTGACTAGCAATTCTCGACGAAATACTACAGGGTCTTTCTTTGCTGCATGAGCAAGTTCATCGATAAAACTTTCCTTGAAAAAAGCATTGTGCGAGTGACCAACTGACCGCCAGAAACCCAAAGGCACGGCACTGGGCACAATGACGTGTGCTATTTTTTGATGGGGAATTTCATACGGCATATCAAATTCACCCTCGGCTGTGGTTTTGTCTGGCCCTGCACCGGCAAAACCAAATGCACGCTTCAGAATTTGATGGGTGATGGACCCGGATGCCGATTTATTCTCATAGGCCAGCAATTTTCCGCTACTATCCAGACCTGCGTTAAAGCGGGCAAGCGCTGCGGGCCGGTACATATCATGCGAGATATCTTCTTCGCGACTCCAGATCAATTGTACAGGTGCACCCTTGGTCTGCATGGCGATACTGACCGCCTGCATGACCATATCTGCCTCCAGCCTGCGGCCAAAGCCACCGCCCAGATAAGCCATATGCAGACTGACATCCTCTGCTTTAACGCCAGCGACCTTGGCAGCGATGTCCACCGAAATACCTGGTATCTGAGTCGACACCCATAAATTCACCTTGCCATCTTTTACCTGCGCCGTGCAATTAATCGGTTCCATCGTGGCATGGGCAAGAAATGGAGCACGATATTCGGCAGTAAGGGTTTTGACTATCTGCTTACCCGCCATTACCTCGGCAACATCACCCGTCTTGTAATAGGCGAAACCGGATTCGGTATCAAGTTGCTTCGCCAGTTCCCTGAAAATACTTTCCGTAGAGAGACTTGCATTGACGCCGGCTTCCCAGGTGATTGGCAACTGATCCATCGCCAGTTTGGCCTGCCAGTAAGATTTCGCCACAACAGCGACCCCAGCCACGCCAGCGCTATCTGCCGCAGCAGAAAAATCGACAACCTGCGTAACACCAGGCAAACCAAGCACATGACCGGCATCAAATTGTTTAACACGGCCGCCTATGACCGGACTTTGCTTAAGAGCCGCATACAACATGCCGGCCGGACGGGCGTCAATGCCAAACAAGGCTGTGCCATCCACTTTGCCGCTGACATCTGTACGTGGTAGCGGTTTACCTATCAATTTAAAATCTTGCGGATTTTTGAGATGTATTTCGCCCGGCTGACTATGTACCGCCTCTGCGGCTAGCGCACCATAAGTAGCCCGCTTGCCAGAAGCATGGGTAATCACGCCGTCTTGCGTCTTGCATTGGTCTGCCGGTACATTCCATTTTTTCGCGGCGGCTGCCAGCAACATGGCCCGCGCAGTAGCGCCCGCTTCACGCATCGGTTGCCAAGCATCTTTCAAACTGGAAGAACCACCAGTCATTTGCACACCCAGTTCGCGCGCAAATTTCAAAGTCATCCAGTGCGCGACGCGCTTCAGACTGCCAGTATCGTCCGGATGAAATGGCAAACCATCGGCGAGTACTGCCAGGTTGCCGTAAATTTTATCCGCAGAGACATATATCGGCTTTATCATGCTCATGGGCACGTCCAGCTCTTCGGCCACCAGCATTTGCAGGGCGGTATGTATACCCTGCCCCATCTCGCTGCGATGCATGACAACACTGACCGTACCATCGGTGGCAATCTTGATCCAGCCATTCAGGGCAACTTCGCCATCATGCACAGGCAGCGGCTGGTTCGCGTTCTGACGTTGGCGCGGCGGCATGAATCCCCAGCCAACCATCAGCGCACCGGCTAGGCCCACACCACCAAGGACAAACCGGCGTCGCGACTTTTTTTTCAACTCTGCCATGGAGGTCTCCGTTATTATGTATAAATGGCAAACCGGACCTGATATCAAGTATCAGATGTCAGGAATTACGGCGCGGATACCCTTGCGCCAGTATGCGTGTCCAGACGATTTCCTTTTGCTCTTCGTTCATGAATACCCATTCCGCCACTTCGGCAACGGTACGGCCACAACCACGGCAAACGTCGTCAAATGTCGTTGAGCAAACAGCAACACAAGGCGTATCAGGGCGTTCTTTGTTTTCTATCTTTATCACTGTCATTGGTAGTACATTCAGTATGCACATCTTTCTAAAAGGCACATTGCTACAAATTTGAAGCGCATCGCCAAGTCATTGATGAGCGCTTTAGAAATAATACGAGCGTTCGCCTTTTTACTGCCGTAATAGTAAATGGTTTGCCCCTTACTGCGTTGGTACGAAAGCTCTATTTTTTAACAAATGCCTGGCCTGGTTGACATATGACAGGCATAAGCAGGAAAATTGCGTGCTTTCCTGTCCTTTCCCTCCTTCTAAAAAGGTGCATCATGAAAGTAGCCGTAATATTATCCGGTTGTGGCGTGTTTGATGGCGCTGAAATCCACGAAAGCGTTTTGACCATACTGGCACTGGCAAAAGCCGGAGCCGAAACAGAATTTCTGGCGCCAGACATCGCGCAAACCAGCGTCATCAATCACCTGACGGGGGAAATTGCCGAAAGCGAGTCACGCAATGTGCTGGTGGAGTCGGCCCGCATTGCCCGTGGCAAGATCAAGGATATTGCGCAAGCGGATGCTGAGGATTATGCAGCAGTATTTTTCCCTGGTGGATTTGGCGCAGCCAAAAACCTGTCTGACTTTGCCAGCCAGGGAGCCACCTCTCATGTACAGGCAGATGTACTGCGGTTTGCCAAAGCCGTCGCACAAGCTGGCAAACCCGCCTGCTATATCTGCATTGCCCCAGCCCTTATCCCCCACGTGTATGGCGCAGGCGCAAGACTGACCATAGGCAATGATGCTGACACCGCAGCGGCAATTACAGCCATGGGCGGCGCGCACGTCAATTGCGCGGTTACTGATATTGTCATTGATGAAGACAGAAAAATCGTCAGCACACCGGCTTATATGCTGGCCCAGAATATCGCCGAGGCAGCAACTGGTATAGAAGCCGCGGTCAAGGCGACACTGGCGTTGATCTGATCACCCGCCATTCCACCACATCCGACTCACAAACCAATAAGAAAATCCATGAGCCAAGATTTCTTTCAATCCCTGATATTGCTGATACTCGTGACTGACCCTTTCGGCAACGTACCCATTTTCGTGAGTGCCCTGTCCCACGTTGCACCGGAAAGGCGCTGGCGCGTGGTGGTACGTGAATGTGCGATTGCTTTTGGTCTGCTATTGCTATTCATGTTTTTCGGCAAGCATTTCCTGACAGCCTTGCAACTTTCCGAAGTGTCTTTACGCATAGGGGGTGGCGTCATCCTGTTCCTGATTGCCTTGCGCATGGTCTTCCCGCAAGAAGGCGGGATTTTCGGTGATGTGGAAGATGGACATGAACCCTTCATCGTGCCACTGGCCATCCCAGCTTTGGCCGGGCCTTCCGCATTGGCGACAGTATTACTGTTTTCTTCGGATAGCCGGCAGGATATGGTCGTTCATCTGGCAGCACTCACTGCTGTCGCTGTGGTCTGGCTGGTTGTCTTGCTCAGTGCCGAACGCATGCAAAGAGTGCTGGGCGTACGCGCCATGACGGCATTCGAACGCCTGATGGGTTTGATACTGACCGCAATGTCGGTGGAAATGCTGTTGGCCGGCATCAGGGATTACCTGAAAACACTGGGCTAACTGCATCCAGGATAGTCAGCAGGCGGGCAACAGCAACAAACTGTTGCCGGCGCTTCAGCCTGCTAATGATTAAAAGTGAAATAGCCCAATAAAAACAAGACCAGTGCGATCAGGAATTGCTTAAGAAATTGTCGGTTCATCATAGTCTCAGGTTTGGTTCATTCCATTCATGCAATAGCGTGCTCAGATAATTTTGTCTTCTGCCATCTGTGCAATATCAGCATCACTGTAACCCAGGCTGCTAAGGACTTCATGATTATGCTGGCCCAGGCGTGGCCCCAGCCATTGGGTCTGCCCTGGCGTTTCTGACATCTTGGGCGTAATTGCTGGCAACTTGACGGGTGTTCCATCTTCAAACGCATGCTGTTCGAACATTTGTCTGGCCAGGAATTGTGGGTCAGACATCATATCGCGTACTGAATAAATTTTACCTACCGGCACATCGGCATTTTTGAGTATTTGCAAGGCTGATTCAATATCCTGCGTAGAACACCAGGCCTGTATCGCTTCATCTATTTCAGCAGTACGCGGAACACGGCCATCATTGCGTACCAGTCCGGCATCATTTGCCAGGTCGTCACGCTGTATGGCTTTCATCAACCGATGAAAAATCGCGTCACCATTGCCGGCAATCACGATATTCTCACCATCACCTGTCGTATAGGTATTGGATGGCACTATGCCAGGCAAGGCACCGCCAGTGCGTTCACGCACTACGCCAGCATGATCAAACTCTGGCACCAGGGATTCCATCAAATTGAATACCGATTCATACAGTGCCACATCAACCATCTGACCCTGCCCGGCGATACAGTCTTCACCTTGCTTGCCATTCCACCGACCACCACTGACATCTCGGTGACGCAAGGCCATCATTGCCCCAATAACGCCATGCAATGCTGCCACCGAATCGCCGATGGATATGCCAACACGCACAGGTGGCCGGTCGGCGTGGCCTGAAACATAACGCAAGCCCCCCATGGACTCACCAATGGCGCCAAAGCCAGGCAAGTCTTTCATGGGGCCTGTTTGCCCATAACCAGACAAACGCACCATGATGGTTGCGGGGTTGACGGCCTTCAAATCTTCATAGGCAAGCTGCCATTTTTCCAATACGCCTGGGCGATAATTTTCTATGATGATGTCGGCATCAAGCGCAAGCTGCCGGGCTATTTCGCGCGCCTGTGGCTGTTTCATGTTCAGCGTAATGCTCTTCTTGTTGCGCGCCTGCACACTCCACCATAAGGATGTGCCATCTTTCAATACCCGCCACTGACGCAAGGGGTCGCCACCGTCTGGCGCTTCCACCTTGATGACTTCAGCACCAAATTCTGCCAGCATGCGTGAGCAAAAGGGCCCGGCAATCAGGGTACCCAACTCCAAAACCTTGATGCCTGCGAGAGGCCCGGCTGTTTTTGTCTTTGCTTGTGCCTGCATGATTTAAAAGAATGTCAGTTTTTTGATTTCCCATGCAAGGTTGGCGCGTGCCTGTGTATCGTATTGCGCTGCCATAGCTGGGTGAAAGAACAGATGTTCGCGCTCGGCAAAACGCTTGAGTACCTTGATGCGGCCTGCACGGTAAAGTGGTGCTTCCAGCCAGCGGTATTCATTGCGCATGGCCCGGCTATATTGCTGGTAAACATCAGGTGCAGACCCGAAGATAGCCATATCCAGATCAAGAAACAGTGGCAGATCAGCGGCAACCGTGCCACGCTGCGGTATCTCATGCCTGGCTGTGGCCAGTATGCATTGCTGGACATGGAGGATGATATTGCTGTCAATTTCCAGATGCATCAGAAGCTGGGCGGCCAGCGCAGAACTCTTGCGTTCATTGTCGTTAACCCGCGTGTCATACACCAGATCATGAAACCAGATCGACAAGGCTAGAGCTGGATAATATTGCACCAGACCTTTGACAGTCTCTGCATGGCGCAACAAAGCCTGGATGTGGGAAAGATTGTGGTAGCTGCGGTGTGGCTCAGAATAGTAACGTTCTATGATGGCCCACACTTCCTTGCTTTGCTTCTGGCTTCCGGCCAGCTCCTGTATCAGGTCTGACCATTGCTGCTGCAATTTGCTTTTTTGCTCGGAAGGGATCAGGAACATGGCATTGGCAGTCAGGTCGTACGGCGATCCAGCATGGCACGGGCAATGGTGCCAGCATCGACATATTCAAGTTCACCACCAACCGGCACGCCACGTGCCAGCCGACTTACTTTCAGGCCGCGCGCCTTCAGGTTTTCGCTGATATAGTGGGCGGTGGCTTCGCCTTCGTTGGTGAAATTGGTTGCCAAAACCACCTCCTGCACGATGCCATCAGTAGCCCGGGCTATCAATTTTTCCAGGTGTATGTCTTTTGGGCCTATACCATCCAGCGGCGAAAGCCTTCCCATGAGGACAAAATACAGACCTTTGTAAGTCAGCGTCTGCTCTATCATCATCTGGTCAGATGGTGTCTCGACGACACACAACAAAAGCCTGTCCCGCACTTCATCAAGACAGGTTTCGCAAATCTCACTCTCGGTAAAAGTATTGCAGGAAGCACAGTGCTGTATGCGCTCTACCGCATGCGTCAGTGCCTGACCGAGGATGGCGGCACCGTCCCGGTCATGCTGTAGTAAGTGATAAGCCATGCGCTGGGCAGATTTAGGCCCTACACCAGGTAAACGGCGCAGTGCTTCAGCCAGGGCTTCCAGACTACCGAGTTTCTTCACACTCAGAATGGCATTTTAAAACCGGGTGGCAAAGGCATGCCAGCCGTCAATGCAGACATTTTCTCTTGCGAAGTAGCTTCAGCCTTGCGTACGGCGTCATTGAAAGCTGCAGCAACCAGATCTTCCAGCATGTCTTTATCATCACCCAGCAAAGAAGGGTCAATCGTGACGCGCTTGACATCATTTTTGCAAGTCATGACGACTTTGACGAGGCCAGCACCCGCCTGGCCTTCAACTTCAACCAGGCCCAGTTGGTCCTGGGCTTTTTTCATATTGTCCTGCATTGCCTGGGCTTGTTTCATCAAGCCGGCCAATTGATTTTTCATCATAAAAATTTTTCCAGAAATAAAGGATATCAAATAAGGATTAAGGGGTCAGAGGTAATAATCGTTCAGAACGAGCCAGAGAAGTTTCAATACCGTCTCTCTAGACCGGCCTGACACTGCCTGTAACGATAGTTGCGCCAAATTCACGCATCAATGTCTGTACGAAAGAATCACCCTGTATGGATGCTTCAGCCTGTTGCTGCCTTACCTCTCGCTCAGCTACGGCCTGAGCATTGGCTGTTTGTTCAACAGCACCGATTTCTGTCTCGACGCGGATATTTTTTTCAAAACGCTCGGACAAGACGGCAGACAGTTTTTCTACACTGCCTGCTGATAACAAGGTAGACAAAGGCACGCGCAAACGGAAGACGTGGGCATTGCCGTCCTGCCTGCAACTGACCAGTTCACTTTGTTGCGCCAATTGCTGCGAAACACCACGTACAGGCAGGCTTGCTGCCAGATTGGGCCAGAAACCATCCCAATTCAATTCTGGCACAGGAGAACTCGATACCTGTCTGTCGGCAAGAAGGGGTGCAACTGGTTCGTGCTTCATCTTCACGGCTTCAACCGGCGCTTTTTCCACCGCTACCGTTACATTGGTTTCACTTGTGGGTGAACTCGTGACCGGCGCATCCATTCTTGGCGGTTTTGCAGTTGCTACCGGTTTGGCAGGTGCTGCGTCAAAAAACATTTCCTCATCCCAGGGCGGCGGCATGTCATCCATGCCCATGGCCTGGGCGTCTTGCTCGGCAATAATAGGTGCCGGCGCCGACGTGACCACTGGGGCAGGACGCACAGTCATTGTAGGTGCAGGTGCTGGTACAACTTCAACTACCGTTTTTTTCTCAATGACAGGCTCTGAAGCTGCCGCAGGTGGCACACTCGACGCGGCCGAAGCAGATGGAGCAGCCGGTTTTGTCCCCGCTGAGGTTGGTTTGTTACTAGCAGCCCTGGCGGCCGCTAACGCTGCCATTGCGGGACTGATGCGTGCAGGTGCAGGCGCGGCAGATGGGGCCACAGATGCAGGCGCCGCAGCTGCAACACCAGTTGGCAAGGCAGCAGTATCACGCGTAGTAAGCGCTGCGGGTGTCTGGGAATCAGTAGCTGCAGTAGCCGCAGGAGCTGAGGCATTGCTGTTCGTATTTGCAGAGCGTCCGGCACTGGCAACTGGTGCAGCAGATGCAACTGGTGTCGTTGGCAACATTGCAGGACGCCCACCTGAAGAGGGTCCTGTCATTGCCGGCACTGACTGCTCACCACTGACTGGCTTGAACGCCAGCATGCGCAACAAAGTCATGCTGAAGCCAGCATATTCATCGGGTGCCAGTGCCAGTTCATTGCGACCATGCACGGCGATCTGGTAAAACAGTTGAATTTCTTCTTTGGCAAAACATTGTGCCAGACGCAAAACCTGTTCGCGCTCAGGGATATCGTCGGCAACCGCCGCTGGTACCAATTGCGCCACGGCGATCTGGTGCAGCAGGCTGCCCAGGTCCTGCAAGGCGGCTCTATAGGACAGGCTGCGTGCCGCCATTTCGTCTGCAACATCGAGCAAGGCTTTGCCATCTTTTACAACAAGGGCATCCAGCAGGCGAATCAGGTAAGACTGATCGAGCGCGCCCAGCATGCCCTGCACTGCTTCCAGGCTGACTTTGCCAGCCGCATAGGCAATTGCCTGATCGGTCAATGACAAGGCATCACGCATGGAGCCATGCGCGCCCTGAGCCAGCAGACGCAAGGCTGGCAATTCAAAATCGATCTGCTCTTGCCCGAGTATATTTTCCAGATGACCAACGATATGCCCTGGCGGCATTTGCTTCAGGTTAAATTGCAGGCAGCGCGACAAAACCGTTACCGGGATTTTTTGGGGATCAGTCGTTGCCAATATGAATTTGACGTGTTCGGGTGGTTCTTCCAGCGTTTTCAACATGGCGTTGAAAGCGTGGTTGGTCAGCATGTGCACCTCATCTATCATATAGACTTTAAAGCGCGCATTCGATGGGGCATAAATGGCTTGCTCCAGCAGCGAAGCCATTTCATCAACGCCACGATTGGACGCGGCATCCATTTCTATATAGTCAACGAAACGTCCGGCATCAATTGCCGTACATGCCTCACAGACCCCGCAAGGGTGGGCAGTAATGCCGGTCTCGCAGTTGAAGGATTTGGCCAGTATGCGCGACAAGGTCGTCTTGCCGACACCGCGTGTGCCAGTGAATAAATAGGCGTGATGCAGCCGCTGCTGCTCAAGCGCATGAGATAAGGCACGAACCACGTGCTCCTGCCCAACCAGCGTTTCAAAGCTTTTTGGACGGTATTTTCGGGCGAGAACTTGATAGGACATCCTGCGATTTTACCTCATTCAGGCGGACTGACCAGTGATTTGCAGATATCCAAGCACCAAGTTTTGCATATCCTGGCGAAATTTCGCTTCCAGCAGGCTTTGCGGCGACAGCATCAGGGTCTGATAAAGCACGCCATATACGGCAGCATGGACGACTTCGGCGCTTTTACCGACATACGTGGCACGGTCAGCACTGGCTTCAAAGGCAGATTCCCAAATGGCCACGATTTGGCCATACAGGCTGCTATAGGCTTCCATATTTGAAATTTGTCTTTCCAGAAAAATCAGGGCTGACCGTTCTTCCATCTTGTCGGCATGCATTTTTATGATCTGCTCTATCAGATAAGCGATCATTTGTTGCAAGGGCTGCCCCTGCTTTGCATCTACCCAGATACGCATCTGTATGCCGATATTCTTGAAACGCTCATGAATACAATGGGCCGCAATTGACTTTTTACCCGGGAAATACTCATACAAGGTTCCCAGGCCAACGCCAGCCACCAGTGCAATATCGCGCATTGTCAAACCAGCATAGCCTTTCTCAACCAAAAGCCGAACAAAGGCATCCAGAATTGCTCCCTGTGTCATGCGCGAGCGCTGCTGCACAGGTTTGCGCCTTAATTTCAATGGGCTGGCTGTCTCTGTCATTTATTTTTTCTTGTCTTATTTGTGTATTGCGATGGGCTTTGAAAGGCGAACACCAGAAACACGCCATCAGGCTACACTGGTCACTTACCTATTTTCATTCGAGTGAGACCAGCATGCAATGGCAAACCCATGAAATCAGCAATCAAGTCCCGAGCCTGCAAGACTACAATATTTTTACTAGTGATACAGTTCTAAAGGACAGCTTGAGCCATTATCAGGCAGAGTGGCATGTCCCGGCGCTGGCTGCATCAGGCAATGAACTGGGTAGCCGTGAAGTGCTGGAACTTGCCTCGCTGGCAAATACCAAATTGCCAGAACTACACACGCATGACCGCCACGGGCAGCGCATAGACCAGGTCGAGTTTCATCCGGCCTGGCATGAATTACTTGGTCTGTTGCGCAAGCAGGACCTGCATGCCAGCCCCTGGAGCACACCGCAAAACGGCGCGCATGTTGCCAGGGCTGCCGGTTATTTTTTACAGGCACAAGTCGAATCAGGGTCTTTATGCCCGGCTACCATGACCTTCGCTTCTATCCCTGTATTACAAAAAGAGACCAGATTATTTGATCAAATCCGGGACAAGTTATTTTCCCGCCAGCATGACCAGCGTGACCTGCCCATCGCACAAAAAACTTCCATCATGATAGGCATGGGCATGACCGAAAAACAGGGTGGCTCGGATGTGCGCAGCAATACGACCATTGCCCGGCCGATAGCCCACGGCGGTCGCGGTGAGAACTATACATTGACTGGTCATAAATGGTTTTTCTCTGCACCAATGTGCGATGCCCACATGGTGCTGGCGAAAACCGAAGCCGGACTATCTTGCTTTTTCGTGCCTCGCTGGCGGCCTGACGGCAGCAAAAACGCAGTGCTGGTGCAAAGGCTGAAAGATAAGCTGGGCAACAAATCCAATTCCAGCAGTGAAGTTGAATTTCAGGATGCCTTTGGCATCCTGGTTGGCGAAGAAGGCCGGGGCATTCCTACCATCATAGAAATGGCTAACCTAACGCGGCTGGATTGCGTCATAGGCAGCGCCGCTTTAATGCGGCAAGCCCTGGTACAGGCGATCCATCATGCCCGCCATCGTCATGCCTTCGGCAAAAAACTTGTTGAGCAGGCATTGATGCGCAATGTACTGGCCGACCTCGCGCTGGAAAGTGAAGCCGCCACACGGCTGATGCTGCATCTCGCTGCAGCGCTTGATGCGGAAGACGACCCCCTGCAACGCGCATGGAAGCGCATCATGACACCTGCTGCCAAATTCTGGGTATGCAAGCGGGCACTGGAGTTTTCCGGAGAGTGCATGGAAGTCTGGGGCGGCAACGGCTATGTCGAAACCGGACCAATGGCACGTTTGTATCGCGAGGCACCAGTCAATTCGATCTGGGAAGGATCAGGCAATGTCATGTGCCTTGATGTATTAAGAGCGATAGAACGTGATCCTGCGGGCATGCAACTCTTGTTGCAACAATTCAGCTCATCACCCGCGCCAGCCATAAGGCAAATGGCACAAGAATTACAACTGGATTTGCAGGCAGATCCCCATCAGCTTGAAATGAGTGCACGCCGCTTCGCACAAAAACTGGTCATCACTGCGCAAGCCTTCCTGATGACAGAATTGGCACCGGCAGAAATTGCCCTGGCCTTCTTGCAAAGCCGTGTGGATGCGTCCTGCGGTCGCGTATATGGCACTTTGTCGGCAGAGACCAGTCCGGCAATACAGGCACAGATCATCGAGCGGGCTTTCAGCATTTGAGTAAGGCAGTATCTGACTACAGCATGGTGGCAAGGAGGTCGACGATGATGTTCATATTTGCTTATCAAGGTTTATCCTGTCCAGATGGCGTGGGTAAATAGTCACGGCGCCGAAATTCTTCCCGCAAGCAACTTCCCTCGTGAGGGCGCGGATATCGGCATGCAGTTCGCGCTCGAACCCGGCTTCCTCCGCTTCGACAAACAGGGCGGCGATATTGGCAGTCACAATGGAAAATATCGCGTAACCAAGTAGTACGATAAACACCGCAAATATTTTAGAAGCAGGCGTAGAGGGAACAATATCGCCATAGCCCACGGTTGCTATGGTGGTAAATGCCAGCCAGACGCCGTTTGCATAACTGTGGACATTTGGCTCAAGCCAGTAAAAACCAGCTCCGGCCGAATTCAACATCAACAAAGCCAGACCCAGCATTTGTATCAAGTGGCTGGGCTTCATGTTTTGCAACACCAGGGTTGCGATACGCAGCACGATGAATGTGCACAGGCTCAGGCGCAACAACCATTCCCATGTGCTCCAGTTGATATCAGTAGGCAAACTACTGAAAAGACAGCCAGCAATAATGCATAAATCGAGTAGCAGCTTTCCACTACGCCTTTGCTGATTTTTTTATTTTTTCGCCATTGCAGAAAACTGTCAAAAGCCATGAGCAAGGCGACGATTGCATACAAGGCCCGGCCTGCGACACGCACACCTTCATTGACATCATCCAGCAAAAAATAGAATGCGGGAATCGAAAGCAACAGACTGAACAACAGCAAAGGGCGGGAAAGCCACGTCAAAAACCGCTTGGTAACAGGGAAATTCATGGGGAAGACTATTCCTTTGCTGTCAGGGCAAGGGAGCGCATGTGAAAAATGATTGCCAGTGCAAGCATGATCACAAGTTTTTTCCAGGGAGTATTGAGATTTCGCAAAGCCAAGGCGTTTTCAGCTTTGGTCCGCATGACACATGCAATTTCTGTATTTGTAGAAAAGTAGAGACTACAGGCTGGATCCAGATGGAAAGGGCTGCTATTGCAGCAGCCCTGCCAGTTTTTAAAATGCGGCGATACCAGTCTGCGCACGTCCCAGTATCAGGGCATGGATATCATGCGTACCTTCATAGGTATTCACCACTTCCAGATTGACGAGGTGACGGGCAATACCGAATTCATCTGAAATGCCGTTTCCGCCCAGCATATCGCGCGCGGTACGTGCGATATCCAGGGATTTACCGCAAGAATTACGCTTCATGATGGACGTGATTTCTACGGCAGCTGTTCCCTCATCTTTCATGCGTCCCAGGCGCAGGCAACCTTGCAGTGCCAGCGTAATCTCTGTCTGCATGTCAGCCAGTTTTTTCTGTATCAACTGATTGGCAGCCAGCGGGCGGCCAAATTGCTGACGATCCATCGTGTACTGACGTGCCGTATGCCAGCAGAATTCTGCCGCACCTAACGCACCCCAGGCAATACCGTAACGCGCAGAGTTCAGGCAAGTGAATGGACCTTTCAGACCTTCTACATGCGGCATCAGGTTTTCTTCAGGGACGAATACTTCATCCATGACAATTTCGCCTGTGATGGAGGCACGCAAGCCGACCTTGCCATGAATCGCGGGTGCTGACAGGCCTTTCCAGCCCTTTTCCAGGATAAAGCCACGGATACGGCCATCATCGGTTTTTGCCCACACCACGAAGACATCCGCGATAGGACTATTGGTGATCCACATCTTGGCACCACTGAGCGAATAACCACCAGGCACAGTCTTGGCACGTGTGACCATGCTGCCAGGATCAGAACCATGATTCGGTTCAGTCAGGCCAAAGCAGCCTATCCATTCACCCGTCGCCAGCTTGGGCAGGTATTTTTGTTTTTGCGCTTCACTGCCAAATTCATTGATAGGCACCATGACCAGCGAACTCTGCACACTCATCATGGAACGGTAACCGGAATCCACCCGCTCTACTTCGCGCGCTACCAGGCCGTAGCAGACATAGTTCAAGCCGGCACCACCGTATTGCGTGGGAATCATGGAACCCAGCAAGCCCAGCTCACCCATTTCACGGAAAATTGCCGGGTCTGTTTTTTCATGACGGAAAGCTTCGAGTACACGCGGTGTCAGTTTTTCTTCACAATAAACGCGCGCTGCATCCTGCACCATGCGTTCTTCATCGCTTAACTGCGAAGACAATAACAAGGGATCTTCCCAACTAAATACAGCCTTGGCCATCTAATTCTCCTGATTGAATGATGCGT
Organism: Undibacterium sp. TJN19; assembly: GCF_049339485.1. Taxonomy (NCBI): domain Bacteria; kingdom Pseudomonadati; phylum Pseudomonadota; class Betaproteobacteria; order Burkholderiales; family Oxalobacteraceae; genus Undibacterium; species Undibacterium sp. TJN19. Next base: position 113,222 of record NZ_JBMPPL010000014.1, read on the forward strand.
TTCATTTTTATATATTTTTACGTTTGCTGTGCAATATGTGTCAGTGACAAACCCAGTTGCGCCCTGCGCACCAGCCAGGGGCTGGGGCGATAACGCGGGTCGCCAGTGCTGCTTAACAAATTCCGCAAAACCGTCAGTATACGCGAAGCGCCGAGTTTGTCGCCCCAGGCCAGCGGCCCCATAGGGTAAGCCAGGCCCAATACCACTGCCCGGTCAAGGTCGGCCGGGCTGCAAATTCCCTGCTGGACGATCTCGCAAGCGATATTGATGATGGTCGCCAATACCCGTTGCACTACAAAACCGGCACTGTCCTGTATCAAACTGACGCCCTGCCCGCCAGTTTGCAATAAGGCCCTGCATTGCTCCGCCAGTTCTGCATCGGTAGCCGGGCTCATCATCAGGCTCAGATGCCCCTGGCAATCGAGCAAGGCATCAATACCTACAGTGCGTCGCGCCGGCAAGCCTTCACGGGCAACGCAGCTACTGACATCTTCACCAAACGGGCTGACGATGCACAGGGCGGTATCTGAAGGCCGCTCGCCCTGCTCTGGCGTTACGCCGCAGCGTTCCAGTAAATCGGTCAGGGCGGGAACCGCTTCAGGGTTGGAAAGACTCACCCATACCGGCCCATCCCATGCAGCAACACTGTCTTCGACTTTGTGATCGGCATCATGACCGCCATAAGAATAGAAACCACGTCCTGTTTTCCGGCCCAATACGCCGGCATGCAGGCGCTGGGCTGTAATGACGTTAGGACGGTAACGCGGCTCTTCATAGTACTGGTGGTAAATCGCCTCCATCACCGGGTGTGATACATCCAGTCCGGTCAGGTCTAGCAATTCAAATGGCCCAAGCCTGAAGCCAGCCGCTTCGCGCATGATCTGGTCGATCTGGCGAAAACCGGCAACGTTTTCCTGCAACAGGCGCAATGCTTCAGTGCCATAACCACGCCCGGCATGATTGACGATGAAGCCTGGTGTATCCTTGGCACGTACAGGCAAATGTCCGGTACGCACTGTAAAGGCCATCAGCTGCTCGCTGATTTCGGGTCTAGTCAACAAGCCATCAATGACCTCAACCACTTTCATCATGGGTACAGGGTTGAAAAAATGCAGGCCGGCGACACGCTCGGGCAATTTGCTGCCAGCAGCAATTGCCGTGACTGACAGAGATGAGGTATTGGTCGCCAGAATGCAATCGTCACTGACAATATGGTCAAGTTGCTGGAACAATGCTCTCTTGACTTCCAGCTTTTCCACAATGGCCTCTACCACCAGGTCACAATCTGCGAGTTCTTCCAAAGTATCAATGACCTGCAGGCATTCCAGCGCCTCCTGGCATTGTTCTTCACTGAGTTTGTCTTTATTGACCAGTTTTTGCCATTGCTCGGCAATCAGTTGCCTGGCTTTTTCAGCTGCTTCTGGCTGCACATCAAACAAACAGACCGGAATGCCAGCCTGCGCGGTGATCTGCGCAATGCCACGACCCATAGCACCGGCGCCGACGATGCCGATGACAGTAATGGCCTTGCCAGTGGTTTCATCGTCTTCACTCATACAGACTCCGGCACGATGGCGGTGACTTCTATTTCTACTTTTGCACGGTCTTCTATGAGTGCTGCAACCTGTACCGCGGTCATGGTCGGGTAATGCTTGCCGATGAGGTCACGGTAGGCTTCGCCAATTTCCTTATAGGCGGCAACATATTCTTTCTTGTCCGTCACATACCAGGTCATGCGGACGATATGTTCCGGCTTTGCATCGGCCTCGGCCAGCACTTCCACGATATTTTGCAATGCCTGCCTGACTTGCCCGGCAAAGTCATCCGTATGAAAAATACCCTGCGCATCCCAGCCTACGGTTCCACTGACGCAAACGGTGCGCCCGCTGGCGGCAATGCCATTCGAATAGCCACGCGGCCTCGCCCAGCCCTGAGGTTGCAAAATATCCATGGATTACCCTTTCCTTTGTATTCATTTTCCCTTCCTTTGAACAAAAGGAAAGGCCAAGCAATTCTTTATTACACAGCTGGCACATCACTATATTTTGCCATCGCCACGCGCAATATTTCCGGTATTGCCATCGCCTTGCGCAATTTCAGGTCCATCATCACCAGTACCAGCCTGGCCTTGACGCGCATATCCCGTTGCGGCCCAAGGATCAGTATCTGTATTTCTACCGAAGCACCGCCAAGTTTAACAACACTTAACTCTGCCAGTAATATTTCACCCAGTTCGGCCGGTTTGCTGAAATCCGTTTCTATGTGCACGGTAGGCAAACCGATGCCACGTTGCATATGCATTTCATGAAAACTGGCGCTCAAGCCCTGTGCGCACCAGTCTTCAACCACGCCATTGATCATTTCGAAATAACGTGGATAAAAAACAATACCCGCCGGATCACAATGTGCAAAACGTATTGGTAATTCTGAAGTAAATATCATGAAGCAGCATATTCCTTCAAAAGCTCCCTGCCTATGATCAATTGCTGCACCTCGGTCGCACCTTCATAGATGCGCAGGGAGCGAATTTCACGGTACAGTCTTTCTACCGGCACTTCGCTGACCACCCCCAGGCCACCAAACATCTGTACAGCGGCATCAATCACCTGCTGGGCACTTTCAGTGGCAGTCAGCTTGGCCATTGCGGCTTCTTTGGTCACTTTTCTGCCCTGGTCTCTTTGCCATGCAGCACGATAGATCAACAGCGCAGAACTGTCGATCGCTGTTGCCATTTGTGCAAATTTGGCTTGCGTTAACTGAAAATCGGCCAGGGTCTGGCCAAACATCTTGCGTGTGGTAGCGCGCTGCAAAGCTTCATCCATCGCACGGCGGGCAAAACCCAATGCGGCACCGGCGACTGACGTGCGAAAAATATCCAGCGTCGCCATCGCCACCTTGAAGCCTTGCCCGGCGTCACCAAGCTTTTGCGCGACATGGATGTGGCAATTTGTAAACTTCAGGCGCGCCAGAGGGTGTGGCGCAATTACGTCTATTCTTTCTGCAATTTCAAAACCGGGCAACGCGGCATCGACAATCAATGCAGTAATACCACGTGCACCCGGTGCTTCACCGGTACGGGCAAACAACACATAAAAATCAGCAATGCCGCCATTGGAAATCCAGGTCTTTTCACCGTTCAACACATAATGACTACCATCAGCTGTCAGTTCTGCCGCGCATTGCATGGCTGCCACATCAGAACCGGCATCTGGCTCGGACAAGGCAAAGGCAGCAATTGCTTCGCCACGGGCAACTTTGCTTAAATATTTTTGCTTCTGTTCTTCAGTACCAAACAGACTGATCGCCCCCGAGCCCAGGCCCTGCATGGCAAAGGCGAAATCAGCCAGGCCAGAATGCCGCGCCAGAGTTTCGCGTATCAGGCAAATGGCCCTGGTGTCAATGAGATCGCCTGCAGCACCATAGGCTGTACCGCCTACAGCATTGCTTAGCCATCCTGCATCACCCAGTTGCCTGACCAAGTCACGGCAGGTCTTGTCGACATCCTTAGCATGATGTTCTGCGATATTTTCCGCAGCCCATGCATCAAGCTGGTGTTGCAGTTGACGATGTTTGTCGTCAAAAAAAGGCCAGTCGAGATAACTGGTATCGGCCATTACATGCGTCATGCTTAATCCCCTTCAAATTCGGGCTTTTGTTTGGCAACAAAAGCATGGTAGGCGCGATGAAAATCATTGGTCATCATGCAGATCGCCTGTGCCTGCGCTTCGGCTTCTATCGCTTCATCGACACCCATATTCCATTCCTGTTGCAGCATCTTCTTGGTCATGCCATGCGCAAAGGTCGGGCCATCGGCGAGGTTCTTTGCATACGCCTGCGCATCGGCCAGTACATCTTCTGGACTGGAAAGGCGGTTAAAGAAACCCCAGCGCTCTGCTTCTTCACCTGACATGGAACGGCCAGAATACAATAAATCCGATGCCCTGCCCTGACCAATAATACGCGGCAAAATGGAACAGGCTCCCATATCGCAGCCTGCCAGCCCTACCCGCGTGAACAGGAAAGCCGTCTTGCTACGCGCTGTGCCTATGCGTATATCAGAAGATAATGCCAAAATCGCACCAGCACCAGCACACACACCATCAATCGCAGCAACAACAGGTTGCGGGCAGGCACGCATGGCCTTCACCAGATCACCCGTCATGCGGGTAAAACTCAACAAGCCAGGCATGTCCAGTTTGGTCAGTGGGCCGATGATTTCATGGACATCGCCACCGGAACAAAAGTTCTCGCCAGCGCCAGTGATAACAATGGCCTTGACATCATCTGCATACGCCAGTGTGCGGAACAGATCACGCAATTCGGCATAAGAATCAAAGGTCAGCGGGTTTTTACGCTCTGGGCGGTTCAGGATGACGGTGGCAACACCTGCGGCCACCTCATAATGGAAATGTTGTGCTTCATAAGCGGCGAGATGCTGGCGATTGCCTGGCAAGGAATGGGGCTGGCCGGGGAGAAATTTCATGATTTGTTATCCTGCGCTAAATGATGTTCTGGGTTATCTTCTTTATGCTCACTGCCGGGGTCGTGCAGATGCGTTTTTACTTGCGACAACAAGTCAAACAGATTGCCCTTCTGTTCCGGCTGCAAGCCAGAAAACATTTCTGCTATCCATTCTTCGTGGACAGTTGCCATGCGTTTGAATGCGCGCCGCCCGGCAGCGGTCAGCTTGACGCTATAGGCACGCCGGTCTTTCAGGTCCGCCACGCGCACGACCAGTTTCTCTTGTTCCAGCTGATCGGTGATACCGGTGATATTGCCACCTGTTACCATCATGCGCTTGGATAATTCACCCATGCGCAAACCTTCTGGATGGCGTTCCAGTTGTGCCATCAGGTCAAACCGTGGCAAGGTAATCCCGAACTCACTGCGCAGGCGGCTGCGAATTTCACCTTCTATCATGACCGTACACGACAACATGCGCAGCCACAGACGCAGGGACTGATGATGGTCTTGTGTCAGGCGGGTTTCCATATCCGATACCTGGACGCTGTCTTCTTTCACAATTCGCATTTCCATTTTTCGCCTCAACTACATGACTTCGCCACCGGCGACAGCAATTGACTGACCATTCATGGCAGATGCGCCATCCATACATAGCCAGGCAACGGCATCAGCTACTTCTTGTGGCTGCACCAGGCGCTTTTGCGGGTTTCCCGCCGCCAGTTCTGCCTTTGCCTGTTCTTCTGTACGGCCGGTCTTTGCCATGATGTTTGCCACTGCATCCTTGACGATATCGGTTTCTGTATAACCCGGGCAAACAGCATTGATGGTCACGCCTTTGCTGGCAACTTCCAGCGCCAGGGATCGCGTCAGGCCAATGACCGCATGCTTGGCAGCACAATAGGCGCTCACATATGCGTAGCCTTTCAAACCTGCGGTGCTGACAACATTGACGATACGCCCCCAGCCAGCTGCCAGCATGGTGGGCAAGACTTGCTGCGTACAATGGAAAGTGCCGTTAAGATTGACATCCAGCATTTGCTGCCACAGGTCTGCATCGGTTTTAAGGAAGCTGGCAGAAGCTGCCTGCCCGGCATTATTGATAAGAACGTCAATCGCACCTTTATCTGCCTGCGCCCGTTCAAACCCTTGTTTGACGGACAGGGCGTCACTGACATCGACAACGATATATTGCACCCGGTCTTTAGCACCAGTCAGGCTTGCCAGCTCATCGACAGCAGTTTGAAGCGTTCCCTCATTGCGCCCGGCGACAGTCACCACTGCGCCCTCAGCCAATAAGGCAGCCGCAATCGCCAGCCCTATGCCTTTACCTCCACCCGTTACCAGCGCATGCTTGCCCTGCAATTTTCCCTTATGCAAAATCATGGCTAGCCTTCCAGCAACTTGGCAGCGACTTGTTGCGGCGTCATACCGGCACTGGCAGCAGCAACCTGTTTTTCACGCTCAAGGTTACGTTCCAGTTGTACCTTGGCAGCGGTATATTGTTTTGGCCAGGGCATATCAAGAAAGCCCAGCCTCGCCGCTTCATTCAAAGTCCATGATGGATTGGCCAGATGTGGGCGGGCAATGGCGCATAGATCAGCGCGACCTGCCGCGATGATGCTATTGGCATGATCAGCTTCATAAATCGCCCCCACGGCAATGGTCGGAATTTGTACTTCATTACGGATACGGTCAGCAAACGGCGTCTGGAACATGCGGCCATAGACAGGCTTCTCCTTCTTGCTGATCTGGCCTGAAGAGCAGTCAATCATGTCGGCACCGGCGGCCTTGAACAGTCTGGCAATATCGACTGCATCATCGGGCGTGATGCCTCCTTCAACCCAGTCATGCGCAGAAATGCGCACTGAAATCGGCTTATGTTGTGGCCAGACTGCGCGGATTGCAGCAAACACCTGCAAAGGGAAACGGCAACGGTTTTCGAGCGAGCCGCCATATTCATCGCTACGCTGGTTCGTCAATGGAGAAATAAAACTGGACAGCAGGTAACCATGTGCGCAATGCAGCTCCAGCCAGTCGAACCCTGCGGCATCGGCTGCCAGCGTCGCATTGACGAAATCACTTTGTATGCGCTGCATGTCTGCTGCTGTGGCAGCATGTGAGCGTTGTGAAACGCCAGGCAGGTATTCTTGTTCAGACGCTGAAACCAGCGGCCAGTTAGCTTCTGTCAAAGGCTGGTCAATACCATCCCATGCAGCACGGGTAGAACCTTTGGCACCGGCATGCCCTAACTGCACGGCGATTTTTGCATCGGTATTGGCATGCACAAAATCAACAATACGTTTCCAGGCAAGGGTATGTTCAGGCTGATACAAACCCGGGCAAGCTGGTGTGATACGCGCATCGGCAGAAACGCAGGTCATCTCGGCAAACACCAGCCCTGCACCGCCCATGGCCCGGCTGCCCAGGTGTACCAGATGGTAATCACCGGCGACACCATCCACTGCCGAATACTGCGCCATCGGCGAAACCACGATACGGTTTTTCAACACCACATCCCGCAAACGGAAAGGCGTCAGCATGGGCGGAATCACTGATTGGGTCAATGGCATGGGCACGCCTGCCTTTGCATACGCATGTTCAGCGATCCATTGCTCAAAACTGCGGACATAGGCGGCATCACGCACACGCAGGTTTTCATGCGACAGGCGCTGGCTGCGTGTCAGCATGGAATAAGCAAATTGCGGAGCTTCCATCGCGGTATAACGCTGGACGTTTTCAAACCATTCCATGGAATTACGCGCCGAGCTTTGTATTTTCAAGACCTCAATGGCGCGTAATTCCTTATAGGCATCCATGACGGCCTGCATGCCCTGATCACCGTGCTTTTCAAAACTGCGCGCCAATTCTATGGCATCTTCCAGTGCCAGCTTGGTGCCGGAGCCGATAGAAAAATGCGCCGTATGGGCAGCATCCCCCATCAGTACCACTGGCACACGTTTGTTACCCAGTTCATTCCAGTGCACCCAGTTCTTGCAAATGATACGTGGAAATCTGATCCAGTTGGCAGAACCGCGCAAGTGGCTGGCGTTGGACATCAGTGCATTGCCGTCGAGGTATTTGGCAAACAGTTTTTCACAGAAAGCGATCGCTTCTTCCTGACTCATTTTATCTATGCCTGCCTTGAGCCAGACTTCTTCGGGCGTCTCGACAATAAAGGTGGCGGTATCACCATCGTACTGATAAGCATGCGCCTGGAACCAGCCATGTTCTGTTTCTTCAAAGGCAAAGGTAAAGGCAGAAAACAGTTTTTTCGTACCCAGCCACACGAAACGGCATTTACGGGTATCGATATCAGGCTGGTAACTGCTTTCATAGCGCGTTCGTACACGGCTGTTCAAACCATCACAGGCAATGACCAGGTCAGCATCGTATTGCAAGGCAATAGCCTGGTCATCTGTTACATCGGTTTCAAACACCAGGTTGACACCCAGCTCTTCACATCTTTCCTGCAAAATGTTCAATAGACGTTTGCGGCCAATACCGCAAAAACCGTGCCCCCCGGATGTAACAACATGCCCCTTGAAATGGGTATCGATATCGTCCCAGTGATTAAAGGACTGCAAAATTGAACGCGCAGTCTGCTCATCTGCATTCACCAGATTGCCCAGCGTCTGGTCAGAAAACACCACGCCCCAGCCAAAGGTGTCATACGCACGATTGCGTTCCAGTACATAAATATTGTGTGCCGGATTTTGCTTTTTCATCAGCAGGCTGAAATATAAACCTGCCGGCCCGCCGCCTATACAAACGATGTTCATGGAATTGCCTTGAAATTTGAAGAGTCAACATCGAAGGGTACACAACGAACCCTTCTGGTTAAAACGGTTTTACTGCATCTTGCAAGCGCCGACATAGGCATCATGATGATTGCTGAATACCGCGCCCAGGGTTTTATTGGTCACGCGCCCTTGCGCATCCTTGCTGATAATGCGCGCATAATAATTCTGCACTGGATAATGATTGGTATTGAAGCGGAAGTCGCCACGTACAGATTTGAAATTGGCAGCCTTGATGGCCTTGCCCAATGCGTCCTTGTCTTCGATTTTCCCTTTTACGCCGCGCACTGCGCTATCCATCAACATCGCCGCATCGTAGCCCTGCGATGCATACAGGGACGGCAGGCGGCCATATTCCTTCTGGAAATCAGCGACAAAGCGCTTGTTTTGTGGATTATCCATATCATGTCCCCACTGCGACGCATTGAACATGCCCAGCATAGGTGCGCCTACCGCCTTGATGATGTCTTCATCAGCGGAAAAACCCGGCCCGAACAGTTGGACATTTTTGGACAAACCTGCATCCACAAACTGTTTAATGAAATTGATACCCATGCCACCCGGCAGGAAGATGTACACGGCATCCGGCTTCAGGCTACGGATTTGCGCCAGTTCAGTGGCATAATCCAGCTGACCAAGCTTGGTATAAATTTCGTCAGCCACTTTGCCTTTGTAATAGCGCTTGAAACCGGTCAGCGCATCTTTGCCAGCAGGATAATTCGGTGCCACCAGTGCGACATTTTTAAACCCTTTGTCATTGACCTGTTTGCCTACGGCTTCATGCAGACTGTCGTTTTGCCAGGCCACATTGAAGAAGTAAGGGTTACATTGTTCACCCGCATATTGCGAAGGCCCGGCATTGGCGCTGATGTAGTGAACTTTGGCGCTGAAGATGCTGGGGCCAACTGCCAGCATCAAGTTGGAAAACACAATCCCGGTCATGAAATCGACCTTGTCTTTCTTGATCAGTTTATCGACCAGCTGTTTGGTCGCATCAGGGTTTTGCTGGTCATCACCACTGATGACTTCAACAGGCAGACCACCAAATTTATTATCAAGATGCTTGAGCGCCAGCGAAAAACCATCACGAATATCTACACCAAGCCCAGCACCGGCACCCGACAAAGTCGTCACCATCCCTACTTTGACTTTGTCGGCAGCAAATGCATGCGTTGCAGCCATACCGGACAACAGTAAACACAGCAAGGTCTTTTTCACGGACATCTCCTTCAGTGGTGGGTGGTGTTGGACAAGTACACGGGTGAGCAAAGGTCAATCAGCAAATCAGGCAACTTCACGCAGCTTGTAGCGTTGCAACTTGCCCGTTTCGGTTCTTGGCAAACTCTTCAAGAACTCTATGGCGCGCGGGTATTTATAGGGGGCGATACTGCTCTTGACGAAACCCTGGATGTCCTTGACCAGCAAAGCCGTCGCCTCCACCTCCGGTTTCAAAACGATATAGGCTTTGACGATTTGCCCTCGCTCTTCGTCGGCCAAACCGATCACCGCACATTCGGCAACAGCTTCGTGCTTGAGTATGGCCTCTTCCACTTCCGGGCCGGCAATATTGTAGCCAGCTGAAATAATCATGTCGTCGGTACGGGCGCGGTACCAGAAATAACCATCTGCATCCATTTCATAGGCATCACCGGTCAGGTTCCAGCCCTTGTAGACATAATTCTTTTGACGTTCATCTGCGAGGTAACGGCAGCCTGTCGGGCCTTTGACGGCCAGCCGCCCCACCACGCCGGGTGCAGCAATATTGCCATTTTCATCGAGCACACAGGCTTGATAGCCAGGTATCGGCTTGCCTGTCGCACCTGGCCGCACATCATTGCCCTCGGCAGAAATAAAGATATGCAACATTTCGGTTGCACCTATGCCGTCTATCATCACCAGGCCGCTGGCTTGTCGCCATGCTTCGCGGGTTGACGCAGGCAAGGCCTCACCAGCAGAAACAGTTTTCTTTAAACTGGACAAGTCAAAATCTTTAGCCAGCATGGCCATTTGCCGGTAAAAAGTCGGTGCCGTAAAACAAACCGTTGCACCAAAATCGTCAATCGCTTTCAATAAAGTTTCTGGTGTCAGTTTTTCCAGCAGGATTGCCGTTGCACCTACGCGCAAGGGAAACAGGAGCAGGCCGCCAAGGCCGAAAGTGAACGCCAGCGGTGGGGTGCCGATGAAAATATCATCCGGATCGGATTGCAGTGTAGAACGGGGGAAACAGTCGCAAATTGCCAATACATCCCTATGAAAATGCATGGTGCCCTTGGGCACGCCTGTAGTGCCGGAGGTAAAACTGATCAGGCAGACATCTTCCGCCGAGGTATCAACAACATCGAACGTGGCGGGTTTTTTTATGATGCGTGCTTCCAGGCTTTCTGGTCCATCATGATTGAAATAGACGATTTGTTTCAAAACCGGATTTGCCTGAGCCGCCAGCTCCATCTCTTCACGCAAATTATACGAACATAAGGCAGCGGCAATTTCTGCCTTGTTGGCGATAACACCGAGTTCTTTGGCGCGCAACAAGGGCATGGTAGGTACGGCAACACAGCCTGCCTTGATTGTCGCCAATACACTGGCAGCCATCATGGGGTTATTGGCACCACGCAAAAGCACGCGGTTGCCTGGCAGCAGTTGCATGTCTTCTTGCAGGACATGGCAAATACGGTTAACCGTATCGCGCAAATACGCATAAGTCCATTTCTCAGCATGATTGCGTATGGCAATTTTTTCTGAAAAACCTTGTTCACACATTTTGTCGAGCAATTCAACGACGACATTCAGCCGTTCAGGATATTGCAATTCAGGCAAAGAAAAAACCAGTTCAGGCCAAAGCTCACGCGGCGGCAGGTGATCGTGGGCAAATGTATCCAGATGGGCAGATCCTGGTCGGACAGTTGTGGTCATTTCTTCTCCGGTCAAAGGCTGGGCGATGCCCAATATTGCTGAGATTACTGAGATTGCTGGAAATTACTGAACTTGCTGTAAATCACTGAATACAAATGAGGTGGTATCCGTTTCAAATGAAAACTACTTTAAACCTAAACTATTTTTTGGTAAAGTGTTTTTTTGTCGCATATCAGCAATTTCTTCTTAAGAAAATCGCGTTACTTCCTGCACTTATAGTATATTTTAGACCTAAAGTAATTTCATCAAAGCACCATCATCAGGAACCAGGTAATGGATATCACGCTTTTGTTTGAACACCTGCTCAACGGCCTGCAATTCGGGCTGATGCTATTTCTGCTGGCGGCGGGCCTGACGCTGATTTTCGGGATTATGGACTTCATCAATCTCGCGCATGGTTCTCTGTATATGGCAGGCGCTTATTTCGCAGCCACCTTCACCAGCCTGAGTGGCTCTTTCTGGCTGGGATTAACTGGTGCTGTCATCGCTACGGCAGCATTAGGCGTCATTTTGGAAATTGTCATTTTCAGACGCTTATATCAGCGTGACCACTTGTCGCATGTCCTTGCCACCTTTGCATTGATGCTGATCTTCAATGAAGCTGCGCGCATGATCTGGGGTGCGCAACCCTTGATGCTGAACGTACCGCCGCAACTGGCGCAGCCCGTAGAATTACTTCCCAATTTCTTTTACTCGTCCTTCAGGTTATTTATTATCGCAACCGGCTTTGCAATTGCCGGTTTGTTATATCTGATCGTCACCAGAACACGTTTGGGAATGCTGGTACGCGCTGGCGCTTCCAACAGGGAGATGGCGGTGACCATGGGGGTGAATATCAAACTTGTGTTCACGCTGCTGTTTGCCTTTGGCGCAGCCCTGTGTGCAATTGCAGGAGCCTTGCTGGGCTCTATCCTCGCGGTACAGGTAGGCATGGGAGAAAGCATATTGATACTGGCTTTTGTGGTGATTGTCATTGGTGGCATAGGCTCTATCCGTGGTGCCCTGGTGGGCGCACTGCTGTTGGGCCTGGTTGACACGCTGAGCAAGACTTTGTTGCCAGACGCATTGAAGATGCTAATGCCGGGTGAATTTGCCGCCAATCTTGGGCCGGCACTGGCATCCATGCTGATCTATGTCTTGATGGCGGCAGTGCTTTTTTATAAGCCGCAGGGTTTGTTCCCTGCCCGTGGCTGAGCCGGAAGCATTTATGAAAAGTTCTTTACATCATGAGGTGTCGCCTCCTCTGCTTATTGTCTTGTTATTGATACTGGCCATATTCCCCAGTGCGGCCATTTATTTTTCACAGGAATTTTATATCGGCGTGTTAAGCCGGCTCATGATCTTTGCCCTGGTAGCGAGCAGCCTGAACCTGATACTGGGCTTTGGTGGCATGATCAGCCTGGGCCACGCTGCCTTCTTCGGCAGCGGCGCCTATGTTGTCTGTATACTGATGCAGCATGGCATATCATCTGCCTGGATAAGCTGGCCACTGGCTTTACTGACAGGTTGCAGCCTGGCACTGCTCATAGGCAGCATTTCACTGAGAACCAAGGGCGTGTATTTCATCATGATTACACTGGCCTTTGCACAGATGCTGTATTTTCTGTTTGTCTCACTGAAGAATTATGGTGGCGAAGACGGCCTGAACCTGCCACAGCGCTCACAAATCATCAGCGGCATAGACATGGCCAATGACAGTCATTTTTATTATGTGGTGTTATGCACAGTCAGTATTTTTCTGTTTGCGCTATATCGTCTGATCAATTCACGCTTTGGCCGTGTCATCCAGGCTATCCGGGAAAATGAAACCCGCATGGAAGCCATAGGTTACCCTGTGTTTCGCTACAAGTTAATCTGCTTTTCCATTGCCGGTGGTGTGGCCAGTTTGGGCGGGGCATTGCTGGCTAACCAGAATATGCTGGTCAGCCCCAATCTTATGCACTGGACCCAATCTGGCAGCCTGATGGTGATGGTCATACTGGGTGGCGTCGGCTATTTATCTGGCGGCATACTGGGTGCCGTGGTAATGCTGATGCTGGAAGAAATTCTGTCTGGCTATACGATACATTGGCAACTCTACCTGGGTATTGCCCTGCTTCTGGTGGTCATGCTGTTGCCGGATGGTCTGGCAAGTTTGCCCGGCAAATTCTGGCGAAAGAAAAATCGGACAGGAGATCAGCCATGAGCCTCTTGCAATTGCAGGGTATGGTAAAGCGGTATGGTGGCCTGGTTGCAACCAACGACCTCAGCCTAGACATATGGCCCAATGAAATTCACGCCATCATAGGACCCAATGGCGCAGGCAAGACGACATTGATCCATCAAATTTCAGGCACGATTGCCCCCAACCAGGGCAAGATCATTTTTGACGGCGTCGACATTACCAGCGTGAGCATGCATGGACGCGTTGCCATGGGCCTGGCACGCTCTTACCAGATCACGAATATCTTCCAGTCTCTCAGCGTTGTGGATAATCTGAGCCTGGCGATACAGGCGCGAACAGGGAGCAGCATGCGTTTCTGGCGCAAGGCGATCGACGAACACGCCTTGTATGTCGAGGCGCAGACATATGCCGCACAAATTGGACTTGCCGACAAAGCCCAAACACAGGCAAGCGCACTCGCACATGGTGAACAACGACAACTGGAACTGGGTTTGACGCTGGCCACCCAACCCAAACTATTGCTACTCGACGAACCTATGGCAGGTACCGGCCATGAAGAGTCAGGGAAAATGCTGGAATTGATACAGACATTACGCGGAAAAGCTGCGGTTATCCTGATAGAACATGATATGGATGCAGTCTTCAAACTGGCTGACCGCATTTCAGTCCTGGTTGCGGGCCGTATCATAGCCACCGGCGATGCTGACTACATACGCCAGCACCCCGAAGTTAAAAAAGCCTATCTTGGCGACGAGGTGTCTGTATCAGACTCTTCGACCATCAATGCACAGGACGCCGCATGACGACCATGCTAGAAATTGAAAAGATCGCCACTTCATATGGCAGCAGCCAGGTCTTGTTCGGTGTTGACCTGCATGTACGACAAGGAGAAGTCGCTACTTTGCTGGGTCGCAATGGTGCAGGCAAAACCACGACATTACGATCCATACTGGGCCTGGCACCAGCACATGGCGGCAAGATCAGTTTCATGGGTAAGCGCATAGAGCATATGTCGACGGATAAAATCGCCAGGATGGGCATTGCGATCGTCCCGGAGGGCAGGCAGATTTTTCCCAATCTGAGCGTCAGGGAAAACCTGGTCGCTTTTGCGGCAAATCGAAACCTCAGCAAAACACCGTGGATGCTCGCCGATATCTATCAGCTTTTCCCACGTCTGGCTGAACGCGCAGACAATATGGGCAATCAACTTTCCGGCGGCGAACAGCAAATGCTGGCGATTGGCCGCGCCCTGATGACCAATCCGCATCTCTTGATTTTAGACGAAGCAACTGAAGGCCTGTCGCCACTCATACGTGAAGAGATCTGGACTTGTCTGAAAAAATTGCGCGCGCAAGGCCAGACCATTCTGGTCATTGATAAATATGTAGAAAAACTGATACCGCTGGCTGATCACCACAGCATCATAGAGCGCGGCAAGCTGGTCTGGCACGGTGATAGTGACCGTTTGTCGCAATCAGCGGATATCTGGCAAAAATATGTGGGCGTATAAGGCAATCAGAATTGCTTATTAAAATGCAGACCCAGTCCCAGCACCTTGGCTCTGCCCAAATTTACATTATCGCTTTGCAATTGCATTCCAAATGAGGCATTGCTCCAGCCCAGGCCGAGTGATTTATACCGCGTATCAAAATTGACATCAAAGCGACCGTAAGACGTGTACTTCGCCACACCCAGACTGGGTAAAAACTCGCCATAAAATCTACGGATCTGGGTATTCAATTCCCATTGCTGCCATTGGTAGCTCAATTGCGCTGCATGCGTCATTGGAACGGATATGGATTGATCAGCCTGCCGGTTCGCCCCCTGCAACAAGGGTTGGTAATTTAAATAGCCGTGACTGTCATATTGCACCACAGCGGAATTCAAACTTTGCTGCAACTCGGGTAAATGCTGCCACTGAAAATGGTTGAATACATCATCCATCTTGTACTGCATGCGCCAATTTGCATTGATTTTCCAATCCATTGCAATGCTGCTGCTATAGCCTCGGGCTTCAGGTTCAAACTGGCGAAAAAGATATTGATAACGGCTATTTGTATCGATTTCACTGGCAGAAAAACTATAGTGCTGGTTATCACTATAACTGGCATTGCCGGTAGCCTGTGCTGACCGATATTGCGGCTGCGTATAATAAACAGCACTGGCAAAAAAGCGAGGCTGAAACGCATCACCTGTGGCAAACCAGCGGCCGATACGCAAGCCAAAACCAGACCAGCTTTTCATTTGTGCATTCAGTTGATAACTGACCGGCTCTTGCGGCCGGCCACCCTCCCCCTGCTTATAGGCTTTGACGAAGGCCAATGTGGAGGCAGTAGCTTGCAAGACACCCTCCTGCCGTGCTTCCATGTTCAATTGCCATTCTTTATATGTCAAACCAAGTTCAGCACGGTAGCTACGCAAGCTGGTATTTTGCCCTGCCTTCGGTGAAAAATCCTGATTCCAGTCCCCTTCGATTTTCCGCGTTGGCAGGAAATCTGAGGCTTCCCACAAATTAATTCTGGCATAAGTACCCCAGCCATCAGCTGCTTGCGGAGGAAAAATGTCATCCATCGCAAAAACAGGTGTCAGCATGGAACTGGCAGCCAGGAACAGGGAGAATCGATATACAAACATATGACACCAAAAAAATAGCCCGCCGATATGCAGCGGGCTTTAAAGAATATTCAAATCACTTTATCGATTCAAACGTACCGTCTACATAACTGATGCGCCCTGCCTTGATATCCAGCCATCCGACCTTCGCACCGTCTTTCAAGATATCAGCTACCTGATTACTGCCATAGATATCAAAGGACACCCCCGTTGTACTGCTGATGCGCAGTACATTTTGTTTGCCAGGGATTTCTGTCAATGTAGCATTGATGACATTGCTGCCGTCATCATACTGACCAAATAAGCCGCTGCTGCCAAAAGAATCATTACTGCCACTGACATTCAACTTGAGTGGCGGGCGATCAGGCGTTTGTATGACACCGGAAATGGCTGCTGATTTGCGCAAGAAATTATCGGCAGATTCTGGTTTGGTACTATCAAAACTTGCATAGCCAAATCGCTCCACGCTCAATTTTCCATTGAAAAATTCAAGCGTACTTGAGAGGCCGGTACTATTGCTGATAGTGCCGGTAAAATCGAGCCGGTTAGGCAAATAGTTCAAGCCATTTTTATCTGCACTGGCACTACCCAGTTTTAACTCACCATGAACCTTGCTGTTACCTGCCTCGCCAGTGATAGCCAGATTAAATTCTTTAACGCCATTTTTTTGCAAGTTACCTTTGTAATCAAGGCTGACTTTGGCATACGACCCCTTGTCAACCGACAAGCGATAATTGATCTGACTGGCAACATAAGATTTGAATTCACCGGTAAAGTCATAGCGATAGTTACCATCGATTGTTTCATTCCTGTCTGTGTGCAAACTCCAGCTTTCATAATCTGATAGCAATTGCCCTGAACTTGTCGTGCGCGGGGGCATTTTCCCTTCGATGACCAGTGCAGTCAGATTTTTGCCTTGCGTAGCAAAGCTGATTTGCCCTGTGAACGCGTCATCGGAATAACCACGAATGACCACTGCATCCGCAGGATTAGCGGGTACCCTGATAAAGTCATTCCAGGCGTCACTCCAGGCAAATACACTTTTTTGCTGAACCAATTCAGATTTGTAATTGAAACGCCCTGCTTCACCAGCGACCGGCTCCAGCCAGATGCGATCAACAAGTTCTACCCATTCAACCTGGTATTTATAACTGTATTTATAAGTACCAGGAATGATCAGGCGTGCAAAACGGCATTCCAGGCCAGCGGCCTGTGCCGGTGTACTGGCAACAGTGCCGCTATTGCGCATGACATTACAATCCCCCAGATTGCCTATGTTTTGATAACCGCTCCACAGGGCCGTTGGTCCATAAAACAAGCCGTTGACAGAAGTACTTCTGCTGCTACCGCTACTAAACTTATTAAACTGATCTATACCTTCAGAAATAGTTTTTGACCAGATCAATAAATTTTTATCGAGCGGTGCTGTTGCCTTCTCAAAATCTGCCTTGACTGCATTCAGGCGCAAATCTACTGCACCACTATTTTGCGTATTCGACATTGCGTAAATATTGTTACGCAAGCTGGAAAACAATTGTTTGGTCGCCAATATTTTATCTGGTTCCGGCGCTGGACTAGGCAGGCTGTTACTGGTAAAAGTCGTGGCGCCCACAACAGAATTCTTACCAGATTTATTGATATTTTCGTCGGCAGTTACTTTTTCCAGAGCACCACGCAGTGCCGCCCTGACATCTTCATTGATAGCCAGGGTATTGCCATCAAGTTTGCCAGCACTGGCAATTTGCCTGACCACACAGGCAACACGGTTCGCCTGTTTGTCAGCATTACAGGAAAATGCCTTATCCAGTGCAAGTTGTGAAATTGCAGTCAAACTCAAGCCTTGCAGTTTTTCGTCTGCATAGGCATCAACAGAATTTTCGGATGTGGTATGAATAATCGCCACCCGTTGCGGATCAAAACCCAACATCGCCTGCACACCAGAACGTGCCTTATCGATATTGACAGAAGTCAGACCACCCGCTTTTTCTGCCACTTGAACGATTAATTCTGTCAATGGCGTCACACTGCCCCAATAGATGGCTTCCGGGCTGCTACCTTGTTTCACCACACTGCGTAACTTTAATTCTTCCGGAAACGACAGATCTGTCTGAGTGGCCTCATCAAACATCATAGCCCCGGGCGCGAAACTGGCCTCAATGAGAAAACTGGTAACTGTGTCTGGCACGGTAATGGCGTAGCTACCGTCAACACCGGTAATTGTGTCAGCAAAAGCGCTGCCGCCCTTATTACCGGATTTATCGATAGAGTAAGCCTGTACGCGCGCTCCAACAATTCGCCCTTTGGCGACCTGACCGCTAAATTGGCGACTAACACTTTTTGCGCCTGACGCTGTATCAGGGATATTCACGCTGGCAGAACCGCTACCAGCGCCACCTCCACAAGCATTTAGCAGCGCAACAAATAATAAGGAAAGTAATTTCGGGTACTTGGTATTTTTCATGGATGGAGCAGGCGATAGTTTACAGCTTTAAAACCTGTCAAGCCGTAGTCGCCACATTTAGAAAATGCGCAAGTACAAGTTTGTTAAAGGCAACAAAGCAAAAAGTTACGAATTGTAACATCGCGATACAGTTTTGTTTCATTGCCAACGAAATTATGTGCGATGGAGAACAAATAGCATCCGGCGTTTAATAAGTCGCCGGGCTAACGCATGTTTATGCCGTCAAGGCTTGGGGGACTTGGCTGATGGAGTTTCGACCGGTTTGACAGGTGCGTGCTCGGTCATGCTTGCAGGTGCGGCATTGGGATCCAGAACCTGTACAAAAATCTCATTTTTCTTGATCATGCCCAGTTCGAAACGGGCGCGCTCTTCGACTGCGTCAGTGCCGGTTTTCAGATCCTGCACTTCTGATTCGAGTTTGCCGTTACGCTCTTTCAGTTTTTCATTATTGCTTTTTACCTGGGATACCTGCCTGTCCAGTTCCCATACGCGCAGCCAGCCGCCCTTACCCAACCACAAGGGGTATTGGATCAACATCAACAGCGCAACAAAGGAAAGGGCTATCAAACGCACGGGCTACACAGCTATTGAGTCAAAAGAAAATTTACAAGAAAAAGGGGAACACCGTTCCCCCTTTCTTAGTTCCACAATACCAGATTACTTCAGATTGTAGAAGGCATCGCGACCAGGATAGCTGGCGATTTCACCCAAATCTTCTTCTATGCGCAACAACTGATTGTATTTTGCCATTCGATCAGAGCGCGACAAGGAGCCGGTCTTGATTTGCAGGGCATTCGTACCAACGGCGATATCAGCGATCGTGCTGTCTTCAGTTTCACCCGAACGATGGGAAATCACGGCTGTATAACCAGCACGTTTTGCCATTTCAATCGCAGCAAAAGTTTCAGTCAAAGTACCGATCTGATTGATCTTGATCAGGATGGAGTTGGCGATCCCTTTTTGTATGCCTTCTTTCAGGATCTTGGTATTGGTGACGAACAAATCATCGCCAACGATCTGGACTTTCTTGCCCAGTTTTTCAGTCAGGATAGCCCAACCATCCCAATCGCCTTCAGCCATGCCATCTTCGATGGAGATGATAGGATATTTGTCTACCCAGGTCGCCAGCAGATTGGTGAAGTCAGCAGAAGACAAAGTCAGGCCCTCACCTTCGAGGTGGTATTTGCCGTCTTTGTAGAATTCGCTGGCAGCGCAATCCAGACCCAGGGCGATTTGCGTGCCTGGCTCGTAGCCAGCAGCTTCTATCGCCAGAATGATCAGTTTGATGGCAGATTCATGATTATCTACGGAAGGTGCAAAACCACCTTCATCACCAACGGCTGTCGTCAAACCTTTGTCATGCAAGATCTTTTTCAGCGCATGGAACACTTCTGCACCATAGCGAACTGCTTCGCGGAAAGTTGGCGCACCTACCGGGATGATCATGAACTCTTGAATATCCAGATTATTGTCAGCATGTGCACCACCGTTGATGACGTTCATCATAGGCACCGGCAATTGCATGGCGCCAGAACCGCCGAAATAACGGTACAGTGGCAGGCCAGCCTCTTCAGCAGCAGCTTTGGCGACAGCCATGGACACAGCCAGCATGGCATTTGCACCCAGGCGGCTCTTGTTTTCAGTGCCATCCAGATCGATCAGGGTACGATCCAGGAATGCCTGTTCATTCGCATCCAGGCCCATGATGGCTTCAGCGATTTCGGTATTGATATGTTCGCAGGCTTTTAAAACACCCTTGCCCAGATAGCGGGATTTATCACCATCACGCAGCTCTATCGCTTCGCGGGAACCGGTCGATGCGCCGGAAGGCACAGCAGCGCGGCCCATGACGCCAGATTCCAGCAAGACATCACATTCAACAGTTGGGTTACCGCGCGAATCCAAAATTTCACGACCGATAATGTCAACGATGGCACTCATTCAATTCTCCTAAACGATCAATATAGCGAACAAAGTAAAACGAATCTGACTTGTGTCTGCGTCTGCTTGCCTGGTACAGGCTTGCTGGCAAATAAAGCTGCTTATGATTTTTGATACTGGCAGAATGATGTGATGCAGTCACATCATTCTGGTTCCATGAACTCAACAGAACTTTACCCTTTGCCGCTTGCTATGGTGAGCAAGGCGGGCGACTTCCATCACACAACAAATCAAGCAAAACTGGATTCCAGGAACCCATTCTTTTTTACCACGCGATCAAGTTCTATCAACGTGGAGAGTAATTCCTTCATACGTCCCAACGGTACGGCATTGGGACCATCAGACTTCGCTTCAGCCGGATTGGGATGGGTTTCCATGAACAGGCCAGCAATACCCACGGCCACCGCAGCACGCGCCAGCACAGGCACGAATTCACGCTGTCCACCAGATGTCGTGCCTTGCCCACCGGGCAATTGCACAGAATGCGTGGCAT
Source organism: Undibacterium sp. TJN19 (assembly GCF_049339485.1). Lineage (NCBI taxonomy): Bacteria > Pseudomonadati > Pseudomonadota > Betaproteobacteria > Burkholderiales > Oxalobacteraceae > Undibacterium > Undibacterium sp. TJN19. The sequence continues at coordinate 134,068 of NZ_JBMPPL010000014.1, forward strand.
CAAATACGACCGGGCAATTGGTTTCGCGCATGATCGCCAGCGAGCGCATATCCGAAACCAGATTATTGTAACCAAACGACGCCCCACGCTCGCAAGCCATGAAGTTATCCTCATTGAGGCCCGCTGCTTTTGCAGCCGCACGGGCTTTGGCAATCACATTGACCATATCATGCGGTGCCAGGAACTGGCCCTTCTTGATATTTACAGGCTTACCTGAACGGCCACAGGCTTCAATGAAGTCGGTCTGGCGGCACAAGAAGGCAGGTGTCTGCAAGACATCGACCACGGCAGCAACCGGAATAATTTCATCGACTTCATGGATGTCGGTCAGTACCGGCACACCTATCTGCTTTTTGACCTCTGCCAGAATCTCCAGCCCTTTTTCCATACCCAGACCACGGAAAGAAGAACCGGAAGAACGGTTGGCTTTATCAAACGACGATTTGTAGATAAACGGAATACCAAGCGCAGCCGTCATCTCTTTCAGCGCACCAGCCGTATCCATGGCCATTTGCTGTGATTCAATCACGCAGGGGCCAGCAATCAGAAAAAATGGATGGTCAAGACCTACATCGAATCCGCAGAGTTTCATTCTTGATTCCCTTGTGCCTTTTTATGTGCAATCGCCGCTTTGGCAAAAGAGATAAATAACGGATGCCCATCACGTGGTGTGGACTTGAATTCAGGGTGATATTGCACACCCAGATACCATGGATGCACATCACGTGGCAATTCCATGATTTCACACAAATCCTCAGTCGGCGTACGGGCAGAGACAATCAGACCTGCGGCTTCAACACGGCCAAGGTAATGGTTATTTGCTTCATAGCGATGACGGTGACGTTCAGTCACGACATTGCCGTATATCTCTGATGCCAGCGTACCGGAACTGACCGCGCAAGTTTGCGCACCCAGACGCATGGTGCCACCCAGGTCGGAATTTTCATCCCGGGTTTCAACTTTGCCGTCATGGTTTTGCCATTCATTGATCAGGGCCACTACCGGCTGTTCTGTTTCAGAATCAAATTCAGTGGAATTTGCCATCGACAAACCAGCCTTGTTACGTGCATATTCAATCAGCGCAACCTGCATACCCAGGCAAATGCCCAGGTAAGGGATTTTATTTTCACGGGCATAACGGGCAGCGAGGATTTTGCCTTCTACACCACGTTTGCCGAAACCGCCTGGTACCAGGATCGCGTCGTATTTTTCCAGCGATTTCGTGCCATGCGCTTCGATCTCTTCAGAATCAACATACTCAATATTCACACGGCTTTCTGTATGGATACCAGCATGGCGCAAAGCTTCAGTCAGGGATTTATACGATTCAGTCAGATCGACATATTTACCAACCATGCCTATGGTGACTTCTTCTTTTGGATTTTCCAGTGCATAAATCAGTTTGTCCCACATGGCCAGATTGGCTGGCTTCGGTGACAGGCCCAGTTTATCGCAAACGATTTTATCCAGTCCCTGGTCATGCAACATCTGTGGAATCTTATAGATGGTATCTGCATCCCAAACCGAAATCACTGCCTCTTCAGCCACATTGGCGAACAGGGAAATCTTGGCACGCTCATCATCCGGTATAGGGCGGTCAGCACGGCACAGCAAGGCATCAGGGAAGATACCGATTTCACGCAGTTTCTGTACGCTGTGTTGGGTTGGTTTGGTTTTCAGTTCACCAGCCGCAGCCACATAAGGCACCAGCGTCAGATGCACGAAGGCAGCCGCATTGCGGCCAGCGCGCAAACTCAGTTGACGGGCAGCTTCGAGGAAAGGCAGGGATTCAATATCACCTACCGTACCACCGATTTCAACCAGGGCTACATCAGCACCAGCAGCGCCGCGATGGATGAATTCCTGGATTTCATTGGTGATGTGCGGGATGACCTGGACAGTCTTGCCCAAATATTCGCCACGGCGTTCTTTACGGATAACGGATTCATAGATCTGGCCAGTAGTGAAGTTATTCACTTTTTTCATTTTGGCCGTAATGAAGCGCTCATAGTGACCCAGATCCAGATCAGTTTCTGCACCGTCGTCGGTAACAAATACTTCGCCGTGCTGGAATGGGCTCATGGTACCCGGATCAACGTTAATATACGGATCCAGTTTAAGCATGGTGACTTTGAGGCCGCGCGATTCAAGAATCGCAGCGAGAGAGGCAGCAGCAATGCCTTTGCCCAATGAGGAGACTACGCCCCCCGTAACGAATACAAACTTAGTCATTGCAGAAGGTGCCGAACGGCACAAGCGGGAAATTCGAATTATACATCACTAAGACGCAAAGCGCGAATCTCCACCTTTAATTCTGGCCAATTATTTCCGCAGCCATCAATTAGTTAGAGTAATTACATTGCATAAAATAATTGCACCCGAGCAAAATTCTGTGCCCCGCTTCCATTGCTAAGCTCTTTGATTTCATTACTGCGGCGAATAATCGAGACAGACAAACCATAGGCGTCATTGCGCCATAAATAGCCCAGTTCCAACTCGCCCACCCATGTTTTAGGCGTCACCGTCGTCACCTGTTTATTGAAATAGCCGCCCTGAATGGTGGCGTTATAGCCGACCGCTTTTATCTCTCCGCGTAAAAACCCGTAATTGGCAGCCTGCTCACTAAAAGTATTCAAGGCCCCTGCCCGCACTTGCATTTCTGCACTGGCATCGGTAAAGATGTTGCCAAAATGCGCTTTGAAACGCGGCGTCATATCCACGTTGGCCATAGGCAGCAGGCGGCCAGGCGAACTTTCAGCAGTTAATTGCACACCCCATTCATTGCGGAGTTGGGTACCCCACCCCTGAGGCAGAGGCTGCCGCAATAATCTGTGCAAATGTGTTTGTGTCCATTCGCCTCCTGCGCAAGGGCCAAGGCAACCTGCATCCAGACCAAGACGAAGGCTCTTGCCATTTGCTTCGGTCTTTTCGCTGAATATACCGCCATATAACCAACCGGCATACGGATGATCGTGCGAAGAAATCTGTCCGGGCAGAAGCTTGATATCCGACGCTGTATATAAATCCTGTCCTATGCGCCAGCCATAAGTTACCGACTGCAAGACCCCGGTCTGGACAAAGCTTTGCCCCAGCCAGTTACCGCTGGTGTAAAAACCGTCCTCTTTTCTGAATAGGAGGCTATCGTTATCTATATCCACTTGCCAGATAGTTTTTCCAGCAGCTTTCACTTGCTGGAATTCTTGCCATGAAGGTAAGTCACTCGTAGCTTCACCAGCTAATGCAAGGCCTGTCATGCATAGGGCAACCAATAAAAAGCTGATTTTTGGAATAGTCAAAGAAGAATTCATGAATTTGTAAGCTTGGGTAAATGAAAGCGCGCAAGCATCGCCAGTACAGCGGCAGCCGTCTGCAATGGCACTTCCATAGGTATCAGGTGTCCACCGGGGATTAAAACATAATTATCCCCCATGAGTTTTTTTGTCGCATGCGGGCCAGCTTGCCGGCACTCTATCGATTCCGTGCCACCGACAAAACCAATTGGTACCGAGGGTGGTCTTGTCAGCAAACGCCCCAGGCCATCTGGCAAACTGCGATAGATGGCTGTTTCCACTTCGCGCGTAAAACGCAAGGTGACGCCGTCCGGGTGAGACTTTAATCCTGCGCGCATATAGTCACGCAACACTTGTGGTGGCCAGATGGCAAACATCTCCTTGGAAGCAAAATGCTGGTAGGCGGCTTCTTCATCTTTCCAGATATGCCGGCGCTTTTCTGAAAATCGGGCAGGAGAAAATTTTTTGTCCAAACCAAAAAATTTGAATACCCGCAACAGCATGGCACGCCAGCCTGCAACTACCGGTGAATCCAGCACCACCACGCAACGTACCAGGTCAGGTCTGGCCCTGGCGGCCATCAGGCATAAAATGCCTCCCAGCGAATGACCTACCAGGATCACCGGCTCTTTATACTGTGCAGCCAGGGTATCGATCAATTCCTGTACCAGATATTTCCACCCATCTGTGACGGGATAAGCGGGATCATGGCCCACCATATCAGTTGCGTGTACATCATAAAACGGGCGCAGCGCATCCAGAAACATGCGATAGGTACCAGAGGGGAAGCTATTCCCGTGAACAAAGTGGAGAATGGGCTTGGCAGATGAGTCAGTCATTTTACAAATTACATTACCGGTCAAACCAGTAACGCGCATTTTCCTGTCTGTATTGAGAAGTCGTCAATGATGCGCCAAATTGTAATGTGATTGCACCCGATTCGTCAGTTCTTAGACGTTTTATTCCAAAATCAGCGTAACGCTCAAACACCTCGGCCTTGGGATGATGATAGCGATTCAAATAACCCACCTGGAAAATAGCCACTTGCGGGTTCACCGTTTTCAGAAATGCGGCTGTTGAAGAGGTGCCGCTACCATGATGAGGAGCCAGCAAAACATCGGCTTTCAGTTTTTGCGGTATGGAATTGATCAATTCATCTTCCTGTATGGCTTCGATATCACCTGGCAAGAGCATGGCAAATTTTGCGGTGGATACTTTGAGCACGCAACTGCGTGCATTCGGTTTCCACTTTGTGCTTTCATAACTGGCACTGCCTGGGTTCAGGATTTCAAAATGCACGCCATCCCAATCCCATTGTTGCCCGGCCTCACAGCGCTGGTGCTTTTGCGCGCTCGTCACAATCGGACTTTCCAGATTCAGTGAAGTCATCAGCAGGCCCACGGGCAATTGCTTCAATATGCTTAGCGCCCCACCCGAATGATCATTATCATTATGCGATACGACGATACGATCCAGCGCATTGATACCGCGCGCGCGCAGATAGGGCAAGATCACCCTTGTGCCACTATCAGATTCTGGGGAAAGGCCAGGGCCGGTATCATATAACAAGCGGTGATCAGCAGTTTCAAGCAACAACGCCATACCCTGCCCCACATCCAGCGCTGTCACCTGCAATTCACCATTAACAGGCTTTTGCGTACCCTGAAAAAACAGGGGCAAGCAACAGATTATCCCTAGCCAGCGCAGCGGCCAGCCTTTAGGCATCAGCAGGTAAAGCATGCCTGCCATCGCCAGCATGAAAAGTGCAAACGATGGATAAGGCACATTCCATACCGCAAAACGAAAAGCACTGAGATAAGTCAGAAACTGCGCCAACCAATCAACAAACAGATGGGCAAGCTTCAGCAGCCATGCAGAGAGAGGACTGGGCACGACGCTGCCAAGCAGGGCCAGCGGCGTAACGATAAAACTGACCAGCGGTATGGCAATTGCATTGGCAAGTGGACTGATCAGCGAAATTTGCCCAAACAAAAGCATGGTCAAAGGCACCAGGCCTATCGTCACTGCATATTGGGTCAGACCCGCAGCATGAAAAGAATGGCGTAAACCTTGCAACTTGCTTACTGGCTCTGTGTTTTCCACTCGCCCGCCAACGGCAAACAAAATCACGGCAACAGCAGAAAAAGACAACCAAAAGCCTGGCGACAATACCGCCCAGGGGTCAAACAACACCACCAGACCCAATGCCAGACATAATACAGACGAGAAATTGCTGATGCGCCCTGTCCAGACAGCAACGGCCACGACAGTCAGCATGAACATGGTTCTTTGCGCCGGCACGCCAAAACCCGCTAAAGCAACATAGATAATAGCCATCAGCGCACCCGCCAGCGCCGCCGCTTTTTGGGCAGGCAAACGCAAAGGCAGGTTCAAGCCAAGAAAAAATGAATGTCGCCACAGGTAAAATACCAAGCCAGCAAAAAGACCAGCGATCATGGTAATGTGCAAGCCTGAGATACTGATGAGATGACCAATGCCAACCCGGTTAAATACTGTCCAGTCTCCCTGTGCTATTTCACGCTGGTCACCCACCACCAAAGCAACCAGCACACCGGCGTACGGATATTGCGGTAATGCGGCATGAATACGGTCACGCAATTGCGCGCGACTACGCTCTATGAGGTTACCGATGCTCCACACAAACGGGTCAAGGCGTTTGTTTTGCTGATCTGCCGTATCCATGCGTACCGCGCCGGTGGCACGTAAATTTTGCTCCAGCAACCAGGCTTCATAGTCAAAACCATACGGGTTCATATTGCCGTGCGGGCGTTTCAGGCGCACACGCAATTGCCAGCGCTCACCGGGTTGCACATCGCCGACATTGCTGAGATCACCGCCGCGATCTGCACCGTACCAGGATAAGGCAATTTTTGAGGGCCAGTGTTCGTAATCTGCTTCGCCGTCGGCACTGATCTTTTCAATGGCAAAATTAAAACGTACCCCCTGATCAAAATGAAAAGGCAGGCTGTCTATGGTCCCGGTTACTGTGATGTCTTTGTTTTCCCATTGCGCTGGTAGTGTGTCGCGCAAATAGAAATGTGCAAAACCACTTGCCCAGACAAAGCCGATTGCCGCGGCCAACAAGCCGTGCAAGGCCAGACGCAAATATGTCAGACGCACCAGGCCTAACAGCAAATAAGCTGCGCCGGTCAAACACGAAATGATGAGCAGCCAGTTGAAACTCAGCAAAGATGCCTGTTGCTGCAATAAGGCGACGCCGACCACAAAGCCTATCATCGCCAGACGCATGTTTTACCCGCAATGCATGCCTGGCATGACCGCCAGTGCATTGGCAGTTGTCGCAGCAGCTGTTTGCGCCAGGCTCAGGCCGCGCAATTCTGCCAGTACCGTGCCTATCTGCGGTAACTGCGAAGGCGCATTGACACCATCAGCGATCCAGCTTGGCGCGATATCAGGCGCATCTGTCTCCAGCACAATGCTCTCCAGCGGCAACTCTGTCGCCAGGCGCCGTATCTGCAAGGCACGGCTAAAGGTCATGGCCCCGCCAAAACCCAGCTTGAAGCCAAGCTTGATAAAATGCTGCGCCTGCTGCTGGCTACCATTAAAAGCGTGGGCGATGCCACCGACGACTTCAATGCGGCGCAAATGTTTGAGGATAATATCTTGCGAACGCCGCACATGAAGCAAGACCGGCAAGCCAAAATCACGGGCAATTTTCAATTGCTCGGTATAGAAAAATTCCTGCTTTTCACGCAAGGGGCTTTGCGTCAGGGCTGGTACAAAATAATCAAGACCAATTTCACCTATCGCCACCAGACGGCTTGATGCATTACCTTGCCCCATCAAGGAGGCGATTTTTTCGCGCAAGACCTGTAAATCGCTTTCTTTGGAAGTCGGCACATACATGGGATGTATGCCTAGCGCAAAATAACAAGCTGGCCGTTGACGACTTAGTTCAATGACAGCTTCGAAATTATTGACATGCACAGCAGGTACGACAATGCCCGACACACCTGCCTGTGCCGCCTGATCGGCCATCGCTAGCGATGCACCGCCAAATTCCGACGCATCCAGATGACAGTGGGTATCTATCCACATAAATTTATCAAAGAAATCCCTTGTTCATTGAGACTGTCCAAACTATACCTTGCCCCTGCCCCCGCGATTATGACCCAGATTATCCCGGCATTTCTATCTTTTGCAAACGGATCAACTCAGCATGTCGTGTATTTCTGCTTTGTTTGAAGCTAAAAACAATGACGCCTGCGGCCAATGCAGCCAATATATGTTTGAGGCTGTGACCACTAATGATATGTAAATGCGCCAGGATGGCGGCATCCTGCGACTCGGTAATTTTTGCGAATATATATAAAATCATCGCCATGGCATACGCCAGGCGTTCTGGCTTCGCCGCGCCGTAAATGCTTTGCCATAAAGGAATCAGGATAATCGTCAGTCCTTGCAGCAATAGATAAGGGCGCAAGTCACCTGAATGCTGCCACCAGATGACAGACATCAATCCTGCCATCAACAACAAACCAAATTCCGTCAAGGCTCTTCTGGCATCCATGCCTGGCAAGTTTTCCGCCCGCACAGCGGCCAGCAGACTGCAACACGCCAAAGCAATCGGTAACCGGTCCCAAAGCAGACGTGCATCATCCGGTGCCAGATGATAATAAGTTGAACCAAGTGCTGTTAAAAACAGACTCAGGACAAAGCCGCTAAAGGCAAGAAAACCCGGGCAGGCATGACCATGCCTGTATTTCTCTACCAGGAAAGAAGCGCCCAGCATGGCTACAAGGGCAAATCCCAGATTCGATAGAACATCGGTAGCATGTGGCATACCCATCCATATGGTCTGGTCGGCAAATTCATGATAATGCGCATATTGTTCAATTGGTCCATGACATAGCAATGCCAGCACCGCGACAAGAACAATGACCAGAGGAAGATTGCGTGTATGCGCTTTCATTGACTTCATCCTATTAAGACAAGAGAAAGCAAGTGTGCCGAAATGGCGCAAATAATGGAACCTGCGATGGAAAAGTAGTAATATCCAACATGAAAAGTATTGTCTTTTACCACCGTGCTTATACAAATCCATCCTTCATACCATGAGTGAAATCAAGCAAATACTGGCAAGTATCAAATTTCAGTTGAAACAGCAAGGCAAAACTTATCGCGACGTGGCAACTGCACTCGACTTATCTGAAGCGAGCATCAAGCGGCTGTTGAGTACCGACAGTGGTGCCAATATGAGTATAGAGCGGCTGGCACAAATCAGCCATTTTCTGGGCTTTAGCCTGATGGAAATCACACAGGAAGCGAACGCCAGCAATACACGCATCCATACGCTAACGGAAAGCCAGGAAAAAGAACTGGTATCAGATACCAAGCTGTTACTGGTAGCGGTATGCGCCATCAATCACTGGCAATTTGCCGAGATTTTGCAGGCATATCAGTTGACTGAAGCCGAATGCCTGCGCAAATTATTGAGTCTCGACAAATTGCATTTGATCAGCCTGCTGCCTGGTAACCGCATACGCTTGAATATTGCACGTGACTTTGAGTGGTTGCAAAATGGCCCCATACGCGCCTACTTTCATCAGCATGGCCTGGATGATTTTCTTAGCGCACATTTTGATCACAAGAATGAATCCATGGTTTTTATCCACGGTATGTTGACCGATGGCGCACTTACAAAATTTCATGCCGAATTACGCCGTCTCAAGCAAAAATTTGCCGAACTTCATACAGAGAGTCTGGCCACTCCGCTTAAACAACGCAGGGGAACCGGCCTGTTGATGGCGATGCGCGAATGGGAACCAGCAAGCTTTGGCGCCTTGCGACGAAAAAATTAGTGAATTAGAAATTAATGCGACGGCCTGGGCAAAGATATCGACGGCGGGATGACGATATCATCGCGCAAGCGCAGGAATTTAAAACCGGCCAGGTCACGAGGGTTGGCCACTTTGCTGGTTCTGGTGCGCTCCTGTGTGCGGGCAATAAAAGTGTCAAAACTTTCTTCACGCACTTGTGGCTCAGCAGAGTTGATAAAATTTCTCTTGCCATTCGCATCAACCACGACCAGTCCAACATGGGTGACAGAATAATAGCCTTCCTTATTCGACACCACATTCACGAAATCACCATCCTGCAAATGATCAAGTATGCTGTTGACCTGACTGGTTTTCACATAAAATTCACGGCTGGTTTGCTCTGGAATGTTGACGATAGTATGGTGCCGTTCTTTTAGAAATTTAGCTCTATCCACCGTAATATCATATGACACGGCTTGCGCACCAGCCAGTTTGGCGCTGATATCCTGCACTAGCCAGGCGTTATTACTATTCCAGTCGACTTCAGTATAGTGGTTGCGTGTTGCCACGCCTATCAAGCCGTCTTTGTAGCGTATGCGTTGCAAAGTCCAGAAAAACTCTTCCCAGGAACTGCTCAAAGCCATGGCATAGGTGTGCTCAACAAAGACCAGACAATCGCTATGGGTGAGGCTATACATGGGCAGGTTGTCGTGCAATTCAAAAGGAAATTCTCCCAACAAATTGAGACTATAGGGCTGGCCTATATTTTTGCGCGCCAGAATGGCAATTCTTTTCCGCAAATCCGGCTCACTGGCATGCAGGGCATTCAAATAACTGCCAAGTTCTGCCGGGCTCATCTGGTAAATCTTCTTGTTTTGTAAAAGCACCGACTCTGTTCTCGTCACACTATTCTGGGAGCTGCGCTCTTTTTCGGCAGGCGCAGCGTGAACGTGGGAGGCAAAAACAATGGAAGAAATCGCTAAAAACCGGGCAAGCATCATTGAAACTCATAGTGATCTGGACAAGTAGCTGTTATACCACGCCAGCTACATCAATTGCTTGTGGCGCTTTCCCATATTGACAAAAACCGCAATGCCCAGGCTTGGCAATGCGGTTTTAAAGAGAAAAAATCAGACCAGCGCGTGTTTTGCCACCAGCACGCCATCTGCATCGGCATAAATCCAGTCGCCGGCATTGATGGCCACACCGGCAATACTGATACGGCCATCCTTTTCACCTGCTCCACGTTTGACACTGCGCAAAGGCATCGGTGCCATCGCCCTGACGCCAATATTACACGCATTGATTTCATCTACGTCACGTATGCAACCGTGCACAACGATACCTGCCCAGCCATTATTTTCACCCAATTTGGCCAGGTTGCCGCCGACCAAAGCACAGCGAAAACTGCCACCGCCATCAATCACCAATACATGGCCTTCGCCTGGCGTCTCCAGCGTTTCGCGTATCAATACATTATCTTCAAACACCTTCAGGGTCGTCGCAGGGCCACTGAATTTTGTCACACCACCAAATTTCATGAAAATTGGCGGAATAACTGCCAGTTCAGCAGTAGCGATCTTGTCTTCATTGGCGTCGCAAATATCGCAAGTAGAAAAATCCATGCTATTTTCCCTGATGATTGAATAAATGAAGCCTTATTCTAACCAGTCTGCGCAGCAAAATTCAAGCTGCCAGTGCGCGTATCTTGCTGCCCACGTTCACTGCAGTCAAAATCGCCAGCACCTGGAAGAATCCCACGCACACAAACACCCAGGAAGGATGATGCGCATCCATGATCGCTCCAAATATCAAGGGAGCAACTGCCAAGCCGGAATCAAGACCGGAATAGACGATGCCATATACCCGTCCTGTCGCATTCTTGGGTGCCGCAGCACGTATCAGCAAATCACGCGACGGCCCCGCAACGCCTGAACCAAAACCAATCGCCGCCATCAGTACAATCGCAATAGGAGCGCTGACGACACCAGTTGCCACGATCAGCGAAAAAATACCGGCGAAGCTGAATGCCAAAGTGATGGTGCGGTCGTGCTGAGATGTTTTTGCAGCCAGAAAACCGCCCCACAACATGCCGCCAGCCGACGCCAGCATATAAGCCGTGTAGGCAGTCGTTGCTGCGCCAAGTGACATGCCATAGATATCACGCAAACTGGCCGATGAAAAACTCTGTATGCCGCCCAGAGCCATGGCGATCATGAAGAAAAAGCCAAAGCACATCCACACTGCAGGAATACGCATGAAATCGAGCGTACCATCGCCAGCCTTGCCACCATTTGCCGTCGCTTGATGCGGGACTACGTCAGTATGTAACAGATCACGATAAACAAACAGGATAGCCAGCACCACAAATGGCAGGAAGGCAGCACAAAATAAAGCTGTGCGCCAGGTTGTCAGGCCAGCTATCGTCACCAGAAATACCGGTGCCGTTGCCCACCCCAGATTACCGGTGATGCCATGCACTGAAAATGCATATCCAAGGCGTTTGGTTGATACCTTCTTGTTAAGCAGGGTGTAGTCAGACGGATGAAACACGCTATTGCCCACGCCAGCAAGCATGGAGCCTGCCAGTAACATCCCGTAATTTTGCGCAGCAGACAAAACCAGAGCAGCAACACCCAGGCAACTGATGCCAAAAAACAGCACCGCCCGCGCCCCTACTTTATCGACAATAAACCCTGACAAGGCTTGTCCTATGCCAGAAATCACAAAAAATACCGTCATCAACAAACCCAGTTCTGCATAAGACAGGCTGAACGCCTCTTTTATCCATGGAAATAAAGGGGCCAATATCATATGGAAGAAATGGGAAATACCGTGTGCCAGACCTACCAGGCCAATGACCATGCTGTCTTGCTTAAGATTTGCCGGTGAGGCAATTGTTGTTGTCATGCTGAGTCCTTTCCATAAATTTAGCGCCCTGAAGCCCATGAAGCCACTTAAGCACACATAAGCGCCCGACCCAGACAGTGTAAGCAAAATGTTCGAGTCTGATTTAAGATAGATGGACAAATTTTGTCGAGATACCGCCATTTAATAAGTTGATACAAATGAGCATAGAAATACTTACCGATACACGCCCTCATGCACCAGACAAATATCCGACCGAGAAAAGGCCGGTGAGACTGTCTGCGCGTAACTTGCAGACCGAAGAAATCATACGCATGCACAGCCACGACTGGGGACAATTGACGTATACCCCGCGTGGCATGCTCCAAATCCTGGCCAATGACAGCACCTGGTTTGTGCCGCCCTTCAGGGCAATCTGGATACCCCCACGCATAGGACATGAAGTGCGCATTGTGGAACCATCCCATTTGCGTGTCCTGTATTTTCATACGGAATTTTCTCCCTTCGAAGGCAATGACTGCCTGGTGCTTGAAGTCAGCCCATTACTGCGGGAGCTGATTGCCAGCATGGAAGAAGTTGAAGCCGGGAGCAAGCGTGAAGCACACCTTGCACCGGTGATTATGGACGAATTGCATGCAGCCAAGCATTTGCCGATACGCCTGCCCATGCCCCGTGACAAGCGCCTTAAAAGTCTTTGTGAAACCTTGCTGACTGACCCCGCAGCGAGCCTGACACTGGAAGATTACGCAAGACAGGTTGGCGCCTCCTCACGAACACTGACACGCCTGTTTGAACAGGAACTGGATATGTCATTTACTGCCTGGCGGCAGCAGATGCGCCTGGCAAAGGCCACACCTCTGATCACCAGCGGCCTGGCCTTGTCACAAGTGGCCGCCGAACTAGGCTATGCCAGCCAGTCAGCTTTTTCTGCCATGTTCAAGAAGACCTTTGGAGAATCTCCTTCGAGCTTCTTCCGGCATAAATAAAAAAGGACGGCATTTACATGCCGTCCAAACTTGCTTACTTAAATAAATCTCGTCAAACCTTGCCAAACACCAGCGCACTGTCTTTTGCGTCGACTCCGATGATGTCTTTCGGCCCAAACTGACCCTGCAATATCATTTTGGACAAGGGATTCTCAATCTCCTGCTGTATGGCGCGCTTCAAGGGTCGTGCGCCATACACAGGATCGAATCCCGCTTCCGCAATTTTTTGCAGGGCTGCATCTGATACTTGCAGACCCATATCCATCTGATGCAAACGCTGCTCCAGTGTTTTAAGTTGTATCTTCGCAATGGCACCAATATTTTTCGCATCGAGCGCGTGGAAGACGACGATTTCATCAATGCGGTTAATAAATTCAGGACGGAAATGGGTTTTCACCTCGCCCATGACAGCCATTTTGATGACTTCAGGGTCACTGCCTTCCATGGCCTGAATCTGATGCGAACCCAGATTCGAAGTCATGACGATCACGGTATTTTTAAAATCTACCGTGCGACCCTGCCCGTCAGTCATGCGGCCGTCATCCAGTACCTGCAATAACACATTGAATACATCGTGATGCGCTTTTTCCACCTCATCAAGCAAGATCACACTATATGGTTTGCGGCGCACTGCTTCCGTCAGGTAACCGCCCTCTTCATAGCCTACATAACCAGGTGGCGCGCCGATCAGGCGTGCAACAGAATGTTTTTCCATGAATTCACTCATGTCGATACGGATCAGTGATTCTTCAGTATCAAACATGAAATTCGCCAGGGCCTTGCACAATTCTGTCTTACCCACCCCTGTCGGCCCGAGGAAGAGGAAAGAACCGTAAGGTCGTCCAGGGTCACCCAGACCAGCACGTGAACGACGGATCGCGTCCGACACCGCTTCAATCGCCTCATGCTGACCAACCACGCGCTGATGCAATGCGTCTTCCATCTGCAAAAGTTTTTCACGCTCACCCTGCATCATGCGTGATACGGGGATGCCAGTCGCACGCGATACGATTTCAGCAATTTCTTCTGCGCCAACCTGAGTGCGCAACAGCTTCAACTTGCCATTGGATTGTTGATTCTTGTCCGCCTGCGTATCTGCATGCTTGAGTTGCGCTTCCAGTTCAGGCAAACGACCATACTGCAATTCCGACATGGTTTGCCAGTCGCCTTTGCGTTTGGCATCATCCATCTGCAAGCGAATTTTCTCTATTTCTTCCTTGATGTGGGTACTGCCCTGCACGATGGCTTTTTCTGCCTTCCAGACTTCTTCCAGATCGGCGTATTCGCGCGCAAGCTTGTCGATTTCGTCTTCGATCAGTAACAGGCGTTTTTTTGACCCCTCATCTTTTTCACGTTTAACTGCTTCCTTTTCTATCTTTAACTGGATCAGGCGACGGTCCAGCTTATCCATGACCTCAGGTTTGGAATCGATTTCTATCTTGATTTTCGCTGCGGCTTCATCAATGAGGTCAATCGCCTTGTCTGGCAAAAACCGGTCTGTTATATAGCGATGTGACAACTCCGCGGCGGCAACAATCGCCGGATCGGTAATATCAACGCCATGATGAACTTCATATTTTTCCTGCAATCCACGCAAAATCGCTATCGTTGCTTCCACACTGGGTTCGTCAACAATGATTTTCTGGAAGCGGCGCTCAAGCGCTGCGTCTTTTTCTATGTATTTGCGGTATTCATCCAGAGTAGTAGCACCGACGCAGTGCAACTCGCCACGGGCCAGGGCCGGTTTCAGCATATTGCCGGCATCCATGGCACCTTCGGCCTTACCGGCGCCCACCATAGTATGCAATTCATCAATAAAGACGATGGTCTGCCCTTCATCCAAGGCAATTTCTTTGAGAACCGCCTTTAAGCGCTCTTCAAATTCACCGCGGTATTTTGCGCCAGCCAGCAATGCAGCCATATCAAGCGATAAAACGCGCTTCGATTTCAGGCTATCAGGCACCTCACCATTCACTATTCGTTGAGCAAGGCCTTCTACGATTGCAGTCTTACCCACACCAGGCTCACCAATCAAGACAGGGTTGTTTTTACTGCGGCGTTGCAAGACCTGGATAGCACGGCGAATTTCATCATCACGCCCTATCACAGGGTCGAGTTTACCCAGACGAGCACGCTCAGTCAGGTCGAGGGTATATTTTTTCAGGGCCTCACGTTGCCCTTCCGCATCTTGCGTATCAACATTGGCACTGCCACGTACCGCAGAAATCGCCAGTTCCAGCGCCTTACGCGTTAAACCGTTTTCCCTTGCCAGCTTGCCTGCTTCGGACTTGTCTTCAGTCAATGCCAACAGCAGCATTTCACTGGCGAGAAACTGGTCACCACGTTTTTGCGACTCTTTGTCTGCCAGGTTGAGCAAGCCCACCAGTTCACGCCCTGCCTGCACCTGCCCATCGGTACCCGATACTTTGGGCAAGCGTTCCAGCGCTGCTTTCAAGGCATTGCTTAATGCAGTAACATTCACGCCCGCCCTTTGCAATAAAGAGCGGCTACTGCCATCATCCTGATTGATCAATGCCAACAACAGGTGCACTGGCTCTATGTATTGGTTATCATTGCCAACAGCCTGGCTTTGCGCATCAGCAAGGGCTTCTTGTAGCTTGGTAGTCAATTTATCGAGACGCACGACATTCTCCGTAAGAATTAGTTAGCTATACAATTTGGGGCAGCAGAGCCAATTTCAAGAATATAAAAAAGCACATTCATCATCGCTTGTGCAAAATCAAACATCTTATGGATTTACGTCAATTACAAATCAGCTACTTACCAGATCAGGATAGACTACTGGTCAAATTTTCGTTTGCAGAAAAGGATAAAACTGCCAGGCAGGAAATTCACGTGATTTTCACACGTCGGCTAACCATGCAATTCTGGCCAGCCTTGCTCGAAGCCATGACCAAGCAAATCAAAATGATGAAACCAGGCGCAGCACATGCCAGCCTAGAACTGGTGCAGATGGAGCATGAAGCATCCGTTGCACAGATGACAGAAGGTGGCGATTTTGATGCGCCTTATGAAAACAATGTAGATACTTGGCCACTGGGCAAGGAAGCTTTGTTGCCCGACAACATACAGTTTCACGTACACGCCAAAGCGCCGTTTCGCCTTGAATTTCTGCTGGTGGGTGGAAAAAGCTTTGAAGTGGCAATGGGCAGGCGTTTGCTGCACGGGTTTTGCAAACTCTTTCAAGATGCGGTTGAACGGGCTGACTGGGGTTTCAACCTGGAAATGCCAGGGGCGAGCAACGAGGCTGCCCCGGCAGGTTTGCTGAACTAGTCAACTCTAGTCAAATTTCCTGTTCAACTTGAATTGCTCGGTAGCACGCACCAGTGCCTGGGCAATACCGGGCTCTGATCCTGCATGACCTGCATCTGCGATCATGTGCAAAGCAGCCTCGGGCCAGGCCTGGTGCAGGCGTTGCGCCGTGACCGGTGGACAGACCACGTCATAACGCCCCTGCACAATAACGGCAGGTAAATGACGGATGCGGCCTATCTCTTGCACTAACTGATCTTCACGCATGAAAGCGCCATTGATCATGTAGTGCGCCTCAAGGCGCCCCAGACCTATGCAAACTGCATCAGATTCAAAGTCTGCAATGGCATCAGACTGCGGCCTCAGGAAGATACATGACCCTTCGTAACGACTCCAGTTGCGCGCAGCTTCTGTGTAGACAGCAGGATCAGAGGAAAACAGCCGTGTTGCATAGGCGCTCAACAAATCTGCACGCTCGTCTTCAGGTACGCCTTCCGCAAAGCGCTGATGCACCTCGGGGAAAAACCACTTCATCCCGTTGATAAACCATTCAACTTCTGCTTTTGTGCAAAGGAAAATCCCTCTGAGTACAAAACCCAGGCAAGGTTCAGGATGCGCCTCACCGTAAGCAAGCGCCAGGGTCGATCCCCATGAACCACCAAATACCAGCCATTTTTCTATCCCAAGCATGGCGCGGATCTTTTCTATGTCGTCAATCAACAATGCCGTGGTGTTGTCGCGATATTCCCCCAATGGCAGGGATTTGCCGGCACCGCGCTGATCAAACAGGACGATGCGGTAATAGGCAGGATCAAAATACCGTCTGTGGTTGGGTGAAGTTCCACCGCCTGGGCCGCCATGCAAAAACAATACTGGCTGACCTTCAGGGTTACCACTTTCTTCCCAGTACAAAGTATGCGTTTGATCAACTTCCAGCATGCCACTGCGATATGGTTCTATTGGTGGAAACAGGGGAAATGTATCAGCGCTCATAAATTAATTTATACAAGTATGGTTAAACAATTGCTATGATTATACCCAGTATGAACATAATAATTACAGCAATGCAGCATTTATCAGCTGTAACTTAAGCTGCGGCTCACGTTCAGACCGCCTTCCACTTTAATTTCTACGCATGCCCTACTCTTTATCAACCGACTTATCGCACGACACAAATGATATGGGGCAACTTGGTGTCCCGCATTTAAAAGCTTATTGGTTGCGCATGATGGCAATTCGCAATGGTGAAATCCATGGGAATAATACCGAATACCATACGGACCGCCTGATGCTACACAGCCTGGGATTGGGTCTGGAACAAACCATCCAATTTTTACTTGTCCATGCGCCGGATTTTGTCCAGTTTGAGCAATGGGTAGTTGCTACTGCCGGACACCCCTCAGCAGAAAGTATTGCCCGCCTTCATGCACTGATCAACAAGACGCAGGCGTCGCCTGCGACAATGGCTCTACATGCTCAAATTGCCAGCATGCCAGATGTACTGTCACAAGATGATCTGCAACATTGGGAACAATTCGGTTACGTGATTTTGTCGGAAGCAGTTTCAAAACAGGATAGTGCAGCAGCAGCGCAAGTTGTCTGGAATGCAGTGGGTGCGCAGCCAGATGATGTTGACTCCTGGTATCACGATTCGCATTCCAACATCATGGTGCAGCTATTTCAAGCGCCGGCATTTGAAAAAAACCGACGTGCTCTGCGCATACACAAAGCTTATGCACAACTGTGGGGTACTGTAGATTTATGGGCCAGCGTAGATCGTTGCGGTTTTAATGTACCCGAACGAGATGCTTATCGTTTTCAAGGACCGGATCTGCATTGGGATATGAGCCTGCAACAACCTGTACCATTCGCCACCCAGGGAATTTTATACCTGACAGATACACCGCCTGAACAAGGAGCACTTACGCTGGTACCTGGCTTTCACCATCAATTAAGTACATGGCTAAACGGTCTCGCAGACGATGAAGATCCCCGGAAACAGGATTTGCATGCGCTGGGATCAATGCCAATTGGGGGGAAAGCCGGTGATTTAATTATCTGGCACCAGGCGTTGCCGCATGGAAGCCGGCCAAACAGGGGGCGACAACCAAGACTGGTGCAATACATCAATATGTTTCCGGCAAAGCTGGAAATCCAGGAAAACTGGCTATAGTCACTGAACTGGATACAGGCAGGAATGCCAGGACACTTTCCATCTCCAGACATTATTCAAATTTTATTTGATTACCGCACGAAAGCTTGCAAGACCCGCAAAACAAGAAGCAATGAACTCTGGCAGATGCTGCCAAGGTTCTAACAGAGCTCCCATTGGCGGCAAGGGATAGGCGTCGTTAAGTTCAATTAAACCAAACCCAAAGCCCAACGCAACCATACACAATTACAGCCGCTAGTCCAACTGCGAAATACCCAGCATCGTCATGCCTGGCCCCCGTTCGTTGCGGTTTTAATTGCCTCAATATGCCATTTCTTCAATGCCTGGTCATCTGTCTCCCTCGCATCTACCCAACGCGCACCACCAGAGGTTTGTTCTTTTTTCCAGAATGGCGCCTGTGTTTTCAGGTAATCCATAATGAATTCACAGGCGGCAAAAGCGCTACCGCGGTGTTTTGATGCCACCATGACCAGAACAATTTGATCCAAAGGCAGCAAAACACCAACCCGATGGATAACCAAGGTATCAATCAAATCCCAGCGTGCTTTTGCCTGCTCAACGATGACTGCCAGCGCCTTTTCTGTCATGCCTGGATAATGTTCCAGTTCCATCGCTGTGACATTTTCACCGTCATTCATGTCACGCACCAGTCCGACAAAGCTGACCAGCGCACCAATGGCAGGCTGACTGTGGCGCATTCGCAGTTGTTCAGCATGCAAATCAAAGTCAGCATTTTGTACGCGAACCGTCATCGGTCAGCCTCCTGTAACCGGAGGGAAAAATGCAATTTCAGCCCCCTCGCTGATCAAGGTATCCGGCTCGCACATTTGCTGATTACAAGCCATTCGCAATGCACGCCCGGGTGCCAGCACCTCGGCCCATACATCGCCACGGCTTATTAACCATAGTCTTACATCACCCACCGTTTTTATATCTGGCGGCAATACTGCTTTCTGCTCGGACATACCTAACTTTTCGCGCACGCTGGCAAAAAAACGTAATTGAATATTCATGGTAACGGTAGTTAAGCCATCAGGCCGCTAAATGGAAGAAAGCGCACGGCATCACCAGCACGAATGATCTGACCTGGCGCAACATCTATCAAACCATCGCCCCAGACTGTAGAAGTCAGAACACCAGAACTCTGATTATGAAAAAGTTCCAGACCACCTTCGCTATTCATGCGAACGCGCAAAAATTCATTTCGGCGATCAGGCTTTAACCAGTCAAAATCAGCACGCAGGGAATAAGTTTGTGGTTGGACATTGCACACCCCCTGCATTTTCAACAGGAACGGCCGGACAAATAATAGAAAAGTGACAAAACTTGCCACCGGGTTGCCTGGCAGGCCGATAAAAAAAGCCTGCCCGACTTCTCCAAAAGCCAGGGGCTTACCAGGTTTCACTGCAATCTGCCACATACTCAGACGGCCTTCAGCTTCTACTGCTGGCTTGATATGATCCTCTTCACCGACAGATACACCGCCAGAAGTAATAATCAGGTCATGATCCTGGCTGGCACGTCGCAAAGTGTCGCGTGTCGCCTCCAGATTGTCTGGGACAATCCCATAATCAGTCACAAGACAGCCTTGCGCCTGCAATAAACCGGTCAAAGTAAAGCGATTTGAATTATAAATCGCGCCGGGCTTCAAGGCTTCGCCTGGCATGGCAAGTTCATCACCGGTAAAAAACACGGCAACCCTCGGTTGACGCATGACAGGCAATTGTGCCAGACCGACAGAGGCTGCCAAGCCAAGTTCCTGTCCACGCAGTCTTGCACCTTTATGCAAAATATTGGCACCCGCGGTGATATCCTCACCCTGCCTGCGTATCCACTCACCAGTTTTCGGGATATGCTTTATGGTGACAAACTCGCCGTCTATCGTACATTGTTCTTGCATCACTACCGCATCGGCACCATCCGGTATCATTGCACCGGTGAATATGCGCGCAGCCGTACCAGCTTTCAGCTCCTGACCGATATACCCGGCAGGAATGCGTTGGCTGACACGCATACGGGTTTCGCCACTCAAACAATCTTCAGCGCGCACGGCATAACCATCCATCTGCGTATTATCCAGTGGTGGAACATGCAACAAAGAAATTTGCGATTCAGCAAGAATCCGGCCATTTGCGGCAATCGTCGTCAAAGTCTCGATATCTTTTATCGGACGAACAGCCGACATTAAAAAATCAAGCGCCTCAGCGACACTTAACATGGGTTTTGACATGGGAGTATTTTCAAATTCAGCAAATTTATTCTCAGTCAGCATTGTAGCCTGCGCATCTGGAGTTTGTTGATTGGCATAATTGGAGTTAGCGCGCATATAAAAAGCATTTCTGCAGATATTCAGAAAATTCGTTCTCTTATTACTTTTTACGGCCATTAAATTAACCAAAAGAAACTAATTGGATGCTTCTTCAGCAAAACGTCTATTTTCGTTAAATCTTGTTACAAGTTTCTTGGTAATTGTGATTTACGTCACACGCTCAAATAAAGCATTTCTGCGATTATGCTATCGCAAAAAAAATATTGCCTATGCAATCACTCAATTTACTTATTACTCTTCCCAGGACCCCAAATGGCCAACACAGCAGCTGACATCCAAAAGCTTTACATCGCTTATTTCAACCGTCCAGCTGACCCGTTGGGTCTGGCCTATTGGGTAGCAAGCAATTCGTCTTTAAAAGACATCGCACAAAGTTTCTCAGTGCAACCAGAATACGCAGCGACTTACGCGAATCTGACGACAGCACAAACCGTCAACACCATCTACAAAAACCTGTTCGGCCACGAAGCTGATCCAGCAGGTCTGACCTACTGGG
>NZ_JBMPPL010000015.1:0-82043 GCF_049339485.1 Undibacterium sp. TJN19
TGATGTCGTTGGTCGCGCCTATCGTCTTGACGAGGTTGGTGCCAGTGACGGTGAAGATGTGGGTGGTGCCGTCATACGTTGCTGACGTGATCGTGGGCGCAGTCACATTCGAGACGGTCACGGCATTACCGGTCAGGTCGGCACTGGAGGTGGTGGTGGCGTCCCAGGAAGCCGCCGCCGCGAGATTAAAGGTGGTGGTATCAACCGCTGAGGTACCGTTCTGGTTCAATATGCCGTTGATGGCGAGCTTGTCGGCAGCGTTCAGGGTGACGGCAAAAGCCGTGGCACTGCTGGCGGTGACGTTGGCCGTGGTCAGGGTGAAGGAACCGGCCTGACCTGTGACGGACAGTTTGGATACATCGATGGTGTCACCACCGACGATGTTGACGGCAGAGACACTCAGGATGCCGGTGGCGGCATCGTAAGTCGAACTCAATATGCTTGGTGCGGCATTGGAGACGGTAATACCATTGCCTGTCAGGTCGGCGATGTTGCCACCAGTGATGACGCTATCCCAGTCATCGGCAGCAGCGAAGTTATAAGTAGTGGAGCTACTGGCCGAAGACGTGCCGTTTTTATTGAGAAGGCTATCTACGGCTGCAATATCCGCACCAGCCAACGTAAAGGTAAAGCTGGTGGCAGATGTGACTTCGACATTGCCAGTGGTGGACAGTGTACGTGTCGCGCCGCCTTCACCGGTAATCGTCAATTTGGATATCGTCACATCGTTTGTTGCGCCGATGGTTTTAACGAGATTGGTGCCGGTGACGGTGAAGACGTGGGTGGTACCGTCGTAGGTCGCTGACGTAATCGTGGGTGCCGTGACGTTGGAGACGGTCACACCGTTACCTGTCAGATCGGCTGAAGTGGTGCGGCTGGCGTCCCAACTGGCGGCGGCAGCCAGGTTGAAGGTTGTCGTATCAACGGCTGAGGTACCGTTCTGGTTCAATATGCCGTTAACCGCCAATTTGTCGGCAGCATTCAGGGTGACAGAAAAAGTCGTCGCACTGCTGGCGGTGACATTGGCGGTGGTCAGGGTGTAGGAACCGCCCTGACCTGTGACAGACAGTTTAGATACATCAATCGTGTCGCCCGTGATCATGTTGGCACCGGTGACAACCAGGCTACCGGTCGACGCATCGTAAGTGGTGCTGATGACAATCGGGGCAGCATTGGAGACGGTAACGCCATTGCCGGTCAGGTCGGCGATGTTGCCGCCGGTGATAATACTGTCCCAGTCATCGGCGGTGGCGAGGTTGTAAGTCGTGCTGCCGATTGAAGAGGTGCCGTTCTTGTTCAGGAGCGTATTGACACCAGAAATGTCGGCACCGCTCAGCGTCAGACTGAAGCTGGTAGCACTGGTGATTTCAACATTCGATGACGTCGATAAAGTATAGGTTGCACCACCTTCGCCGGTAAAAGTCAGTTTGGAAACGGTGATGTCATTGGTTGCCCCCACCGTCTTGACGAGGCCGGTGCCGGTCACGACGAGGACATTAGTGCTGCCGTCAAAGGTGGCTGAGGTAATGGTTGGGGCAGTAACGTTCGATACAGTGACGGCATTGCCGGTTAGATCGGCCGCACTGGTGCGGCTGGCATCCCAACTGGCGGCGGCAGCCAGGTTAAAGGTCGTGGTATCAACCGCAGACGTGCCGTTTGCATTCAATATGCCGTTGATGTTGAGTTGGTCGGTGGCATTTAATACAACCGTAAAGGACGTCGCACTGGCAGCTGTAACATTGGCAGAGGTCAGGGTGTAAGCGCCTGCCTGGCCACTGATGGACAGTTTTGATACATCAATAGTGTCGCCAGTAACCATGTTGGCTCCGGTGACGACCAGCGTGCCGGTTGCAGCATCGTAAGTGGAACTGAGGACGACTGGCAGTGCATTCGAGACGGTGATGCCATTGCCAGTCAGGTCGGCAATATTGCCACCAGTGATGAGGCTGTCCCAGTCATCGGCAGCAGCGAGGTTGTAGGTGGTGGTGCTGATTGATGAGGTGCCGTTTTTGTTCAACAGGTTGCTGACACCAGCAATGTCTGCGCCGGACAAGGTCAGGCTAAAGCTGGTAGCGGAGGTGATTTCAACATTCGATGATGTCGACAGCGTATAGGTCGCGCCGCCTTCGCCGGTGATGGTCAGTTTGGAGATCGTAATGTCGTTAGTCGCGCCCACAGTCTTGACCAGGCCAGTGCCGGTTACAACGAATGTATTAGTGCTGCCATCGAAAGTTGCTGAGGTGATCGTAGGGGCGCTTACATTGGAGGCTGTGACAGCGTTGCCGGTGAGATCGGCCGCTGCGCCTGCGGTCACATCCCAGTTTGTCGCAGCAGCCAAATTGAACGTCGTCGTGTCAACTGCGGATGTACCGTTTTTGTTTAAGATGCCGTTGATATTGATTTTATCAGTGGCGTTCAGGACAACCGTGAACGAGGTTGCACTCGATGCCGTTACGTTAGCTGTTGTCAGGGTATAAGAGCCAGCCTGACCTGTCAGCGACAGTTTGGAGACGTCGATCACGTCGCCAGCTGTCAGACTTGTGCCCGTCACAACCAAGGTGCCGGTACTGGCATCGTAAGTGGCATTGGTGATGTCGGCGGGTATCGCTATGGAGGTAAACGTCCAGGTCGAATTTGAGCTGATACCGTTATAAGTATTGCTGCCACTATCCTGGAAGGCACCGCTGTCAATCAACACGTAGTAACCAGTGTTACCTGCAAAAGTGGCCGTAGGGTTAATGGTGACCTTGCTGTTTGCACCGCCCGTACCAGAGCTGAAAGTTACTTTGGCACCGTCATTTGCCGCGATGGTTTCAAGTACGGCATTGTCGGACTGACGGTAAATAACAATATTCTTTGCCGCAACCGCTGTCACTGCTGTACCAAATTCTATGCTGAGATTGTAATTTGAAGGCACATCAATCGCGCCCTTGTTGGGGGATACTACACCGGCAAAATCAAAGGTGTTATTGTCGCTGAATTCGTAGGCACCGATATCTACCGTACCCCCACGTCCGGCACCGCGTGCATCGGTCGTGGGCGCGCCTGTGGTTGTGCCAGCACTGATTGCCGTGCTGCCGGCTGCAATGGAGATAGTTTTAACTGCACCACCGTTGAATGCCAGCGAACCTAAAGCGCTGCCTAGCGTGGTAATTGTTCCTGTAAGTGAATTTGTAGCTGAAGTGCCAGTTCCTATCGTGGTAAGAACGATGTTATTACTACCAGACAGGGTTGAGTTGGTTGCAACAAAGGCATCTGTATCGTTAGTACTCGCATTGGTGCTGGTGTTGTTGGCAATGATGGTATTTTTAATTGTGACACTGCCAGACGTATTTCCCCTGAGGTAGAGGCCCCCACCCCCACCGTTAGCGTTGTTTGCGCCATTAAACGAATTGCCGACTATGGTGGAGTTCACGATCGTAGTGGCGCCACTTCCTCCAATGGCGATACCGCCGCCACCTCCGCCAGCGTTTCCTGAGCTGCCTGTCGTATTATTAGCAATTGTCACATTCGTCAAGGTGGAACTTGTACTTGAGAATATGGCTGCTCCACCGCCGTACCAACCATGATTGTTGCCAGAATTTCCGCTTATAGTAGTGTTGCTGATCGTAATTTGAGCGCCATTGGCATACAGGCCTGCGCCGCTTCCACTCGAGTTTGTTGCGTTTGCCGTATTATTCGAGATTGTGCTATTGCTAATGGTTAGATTTGATGTTGAATGTGAGAAATAAAGCCCTGCACCCGTTGCTGCTGTTGTGCTGTTTGTAATAACTACATGATCCAGCGTTAGCGATCCTGAGTAAGTAAAATTGATCGCACCGCCAGAACCCGCACTTTGACCATTGGTAAGCGTCATTCCTGAGAGCGATAGGGGGGATGTGTTTTGTGCTCCAAATGAACCAGGTCCATTAAAGATTCTTGAGCTATTGTTACCACTGATAGTCAATAAATTCTCTCCAGCACCAATGATGGTCAATGCGTCACCAGCTGTTGGCGTTGCTGAATCAACGTTGATCTCGCCACTCGTTAAGGTGAGTGTCGCCGCCCCACTCGCAAACAGTGCCGGGTCAAAAACAACGGTGTCAGCTACACCATTTCCAGCCGCGGTCGTAATTGCCGCCCGCAACGATCCTGCACCCGTATCATTGAGATTGGTAACCTTGATCGTCGCCAGATCATATTGATATTGCTGCGCGCTGATGGCCGTCGTTTCTACCGTACCAGCGTGATACTCCAGTGCCCAGTCACCGTGTACACCTGTGTCATTGGTTGACGCAGCAACATCTGCCCCGGTCGCTTTTGCCAGTTGATTGACAAAGCTGCTGCCAGTGTCACCTTTGGCGACATCACAACCGTACAGCAAAATATCTGCCCCGGGTGCCAGTGCCTTATGAATGGCAGCCATGCTGGCCTGATAATCATTCAGGTTATAGGATGACAACATGGTATTGCCGAGCACCAGGAATCCTTCACCACCATGCGAGACGATATGGACAGCAGAGATGTCTGCCTTGCCTTGCAGAGCATCGGCCATTTGCTGTACGCCATTTTTCAGCGGATCGAGTGTGATGACTTCAGTGCCGGGCTTGAGGTTGCCAATCAGGCCTTGCCAGTTTTGCAGCGTGGTATCAACAAATACCACTTCATGCGGGCCTGCCTGTGCTGGTGTCGGGGCTAATGCAGGAGCAGAGGTGTTTACAGTTGTCTGTGCCGGTACCAGTGCAGTTGCGGCCATTGGTACGGGGGCAGCGGCAGCAACTTCCGTCACTGATGGCAGCGGGTTGCTTGCCGTAGACGCGACATGATCATCATCCTGCGCTTGAGTATTGAATGGTTTGTTAGATTGGATCATGATCAGTTTCCTGTCGCTGTCGGAACAAATTTGGCGGTAATTACATTGGCGCGGCTACCTGCTGTGTCTTTCCAGAAAGACAGCTGGCTGTATTGATGAAACAAATCCGGTGGCAGTATGGTGTCGCGGCTCTCGAAGCTGACTGCTGGCCTGACCTTGTGCAGGCCACGCATGCCTAGCGGCGCATCAAATTCTGGTGCGTCATACTGGATATTCTGGAAATCATGTTCAAACGGTTCTGCACCGATAAAGTCATAAATCAGGGGCATCACTTTTTGCGGTGCCTGCGCCAGCAAGTCATAATCGATGAGCAGCATGGAGCAAGCGTGTTCGCTGTAGAAGGCACTTTTTAGCGCAGCCCAGGGGTAACCCACCATGCGGTTGCGCAGGGCCAGGGTTTCTACCCGGCTATATACTGTGGCGCGTTCATTGTCGTCATTGAAGAGGCGGGTGATTTCATACGGGTCAGCCGCATATTTGCGCTCTATGCTGTCCATGACCCAGGCCACATTGCGTACACAGGCAATCACTTTGGAACCAGGGAACTGGTCCATCAACATCGGCATATGGGCAGTCCACATGCGGTTGGTATCAAACACCACGCTCTTGTCAGCATGCTCGGCATAATACGAATCAAACAAGCCACGTACCAGGCGCTTGCGTTCTGGCTTGGTGATGACGGGGCCGAACTCCGTGCCAGCGCCAAACTGATGCAGCATGCTGGTATATAAAGTACCAACCGGGCTGGTCATGCCTGCATGAAAACGCGGATTTTGCAAAAGCAGTGCCGCCAGCAAGGTAGAGCCAGAACGTGGCAGGCCAGAAATGAAGTGATAAGTTGCAGCTGTCATAAAGTACGGAATTCCCTGGCATAGGAAAAAAGTTGATTGATCGCATCAGGGAGTGCTGTCTGATTGGTATCAATGACGCAGTCTGGGCAAACCGGTGCTTCATATGGCGCAGAAAAGCCGGTCAATTGCAAAGCAGGATCATTTAGGGCCTTTGCATACCAGCCTTTGGGGTCGCGCTGTTGGCAGACATGCAAAGGTGTGGCGACATGGGTTTCTATAAAACGCCGCGTACCGACGATTTCTCTGGCCAGGCTTCTACCGCTGATGGTGGGGGATACCAGTGCAACAACGGCATAAATACCATTGCTGTTCAACAGCCGGGCCATTTCTGCGGTGCGGCGGCTTTGCTCTTCGCGGTCAGCAGGACTAAAACCCAGGTCACGCGACAGGCCCTTGCGTAATTCATCACCATCAAGAACGCAAACTGGCAGGGCATGCGCACGCAACCTGTCTGCCAGCGCCATAGCCAGGGTGGTTTTGCCTGCACCTGGCAGGCCACTTAGCCACCAGGTCTTTGCTGCGCCCTCGTATTTGTTGGAAAGAGTTTCTATTTGCATCTGATCACGCATCCGACCGCCACCGATAAGCCTAAAAACATCGGGAGTCATTGATGCCCGATACGAGATACTGCAAATTAAAAGCTGACTGCTCATTCGCAAGCAAAAGATACTCTTATTGCCGCATGCCAATATTTTTCCCGTGAAGGGATTTAGGTTTATAGAAATCAGCTATTTTGCAGATATCGTATCCTATGAAAATATCAAAAACATAACTGAGATATTAACATCTAAATACGCAAAAATGACAATTTTCACTGCTTTCTTGCCATTTATTTGAGCAATAATTTCTTTGGGAAAATTTTATCAACTGAAGAATGCCTGATAAAAAATACACAGGCTGCCATCTTCATGCCTTTGCTTGTCCTGCCCTTTGGCATAGTCGGGCATTACTGGCGACATGAGCCAGACATTACGCCCCATTTCAGGATGATGAACAATGTAGTTGTCTTGCGAAAGCAGTTTGGTACCAGTGCCGGAAAATATCAGCAGCAAAGGCGTGGGGAAATTATCAGGTAAGCCGCGACGTGGTCTTTCATCGACTTCTTCAAGTGTCGCTTCTATGTCACCAATCGAGGTTTCTATGCGGAATATGTCGCCGATGTAGGAGTTGAGTTGCTCTTTAGAAAAGGTCATGGTTTTAATTGGTTAAAGTTTCACTTGCAAGAACGTACAAGCATAGGCAGGATGATAATCATGTTATTTTAATCATCTTGGGAGTGCTTGTGTACAAATTAACTGGCGAGCGTCAATTACGACCGCTAAGGGAGAGTGATCAGGTTTTTCTGGATGATTTATATGCAAGTCGTCGTCTCGATTTACAGCAACTTCCCATGGCTCCAGTGATCGTGGCGCAAATGATCAAGATGCAACAGCATGTGCAGATGTCAGGCATACAGCAACATTTTCCTGAAGCGCAACATTTCATCGTGGAAGAAGCAGGCCAGCCTGTTGGCCGGGTGGTCATTGATGCCGGCACCTCTGATTTGCGCCTGGTTGATATCGCGATGATGCCTCAGGCGCAGCGCAAAGGTATCGCCAGATCGGTATTGCGGGCGATGCAGGAAGAAGCACTGGAAAATAATTTGAATATCAGCCTGGCCGTTGAAATACATAACCAGGCTGCTCGTGCCCTCTACCTGCAAATGGGGTTTTTTGTACAAGGCAGTGACGGCTTGTTTGAGCAAATGCACTGGTATAGCAGTTCTGATAAGCAGCATGTAGCAGACAAACAGTTGGGTACTCAGCATGTTACTGCCTAGCCGTTATCTGAAACTGCCATTTTCTTTTGATTTGCAACGCCTGCGCGCAGAACTGGCGCAGCTTGAGGCCTCAGAATGGATCAGTCATTTCAATACCAATGCCTATGAAAACAACTGGCTCTGTCTGCCTTTGCGTTCTGTCGATGGGCGTATTGATCACATCATACCGGTCAATGAAGGCCAGTTTCAGGACACCGTTTTATTGCAGGCAAGTCCTTATCTGCAAGAAGTGATTACTTTTTTTCAGTGTGAAAAAACCTCAGTGCGCCTGATGTCGCTGGAGGCCGGTGGCATCATTAAAGAGCACCGCGACGAAGGCACATCCCTTGAGGACGGTATCACCCGTCTGCACATTCCCATTACCACCACAAGTGACGTCCTGTTCCGCATTGATGGTGAAGAGGTGCATTTTTCTGCCGGTGATTGCTGGTATCTCAATGCCAGTTGCCTGCATGGAGTACGCAACCCCAGTGCTTATGCGCGAGTGCATCTCATGCTGGACTGTGTCAGCAATGCCTGGCTGGAACAGGTGTTTAACGATGCTGGCTGGGTTGCCAGGCCAAAGCCTAAATATCATGACCCTGCAATCAATGATGACAACGTGCTTGATGTGATCGCCCAGCTAAGAGCTGGCGGGCAGATTGCTGGCAACAATATTGCCAATCAACTGGATGCGATCAGGTTGGGGCAAGGTGCATAAATGCTGGCAAGCTTGAAGAGAATGTTGTCGTCTTATGGCGATTGAACAAGGTTTTGCCGCCGAAGAGCGCGCCCTGATACGTGGCAGACAGGTTGATTATCATACCCTGCCATCCATGCTGAACTGGTTTCCAGTGGCGATGTCCGTAAATGCTGAAACGCTGTGGTGGCGTTATATGGGAGAGGAGCGGTTTTTGGCTTCTTTTTTCCAGGACAGCCTGGCAGCACAAAGCTATGAACAAAAACAGGTTTGTCATACACCCCTGCTGGCTTTGAACGACATCATAGACAAACTAGATTGTGTGGCGCCGACTGCATTTATTTTCCATGTATCACGCTGTGGTTCCACCTTGCTGACACAAATGCTGGCTTCACTGAACCAATGTATCGTGCTATCAGAACCACCGGTGCTGGATGCATTTTTTCGCGCTTATCATGCTCATCCGGATATGGTAGATGCGGGGCAGATTTTCCGTCAAATCATCGCGGTAATGGGGCAGCGCCGTCATGCTGACGAAAAACATTTCTTTATCAAATTTGATTGCTGGCACTTGCCCTGGCTGGATTTCATACGCAAGGTATTTCCTGATTTACCCTGCATTTTTTTATACCGCCAGCCAGTAGAAGTACTGGCTTCGCATCAGCGCCAACGCGGGCCGCAAATGATACCTGGCCTGGTGGATACCACGCGTTTGCGACCCGACACAGCACATTTGTCACCGAATGATTTTGAT
Organism: Undibacterium sp. TJN19; assembly: GCF_049339485.1. NCBI lineage: Bacteria > Pseudomonadati > Pseudomonadota > Betaproteobacteria > Burkholderiales > Oxalobacteraceae > Undibacterium > Undibacterium sp. TJN19. Next base: position 8,956 of record NZ_JBMPPL010000015.1, read on the forward strand.
GGTTATACCGCAGCGATGCTGAGCAGTTTATTTCGTACCGGGCTTGATAATTTGCTACCTGCGCGTTTGTATTTACTGAATTACGCACAATTGCCTGGTGTCGTATGGCAAGACTTGCTGGTACTTTTCAACATTGATTGCGGATCTGCGCAATTGCTGAGGATGCAAACCCGTTCAGGCTTGCATTCAAAAAACAGGCACCTGTCGTTTACCGGCGATGTTTCTGCCATGCAAACTGAAGACACAATGACAGTTCATGCCAAGCTTGAACAAGTTAATCAGATTTATGAAGATCTGGAAAAATTACGCACAGGGATTTAATGTTGCCATGTCACAATGACGTAACAAATAAGACACAATTTCTATCAATTACAAGATGTGTTTTTCTCATAAGGATTGTAGAATTGGTTTGCTTTTTTTGAAATTTCTTGTTGGATATTCAATGAGGCCAGGAGCAAGCGGGATAGTTAATCCCTACTTAAACTAAAATTTGGATTGGAGTAAGCAATGGATGCATTCATGGGTACCATTATGGCTGTAGGTTTTAATTATCCACCGCGTGGCTGGCTATTCTGTAATGGGCAAATTGTATCTATCGCCCAGAATTCGGCAATGTTTGCGCTGCTGGGTACTATGTACGGCGGTGATGGTCAAAGTACTTTTGGCATTCCGGATTTGCGTGGACGTGTTGCAGTTGGTTCACAGGGTCAGGGTCCAGGTCTTGCCAATGTTGCACAAGGTGAGAAGGCCGGTACGAACAATGTTACAGCCATTGCCACAGGTACTGGTAGTGTGACTTTGACAGTGGCAAATCTGCCGTTGCATACGCATACTGCGACTCTCGATCTGACTGGCGTTTCAGGTAATACTACGATCAATGTTGGTACTGGCACAAATGGTAGCCTGCCCATTGTGGCAAATAATGGCGGTTTGACTAATACCGCTGGCGGAGCGTCTGGCGCAGCTATTTTCTTGCCTGCTGGCACAGCACCAACTGCCCCGATTGCCCTGGGTGGCGTTACAACAGCCATAACAGGTACCGGTACAGTAACCAATGCCAATACGGGCTCTGGTACACCTACAGCGTTCCCGGTTACAACTTCATCGACAAACTCTGTCATGCAGCCTTACCTTGGACTGAACTACATTATCGCGATGGAAGGTATCTTCCCATCCCGTAACTAAGTTTTCGTCTGCTCGTAAAAATGGCGCATTGATTGCGCCATTTTTTACGCCTGCTGCAATCGCCCGCCAGATACCCGTTCTATCCCTGCCAGATCACGCCAGCTTTGCACTTCTGTAAAATCAGCCTGCTTTAGTAAGGCGCATACTGCTTCGGCCTGGTCATAGCCATGTTCGAGCAAGATCCAGCCACCTCTATGTAAATGCAGATGGGCTTTGCTGATCAGATGACGGTAGGCTGTCAGCCCGTCGGCATGATCAGTCAGGGCATCGACGGGTTCAAAGCGCAAGTCGCCTTGCTGCAAATGCGGATCCTGTTCGACGATGTAAGGTGGGTTGCTGACCAGGGTGTGAAATTTTTCACCGCCCAGCCCTTCGTACCAGTTACTGCGAAGCAGGCGCAGACGCCCGGTATCAAGATGGCGTCTGGCATTCTTTTCTGCGACTGCAAGTGCCGCAGCACTGATATCCACGGCACTGACTTGCAGATCAGGTCTTTGATGCGCAAGCGCTATGGCTATGGCACCTGAACCGGTGCCCAGATCGAGCAGGCTGGAATTGGCAGGCGCATATTGCAGTGCCAGCTCTACCAGCAGCTCGGTATCCGGACGGGGGATCAGGACGTCGGATGTGATATGGAAATTCAATCCGAAAAATTCGCGTTCCTGCAAAATGTAGGCAACGGGCTCGCCTTGCAGGCGGCGTTGGAACAATATATTGATATGTTGTAACTGCCCGGCATCAAGTGCTTGCCCTGAACGGGTGATCAGTTGCGTGCGTGTCAGCCCCAGCCCGTGCATGAGTAACAGGCGGGTATCAATGCGCTCCAGTGGGCTGGCATTTTCACATTCGGCAATGCTGATGCCGGGGTGTAGCCAGTCCAGCATCAGCGTGAAGGGCCAAACATGCCGCGCTGGGTTTTCTGATTGCGGATAAACACAAACAACAGGGTCAGGATGAAAATGCTGAACCAGATCGCCGCCCAGGCTGGCAGCGACAGACCCAGGGAAGGCGGGTAAGGTGTTTCGCATAAACCATCAGCCCTGAACATGGTCGGCCATATTTGTGCCAGGAAAATCTTGTTCAGACCAGTTTCCAGTGGGTCTATGCCGCAAGACAATTCCGGGTTGGCCAACACCCAGATATGCTTGCCTGCCACACCCACACCAACCATGGCCGACAGCAAGGCCAGCCCGGTGGTGATTCTGTGCCACAGGCCCTGGGTAGCAACAGCGATCAGGCAAAAGATGGCGATGAATGCGAACGCATAGCGTTGAAACACGCACAATGGGCAAGGCAGCATTTTTTCAACGATTTGCAAATACAGGGCAGCGCCCAGCAAGGCGACGCAAACACTGGCAACCGACAACAGGATTTTTTTCGACAGATTCATGGTAAGTGCAAATGAAAGAATGAGAATAGGATGCTGACCACAGGTTTTAGTTCAGTATCCCTGGCGCCCGATTATATTTTTACCGCCACATGCAAAGCGCCAATGCGCTTTTGCGCCTCTGCTCAATTTACCGCCTGCGGCCGATACTGGCAGCGAGTATGTGACATATCCATGCAGTTGTGCAATAAAAACATGCGGCAATGATAATTTAATAGACAAATGATGTTTATCAGGAGGTTGATCAAATACCATCATCACCTAATTCTGCCAGCAGTTCTGCCTGGTGTTCTGCCACCAGTGCATTGGTCAGTTCGCTCAAATCGCCATCCATGATGAAATCGAGCTTGTACAGGGTCAGGTTGATGCGGTGATCGGTCATGCGGCCTTGTGGATAATTGTACGTGCGTATGCGCTCACTACGGTCACCTGAACCGATCAGGCTTTTACGGGTTGCTGCTTCCTTGGCCTGTTTTTCGCGCAACTGACCATCCATGATGCGCGTGGCCAATACTCGCATGGCTTGTGCCTTGTTCTGATGCTGGCTGCGGCCATCCTGGCATTCCACCACGATACCGGTAGGGATATGCGTCAGGCGAACTGCAGAATCAGTCTTGTTGATATGTTGGCCGCCGGCACCACTGGCACGGAAGGTGTCGATGCGCAGGTCAGCATTGTTGATGACGACATCGGCCAGTTCATCCGCTTCAGGCATGACCGCAACCGTGCAGGCAGAGGTATGGATGCGCCCCTGCGTTTCGGTTGCAGGCACACGTTGTACACGATGGCCGCCCGATTCAAATTTCAGTTTGGAATACACACCCTGACCAGCCAGCCGCACGATCACTTCTTTATAACCACCAAGTTCGGATGGCGATTCTGACATGATCTCTGTCTGCCAGCGATTGCGCTCGGCAAAGCGCATGTACATGCGCAGCAAATCGCCAGCGAACAGGGCGGCTTCATCGCCTCCTGTACCGGCGCGGATTTCCATCAGGATATTGCGTTCGTCATTCGGGTCTTTCGGCAGCAGCATTTTTTGCAAATCGCTCTCCAGCGTTTGCATGGTGGTTTTTGCAGCTTCGATCTCATCTTGTGCAAAAGCTTTCATGTCAGGATCGTTCAACATTTCCTGTGCTTCGGCGGTGTCGGATTGTGCCTGTTTATAGCTGTTGTACAAGGCGACCAGCGGGTCCAGTTCGGCATGCTCGCGGTTGAGTTTGCGGTAACTGTCCATGTCATTGGTGGCACCTTCCTGCATCAGCAGGTGGCCGACTTCGTCCAGACGTTCGGCAAGCTGGTCAAGCTTGTGTAGCATTGATGGTTTCATACGATGGCAGGTTTGATAGGATTGGGTATGAAGGGAAACATAAGTATTCCCCGGACACAGGCACGCAAAGCGGCCAGAAACGGCAGCGTGAATCGCTAACGCTTGGTGCGGAAAAGTTGTGGCAGCAGGGTGGCCAGACGCGCGCGTTCGTCGCCGCTGGCCTGGTGCAAAGCCTGTTGCGGGCCATGCAGGAATTTTGCCGTGATGCCTTTGGACAAGGCCTCCAGTACGACATCGATGTCTTCGCCACGCGCCAGCATTTTACGTGCACGTTCCAGTTCCATCAGACGCAGCTGTTCGCTGCTTTCATGCAAATCCTGTATCACCGGCACGACGGCGCGGCCATCTATCCAGTGCATGAAAGACTGTACGCGGGTTTCGATAATGGCTTCTGCCTGGGCAACGGCAGCTTGCCGGTTTTCCAGGCCTGACTGTACTACTGTACCCAGGTCATCAACGGTATATAAAAATACATCATCGAGCTTGGCAACTTCGGGTTCGATATCGCGCGGTACGGCCAGATCCACCATGAAGATGGGGCGGTGTTTGCGTGCTTTGACCACACGTTCAACCAGACCCAGGCCAATGATAGGCAGGGAAGATGCCGTGCAGGAAATGATGATATCGAATTGCGCCAATTGCTGGGGCAGGTCCGCCAGACGTATGGCTTTGCCGTTGAAGCGGTGCGCGAGTGTTTCGCCACGCTCCAGCGTGCGGTTGGCGATGGTCAGTGATTTGGGGTTTTGTGCCGCGAAGTGAGTTGCGCACAGTTCTATCATTTCACCAGCACCGATAAACAGCACGTGCTGATCAGCGATCTTGTCAAAAATACGCTGTGACAGGCGCACGGCCGCCGCCGCCATGGAAACGCTGTGCGCACCAATCTCGGTGGTGCTGCGCACTTCCTTGGCAACTGCAAAACTGCGCTGGAACATCTGGTGTAAGTAAGTGCCCAATCCGCCTGCGGCCTCGGCCTGGCGTACCGCATCTTTCATTTGACCCAAAATTTGCGGCTCGCCCAGTACCATGGAATCGAGGCCGGAAGCGACGCGAAAAGCATGTCTTACCGCATCATCCTGTGGCAGTGTGTACAGATGCGGGCGTAAATCGGCGTAGGGTAACTGATGGAAATCAGCCAGAAAATAAGCCGCTGCATCTACCGCATTGCTGCCAGAACAAGCCGCATACAGCTCAGTGCGATTGCAGGTCGACAGAATGGCAGCTTCATTGCCATGCATGGTCACTTTGCCATCACGGCCAAACCAGGCACGGGCGGCCATCACCGCCTGAGCAATTTGCTCAGGAGAGAAGGCGACCTTTTCGCGCAGGGAAAGCGGCGCGGTCGTGTGGTTGAGGCCAACGGCAGACAGTTGCATGCAAATGGAATGGGGAAAGAATCAAGTCGTCATTATAGCGCGTTGACCGAGCATTTTCTGCGCTGCCAGTGATTGAGCTATATCAAGAGCATACGCTTATTTTGAAAAATTAGCATATGGACATCATTTGATGTGTTGCTCTTTTGTTGGTTTTTGTTGCCCTTTGTGTTCTTGCTGATTGCGCATTATGCTGATGTTGTTGTCAATCAAGTCAGATCAGCCGGTATCCTGATATGGAAAGTCGTGCCTTCATTTGGGGCACTGGTGAAGTCTATTTTTGCCTGATGCCTGTCCAGTACGGCTTTGACAAACACCATACCCAGGCCAACACCATCGCTTTTTGGCTGTTCGCCTGTCTTGAAACGCTGGAAGCGCTGGAACAGCCTGGCCTGATCTGCCCTGGTGATGCCATAACCCTGATCCTTGATCGAACAGACGATGATGGCATCCGCCAAGTGTTGCTCGCTTGTGAGAGTGCAGGTGATGGTTGTATCTTTGGGGCTGTATTTGATGGCATTGGACAGCAAATTGGTCAGCACCCTGGTCATCAGCGAGCGGTCAAGCAGGACAGGGAATTCTTCTTCCTGTATCTGGGTGACGATACGGATATTCTTGCTTCTTGAAAGCGACCACATTTCTTCTGTTGCCACCAGCAGGATATCCTGGAAATCGGCTTCTTCAAAACGGTAATCCTGTGATTCGGCCCGCGCCAGCTGGACAAAATTATCGGCCAGCCCCAGGGTGGCGCGCGAGGCTTTTTCTATCCGGGACATGAATTCTATCTGTGACAATGCCGTGCCCGGGTCTTTTTGCAATTCCAGCAGGGCCAATATGCTGGCTTGCGGTGCCCGCATATCATGCGAAATGAAATGCAGGGTTTCATCACGGCTGCGCTCTGCCGCACGTATGCTGGTAATGTCGACCAGACTGACTATCCACCCTACCAGCTGTTTTTCACCGTTATAGCAGGGTGCGCTTTTGATCAGCAGATCCCTGCCTTGCGGGTCACGCACTTCTATGCCCTGCGACATGCTTTTGGTGTGTTTGATATCGAGAATATTCCACCAGCTAAAGCTGTTGTCTTGCCCGTATTCGGTATTTTGCGGGTTCGACATGGTGGCAAACAGATACGGCACCAGGGCATCGTTCACCTTGGGTATGCCTATGCTGGCAAAATAGCTTTGGGCAGGCTGGTTTGAGAGCAATACATTGCCATCAGTCGTGGTCACCAGAGTGGCATCAGGCAGGCTGGCCAGGCTGTCGCTGACGAACTGGCGCAAGTCGCGCACCCTGTCCACCGCTTCACGCATGGCATTGATGCTTTGTTCCAGCGTGTCAGTCAGGGCGCGCGCAGGTTGCTCGTCATCTTCATCAACGAATTCCGGCAACAGATGCGGCTCTTTGTCGAGCACCCTGAATTCTTCACCCAGAAAGCGGATGGCAGCTTCCAGCCTGCGCCAGCTCCATAAGGGGTAGGCAATGACCAGCGCCAGCAAGCCGGCAGTTGGTGGTGCCCAGTAACCAAGGTAGCGCAGACTGGCCCAACTGCCCACCAGCGTAACGACCGCGACACTTGCTGTTGCCAGCAAGGCTTTTCTGGGCGACATCAACTGGTAAGCCAGCAAAGCCACTGCCACGGCCAGTAAATTCAGGAGCAGGTTATACGTCAGTGGGGCGGGTGTGATACTGCGGTCATCAAGCAGGGCAGCCAGAATGTTGGCATTAATTTCCACACCGGAAATCATGCCCTCGTTACCAGAAACCGGGGTGGGAAAGGAGTCGGCCATGGCGCTGGCAGTTGGCCCTACCAGTACATATTTATGTCTGAAGAAATCAACCGGTACTTCACCCCTGAGCACCGACACATAAGGCACTGAGCGGAAATGCCCGCTGCTGCCAGCGAATGGTATGTGCATTTGATAATCGCGTTGCCAGGTGCCCGCTTCTGGCGCGGCATTACGCAAGGCCGCACTTAAGCGTGCGCCCGGCAGATTGGTTTCGGTACCAGGTGTAATCTGCTTGCCGATATCAGCCAGTGCCAGCGAAAAATGTGGCCACCATTCGCCATTCATGCCTTCGCGCAGAAAGATGCTGCGCACGACACCATCTTTGTCGATTTCCAGGTTGATATGAGCGAGCTGGCGCGCAGCGCTGCTCAATACGGGAATGGGACGCACCGTGGTCAAGCCTTTGCCGGCATTTTCTGATATCAGCGGCAAGACCACATTATTGCTTTTAGTTAGTGCGTCAGCCAGTAACTGATCACCATTGACAGACTGTTCGCTGCTGCGCTCTTCGGCTTCGACAAAGACAAAATCCATGCCTATTGCCAGTGCTTGTGCTGCGCTGAGTTGCTTGATCAGTTCGGCATGGCGTTGTCGTGGCCAAGGCCATTTGCCCAGTTCGCTCAAGCTGTGGCTGTCTATGCCGACGATGATGATGTCATCCCGCTCTGGCCGCGAATTCAATTGCATCAGGCGGTCATACAGAACCAGGTCGGCACGTTCCAGCGTCTTGTAAAACAGCAGACCAGCGGTGAACAGCAAAATCAGGATGCTCAGAACCAGCCACTCGCGCAGCGCTATTCTTTCCACCTGAAAGTTGCCATTCATTATATTGCGCAAAATAGCTCGCCTGTTTCCCTGGTCAATTCAAGATGAATCAGAAATTCGTACCCACGGCACCACCACTGCTATTGATCGGTGTGCCGTCACTGCTGGTCCAGCGTGGCCGCAAGGTGATTTTTTGTGTAGCTGTGAACGGGCTGACATAACCATCCGGGTCAGTTGAGCGGACGCGGATGAAATATTGGCCGGCAGCAGGGCGGGTAATTTTCAGTTCTGCCTGATCGAGGTCCTTGCTCAGGTAGATGTTCTTGAAATCGGCATCCATACTGATCTGTATCAGGAATTTTTGCCCTGGTTCAGACGCCCAGCTGAAAGACAGCTGGTTGCCGTCCCCATCGCCCGGTAGCGCCAGGCTGGTGACCGGCAAGACCACGAATTTTTGCACATCACTAAAAGGGCCGTGATCGGCTTTGCCATCTTTTTGCGCAATGGTGGCAACCCGCCAGTAATAAGTGCCATCGGCTGGCCTGGTTGTGCTGAACTGTACTTCTTTCAGATCAGTCTTATCCACCACCAGATTCTTGAATTCTGCATCCCTGGCCATTTGCAAATGATACGCAAGGGCGTTGCCAGCTTCGGTCCAGGCGAAATCCAAGCTTTCTGCACGCAGCTTGTTTTTCGGTTGAACTGTGAAAGGTGGTTCTGGCCTTGCTTTCAGTGTCACCGCCTTGACCAGAGGCAAGCCTTCGAGGCCGGCTTTGTCGATGGCGGTAAAGCGTACAAAGTAATTGCCGTCAGCAAAACCATCGAATTTGAAGCGATTTTCCTTGAAGCGGTTTTCTGCCAGTACGTCGAGTATCTCTTTATCTTTGGCAATCTGCACATGATAGCCAGCGGCAGACGCATTGGTTTCAACCTGGAATTGCAGGGTAGGACGTTCTTGCAACAGGTAACTGTCGCTTAATTGTGGTGGCGGCAGCAGATCGACTGGCTTGCCGACGCCAGTTGCACTGATGATATTGCCTTTGCCGGATGTGAGTACCAGCTCGTCCGGTTTTTTTACATTGGTGTTGCTGACTGCCACGCCACCTTCCAGTACCTCATTGGCAATGCCATCGTCGTTCACGCCGACGCGGAAATTGGTACCCCGCACGCCCGCCACTGCCAGATTGGTGCGCACCTCAAAGCGCCCCTTATTGCTGACCAGTGAAGACACACGTGATTCGACCTTCCCCTGCAAGAGGTTGATTTCTGTTCTCGGGCTGCCTGTATATTTGGTCTTGCGCAATTTGGCCAGGCTGACCTGGCTGTTGGAGGGGATCGAAACCCTAGACTCATCTGCCAGTGCCAGCGTCAAAAAGCCATTTTTATCCGTGGTGATCTGCGTGCCTTCCCTGATTACGGCTCCTAAAGTCAGTACGCCGGATTTTCCATCAGCGGCCTTGAACTGGGGCGTGCCCGTCATGGCGATGACACGCGCTTCACTATCCTCTTCGGGCAATAATTCCAGTGGTATCAATATGGCGGTGCCGATGGGGATCGCCCTGTCGTCGTCAATCTTGTTACGCTTGCCGATGATGTGCCAGTTCAGCGCCTTATTCGTATAGCGTTTGGAGATGGCGGACAAGGTATCGCCCTGTACCGCGAAGTAAGTCATATCTGGTGGCGTGCTGATAAAACTGCCAGGCTCACCTGTGGCGCTTGCGCTTTTAGCGGCGGATGCCAGCAAAGGCGCTGTCAGGGCAAGACTGAAGAATAATGGTAACAGCAGGCGTGATGATGTTTGTCGCAGGAGCGATGGGCGGGCTAGTCTCATGCGGGACTCCTCGTAGGGTGGTACATTCCGGGCGCAGATGTGCAGGCCCGGAAGTTTTTATTCTGGGGTCATTTGTTCCAGGCGATAACCGTAGCTATAGACCGGTGCCAGGCGATAACCGTTTTCCGGGCGCAATTCCAGTTTGCTGCGTACTCTGGAAATATGTGTATCCATAGTACGGGAGGGGATATCAACATCACGCGACCATACCGCTTCGAGGATATAGGCGCGGGAAAGTGGACGACCAAGATTGCGGAACAGCAGCAGGGCCAGATCAAATTCTTTTTGTGTCATCTCTACTGGTACATCATTGACGCTGACACGACCGGCTCTGGTTTCAAATTTATAGATGCCAAATTGCAGATGCTCAGACGCCGTCTGTGTTGGGTAGGCGCGACGCAGCAAGGCTTGCACGCGCGCTACCATTTCACTGCGGCGTATCGGTTTGATCATGTAATCATCCGCACCTGCGGCCAGACCAGCGACGATATCGTCTTCACCAGAACGGCTGGTCATGAACAACACCGGCAAGGTCGGCGACAGTTTCTCGCGCACCCAGTGCAAAATCTCGGTACCGCTCAGGTCTGGCACTTGCCAGTCCAGTATCAGCATGTCGTAACTTTCACGACGCAACTGATGCAGCATCTCTTTCCCGCTTAGGAAAGGGTGAGTGGTATGGCCGGCAGCATTCAATATGGTGCAGACCAGTTCGAGCAGATTATTGTCGTCGTCAAGTACAGCGATTCTCATGGAGTGTTACCGTTGAAGGCCGGCAAATAGAGTGGAATAACTTCCATTATATCGAAAGCAAGTGAAAAAATAAGTAATTGTGAAAAAATGTGAAAAAAACCACCAAATTACTTCATTAATTGCGATTTTCGCATACTTCCTGTCAAGAAGTAACTTACTGTAAAGAAAATTGACATACTGGTATCTACACATTACTTGCCGCCGATTTAGTGCGGCAAGTAAAGATGTATTTTTAACTACGCAACTCCAGATCAGGCAAAACAACATTGACATCGAGCACTTCCAGATTACCTTGTTTATCCAGCGATACCTTGATGTCTTCCGGATTGACCTTGGTGTATTTGGAAATGACCGCAATCAGTTCTTCACGTAGCGCTGGCAAAAAATCGTAACCATCCCTGCCAGTACGTTCGCGTGCAATAATGATTTGCAGGCGCTCTTTCGCCATATTGGCGGTTTTGGGCTTGGTATTAAATAAAAAAGAAAGCAGAGCCATGTTATTTGCCTCCGAAAATGCGTTGCAGCAGGCCCGGTTTTTCGTAATTGATAAAACGCAAAGGAACTTCAGCACCTAAAAAGCGGGAAACCACATCTTCGTAAGCATCTGAAACATCACTTCCCTTCATGTGAATGGCAGGATTGCCTTGATTAGACGCATGAAGTACCGCTTCGGATTCAGGAATAACACCAATCAGCGGGATACGCAAGATTTCCTGTACATCCGTATGCGACAGCATTTCACCTGCTTCTACGCGTTTTGGTGAATAGCGGGTGATCAGTAGGTGTTCCTTGACCGGTTCTCCACCGGCCTGGGCACGCTTGGATTTAGCCTGGATAATCCCCAGGATGCGGTCAGAATCACGTACCGAAGATACTTCCGGATTGGTGACGACAATGGCTTCGTCGGCAAAGGTCAGCGCCATGACGGCACCACGTTCTATGCCTGCCGGTGAATCACAGACGATAAATTCAAAATCCATCTTGATCAGATCGTTCAATACCCGTTCCACGCCTTCTTCAGTCAGCGCGTCTTTGTCACGGGTTTGCGATGCAGGCAAGATGAACAGGTTGTCGCAATGCTTGTCCTTGATCAGCGCCTGGTTCAGCGTGGCTTCGCCGCTGATGACATTCACCAGGTCATACACCACGCGGCGTTCACAACCCATGATGAGATCAAGATTCCTCAAGCCTACGTCAAAATCCAGTACGGCAGTTTTATGGCCGCGCATGGCCAAGCCAGAAGCGAAACTTGCGCTGGAAGTGGTTTTGCCCACGCCGCCCTTACCGGATGTTACAACGATGATTCTTGCCACAAAAAACTCCTTTAGCTATCCGAAAATACTGAAAATTGAGGGCTTCAGCCGGTTGATTTCACTGATGATACTTCAATACTGTCACCATTTAACTTAACTTGAACCGGATGGTGGGCTTGCAGAGGGGGAAAACCATTTTCAAAAGTGCGGTAAATCCCGGCAATCGATACCAGTTCCGGCTCCATCGTCAGGGCAAAAATCCGCGCTTCAGTATTGCCCGTGGCACCGGCCAGTGCCCGGCCACGCAAAGGCGCATAAATATGGATGCTGCCATCAGCAATGACTTCGGCACCATTATTGACCGAGGCCGTGATGATCAGGTCAGCCCCACGCGCATAAATGCGCTGGCCAGCCCTTACCGGTGTGTCTACCACCATGGCCGGCATATTGCGCACGATGACCTGCGGCTCGGCAGCGAGGGGTGCAACCGGTGCAATAGGTGTGACGACAGGCGCGGCTTCTGCCGCCTTTTCTGCCTGTGGTACGGCTGCGGCCACTTCAGGCTCGTGCCGGGGTTTGCTGACCATGTCTATGCTCAAGCCATGGGCGCGTATCGCGGCATGGTCTTCTTCGCGGGCATTACGTACGGCGACCGGGTTCAGTCCGTGGGCTTTAAACAACGGTATCAGCGCGTTCCAGTCCAGCGTTTGTTCTGAAATAGAGTCGACATCAATGACAGCAAATTCGTCATCAAAAAAATCGGGTGAGCCGGCCGTCATGTCTTTTAATGCGGCTTCCAGTGCCGGAATGGAAGATTCATTGAGCAGAATTGCAACAGCAACAACGGTAGAAATTTTGATCTCAATTGGTTTGCGCGTCGTACTGTTTTGCATAGAGTCCATGAAAAAGTGAATGCCGCTGTCAATGCCTTAGCCTGTGCATTGTTGCCTGACGGTATTTAAGTTTTGCTTAAACTTCTTCAGGCAACAGTCAAATGCATGGATGAATAGCTACATTCGTCCATAAAAGGCTAATCGTACCAATTGATGAGCAGGATTGCAAAAATATGCACATTTTCTTTGCAAAGCTGCAAAAGCTACGTGCACACGGTTTTTCAGAAATCTTGTTACAAGGGCATTTTTAATCAGGCCAGGGTTTAAAAAGCATGCGTTGCATGCAAGTTATCAAGTATCTCTGCCTTCAGGGGCGACAAAGTGGCTTTCGCCCGGTCGCGAGGTCTTTCTTGCGATACGCCAAATTCCTGACGCAAGCCTGCCGTGCTGTGATCCATCAGGACAATGCGATCACTCAGATACAGGGCTTCGTCGATGTCATGGGTGACCAGCAGGACGGTCAGCCTGTATTCACTCGCGATGCGTAGCAGCAAATCCTGCAATTTCATCCGGGTAAATGCATCAACGGCAGAAAATGGCTCATCCAGTAACAAGAGCCTGGGGCTGGAAAACAAGCCACGTGCGATGGCGACCCGCTGCGCCTGGCCACCTGACAACTGTTTGGGTAAGGATTGTTCATAACCAGGCATGCCGACTTCCGCCAGCAGCCTGGCAATGACCGGCCCCTGTCCGGCAAAATCGCTGGTATCGAAGGCAATGTTTTGTGCTACGGTCAGCCAAGGGAATAAACGTGGCTCCTGAAAGATGAAGCCAATTTCACGGCTTACACCGTTGAGGCGCTGGCCTGCCAGCGTTATCCTGCCTTCGTAACTGGTATCAAGACCGGCGATAATCGACAGCAAACTGCTTTTACCACAACCGCTGGCGCCGATCAGGCTTAGGATTTCACCTTCCTTCACGTCAAGCTGGAGGTTTTTCAGTATGGTGCGTGTGCCATAGTGCTTTCTGTCCACCTGCACTTTCAACAGTGGCTGCATGTTCGCCTGCCTCATGTCTGGTTGATGGATTGGCTATTTGACGTCGTGGGCTGATACGTATCACGCCAGGCCAGCAAATGCAGTTCCAGTCTGTACATCAGCCAGTCACTGCCTTTTCCCAGCACGGCAAGAATCGCAATCGCTGCCAGCACGATATCGGCACGGCTGGTTTCGCGACCATCGGTCAACAGATAACCGAGGCCGGAACTGGCGGCAATCAGTTCCGCCGCCACCATGAACATCCAGGCCAGGCCTAAGCCATTGCGCAAACCTGTGACGATCGCTGGCAAGGCAGCAGGCAAAAGTATGCGCCTGACCATCGCCGTGCCTGACAGGTGATAGAGTTTGCCGACTTCAATGAGCCGCCGGTCAACACCGCGTATGCCAGACACCACACCCATGTACACAGGAAAGAAAGCCCCTATGCTTATCAGCATCAGTTTGGGTGCCTCATCTATCCCCAGCCACAACAAGAGCAAAGGTACCCAGGCGAGTGAAGGAATGGCCCGCAATGCCTGAAAACTGGGATCGAGAATTGCCTCCAGGCGCGCATTCAGACCCACCAGTGAACCGGTCAGAATTGCCAGCCCCGCACCAGCGATAAACCCTGCTAACACCCGCAAGCTGCTGATGGCAATGTGCGTGAGCAGACCCAGGCGCGCCAGGTTGATGATGGTCGTAAAAATCTCGCTCGGAGCAGGCAAAAGATTGGCCGCTATCCAGCCAGAACGTACACTGATTTCAGCCAGTGCCAACACTATGGCAGGCAAGAATAGTCCCCATGCAAAACGTGGCATGACGAGCCGAAATTTTGCTGGTGTGATGCCCGGTGTACTTTTGGTACCTGATGTATCTGTGACGATGGTGATGCCAGGCGATGACATGATTTCTGGAATCAGGCAGTGACCAGATTCTGGGCAAAGCGAGTATCAATCAGCTCGCGTATTGTGCGATTCAGGTCAACCCCTGGTTTCACCAGACCCTCGTCCTGCAATATCGGCGCGGCGACCTGCAATGCCTGTATATGCTCGGATGAAGGCAGGGCATGGCTGAAATCGCTGCGCAGCTTGATTTGCAACAGGGCTACCGGCAAGCTGACCTTGGCTTCTTCAGCCAGTATCTTTGCTGCCTCGGAAGGATTGTTGCGTACCCAGGCGCGCGCCTTTTCATAGGTGCGTAATACACGCGTGACTTCCGCCGCATGATTGCTCAGGAAGTCTTCGCGCACATTCAGGAAACCGTAGGTATTGAAAGCGACATTGCGATAGATGAGACGTGAATTGGCTTCCAGTTCACTGGCAGCCATGTGCGGATCCAGACCCGCCCAGGCATCCACCTTGCCCTGTTCCAGCGCAGCGCGGCCATCGGCATGTTGCAGACTGACGTGCTCGATGTCAGTACGTTTCAGACCTGCAGTTTTCAGAGCACGTAGCAAAAACAGGTAGGGATCAGTTCCCTTGGTTGCCGCCACTTTCTTGCCTTTCAGGTCAGCCAGTGTCTGGATGGCAGAATCCTTGCGCACCACCAGTGCCGTCCATTCAGGGCGCGAGAAAATATACGGCGTCTTGATAGGATTGCCATTGGCCTTGGCCAGCAAGGCTGCCAGCCCGGCTGTGGAGCCGATGTCCAGGCTGTTCGCATTCAGATATTCCAGCGCGCGGTTACTGCCCGCGCTAAACACCCATTTGATGTTCGTGCCGTCAGCCTTGAATTCTTCTTCCAGCCAGCCAAAACGACGCAATGCCAGGCTGGTGGGTGAGTAATACGCATAATCGATGCGCAATTCTTTCAAGGTGCTTGCGGCACTGGACAGACCTGGCAATACAGACAGCGCTGCGCCTGCGGCACTACCTGTTGCGATATGCAAAAAATTACGGCGTTTCATTTTTTATCCTTGGTTCTCTTCATGTTTTATGCTGCGTTCGCCAGCGGCGATATGATTTCTATGTTCCTGCCTATGTGCGTTGCTGGCAGTCGGTCGCCGCGCTGAAATAATTGCTGACGTAAAGTGCCATTGCTGTAATGCGTCTTGTAACGTCCGCGTCGCTGTAGTTCAGGCACGATGAATTTGACGACATCCTTAATGGTTTCATGCGCGACAGCGAAGGTCAGGTTAAAGCCATCTATGCCTGTTTCATCCAGCCATGCTTCGAGTTGATCGGCGACTTCGCCTGCATCGCCAACGAACACCGGCCCACGGCCGCCAAGGGCGATGAATTCTGCGGCTTCGCGCACCGTCCATTTTCTGGTGGGGTCGGCGGAACTGAATGAGGCCAGGGCAGAGCGGCCCGCTTCAGATTCTATGTAATCGATGGTGGCATCCAGCGGCAGCCTGGAGAAATCCACGCCTGTCCAGCCAGACAGCAGGGTCAGTGATGCTTCGATATCGATGTATTGCAGATAATCCTGGTATTTTTCTTTTGCTGCCGCGCTGCTCTCTGCCGTAATGATCAATGCCTGCGCATAGATATAGACATCACCAGCATCGCGCCCGGCAGTCTTCAATGCCGCACGGGTATCATCAACATAACGCTTGACGACCTTTTTGCTGGGGCCGCTGACGAACGTGCATTCAGCATGCTGTGCCGCAAACGCCGTGCCACGTGTGGAATTGCCTGCCTGAAAAAGAAGAGGTGTTCTTTGTGGGGAAGGTTCAGATAAATGAATGCCCGGCACCTTATAGTACTTACCATGGTGATGGATGGCATGCACATGCGACGGATCGGCATAAATGCCGCGCGCCTTGTCGCGTACCACGGCTTGCTCATCCCAGCTTTTTTCCCACAGTTTATAGACGACTTCCATATATTCATCGGCCAGGTCATAACGTTCATCATGACTCAACTGTTGTTGCAAGCCCAAGTTCCTGGCAGCGCTGTCGAGATAACCTGTGACTATATTCCAGCCTATGCGACCCTGCGTCAGGTGATCGAGTGTGGAAATGCGGCGCGCGAAGGTATATGGATGCTCATACGTGAGTGCGCAGGTCACCCCAAAACCCAGGTGTTTGGTCACGCTGGCCATCAATGGCACCAGCGCCAGGGGGTCATTCAAGGGCACCTGTATGCCATTGCGCAATGCTGCATCTGTATCACCTGCATAGACATCGTAGACACCCAGCACATCGGCCAGAAATACAGCATCAAACAAGCCATATTCCAGCAGGCGTGCCAGCTCTGTCCAGTGCGTCGCGCTGGTATATTGATGGCTGTTGTCCCTGGGATGACGCCACATGCCCGGTGACTGATGGCCGACCGTGTTCATCTGGAATGCATTGAAGCGGATGCGCTTTTTAGTCATGGCATGTTCACTTGGCGGCGACTTCAAGTGCCTGTTGGTAATCGGGCTTGGCAAAACCGGCGAAATGCTTATTCGTTACCTCCAGAAATTCTTTCGAACGATAAGCTGCTTCCAGGTCTTTTACCCAGGGTTTGCTTTTGTCTTCCGTGCGTATCGCCACCAGGTTCTGGTAGTTGCTGGAAATTTTTTCACGTGCCAGCGCTTCATTCAGCTTCAGTCCAGACGCCAGCGCGAAATTACCATTCACAAAAGAGAAATCGGTATCTTGCAAAGAACGTGGCAACTGCGCCGCCTCCAGGGGAATCAGTTTGATTTTCTTGAGATTGTCAGCCACGTCTTTTTCTGACGCGCGTATCGGATCGATGTTTGCTTTTAGCTTGATCCAGCCCAGTTGATCAAGCAAGACCAGCGCCCTTGCCTGGTTGGTTGGGTCATTCGGTAAGGCGACGGTAGCGCCTTCCCTGACGTCGCTCAGGGACTTATGTTTTTTGCTGTAGATCGCAATCGGTGCGGTTGGTACCTTGATCAGTTCTGACAACGCCAGTTTATTGTCAGCCGAGAATTTCGTCAGGTAGATAATATGCTGGAAGGCATTGGCATCCAGAGCGCCTTCTGCCAGCGCAAAGTTAGGCTGGATATAGTCATTGAATTCCACGACCTTGACCTTGTAGCCCTGTTTTTCCAGTATCGGTTTGATGCCCAGCTTGACCTGGTCGGCATAGGGGCCGGCACTGGTACCGATGACCAGTTCTTTTGGGTCTTTGGCAAATGCCACGGAGGTGAAAGCAGCAGAGGCGGCGATGGTAAAAGCCAGTGCGCTGACAAGAATATGACGACGATGCATGATGATGTCCTTGGAAAATGAAGAGAATTAGCGTTTGTCGAGACGGCGCGCAATGCGGTTGCCGGTAAATTGTATGAGTTGCACCAGCGCGATCAGCAGTGCCACCGTCATGAACATCACATCAGTCTGGAAACGGTAATAGCCATAACGTATTGCCAGGTCGCCAATGCCACCGCCGCCCACCACACCGGCAACGGCAGAATAGGACAGAAAGCTGATGGCCAGTACAGTCAGTGCCAGCACCAAGCCGCTGCGCGCCTCAACCAGCAAGACACGGAAAATGATCTGCAATTCAGATGCGCCCATCGCATGGGCAGCTTCAATCACACCGCGCGGCACGTCACGAAAATTCTGTTCTACCAGCCGTGCAAAATAGGGAATCGCTGCAATCGACAAAGGCACAGCTGCCGCCAGCGGGCCTATCGAAGTGCCGACCAGCAAACGTGTGAAAGGAACCAGCGCCACCAGCAAGATAATGAAAGGGAAAGAACGGATGGTATTAACCAGCCAGCCCAGCAACATTGCCAGCGGCCGGTTTTGCAATGACTGACCGTCAGCCACCAGAAACAGGATGATGCCCAGGGGGCCACCTATCAGCACCGCAGCACTGAGGCCGATTGCCAGCATGGTAAAGGTTTGCCCAACAGCGACACCCAGTTCAGGCAAAAGGGAAATCAGGTTTTCAAGCATGGCTCAATTCCTTCCATGGTTCTTGATTGCCAGCTTCCTTGCCGTGAAAGGCCAGTTCCCTGCCTAATGCTGTTTTGCGCAAGACGCCTGTATCTGCCAGCGAAAAACTTTCTGCAATTTCGCCATCTTCCAGCACCGCCACTTTATTGCAGATCGTACTCAACACAGACAGCTCATGACTGACGATGACGATACTGACACCCAGACGCTGATTGATATCACGCAGGGTATCAAGCACTTCGCGTGTGGTTTCTGCATCCAGTGCCGAGGTTGGTTCATCGCACAACACGACGTTGGGTTTGCTGGCCAGGGCACGCGCAATGGCGACGCGCTGTTTTTGCCCGCCCGATAGTTGTGCAGGATAGCTGTCAGCCTTGCTCACAAGGCCAACGATTTCCAGACATTCTGTCACGCGCTGCGCGATTTCATGTTTACTGTGCTGTGTATGTATTTTCAGCGGGAAGGCGACATTGTCAAACACAGTCGCGTTTTGCAAGAGATTGAATTGCTGGAAAATCATGCCTATGTTTTGTCTTGCCAGTCGCAACTGGGCTTTACCCAGTCTTGTCAGCTCATGACCGGCAACAATGATTTCGCCACTGTCTGGGCGTTCAAGTAAATTGATCAGGCGCAGCAGCGTGGATTTACCCGCACCGCTTTTACCGATGAGGCCAAAGATGTCTCCTTGTTCAATGTCAAGGCTGACCGATTTGACCGCGTGAAAAACGCCACCAGCCGGTAACTTGAATGCCTTGCTGACAGACTTGATTTGTATGATAGGTCTACTCACTGACGCTGTCCTTCAGGAATATGCAGTAGGTTCAGGCAAGCTGCCATTGAGCGCAAAACGGCGAGGTCACGCAATTTGTAATCAATAGGGTCATGCAGGGTATGCACTCTGACATTGCGCCAGTAGCGGTCATAGCCATAACGTGCAGAAGTGGAGCGCGCACCCGTCAGTTCAAACATTTGTGAACTGATTTCCAGGCCCGCACGGTGCGCCAGGCACTTTGCTTCTGCGACTGATATGGCCAGCCTGCCCCGGGTTTCAGCGGTGACCAGTGGTCCCTGGCGAAATGCTTTTTCCAGTTCAGTGGCTGCCAGGTCAGCCATGGCAACGGCAGGGCGCAATAGCAACCACAATTCACCATAGCGATGCTGTATGTAAGGGTCATCCGTGGCCTGGTCTACCCCGGCAGCAAACCAGGCTTTTGCCTGGTCCCTGGTATAGGCGCGTGCTGCATCAAAGGCACCCTGGCCTATGCCCAGGTATAAATTCGCCATGATGAGTTGTGCCACCTGCGAGCGCAGTGTTGCCTGTGCTGTCGGCACTTGCCCAGGAGCCTGCAAGACAAGTTCAGAAGGCAGGAACACATTGTCAAAATGGACGTTGCCACTGTCGGTCTGTTTCTGGCCAAAGGCATCCCAGTCTGCCTGAATGCTGATACCTTGCTGGTTGGCTGGAATAGCCGCGATCAAGGCCGTTTCCGTTACCGCATCCCAGGCAGAAATCGTCAGCCAGTCGGCACCGACTGAGCCGGATGAAAAACTTTTGATGCCATTGAGGCTATAACCGCCTTCGACCTTGTTTGCTGTCGTGCGCCGGTCTAGCGGGTTCAGCGCATTGCCCCAGAAAAGCGGCTGCTCAACGCTTGCCGTCAGCAGGCTGCGCTGTTGCTGTGCATTCCCGTATAACTGTATGCCTGCCAGTTGCAGATGATGGAAGGCAAACACGTGCGCCAGTGCGCTGTCTGCTGTTGCCAGTATACGTACCACTTCAAAAATCAGCGGCCACTCAGCACCCTGGCCACCAAATTCAACCGGGATTGATAGCGTGAGCAAGCCAGATTCATGTATCCATGCACGTTCTTCTGCCGCATGGCCACCAGTGCTGTCACGTTCAACGGCTGTTTTCGCAAGACGTGCGGCCAGGGTAATGGCACTGGCCAGCACGGCTTCATGCTGGTCAGATACGGAACTGGCCGGGTTCGATAAGCTGGATGCGGATTGGCGGCTCAAGACTGAGCTTACTGCATAAGGCATGGCAAACCTGATTCTGAAACAATGTGGAAAATCAGTATTACATCGCCCGCATTGTCCGTACACGAACAAATTTGCGCTAACTTATGCGTTAACGATCTATGTTGGAAATCAGTTTTTGATAGTTGAAATTCGCATTAAGCCTGTGTCTATTTAAGCAAATAATCTATAAGAGCGCGGATTTTCAAAGCCAGATGTTTGCCCGGTGTATACACCGCATAGATATTGCCTGTGTAAGGCTCGCAAAAATCCCAGTCGGGCAAGATGACCTGCACCTGTCCCGTGGCAATGGCCGCCTCGGCCGTGAAATCAGGTACCAGGCCAATGCCGCCACCTGCCAGTACTGCTGCCAGAATGGCTGAACTGTTATTGATCGTCAGCCGCGTTGATACCTGAACCTGGCATTGCTGTTTGCCGCGTTGCATGGCCCACTGATCACCAAAGGCGGCATAACCCAGGTAGATGCAGCGATGCGCGCTTAATTCTTCCGGCATGGATGGGTTGCCATGCTGCCGCAAATATCCAGGTGTCGCCACTAACACATAGCGCATCTTGCCCAGGGGCCTGGCCGCGAGGCCGGGTGCGAGCTCACGTGAAATGCGTATGGCCAGATCGACACCTTCGTCAATCAGGTCGATTGTGCTGTCCATCAGTGTCAGGCGTATATCGACATCAGGGTAGGTATCCAGAAAGCCCTGCAATCTGGGGGCCAGCCAGACTTGTCCAAATACGATGGGTGCACTGACCCGGATGATGCCGGTCGGGCTTTGACTATAACTGCCTGCCAGCGCCTGCGTTTCGCGTGCTGCCTGCACGAGGCGCGCGCAACCTGCATACACCTCTTTGCCCAGTTCGGTCAGGGCAAAAGAACGTGTACTTCTTTGCAGCAGGCGTCCGCCCATATGTGCTTCCAGCCGTGATACATGGCGGCTGACTGCCGATGTATTCACCCCCAACTGAAGTGCAGCGGCAGAAAAGCTGCCGCTTTCGATAACCTGGGCAAACATCGCCATTTCTTTCAGCATATCCATCATGTATCCTGCAAATAAATCTTTGGTGATTTTTGCGCCTGCGGCAACAACTCTTTGCATTCTATGCTGATTGTTGAAGACGCATACAAGGCTGATAATGAGAACCATCACTGGCAGCAACAATATGCCTTGCGTTTTCTTAAACCCTTTAAACCCCTTAATCCCTTAATCCCTTTAACCTCGTGAAATGAAAAACCATGAAACAACGTCAGCTTGGTCGTAGTGGCCTGCAAGTATCTGCACTTGGTCTTGGTTGCATGGGCATGAGCACGGCCTATGGTGCTGCCGATGAAAAAGAATCGCTTGCCACCCTGCATCGCGCTCTTGACCTGGGCGTCAATTTTTTTGACACGGCAGAACAATATGGCCCGTATGCCAATGAAGCCCTGCTGGGTCGTGTCTTCAAAGGCCGGCGCAGTGAAGTGATACTGGCCACCAAATTCGGCTTCAGGATAGAAAACAATATAACCACCGGCCTTGACAGTCGCCCGGCACATATACGCGAAGCAGTAGACGCTTCTCTGCAAAGACTGGGCACGGATTATATTGATTTGCTGTATCAGCACAGGGTAGACCCGACAGTGCCGATTGAAGACGTGGTCGGTGTCATGGCAGATCTGGTGCGCGAAGGCAAGGTACGTTTTCTCGGCCTGTCGGAAGCAGGTGTCAGCACTATACGCCGTGCCCATGCGGTGCACCCCATCACTGCCTTGCAAAGTGAATATTCTCTGTGGGAACGCAATTTGGAAGCAGATATCCTGCCGCTATTGCGCGAGCTGGGCATAGGCCTGGTGGCATTCAGTCCCTTGGGGCGCGGTTTCCTCAGTGGCAGCGCGCAGCGGGCAGAAGATTATCCGGCGACAGATTTCCGCCATCTTGATCCGCGCATGCAGGGCGTCAATTTTGACCAGAACATGCAGGCCGCAGCAACGGTCAAACAAATTGCCGATGCAAAAAACCTGAGCGCGGCACAAATCGCTTTAGCCTGGGTCATGCACCAGGGCGGTGATATCGTCGCCATACCTGGTACTAAGCGTGTCAGCTATCTTGAAGATAATCTGGGTGCTGTCGATGTG
Organism: Undibacterium sp. TJN19; assembly: GCF_049339485.1. Lineage (NCBI taxonomy): Bacteria > Pseudomonadati > Pseudomonadota > Betaproteobacteria > Burkholderiales > Oxalobacteraceae > Undibacterium > Undibacterium sp. TJN19. The sequence goes on from NZ_JBMPPL010000015.1 coordinate 31,492, forward strand.
CAGCTTGATGCAGCCGATTTGCATGCTCTTGAAAACGCCATGTCCAGGGTTGCCGGTGAACGTTACAGCAAAGAACGCCTGGCGATGGTGGACAGATAAACGCAGGCAGTCACATCAGGCTAGCAATTCCTGTATCAGCAGGTTCAGGCCAGACAAGTTCTCCAGTTTGGTCAAACCCTGCGCAGACTGGGTATTGTGGTTATCGCCTGCCTCTGTGAAGATGGCTTGCAACAGTGCCGCGGATTTGCTGTAGCCTGCATCGGCCATTTGCCTGGCCTGTGCATCCAGGCGAGTACGCTGTGATGGCGTGGCATGACGCACACCCTGGCGCAGCAACTGATTCAGCAAATACCGGGTTTCGCGTAACAAGGCTTGTTCAGCACTGACAGGCAAAGGCATTTGTTGCAGGCTCATCTGTTGTGGATTTGCCGCTTCCAGCGCCAGCACGATGGCGCGCTGTGCTGTCATCACCGTCATTGGCTGCATGCAGACCTGGCCGTGTTCCAGCCATACGGGCCCTGCCAGACTCAGCAGTTCGCCAAATTCGCCGTTGAGGGCACGCGCGAAGGCATCGACCGCGCCTGGTGTCAGATGCTGGTAAGGCAGATAGGCATGTAAGCGATTTTCCGGCTCGCCATGCCAGGCGGCAAACAGGGTCTGGCGCGCGGCATCCCATGACCAATGCTCCAGGTTCAGGCTGGCAAGTTCCAGTACATGCCAGTCAGCACCAGACTGTATGGCGCGGGCATTGGCGGGCGGGCGCTGGCGCAGGTAATCCCTCAGCGTGCCTAGCTGGCTGAATTTCAGCGGCGCAACGAGGTCGTCAAATGATTTTGGTGACAGCGGCAATACACTGGTCTGTCTGGCGTTGGCCCCCAGTTCCAGGCAGGCATTGGCGCGACGTCTGGCGGCTCGGGTAATCACCTGGCCACCAGCCAGTAGTTTGACAGATAAACCTGCAAGCCGCCTTTGCAACAGGCTGCTGATGTCTGCGCTGGCCTCTTTTGCATCCTTTGCAAGCGGCCATGCGCGTTCAAGTACAGAAACAGCCTGGGTATCGGGGTCGGCAAATACCAGGCTGACACCTTCACTGATATCATCGCGCCAGAATTGCGCACCCAGCGAGACCAGGCGCAATAAATCGAGAGCGACTTCTCCCTTTTGCCCAATGCCCAGAACCTGGCTGGCCGGCAGAAACGCATTCATGTTTGTGTCCGCATGACGGGCGGCTTGCAGGCGTGCCCACAACTGGGCGATGGCGTCACTTAAATCCTGTATATCAAAACGGTTGGAGCGATGCGCCTGCGCTTCCAGCATGTGCCATACATCATCAAGTGCCGTGCTTACCCAGGTCCAGCCCAGGGCCTGCACACCAGCCTGCAAACTGGCGTGGCGTGCTTCCAGCCCCGGCAAGGCTTGTGCCGAGCCATCGCGCCATACTGACCATAGGTAGGCTTCTATATCAGCCAGCGTATTTTTCGCAGAATCAGTTTGCAACAGTTTTTCAGCAGTAACAGTTTCACCGTTCTGTCCGGGCAGCAGCACTTCCAGACTGACTTCAGCCACACCGGGCTGGCTTTGCTGCGCCTGCCGGAAAGCCCAGGTGGCCAGCACCACATGCGCGCAGGCACTGCCTTGCTGGCAATCACAACGCGCATGCGCAAGGCTGGTGCGCGAAAAAAAACGCACATGGCTCATCGGTAAAATTACACCGGGGTTGCTGATACCGTCAGCGCTGATGACAGCATTTCTCACTTTTGCTATCGGCCTGGCAATGGCAAGCTTGCGGGCCTGTTCTATCACCTGCACACTGAAACCGGCAGCAATTGCTGCATCATCAAACTGGGCTGGCGTCCAGAAGCTATTGTCAATGTCAGGATTGGCTGTTGCAGTAGCCGATGTATCTGTATTGGCGAGTTGATAGGCCAGTACCAGCGTGACCCGGTGGCGGCACATGCTGCTGGCTGCGCAACTACACCGGGCATCACGCAAAGAATCTGTTGGACTGATGCTGGTGTGCACACCGTCTTCAAATATGGCATGCACGGTGCCATCTTCATCCTGCTTCAGTTCAGGCACATTGCCTGCTGCCACGTCTTTCTGGGCGCGTTTGACGAAGCCAGGGTTGGCCAATGCCAGCAAGGCTTCGCTGCCCAGTTCCATCAGATCATTGCGTAGGTTGATAGTCATTCTAAGCCTGCAATTTTTCGGCCAGCCAGGCAGCCAGTTCACCCGGTGTCATGGCACCGACCTGGGCGCCAGCGGCGACCAGCCGTTGCGCCATGTCGCGGTCGTAGACGGGATCAGCCTTGCTGTCGAGTGCCGCCAGCCCCAATACCTTGCAACCGCTTTCAACAAGTGCCTTGACGCGGCGTACCAGTTCATGTTCGCTGCTGCCTTCATAGAAATCACTGACCAGTACCACCACACTGCGGCCCGGGTTGCTCAGCAAGCCCTGCGCATAGCCAACTGCCCTGGCAATATCCGTGCCGCCACCCAGTTGTACCTTCATCAGCAGTTCTACCGGATCGGCAACATCGGCTGTCAAATCGACGACTGCTGTATCAAAAGCCACCAGTCGCGTGCGCATGCCGGGCAAATTCCATAAACATGCTGCCATCACAGCGCTGTGGATGACAGAATCCACCATTGAACCGCTTTGGTCGATCAGAAGGACAATATCCCAGGGCTGGGTATGACGCTGGCTGCGGCTGATGAATACCGGTTTTTCTACGTACAGGCGCTGGCGTTCAGGATGCCAGCGGTGCAGGTTGTCGGTCAGGGTTTTTTTGAAATCAAAATTGCTGGCGATTTTCATATTGCTGCGCCGGCGACGGTCGCGCGTGCCACTAAATGCCTGGCGCACTTCAGTCTGCAATTTTTCCATGATGCGGCGCACGACTTCAGCAACCAGCTTGCGTGCCGCTGCCAGCACTTGCGGGTTCATCAGGTGCTTGGTATGCAGGACTGCCCGCAACAGCGATTCCGATGGCTCTATGCGCTCCAATACTTCCAGATTGGTGACTACTTCATCAATACCAAAGCGTTCTACGGCATCCTGCTCCAGGCGCTCTATGACTTCCCTGGGGAACAGGGTATGGATATGATTGATCCAGTCCGGCGTGCTGAGCGCCGACGGCCCCAGGCCGGCATTGCGTTCATCGCGCTCAGCGCGTTCAGTGTCACGGCCATACAGCCATTCTAGCGCCGCATCCGCAGCCTGCGCCTGCTCACTGAGTTTGCCGCAGCTGTTTTCTGCCGCCTCACCCAGCATCATGCGCCAGCGTTCGAGTTGACCAGGGATAGACAGGCTCATGCTAATCCAGTGAGTAATTTTTGCAGGCGATTATTTCTGGCAAAAACTAGCATGGGATACCCCATGCCTGCAATTGTGCGAGGGCTTTTTGTTCTGCTAGCCGGTTTGCGGCGACCTGTTCCGGTGACCAGTTGCCACGTTGTGCAGTCAGGCTGCTGCGCGGCAGGTGTTGAGACTGGTGCAAGGCCAGTACCTGCTCCGCCAGGTTGCCACGTTCACGTGTAGGCAGCCAGGTAAATGCAGAACGCAGGGCCGGCAGGGCAATCACGAAATCACTGTCATCCAGGGTTTGCACTTTCGCGTCCAGGCCAGCGACAAACTGGGTATCATGCAGCAACTGTTCACGCGCCAGTGCCAACAGGCCGCTGACGGCATCACCAAGCTGGTTTGCCGCCATGCCTTGCAAGACAGTAATGGCCTGTTCACTGTACGCAGAAGGTGCTGTCTCCATCTGTGCCCGCAGGCTGATGATGGCACCCAGCGCCGCACCACGGCTGAGCGCGGCTGATGTGGTATTGGCGGCCTTGCGTTCCAGCACGGCCAGCAGGCGTGGCACTTCGATGTTCAAGGCTATCTGCTCACTTGGCTGACGTTGTGCACTCAGGACATCAACAGCAATCTGGCGCAATACAGTAAAGCCCTGAATATGGGTATTCATCGCGCCTGGCGGTATGGCGCCGGGTGGTTCCAGCAGCCACAGGGCACGGTCAACGCCAGCTTCAATGACGACGCGCAGAACCGGCGCGTCAGCCATGCCCAGCGTGTGACCGTGGCGCAACAGTGTGAACAGCATGCCCAGTGCCGGCCCCAGGGCTTCAAACTGGTTTTCATGCGCTACCGCAGTCTGCAAATCAGCCAGCACTTTTTTGCTCAGGCCATGCAGGCCGGCAAAAGCCGCACGGTTCAGGCCCTTTGCCAGTTCTGTGATGCGACCACCGGCCTTGCGCAAGCTATCTTCCAGCCTGGCGCGTGCAGCGTCGAGCAAGGTCGCGCCCCAGGCACCGGCTTCGATCAGTGCAGCCTGTTGCTCAAAGGGCTGGCTCAGCGTCCAGCTTTCCTTGCGTTCACCGGACAGTGCCAGTTGCGGGCCGCTGTTGCGCACAAAGCCGGGTAACTCCAGCAAGGCTACCCGGTGCAGTAACTGGCTTTGGCTACGGCCCCTGGCTGTCAGCAAATCAAGTTCCAGCCTATGGGGTTGCACATTGACTCTGATATCTGCTGCTGCCAGTTCGTCACGCAAGGCCGCAATCAACGGCGGTTGTGGCGTACCTGCTGCCAACTGTCCAGCCATATCGCCTGCCAGTACATCCATTATCTGTACCAGCACGGGGTCAGTGCCTGCGCGTATGGGGCCGCGATAACTCCAGGGCAAGGGCGCATCCAGTGCATCTTTCACCAGTGCGCCTGCGAGTGCATCGAGCCAGTCATTGCGCAGGGTATGGCGGTGACCGCGCAAACGCGTCAGGGCCTGTGCCCTGACCTGTACTGCGATCAGGTCGGCGGTCGATGCGGCCAGTTTCTTTTCGCGCAGACGTGTCAATACCGCCTGCAATACGTGGCGTGCGGCACCCTCATGACCATGCGCCCACAACCATTGATAATAGGCGGGCGAAGGCATGCCGGATGCATAACCGGTAAACGCATCCAGCCGCTTGAAGGTATAGGGCACAAGGAAAGAACCGTAGCGTAAATCTGGGCTTGCAGAATCGGAGGAATCGGCAGGTGAATTGGCAGGTGTCGGGGTAGCCGGTTCCGCCTCACCTACGGAAAATTCAGCCTGCATGCCCGGCCACAGTTTCGCCAGGGCAGGCGCATGATAGCCACCACATACGACAATTACCGGGCCCTGCCGCTGGGCCACCGCCCAGGCTATCCAGCGCGCCATCATGGTCTCACGCTCCTGGTTGCCCAGCGAACCGATATCATCATTGCGCAGATGCTTAAAATGCGCAGTCAGGCTGAAACACAGGGTATCAAGATCTTCTTCATCTTCGAATAACTGGTCCCACAGTGCGTCCCGCCCTTCGACATTCAATGCCGTACCAAGCTGTTCAATATATTCTTCAGCACGGTTTTCCTGTGCATCACCATCATCATCGGCATAACGGTTTAGGGTATGTGCAAAAGCATCATGCCAGGCAGGCAGGTCTATAAAGCGTACCTGTGCACCAGTGTCCCGCCCTACACTGATTGCCTGCCATTCGGGTGAGTGCTCTGAAAAGGGTGTCCATGAACCGTGATGGACTTCAGCTTCATGCGCTTCATCATTTTCATTCCTGCTGCCGGACAAATAACTGTAAATGGCAACTGGCAGGCGGTGTGGCAATGCCAGTTCATCGAGTCTGGCATTGAAGTCTGCAGGGCCTTCGATAAGCACATAAGCCGGTTGCAGGCTGCGTATGCGTGCAGCTACCAGCCTTGCGCAGGCCGGGCTGTGGTGGCGTACACCAATGATGTGCGGGATGGCGCTCATGCGGATAAATCTGTCAAAACCGTGTCCCGCAAATCAGGGTAAGCGGTAACGTGCTTCATAAAATGCACGCCAGTGCGAACCGGATTTCTTCGCCACTTTCTGTTCGAAATAGCGACGCAATTTGGCACGGTCTTCAGCATTGTCCTTGACAACAGTCCCAGCGATGCAATCGACGACATCTGCCGGGCTACCTTCGCGCTGTTCCAGAAACCAGGCACGTACGCCGACAGCATGGGCTACATTGACCGCCTCAGCCGTAGACATGACTGCGCTCAGCCTGTCCATTGCCGCCTCGCCACCAGTGGTCTTGCCATCTGGCGCACCGCGCAGGTCGCGGAAAGTGCTGACCAGTAATTCCAGTACCTGAGGCGGAATGGTGGTGGGTATGCCACTGCATGCCAGCAGGCGCGCCGCGCTGTCTGCCACCAGGTGAAGTTCATGTTCAAAATTCAGGATGGGGAACACGGTTTCAAAATCAAAACGGCGTTTCAGGGCCGCACTCATTTCATTGACGCCGCGGTCGCGTGTATTGGCGGTGGCAATGATATTGAAGCCTTCACGTGCATACAGCATGCCATCTTCACCAGTGAGTTCCGGCACGGCCATGACGCGGTCAGACAGCATGCCCAGCAGGCAATCCTGCACCTCCAGCGGGGCGCGCGTGATTTCTTCAAAACGCACGACCTTGCCTTGTAGCATGCCCAGGTAGAGCGGCGCTGGTACCAGTGCACGCGGCGACGGGCCTTCATTGATCAGCAGGGCATAATTCCAGCCGTACTTGATCTGGTCTTCGGTAATCGATGCACCACCCTGTATAGTCAGCGTTGATACGCCCGACAAGGCACAGGCCAATAATTCAGACAGCAGCGATTTGGCTGTGCCGGGCTCGCCCACGAGCATCAGGCCACGCCCTGTTGCCAGGCTGACCAGCATGCGTTCTATGCTGGCGACCGGGGCGACGATCTTGGCAGGTATGCCAAGTTCAGCATCACCCAAGATAAAGCTGCGTGCCGCCTTCATGCTGAGTGCCCAGCCGGGTGGCCTGACATCTGTGTCCTGCGCTTTTAATTGTTGCAACTGCTCTGCATACAGGATTTCTGCCGGTGGTCTTTGCAGACTCACTGCATCATCACTTTTGCCGGCTTTGGCAGTTTTTGTTTTTGCTGTTGTCATGAACGCAGGCGCTCCATATCACGTATCAATTCACTGGCGACGATGGCGTCGAGTGCGGAGAAATCTTTCAAATGATCATTAGACCCCCAGCGTGACACTGAACCCAGGGTAATTTCACCCAGGGTTTGCTCAGGGTATTCATCGACCATGCCGACGATGACGCCAGGTTCCAGCATCAGTTCTAGCGCATGGCAGGTATCGACCGGTTTATCAAAAGTCCAGATGCAGCCACCATCTTGTGCCGGGCCACGGCGCCAGCCTATATTGACCAGCCCCAGCACTTTGCCGGTTGGCACTTTCAGGTCTTTCCAGCGCAGCAGCTTGGTGGTCGCTTTTTCTTCTGCAGTCAGTGTATAGGTATCACGCCCCAGTTGTGCAAAGGGTTGCAGCAATTCATAATCAGCGAGCAACTGCCCGAATTCTGCCGCTTCCCTGGCGGGTAATTCCAGTGCGTGCGGCAAGCCGATCTTATATTGCGCGCCTGCTGGCAGTTCAAACGGGTCGTCTTGCGCGGTTGTGTAATCGCCATCTTCCGACACGCGGAAACATGACTGCAAGACACCGCCATAGCTGGCGATGGTGGTTTCCTGGTCTTCGCCTTCGCCGCTGGTTTCTTCCGGCATGACATACACACCCCAGACCAGGCGGCGCACCAGGTGACGTACCAGTGGATGTGTGGCGATAAACCGGGCGAACACATCCGCACTCCAGCGGCGGCGCACGCACATGGCCACTTCCAGACGCAATACCTGCTGACTGGCGATGGTACGCGCATCCTTCTTGAGCAGTTTAAAACGTTCTGTCGCTTCTTTCGCCAGCGTTTCATCATCGGTCTTTTTAGGTTTTGGCAAGTCTGGCAGGCGTGCACCTGCCTTGCCATCAAGCCATTCGCGCACATAGGGTTTCAGGCTTTCATCAAAACCAACCTTGTAGGCACGTGGACCAAAATCGAGCACCATGCTGCCCTGCTCATCAAGCCCCAGGTCAGGTGCAAGACGGTCTTCCAGTTCTTCCGGCGTCAGGCCGCGGGCTTCGGCAATGGCCGAGATTTTTTCCCTGGCCTTGTCCTGCAAACCCTTGAACTTGACCTTTTGTGCGATGCCGTTCAACAGCATGAGCGCGACGTCCGTACCAATGTTCGCCAAGACATCCAGGCCAGTCACGGCGCGGGCATGTGCGGCTTCGCCGGGCCAGGCGCGAATATACGGTGTCAGCAGGCGTGCGGTCTCGTCTGTGCCCAGCAAGCCCAGGCTGGTCAGTGACCAGCCATCCTTGGAAGGAGCACCGGCATTGATCCAGGCAGAAAAATTATCCCAGGCAAAATCAGCCAGACTTTGTGGTGTGCATGCTGCCTTGATTTGCGGCAGCCCCGCATAGATTTCTTCATTGGTCGGGAACATCATCATCGTTCCGATTGCATCCAGTGCGCCGTCTGGCAATGCCCTGCCATTATGGAGTACCGGTCTGTTCCAGCCGCTGGGTTGCCAGAAGTCTGGCAGGGCAGGGCGTTTGTTGGGATAGCGTTGCAGCGCGCTTTCACCGAGCATGGCATGCAATGCCGTGATGACTTCTGGTTGACCATAACGGCTTGCAACTTCATCAAGCAGTGTGGCGTGACCGTTGGATGCCAGCCAGCGCAGGGCTGAGGCCGCGCAATCACGTGCTTCGCTGGGCTTGCCCAGTGCGGTTGCAATCAGGCCACAGGCCGCATGTTCAGGGAAACGTTTCAACCACTGGCGACCAACACCACGCAGGGATTTCAGCTTGGCGAAGGCACGCGCCGCGATTGGTGCCAGTTCGGTCACCCCAAGGTTCAAGGCAATCGACAGGTTTTCAGTCGGGGCAGTATTTATTTTTGCCATCACGCCTGGTAAGGCAGGCAGACCCCAGTGGGCAGCCAGGTAATCAACGTTGCGGCATGATACTTCGCCAGCGATGGCGTTCCAGAAAGGGATGCCCAGTTCTGGCTGCATTTGCGCGACGGATCGTGCATCCAGCACGAAATAGTAATACCGTTCGCCTTTCTTCCTGGCCAGCATCATGCGCCAGATTTCGAGCAGACTTTGCAGGTTATTCGTCTTGATCGCCTCACGTACCTGTTTGCGTTCAGGCGACAGGACGTCGCGGCTGGTAAAGCCCAGTTCTTCAGCCATGATGTCGGGAGTTTTTGCTGCGGACTCGTAACGGCCACGGTACCAGGGGTGAATATCAAGCAAGGCAGTTTTTTTTGCCGCATCCCAGTTCTCGACCGCAGCCAGTGGCAAGGGCGGCAATTGCAAGCTTTGCGTCGCCTTCTTTTTGGCTTGCAGCCACGGTATATTTGCCAGCACTTCGGGCAGTTCTTCATTCGTGGCAATATCGGTAGGCCCTGCCAGCCGTGCCTGCAATTTGGCGATCAGGGCAATGCCTGCTGGTTCCAGCCAGGGTTGCAGATCGCTTGCCAATGTTGGTTGGGTACGCAAAAGCTGGATCAGAGTGGGCAGGAGCAGACTGTTGTCCTTGCTATTGCCACTTAATAGTTTGGCCAGTGCGGCCATGGCAGCAGCGGGCCAGCGGTCTACCGCGAGCATGAAACGGGCGAGTGCAGTCTTGGATGTACTGGCAACGCGGGCCAGCGCTTCCAGTGCTTCCGGCGTGCCTATGCGTGTCAGCGCTTCTCCGGCCTGCTCCTGATCCGCACCGGGCGTCAACCATAATGTGGCCTTGATACCTTGTTCCAGCAACACCGTGTTGACCATTTCTGTACGGCCCCAGAAATTGCTGTAGCCCTCAGTCTTTACTTTGCGTGCCATTGCAAGCGCAGCCGGCTCAATGGCCGTCAGTTGCAGCCAGTGCACGGTATCGGGCGTTTTCACACCTGCTGCGCATAAGCGATAGATTACTTCATGCGTTACCTCAGGTGTGTCAGGTAACAGCATTGCCAGAGCTGGCTGGCGCTCTGCTGCTATCTGGGGCAGGGCGGTGCGGATTTTTTCCAGGCAAATGTCGTAAATCTCTTGCGGTGCGACTGCCAGGTGTTTGCGCAGGCAGGCTTCGCCTTCGGTCATCGCACCGTAATAGGTATGCATGAGCGGACGCGTCACCGTATGGCTAAGGCGATTTTTGTTTTTGCCTTTGCGCACATATTCTTCGATCACCTCTATCTTCAGCGCTTCGAGCAAGACATCAACGGTGTAGGGCAAGCCATGTCGTGCTACCAGGTAATTGACAAATTGCACGCCAAATTCGCTCGTGTTATAGCCCTGCTGATTCAGGCATAACACCAGCAGGATGGCATCGGTTTTCAGTGTGCCTGTCAGTTTCGGGTTGCCCAGTGACTGCCAGGCGGTGTCGAAATCTTCCCGCAAGCTGACATCTGTGCCTGCAAAATCAGGGTCTTTGGCCGCCAGTATCTCCTGACGTAATTGCAGCCACGCGCGTTGCGGGTCAACCTGGTTGACTGGCTTGGGGAAGCGACGTGTCGCAAAACTGAGGCTGCGTATGTCCAGCCCTGTGCCAGAACCCAGGCGCAACGGTTCTCCGTTAGCCAGCCAGGGTGGGGTGTTGCCATCGCTGGCCTGCTGCGCCTGACCGCCAGCATGCTGGCTGACGACGGATGCCTGCCCCAGTTCAGTTGCAATGGCCTGTGCGTTGTTAGTCAGTGCAGAAGACCAGTGATGGATCATGCCCAGGCTCAGCAACTGTTTGTGGATCTGGTTGGCGGCGGCTTCATTGACGTTATGGAGACGGCGTATCTTTGCCACCGTCAGGCCGCCTTCTGGCAATACCAGCGTGGCTGCTGCAACCTGGACGCGTATTTCTTCAAAGCCGCGTTCTATCTGCTGATCAAGGGATTCTGCCGGTGTGGCAACTATTGTTGATTTTGCCTCGGCCTGTGTGGCTGGTTCGGCTGTTGCAGTGGAAGTTGTCGTTTCTTCTTTGGCAGTTTTTTTCGCAGCAGGTCTGGCTTCCGTTTCCTTGGCTGCTGTCGCACCTATGCTCGCTCCTGCTGCTGTAATGGTTTCCAGATAGCCCTTGCCGGTCTTTTCTGTGACCAGTTTTTGCATGGCCGTTGTCGCCTTGCCGGCATCAGCAAAATTCTTGGTCTGGCTCTGGCCAGCTGTACCTATGCGACCCCAGCGTATGTTGAGGTCAGTATCTGCCTGTTCAATTTCCCAGAACTTGGCTGATTTATCATCGGTAAATTCAAAACGACGCATGCTCTGCTTCCTTCATATCGACTGGTCAAAGAGGATGGCTGGTACGCAGAACCAGCCTTGCACCTGCACATAAGCTGACGTGACAACACCATGAATTTACCGCAGGGCGCGCAAAGTATGCCATACAGATATGGTGAAATCTAGACAAAAAACCAAGTCAAACAGCGTGTTTTTTACCTGAGAATAGCCCGTTTCAAGGCTGGTGCGGATACATAGCAGTTACCGGGGAAAACCAGTTTTTCATCATTACCAGACAAATTTCGGGGCTAAATCGGGGAAATCCCGCATACCAGATCGTTGAGCAGACAAAAACAGGCCAGCATGCCTCCTTCTATTTGGGAAATATTTGCTTACAAATTAACGTGCGGCGAGCCACGGTATTCATCGAAGCAATGTGACTGTGGTTTGTGTGATGCTTGCGGGTAGCTTGTCCGATATTGATGTAATCTTTAATTTGCAATTTATCCATCGTGCCGCATAATCTGGAAAAACCATGACAAATGTATCGTTCGCATATCAAGATACCGGCTGCAGATTGCAGCACAAATTGCAGCAGACAAGGGAGAAACAGTGAGCTTCAGTTTTTTAAAGCCCCAGCAGCATTCAGAGCGGCTGCAAAGATTGCTGGGCGTGTCCATTTTCATGACACTTAATCCGCGTGAATTGAGGATCATTGACGGCATGCTGCATGACCGCAGTTACCTGGCCAATGAAATAGTCTTCGATGAAGGTGAAGAAGGCCAGGCTCTGTATATTCCCTTGTCGGGCCGCATACGTATCAGCCGCACGGTTGGCGAAGAAACCGAAGTGATCGCAGAACTGGAGCCAGGCAGTTTTTTTGGCGACCTGGCCTTGCTTGACAATTCGCCGCGCAGTGCACAGGCCAGGGCGCTGGAAAATTCTGATGTGGCCGTATTTTTCCGTGCCGATTTCAGTTCCCTGCTCGAAACCAATGCCGTTATCGGCTACAAGATTTCGCTGGAGATGGCTCGCCTGAACAGCCGTCGCCTGCGCGACTGGATGGCCAATACAGCACGGGCAGTGGCATTGTGAACCAGCGTCAATCCGGCCCCATCGTCTGGCTGGGCGTCATCACGGCGACCTGCCTGTTGCTGTTTCTGCTGCAAAAGATTTTGTGGCTGGTCGTGCCCTTCCTGTTTGCCATGATCCTGTATTACATCCTGGTGCCGGCCATTGCACGCCTGGTCTTGCTGGGTATCGAACGTGATACGGCAGCCATGCTGGTGGGCGGGGTTTTCTTTATCCTGATAGCCGTTGCGCTCAGCTTTACCATCGCCACCTTTACGGCGCGCATGGCTTCATTGCAGGAACTGTTTGCCCATTACATCGAAGGCGGGGTGGTTTTTGTCAGCAATACCCTGCAATCACTGGAATACAATTTTGCAGTCTTGCACAAGGTCCATGCCAGGGCTTCTGTCGATGCCTGGATGGTCACCAATACCGATAACTTTGCCCAGCTTTATTTACCCGATATCCTGGTGTCCATCGCTGGTTTCCTGCCTTCGATTTTCCTGACACCTTTCCTGACTTTTTTCCTGCTGCGTGATGGCCGCAAGTTCAAGATCTTCCTCAGCCGTGCCGTACCAAATGCCTTCTTTGAAGAAAGCCTGTTTTTGCTGCATGAAGTCGATCAGACTGCCCGCCGCTATTTCCAGGGTTTGCTGAAGCTGACGGTGATTGATACGACCGTGCTGGCGCTTGGCCTGTGGGCAATAGGCATCGATTCACCGTTGCTGCTGGGCCTGATCTCAGCCATGCTGGCCTGGGTGCCATTCATCGGTTCTGTCATGGGCTGCTTGCTGGTGGTGATGGTGGCTGCTGCCGACGCGCCTGCCAATCCCTTGCTGGCCTACGGTGCAATTGGTGTATTCGTTGTTGTGCGTCTGCTCGATGATTTCGTCTTCATGCCGCTGATATTGGGCCGCAGCCTGCACATGCACCCGTTGATAGCCGTACTGATGATCTTTGTTGGTGGTGAACTGGCAGGCATCCCGGGCCTGATGCTGGTCATGCCACTGCTGGGAGTTGCGATGGTGATAGGTGATACCGTCGGTCATGTTGTCACCAACCAGCGTTTGCGGGCACGTCACAGGCATGCAAAAATCATCAGACAAAAACAGGCTAGCGCAGATTTGATCTGAGCAGCCTGTATGTATGAGTGTCTGCGTATCTGTGTGCTTGCGCCAGTCTGACAACTTAAGCAGCATGGTTTAAGCGTGGTAAGTCAGAAAATCGATACCGTTCTGTATTGCAGCGATGACCTGCACCTGGTTTTCCTGGCTTTCGGAAAAACTTGCCAGTACACCCGCTGACGTGATGTGGCCACTCGAGAGTTCGGCACGCCAGTAGTCAAGGCCAGCCTGATCGGGTGTCCTGTGCAAGACGTTTGCATACAATAATGTAATCAGCTTGTCAGCGCCGGGATTGATACCATACAAGCCCTGGAATTCTTTTGATTCGAAGAAGCCAGCTGCGACTGACGTCAGGCTGGTGCCCTTGTCCATTTCAGCAATCCAGTATCCCAGACCGGCAAGGTCTGGCTTGCGCGCAAATGCAGCTTGGTAAATGCGGTAAGCTTGACCTGCTATGCCATTGATATCGAGGGCGACAGATGCGTCTGAAAAATTCAGTCGTTCGACATTGCTCAGACTGTCTGTACCATTCGCGCCGCTGGCATCTTTCACGGTAAAGCCGCTGGCGTTCCTGGTGATCGTATAATTTGATCTGGCGTTGCCATACAGTGCGGTATCGAAACCTGCACCACCGTCAATACTGTCATTGCCTGCACCACCAACCAAGGTGTCGTTGCCTATGCCTCCCACCAATGTGTCGTATCCATCCATGCCATACAACAGACTGCCTTTGGGATTGGCAATCAGTACATCATCACCGCCACCACCGTAAGCATTCTGGATCACTGTATCCCTGGCGATAGTCAACGCGCTACCATTCAGGATGGATGCAGTGGCACCACTTAAATCAATCCGGTTGTCCAGGCTCAGCGCGGCGGCGTTGATGGTATCAATACCACCGTTCGGGTCGCTCAGCACAGCGCGCGTGGGATCTGTTTTCACCAGGTCAGGGAAGGCGCTGGTATAAATAAAGCTATGGTCATTGCTGGTAGTGTGGCCGATCAGGTCTATGCTCCAGCTATCAAATGTGCCGACGGACTGCGCTGCCAGGTCGCGCACATTCAGGGTCCAGGTGCCGCTGGCCGCTTCGCCCATATCAAGTACGGTATCGAAAGTGAAATGGACATTGTCCTGGCTGGATCCAAAGGCACTGAGGCTACCTTTGGAAGGGCGGTACATCAGGTAACTGGCTGTGCCCGTCGGTGAGTGCAGGGTGATTTCCAGGTCGCCGATAAAAGGGTGCGTAATATTGACAGTGACATCGACGCGTTCTACTGTCAGATTGCTGGAAACAACTATTGTGCTGTTGATGCCTGTCCTGTCATTGTCAGGTATGGACTGGGCCACAGTCTGGCTTGCGATCACTTCTTTGGTATTGGCGAAAGTCTGCGCGGGCGTGTTCCAGGTCTCTGCCAGTCTTACCGCGCCCAGTGCATCCACCTGACCAAAACCAGAAGATTGCGTGACCGATTCAAATCTCAATCCACCGCCATTCCAGTCTTTTGCACCATTGTTGGCCCATGCACTGGGGTCTCCGGTCTGGCGCGCAGTGTAGGCAAGAATATGCTGTACATCACGATAGCCTAGATTAGGATTCACTTCCAGCATCAAAGCGACGATGCCTGACACGATAGGTGCAGAAAATGAGGTGCCGTCAGAAAATGCAAAGTCAGTCAAGTTTTCACCGGCTGCACCACTACGGTCAGTGGTCATGATGCTGTTGAAATCCCGGTAACCTGCACCACCTGGTGCCGAAACCAGTATGGATGCGCCGGTCGTACTGAAATTTGAATCGCTGCCGAAGTAATCCGTTGAACCAACAGTGATGATGTAACGACTATTCTGGAAGTTATGCAGGTTGGTATCGTCGCCAACACTGTATGAGTTGCCGGCAGACTGCACGACTACAGTGCCGAGTCCGTGGCGGCCGACCGTTGCCAAATCCTTCAGCGCTTTAAATGCGGGTGCAAAATTGGGGTCATTTGCATTGTCGAGAAATGCCCAATTGGTGCTCTGCGCTAGCAAATTGCCATACCCCCAGGAATTATTCAGCACATCAAATGACTTCGCGTAGGTGAAAGCATTGACTGTTTCAGTCAGGTATTTCTGGCCATAAGCGGAAGACGTATAAATAGGGATTAACTGGGCATCGTAAGCGACGCCAACGATGCCCTTGTTATCACGTGCTGCACCGATGATGCCTGCTACCAGCGTACCGTGATTGTCCGTGCTGAGCACAGGTGAACCACCAGAGGTCAGGCTATAGGCATTCACGCCCAGCGCAATATTGTCATTCCTGGTCAGGTCACTGTTACTGGCATCAATGCCCTGATCAAAAATCGCGATCTTGACGCCTTTGCCTGTCGCATGGGCCCAGGCCAGTTCTGTCCTGGTGGTGAACAAATACCATTGGTACTGAAAATACGGGTCAGTAGGCAGATAGCCACTAGGACCATAGTCAGAACCAAATATCACACCCCAGGCATCGGCCTGGCGTGTCGTTTGCAATGTACCACTGGGATCATAATAATTGGCCTTGATCGTGGCACCAACCGCATTGCTCAGGTTGAGTTCAAATGCCAGGCCAGGTAGCAGATTGCTGCTTCCCAAAATGGGGACCTTGACTGTCGCAGTAGTGCTATTGGGTTGAAATGTGACAGTCTGATTCACCGCCGTATAGTCAACACCAGCTTGCGCAGTTTCACCGAGTGTCTTGGCGACTACAGTCACGGTATTTGGTACGGCAGATGACAAGGTCAGCGTGAACACCATTTCGCTGTTGCCGCTACTGTTACGGTTGATGTACTGATTGGTAACTTGAATGGACGGTGTTGACGTCTGTGTCGTTTGCAGGTCGCTGACCTGCAATTGGTAGGTGCCCGTGGTTCTTGACGAATTGGAGCTGATGTCAACATAGTAGGTGCCGCTGACAGTGGGTGTAAAAGTCATGCTGCCATTGGAAGAAACCGCCAGTGAAGCGCTGTCTTCCCTTGCATAGATTGCCATGTAAGGGTCGGACAAGCTGCCGCCTGCGCTGAATATCTTGTAGGTGTGGCCAGCCACTAGGTTCACCTTATGCCAGTCGGCATCACTCCAGCCTTCCAGCGTTCCAGATTTTGATTGCCCTACAGTCAGAACACTGGTGGTGGTGCTATTTGCCGGATAATCGTCGGCCAGATTGCTGGCGGCGGACATTGTATAAAAACCGGCTGTGCCCGTGCCTTCCACATCCCAGTAATAGGCATTGCTGGTTGTCGGTGTATAACTGATGGAATTATTGCTATTGCCATTTGCCAGCGCCGTGTACAGGATTTTCCCGGCACCGTCTCGCAAGACCAGGCTCAGATTGGCACCTGCGGAAAGAGAATTGAGCGTAACGGTGTAACGCACACCGGCCTGCATATCCATGCGATACCAATCCGTGTCAGTTGCCGTATCGATTTTTCCATAGACAATGCCACTGGCTTCCAAATAAGCAAATGTATCTGTTCCACCAGGTAAATCTCTATTCTGTTCGTACCAAGCCATGCGATTCTCTGATTCATGCAAGTTAAAGTCGGCGTTATTTTAACTGATAGCTTCTTGCTGTTACACTTTTGTAACATCTTTTTTGCGTCTTCATGAAATGTAAGGCAGAGTTGAATACCTCTTTATTTGTGGTGTACACATGAACAGGTCAGAAAATAAAAACGGGCAGCTCGCAGGCTGCCCATTTTATGACCATTGCATGAATTATGGCACCAGCATCTGCTTATTCTTTGCATGTGCCTCTACCTGCCTGGGTGCAAACCACCAGGGGCGGTGCTGGTTACTTGCCCACAGTTTCGCCATGTCATTCTGATGGCTCTGGAAATGTCTTTCGCTGACACCACCTGCCAGCGCGGCTTCGATTTTTTCATCGTCACCGAAATCCATAACGACTTGCATGGAAGCGAAGAAATTGATGTCATACGGCTTGTGGAAATCATAGACACCACGATTCAGTGTTTCGCCACTTCCCGCGCGTTCTACGGTAAAACCACCGAGTAATTCCTGCCCGCTGCCATTGCGGCGCAAGGGGCTGACAAAACGTACCGTATGGGCAGCGCCCCAGCGCCAGTTGGCCGGGTCTTTACCCTGTATGCTTTCAATGAAGGCACGGGCACGTGGTGCAGCGGCGCGTATCACATCGGCCAGGTTTTCGCGCTTGTCTTTGGTGCGGGTATCATCAAACCAGACCGAATCAGGTGTGGCCACCAGCGCGTCAAAGCGCTGCTGCCAGAAATACCAGGTTGCCAGCATATCCTTGGCGACATCCTCACCCAGTTTATCGGTAAAGGTGCCGATGACGGTTTCCCGGTACAGGGTCTGGTAAATCAGCGGTGCTGCCAGGTCGGCATTGTCATTGCCATCCCAGTTTTTCAATATGGCTGCCAGGTCTTTATTGGCAGAGTCAGTTTCCAGCGCTGCCACCATCACGGGCCGCAATATATCCGATTGCAGGTTGCGGTTGTCATGCATGAGTTTCCAGTGGGTTTCCACAGTCATTTTACGGGCTGAACCCAACACCTGGCCCATGCGCGCATAACGGTAATTGGGTGACACATAATTGGTGTAATACCATGGGAAATCCTGTGGTCGTGTGTCATTATTGGCTGTACCGACCCATGCGCGTTCGGGGTTGATCATGCCAGGCATGCGGTCTTTGGGGATGAAACCTGTCCAGTCGTCCGAACCATCTGCCGGTGGCAGGCGCGGGAAACCCCCATCCGCACCGGCCCGTATGGGAACGGCACCCGTGGCCCTGTGGCCAATGGTGCCCTGGTCGTCACCGAATACAAAATTGAACATCATCAGGTCTATCTTTTGTACCTGTTTGTCAAAGTCTTGCGCATTGGCTGCGGTCAGCAAGCCTTCTATGCCGGTTTGCGCGGCCAGCACCTCGGCATCGGTAGAACGTAATACCAGTACTTTATTGCCCTGCGGGCCCAGGCCAGGGTGATCAGTGACGACCGGGCCACGTTTGGTAAAGCGTATCTTCAGAGGCTGTTCTGTAAAACCACCGGCTGCACTCTTGTCCTTGACGCGTATGCTCTCATTGATGACGGTAAATGGCAGGCTTTTGCCGCCATCCATGTAATTATCTTTATTGGCAGGGTCTATGGTTTCTACATACAGATCCTGCACATCTCCATAGGCATTGGTCACACCAAAGGCGACGTGTCTGGTGCGCCCGACCAGTATGCCCGGCATGCCGGGCAGGGCGGCCCCTACCGCTTGTATATCGGGGGTGAACAAGCCTATCGGGTGCCAGGTCCCTGGCAAGATGCGGTTATCCAGATGCGGGTCATTCGCCACCATTGCCTTGCCTGATTGCGAACGTGATGGTCCTATCGCCCAGTTGTTGGAACCCAGGCCCTGATGGTTCAGGGTTTCTGGCGCAATATTCAAGTCTTTCCAGGCCAGGTTCAATTGCACAGCCTCGGCTTTTGCCGCTTCAGGAATGGCATTGGCGGTCTTGCCATTCTGCCAGTCGGGGTTAATCGTCAGCGGGAAGATTTCCTGCGCCTTTTCCAGGCCCAGTTTGTCTATCAGTTTTTGTGCCACCACCTCGGCCTTGAAATTGGTCGAATGCGTGTAATGGATATAGTGAATCAGGGCGATCAGGTCAGAGACCTGCCAGGCTTGCGGTACCAGCCCGACGGCTTTTAATTCTATCGGGTGTTCATCGGGGTAAGTCTGGATATAGGCATTGATACCATCAACGTAATACTGGAAAAATGCCCGGGTTTCTGGGCTTAGCTTTGCCGCGTGACGTTCACCGTTGCGACGTATGCCCAGCACCCGCATGCGTATGTCGCCGGGCAGGGTTTCTGCGCCCAGGCTGGCAGACAATTCACCGCGCCAGGTCGCGCGGAACAGCTCCATCTGCATGAGCCGGTTTTGTGCAACGACAAAGCCCTGAGCGCGCAAGAGATCAGGCGTGTTACTGGCAAAAATATAGGGTATACCCAATTCATCACGCAAGACCTTGACCGGCGCGCTCAGCCCCGCCAGTTTCATCTCGCCATCAATCTGTGGATGCGCGGCGCTATTTAATTTCAGATAGGCAGCAGTGCCACCGATGACTAGCAGCAATACGATACCTATGGCGCTACGCTTCAAGATTTTTCCCATGCCATCTCCGTGGAAGATTTTTATCTCGTTGTAATACTGTTTTTGGAATCCGTTAGCATCATTTCCCATGACTGCATTGCCGTCAAGTCCTAATCTCGCACCAGCCCGGCAGAATACATGGACGCAGCTTAAAGCCTGGTCTACACTCCAGGGTCAAGCCGATTTTTCAGAAAACCATGCCATGAACATCAGCCAGTTCGCCAAAGCCAGTCAGGTCAGCACAGATACGGTACGTTATTATGAAAAGCAGGGCATCATCAAAGCGCCCGCCAGGCAAAGTAATGGCTACCGCAGTTACACACTAACCGATGTTGAATTACTGCGTTTTGTGCGTGGCGCACAGGCGCTGGGTTTTAGTCTTGGCGAGATACAGGCGATCTTGCCGCGCCTCACAGCAGGCCAGTTTGGCCGCGCTGAAATCGAACAGCAACTGACAGAAAAAATGGCGCAGATTGATGAACATATGCGCCAGTTAAAGACCCTGAAAAAAGAATTGCAGGCCACCTTTGCCATGCTGACCTGCAAACCCGAGCAAGTGGTGACAACTGCACAAAGCACCGCCACCGATAGTGGCAGCGGTGCCGGTGCTGCTGTCGCACGCAAAAAATTCAAGATGCTGTCTGGCAAAAATTAAACCAGTTGCTCCTTGAAATCCCTGCCCACGAACACGCGCCTGGCGTTTCCCCTTTCTGTATCATGATGCTGCATGCGCCTCTCGGCCTTGCCGTCACGTTGTCTTGCCTCGTTGATTTCGTCAATTTTATTGCTGAGTAATTGCGCCGCCAGTTTTTTGTTCGCATGCTGGCTGCGCTCAGTTTGCACCTTGACTGAAATACCCGTGGCGATATGTGTCGCCCGGATGGCACTATCGGTTTTATTGACATGCTGACCACCAGGGCCGGAGGCGCGTGTGGCTTCATAGCGAATTTCACTGTCGGGCATAGTCGCGCCCGGTTTAAAAATCCGCCCTCCCAAAAACCAGTTCTTGCGTTTATGCGAAGGCCGGTAAGGGCTCTCGCATATCCACAACAAGCTACCTTCCCAAGCCTGTGCCAGTTGCATGGCTGCATGGGTATCTGTGACATGACTGAGTTCCAGCAAGACCGAGCGAAGACTTCCGGCATAAGGGCCATCAACCTGTTCCAAAATGCGGCACTCGACATGGTTTTTTGTGGCTTCTTTCAGCAGTCGTGCCAATGCCTTGGCCACTGCCAGGCAACATTCTGCCGGACCGGTATTGGCTGTGATTTGCAGGTATACCATCAGCAGCACTCCCCACGGGTCTTGTAGGTCAACAGCGGTTTGCTGCGGGCGATGACAGTGGCCAGGCCAGCACTGACCAGGCAGTCAAGAACGCTGTCCAGATTTTTATAGGCTTGTGGTGCCTCTTCATAAATCAGGGCCTTGTCTTCGCAGATGACACGGCTACCCAGGTCAGTACGGCTTAATTGTTCAGGCGTGGCCAGTTTGAACAACCTGTCCTTGCAGTCAGTACGCTGCCATTTGCGTCCTGCACCATGTGCCAGTGAATGCAGGCTGCTGGCAGCATTTTGAATATGGGGTTGCAGCAAGTAACTGTAGTCACCACGTGAACCGGGCAGCATCACCAGACCCTGATCGCTGGGGCTGGCACCTTTGCGATGCAGCCAGCAGCGTTGCCCGTCCACATCCAGCGGCGTCACCAGGTTATGGTGCACATCCAGGACCAGTTCGCCCTTGCAGCGCATACGACGCAATAGCCGCGCAACAATAAGCTTACGGTTCAGTGCTGCGTACATCAATGCTGCATCATGTTTGCGTAGATAATCAGCTGCTGCGTCTGTCTCGCTGGCCAGGCCCGCATGGCTGTAGGCATCGACATGCTGACGCAAAATAAATTGCCCGAGGCCACGTGAACCGCTATGCACCAGTAGCTGTACCTGTTTCTTTTGCAGACCTGCCGTTGTAAAAGCAGGAGTATCTTCTACGCTGTCAGTGATCTGCAACTCGGCAAAGTGATTGCCGCCACCTATCGTACCCAGCGAGCGTAGTTGCAACAGATCCAGCCCGGCATGTTGCAGGCAGGTGACCAGCGTCTGTTTTTCTGTTGTCAGTTCAGGATGTTGTGCCAGCAATTGCAGCCATTCATCATCATCCAGTGGCTGATCAAGATTGCCGATTTGTTTGTCCAGCTTATCCAACCTGACTTTGCTGATGGCCAGGTCAGTCTGGTACAGGCTCATGCCGCAACCGATATCATTGCCCACCAGTGCGGGGTAAAAATGGTTTTTCGACAGAAATGCTGCGCCAACAGGATAACCACGCCCGGGATGCAGGTCAGGCAAACCAACCACGCTGACCATATGTGTTAATTGTGCCGTTGTCTTGAGTTGCTCAATTGCAGCGTCTTCAAGCCACAAGCGATCTGAGGCGATCATCGATACGCGCTCAGACAATTGCTGAATAAAATTGCCCATGAAGGAATTCCAAAAAATAGTAACAAAGGAATTGGGCACTGGAACGTGATTTCACCACTAGCTTGTGCCAGTCAATGAAAGACGATTGATATTGCCTTGGACCACGCTGCGCCAGAAAGGCAGCGATGGTTCAGTTCAGGCTTTAAGAAACCAGACCCAATGAAGGAGAGAGGTTTTGTAGTTGTCGCATTTTTTTCTCCTTTCAGCAGAGGGTGGTTGATGGATAGATATTGATCATAGCTGACACTTTTAGGTTTTGGCAAGTTAATTCAAATACATAAAAATCTGCCAGATACCTTGTAGATGCGTTGTAGATGCTTTAGGCCGGTTTATGATTTCAGTGCAAAGGCCATCCTGATGTGATTTATGTTTTTATATTTACATGACTTATAGTTATGAAATAAATGCTAATTATCTGGAAATATAGTAGAAATTTTAGTAATATTTGAAAGCTGCTACTTATGGTGCCTTATCTGAGTGTGGATTCGTGCCACCGCGAGCATCCCTCTGCAAATCGTTGACCGATAACCTGTACATTCTGGTGAAGTCTGCTTTGCAGCAAGCGTTCCCAATGTTCCCAATAGCGAGGTAGACATGGCCTACAAATCAGAACCCAGGCAGAAGGCTGCGCAACACAGGGATGAAGCATCCGCCAAGACATCAGCACAACGCAAGGCTGACACCTCTTTTGTCGATAAGCGCGCATCTGCGACGTCACAGTTACAGTTAAAAGCCATGATGGATGCCAGTCCAAGGCATGCCAGTTTGCGCAATTTAAAACAACTGATGACAAACCATGCCGGCCTGGACACTGCCCCTGTGCAAAAACAGGCAAATGAAGAATTATTGCAAGCCAGATTTGCTACTGCTCAGTTGGCGAAAGATGACGAGCTGTTGCAAGGTAAATTCGAACCCGCACAACGCGCCAAAGATGAAGAACTCATGCAAGGCAAATTTGCAACCACTCAACTGGCAAAGGAAGAAGAGCTGTTGCAAGGCAAGTTCGAACAGGTGCAGCGCGTGAAAGAAGAGGATCTTCTACAGGGGAAGTTTGAAACAGCGCAACTGGCAAAAGATGAAGAACTGTTGCAGGGAAAATTCGAGCCAGCGCAACGCGTGGTTGAAGAAGACCCTCTGCAAGGGAAATTTGAAACAGCGCAGCTGGCAAAAGATGAAGAATTATTACAAGGTAAATTTGCCTCTGCCGGTGCCACGACGCAATTGCAGCAAGCATCAACTATTGCAAACGACACCGGTCTGCCCAAGCAATTAAAGGCTGGCGTAGAAGCCTTGTCAGGCATGAGCCTTGATCATGTCAAAGTACATTACAACTCAGCACAACCGGCGCAAATGCAGGCTCACGCCTATGCCCAGGGCAGTGACATCCACCTGGCACCGGGGCAGGAAAAACACTTGCCGCACGAAGCCTGGCATGTCGTGCAACAGGCGCAAGGGCGCGTCAAGCCGACTTTGCAAATGAAGGGCACAGCTGTGAATGACGATGTGGGGCTGGAGACGGAAGCAGATGTGATGGGTGCGAAGGCACAGGCAGTTGGAGTGGGTGTGTTGCAGGGCGTGGCAAAACAATCGACAGCAAGCTGGGTATCTGCATCTTCAGTTCAGTTGTACGCTAACCCTGCGGCAATCTTGCAACGAACGGTAGAAAATATAGGTGGTAAGTGGGTATCTAGTCTTATTCCAGATAAACTATTTACGAAGAAAAAAGCTGCAGATGACGCTGAGGTTGCCTATGTAGAAAGTAGACCTGGTGAAGATAAGTCTGTGAAAGCGGAAGTAAAGGCAGCTCCTGTCGTGGCAAGGGGCGGTCTGAGACCTAATCAAATACCACTGGGAGTATCAAATGTAGGTGGGCATCTTACCACGTTGCACCCTCGATATGGCGCTTATGTACGCATAGTTTGTCTGGTTCTAAATAATGATAACGAATCTAAAGAAGTGCATGTGCACTATCGCCGCAATGGAACAGTACGTGTTACCAAGGCTGAAGGTGGCGGTGGTACTGACCGTGTGGTTGCTGATGCTTCTTTGGCCGCAGAAGCGAAATTGGCTGCTGACGGGCGTCAATAAGACAATACATTTGTATTAAATCTTGTTTAGCTGTTTCTCTATTTTTATCCATTTGATCCATTAATTTCCATTGATGAGCACTTCCTCTTATGCGCCGGCTGAAAAAAAAGAAGTTGAAGAACTTTGGTACATCCTGGAAGAACATCAGCCATTTGCAAAGTCCTTGTTGTGGCAGATGCAGCGTCATTATTTTAACCAGCGTGGTGCTAATGCATGGCGGCATGAAGAAGTACCTCATTATGTGACCAGCAACCCCACTATCGCACAAGCCTATGCAGAAACCGTGTTTGCCTTTTATCAGGACAGGCAAAACAATCAAGTTACACAAGCTCATGCAGAAGTGCTGACACTCTGTGAACTAGGTGCAGGTTCAGGGCGTTTTGCTTTTTATTTCTTGCGGCATTTAATGACTTTGTGCACAGAATATAATGTGCCGCCTTCGGCATTTCTTTATGTGCTGACTGATTTTACCCAGACCAATCTTGATGCCTGGTGCAAGCATGCCAGTTTTCAAGACTGGTTCGCCATTGGCTTGCTGGATGTGGCGCTGTTTGACGTGAATGATGGTGACCAGCTAAACCTGCAAATCAGCGACAAGCGAATTGGCAAGGCGACATTGCAGAATCCCATCGTCGTGCTGGCGAATTATGTATTTGATGGCGTGCCACAAGATTTGCTGTATTTCAAAGATGGCATTGCGCATCATACTTTGGTGTCGCTGGCCAGCGCTGAAAAACCCGATGAACTTGACACCGCCGCCCTGCTGGCGCAATTGCAAGTCCATTCCGAATACCAGATATGTGAACAACCGTTCTATGCAGAGCCAGCATTGCAGGCGCAACTGGAACAATATTGCCACCACATTGATGCGCCAGATGGCGCACATATACTTTTTCCTGCCACCAGCCTGCGTTGCCTGAACCGGCTGCAAGCATTGTCAACAGCAGGCATGATGCTACTGTCGGCAGACAAGGGTAATTGTCAGTTAGCCGGGGTTGTACACGCTGATGCACCGGGCCTAATACTGCATGGCTCGTTTTCCCTGAGTGTGAATTACCACGCCTTTATCGCCTGGTGCGAAGCATCTGGCGGGCTTGCATTGCAACCCTTACATCACCACCAAAGTGTCGCCATTATCTGCCTGTTGTTGGTCGATAATCCTGATGTCCATATTGGCACCCGTCGCGCTTATCAACAGCAAATAGGTAATTTCGGCCCCGATGATTTTTATACCATCAGCAAATGCCTGAATCAGCAAAAAGCGGCGATGGGCGCAGACGCGATTTTTTCGTATATGCGCTTCAACCGCAACGACGCGCATCAACTTATGCGTTTGATCCCCCGTCTTGCGGAGCTCATTCCAGACTTGGATGAAACAGGGATCAGCACGCTGAAACAACTGTTGCACGCCTGCTGGCAAGCCTATTTCCCACTAGGGGAAGAGCGCGATCTGGCATTTGATATGGCAGGCCTGTTTTACGCCATGAATGATTTCCCGGCGGCGCTGCACTATTTTAAGCGCACGCAGGATATCTATGGACGCCATACCGGCACCTTGTTCAATATGGCTGCCTGTCATGAGCAAATGGGGGAATATGAACAGGCACG
Source organism: Undibacterium sp. TJN19 (assembly GCF_049339485.1). Taxonomy (NCBI): domain Bacteria; kingdom Pseudomonadati; phylum Pseudomonadota; class Betaproteobacteria; order Burkholderiales; family Oxalobacteraceae; genus Undibacterium; species Undibacterium sp. TJN19. Next base: position 57,114 of record NZ_JBMPPL010000015.1, read on the forward strand.
ATCATTGTTGGAAAAACTGCTTGAAGTGGCGCCGGAAAATGAGGCCGCAAGTGTGTTGCTGGCCCAACTGTCTGTTTGATAGATATCTCAATAAATTGATACGGGTTTGAGAAAAACAGCCAGTCAGGTGGTTAAAAAATACTCGTTTTCTTTAATTCAATCTAGCCTATCCCACCAGATTATCAATCAGCTTACGCCAGATCAAAGTCTCAAATGGTTTGTATTCTTTGGGGTGGTAATACATGATTCTGAGTGCCGATCTTGAATTGCCAAGGGCGATATACGCGATGTACACCCGATGACCGTTTGGAGCAGTCGCCGTCACCTCTCCAATAGGGAAATCCTTTTGATCCACACGTCTTGCAATCACATTGGTAAAGCCTGCTTTTAAGTAGTCCGCCTGCATTTCATCCTCGCCACTGAATTTATTGGCGCCAGGAATAAAGCCTACGTTCAACGATAGCCCAATGGTGAAAAAACCATCGCCTATGACAGTGGTCGCATCCTTATTAAAAAAACTGTCCACTTCAGTAGTGGGGCTTTTGATAAACAGGATTGACTGCCCACTGGCCTGACGCACTTCTGTCGAAAACGTAGAAGGGTAGGTCATGACAATTGGCATTTCTGCATGCTCAGCAGCAGTTGCGTTCGGGTGATAAAGATTAACCAGGTTACTCTTGATGAATTTAACATCCTGCGCCATTGCTGAAGCGCTGAACAGGCCGCACATCAGCAGCACAGTGATGCGTATATAACTTATAAAAGACGCAGTTCTAACATCCCATTTACTTGTTAGATAATGTGTTTTTGTGTTCAGGCGTTGAGAAAAAAATGGCCAGTGTTTGATGGTAGACATGGGGTTTCCTGTCGATAGGTGAATTAGCTAAGTCATGCACGTCTATGATTTTAGTTTATTTTTTGCCACACGTATATTTGGTGATTCAAGATATATGATTTTCACTGATATGTTTGTTTCTGGCGTCATCAATCTGTAAAGTTATCCACGCCCCACTTGATCGTAAATGCCGCAATGTATTTGTATGCCGAGTAGTGAAGTAGTGCGGTCACTTGATCAGAGCTTCCTTGGATAAAATTTGATTTACCACGAGGTAGTCACACCATCCTGCGAACGATACTGCCTGAAATATTTTTCCAGATGAATGACAAATGCCAGCACCTTGGCAGACAGATTGTTCTTCATAGGATAAACCGCATGGATGTCCGCATTGGGGAGCTTCCAGTCGCTTAAGACTTCGCGAAGGCGGCCTGATTGCAAATAGGGTGCAACATTCCAGTCTGAACGCAGCAATATGCCCTGTCCTTGCAGCGCCCAGCTGACTGCTGATTCGCCGTCATTGGTCGACACGGTGCCACGCACCTTTACGGTTGCCTGGGTACTCGCATTATGCAGATGCCAGGTACCATAAGTTTCATCACTTTCGCGAATGACGATGCAGCGGTGGCGTTGCAGATCGGTCGGTGTCAGCGGGACGCCGTGGCGTTCAAGATAAATGGGCGAAGCGCATAAGAGACGCCGGTTACTTGCTATTTTTTTTGAAGTGATCCTGGCATCAGGCACTTCGCCAAATCGTATGCAGACATCAAAGCCGTCATCTGAGAGATTGACCGGTCTGTCTGTCAATTGCATCTGCACCTCAACATCGGGGTAGATTTCTACAAAACCGGCGATGGCGGGCGCGATGAATTGCCTGCCAAAACCAAAGCTGGCATTCACGCGCAGCAGTCCTTTGGGGACGGCCTTGCTGCTTGACAGGCGTTGTTCCAGCTCCTCCAGTGCAGCCAGGATTTTTTGTCCTTCGGCCAGATATAGCTCGCCTTCAGGTGTCACCACGGCCCGTCTGGTGGTGCGGTTCAGCAAACGTATGCTGAGGCGCGCTTCCAGATTGGCGAGCCGCCTGCTTACGGCGGCAGTGGACACGCCAAGTTCCTGCGCGGCACCCGAGAGTGTTCCGGCTTTCACTACTTCGGTGAAGAAAGCGACATCAGATACTGAACTCATTTTTGCGTTTAAGTTAAAAACAGTTTGATTTTCAAGTCATTGTAAATCAATTCGCAATAAATTAACTTGTCTTCCATAAGAAGCTTGAACAGGTTCAATCTACAGGAGACTTGCATGACTGAATTACCAGGTACAGCAAAAACGCTATACCAGAAACTGGTGGAAACCCACACGGTAGCAAGGCTGGATGAACAGAACGTGTTGCTGTATGCCGATCTGCACATCATGAACGAGTACACCAGCCCCCAGGCATTTGCAGCATTGACACATGCCAGCAGGAAAGCTGCCCAGCCTGGCCAGAACCTGGGCGTGGTCGACCATATTATTCCCACTCATCCACTGGCGATACGCATGATTACCGAGCCAAATTCTGCCTTGCAGGCATCGAACCTGAAGCGCAATTGCGATTTCCATGGCATACCCCTGTTTGATACCAATGACCGCTTTCAGGGCATAGAGCATGTCATCGCGCCCGAACTTGGCATGGTCAGGCCTGGCATGGTGATACTTTGCGGTGACAGCCACACCACCACCTATGGTGCGTTTGGTGCGCTGGGATTCGGCATCGGCACGTCGGAGGTGGAGCATGTGCTGGCTACGCAGACGCTGGTGTATCGGCTTGCGCTGGACATGCGCATCCATATAGCAGGCCGCTTGCCCACAGGTACAACCGCGAAAGACCTGATCTTGCTGATCATTGGGCAAATCGGCGCGCAAGGTGCGCGCGGTTATGTTGTTGAATTCTGTGGCGAAGCAATAAGCTCGCTGTCTATGGAAGCGCGCATGACCCTGTGCAATATGGCGGTCGAAGCTGGTGCCCGTGGTGCGCTCATTACGCCAGATGCCACCACCATAGCCTATGTAAAGGCGCATTGCCCTGATCTGGTGGGCGATATGCTGGCCATGGCGCAAGCAGACTGGGCTGATCTGTATAGCGACGAAGATGCCATCTTCGACCTTGAGCTGTATTTTGATGCGAACGACGTAGAGCCTTATGTCACCTGGGGTACCAGCCCTGACCAGGCCATTCCCATCACGGCCCGCATCCCGCAAATGCCGACAGACACCAGCAATGCGCTGCATCACACCATGGAGCGCGCGCTTAATTACACAGGTTTGCAGGCTGGTGACGGCGTGGAGGGTTTGCCAGTCGATGTTGTCTTTATTGGGTCTTGTACCAATGCGCGTATCGAAGATCTGCGTGCAGTCGCCGCGATTGTCAAAGGACGCCGCGTTGCGTCTGCCGTTCGCGCCATGATCGTGCCGGGTTCAGGCGAGGTCAGGCGGCAGGCAGAGGCAGAAGGTTTGGCCAGGTTGTTCATTGATGCTGGCTTTGAATGGCGCCAGCCCGGTTGCTCTATGTGTCTGGCCATGAACGACGATGTATTGAGCCCGGGTCAACGCTGCGCATCTACCACCAACCGCAATTTTGAAGGCCGCCAGGGTCGCGGTGCCATTACCCACCTGATGAGCCCTGCCATGGCCGCTGCGGCGGCTGTCACTGGTCACATTACCGATGTGCGCAAATTAGGAGTCCAGGCATGACTGTTCAAACCCGAATCGAAGGCATTGCTGCACCCTTGCCGGTTGCCAACCTGGATACCGATCAAATCATGCCCAAGCAATTTTTGCTACGTATCGACAAGGCTGGTCTGGCCAAGGGGCTGCTCTACGATATGCGTTTTGATCTGGATGGAAATAGCCGCCCTGACTGCGTGCTTAACCAGCCTGAATACGCTGGCACCAGGATATTGGTAGGTGGCCCCAATTTTGGTTGCGGGTCCAGCCGCGAACATGCGGTCTGGGGCCTGCAGCAGTATGGAATTGACGCTGTCATTGCCCCAAGCTTTGGAGAAATTTTCTATTCCAACGCAATGAACAACAAACTCATGCTGGTGGCACTTGCACAGGCTGAGATTGACTTGCTGCTTGCTGATATCAGCAGCCCTTCAGGCAAGCATGTTCTGATCGATGTAGAGGCCATGACAGTGCGCAGCAAGAACCTGACAGCGTCTTTCTCTCTGTCTGAGCGCCATCGCCGCATGTTTCTCGAAGGCCTTGATATGGTGGGCGCAACACTGGCCATGCAACAGCAAATCACGGACTTCGCAACCAGGCATTGGGAACAACGCCCATGGCTAAAAAATCTGGCAAGCAAGACCAGAGACAGTCTGGCTTAAGCAGACGATGCGACCAGGCATTCGTCTGGCGCAATATTAAAAATAATGGAGACAAAAATGCATATTGAAACAGCTTTACCTGCTGAACCTGTCGGCTCAGGTTTTTGGCACAAATTGATGGCGATCCGTATCGGGCCACTGCCGCTACCTGTTTATGTCGTATTGGCTGCCATCACTATTGCCGCCGCCATCAACCACCGTTTGCCGAATGACCTCATCGGCGGTTTGGCCGTCATGATGCTATCGGGCTTCCTGCTAGGTGATCTGGGTAACAGAATTCCGCTACTTAAACACATAGGCGGATCAGCCATCCTATGCCTTTTCGTACCATCGGCACTGCTTGGTTACAATCTGTTTGACCAGGACATGCACAAGGCGCTGACGACAGCAATGAAGACGGCAAACCTGCAATATCTGTACATTGCCTGCCTGGTTGTCGGCAGCATATTGGGCATGAGCCACAAGGTGCTAGTGCAGGGCTTCATACGCATGTTCATTCCGCTGCTGGTCGGCACTGTTGCAGCGGTCAGCGCAGGCCTTGTCGTCGGCATGTTATTGGGTTATGAGATCAAGCATGTGTTCTTCTATATCATCATTCCCATTCTTGGCGGCGGGATTGGTGAAGGCATTTTGCCCTTGTCCATTGCCTATTCAGAAATTACGACAACACCACAAGCGCAAATTGTCGCCACGCTCATCCCTGCTGCGTTGATCGGCAATGTGGTAGCAATTTTGTCCGCGGGTGCCCTCAGTTGGCTGGGCAAGAAGCGTCCGCAACTGAGCGGCAATGGCACCCTGGTAAAAGATGGTAATGACCAGGAACTGCTCGCCAAACAAAACGAAGCACCGCTCAACATCAGTTTGATGGGGGCTGGCCTGTTGCTGACATGCGCCTTTTTTATCCTCGGTTCGGTACTGGCGCCGGTGACCGGCATCCCCGGCCCTATCCTGATGATCATCAGTGCCGCCCTGGTCAAAGTCAGCAAGATCATGCCAGCGAATATGGAACTTGGCGCTTACCAGATGTACCGCTTCATGACCAACAACCTGACCTTTGCGATCCTGGTTGGGTTGGGGACTTTGTTTGTTCCGTGGAACCAGATGATGAATTCTTTTTCTTTTGCCTATTTCGTAGTCTGCGCCTCTATCGTTCTGGCGATGGTGGCAAGCGGGTTTGGCATAGGTTTCCTGATGAAGATGTATCCCGTTGAATCAGCCATCGTTACTGCCTGCCATAGCGGGCTTGGCGGGACAGGTGACGTGGCAATCCTGTCGGCTTCCAATCGTATGGAGATGATGCCCTTCGCGCAAATTTCCACCCGCATCGGCGGCGCATCAATGATCGTCATGGCGACGATATTGATGAAGATTTTTTCTTAAGACAGATAAAAAAGCGCGGAGAATTGCATGTCAGAACTTGAAAAAACCAGAGCACAGGCAGCAGCGTTGCCAGCTACAAAAACAGTTGCCGAAACGCGTACAATCAATCAACGCAGAAGAGCCCTGATCGCTGGTGCCGTGTCAGCAGCGACGCTTTCATTACCCAGTAAAGGATACGCGGTGGCAAATACATCCAGCCCATCTCCAGTGAATGCATCAGCCACGCCGCAAGAGGCCGCGATCGCCAATATGTTCCCGGGCTTTAAGAGCAGCTTGGTTAAAACCAGCGGCACCACCATACAAACACTTGTGGGTGGACAAGGGCCTGCACTGTTGCTGCTACATGGCCATCCCCAAACCCTGGTATGCTGGCATAAAATCGCACCAGCGCTGGCGCAGCATTTTACCGTTGTCCTCACTGATCTGCGCGGCTATGGCGACTCTGGCAAGCCTGACGGTGGCGAGGACCATGCAGGATATTCAAAGCGACTCATGGCGCTTGACCAGGTCGAGGTCATGCAACAACTAGGCTACCACCGCTTTCAGGTGGTTGGCCATGACCGCGGTGGGCGGGTTGTCCACCGCATGCTGCTTGATCATCCAGATGTCATCGAACGCGCCGCCATCCTGGACATCGCTCCTACCGCTACCATGTATGCCTCCACCAACAAGGATTTTGCAAGCCGTTATGTCTGGTGGTTCTTCCTGATTCAGCCAGTACCCCTGCCAGAAAGACTGATAGGTTCCAATCTGGAATTTTATCTTGAACACCACATCAACAAGCAAAACAAGACACCAGGCGCAATCACACCCCAAGCCTATGCAGAATACCGACGCTGCTACACGGCAGAAACCCTGCATGCAGTTTGTGAAGATTATCGCGCTGCGGCATCCATTGACCTTGAACATGATGCCGCCGACGCTGACAAAAAAATCCAGTCCCCCCTGCTTGTCTTGTGGGGCGACAAGGGTGTCGTAGGCAACACCTATGATGTGCTGAAGACCTGGCGGGAAAAATCCATTGATGGCGCAGTCAGCGGCGGCGCACTGCCATGCGGCCACTACCTGCCAGAAGAAGCACCTGAACAGACCCTGCATGCGTTTATGCAATTCTTCCGTCAAACTTAAGGGCAGGGAACTTTAGCAATCCATGCCAGTGTTACGCTGGCATATCTTCATCCACGCTTGCGACCCTGATCACTCAGACCGCAGCACGATAAGCACGGCTTGATATCGCCACCGAGTTGCCATCGGGGTCTTTGACATTCGCGAAAGAATATCCATTAGCCTCATGCGTGCTGCCAAAAACCAGGCCACGTTGCGCACTTTGCTCTTTAAACCCCTCCACATCCCTGACGCTAAACATCAACTTCACACCCACCTGCCCCAGCTTGACGGTCCGGGCAGCCTGATGAATCAGGATACTGGCCCCAGAGGCAGGAGAGTGAAGCTCAATCAAACCTTCAACCATTTCCCCGGTCGTTTCAAAGTCAAAGAACTGGCGATAAAACTCAGCCGTAGCCGACGGGTTTTTCGCATAAATCAGGATGGTGTTTAAAACTGCTGACATGATGTTCCAATGAAAGTCTGGTTGGAATTCGAAACTCAATCATCTGGTCCGGTACGGCCATTTACTGAGCGCTGGAGCGCAACTGTATTAAGGAAAGCTATTTTTTTCAGGGGTATTTGAAATAAAATTTGAAGTGCATAAAAAACCAGGTTTATGTAACCTCATTTCTGTCTGAAATGCCTGAATCATTTCTTACTTCAGGCGGGATTTCTACGATCCATCGAACGTCGAACATGGCAAATGAAATCATTGCTCTTCAAAATCAAAATTCATGTTCAATCCTTCCTTGGGTAAGAATAATAGTTGCTTTTTTTTTGAGAAAAACAGAAATATTCCTTTATCACTCGTCGCTATTTTTATAAGCGAAGAATTTTTGGCCAGGTAAGCGTCAGGCGTTAATTTTCACTTCCAGGCCGCCAGGTGTTAAGCGCGCGTCTTCGTGCGCCCCTTGCCTGTATAAGGCAAGGCAAACATATACAGGCCTGAAAATAATTGCAGAAACAGTGGAGGCAGTGGCGCATAGGTTATCCACGGCGGCGGCTCACCTGTGCTGATGGCTCTCGCTACGAAGTTGGCCAATACCGTCAGCGTGAAAACGATGGACAGCCAGCGATGACTTTGTCTTATCCATTCGTTCCAGCTCATGATGATTTCCCCGATTGTGGCCTGGCTGCGGCCTCGATCATTTTCCAGCCATTGCCGGAAGGGTCGCGGAAACCCGCATCCACGGTGCCGTAACGCTTCACCGGCTCTTGCGTAAATTCCACGCCGCACTTGATCAAACGCTCATAGGTAGCGCGACAGTCATCTACCACAAGCACGTTTGCTGGCATGGCGCCTTTTGCTACCAACTCTTGCAAAGCCCGTGCGGTTGCAGCGTCATGCATAGGTGGGCCTGGCACAAACAAGCCGAGCTGGAAAGAGGGTTGGTCTGGATGCTGGACTGTCAGCCAGCGATAATCACCGTTACGAACATCGGTGTGGACCAGAAACCCCAGCTTACCGACGTAAAATGCTAGCGCTTCATCCTGATCATGCACATACAGACCTGCCACATTAACACCTTGAGTCATATATCCTCCTTAGATTGAGGCCCCAGTTTGCCAGCCGCTTCCACGCGCCGCTTCTCCAAAACTGCTGTATTGAGGTTGGGGCGGTCTATATTGCGCATGACGCACTCCGGGATGTGTTCCCCCGCATGTGGAAGTGCGCGTTCGCGCGTTCGGAGTTCTCTCGGGCTTTCACCAGTAATGTCACGGAAGATGCGGCCGAAAGTGCCAAGGCTGGTCCAGCCGGTTTGAAGGGCGATCTCGGTAACAGGCAGATCAGTGTCGCGCAACAGGGTTTTGGCTCGTTCGATGCGACGTGTGAGCAGGTAACGATGGGGAGGCAAGCCAAAAGCCTTCTTGAATTCGCGCGCGAAGTGTGCCGCTGATACGGCGCTTACCTGTGCCAGCTTGTCGATAGGCCAATCCTCATGGGCAGCCCCGTCCATCCGGTCTTTCGCTCGCAGCAAGCGTCGCAATAATTGGGGACTCTGAGGCATACTATTCTCGCACAAACAAAAACGCCAACCTGATAGGCTGGCGCTGATGACGAAACAGATACTTGGTGGCCCGGGGCGGAATCGAACCACCGACACAAGGATTTTCAAGCTTTGTCATTGTCAATAAAAATCAAAGGCTTACAAAAGTTTTGTTCTACAAAAGCTGAGTGAATGATATCAGCAAAGCCTTTGCCAGCGTGGGGCTTTTTCGTTTTGTAGAATAGAATTTCGTTTTTCAAGTTGCCTATTAATCCAGCATATATAGGAATAGGTGAGGGTGATCCGGCATTATTTCGCAGCACGGATACATATAATTTTGATATTGGAATTATCTCTAAATTTTCAAATCAAAGACTGGTATCCAGCATCAATGTGCGCGATAATGCACCAATAGTGTGATTTTTGTCGCACTATTGAACCATTCTTGGAGATAACACCATGGGAACCGTGCGCAAGACCATCACATTGACTGACAAGCAAGACAGCTGGATTAAAGCTCAAATAGACGCTGGCCAATACACAAACGACAGTGAATACATCCGTGACCTTATCCGCCGTGAACAAGAACGTAGCGTCGAGGTAGAGGCTATCCGTGCTGCTCTGATTGAAGGAGAATCCAGTGGGGAACCCCGTGCTTTTGATACCAGCGCGTTTAAGCAAAGAATGTTGAGTAAGCATGGCTGAGTACCGCCTCGTACCTGCTGCAGAGAATGACCTTGAGGCTATCTGGTCTTATACGGCACTCAAGTGGAGTGTGGAACAAGCCGATCGCTACACTGACATCATGGCATCGGCCTTTGATGAATTGGCACAGTCGCCGAAATTGGCTCCTGCATGTGACCACATCCGGCCAGGTTATCGTCGCCAGACTGTTGAGCGGCACGTGATTTATTTTCGTATCACGTCATATGGTATTGCGATTATCCGCATCCTGCATGATCGGATGGATGCGCCTCGTTATCTGTGAACTCAAAAGTTTACCGTAACGGCTTATAAGTTTGTCTGGATGGTCAATTAGGTCGCTTTGCCATCGATTAAATCATGAATGTGTCCATGTAAATTCCGGCTTCACTTGCGCCGCATTCGAATTTAATTATACTTAGTTTTAACGCAGCATTTCGTCCCGTATTACCATGTTGCTGGTTCGGCCAGGAAGTGGACGCCGCTAGGCAATGACATAAATGAAGCTCGAAGAAAATGGGCGGAACTGGAAGATGTCCAGGCAAAGCCAGATGACAAGACCTTCAGCGTGATAGGCCAACGCTACATGAAAGAGATTCTGCCCACGTTGAAAGCGCACACGCAACGAGACTATAGCCAGTATTTCAAGCTCCTTGACGCTGTATTCGGTGACTTGCCTATTGATAGCATTCGCCCATTTGATGTGGCTGAATACGTGCGCTTACGAGGTGAAACATCAAAGGTACGTGCAAATCGTGAGAAAGCGTTTTTTAGCACTTTGTATAACCATGCCAGGACATGGGGCTACACTGATGCAACGAATCCATGCATCGGCGTTAAAGGTTTTAAAGAAAAGGCACGTGACAGATACGTTGCGGATGATGAATATGCGGCGGTCTGGGCTGTCGCACATCCCACAGTACAAGATGCTATGGATTTGGCTTTGTGTACTGGCCAGCGCCCTGCGGACGTCCTAAAAATTACCATTGCTGACATTTCTGATGGCAAGTTATCCATCAAGCAAAATAAGACTGGCAAAAAATTGAGAATTGCTATTGAGAGGGAGTTAGCTGACGTTATCGCTCGTATCATGGCTAAACCGCGTGACAAGGTGAACAAGGCACTCTTGCAAGATCCAGATGGCCAGCGCCTGACGTATCCCGCAATGCGTTCCAGGTTTGATAAAGCCAGGGAAGAGTCGGGTGTTAATTTTCAGTTTCGTGACTTACGCGCAAAAGCTGCTACTGATACTGAAGACTTGGCGCATGCACAGAGTTTGCTTGGTCATAAAAATAGAACCACTACAGAAATTTATACACGTGATCGAAAAGGTGACTTGGTTAAACCTTTGAATCGTATTGTGTCAGCAAAATAATGTCCTATTGATTATTGGGAAGTTTACGGTCATATTGTCATATTTGAATCTATAGTGCTTATTAATCCGCTGAGGAAAGGGATAGAGCATGGCCAACCCAGAGCAATTTTTTTTGATATACTTAAAGTATTGATTGGTACATTCTCTGGCGCTTTCTTAGCTTTCCTTGCTAACTGGCTTTTGCGCCAGAGTCAGAGAGAGGACGATCAAATAGCGGCGGGAAATCTCGCAATCACTGTTATGGGCAGGATGGTAAATGCCTTCCTGATTTATAAGAGAGGGGTGATTGAAACTAGGACGCAGATTTTGAGCGCTGAACCAAACCTTCCTGTTTGGATGCAGATGCTTCCGATTCTGCACGAGTTTGATGAATCACTTGTTATTGATATGCAGTCTTTAACTTTTTTGTTCCGTCCTGGAAGCGTGGATGTTATGAATCATATTCTCATAGCTCAAGGCAAATACAGGAATTTGGTGTATTTACATAAGCAACACTTTAAAGACATGCAGGAGTTACAAAGAATTCTCTCAGAGCTGCAAGGTGATGATCAATATGGCCCTATAAATTTGGATTTTGCAGTAAAGAAAGTTCCTGCCTATTTGGCAGCACGAATTGAATCTGCCAGTACTGCCTTGCACCAGTCACTAAACGAGGATGAAAATACAATGATTGAGGCGCTTAAAGCATTGGAAAAAACACTTGCTAGTAACTTGGGTAAGGGCCGCACAATTAGAATTTCTCTTCCTTCGCAACTAATATCGACAAAATTGGTTGATGACCCTAAACAACCTTCTTGAGAAAACAGCTCGGCAGATAAATGAAAATTGTAGAATGGGGCTTGTTTTTGTAGAATGAGAAGGCCAAAGAAAAAAGGACTTACATCTCTGTAAGTCCTTCTTTTTACTACATATTCCTTGGTGGCCCGGGGCGGAATCGAACCACCGACACAAGGATTTTCAATCCTCTGCTCTACCGACTGAGCTACCAGGCCAAGACCAAGAATTATAGAGATGAAACTGGCTGATTGCAAGCTTTTTCTTAAAAAAGCTTGCTGCCCCTCTATGACGGGGCTTTGATTTAGCGCATCAGGCAGGGCTGTGTGCTTCCCGTATAATGGGGCCATTATCTGGTTTTTGGTGAGGTCTTATGTCAGTTCAGGTGCATGAAAGTGATATCTGCATCGTCGGCAATGGCGCGGTGGGCAAGGCGGCGGCGCTGGGTTTTGCGCAGGCGGGTTTGCGTGTGAACCTTTTATGCGCGCCTGCTTCGGTACTTGTTCCAGCAATGGTTTCTGCGTCTATGTCTGCAACTATACTTGCATCGGCTGACTGGGATGTGCGTGTGTATGCCTTGAACCATGTCGCACATGGTTTGCTGTCGTCGCTGAAGGTGTGGGATGCACTGGATCTGTCGCGGGTTGCGCCTGTTACCGCCATGCAGGTGCAAGGCGGCGGGGCGGATGCTGGCAAACTGGGCTTTGATGCCTATGGTGCGCATGCGACTGAACTGGCGTGGATAGTGGAAGATAAAAACCTGAACCAGGCGCTGGATACGGCAATGCGCTTTGCGCAAAACCTGACGCTGGTGCAAGGGCGTGCACAGCAGTTGTCTGCTTTGCCAGATGGCGCGCAAATCAGGCTGGAAGATGGCAGTTTGTTGCGCGCGGCGCTGGTGGTTGGCGCTGATGGTGCGCAATCATGGGTGCGTGGTGCCTGCGATATCGGGCTCGATTATCGTTCTTATCATCAGCAGGGTGTGGTCACCAATTTTGAATGTGAAAAACCGCATCACGGGGTGGCGCAACAATGGTTTGTGGAAGACCAGGGCATTATAGCCTTGCTGCCGTTACCAGGCAATCGCGTGTCCCTGGTCTGGTCGGCACCTGATGTACTGGCGCAGACGATATTGGCTGAACCCTTGTCAGCACTGGTTGCGCGTTTGATGCCGTATTGCGCTGACAGCCTGGGGCAATTGACGCCGGTGTTGCCAGAAGCGATCAGGGCATTTCCGTTAAGCCTGATGCGGCCTCACAGCATGATAGCCTCGCGGGTCGCACTGGTGGGGGATGCAGCGCATGTGGTGCACCCGCTGGCCGGGCATGGCATGAATCTGGGTTTTGCGGATGTCGCCGATTTGCTCAGGATAATGAAGGACCGTGAAGCGTACCGTGACTGTGGTGAGGCACGTTTGCTCGAACGTTATAAGCGCGCCCGTAAAGAAGAAGTGATGCTGATGCAATTGACCACAGATGGCCTGTCACGTTTATTTGCTTCTGACCTGGCACCTGTACGTCTGATTCGCGACTTGGGATTGAACTTGCTGGACCGTTTGCCTGTCATAAAAGGCAAACTGATTGCGCATGCGATGGGTAAATCGAGCATGTAAGCCATACGGCATAAACCGCATGGACGGAAGAATTCGATAGATATAGATAGACATAGATACAGAGAAATGAAGATATGAAAAAATTAAAATCAGCCTTGATGTCCGCAGTATTTGGTCTTTCTGCCATGGGTATGGCTGTGTTGGCGATTCCAGAAGCGGCTGCGGCAGAAACCGCGCAGGAAGCCGCAGTACGCAAACTGGTAGAACCGCGCCTGGGCGAAAGTGTGAAGGTTGATTCCGTCGTCAAGACACCATATGCCGGCATGTTTGAAGTGCGTGTTGGTGGTGATATTTTGTACACCGATGAAAAGGCGCAGTTCCTGTTCATCGGTAATGTATTTGATTCCAAAAATGGCACCAATTACACCAAGGCCAGGACGGATGAATTCAACAAGGTGAAGTTTTCTGAACTGCCTCTGGATTCCGCCATCAAGATGGTCAAGGGAGATGGCAAGCGCGTGATTGCGGTGTTTGAAGACCCGAACTGCGGTTACTGCAAGCAGTTCCGCAAGACGCTGGCGGGTATGGATAACATTACTGTCTATACCTTCATGTACAACATTCTGGCAGAAGAATCGAAGACCATTTCCAAGAATATCTGGTGTTCTGCTGATCGTAACAAGGCCTGGGATGAGTGGATGTTGCACGGCAAAGTGGCGCCCGCTGCGGCCACCAATTGCAACAATCCCAACGAAAAAGTATTTGCCCTCGGTCAGAAATTACGTGTGAATGGTACGCCTGCCGTTTTCTTTACTGATGGCACGCGTGTACCTGGTGCAATGGATGCCAAGGGCCTGGAAAGCCGTCTTGCCGCGGTGGCGGCTGCCAAGCCAAATTAATGCCCCCCCGATTTAACCAGCTCCAGCTAAGCCAGCCTGCATACCATGACCTCACCGCTACGCTGGACAGGTATCCTGCTGGCCGCTGGTCGCGGGCGGCGTTTTGATGCCAGTGGCGCAAACAACAAGCTCTTGCAACCTTTGACAGCAGGGGGCTCTGTTGCCCAGCAAAGCGCAGGCAATTTGCTGGCAGTGATGCCGCAAGTGGTTGCGGTGTTGCGGCCAGACACCCATGCCCTGACCGAGCAATTGCTGGCCCTGGGTGTACATTGTGAAATCTGTGCTAATGCCGATGCCGGCATGGCGCATTCCCTGCAACAGGGTTTGCGGTACAGTGCTGACAGCGCTGGCTGGTTGATTGCCCTGGCCGATATGCCCTTCGTCAAACCTTCTACCATTCTTGATTTGTTGCAGGCACTGCAAAACGGTGCGGGTATCGTCGTGCCGGTTTATCAGGGGCAGCGTGGCAACCCCGTGGGATTTGCCCAAAGATATTTACCGCAGTTACTCACCCTGCAAGGCGACACCGGTGCGCGTGGTTTGTTGCAATCTGCTGAAACCGTGCTGGTAGAGGTGGATGATGCAGGCATACACCGTGATGTCGATGTGCCGGAAGACTTGAATTAATGCACTTGCGCGTAGCGCCTGTCGCATGTCTATATGGCTTAAAATATAATAAAAAGTAATATAAATAGTACATCTTAGGGTAAATAAGCCTAAGATGTATAACTCTCGTCACAATATTTTACGTTTTTACTGGCATTGCCATAGCGGAAATACTTGCGCGATATATCTATACAAGCAAATTAGCCCTAGAATAGCGGTTTTCTTACACCTGACTTGATACGGGGCGGCATTTTGGCGACCCATACCCTTATGGATGAACTCAATCAAAAACTGGCGATACGTCTGGGATTTGGCAGCCTTGTGCCATTTATTCTGCTGACCGTGGCTTGCTGGGTAGCGCATCCTGACTGGTTGGGTTTTTTCATCCGGGCACAGCTGTATTATGGCATCGTCATCCTTTCCTTTCTGGGCGGTTTGCATTGGGGCGTCACTATCATGGCCGGCGGCAAAGATCATGAGGAAGCAAAAAAAGCCCTGATCTGGGGCGTGATTCCTACCCTGATTGCCTGGTGTTCCATGATCAATATGCTGTTTGGTTTTGTCGTGCAGGTGGTCGGTTTTATTGCTGCCTACCAGATCGACAAGCGCCTGTATCAAAGTTATGGTATTCCGGATTGGTTTATCAAACTGCGTTTGCAACTCACCCGCGTGGTGGTGGGCGCGCAGATATTCACTTTCATCGCTGCCAATGTGCGCAGCTATATTGCGAATTGATAGCGATGTAACCAATAATACATACCCGCTTCAGAAAGATCGTTCAGAATGAAAAAAACGATAACAACAAAGAGACAAGGCACTACCATATCTGCATCTGAACACGCACTTGTGTACAGCATAGTCCCCAAAGATCTGGCGGGACATCTGTATCAGGTCACACTCGATATCGCCACCCCGGACGAGGCGGGTCAGGTTGTCAGCCTGCCTGCATGGATACCTGGAAGCTACATGGTGCGCGAATTCGCCCGCAACATCGTGCAGATCAAGGCCAGTTCTGACGGCAAAAAAGTCGCACTCAAAAAGCTGGATAAACATAGCTGGCAAGCCGCGCCCTGCAAAGGACCACTGCGCATCAGTTATGAAGTCTATGCCTGGGATTTGTCAGTCCGTGCTGCCCACCTTGATCAAAGCCATGGCTTCTTCAACGGCACCAGTGTCTTCCTGAGTGTGCATGGACAAGAGATGAACCCGCATGTGGTTGACATCCAGCGGGCTGATGACGCTGCCTGCAAAACCTGGCGTGTTGCGACCGCGTTGCCAGAACTGAAAGCCAGGCGCTACGGTTTTGGTACTTATATTGCGGCCAATTATGATGCGCTGATCGACCATCCGGTTGAAATGGGTGATTTTGCCCTGGCGACATTTGATGCGCATGGCATTTCCCATGATTTTGTCGTGACCGGTAAAGTACCGAACATGGACATGGACCGCATCATCGCCGATGTCAAAAAAATCTGCGAAACACAGATTGCCTTCTTTGAGCCGCGCAGCAAAAAAGCCCCGATGGACCGTTATGTTTTCATGACCATGGTGGTCGGTGAAGGTTATGGCGGCCTGGAACATCGCGCGTCCACTGCGCTGATCTGCAACCGCAATGATCTGCCGGTAAAACACCAGCCTGAAATGAGCGATGCCTATCGCGGCTTTCTGGGTCTGTGCAGCCATGAATATTTTCACACATGGAATGTCAAACGCATCAAACCTGCTGCCTTTGCCCATTACAACCTGCGTCAGGAAAACTACACCAGCCTGTTATGGATCTTTGAGGGCTTCACCAGCTATTACGATGACCTGATGCTGGTGCGCGCTGGTGTGATTGATGAAGCCGCTTACTTCAAGTTGCTGGCCAAAACCGTCAACATGGTGACACGTGGTAGCGGTCGTACAAAGCAAAGCGTGGCTGAGTCCAGCTTCGATGCCTGGACCAAATATTATCGCCAGGATGAAAATTCACCGAATGCGATAGTCAGTTATTACACCAAGGGCTCGCTGGTTGCCCTGGGTCTGGATCTGACGATACGTGCAGAAACCGCAGGCAAGAAATCGCTCGATGATGTGATGCGGGCCATGTGGCAAAAGTTTGGCCGTGATTTCTACGAGCGCAGCCTGACTGGCAAACAGCAGGGTCTGGCAGAAACAGAATTTGAAAGCGTCGTTGAGCAGGCGACTGGTGTCAATGTACGCCGCTTCCTCGACAAGCATGCGCGTGGTACAGAAGACGTGCCGCTGGCAAAACTGTATGCTGACTTTGCCGTGCTGGTCAACGAGGGCACTGCCAATAAAAAAGCAAGCCTGGGCGTGCGTGTGGTGCGTGACGGTAATGACTGCAAGATCGCCAACGCGCATGAAGGTCGTGCTGCCCATCTGGCAGGCTTGTCTGCCCAGGATGTGCTGGTGGCAATCAACGGTTTGCGCGTGACTGCTGCCGATGCCGGGGATAGTTTGAGTGCCGCACTGGGCCGCTACCGTGTTGGTGAAACGGTGCAGGTTCATGCTTTTCGCCGTGATGAATTATTGAATGTGTCAGCGAAATTGCAGACAGATGATGTACCTGCTGTAAGCATTACCGTGCAGGCAACTGCAAAGACAGGGTCTGTGGCTAGACCTAGTTTTCAGAGGCTCGTAAAAAATAAGTGATGCAGTAAAAACCTGATAGGGTTGCAGAACCGCAGTACAGCATCAACTGTACTGCGGTTTTTTATTTATGCCGGGCGACATTCCTGTTATCTGCAATATCCTCCTCTGGAAATACGGACAGCCTGATTATGCAAAGACCTTCGCCAGCTCAGCACCAGGATTTTCTGCCCGCATAAACGCTTCACCCACCAGAAATCCATGCACATTTGCTGCGCGCATACGGGTGACATCTTCTGCTGACATGATGCCTGATTCCGTAATCACCAGCTTGTCTGGCGTGATGCGTGGCAGCAGACTGATAGTCGTATCCAGCGACACTTCAAATGTACGCAGGTTGCGGTTATTGATGCCCAGCATGGCTGTCTTCAACTTCAATGCGGCATCCAATTCTTCAGCATTGTGTACCTCTACCAGTACGCCCATGCCCAGTTCATGCGCGCAGGCTTCCAGTTCTGCCATCAGGCCGTGGTCGAGTGCGGCGACTATCAGCAAAATACAATCCGCCCCCCAATGCCTGGCCTGATAGACCTGATAAGTATCAATCATGAAATCCTTGCGTAAAGCTGGCAGGGCGCAGGCAGCGCGCGCCTGTTGCAGGTATTCAGGCGCACCCTGAAAAAACTGTACGTCCGTCAGCACCGACAAACAGGCCGCACCATGTTCCGCATAACTTTGTGCAATATCAGCAAGCTGAAAATCTGCGCGCAAAACACCTTTTGATGGGGAGGCCTTCTTGATTTCTGCAATCACTGCGGCATGGCCCGCCGCGATCTTGCTGCGCAGGCTGCCTTCAAAATCACGCAAATTTGCGCGCGCTTCCTTGTTGCTTTCCACTTCAGATCGCAGGCTTGCATACGACTGGTATTTTTTCGCCGCGGACAATTCATCGGCTTTGACATCAAGGATTTTATTCAGAATATCGGACATGGCTTATTTTCCCAACTGCTGGGTGACGTCGACAAACTGCTGCAACTTCGCCAGTGCGGCACCAGAAGCGATGGCCGCTTGTGCCTGCTTCACGCCATCGGCAATCGATGCTGCCAGGCCCGCGCCATACAAAGCTGCACCGGCATTCAGGCTGACGATATCAGTCGCTGCACCTGGCACATTGTTCATCACTTCGAGTATCTTTGCTTTCGATTCATCGGCACCAGAGACACGCAGATTACGGTTGGACACCATCTGCAAACCAAAGTCTTCCGGGTGGATATCATATTCGCGAATCTCCCCATTCACCAGTTCACCCACCATGGTCGGTGCGCCTAGCGAGACTTCATCCATATTGTCACGCCCCCATACCACCAGCGCATGTTGTGCGCCAAGTCTTTGCAAGACGCGTACCTGTATGCCGACCAGATCAGGGTGGAAGACGCCCATCAAAATATTTGGCGCGCCTGCAGGATTGGTCAATGGCCCCAGGATATTGAAGATAGTACGCACACCCAGTTCACGGCGCACTGGTGCAGCATGCTTCATCGCCGCATGGTGATTGGGTGCAAACATGAAGCCTATGCCGGTTTGTGCTATCGACTGGGCAATTTGCTCAGGCTTGAGATTGATATTCGCGCCCAATGATTCCAGCACATCGGCACTGCCGGAAGAAGAAGACACACTGCGGCCACCATGTTTGGCAACCCGCGCGCCAGCGGCGGCAGTAACGAACATCGATGCGGTAGAGATATTGAAAGTATGCGCGCCATCGCCGCCGGTGCCAACGATATCGATCATGTTGGTGGTATTGGCCAGCGGCACTTTGGTCGAGAATTCACGCATGACTTGCGCGGCTGCGGTGATCTCGCCTATGCTTTCTTTCTTGACGCGTAAGCCCATGGTCAGTGCGGTGATCATGACTGGCGACATTTCGCCACCCATCAGTTTACGGAACAGGAACAGCATTTCATCGTGAAAAATTTCACGGTGTTCTATCAGGCGTGTCAGTGCTTCTTGTTGAGAGATGGTCATGATGCTGTTCCAGTCAAAAAGTTTTTCAGCAAGGCGTGGCCATGCTCGGACAAGATGGATTCGGGGTGGAATTGCACGCCTTCGAGATTGAATTCTTTATGGCGCACACCCATGATTTCGCCGTCATCTGTCCATGCGGTCACTTCCAGGCAATCCGGCAGGCTGGCGCGTTCTATCGCCAGCGAGTGGTAACGGGTAATCGTGTAAGGGCTGGGCAAATTTCTGAAGACACCAACACCAGTATGGGCAATGGCAGAAGTCTTGCCATGCATGACCTGCTTGGCACGGATAACCTTGCCACCAAATGCTGCACCTATGGCCTGGTGACCAAGGCAGACTCCCAGGATAGGTGTCTTGCCGGCAAAGCGTTCTATGACGGCGATGGAAACACCAGCCTCAGCCGGTGTACAGGGGCCGGGAGAAATACAGATGTGATCGGGCGTCAGTGCTTCAATTTCTTCTATCGTAATTTCATCATTACGGTAGGTACGCACATCTTCACCCAGCTCAGCAAAATACTGCACCAGGTTGTAGGTGAAGGAATCGTAGTTGTCTATCATCAGTAACATTTAAATCTCCCCATCCAGGCCATCTTGCACTTGTTCTGCTGCACGCAATACTGCGCGTGCCTTGTTTTCGGTTTCCTGCCATTCCATTTCTGGTACTGAATCAGCTACTACGCCTGCGGCTGCCTGCACATACAGCATGCCGTCTTTCAAGACGCCGGTGCGTATCGCAATCGCCAGATCCATTTCGCCACCGAAGGACAGATAACCGCAAGCGCCGCCATAGATGCCGCGCTTGACGGGTTCGAGTTCATCGATGAGTTCCATTGCCCTGACTTTCGGCGCGCCAGACAAGGTGCCTGCCGGGAAGGTGGCTTTCAAAACATCGAGGTTGGACAAGTCGGCTTGCAAGACACCTTCTACATTCGAGACGATGTGTTGTACGTGCGAATATTTTTCTATGACCATCTGGTCAGTCACCTTGACGCTGCCAGTCTGGGCGATGCGGCCTATGTCATTGCGGGCCAGATCTATCAGCATGACGTGTTCGGCGATTTCTTTCGGGTCGGCCAGTAATTCTTTCGCCAGCTCTGCATCGCGTTCCGGTGTGGTCCCGCGTGGGCGTGTGCCAGCCAGCGGGCGTATCGTGACTTTCTTGCTGCCATCATTCAGGCTTTCATTGCGTACCAAAATTTCTGGGGATGCGCCTATGATTTGCATGTCGCCAAAATTATAGAAATACATATACGGCGAAGGGTTCAGCGAACGCAGGGCGCGGTATAGTGACAGTGGTGAATCCACATAGGGTTTCTTGATGCGCTGACCCACTTGCACCTGCATGAGGTCGCCTGCCATGATGTATTCCTTGGCTTTTTCTACCGCCTTCAGATAATCGTCCTTGGCAAAGTCGCGTATGGATTCTGTGCGGACAGACGCCGATGTGACAGGTGCATCAACACTACGGCGCAGCATGGCGCGCAAGTCTTTCAGGCGTTGGCGGGCTTTGGACCAGGCTTCTGGCTGGGTAGGGTCGGCATAGACGATGAGATACAGTTTGCCGGATACATTGTCGATGACCGCCAGTTCTTCCGTCAGCAATAACTGAATTTCTGGCAAGCCCAGATCATCTTTTGGTGCCTTGCCCGCCAGGCGTTTTTCTACATGGCGCACGGCGTCATAGCCAAAGTAACCAGCCAGGCCACCGCAGAAACGTGGCAGGCCAGGGCGCAATGCCACCTTGAAACGCGCCTGGAATTCAGCAATGAAGTCCAGCGGGTTCATTTCGCGACTCTCTATGACCTGGCCATTTTTCAGGACTTCGACTTTGTCGCCAAAACTGCGCACCAAAGTATTGGCGGGCAAGCCTATGAAGGAATAGCGGCCAAAGCGCTCACCACCCATGACGGATTCAAGCAAGAAAGTATTCTTGCCCGCATTCTGGGTTTGCGCGAGTTTCAGATACAGGGTGAGCGGGGTTTCCAGATCGGCGAAGGCTTCCGCAATCATGGGGATACGGTTGTAGCCTTGCGCGGCCAACGATTTGAATTCGAGTTCGGTCATGGTTTTCTTTCAGCCGTCAGCAAGTGCTCGCAACGATGCCAGCAATAAGGGATGTGAACGGATAAGACAGATTGATATAACAAGCAAGAAGGTGTGCGGAGGATGGGCACAACTACTCACGGCATTCGTGGTTTAACAGAATTGCCAGCGTCGCCATAGCCAGGCCTCGAAAGTGCCTGGTGTGATAGTGGAACGTTTGTTATCGAGAAACATTCGTGATAGGAATGATTTGAGAGTCAATATAAGTTTTTAGCTGAAAGCAGTCGTGCCGCATCCAACAGGGTTTCGACTATACCATCACTTTGAATATTTTGTACAGCTTCGCCGTGGTTGTATCCATACGGCACTGTCAAGACCGGGCAACCAGCGGCGCGGGCGGCAATCGCGTCATTGCTGGAATCGCCTATGGCCAGCACTTGTGATGGTGGCAAGCTCAGAGCCTTGCAGGCTTCCAGCATAGGCAGGGGATCAGGTTTCTTTTTTGCAAAACTGTCACCGCCATAGACTTGCTCAAAGTAAAAACTGATTTCTTTCTTTTGCATCAACGGCAGGGCAAAGGCCAGTGGTTTATTGGTGACGCAGACCAGGCGCAGGCCCATATCGCGCATGGCTTGCAGGCCTTCATGTACCTCAGGGTACAGCTGGCTGTGGTCGCCATTGATAGCCAGATAATGACGCTGGTAGGCAGTTAATGCATCATCAAAGCGTGCTGCTACGCCATTCACATCAAAATTCACGGATAAAACTTTATGGATAAGATTTTCAGAACCCTTGCCTACCATGGTCTTGATGACATCCAGTGTTAACGGTGCCAGTACAAAATCCTCACGCATGCGGTTGATTGCCACCAGAAAGTCTGGTGCGGTGTCGATCATGGTGCCGTCAAGATCAATGATGACGGCTTTGATATGGCTGAACATGGTGGTGCAATCAGATGAAGGCTTCCCGCATGGTGTGGCGGAAAGCCTTGAGATGAAATTGGGGGTTAAACCTTGGCCAACTCACTGCGCATGGCATCAATGATGGCCTTGTAGTCGGGTTTGCCAAATATGGCAGAACCGGCAACAAAGGTATCGGCGCCGGCGCGGGCTATCTCTGCGATGTTCTCTATTTTGACCCCGCCATCCACTTCCAGCATGATATTGCGGCCTGATTCATCTATGATCTTGCGGGCCTGCGCGATTTTTTTCAATGTATGCGGGATAAAAGTCTGGCCGCCAAAACCGGGGTTGATCGACATGATCAGAACCAGGTCTACCTTGTCGATGACATTCTCCAGCACATTCAGTGGTGTGGCTGGATTAAATACCAGACCAGCCTTGCAACCATGGTCACGTATGGTTTGCAGGCTGCGGTCTATATGTTCTGAGGCTTCCGGGTGAAAACTGATGATGTTCGCGCCAGCCTTGGCAAAGTCGGGGATGATACGGTCCACAGGCTTGACCATCAGGTGGACATCAATCGGCACCTGCACATGCGGGCGTATTGCTTCGCACACCATAGGGCCTATGGTCAGGTTGGGCACATAATGATTGTCCATGACATCAAAATGGATCATGTCAGCGCCAGCGGCGACAACATTGCGGACTTCTTCACCCAGGCGGGCGAAATCGGCAGACAATATACTGGGAGCAATGCGAAAAGTAGTCATGATGGAATCAAGCTTGAAAAAGATATGCTATTTTACCCTGTGATGGGCAAGCGACTGCGCTCTTCGTCTGGCACAATGACATCAATTCACTATTGAGAGAGAAATATGGCAGCGTATGAAATGAGCGTATCAGTGGTCACGCAATATCTGAAAGACCAGTCAGACCCAGAGCAAAACAATTTCGTTTTTGCCTATACCATTACGATCAAGAATACTGGTACCGTGGCTGCTCAATTAATCTCTCGTCACTGGATCATTACCGACAGCAAAAACCACGTAGAAGAAGTCAAAGGCCTGGGTGTTGTTGGTCACCAACCGTTTCTGGCGCCAGGGCAAAGTTTTGAATACACCAGCGGCAGTTCATTGAAAACGCCACAGGGTAGTATGAAAGGCATTTACTTCTGTGTAGCAGAAG
The DNA here is from genome assembly GCF_049339485.1 of Undibacterium sp. TJN19. Taxonomy (NCBI): domain Bacteria; kingdom Pseudomonadati; phylum Pseudomonadota; class Betaproteobacteria; order Burkholderiales; family Oxalobacteraceae; genus Undibacterium; species Undibacterium sp. TJN19. The sequence goes on from NZ_JBMPPL010000015.1 coordinate 80,446, forward strand.
ACGCCCATCGTTTTGAGGCAGAAATACCGGAATTCGTCTTGTCACTGCCACGTACCCTGCATTAATCCTGCCAATGCAGGCAATCAGGCTTATTGGGGATTGTCGTTATTCTGAGTTTGTTCTATCGACTTTTTATGTTGTTCCGGTTGTGATTCTGGCTTGCGGCCATGGAACATGGTCCACCACACGATAAAAATCAAAATAAACATTGCCAGACCTGCTTCCAATGCCAGTAACCACATCTTATATGCCCCGTAAATTAACTATGCATATTGTACCTGCATAATTACAGACAGCTATCAGGCGCATTACAATAGAAGCCACGCAGCAGCATCGCTCATAGGCGGACAAGCTGCATCCCTCTATATCTTATTCTTATCAGGAGCATCTATGACTTACGAATGTATTTTGACCGAAACCCGCGACAAGGTTGGCCTGATTACCCTGAACCGCCCCAAAGCCATGAACGCATTGAACGATCAGCTCATGGATGAACTGGGTTTGGCGCTCAAGGCTTTCGACAAAGACGAAAACATTCATTGCATCATCCTGACAGGCAGTGAAAAAGCCTTCGCAGCCGGTGCCGATATTGCTGCCATGGTCGGTTACAGCTTCATGGATGCCTATAAAGATGACTACATCACCCGTAACTGGGAAACCATGCGCCAGATCCGCAAGCCAGTCATCGCTGCCGTTGCAGGCTACGCGTTGGGTGGTGGCTGCGAAGTCGCCATGATGTGCGATTTCATCATCGCTGCAGAGAATGCCAAGTTCGGCCAACCAGAAATCAAGCTGGGCACTCTGCCTGGCGCTGGCGGCACACAGCGTTTGCCACGTGCGATATCCAAATCCAAGGCTATGGATATGTGCCTGACCGCCCGCATGATGGATGTGGTTGAAGCCGAACGCGCTGGCCTGGTGTCCCGCGTCGTGCCGTTGGACAAATTGATGGAAGAAGCTTTTGCTGCTGCGAATACCATCGCCTCCATGTCCCTGCCCATCATCATGATGGCCAAGGAATCTGTCAACCGCGCTTATGAGACTACGCTGTCAGAGGGCATACAGTATGAGCGTCGTTTGTTCCAGGCAAGCTTTGGTATGGAAGACCAGAAAGAAGGTATGCAGGCTTTCCTGGAGAAACGTCCGGCGGTATTTAAGAATAAGTAATTTGTCTGTAGTTATATAGGGACTATATAGAAGTGCACCATATATGACGCGCCTCTATAAATTAAATCGCATCTACACAGCCCTAAGAAATCCATCTCGTCCGCGAAGCAATGCCAGCATATCGCAAAACCGTGAAACTCCTTTCCCCTTCTAATGGGATGGCGTCCGGGTTTCACAAAGCATGCTTTGTGCCGACAAAATCTAAGCCGCCTGCAAGCGGCGCAGTGGGCGGGTTAGGGGGGCGGTCGATCAGCGAAATAGCAACAATATAGACAGCCCCCGATCCGACGCTCCTGCGAATGCAGGAGCCTGGCGTCGTCCGCGGATGAGCCGGGAAGCTAGCAAGAGAGCCACACGACACCCATCTAGAAGCAGCAGTGCGCTGTACAGACAAATATTTGTCTTTCAATAAACAAACTAAAAACAAGCTA
>NZ_JBMPPL010000016.1:0-74747 GCF_049339485.1 Undibacterium sp. TJN19
CCCAACTGCCGAATGGTCGGGCGAATGCGCTTCCCGAGCTTGATATAAAGCTTGACCGCTCGAATACGGTCTTCGTATGAATACATGAACTACCTCCAAGTAGTCCAAGTTATTGTCCGCACCCCCAGTGGGTCAATTTTCAGTGCAAATCAACACTGAACAAATATTAAATATAATTCGAAAAGCACTTAATATCGACTGGATAGTAAAATCGTTATCTTTAGAAAATAGCGAAACGCGGCTTGATCGTCTTTTCGGACAAAAAAGTTTAAAGTGGAAGATCATGGATACTTTTGTAGAAGCATATTTTGATGAAAGTGGTACCCACGATGGTTCGCCATTTCTTTGCGTAGCCGGCTACATTTTTGAAAAAAATAAGTCCATAGAGTTAGATGAAAAATGGCGAAAAATGCTTTTACACTACGGCTTACCATATTTTCATATGAAAGAGTGTGCTCACAATATGGGAGTTTATAAGCATTTATCGCGTGAGCAATGCGACCTTGCTGCTCGTGAAGCCATCAATCTTATAAAGACTTATGCAGCAAGGGGAATAGCCGTTTCTCTTGACGTTTCATCGTACAAAATGATTCCCCCGAATGGAATCTTTAACAACCCATATTCCTTTATGTGTTGGCAGGTTTTTAACGGGGTTCATAACTGGTCAAATGAAAATAATCATAATAAACCGATTTCTTACTTCTTTGAAAGCGGTGCCGAAGGTTTTGGTGATTTTCAAAGAGCCACTGATACAATTTTTAAATATCCTTTGCTTAAGGAAAAATATAGAGGGGGCAGCGTATCTTTCCAAAATAAAACTAATGCTATTCAATTGCAATGCGCTGACCTTTTAGCATGGCATTGGTTCACGCATAATAAGCGTAAAAAACGTGGTGAAAAAATAAGAAAGGATTTTAGAAGTCTCGTAGATTTAAAAAATGTAGATGTCCACCATTACGACTCTGAGTCCATTGTTAAGTGGCTCAATTTTATTAATAATCAAAACTGATTTTTCATTGCACTGTAAACACATAAGTATCTTCTTTTTAACCTAATCTCTGTGCCATGCTCTCGGCTGTTTCATTGTAAAACACGTTCAATATCTTCAAATCTCTTATGCCAGTGACCCTTGCCAAGTCCAATACATTTAGTTTTTTTGCTAAGCGGGTTATGGCTTCATGCCGCGAATCGTGATAGTGGACGCCGTCGTCACCATCCAATTCACATCTTTTTGTGATTTTGCGAAATAAGGTGCTGGCGCTCGATGCAGATACCATGAAAATAGATTCGTCGCCCACAGGTTCTGGCAAGTAGCTCAACAATTCTAACGCCCTTCTTGACAGCGGAACACGCCTGGCAGTACCGTTTTTGGTCATTGGTAAAAGCGCGACAGCGCCGGTAATGTCTTTCTCCCTTAGACCACAAACCTCGCCCAACCGCATTGCTGTCTCAATTGAAAACAGAAAAGCCACCATCACTGCCTGCTGTTTTTGGATTACAGAACCATCAACATAGTTTGCAGCCAATGAAAGCTTCTCAATTTCAAGGCCTGAAACAAGCCTGTTTCGTGGCAATGCGCTTGCGGGCCGGCGAACTTTGGTTGTTGGGCTTTCGGACATCCACCGCCACTCATCTCTTGCTGTTGAAAAGACATGAGACATCAGGTTGAATTCCCGATTGACCGTAGAACCAGTTACGACTTTCAGTCGTTGGTCGCGCCATTTTCCGATAACGTCAGGAGTTATGTCGACTAAAAGCATATCGCCCAAGCGCTTTTTGCTAATCACGACACCAGCCATAGCGTTTAAACGCAAAGATTCCCACCGCTTACCCCTTTTAGTAGAAGATACCTCCTCCTCATACCGTTCGCATGCCTGTGCAAAGGTTTTGCCAAGAACGATTCCTGAAGCTTTTTCTTTCCGCAATTCTGACTCACGGTCTGCCGCCCAAGCAATTGCCTGGGCTTTGATTGGAAAAGTCTGGGATTCCCTTTTTAATTCACTTCCAATTGTTAGCTGGATATGGGCACGGTAGCCCTTTTTTACTTTTTCACAGTACGCCATCGCAGTTTCCCTTTGTTAGTTCTCGGGGGATCTTACGGGGGAATTCGGGGGATGTACAATTTTTATTGGGGAGGATTTAGGACATAATGTGTATACAAGCTACTAAAACAAAAACGCCTAAGTCCTTGATTTAAATGGATTTAGGCGTATTTATATGCAAATATTTTAATCACTGGTGGTGCCCGAGGCCGGAATCGAACCGGCACGCCCGCTATTAACGAAGCGGCGGATTTTAAGTCCGATGTGTCTACCTGTTTCACCACTCGGGCCCACACTACAACTATACAGTAGCAAACAGCTACTGTCAGTTCTGGAAAAAAAGCGCCCTAAAGCGCTTTTTTTAATTCTGGAGGCGGGGGCCGGGATCGAACCGGCGTCTACGGCTTTGCAGGCCGCTGCATAACCACTTTGCTACCCCGCCAGGGGTGCTATTTCAGCGGTCTTCTGCTGGCCTCTCCGAAGCTCAACAGTACGCTAAAACGCGGTAAAACTTGAATAAAAAAGGGAAGCTTTGCTTCCCTCAGAATCTGGAGCGGGAGAAGAGTCTCGAACTCTCGACCTCAACCTTGGCAAGGTTGCGCTCTACCAACTGAGCTACTCCCGCAGATGTGCTGCTGATACTTCAGGTACTACGCCATTTTGGAGCGGGAGAAGAGTCTCGAACTCTCGACCTCAACCTTGGCAAGGTTGCGCTCTACCAACTGAGCTACTCCCGCATTTTTACTACTGTGCTGCCTGTTTCAATACTGCCTTTTCGCTGCCACCCAAAAAATCTTGGAGCGGGAGAAGAGTCTCGAACTCTCGACCTCAACCTTGGCAAGGTTGCGCTCTACCAACTGAGCTACTCCCGCATCGACGAAAGACCAGAATTATATATGAACCATCAATTCTGTCAAGCCGCTCAATCCATTTTATCGGTGGTTTCCTTAATCAGGGGCCAGGCTTTGCGTAAATAGTAGAACATGGACCACACTGTCAGCACCGATGCCACCAGCAATAACCATGAACCCAGTATCTTGGTATCAAGCACGCCAAACAGCATGTCGTAGTACAGCAGCATGGGTATGGCGGCCATTTGCGCGGTGGTCTTGATCTTGCCCAGCGAGCTGACCGCGACTGATTTGGAAGCGCCGATTTGCGCCATCCATTCACGCAATGCCGATATGGTGATTTCACGACCGATGATGACAAAGGCGATAACGGCGTTGACGCGGTCCAACTGCACCAGCACCAGCAAGGCCCCAGCGACCATCAGTTTGTCTGCCACAGGGTCCAGGAAGGCCCCGAATGAGGATGTTTGTTCCCAGCGGCGTGCCAGGAAGCCGTCAAACCAGTCGGTAACGGCGGCGACGATGAAAACGATGGTGGATGCCATGCCTTTTTCAAACAGGCTTAACCAGGCATCGGGCAGGTAAAAAACACCCACTACCAGCGGTATCAGCGCCACGCGCAGCCAGGTCAGCAGGATAGGTATATTGAAAGGCATTTTTTTATATCGAAGGTGAGTAAGCGCATTATATATTTTTCTCTAACGCAATCTCTTGTAAATTTCTTCAGCCAACTGGCGGGAAATACCTTCCACGCTGGCCAGGTCGGCAACGCTGGCGTCACTGACCCCTTTTAGCCCGCCGAAACGCACGAGCAGGCGCTGCCTGCGTTTGGGGCCTATGCCTTCGATTTCTTCCAGCTGCGAAGTCTGCCTGGCCTTGTCACGTTTGGCACGCATGCCGGTGATGGCAAAGCGATGTGCTTCATCACGGATCTGGGCTATCAGCATCAGTGCGGCAGATTCTTTGCCCAGTTCTTTTTCAGCGCGGCCATCGACAAAGACCAGGGTTTCCAGGCCAACCTTGCGCCCCTCCCCTTTGGCGACACCAACAATGAGGCTGATATCCAAACCAAGCTCGACAAAGACTTGTCTGGCCATCTCCACCTGGCCCTTGCCACCGTCGATCAAAACGATGTCGGGCATCTGGCGCTCTGTGCCTTCTTCCCCGCTGGCGACTTTTTCATAACGGCGAAACAAGACCTGGCGCATGGCGGCATAGTCATCGCCGGGTGTAATGTCCTTGATGTTGAAACGGCGGTATTCGCCGTTTTGCATGGCGTGATGATGAAACACGACACACGATGCCTGTGTTGCTTCACCCGCAGTGTGGCTGATATCAAAACATTCCACACGCAATTGCTCAAGATCAGCGATATCAAGCTCCAGCACGGTCGCCAGGGCACGTGTACGCGCCTGTTGTGAACCCTGTTCAGACAACATGCGCGCCAGCGCCAGCTTTGCGCCTTTGACAGCCATTTCCAGCCATGCCCTGCGCTGCTCCTGCGGCTGGAAGGATAAATTGATCCTGTGCCCGCACTGCTCTGCCAGCGCCATCATCAGATCGGGGGCATCCAGTTCGATATTCATGACCAGCGTGGAGGGAATGAACTGGTCGACATAATGCTGCGCCAAAAAGGCGGAAATAACTTCAACCTCGATGGCGTTTTCTGCGACGATGGAGGCATCATCAACATGAGTGGGGAAATACGCCCTGTCACCCAGATGACGCCCGCCCCTGACCATGGCCAGATTGACGCAGGCGCGCCCGCCCTCCACCACAACGGCGAGAATATCGATATCGACATCACCGGCAGTTTCCATGGTTTGCTGGTGCAAGACCTTGGACAGCGCTGACATCTGGTTGCGTACGGATGCAGCCTGTTCGAATTTCAGTTCGACAGAAAAGCCCAGCATTTTTTGCTCCAGCGTCTGCATCACTTCTTGCTGGCGACCGCGCAGGAAATTGGCGGCGTTGTCGACATCGTTCTGATAATCTTCTGGCGCAACAATATTGACGCAGGGCGCGCTGCAACGGTTGATCTGGTGCAGCAGGCAAGGTCGCGTGCGGTTGGAAAACACGCTGTCTTCGCAACTGCGCAGCAAAAATACTTTCTGCAAGATCTGCATAGATTCCTTGACCGCCCAGGCTGACGGGAAAGGCCCAAAGTATTGATGCTTCTTGTCTATCGCGCCGCGGTAATACATCATGCGCGGTGTTTTTTCGGTAGTGATTTTCAGGTAGGGATAAGACTTATCATCCCTGAACAAGATGTTGTAACGCGGCTTCAGCGCCTTGATGAGGTTGTTTTCAAGGATCAGTGCCTCGGCTTCGCTGCGTGTGACTGTGGTTTCGAGCCGGGCGATTTTATCGACCATCATCGCAATGCGCGGGCTGGCGAGGTTTTTCAGGAAATAGCTGGACACCCTTTTTTTGAGATCGCGCGCCTTGCCTACGTAGAGCACCTGATCCTGATTATCAAAATAGCGATAGACGCCAGGCAGGTGCGGCAGTTTGGCAACCGTATCCAGCACTTTCTGGCGCGCTTCTGAAATGAGTGGTTCAGTCATGATGCGATAAATCTGCGGGAGTTTTTTCTACGATGACAAAAGCGATCACGTGGCTGCTTTCGTCGCTGATGGATACACGCGGCTGCAAGGCACGTTCCTGCATCCATTGTTGCAACAAGCCATTGGTGATGATGACGGGCTGACCACTTTCTTCGCTTAAGGTTTGCATGGCATGCCAGTTCATGGGGTGACGCATGCCCATGCCTATGGCTTTGGAAAAAGCTTCTTTGGCGGCAAACCGGGTGGCCAGATAACGCAGGCCACGTGCAGGCACTTGCGTCTTGCGCTGGTGATAGATAATGAGTTCATCCGGCCCCAGGATTTTTTCGGCAAAGCGTTCTCCGCTGCGCGCCAATGCATCCTGTATGCGCGAAATCTGGACAATGTCTGTGCCTATGCCGTAAATCATATCAATGCCGTGCTTGCAGCCTGGCCTTCACCATGATGGCTTTCATGTCACTGACAGCCTTGCGCCAACCGTCAAAAACAGCTTGCGCAACGATGGCATGGCCAATATTCAATTCTGTAATTTCTGCGATGGCAGCAATGGCGTGTACATTGGTGTAATGCAGGCCATGTCCGGCATTGACCTTCAGGCCACGTCGTATGCCTTCGATGGCACCGGCTTTTATTCTTTGCAGTTCCAGTGCCTGTTGTGCTGCATCTGATGCTTCTGCATAACGGCCTGTGTGCAGTTCAATGACGGTTGCACCGGTTTCGGCGCTGGCCTGGATTTGCTGCGCATCAGCATCGATAAACAGGGATACGCGTATGCCCTCAGCCTGCAATTGCCTGACTGCGGCTTGCACCTGGGCGAAATAATGCACGACATCCAGCCCACCTTCAGTCGTCACTTCTTCGCGACGCTCTGGCACCAGACAGACATCATGCGGCCGTATGCGGCATGCAAAGTCGATCATTTCTGTAGTAACGGCAGCTTCCAGGTTCATGCGTGTCAGCAGGCGTGGGCGCAGGTGTTCTACATCAGCGTCCCTGATATGCCGGCGGTCTTCACGCAGGTGCAGGGTAATGCAGTCAGCCCCGGCTTCTTCTGCCATCAGGGCAGCGAGCAAGGGGTCAGGGTAACTGTTGCCACGCGCATTGCGCAGGGTTGCCACATGGTCGATATTGACGCCAAGATCAATAAGCTGGGTTTGTTGGTGGATATTCATAGATTTTGTAAATCTATCAGAATTTGCCGGGTATTGAGTACGGCACCATGCAAATGATGGGCAAGCAGAAAGCGCATGAGCAACTTGCTTTGCAGTTGCGTGCTTTGCTCAGCATAATCGCCACGCTGCATGGCCAGCAGGGTTTTGCCAGAAATCTTGGGTACGGTATCTGCCTGCATGGCTGGGCGTGGTCCACGTTCGGGGTCCATGACGTATAGCTGCTCGCCCAGGACCTGTTCACGTCTTTGCGTGCAACGCGTCAGGTCACCGACCAGGCCGGACTGGCGCAACAAGGCCAGTTCAAAATGCCGCAGGACGATGGTGGCCGGCTCATCATGTGCCAACTGGTTCAGGGTGGCGACATACAGATCAAACAGTTCAGGATGGGCTTCGTCGCGCATCAAAAACTTGACCAGCAATTCATTGAGGTAAAAACCGCACAGCAAGGCTGATTTTTCCAGAGGCAGCATGCCACCTACCCAGTCAGCAGAAATCAGGGTGCGGATTTCGCCTTTGCCACTCCAGCCGATTTGCAAAGGCTGGAAGGTTTGCAAGACACTGCGCAATTGAGAATGCGGCCGCTTGGCACCTTTGGCAACCAGGGCAATGCGGCCATGGTCACGCGTCAGCACATCAATGATGAGGCTGGTTTCTTTGTAGGGCCATGAATGCAATACAAAGCCTGGCTGTTCAAGTACACGTATTTCCTTGACGGCGGGCTTGCGTGGCGCACGGGGTCGTGCTGCCGTTTTTTTGGCAGGCGTCGATGCAGCAATACTGACCGTCGCTGCTTCTTCAACGATCATGTCTTCTGGCCCGGCGACTGCCTGTTCAGTCATTGAAAATTTTACTCGTAACCGTAAGCGCGCAATCCGGCTTCATTGTCTGCCCAGCCAGATTTGACCTTGACCCAGATTTCCAGATACACAGGGCCGCCGAACAATTTTTCCATATCCTGACGCGATTGCGTAGAAATGTCTTTCAGGCGCGCGCCCTTGTTGCCGATGACCATGGATTTGTGACCGTCGCGGTCTACCAGTATCGCTACAAATATACGGCGCAGATTGCCTTCCTGTTCAAACTTCTCGATCAGCACAGTGCTGGTATAGGGCAGTTCGTCGCCTACGAAACGAAACAGTTTTTCGCGCACGATTTCTGTTGCCAAGAATTTTTCGCTGCGGTCAGTAATGTCATCTTCCGCAAAAACCGGTGGATTCAATGGCAGGTATTTTCTGATTTCGCCTTCGAGGTTTTCCAGCTGGAAGCGCAGTGTCGCTGACACCGGCACTATTGCCACGAAGGGATGCAGCTCTGCAATTTTCTGGGCAAACGGCATCATGACGGCTTTGTCTTTGACACGATCTGATTTATTGATCACCAGTATGCAAGGCACGTTCTTCGGCAACAAGTTGATGACTTGCTGATCAGCCGGACCAAAAGTACCCGCTTCAATAATGTACAAAATAACGTCAGCCGCTGTTAGTGTCGTCGTAACAGTGCGGTTCAAGGTGCGGTTCAGGGCATTTGAATGGCGCGTCTGGAAACCTGGCGTATCAACGTAGACGAATTGCGTATTGTCTTTGGTTTGAATACCCGTAATGCGGTGGCGCGTGGTCTGCGCTTTGCGTGAGGTAATACTGACCTTCGCACCGATCAAGGCATTCATCAGGGTCGACTTGCCGACATTGGGTCGCCCAACGATTGCGATATAGCCGCAGCGGAAATCAGGATTTTCTATTAGTTCACTCATGCGGTCATCAGGCAGTTTTAGGGTGTGGATTAAGATTTGCAACGGCATCATCAGAAGCAACGGCCGCAACAGGCTTGGCATCTGCCTCTAGCAGGCTTTTTTGCTTGGCCGCGCTTGCTTTGACTTCAGTGACGACTTCATTTTGTACGGTGGCAATGCCAGCCAGTTTCAGTTGTGAAGCACGGGGTTTGGCTTTTTTTGTCGCAGGTGAACGTACCAGCATGGCCAGCGCAGTTTCCAGCGCCAGTTTGGCGGCGGCCTGTTCACCGGCGCGACGACTACCACCAGTACCGAACACTTGTATTTCCAGCTTGGGCACCAGACATTCGATTTCAAATTCCTGGTTGTGGGCAGCACCATGAGTTGCCACTACATTGTATTGCGGCAAAGCGATCTTTTTACTTTGCAAAAATTCCTGCAACAGGGTCTTGGCATCTTTACCCAGGGTCGTCGGGTCTACTGTTGCCAGCACGGGTGCATACAGGGAACGTATGACTTCACGTGCGGCATCAAAACCGGCATCCAGAAAGATGGCACCAAACAAAGCTTCCAGTGTGTCAGCCAGAATGGACGGACGGCGAAAGCCGCCGGATTTCAATTCACCTTCACCCAGACGCAAAAATTGGGACAGTTCTATTCTTTGTGCAATTTCATACAGCGACTGTTGCTTCACCAGATTAGCGCGTACCCGTGACAGGTCGCCTTCATCAATATTGGCGAAGCTATCAAACAATAAGGATGCGACGACACAATTGAGGACAGAATCGCCGAGGAATTCCAGGCGCTCATTATGCAAAACACTGTGACTGCGATGCGTAAGCGCCTGCTGCAATAAAGCGGGGTTGCTGAACTGGTGCCCCAGCCTTTTCTGCAATAGTTGTTGATTCATACGAGCTTACTTATTGTGGCTTTTCGGGCTTTTTGGCGACAATACCACTTTTAGCGGTCGTACCGGAGTACTCCATCAATAAACTGGCTGGTCCAAACAAAGGTATTTTTTTCGTATATTCGAAGCTGACTTCAACTTCCTCACCATTTTTGACAATCACCAGATCCTTGCCTGCGATGGCATCAAAATAGCCGACGTCAGCCTGCTTATCAAACGCAATCTGAATTTCCCTGACGGTTGAGCCGGCATTCTTGGCACTGAATATTGCCTTCCTGATGGAATTATATTCAATCGCAGTTGGCACCACTTTCATTGCCAGCACAGCAATTAAAATCAGCACGCCCATAGACAGGATCAAGCCAATCAGGGAAATACCTTTTTGGTGTTGCTTGGAAGAATATTGTGTGTTTCGCATAGTTTTTTGTTCCTGATTAAGAGTGAAGTTTAGTGAAAACTACCAATACGCTTAATATTGCCTAAATTCATCCAAATGAAAAACGCCTTACCAACAATGTTTTTATCCGGGACAAACCCCCAGTATCGACTATCAAGACTGTTATCACGATTATCACCCATCATGAAATATTGCCCTTCTGGCACGGTACAGATGAATCCGTCATCTACATAGCTGCACAAGTCACGTCTTGGGAAGTTATGCGGGTCACGTACAAATACCGGTGCCTGTTCGTCATTGAGGATGTTATGAGAAACACCCGTCAGATTTTCATTGTACTGCTTAGAATAAGTGAGCCGCTCTTCATCCAGGAAATCTGGCAGGTTCTTATAAGAAAGTTCATTACCATTAACTGATAAGCGTTTGTTTTTGTACACAATTTTATCACCTGGAACACCGACTACACGTTTAATATAGTCCACAGACGGGTCTTCCGGGTATTTAAATACCATGACATCGCCACGTTCAGGATGATTGAGCTCAATGACTTTTTTATTGATGATGGGCAAACGAACACCATAGGTGTACTTATTGACCAAGATCAGGTCGCCGACAAACAATGTCGGCAACATGGAACTGGAAGGTATTTTGAATGGTTCATACAGGAATGAACGGGTAAAAAATACCAGGGCAATCACGGGGAAAAAGCTACCTGAATATTCTATCCATACCGGCTGTCTGAGCAGGCTGGCTTCGAGTTCCTGACGGCCGCCCTCTTCCAGCTTGATGCCCTCGGCGGACAGACGTGCATTACGCGCATCAAATTCGGCCAATGCCCTGTCGGCATTCGCACGACGAATTTTGGCGAAATGAAACATATCCAGACACCAGATCACCCCGGTAACGACGGTCAGTACAAACAGGATCAAGGCGAAATTGCCTAAGATTGATTGCAAATTCATTTTTCGTCCACTTGTAAAATCGCCAAAAATGCTTCTTGCGGAATTTCGACGGAGCCAACCTGCTTCATGCGTTTTTTACCTGCTTTTTGTTTTTCCAGCAGTTTGCGCTTACGGCTGATATCACCACCATAACATTTGGCCAATACGTTTTTACGCAAGGCTTTGACGTTTTCACGCGAGATGATGTTGGAACCAATTGCTGCCTGAATTGCTACATCAAACATCTGGCGCGGGATCAGCTCACGCATTTTGGCCGCCACGGCACGGCCACGGAAATGGCTGTTTGCCCTGTGCACTATAATCGCCAGTGCATCGACCTTTTCGCTGTTGATCAGCATGTCGACCTTGACCACATCAGCAGCCCGGTTTTCCTTGAACTCATAGTCCATCGACGCATAACCGCGGGACGTGGATTTCAGGCGATCAAAGAAATCCAGAACGATTTCAGCCATCGGCATTTCGTAGGTCAATTTTACCTGGCGGCCATGATAGTTCATGTCCAGCTGTACGCCACGTTTTTGGGTACACAGGGTAATCACCGAACCCACATATTCCTGCGGCATGTAGAGATTGACGGTGACGATAGGCTCACGAATTTCTTCTATCTTCGATGGCTCTGGCATCTTGGAGGGATTATCCACCATCAAGATGCTGCCATCGGCCATGACCACCTCGTACACCACTGTTGGAGCGGTCGTGATGAGATCCATGTCAAATTCGCGCTCCAGGCGCTCTTGCACGATTTCCATATGCAGCAAACCGAGGAAGCCACAGCGAAAGCCAAAGCCCAGCGCCTGTGAAACCTCAGGTTCATACATCAGGGCGGCATCATTGAGCTTGAGCTTTTCCAGCGAGTCACGCAGGGCATCGTATTGATTAGCCTCAACCGGGAACAAACCGGCAAACACTTGCGGCTGCACTTCTTTAAAACCAGGCAAAGGCGCAGCAGCAGGTCTGTTGGCAACGGTAATGGTGTCGCCTACTTTGGCTGACTTCAACTCTTTAATACCGGCAATCACAAAGCCCACCTGGCCAGCAGACAATTCTGTCCGGCTCAGCGATTTGGGTGTAAATACACCGACACTTTCAACCAGATGTTGCGCTTCTGTCGCCATGAACAGTATCTTGTCTTTAGGACGCAGAGTACCATTCTTGATACGCACCAGCATGACGACGCCCACATAATTATCAAACCATGAGTCGACAATGAGGGCTTGCAACGGCGCTGTTGGATCACCTTCTGGTGGTGGCACTTTAATAATTAAGGATTCAAGTACATCTTCAACACCGAGGCCGGTTTTAGCCGAACAATGCACGGCATCAGAAGCATCAATGCCTATCACTTCTTCGATTTCCTGGCAGGCGTTGTCCGGGTCGGCCGATGGCAAATCAATCTTGTTGAGGACAGGAACAACTTCTACACCCAGTTCAATGGCGGTATAGCAGTTCGCGACTGTTTGCGCTTCCACGCCTTGCGATGCATCCACTACCAGCAAAGCGCCTTCACATGCTGACAGGGAACGGCTGACTTCATAGCTGAAATCGACGTGACCTGGCGTATCGATGAGGTTCAGGTTATAAATCTGGCCATCGCGTGCCTTGTAATGCAAGGCGGCTGTCTGGGCCTTGATGGTGATACCGCGCTCACGCTCGATATCCATGGAGTCAAGTACTTGCGCTTCCATCTCGCGATCGGAAAGGCCGCCACAAATCTGGATAATGCGATCTGCCAGAGTGGATTTGCCATGATCAATATGGGCAATAATCGAAAAATTGCGGATGTTATTCATTGAAGTTACGAAATAGAACAAAGGTGAAGCGAATACCGGCTACAAAAAAAGCGCTCATGACTGGGCAAGCTTCCCCAGGCGAGCGCCTTCAGTTTGGGTTTTGCAAAACGCCATTTTACCGGATTTCAGTGCGGAAAGCCCAGAAATCGTCAGCTTGATGTCACTTAGGCACTATAAAAAAGATAAGAAACCCAGACCGTCGACCAAGTCTCTTTGTGGCAGCTGCCACTTGTTTTCATAGTCGATTTTTGCCAGATATAAACCATCTGGCATGAAGGTGGGAGCGGCAATTTCGCGATTGCCGCTAAGCAAGACCTCTGCCATCCATTGCGGCTCACGCTTTCCAGTGCCGACAAAGATGAGGGAGCCAACAATATTTCTCACCATATGATGCAGGAAAGCACTGGCCCGCAGCGTAAATACAATCAACTCACCCTGTTGCTGAATTTGTATGCCATACATATGCTTGATGGGTGTTTTGGCCTGACACCCAGAGGCACGAAAGGCAGAAAAGTCATGCTCGCCGATCAAATAAGCGGCACCAGCGCGCATTCTTTCTACCTCTACCGGGCGAAAAAACCATCCAGCCCGATGCGACCACATCGGCGAACGGATTTTAGCGTTATGCAAAATGTAATGGTAGGTGCGCGCCCTGGCGCTAAATCTGGCATGAAAATTATCCTGAGATTCAAGATCCAGAGGCAGCTCTTTCGCCCACTGCACCGCGACTGAGGCTGGCAAAAATGCATTAACACCGTTGACCCACGAGTAGGCAGCGCGATCCAGATCCGTATCGAAATGCACAACTTGCTCAATCCCGTGTACACCAGCATCGGTACGGCCAGCACAGGTAGTGTCTATACTGACAGCACCGGTAAAGCGGCTCAGCGCCCTTTCCAGTGCATCCTGCACGGTGTTTCCCGAAGGTTGGGTCTGCCATCCCTGCCAGGACGTGCCATCATATTGAACACCCAGAACTAATCGTTTCACTACGAAATCCATATTTAAAAAAACAAAACGGGCGCCAGCATCTGCTGCGCCCGCCGCGATCAAATCAACATGATCAAGCCATTTGCAACATCATTCCTTTGGCTTTTTCCATCTGTTCAGCAGTACCGCCCTTCATGACTTCATCAAGCAATTCGCGGGCACCCTCTTTATCACCAATTTCATGATAAGCCACCGCCAGATCAAGCTTGGTTGCCATTTCAGCATTGTGTGCCGGGCTTTCCACTTCGACCGGTGCAGCAGCTGCTGCATGTGCATCACCGGCAGGTGCCAAATCCAGGTCAATGCCAGACAAATCAAATTCGAATGCAGAAGGTTCAGGAAGCGCAGCATGTGCCGGCACAGGCGGCAAGGTCGGCAATTCATGAGACTCTTCAGCCAGCGTGGCAGCGATCAGTTCTTCGTCGAGCTTGTGATTATTGTCCGACAGGCCAGACAATGACAGCGGCTCGGCTTCATGTTTATCTGTCGCAAAATCGATCTGCCCCAGATCCAGCTCGAACTTTTCAGCCAGTTCATGATCACTAGGCTCAGCAATTACTGGTGCGGCCTTGGCGATAACTGGTGCTGCTGCCGGCTCCGGTTCTTTGGCACCAAAGTCAAAATCAATCGTGCCAAAGTCTACCGCCGGGATATTGCTGGTATCTTCAACTGGTGCAGCGCGCACAACGGGCTCTGGAATTTTTGGTACTTCTGGCTCAGCAACACCAGAAATATCCAGATCAAAGTCGAGTGCACCTTCATCCATCGCAGGAATGGAATCTTCTGCGCTTGCTTTATGGGATCCAGAACCACCATCACGCTGGGCGGTATCAATAATGCTGATGGCTTCCAGCATGTCTTGTGAAAGCGAATTTGCCAGCAATGCTTCAGGATCAAGATCTTCCAGTGGTTGCGTACCAGAACCCAGACCGGATGTCGATGCCATTTCAGGCTTGGCCTTGCCACCTGCGTATAAAGGATTGCCAGGTTCCAGCACAATACCCATAGATGCAGCCTGCGCCCAGTCTTCACCCTCACCGCTGGTCATGCCATACAACTCGCTTGCCAGACGCTCGAATAATTTGGCGTCTTTGCGGGCAAAATAAATTTCCAGCAATTTGACCCGGACCGCATGCCTGTCTGGCTGGGTACGCAATGCTTCTTTCAGGATTTCTTCTGCCTGGGAATCGCGGCCATAGGCGATATAGACATCCGCTTCAGCAACCGGATCAACTTCATTCGCATCCAGCTGGCTAGCCGAAGGCGCGAAATTGGAATTGAAAACACTATTGTTTGTATCAACGCTTTGCCCGCCAGTAGAACCAAACATGGAGTTGGCCTTCATGCTGGAACCGGTCAATATACTATCTTCAAACTGTTGCAATTTCTTCTTGCGACGGCTCGTGTAGATACCATACCCACCAAGCAGCGCCAACAGCGCTGCGCCACCGGGCAACAAATAGTCAGAGATATTATCAAAGAAACCTGGCTCAGGTGGCGGCGGTGGAGGTGGTGCAACTACCTTGCGCTTGACTGGAGGCTTAGGCGTTACAACTGAAGCTGCGGTTGATGCAGCGGCTGGCACTGGCACAGCAGTAGCAACCGAAGCGGGCGCAGATGCGACCGATGCGGTCACCGAAGCACTCGCCGGGGCAGCGGCTGACGCAGGTGCGCTGGCGACCTGAACAGCTGCCGGCGCTGGCGTTGGAACTGGGGCAGCAACTGCGGCGGAAGCAGAAGCGCTGGCTTTGACATCGCTACGCGCTTTCTGGTCTTTCGCCGTCAACTCAGCCTGCTTGGCTGCCAAATCCTTGTTCTTAACTTCCAACAATTTTTGTAAATCACCGACGTTTTTCTCAAGCTCTTTCATCCGCGCATTCGATTCTGCTGCAGACTTGTCTTTTGCTATACGATCTTCTTCTGACGTACCCTTTCCTGTCATGCCTTTGGCAGACGCGCTAGGGCTTGCTTTGGACAGCTTCAGTTTATCCGGGGAATCGCTGGTGGCAGTTGGTACTTCCTTCACCTTGGCGGTAATCGTGCCAGTAGCGCTTTGTTTGCTGGTAGCAGCTTTCTCAGCAGGGGCGCTGGAAACCTGTTCTGCCAGGCGATTACGATAGGCATTGAAATCCGCCGCATGCGCTGTCACGACAGAATGGGATTCGGTGCTGGAACCACTGGCATTACGTACGGACTCAGCATCTGGCACCGTCAAAATCTGCCCGGACTTCAGGCGATTCATATTATTACCAGCAAAAGCCTGTGGGTTGGCGCGATACAGGCTAACCAGCATCTGGTCCAGAGAAACACCTTCTGGCTTATAGTTGCCAGCAATCTTGCTTAAGGTATCGCCGTTTCTAACCTGATAATCACCGGCGGATTTCACATCGCCGGATGTGTCAATGCTTTTTGTCCTGGAATTCTTGCCAGAAGTATTTGCAACAGGCGCCTGCACATTGGCAGGGCGACCTGTTTGTGACGAATTGGAAGTTGTGGAATTTTGTGGCTGATTAGCAACAAAAGTAGGGTTAGCTACCTGAGCAGATTGACTATTACGCAATTCAGCCGGGTCCAGCAGGAAGGTATATTCCCTGAGCAATTTGCCATTCGCGGAATTTAATTCCAGCAGCATATCGACAAATGGCTCGTTCATGGCCTGTGAAGAACTGATGCGTATGACATATGTCGCACCACGCGGTTCAACCACAAAACGCAAGGACAGCAATGCAGAATTGAAGTCTATATTCGCCAGCCTGAATGCATCAACGGAGGCAAGTTTTGGTACGAGTGAATCAATCTCTTCCTTACTGGGAGAAGTCAATTCTATCTCTGCACGCAAGGGCTGCCCCAGTGCTGACAATACAGTCAGCTTGCCCAAGCCGGTAGCATGCGCATTGGACAGCATTAACAAGGACGACGCAACAGCAACGGTGAGCGCCTTGCGTCCCAGGGAAACCACAGACGATTTTTTTTGATTATGCATTTTGTCAGACATATTGGGAATTTTTGGCGAACAAAGTCCGCTGGGTGACGCTTTTCACATTGCCTAGCTACGCGTCCTAATGTTTCACATTAACATTACAAACATGGCCACGCAAGCTTAACGCGATTTATCACAGTGGTAAATACATTAAGAAGCTCTAAATGCAAGGATACCGTATAAATGTTGTTGCCAAATGACAAGTGAGTGAATAATTGCCAAATTAATAATTATCTATTTAATAAATTTCGGAAATAATAAGGGGGCGTATTACGCCCCCTCGTATTTTACAACATTGCCGTAAGAAATTAATCTTCTATTAAAATTCGTAACATCCTGCGCAAAGGCTCGGCAGCACCCCACAGCAATTGATCACCTACTGTGAACGCACCCACGTATTCCGGCCCCATCGCCAGCTTGCGAATACGACCAACTGGTATTGTCATTGTGCCGGTCACCGCAACAGGAGTCAAATCATGCACGCTTGCTTCACGGGTATTTGGAACTACTTTTACCCATTCATTATCAGCAGCAATCATGCCTTCAATATCAGACAGCGGTACATCTTTTCTCAACTTGAAAGTCAGGGCCTGGCTATGACAGCGCATGGCACCTATACGGACACAAAAACCATCCACTGGAATGGCCGCACTACCAAAGCCTTCGCCCTGCCCCAGTATCTTGTTGGTTTCCGCCATGCCTTTCCATTCTTCCTTGGACATGCCATCACCCAAGTCCTTGTCTATCCACGGAATCAGGGAGCCGCCGAGTGGTACGCCAAAATTGGCGGTTTCTGCTTCAGACAAAGAACGCTGTTTGGCAATCACCTTGCGGTCGATCTCAAGAATCGCGCTTTTAGGATCATCCAGCAAATCACGTACTTCTGCATTCAACGTGCCATATTGCGTCAACAGCTCACGCATATGCTGGGCACCGCCGCCGGATGCGGCCTGGTAAGTCTGTGTACTCATCCATTCGACCAGACCTGCCTTGTACAGGGCACCCACACCCATCAACATGCAACTGACTGTGCAATTGCCGCCTATCCAGTCTTTTTGACCTTTGACCAGGGCCTGCTTGATCACAGGCAAATTGACCGGATCGAGAACGATCACGGCATCATCATTCATGCGCAGACTGGACGCTGCATCTATCCAGTGGCCATTCCAGCCAGCAGCACGTAATTTTGGGAAAACTTCATTAGTATAGTCACCACCCTGACAGGTAATAATAATTTCGCACTTCTTGAGCGCCTCAATATTATTTGCGTCTTGCAAGGTCTTTTCATTCTTCGCCATTGCAGGGGCCGTGCCACCTGTATTGGAAGTTGAAAAAAACACGGGTTCAATATGATCGAAATCACCCTCTTCCTGCATGCGTTGCATCAGGACAGAACCCACCATACCACGCCAACCTACCAGACCTACCAGCTTCATCATTTTTCCCTAAATTTTGACAGGACATCCCCTGCCTTACACCAACAAAACCTTAACTCAAGGCATTAACCACTGCCTGCCCCATCTCGGCGGTGCCGACCTTGGTGGTACCCGCTTCGTAAATATCGGATGTACGCAGACCTTGCGCCAGTACTTTCTTGACGGCATTTTCAATACGGTCTGCCTGCTCTGCCTTGTTCAGCGAATAACGCAGCATCATTGCAGCCGATAAAATCGTTGCCAACGGATTGGCAATTCCTTTACCAGCGATATCGGGCGCTGAACCATGTGAAGGCTCATACATGCCCTTGTTATTGGCATCCAGCGAGGCTGAAGGCAACATGCCGATAGAGCCCGTCAACATGGCGGCTTCGTCAGACAGAATATCGCCAAACATATTGCCAGTAACGATGACGTCAAATTTTTTCGGTGCGCGCACCAGTTGCATGGCAGCGTTATCGATGTACATATGATCCAGTTCCACATCCGGATACTCGGCATGCACCTCTGTCACAATAGTTTTCCAGAACTGAAAGGTTTCCAGCACATTGGCTTTATCAACGCTGGTCAGACGCTTGCTGCGCTTTTGCGCGGCCTGGAAAGCCACATGGGCAATGCGGCGGATTTCTGATTCTGCATAGCGCATGGTATCAAAACCTTCGCGCTCACCCTTGAACGGACCATCCGGGCAAACCCTGACGCCACGAGGCTGGCCAAAATAGACATCGCCCGTCAACTCACGGACGATCAGGATATCAAGACCAGAGACAACTTCAGGCTTCAATGTCGAAGCACCAGCCAGTTCAGGATACAAAATAGCCGGACGCAAATTGGCAAATAAATTCAGATTCTTGCGCAAACCCAGCAAGGCTTGTTCCGGGCGCAAAGGCCGGTCCAGCGTATCGTATTTCCAGTCACCAACGGCACCAAACAAGATGGCATCCGCGTCCAGTGCCAGCTTCAGTGTGGCATCCGGCAAAGGATGACCTGAGGCTTCGTAACCAGCACCACCGACCGGTGCCGTTTCCATCTCAAAAGATTCGCCCAATACGTTCAATACTTTAACGGCTTGCTCAACAATTTCCGGACCTATGCCATCACCTGGCAAAATAGCAATTTTCATATTCTTTACAAATTCAATTTATATAGTGTTGGCCAACCATGGCTGTGCCGCGATATGACGCTCTTCAAAAGCACGAATTTTGTCTGCATTGCGCAAAGTCAGAGCAATATCGTCAAAGCCATTAATCAGGCAATACTTGCGGAATGCATCAATCTCGAACGGGTAACTTTGTCCGCCATTGGCAGTCGTGACAAGCTGGTTTTCCAGATCAACAATCAGACGAAAACCAGGAAATGCCCTGACCACATCAAATAACTGATCGACTTGCACCTCGCTTAAAACGATAGGCAGCAAGCCGTTTTTATAACAGTTATTGAAAAAAATATCGGCAAAACTTGGCGCAATCACAGCCTTGAAGCCGTATTGTTCCAGCGCCCACGGCGCATGCTCACGGGAAGAACCACAACCAAAATTTTTGCGTGTCAAGAGAATTGATGCGCCCTGATAACGCGGCTGATTCAATACAAACTCAGGGTTTAAGGGACGCTTGCTATTGTCCACGCCAGGCTCGCCATGATCGAGATAACGCCATTCGTCAAACAAATTCGGACCAAAACCACTGCGTTTGATCGACTTCAAAAACTGTTTCGGAATGATCGCATCCGTATCGACATTCGCCCTGTCCATGGGTGCGACCAGACCATCGAGTAAAGTAAATTTATCCATGCCAGTATTATTTTTTTCCTGCATTCTCGACTGCTTCGCCAGCCTTTTTAACGTCTTTGCCCAATCCCTGAACGGTATTGCAGGCAGTCAGAACCAACGCGCAAATTGTCAGTAGAAAGATTTTTTTCATGTCAATTCCTTCTCAATCAATATTTATCAACGCACATCAACAAAATGCCCTGCCACACCGGCAGCAGCAGCCATCGCTGGTGACACCAGATGGGTACGCCCGCCCTGTCCCTGGCGACCTTCGAAATTGCGATTCGAAGTCGAAGCACAACGCTCACCCGGTTCCAGTCTGTCGGCATTCATTGCCAGACACATGGAACAACCTGGTTCGCGCCATTCAAAACCAGCGGCTTTAAAAATCTTGTCCAGCCCTTCGCGCTCTGCCTGTTCTTTGACCAGGCCAGAACCTGGCACGACCATTGCCAGTTTCACGTTCGAAGCGCGGTATTTGCCGCGAACTACCGCCGCTGCCGCCCGCAGGTCTTCAATCCGTGAATTGGTGCAAGAACCGATAAACACTTTATCGATACGGATATCGGAAATTGCTGTGTTTGGCGTCAGTGCCATATAAATCAGGGCTTTTTCTATGGCATCACGCTTGACTGCATCTTTTTCCTGATCGGGATCAGGCACGCGACCATCAATTGCCACGACCATTTCTGGTGAGGTACCCCAGGTCACCTGTGGCTTGATGTCGGCGGCATTCAAAGTAACCACCAGATCAAATTTTGCACCAACATCGGTGTGCAGGGTGCGCCAGTATTCCACCGCTCTGTCCCAGTGCGGCCCAACAGGGGAAAATGGGCGACCCTTGACGTAATCGATGGTGGTTTGATCAACGGCGATCATGCCCGCGCGTGCGCCAGCTTCAATCGCCATATTGCAAACCGTCATGCGGCCTTCCATGGACAGATTGCGTATCGTCGAACCAGCAAACTCAATGGCATAACCTGTGCCGCCTGCGGTGCCAATTTTGCCGATAATCGCCAGCACTACATCTTTTGCGGTGACACCGGTTGGCAACGCGCCATCCACCTGCACCAGCATGGCCTTGGATTTTTTTGCGATCAGCGTCTGGGTGGCCAGCACATGCTCAACTTCTGAAGTGCCGATACCATGAGCCAGACAGGCAAATGCACCATGCGTTGACGTGTGGGAATCGCCGCAGACAACGGTCATGCCCGGTAAAGTTGCACCTTGCTCAGGGCCGATGACATGGACAATGCCCTGACGTTTGTCAGCCATGCCAAAATAAGTCAATCCATAGGTTTTAGCGTTGGCATCCAGAGTCTCAACCTGCAAGCGAGAAGTGGGATCATCAATACCATTTATACGATTTGTCGTAGGTACATTATGATCTGCCACCACCAGGTTTGCAGACAGGCGCCACGGCTGCCTGCCAGCCAGCTTCAGTCCTTCAAATGCCTGAGGGCTGGTTACCTCATGCAGCAGATGCCTGTCTATATACAAAATCGCAGTACCATCGTTCTCCGAATGCACTACATGAGATTCCCACAATTTATCGTAAAGCGTTTTAAGCATGATCTGAAGCCTGGAAATAAGTCATTAATCCGTGTTGCATCTTTTTTTCGCATTTGATTATGCCACAATTGTGCAACGCAAAACCAAGCCTCACGCCAAATTGGTGCATGAAAGTTTCAATATAAATCGAGGGGTTTCGTTAAAATCGCCAAATTTTCGTCTGGGATTTCAAGTCGGAAGGGGAAATTTCCGGTGAATATTCTGGTCAGGCAACAAATACAAACGAAAAGACGCCACAGTACTTGCACGCCCCCATTGTAAGTATAAGATCAAGCAACAACGCAACATGGTGCACTGCGTTTCTGCCTGCACTATAGTCCAGGATTAAAGTGCGGACATACTGCTACGAAAGTATCAGCTACCCAGTCTGACATCGGCACATTGCGCACGGTGACGCAAGGCATGATCCATCAGCACCAAGGCGAGCATGGCTTCTGCAATCGGTGTTGCCCTGATGCCTACGCAAGGATCATGGCGACCAAAGGTTTCCACCATGACCGGATTGCCGTCTTTATCTATCGATCTTCTTGGCGTGCGTATGGAAGAAGTGGGTTTGATCGCTATCGATACCGTAATATCCTGCCCCGTAGAAATACCGCCCAAAATCCCGCCAGCGTTGTTGCCGACAAAGCCTTCTGGCGTCAATTCATCGCCATGCTCGGAACCGCGCTGTGACACTGATTTAAAGCCTGCACCAATTTCGACACCTTTAACGGCATTGATGCCCATCATGGCATACGCAATCTCGGCATCAAGCTTGTCGTAAATGGGTTCACCCAGGCCAACTGGTACATTGCGGGCAATCACATCAATTTTTGCACCTATGGAATCGCCGTCTTTTCGCAAGGCATCCATATAATCTTCAAGACGCAACAACAAATCCGCATCCGCATTGGGCGCAAAGAACGGGTTTTCAGCAGTGTGCTCCCAGGATACAAAAGGTATTTCAATATCACCCAATTGACTCATGCCACCGTGAAAAACGGTGCCATATTGCTGATACAGCCATTTTTTTGCAATTGCTGCCGCCCCAACCACGGGCGCAGTCAGTCTGGCAGATGAACGCCCGCCACCGCGTGGGTCGCGGATGCCATATTTGTTCCAGTAAGTGAAATCGGCATGCCCTGGCCGAAAGGTCTCGGTAATATTGCCATAATCCTTGCTGCGCTGGTCCTGGTTGCGTATCAGCAGTCCGATCGGCGTCCCGGTAGTTTTACCCTGGTAGACACCCGACAGTATTTCTACCGTGTCTGGCTCCTGGCGTTGTGTTACATGGCGGGACGTACCAGGCCGGCGGCGATCCAATTCCGGCTGTATGTCAATCTCAGACAACTCCATCCCAGGAGGGCAACCATCAATAACGCAACCTATCGCCGGACCATGTGATTCGCCAAAAGTCGTAACTGTAAACAGAGTGCCGAAAGTATTACCAGACATAAGATTGTAAAAATAAGTGAAATGATTAGGCATGCAGAATTTTGTCCATTTTACCAGTGAAGCAGCATGCACTGGATTCAAGTTCAACAAAACTCCGTGCGAGATTTGACTTTTTTGCTTGCATCGCTTGAAATTTACTTATATTTCTTCCCGCTAAGGCAATTCTTGTTTTATTCTTACCAAAGAAAAATATATCAGGCTTGGCTCCCGCTACAATTAGTGTCATAGTTCTTCAGGGGACAAATTTTGCAGTGCCATTACCATACCGATATGCCAAGCATGGAGCCGCATTACAGATGAATTCAACGATCCACTCTTCCGAAGATGATCTGGTTTTCCTAGACGAGCCAGACAACGAAGATACTTCGGTGGCATCCAGGCCTGTACAGACCTGGCGGATCATGATTATTGATGATGATCCTGATGTGCATTCAGCCACCACCTTCGCGCTTGGCAGCCTGGAGATCCAGCACCGTGCGCTGAGTTTTCTGCATGCCTATTCGGCAGCAGAAGCGCGTGAAATTCTGCAAAAAGAATCAGATATCGCCATCATTTTGCTGGATGTGGTGATGGAACAGGAAGACGCCGGCCTGCAACTGGTCAGCCATATCCGCAAAACCCTGGGCCTGACTGATGTCAGGATCATACTTCGCACTGGTCAGCCAGGTTATGCGCCTGAGATTGATGCGATCCGTGACTACGACATCAACGATTACAAGACCAAATCCGAACTGACGCGTACCAAGCTCTACACGGCAGTCACTTCTGCCATCCGTTCCTACGAACAGATCTGTGCGATAAGCGCCAGCCGGCGCGGCCTGGAGATGATCATCCATGCCAGCACTGAATTGATGGCATTGCAGGGTATGCAAAATTTTGCAGCCGGTGTATTAGTGCAAATCACTGGTCTGCTGGGCCTTGATACCGAGGGTTTCGTCTGCGCCAGACACATACTGGCCGAAATGCCAGAGGCTGGTGAAGACCTGTATGTGATTGCAACCACCACCAGCTATGCAAATGGACTGAACCGGACACTGGGGCAACTGGGCCAAGTAACAGCCAGCGATATCGTAGTCAGATCACTCAATGCACGTCAAAGTGTGTTTGAACCTGAAATTACCGCCCTTTACTTCAATAACGTCGCACAAAAAGATTTCACGTTGTTTTTGAACACAGGTTTGCATCTTAACGAGATGGACAAACGATTGCTTGGTGTTTTTTGTGGCAACGTGTCGGTCGGCCTTGATAACGTGATGCTAACTTCACGTCTGCACAATTATGCGTTTTACGATCCGCTAACGGGTCTGGCCAATCGCCTGAAGCTCTTGCAGACACTGAATGAAACATTATTGACGTCGCTCAAAAACCGTAGCGCGCTGTCCTTGATTGATATTGATCATTTTGCCGAAACCAATGATGCGCTCGGGCACCAGTTTGGCGATCAGCTTTTGTATTCAGTGGCACAGAGGTTGGTAACATCATTCGGTGAACATTGCCAGTTGGCGCGCGTTGGCAGTGACACCTTCGCCCTGCTGGGTGAAGAAAACATGGTTTGCCCGGATAAAATACTGACGCTGTTCAATTCACCTTTCGATGTTGATCAGCAAGAAGTGCAATTATCGGCAACGATAGGTCTGATTAAGCTGGACGATTATGATGGCGATGGTTCGGAAGCTTTAAAAGATACGAATATCGCGTTGAAACGCGCCAAAATGAATCGCCGCGGTGGCTACGAATATTTTACCCGTGATATGGGCGTGGAAATTCGTGAGCGCGTCTTGCTCATGCATGCATTGCGCGCCGCCTTTGAGCATGAAAAACTTTTCCTGGTATTCCAGCCACAGATTGATATGCGCGACGGACGTGTGCTGGGAGCAGAAGCCCTGTTACGCTGGAAAACAGAAGATGGCAGATTTATCCCGCCAGACCAGTTTATTCCTATCGCTGAATATTCCGGCCTGATTGTCGATATTGGCGAATGGGTCTTGCGCACCGCCTGTTTTGAGTTGGTGCATTTGCGTAGCCTTGGCTACACCAATTTCCAGATGGCGATCAATGTCTCGCAGGCACAGTTCTCGCACCCGCTGTTCATGCAATCTTTAAACAAGGCTTTGGCAGATACACAGGCACCACCAAATTTTGTTGAACTGGAAATCACCGAATCAATGGCGATGAAAGACCCAGAATTATTGATCAAGACTTTACACCAGATCAAACAGTTGGGTATCAGTGTATCGATTGACGATTTTGGTACAGGCTTTTCTTCACTTAGCCATTTGCAAAAACTGGATGTTGATAAATTGAAAATTGACCGCGCATTTGTCAATGAAATCCAGAAAAATTCCAACGAAGGCAGCATTGCGAAAATGATCGTGCAGCTAGGAAAAAACCTTGGCCTGTCGATTATTGCAGAAGGCGTAGAGAGCGAAATGCAGGCGAATACTCTGCTTTCGTATGACTGTCATATGGCGCAGGGCTACCTCTATTCAAGGCCATTGACCCGCGACGATCTGCACACATGGTTAGCAAACAGGTAACACACCAGATTTTTGCCTTTGCACCTGTCCCAACTGTTGGCCTGCCTGCCCTGTAAAACCCATGCAAACACTTCCCCATTGAACTCAATAGCGCATTGTCGTCGTTCATATTGAATGACCTATTCTCCGTTCTGTCCTGCATTTTTTGCAGACTGTCGCATGTCGCTATTCAATCCCGGGCAATTTCCTTAAAGTACCAACATGGACTAAAGAGTTTAAAGAAAACGGCGCCGCATTCGCCTTGTCACTTATGTCCGGGATATCGATAAAAGAGAAGCATCATGAATAATACAAACGCACAAAACCTGAAAGAGCTCGCCAGCCAGCTTATGGCCTGGTTAAGCAAGAGCTTCGACACAACAGCTGCCTGGGTTACCAAACTGTCATGGTGGAAATTCTTGTTATTTGCGATGCTGACGATTGCAGCAGGTGGCATCCTGCAAGACACGCTGTTCACTTCTGAGGAAAGCGTGGTAGTCACAAAAAACAAGGCTGCCAATAAAGTCAATAAGGCAAAAAAAACCAACAAGCTCACTGATGGTGACACCAGTATAGAAATTGATGAAACCGGTATTCACATCCGTAAAAACAATACGACCGGCAAAGGCAAACAAGTCGAGATTGATGAAAATGGTATTCGCGTGAATACGCGCAATGCGTCAACCCCACCGACAACACCTGCATTGCCGGCATTACCTGCACTGCCAGACAATCAAGGCACGCCCTCTGCAAAGCCTGCACCACCAGAGCCACCAGAACCACCAGCCATTGATGAAAATGATGATATACACATCAAATTACCTGCTGAAGTTGCCAAAGAAATTGGTGAAGATATCAATAATGCAGTCGCTGATGCTGCTGACGAAGAAGTGCGCAGCTATAAACGCACATCGTCACAATGGTTCAAGAATTTCGTCGTGCTGCTGGTCTTTGGTTTATTTGGCATGAAGGCACTGATGGGCGGAAAAGTGCGTGCAGAAGAAAAAGCCCAGGTCGCCGGGGTTGCCGCGGAACGGGAATCACTGCTGCGCCAAGTCAGTGAAGCACAAATGCAAATGATGCAGGCGCAGGTTGAGCCACATTTTCTGTTCAATACCCTGGCCTCGGTTGAGTACCTGATTGAGACCGACCCACCGCGTGCTGCAGCCATGCAACGCAGCCTTATTGCCTACCTGCGTGCAGTGCTGCCACAAATGCGCGAGAATGCCGCCATTACCAATCTGGGACGTGAGGCAGATATGATCAGGTCCTATCTGGACTTGCTGAAGATGCGCATGGAAGAGCGGTTGGAAGTTGATTTCACCATGCCAGAAGGATTGCGCAGTGCAGCCTTTCCACCAATGATGTTGCAGTCCCTGGTTGAGAATGCCATCAAGCATGGCCTGGAGTGCAAGGCCGAAGGCGGCACGATCAAATTTTATGCAGAAGTCGCCCATAATAAACTGCGTGTGTCCGTCACTGATACTGGCCTGGGTTTCGGCGCGATGCCCAGTAATGGTACAGGACTGGGTTTGCAAAACATTCGCGAACGCCTGAAACTGATTTATAAAGAAAAGGCGCAAATGATCATTACACCCAATCAACCAAGCGGCGTTTGCGTTACTATAGAAATCCCTTACGAATTAGCTAATTAGTGACGACTATGCCAACTGCAATACTCGCCGATGATGAACGACTGATGCGCGACCAGTTAAAGTCGCGCCTGGAACAGGTCTGGCCTGAACTGGAAATTCTTGATGAAGCCAAAAATGGTGAAGAAGCTGTTGAGCTGGTAGAAAAACATCAGCCTGACCTGGTTTTTTTGGATATTAGAATGCCCGTCAAAACCGGCCTGGAAGCGGCCAAAGACATCGGTAACAAAGCCCATATCGTTTTCATTACAGCATATGACCAGTATGCCATTCAAGCCTTTGATCATGGTGCTGTCGATTATGTGTTAAAACCGGCCGACGTGGAAAGGCTGACACGCACGGTAGAGCGCCTCAAAGCCAGACTGGCCAGTCAGAGCCAGCCCAATGACATGAGCACGATGTTATCGCAACTGGCCAAGCAAATGGGCATGACTCCCAAGCCCAATTACCTGCAATGGATACAGGCGTCAATAGGACAGGAATTGCGCTTGATACCCGTTGAAGAGATTTTGTTTTTTCAATCTGATGAAAAATATACACGGGTACAGACCGCCAGCTATGAAGCCTTGATACGCAAGCCTGTACGCGATTTGGCCGATGAACTTGATCCTGCCCTGTTCTGGCAGATTCATCGTTCCACGCTGGTCAATGCCAAGGCAATTTCAGGCGTGATACGTGATTTGCGTGGCAGACATCTGGTACAGATCAAGGGTTTGACAGAAAAACTGGAAGTCAGTCGCAGCTTTGTGCACCTGTTCAAACAGATGTAGATGATTAGGAGATGCAAGCAGGCTTGTTATCTGCAACAGAAATGAAAATGCCCGGTTTTAAACAACCGGGCATTTTTTATTTTAGCTAAAACTGGATTACAGGATGTGTCGACCTATCCACCAGGCTATGGCTGCAACAAAAGCCGAAGCTGGGATAGTTAATATCCATGCCCAGACGATGTTACCTGCAACACCCCAGCGTACTGCCGACATTTTTTGCGCAGAACCGACACCGACAATCGCACCAGTAATGGTATGCGTAGTCGATACAGGCACACCCAGTACAGTCGCCATGATCAAGGTAATTGCACCACCAGTTTCAGCGCAAAAACCACCGACTGGCTTGAGCTTGGTAATCTTTTGACCCATGGTCTTGACGATACGCCAGCCACCAAACAACGTACCCATGCCAATTGCGGCATAGCAAGAATACACGACCCAACCCGGCGGCCCCTTATCTGCTTCAGTAGAATAACCTGCAGCGATCAGCAACATCCAGATAATACCCATGGTTTTTTGTGCATCATTACCGCCGTGACCCAGGCTGAATACAGAGGCCGAAACCAATTGCAACCGACGGAACCATTTATCCACTTTTCTGGGTGTCGACTTGACAAACAACCAGGACACGATGAGCATCATCAGTGACCCCAGGAAAAAGCCCAGCAGTGGCGACAAGACGATAAATAAAATGATCTTGTAAAGACCCGCAGCGATCAATGCTCCGGTGCCTTCTTTAGCCACGGCAGCACCTATCAGGCCACCGATCAATGCGTGGGAAGACGATGAAGGGATGCCGAAATACCAGGTGACCAGATTCCAGAATATCGCACCGACCAGCGCACCGAAAATAACGTAATGATCAACGATCGCCGGATCAATGGTTCCTTTGCCTATGGTTTTTGCCACCGACAGATTAAACACGAAAAAAGCAAATACATTGAATAAGGCTGCCATGGCCACCGCCTGGCTAGGCTTCAACACCCCCGTCGATACAACGGTAGCGATCGCATTGGCGGCATCATGGAAGCCGTTCATGAAATCGAATAACAACGCCAACACCACCAATAAGATGATGACGTGCGTGCTCATATGAATGGATTGCATAAAAGTGAATTCCCTCGTTCGCTCTCTGCAGTGACAGAGAACTGTTAAGCGTCAATTAAGCGTCAAAATAAAAGAGTCAGACGCTTAAGCGTTCTCAACAATAATGCCTTCTATGATATTGGCAACATCTTCACAACGATCCGTCACTGTTTCCAGTATTTCGTAAATCGCTTTGAGTTTGATCAGATTGCGGACATCAGGTTCATCACGGAACAACTTGGACATGGCGGCACGCATGACGTGGTCCGCATCCGATTCCAGACGGTCAATCTCTTCACACAGGGCCAGTATTTCGCGCGAATTATCCATGTTATGCAACAGTGCGACTGCTGCTTTCACTTTTTCAGCGCAGGCCAGGCACAGTTCTGCCAGGCGCTTTGCTTCTGGGGTAATTTCGCGGATGTCGTACAGAGAAATGGTTTGGCCGGCATCTTCGAGCAAATCGAGGATATCGTCCATGCGCGTAATCAACTTATGGATATCGTCACGATCCAGCGGCGTGATGAAGGTTTTGTGCAGCAACTCTATCGTGTTATAGGTAACAGTATCTGCCTGTTTTTCTATGCTTTCTATCGCATGGACACGGATTTCCAAGTCGTCAAAATTGGTCATCAAGGCAACCATTTCCTTGGAACCTTTGACACATAACTCAGCGTGTTGATTGAAGAGTTCAAAAAATTTGCCCTCGGTGGGCATCAAGCGTCCAAACATTTTTTTCTCACTGAAAATATAAATTTCTAGAATTGCTCAGGTAATCAGTACTCACCGACCACCCGACCACAGTGTTCTACTTTTAAGTCTTTTATTTACTACCAGCGTCTACCACCAATTAACCAACAAGATTTTTCAAACTTTATTCATTGTCACCATAGATGGACAAGGATCCGACGTAATTATCAAACTTGGTATATTCACCCAGGAAGGTCAGTCGCACGCTACCGATAGGACCATTACGCTGCTTACCGATAATAATTTCGGCGGTGCCTTTGTCCGGTGAATCAGGGTTATAAACCTGGTCACGATAAATAAACATGATCACGTCAGCATCCTGCTCAATCGCACCAGATTCACGCAAATCCGACATGACGGGACGCTTGTTCGGACGTTGTTCCAGTGAGCGGTTCAACTGCGACAAGGCAATCACCGGGCAATGCAATTCCTTCGCCAGCCCTTTCAAATTTCGTGAAATTTCCGAAATCTCGGTAGCCCGGTTTTCACCGGCAGAATTGGCCGACATCAATTGCAGGTAATCGACGATGATCAAACCCAGTTTGCCGCATTGCCTGGCCAGACGGCGCGAGCGAGCGCGTAATTCGATAGAACTCAAAGCTGGCGTTTCATCGATATACAACTGCGCATCATTCATTTTCTGGATGGCATGCGTGAGGCGTGGCCAGTCTTCATCAGTGAGCTTGCCTACGCGCAAACGGCTCTGGTCAAGACGGCCGACCGAACCCAGCATACGCATGGCCAATTGCGCGCCGCCCATCTCCATCGAAAACACGGCAACCGGCAAACCGCTGTCAATGGCGACGTTTTCACCGATATTCAATGAGAACGCTGTTTTACCCATGGACGGGCGGCCAGCAACAATGACAAGATCACCAGGCTGCAAGCCTGATGTCATCTTATCCAGGTCAGTGAAGCCAGTGGGGACGCCGGTGATGTCGTTTTGATTATCACGGTTATACAGTTCATCGATACGCTCTACTACTTGCGTCAGCAAGGGCTGGATGGACTGGAAACCCTGCACGCCACGTGCCCCCTCTTCAGCAATGGCAAAGATCTTGGATTCAGCCTCGTCCAGCATCTGCTTGACTTCTTTACCCTGCGGATTAAAGGCATTTCCTGAAATTTCATCGGCAACCGTAATGAGCTTACGCAATACGCCGCGATCGCGGACAATTTCTGCATAGCGACGAATGTTGGCCGCAGATGGCGTATTTTGCGCCAGGGCATTGAGGTAGCTGAGGCCACCGGCATCGTCAGCCTTGCCCATTCCGTTCAAGGCTTCAAAAACGGTAATCACGTCAGCTGGGCGTGACGAATTAATCAGTTTGACCATGCACTGGAAAATGATCCTGTGGTCGTAGCGGTAAAAATCTTCTTCGCCAATAAAGTCGGCGATGCGGTCCCATGCTGCGTTATCAAGCAATAAACCACCCAGAACAGATTGCTCTGCTTCTATGGAATGGGGGGGGACGCGTATAGCGTCAATTTGAGGATCAGAACCAGCTTTCATGGCGCGCATTATAACCGTTAAATCAAATTGCCAGACAGTACAAGATACGGGAAATGCGTTTGTTTGTGACAGGATTGTGACGGGATTCAGACAAACAACAAACAAAGGAAATTCAGGCAATAAAAAAGCCGGGAATTCCCGGCTTTTCTTACAGCAATTTGCAAAAAGCAAATTAAGCGTGTTCGCCCAATACAGCAACGTTGACATCAACAACAACATCAGTGTGCAAAGCAACTGAAACTGTGTGATCGCCAGCGATTTTCAATGGACCTTGTGGCAAGCGTACTTGTGCTTTTTCCACTGCAAAACCTTGTTTAGTCAAAGCATCAGCAATGTCAAAGTTTGTTACGGAACCGAACAAACGGCCATCAACACCAGACTTCTGGGTGATTTGTACTGTCAAACCGGACAGTTTTTCACCTTGAGCTTGAGCAGCAGCCAATTTAGCAGCCGCTGCTTTTTCCAATTCAGCGCGTTTTGCTTCGAATTCAGCAACAGCAGCTGTCGTTGCACGACGAGCCATACGTTGAGGAATCAAAAAGTTACGAGCATAGCCGTCTTTAACACGAACTACGTCACCCAAATTGCCGAGATTAACGACTTTATCCAACAGAATAACTTGCATATTTTTCTCCTTTACCTTGTCGTCAATTACGCTGTGTGCAAATCAGTGTATGGCAGCAACGCGAGGTAACGTGCACGTTTAATTGCTGTATCAACTTGACGTTGATACAACGCTTTAGTACCGGTCAAACGTGCTGGCATGATTTTGCCGTTTTCTTGCACGAAATCTTTCAGTGTGTCGATGTCTTTGTAGTCAACTTTTTCTACATGCGCCGCAGTAAAACGGCAGAATTTTTTGCGCTTGAACAAAGGATTTTGTTGTTGACGCTTTTGCTTCAATTTGCTTTTGTCGAATTTTTTACCGAATGCCATTTTTGGCTCCTAATCTAGTAAAGGCGCCCCGAATTCAATGATATGAAAGACGAGACTTTTGCTATTGCGATTTTTGCGCGCTAAAAAACCAGTAAATTCCCTTGCCACATCCAGTTCGATTTCATTAAACCGCTGAGAGATTTCCCCCGCTGCGATGGCAGAAATTTCAAACTCTACCTGGCGAACTGTGTTCGCTTCAGTATTGCTGGAACTGTGTATCAGGGTGGCAGAAGCTATCGGAATACCGGCTGGCGTGTATCGCAACGCCGTTTTTTCCACTATCCGTGCTACCAGCTTCAGTTGATTCACTATTTTTTACGCGACCTCAATCAAATAAATATTAAGCAGCAGGCGCTTCTACGCGTTGCGCTTTAGCAGCATCTTCTTTTTGTACAGCTTTCATCATTGGAGAAGGTGTTGTTTCTGCTTTTTTCAATTTGACTGTCAGGTGACGCAAAACAGCATCATTGAATTTGAATGCGGTTTCCAACTCGAGCAGAGTTTCAGCATCACATTCGATGTTCAGGCAAACATAGTGTGCTTTTGCCAGTTTTTGAATCATGTAAGCCAATTGACGACGGCCCCAGTCTTCAACGCGGTGAACTTGACCACCACGGGCTACAACACTTGCCTTGTAGCGTTCGATCATTGCAGGAACTTGCTCGCTCTGATCGGGATGTACGATAAATACGATTTCATAATGACGCATATATTCTCCTTGTGGACAATAAAAATAGCCCGCCTCGGCGTCAAGACGAGTGCGGGAAGAGGAAAGCCGACAATAATAACGCAATTCCGTTTATTTTTCAATTACATCAAGGACTTGGGTAACGCAATTCGCATAATTAGCGAAATTGTTTCGTATTATTGCTTGCATATGCGGCTTTACTGTATAAAAATACAGTCTGCTTGTATATACAGCCAAAGTTCACCAATGAGAGTGCCATGCTTAAACTAACCGCCCGCCAGGAACAGATTTTAAATCTGATCAAAGATGCGATTCAAAATACCGGGTTCCCCCCTACCCGTGCCGAAATTGCGACAGAACTGGGATTTCGCTCTACCAATGCCGCAGAAGAGCACTTGCAGGCGCTGGCACGCAAAGGCGTTATAGAAATCGCGGCAGGCACATCACGTGGCATACGTTTGCTTGAATCCAACCTGTCCAGCCACATTCCCGGCATACAGATGGCTTTGCCACACCCTGCGCTGATGCAGCTGAGCCTGCCATTGGTGGGCAGAGTGGCTGCTGGCTCGCCCATACTGGCAACGGAACATATAGAATCTACTTACCATGTTGACCCTGCCCTGTTCTCGGCCAAACCTGATTTTTTACTGAAAGTACGAGGCATGTCCATGCGTGATGCAGGCATCCTGGATGGCGATTTATTGGCGGTGAAAAAGGCTGATTCAGCGCGTAACGGGCAAATCGTCGTAGCACGCCTGGGCGACGATGTCACGGTCAAGCGTTACAGAAAAACGGGCAACCTGATTGAGCTGATGCCTGAAAATCCTGATTACCCCATCATCAAGGTAGGCGATAACGAAGAACAATTTGCACTCGAAGGCCTGGCAGTCGGACTAATGAGAAACTGGGTATAAATTCGCTTGCGCGAGATGTGCCCGATTTCCCATAAGTCACATCGCATAAATATCCTGAATGCCAACAAGCTGCCAGGATATTTTTGAATATTTGCCCACAATAAAAAAACGCCCGATTTAATCGGGCGTTTTTTTATTGCACATGCAATGAAGAGCCTGATCGATGAACTTATCGATCAGGCAATCAATCAATGCTTCACAACCGTCGTATCTGCCGGCGTTTCTGTAGGAGCAGCCGTTGCAGCAGCGGCCACTGCCACTGGCTCGTCAACCAGGGGAGTAGGTTGTCTTTCCAGTGCAATCTCCAACACTTTGTCTATCCAGCGAACCGGGATAATTTCCAGCTTGTTTTTGACATTGTCAGGGATCTCAGTCAAATCCTTGGCATTTTCTTCGGGTATCAATACCGTCTTGATACCACCACGATGTGCTGCCAGTAATTTTTCCTTCAATCCACCAATAGGTAATACT
This sequence comes from Undibacterium sp. TJN19, assembly GCF_049339485.1. Taxonomy (NCBI): domain Bacteria; kingdom Pseudomonadati; phylum Pseudomonadota; class Betaproteobacteria; order Burkholderiales; family Oxalobacteraceae; genus Undibacterium; species Undibacterium sp. TJN19. The sequence continues at coordinate 33,897 of NZ_JBMPPL010000016.1, forward strand.
TCACCACGCAAGGTAATTTCACCAGTCATGGCAACATCAGCACGCACAGGAATACCTGTAAACACAGAGACAAGGGCAGTTGTCATGGCGATGCCCGCGGACGGGCCATCTTTCGGTGTTGCGCCTTCGGGAACGTGGATATGAATATCACTCTTCTCGAAAACGTCACCTTTAATGCCCAGACGCGCCGCACGGCTACGCACAACGGTACGGGCAGCCTCGATTGACTCTTTCATGACGTCACCCAAAGTACCTGTACGTATCACGCCACCCTTGCCTGGCATGGCCACAGCTTCGATGGTCAGCAAATCGCCACCGACTTCTGTCCAAGCCAAACCAACTACCTGGCCAATTTGATTTTCCTTGACTGCCACACCAAAGTCATAGCGACGCACACCCAGATATTTATCCAGATTTTTCGAATTAATGGTCGCTTTTTTCTCTGTTTTTTTCAACAGCAGCATTTTGACGACTTTACGGCAAATTTTGGAAATTTCTCTTTCCAGCGAACGCACGCCTGCTTCACGTGTGTAATAGCGAATGATGTCGCGCAAGGCACTTTCAGCAACGGTAATTTCAGCTTCTTTCAAACCATTGTTCTTGATTTGCTTGGGCAATAAATAACGTTGCGCAATACTGGTTTTTTCATCCTCCGTATACCCAGACAGACGTATCACTTCCATACGATCAAGCAAGGCTGGTGGAATATTGTAGGAATTTGAAGTCGCTACAAACATCACGTCAGAAAGATCGAAATCCACTTCAATGTAATGATCGGAGAACGTGTGATTTTGCTCAGGGTCCAGCACTTCCAGTAAAGCAGAAGAAGGATCACCACGGAAATCAGCACCCATCTTGTCAACTTCATCAAGCAGGAACAAAGGATTACGTACACCTATCTTCGACAGGCTTTGCAAGATCTTGCCAGGCATGGAACCGATGTAAGTACGACGATGACCGCGAATTTCAGCTTCATCACGCACACCACCCAGCGCCATGCGCACAAACTTGCGGTTAGTTGCACGGGCGATAGACTGCCCCAGCGAGGTTTTACCCACGCCAGGAGGACCTACCAGACACAGGATAGGCGCTTTCAGCTTGTCGACGCGCTGTTGTACTGCAAGATATTCCAGAATACGTTCTTTGACCTTATCGAGGCCAAAATGCTCGTCCTCAAGGACTTTTTCAGCATTCGCCAGATCATTGTTGACCTTGGATTTTTTCTTCCATGGCAAGTTGACAATGGTGTCGATGTAGTTACGCACGACGGTAGCTTCAGCCGACATCGGAGACATCATTTTGAGTTTTTTCAACTCATTCTGCGCTTTGTCGCGGGCTTCTTTAGGCATTTTGGCGGCCAGGATTTTTTTCTCAAGCTCGTCAATGTCAGCGCCCTCTTCACCTTCGCCCAACTCTTTCTGTATCGCCTTGACTTGTTCGTTCAGGTAATACTCGCGCTGGGATTTTTCCATCTGGCGCTTGACGCGACCACGGATGCGCTTCTCAACTTGCAGGATATCGAGTTCGCCTTCAAGCTGCCCCAACAAATGTTCGAGACGCTTGGAAACGCTGAAAATTTCCAGAATGACCTGCTTTTGCTCCAGCTTTAACGGCAAGTGGGCAGCGATGGTATCGGCCAGACGACCGGCATCGTCAATACCGGACAGGGAAGCCAGAATTTCTGGTGGAATTTTTTTATTCAGTTTGACGTATTGATCAAACTGCTGGACGATGGCACGGCGCATCGCCTCTACTTCTGACTCGTCGCCTTCATCCAGGCTGATCGGTGTCAGATCGGCAGAAAAATGCGATTCGGAATCATAAATCTTATGAATGCGTGCACGCTGCGCGCCTTCAACCAGCACCTTGACGGTGCCATCTGGCAATTTCAACATTTGCAGAATATTGGCAATACAGCCGATTTCGTAAATGTCTTCTGCTGAAGGTTCGTCTTTTGCAGCGGCTTTCTGGGCTGCAAGCATAATGCTCTTTCCCTGATCCATGGCAGCTTCCAGCGCCTTGATGGATTTTGGGCGTCCCACAAACAGCGGAATTACCATATGCGGGAATACAACAACATCTCGCAGTGGCAATAACGGCAGTTGGGTTTGTTCGGTAATCAGAGTAGTCGTCATGGCGCACCTTTCATAAATACTGGTTAACAATGTTGGCGCACAGGGCGGAAACACAAGCCCATCTTGAAAAAAAACAATAAAAAAAGCCACTCAGAGAGCTTCCCCGGGTAGCTTTACGATTGAAGCTGAATTAATTTTGTTAATCCATTGTACTTCGAATCAAATTAAAACAAGGCGAAAATAAATAAAAAATGGGGAGTTTCCTCCCCATTATGTGCATCTGGCATCAATTGAATGTATGCAAAACCTGATCAGGCACCGGCAACCTTGGGTTGCTCATGATAAATTAGCAATGGTGTAGCGCCATTCGTGATGGTATTTTCATCAATCACAACTTTTGCTACATTCTGGTGACTAGGTAAGTCATACATGACGTCCAGCAAGGCATGCTCGAGTATGGAACGCAGACCACGGGCACCGGTTTTACGGGCAATCGCTTTCTTGGCGATCGCTTGCAAAGCTGCGGGGCGAATTTCCAGCTCTGTGCCTTCCATTTCCAGCAATTTTGCATATTGCTTGATCAGGGCATTTTTTGGCTCTACCAGAATCTGTATCAATGCAGCATCATCAAGCTCATTCAATGTCGCAATCACAGGCAGCCGACCAACCAGTTCAGGTATGAGACCAAACTTGATCAGATCTTGCGGCTCTGCATCTTGCATGACTTCGCTGGCGCTCTTTTCTGTCTGGCTTTTCACGCTGGCAGAAAAACCTATGCTGCTGCGCTCAGAGCGATCAGAAATGATCTTTGCCAGGCCATCAAACGCGCCGCCACAAATGAACATGATGTTGGTCGTGTCGATCTGTATGAAGTCCTGATTAGGGTGCTTCCTGCCGCCCTGTGGTGGCACGGATGCCATCGTTCCTTCAACCAATTTCAACAATGCCTGCTGCACGCCTTCGCCGGATACGTCACGGGTAATCGAAGGGTTATCGGACTTACGAGAAATTTTATCAATTTCATCAATATAAACGATACCCTTTTGCGCGCGTTCAACTTCGTAATTGCAATTTTGCAGCAATTTTTGAATAATATTTTCTACGTCTTCGCCAACATAACCAGCTTCAGTCAGTGTTGTCGCATCAGCAATAACGAAAGGCACATTCAACATACGTGCCAAAGTCTGCGCCAGCAAAGTTTTGCCGGAACCAGTCGGCCCTACCAGCAAAATATTGCTCTTGGCCAGTTCAACGTCGTCTTTTTTGCTCAGATGCTTGAGGCGCTTGTAATGGTTATAGACCGCTACCGCCAGAATGCGCTTGGCAGTTTCCTGGCCGATTACATACTGATCCAGCAAATCGGTGATTTCCTGAGGGGTAGGTAATTCCGTTTTTGCGCTGGCAATATTATCAATTTCCGACACTTCATCGCGAATGATGTCATTGCACAAGTCTATGCATTCATCGCAGATAAATACGGATGGCCCTGCTATCAGTTTTTTAACCTCATGCTGACTCTTGCCGCAAAACGAGCAATAGAGCAACTTTTCTCCGCTGGAGGATTTTTTATCGGGCATGATACGTATATGAAATAAACAAAATTAATCTATGAAATCAGTATTCAGCGTAAAACCCACGCGCTAAATCAATCACCAATTTCCTAAGCTTCCCTGAGATGCATATTACCCGCAAAACTTACTTTCGTCATGGCATCTATGCGCGGCAGTCGAGTATGAATGAGACATTATAGAGCAGAATAAAAAAACGCCCGAACCATCCTGGAGCGGGCGTTTTTATTTTCAAACAAAGTTTATACGCGATGCGTCAAAACTTTGTCGATCAAACCATATTCTGCTGCCGCATCCGCCGACATGAAATTATCACGATCCGTGTCTTTGGCGATTTGCTCAAGGCTACGGCCAGTTTTCTCGGCCAGAATGCCGTTCAGGCGCTCGCGCAAATACAATATTTCACGCGCCTGGATTTCTATGTCTGCCGCCTGCCCCTGCGCACCGCCCAAAGGCTGATGAATCATGACACGTGAATTTGGCAGAGAGAAACGCTTCCCTTTAGCACCGGCAGCGAGCAAGAAAGCGCCCATGGATGCAGCCAAACCAGTGCACAAGGTAGAAACATCAGGCTTGATGAACTGCATGGTGTCATAAATTGCCATACCGGCAGAAACTGAACCACCAGGAGAATTAATGTAAAGCGAAATATCCTTATCTGGATTTTCGCTTTCCAAAAACAGCAATTGCGCAACGATGAGGTTGGCGGCCTGGTCGTTCACAGGGCCAACCAGAAAAATCACACGTTCCTTGAGCAAACGCGAGTAGATGTCGTATGCACGCTCACCTCTGCCACTTTGCTCAATCACCATAGGCACCATGCCCAGCATGTTTGTGTCCAGTGCCGAATTACGGATGATGCCTGTCATGTGATTTCCTTTTCTGCTTACGCTTGTGCGTTGTTACCCATCAATTCATCAAAAGGCAGAAGCTTGTCTGTCACTTTTGATTTGCCAAGTACATAGTTAACGACGTTTTCTTCTAATACAAGAGCTTCAACTTCAGCCAGACGATTACGATCGCTAAAATAATACTTCACAACTTGCTGCGGGTCTTCATAGCTTTGTGCAAAATCTTCAACTTGCGCCTTGATCTGCTCTGTGGTCGCCTGCAGGTTGTTTGCTTTTACCAGTTCAGCCAGGATCAAACCAAGGCGTACACGGCGCTCTGCCTGCGCTGCAAACAATTCTGTCGGGAATGGCACATCTTTCACGTTCATACCGCGTTGAGCCATGTCCTGACGTGTCATTTCTGCCAGACGTTCGCCATCCTGAGCGACCAGCGTCTTGGGCACATCAAATTCAACAGCCTTCACCAGGGCGTCCATGACGCTTTCTTTGGTTTTGGCTTTGACGCGACCACGTACTTCACGCTCGAGGTTTTCTTTGATGTCAGTACGCATTTTGACCAAGTCACCGTCTTCAACGCCCAACATTTTCGCAAATTCGGAATCAACTTCCGGCAAATGCGCCCATTCCAGTTTTTTCAGGGTAATGGTGAATTCTGCTGTCTTACCAGCAACATCTTTACCATGATAATCTTCCGGGAAGGACAACGGGAAAGTCTTGGATTCGCCAACTTTCAAACCGATAGTTGCTGTTTCAAACTCTGGCAACATACGACCTTCGCCCAATACAAAGACGAAATCTTCTGCTTTGCCGCCAGCGAATTCGACACCGTCGATCTTGCCAACGAAATCCACAGTAACGCGGTCGCCACTTTGTGCAGTCTGATCTGCGCCGCCATCGCCATGCGCACCTTGTTCGCCCTTGACGTGGAAATGCACACGCTGTTTGCGCAGGATATCAATGGTTTTGTCGATTTCAACATCAGTCACATCAGATTTGACTTGTTCAACTTCAGCAGTCGACAAATCACCGATCGTGATTTCTGGATACACTTCAAATGTTGCATCAAATGCCAGGCTACCTTCAGCCACGTCTGCACCTGATTTTGGTTCTATGCTTGGATAGCCAGCAACACGCAATTTGTTTTCGTTTGCTGCTTCAGCGAAAGCCTGACCGACTTTGTCGTTCAGCACTTCGGTTTCGACCTGATAACCGTATTGTGCAGCGACCATTTTCATCGGCACTTTACCAGGACGGAAACCAGGCGCTTTTGCTGTGCGCGCACGCGCTTTCAAACGCTTTTCAACTTCCGATTGCACATCAGCGACCGGGAAAGAAATCGTCAAGCGGCGTTCCAATTTATCTAAAGTTTCGACTGCAGTTGCCATGAAAATCGTCCAAATAGTAAAAATTCTGTGGTGCGAGGAGGGGGACTCGAACCCCCACACCATTGCTGGCGTCAGGACCTAAACCTGGTGCGTCTACCAATTTCGCCATCCTCGCGGGATGTTTATGTTCACCGGCACGATGCCAATACATGCTCAGCATGGCCGGTACAAAAGCAAAGGGCGACCCGAAATTCAAGCGTCGCCCAAAACTGATGTATGTGGCATTACAACTCCAGCCCGATATTCTACTGGATTTTGTTTGTATGTGCCTTATTTTTTTGATGCCTACAAGAAAACGCCCCTCACCCGCAAATTATTGCTGATGAGGGGCGGATTAAGTGCCCGATATTGAGAGCGCCCTTTCTAGGCTGGCTTCTTCACCCTGAACCAGGCCGCATACAGTGCCGGCAGGAACAACAGGGTCAATGCTGTCGCAATGATCAGACCGCCCATAATGGCAACTGCCATCGGCCCCCAAAAGACAGAGCGCGACAACGGTATCATTGCGAGCACCGCTGCTGCGGCCGTCAAAATGATAGGGCGGAAGCGCCGTACTGCTGATTCCACAATCGCATCCCATGGCGCCGCACCTTCGGCAATATCATGCTCGATCTGGTCAATCAAAATCACCGAGTTGCGGATGATCATGCCGAACAAGGCAATCACACCAAGTTGGGCCACAAAACCAAAAGGTCGTTGCAGGATCAACAAGGCCATTGCCGCGCCCGCCACACCCAGAGGGCCAGTCAGGAACACCAGCAAGGAACGCGAGAAACTATGCAATTGCAACATCAACAAGGTAAATATGATGAAGATGACCAAAGGTACATTGGCAGCGATAGATTCTTGCGCCTTACCACTGTCAGCTGCCGCGCCGGCCAGCTCAATCTTGTAGCCTGGCAGCAGACTGGCCCTGATTTCATCCAGTTTCGGTGAAATCTGGCTTGATACCGTCGGCCCCTGTATGCCATCAATCACATCGGACTGTACAGTAACAGCCCATTCGCGGCCTTCACGCCAGACCACGCCGGGTTCCCAAACCAGGTTAATGCGCGCCACTTGTGACAAAGGCACATACTTGCCACTCGATGTGGGTACATTGGCATTACTCAAGGCTTCGACGGTTGAACGCTCCTCAGCCGGTTGACGCACGGTAATATCAATGAGCTTGTTACCATCACGGAATTGACCTACTGTGGTTCCAGTCAAAATCGTATTGGCAGCACGCATGACCGTCTGGGAAGTAATGCCCAGCATACGCAACTTGTCCTGATCCAGGTCTATTCTGACCACCTTCACAGACTCGTTCCAGTTGTCATTGACACCCACAGTATTGGCATTGGTGCGCATGACTTCTTTAACGCGGTCGGCAATTTCCCTGACCTTGGTCACTTCCAGACCGGTAACGCGGAACTGTACTGGGTAAGGCACTGGCGGGCCATTCGGCAACAACTTCACGCGACCGCGCACTTCAGGAAAATCATTCTTGAAAGCATCAATGATTTTCAGACGCAATGTCGCACGCGCCGCCAAATCCTTGGGCAAGACCACGATTTGCGAAACGTTGGTTTGCGGGAAAATCTGGTCCAGCGGCAAGTAGAAACGTGGGCTACCTGTTCCTACATAGCTGGTCACGCTTTCCACGCCCTGCTGCTTTTGGATGAAAGCTTCGAATTTCTTGGCCTGCGCTTCTGTCGCCTCGAAAGAGGAGCCTTCAGGCAACCACAATTCGACCATCAATTCAGGACGGCTGGAGTCGGGGAAGAATTGCTGCTCAATAAACTTGAACCCAAATACACCCAAACCAAACACACCCAGCGTAATAACGATAGTGGTCTTGCGCCATTCGACGCACCAGTTCACCAGCGCACGAAAGCGGCTGTAAAACGGCGTATTAAAAATCTCGTGTTCATTGCCGCCACCAGCACCGTGCGGCTTGACCTTCAACAGCAAATAACCGAGATAAGGTGTAAACAATACCGCTGCCAGCCAGGAAATAATCAAGGCCAGTGAATTCACAGAAAACATTGAGAACGTGTATTCACCCGCTGCCGATTTCGCCAGGCCAATCGGCAAGAAGCCGGCTGCCGTAATCAGCGTACCTGTCAACATCGGCATGGCAGTGGAGGTATAGGCAAAGGTCGCTGCATCAAAACGCGAAAAACCTTCTTCCATTTTACGTACCATCATCTCCACGGCAATAATGGCGTCATCTACCAGCAAACCCAGCGCAATGATCAGTGCACCCAGCGATATCTTGTGCAAATCGATATCAAATATACGCATGAACAGGAAGGTGATCGCCAATACCAGCGGTATCGTCAGGCCAACCACCAGGCCCGGCCAGATATCGAGGCGGAAAGGTTTGGTATGCAAACCCAGCGCCAGGAAACTCACTGCCAGCACGATAACCACTGCCTCAATCAGTGTATGAATAAATTCACCGACTGATGATTTAACCGCATCTGGCTGATTTGATACCTGCTCCAGTTGTATGCCAACAGGCAATTTGGCCTTGATGGCAGCCACATCAACTTGCAGATGCTTGCCCAGCTCGATGATATTGCCACCCTTTTCCATGGAAATACCAAGGCCAACGACTTCCTTGCCATTGAAACGCATCTTGTCTTGTGGCGGATTTTTATATTCACGTTTGACGGTCGCAAAATCGCCCAGGCGGAAAGTCGTGCCATTGGCACGCAACTGCATACTTTCCAGATCCTTGACTGTCATCAGGGCGCCAGAAACGCGCACTTGCAGGTTATCGGTGGAAGTGGTCAGCACACCGGTACCTTCTATGCCGTTTTGCGAACTGATCTGCCCTACTACAGCATCAAAGGGAATGCCCAGTTGCGAGAATTTCTTTTGCGAAAACTCAATATTGATTTTTTCATCCTGCACGCCAAACAATTCAACCTTGGCGACCGAAGGAATGCGCAAGAATTGCTGGCGTACGAAATCGGCATATTCCTTGACCTCTTCATACTTGAAGCCATCGCCAGACAAGGCAAAAATGGACCCATAGGTGTCGCCAAATTCATCATTAAAGAATGGGCCTAGTACACCAGGGGGCAAGGTCGATCTGATGTCACCAATCTTTTTACGCACCTGATACCAGGCCGCAGATGTTTCTTTGGGCGGTGTAGATTCACGCAATTGCAAGATGATTAAAGTTTCGCCAGGCTTGGAATAGCTGCGAATCTTGTCTATATACGGTGTTTCCTGGAGTTTTTTCTCCAGCTTGTCCGTCACCTGATCGGCCATTTGCAAGGCCGTAGCACCCGGCCAGATCGCTCGCACTACCATGGCGCGGAAGGTGAAAGGCGGGTCTTCATCCTGACCCAGCTTGCCATAACTGAGAATGCCGCCCAGCAAAAGCACAACAATCAGATAGCGTGTGAGCGGTATATGCTCAAGCGCCCATCTGGAAAGATTAAATCCACGGGAAGAGTCACTCATTTGGCCGCTCCTGATGCAGCCGTTGCGTCTTTTGCTGGTGCCGGTGCGGCCTTGGCAGGCGCTTCAACGCCAAGGATAGTCACTTTCTGGCCATTCTTGAGCAGGTTAGCACCGGCAGTAACGACGACCTGCCCTGGTTTCAACCCCGTTGCGATCAATGCCTCTTCGCCCACGGAACCAGCAACCTGCACTGGAACGAGCCTGACAGCACCAGATTCCACAACCCACACGGAAGACGCATTTTTTTCCTGGAACAAGGCTGTCAACGGCAGCTTGATCATCATATTCGGATTTTTTGCGCCAAAACTGACATAGGCAGTCATCCCCAGTTGCACATCTTTAGGATCGCCAGTCAAACTGACTTTGGCGGTAAAAGTACGTGTTACCGGATCGGCGATAGGTGACAATTCACGCAATTTTGCCGGTATCAATTGACCAGGATTGGCCCACAGACGCACATTCACATCCGTCATCTGACGTATTGTATTGACTTTATCTTCCGGAATGCCAACGACGACATCCATTGCTCCCGTTTGCGCCACTCGTACCACTGGTGTACCCGCAGCGACTACCTGACCGACTTCGGCATCTATCCCTGTTACCACGCCATCCACATCAGCAACCAGACTGGTGTAAGCAGATTGATTGGACTGGTTTTTATAAGATGCCAACGCCTGCTCGTAGCTGGCCTGACCTGCCTTGTATGCCACTTCCTTCGCATCCAGCACGGCAGCGGCGACGAAATTTTTGGCGCGCAGTTCCTGATAACGCTTCAATTCTGCCTTGGCCAGATCGCGGTTGCTCTCTGCCGCGGTCAGACCGGCCTTGGCCTGCATTTGCGCCAGCGCCAGATCTTGCGGATCAAGCTGCATCAGGGCCTGACCACGCTTAACCAGTGTCCCTACCTCCACCTTGCGTGCCACGATTTTTCCAGGAACCCGGAAACCAAGACGTGATTCGATACGCGGCCTGACTTCACCCGGTAGTTCCGCATTCAGATCGATATTGCTGGATGCCAGCGTGACTGTCCTTACGGGACGGATATCCTCGGTTTTTTCGGCAGGCTTGGAACAGGCAAGCAAAAGCGATGCAGAAGCAATGGCGAAGGCGAAAGTGACAGCACGCCTTCCAGCAAACTGCCTCACTTCAGGGAGATGATTAGTTTCTGGTGTTAACACAGGAATTTTCCTTTACTATGCAGGCTTTCCGGGCCGGAATGAGACGAGTCAAAACGAAAACAGCGAATATCTACAGTAAATATCCATTTTGTTTTTATTGCTAAATTGCTAGCTACTATCAAATAACTGACTTTGCGGTTAGTAATTATAATTAAGCATCTTGCTTTTGCCAATGACTTTTCGGTCATTAAGCTTTTTCATTGTATTTATGCCAGTTGAACACTACGAAAATTTCCCTGTTGCCTCCTTATTATTGCCCGCCAGATTAAGGCCGGCAGTGGAAACCATTTATCGCTTTGCCCGCACCGCCGATGATATTGCCGATGAAGGGGATGCCAGCCCGGAACAGCGGCTGCGAGACCTGAGCGCATTCGAGGCTGAACTGGATGTCATAGAAAAAAATAGTAGCAGTGAATCGCTTTTATTCAAGGCCTTGACGGTGGTTATCCGTGAACACCAGCTTCCACTGCAAAGTTTTCGCGATTTATTGTCTGCCTTCAAACAAGATGTCAGCACGACCAGATATGCCGACTTTGCCGCCTTGCTTGATTATTGCAAGCGCTCAGCCAATCCGGTAGGCTGCCTGATGCTGCACCTTTATCAAAAAGCCGATGCCGCGAATTTGCATGATTCCGATGCGATATGCAGCGCCCTTCAACTCATCAATTTTTGGCAGGATGTAGCTGTTGACTGGCAAAAACAAAGGATTTACCTGCCATTGGCAGATCTGCAAAGATTTGGCGTAAGCGAACAACAGATCGCAGACGGCATAGTCAATGATGCCTGGCGCGCGTTAATGCTGTTCGAGACAATACGGGCACGTGAACTGATGATGTCTGGTGCGCCACTGGCTAAACGACTACCTGGCCGGCTGGGCTGGGAGTTGCGGCTGGTTGTGCAAGGCGGCCTGTGCATACTTGAGAAAATCGAACAGGCAGACTGTGATGTATTTCGTCATCGTCCCAAATTAGGCAAAACTGACTGGATAAAACTCGTATGGCGTGCCATTCGCATGTAAAAAGCGCGTTCAATACCTGTACGAAATCAGGCATGCGCTATCACCGGTCAGGCCAGCAGCTTTCCGTGTAACGCTCTATAACAATTCATTCTGCAATTTTTGTTGATAGCAATAGGAGTTATCGCAGAATGAACTTAAAATAAATAATTCGCACTAAGCTGACAAGCAAGTCATTCCCGTCCCTTGCGCCCTTCCCGCCCCCTGAAAATTGGAGCACGTTTTGCAAACTAATCTATACCGATGCATTTTCCTTCTCTGCCTGCTGTCGCTAAACGGCTGCACCGTCATTGCCATTGCAGACGCAGCGGTATCAACAACGGTCAAAGTTGGCAGTGCGGTGGTAGGAACGGCGATTGACGTGACACGCGCCGGCGTCAGAACAGTGACTGGCAGCTCCAGCGACAATGCTAACAAGAGCGCAAGCAAATAAGTTTTCTTTTTTGAAAAGCACCAGAGCCAACAATGCCGACTGAATCACAAATCGCCAAGCACAGAGAGGTACAGAAGGCCGCCAAAGCGGTGCTCGCACGGCTGGCGAATATGATCACTTCGACAGACACTGAACAAAGCATTGCCGACAAGGCGTATGCCATGCTCTGTGAATCTGGTTATACAGAGACCTGGTATCACCAATGCCCTGCACTGGTTTTGTTGGGCTCGCGCAGTTGTGTCTCCGTATCGGGGCGCGACTATCAACCCAGCACAGAGATGGTGGGCGCAGCAAACCTGGTCACTGTCGACCTTAGCCCCACTCACGCCGAATACTGGGGTGATTGTGCCCGCTCATTCCCTGTTGAGAACGGCAAGGTCACACAGGCCCCACAATTACTGGAGTTTCGCAACGGACTGTCTTTTCTTCGCCACCTGCATATGCAGATGCTTGAGGTGGTAACGCCAGAGACTACTTTTGGACAATTATATGACTGGGCTAATTTGCGCATACGGCAAAATGGCTTCGTCAATCTTGATTATCGCAATAATGTCGGCCACAGCATCGTGACCAAACATGATGATCGCCAATATATACAGTCAGATAACAAGATAGCACTCGGGGATGCACCGTTTTTCAGCTTTGAACCATTCATACGGCTCAAAGGTGGAAAATGGGGCTTCAAGCATGAAGAGATTTTTTACTTCAACGCATCGGGCAAGCTGGAAGAACTCTGATTTCACACTGGCAGGACATCTTTCCTACAGCCAAACGTCACCATCAAACCTGACAAGCAAAGCATAACAAGCAAAACCGCCCCACCAATAACAATACGGCCATACATAAGTATGGCCGTATTGCTTAGCTCATTCATCCAGTCAACACGCCAGCAACTACTGGCGTGTTGACCAAACCTGCATCAGCTCTTGACGCAAGTCACTGCAATATTGCTGGCAGCTGTCGGGTCATTGATATGGGCAACACCTGTACCACCAGCCACCGTACAGGTCTGGCCAGCAGGCTGAGTATCAACCGTAACGGCATACGGTACGCCGTCCAGCAGGTTAAAGTTAAATGCATATACGCCGATTGCCGTTACCGAATATTTATCTACAACGCCATTGGCAGTATTTGCCATGGTCAATACCGTGCCAGCAGTCAAGCCATTGACAGTAAATTTAACTGGCACCGCAGGCACACAAGTGATCAAAACGTTATTGGATGCCGCAATGTTGGAAATATTTGCCGTACCAGTTCCATTTGCAACCGAGCAATATTGTGAGGCTGGAGGTACGCTGACGGTGACGGAATAAGGATTGCCATTGACAACATAGACAGGGAACTGGAAGGTACCATTTCCTGTCACTGTTGCCGAACTCACTGCATTATTGAGCAAGACCAGGGTGCTATTGTCATTCATACCGGTCACAGTACCGCCCACAGGCACATTCGGCACACAGGTGACCGAAATATTCCTGACAGCCGCATCACTGGTCATTTTCCCGGTGCCATTGACTACCGTGCAGTTCACGGTATTTGGCTGGGTTTGAATCGTAATGGCATAACTGGCATTACTGGCAACGTTAAAGTTAAAAGTGCCATCGGCAGTCAGCGTCTGGATATAATTGGATTCATTACGCAATACGATGCTGTCGGTGGCACCCAAGCCCGTCACAGTACCGCCGACCGTTGTGTAGACAAAGCCGCCGCAGCCAGCCAGGACAAGCGCAAGGCCAACAATAATTCCTGCAAATTTCGATTTATTCAAGATGTTCGTCCGAATTAGGTGATATTTTTCAAAAGCCGCGCTCTTGGTTTCAGAGCACACTATAATGCGCCGACTATTATACGAGCTAGTGTTGACTAAGTAGACAATTCTTCAAATTGATTACATTCTGTTACGGCACATCTTACTCTTTTGACACAAATATAGCCAAGCGACACACTTATTCGGCAAAATACGTGACGAAGGAGATGTCATCAAACCGATAAGTCAGGTCGGATGCATACATTTTTGAGGATGACAGTTTGTTAGCATCTCGTTCGCAACTCACTTATTGATTACGTTTATTATAATGACGCAGTTTTTTTGGCTTTGCCTGCCGCCACTCACTTAACTAATCCAGCATGTCCCCAGACGAATATTGCCAGCAGAAAGCTGCACAAAGTGGTTCCAGCTTTTACTACAGTTTTTTGTTTCTCCCCTTGCCAAGACGAAGGGCGATTACTGCCCTGTATGCTTTTTGCCGTGAAGTCGATGATGTTGTCGATGAAAGCACCGACGATATGGTGGCGCGCAGCAAGTTGACCTGGTGGCGTCAGGAGGTGCAAGCCATGCTGTCGCAACAGCCGACACACCCGGTGACCAAGGCCCTGCTGCCCCATATGGCAGAATATAAATTGGATGGTGCCCATTTGCAGGCCATCATCGATGGCATGGAAATGGATCTGAACCAGACCCGCTATCTCGATTTCACTGCTTTGCAAAAATACTGCTGGCATGTAGCTGGCGTGGTTGGCATCTTGTCGGCCAGCATATTTGGTATCAAAAACCCGCAAACCCGTGAATTCGCTGAGAAACTGGGGCTGGCATTTCAAATGACCAATATCATTCGCGATGTAGGTGAAGACGCCCGTAAAGGCCGCATCTACTTACCCGTCAACGAATTACAGCAATTTTCCGTCACTGCCGCTGACATTTTGAATGCGCGCCACAGCCCGCAGTTTGAAGCACTGATGCAATTCCAGTATGACAGGGCGCAAAAATTATATGACCAGGCCTTTGCCTTATTGCCCGCTGAAGACAGAAAAGCACAAAGGACGGGGCTGATCATGGCAGCGATTTATCGCGCCTTGCTGGTTGAAATTCAACATGACGGTTTTCATGTGCTCAACCAGCGCATTTCGCTGACACCCATACGCAAATTATGGCTGGCCTGGAAAACCTATATTCGTGGCTAAGTTTTCAGCAAATACACCCAGACGCGTTGCGGTGATTGGTGCTGGCTGGGCCGGCTGCGCTGCGGCAGTCGAACTGGCTCGCCACGGCATCAGCGTCAGCCTGATTGAAGCGTCACGCAATTTGGGCGGGCGGGCACGCGGTGTCAGCGTCAATGGGCTGGAACTCGATAACGGCCAGCATATCTTGCTGGGGGCTTACAGCTCATGTCTGCAACTGATGCGAAAACTGGATATTGATACCGGCACGGCCTTGCTGAAACTGCCGCTGCAAATGGTTTATCCTGACAATGAAGACGGCATGCGCTTCATCGCCCCACGTCTTCCAGCACCCTTGCATTTATTGTTTGCATTATGGACGGCCAAGGGTCTGCAAAGAGGCGACAAAATGGCGTTGGCCAGGTTTTCGACCACGGCGCGCTGGATGGGCTGGCAGTTACATCAGGATTGCAGCGTCAGTGAATTGCTGGAGCGTTTCGAACAGACGCCACGTCTGTGTCGCCTGATGTGGCACCCTCTCTGCATTGCAGCACTGAACACGCCGCCCGAACGCGCGTCAGCACAAGTGTTTTTAAATGTCTTGCGCGACAGCCTGGGTGCCAGGCGTGCTGCGTCTGATATGCTGCTGCCACGCACTGACCTGTCTGCCATTTTACCTGCCAGGGCAGCCGCTTTCGTGACGCAACACGGCGGCCAGACCTTGCTCGCCAGTGCCGTCAGCTCACTTCACCATACTGAAAACGGTCAGTGGCAACTGAATACCAGGCAAAATGCCAGCGTCGACACTGCGCCCCCGCTATATGATGGCGTCATCATCGCCACCGATGTCGCTACAGCTGAGCGCCTGCTGCAAACGCTGGCTTCTCCACCTCCCTCTTTGCCGGATTACAGCTACGAGGCGATCACGACCTGTTACCTGCAATATGCAGCGACTGTGCGCCTGCGCCGCGCCATGCTGGCCTTACTGGACGATGCAGGGCAAAAAAAATGGGGTCAGTATGTGTTTGACCGGGGACAACTACATCAAGACCAGGCAGGATTATTGGCAGTAGTGATCAGTGCTTCCAACCAGGCATGTGAGCTGGCGCAGGAAGAACTGGCAAAGGACGTTGCCAGCCAACTGGCTGAGAGCCTGCAAATGCCTGAGCTTGCCAAACCCTTATGGCATAAGTGCATATCGGAAAAGCGTGCCACATTCAGTTGCACGCCGGGTCTGGTCAGGCCAGAAAATCGTACGGATCTTCCGGGTCTGTACCTGGCTGGTGACTACACCAAAGGTGATTACCCGGCAACACTGGAGGGCGCAGTTCGTAGTGGTATCGCTGCCAGCCAATGCGTACTGGCTGGTTTTAAACAAACGTCGAAATAAAAATGTTGAAATAATTCACATCTCAATATCGACGTCACGAATCCTGCTAAGTGCTTCTTCTATGCGATCAACGCCGATGATGGTCATGCCCTCGATTTTTTGTTTAGGTGCATTTGCCTTGGGTATCATGGCAATCGAAAACCCAAGTTTGGCCGCTTCGCGCAAACGCTCCTGACCGCGCGGCGCCGGGCGAATTTCACCCGCCAGCCCAACCTCACCAAACACCACCAGTCCACGCGGCAAGGGCTTGTTGCGCATGGAAGAATTAATCGCCAATAGCACAGCCAGATCAGCCGCTGGTTCAGCAATCTTGACACCGCCAACGGCGTTGATGAACACATCCTGATCAAAAGCCGCCACGCCTGCATGTCGGTGTAATACGGCAAGCAACATGGCCAGCCGGTTTTGCTCAAGACCGACAGACAAGCGCCGGGCGTTTGGCGCATGCGAACTATCGACCAGTGCCTGTATCTCGACCAGCAAGGGGCGTGTGCCTTCCTGCGTCACCATGACACAGGAACCTGCAACCTGGGTATCATGCTGCGATAAAAACAGAGCAGAAGGATTCGACACCCCTTTCAGGCCTTTTTCTGTCATGGCAAACACACCCAGTTCATTGACCGCACCAAAACGGTTTTTGATCGCCCGTACAAGCCGGAAACTGGAATGGGTATCACCTTCGAAATAAAGCACGGTATCGACAATATGCTCCAGCACGCGTGGCCCTGCGAGTGCGCCCTCTTTGGTGACATGGCCAACCAGTATCATGGTGACATCCATGGTCTTGGCAACGCGTGTCAATTGCGCCGCACATTCGCGTACTTGCGCCACAGA
This sequence comes from Undibacterium sp. TJN19, assembly GCF_049339485.1. Classification (NCBI taxonomy): domain Bacteria; kingdom Pseudomonadati; phylum Pseudomonadota; class Betaproteobacteria; order Burkholderiales; family Oxalobacteraceae; genus Undibacterium; species Undibacterium sp. TJN19. The sequence continues at coordinate 51,022 of NZ_JBMPPL010000016.1, forward strand.
ACCTGGTGCAGAACTCAGCGCATCAGAATACATGGTCTGTATGGAATCGATGACCACCACCTCTGGTTTGTGTTCTGCCAGTGTATTGAGTATTTTTTCCAGCTGTATCTCGGCCTGCAACTGCAAATCCTTGGCATCCAATGACAGGCGCTTGGCGCGCATGGCAATCTGCGCGCCAGATTCTTCTCCGCTGACATACAAGACTTTCTTGATGCGGGCCAGATTCGCCAGCGCCTGCAAAAGCAGGGTCGATTTACCGATACCCGGATCACCACCGATCAATACCACGCCCCCCGGTACCAGGCCACCACCTAATACCCGGTCGAATTCATCAATACCGGTTTCAAAGCGCGGCACATCAATCGCTTCGATTTCAGCCAGATTCAGTACTGGCGCTGATTGCGCCAGTCCCTGAGGCCTGGCAGAAAAACGGTTGCCGGCAGCTTCAACGATAGTCTCTACCAGGGTATTCCATTGGCCACAGGCGGGGCATTGCCCGGCCCACTTATTGACAATACCACCACATTCTGTACAGGTATAATTAGTTTTTACTTTTGCCATCTTCAGACCCGGGGAAATTTTAAGATGCATGCAACAGTACATGCTGCCTGCATACCAGCCAGAAAAACACTGATATTTTAACCAGTATTCGGCAATTAGCTTGCCTTATTTCACTAATTCCTGACAATTTTCATGGTATAAAGCTGCCAGTGACATTTTGTAGCAGGTAGATATAAAGCATGAATAAAGCATGAAGAGCGGTTTTTATACCATCATGGCGGCGCAGTTTTTTTCTTCTCTGGCCGACAATGCATTACTGATCGCCGCAATGGCCTTGCTGGCGTCGACGCAGTCTCCAACCTGGATGCCGCCGTTATTGAAGTTGTTCTTTGTTTTGTCTTATGTGTTGCTGGCAGCCTTTGTGGGTGCGTTTGCAGACTCCCTGCCAAAGGGTAAGGTGATGCTGGCAACGAATATGATCAAGGTTGCAGGCTGTGCCTTGATGTTCTTTCATGTACACCCTCTGGTTGCCTATGCCGTCGTTGGTTTTGGCGCAGCCGCCTACTCACCCGCCAAATACGGAATATTGACGGAACTGCTCCCTCCTGAAAAGCTGGTGGCTGCCAATGGTTGGATAGAAGGCCTGACTGTGTCTTCCATTATTTTCGGCACTGTCCTGGGCGGCGCGCTGGTCAATCCACAGATTTCAGCTGCCTTGCTGAATTTTGATTTCCCTATCATTGACTTCAACATCAATACGCCGACCGAAGCTGCACTTTGTGTCATAACCGCATGCTACGGCGTTGCTGCCTTGTTCAACTTGAATATTCCCGACACGGGCGCACGTTACCAGCACCAGCAACGCAACCCTATCAAGCTGATAGAAGATTTTGCCAATTGCTTTATCATTTTGTGGAAAGATAAACTGGGTCAAATTTCCTTGGCTGTTACCACTCTGTTCTGGGGTGCTGGTGCAACACTGCAATTCATTGTTTTGAAATGGGCAGAAAAATCGCTGAACATGCCGCTTGATAAAGCCGCCATTCTGCAAGGCGTAGTCGCTGTCGGCGTCGCTCTGGGTGCGGTAGCTGCAGCGCGTTTTGTTCCCTTGAAAAAATCACTGAGCGTCATGCCTATGGGCATAGGCATGGGCCTGGTCGTGACTACCATGATCTTTGTCCACAATATCTGGATCGCTTATCCGCTGCTGGTGTTGGTGGGTGCGCTGGCTGGTTATTTTGTGGTGCCCATGAACGCCTTGCTACAGCATCGCGGTCACGTATTGATGAGCGCTGGGCACTCCATCGCCGTGCAGAATTTCAACGAAAACCTGTCGGTCCTGACCATGCTGGCCTTGTATGCGCTGATGGTATGGTTGAACCTGGACATCATGGTCGTGATCGTGATTTTTGGTTTATTCGTCGCCAGCACCATGTATGTGGTCATGCGCAAGCATGCAGCGAATCAACGCGAATTTGATTCTCTTGCCCTGATCGGCGAACATAAGCACTGATATAAAAAGAGCGGGCTGCTGAGGTCCGCTAACTGGCTGACATATCGGGGATTTCTTCACGAGCAAGCTGCTTCGCCTGCACGGCATCAGCATCGGCAAACCAGCTATCTGGCACGACCATGCCGCGACTATATTCCTGCATCAGTGCCTGGTTTTCCTGCATCAGCGCCAGCATGACCGGGGTATTGGCGATCTGAAAATGCGCATGCAATCCAGATATGATCTTCGCTTTGTCATGCGCCCTTCCCTGCTCTACCTGCGCCGGGGCAAGCCAGTCCAGGCGGTCAAGTATCAGGCCATGTTGAAAATCCATTACGGCCAATTCTGAATGCGTCCAGATGAAACCCTGGCAATGATCATTGGCAATGCCTTCTGCGTGCGTGTCAACGCCTGGCTGATCACCATCGCGGTAAAACAACCATCCCAACACCAGGGCCTGCGCGGAAACGACCGCCTGTGGCAATAAATCCTGTGCCAATGGATGTTGCGACAATTGCAGTTGTTGGCTGACGATTTTTTGCATCTTTGCGGCCAGGCTGTCTGCCAGATTGGGGCCCAGATAATCATACAAACCAGATAGTGATTCAGGCTGATGCATTCTCGCCGCCTTATGGTAGAGATAAAACTTTGTTGCCAGTTCCAGATGCTTCAAACCACCGTCTGCATACAATAGAAAATCAAATTCACCTACCGTGTTTTTACCTTTGTTATGCACTTGCAAGCCGTGGGCATACAACATCTGATGCGATGAAAGAAAATACTCAAACAGGGTTTCTGCATACAAGCCCAGGCGTCGGCTGGGATGCTGATGCAGCAAATCAATCAGCCCCTCAGGGTTTTGATCCAGCGCATTGACCCAGTCCTGCAAAGCCTGTTTATCGGCCACGAGTGGTAATGCAATCTTGTCTTGCCAAAGACCACAATCGCGATCAAGTAAAACTGGCGCTGTCAGCATCCAGGCCAGGGCACGAACATGCGAATTCTTTAAATGTTGCCATTGGCAATGAAAATCCGCCTGACTGGTTCGCATATCGCTGAACTTGCTCAACTTGCCGAACTTGCTGAAATTATTGGTAGTGATTTCATTGCCAGGCACAAATCTATCCACGCCTTGCTTTTATCAGCTGGCTTACGCAGCAAGTAGGCAGGATGGTAAGTGGCGACCACCGGTATACCTTTGAATTGGTGCAGCTTGCCACGCAATTGCCCCACCGGTGTTTCCATATCCAGGCCCAGCAAAGAGACTGCGGCAGTTTTACCCAACGCGACGATGACCTGAGGTGCAATCAACTCTATCTGCCTGTGCAGGTAGGGCAAACAGGCGGCGACTTCATCCGCTGTTGGTGGCCGGTCTTTGCCTTGCTGATCTGTGGGTCTGCATTTCACAATATTGGCAATATAGGCCTGATCACCACGCTGCACGCCGAGTGATTTCATCATATTGTCGAGTAATTGTCCCGCTGCACCGACAAAAGGCAAGCCTTGCAAGTTCTCGTTATAGCCAGGCCCCTCACCGACGAACAACCACTTGGCTTGTCTGTCACCAGTGCCAAACACGGTTTTCTTGCGACCCTGGCATAAGCCGCAGGCGCGACAGGATTCGACGACTGGCTGCAACTCTTCCCACGACATGGAATGAACTGGCAAGACCGCAAGATTTTCTTCAGGTACGGCGATTTCTTTTGCTGGCACGCTGACAACTACACTGACCAGCGCATCTGCTTGAGGAATATCGGGAATAGCTGGCGTGTCTGTCACTGCCTCCACTACATCACTGGACAGGGATGCAGTTTCGGTTGAAGACATAGGCGCCTCAGTTAAGGTGAGCGCTTCGGCCTGTCGCAGGACCCACAAAGGCCCCACACCCATTTCATATAAGACTCTGGAGTAGTCATTTGATTGCATCAACATGCCCTTCGCATCACGATTGCATCTTCACGCTGGTTGTCATGTGCCGGGTAATACCCCTTGCGCACGCCTATGGCTGCAAATCCAGCCTTCTGGTATATCGCAATGGCGCGCTCATTGCTGCGCCTGACTTCCAACAGGATGGAAACATAGCCTTGTTCAAGCGCATATTCAAATAATTTATCAATAAGCAATCTGGCATGCCCCTGCCCTTGATAAGGCGAATCGACAGCGAAGTTCAACAGATGCAACTCGTCCAGAATGGGCATGACAAAAAAATAGGCAAACAATTCGTGCTCGCTGTCGCGAAAACCAAATGCAGCATAACCGCTCAATAGAGAATCGGTAAAATTTCCACGCGTCCACGGGTGTGTGTATACCCGTTCCTCTATCGTCAGGATGCAATCAATATCGGCAAAACCAAGCTTGCAATAAGATGGTGAAGTAAGCTTCAGATTCAGCACTATTTATTCTTTCAGCCAGATGCCTTGACTTGAGCACGCTCGGCAGTGGTCAGGGCAATCTTGTTTCTAAGATAGAGTGGTTGGGCCAATTCTGCCGCCTGGCCGTTACCCGCATCAAAAGCTGTTCTGCCCAGTGTTGCAACCTGCTTAGCATGCGGCATGCAATGAATGCTGGTGACATTACCAACCAGCGCTTCTGGAAGCGCCAATCCATTTCCCAGGACAAACCTCAGATCGCGTAGCATCATCACCCCGCTCAGGCTGGCAAATACCTCATCCATGCTGGCCAGTGCAGGCTCAGAAACTGTCTCCCAATGCGCATCAGTAAAACGGTATTGCGCCCAATAGACTTCGCTCATGCGCGCATCCAGAATACAGACAAATTCGCCCTCCGCTGTTTGCTCCAGCGCTGCTTGCGCCATCGCCTGCAAACTGACGACAGGCAGTACCGGCAAACCAGCACCATATGCAAGACCCTGCACAATGCCGCATGCGGTACGTATGCCAGTAAACGCGCCAGGGCCACAACCAAAAGCGATGGCGTCACAATCAGCCAGGGCTATACCGGCTTCTGCCAACAAGGATTGTATCGTTGGCAAAATACCTTGAGAGTGTGTTTGCACACCTGAAAGTTCACGCGTAAATATTTGCCCGTCAGCTAATACAGCGGCTGAAGCGAGCTCAGTAGAAGTTTCAATTGCTAAGATTCTTGTCATGGACGTATTTTACCGTGTTCCCACAAATTCAAGGCTGGCTTTTGCCGGATGCCAGATCGGTTAAAATGACGCCATGAACGCTCAAATCAATACCGAAGACCTCGATCATATCAAAGCAGAATTGGCAGACAAAGACTGGCTGGTTGCCTGTTTATGCGCAGCCTGGTGCGATACCTGCAACCTATACCGCAGCCTGTTTGATGCTCTCGCTGGCAAGCATCCGGAAAAATGCTTTGCCTGGATAGATATAGAAGACCAGGCGCATCTGGTTGATGCCATAGACATTGAAAATTTCCCGACCATACTGATTCAATATAAAGACCACGTCGTCTTTCTTGGCACTGTCCTGCCAGACGGGATGCAGTTGCAACGCCTGATTACCTCAATGACAGAAACCACACCTGATAGTGACATCAAGCGCAGCACCTTGAACCAGGACGCCCCTCCCGGATGGAATATACGCGACCTCATACTCAATACCTGATCAATTGATTATCACCAGGCTTGAATCCAGGCCCTGAAAAGACAAAAGGGACTAGATTTGCATCTAGTCCCTTGAATCTGGTGCGGCTGGCAGGAATCGAACCCACGACCCCTTGGTTCGTAGCCAAGTACTCTATCCAGCTGAGCTACAGCCGCGAAAAACGAGAGTATAGCACGGGTCTGATGTAAATAAAAAGCCCTGCGCTTAAATTATTTGGAGTTTTGGGCACACGGCTGGCCTCAAAAAGCGTCACGGCTCCCTCAAAATGGCAAGCAAGCGTAGCGATTTCCCATAGACAAAAGGGACTAGATTTGCATCTAGTCCCTTGAATCTGGTGCGGCTGGCAGGAATCGAACCCACGACCCCTTGGTTCGTAGCCAAGTACTCTATCCAGCTGAGCTACAGCCGCGAAAGACCAAGATTATAGCATAGGCATTTTCATTTGATAAGCGCCCATGCCATTTTTTTAGATTTCCACTTGCGATCCGACCTCAATGACCCGGTTACTCGGGATTTGATAAAAGTCAGCAGCGTCACGGGCAATGCGTGACATTGCCACAAAAACACTCTCACGCCACATCGCCATACCACTGCCCGGGCTGGAAACAATGGTCTGACGCGAGATGAAGTAGGAAGTTTCCATCGCCTCAAAAGTCAGGCCAAACGGTTCACACAAGGCCAGTGCGCCAGGGATATCCGGCTCATTCTTGAAACCATAGAAGACATCGATCTGGAAGCAGGCATTGCCCAGGTCGGTGACCTTGACGCGCTCTGAGTTGGGCACCCAGGGAATTTCACGGTTATACAAAGTAAGGAAGATGACCCTTTCATGCAAAATCTTGTTATGCGACAGATTATGCAATAAGGCGTGCGGCACGCCATCTGCCTCGCCACGCAAGAATACTGCGGTACCCGACACTCTTATTGGCGCAGAGACAAACAGGGACTCAAGAAAATCTTCGAGTGGGATCGCATGTTTTTTCAGGTTATCAAACACCAGTTCGCGGCCACGCTTCCAGGTCATCATCAGGGTGAACATCACGACACCCAAAATCACCGGGAACCACCCGCCTATGCCGTGGAATAATTTCAACACGTTGGCAGAGAACAGCGACACGTCGATGAACAGGAAAAACCCGGTCGCAATAAAACACAGCACAGGATTGTATTTCCAGCCATAGCGAATAACGAAAAAGGTCAGCAATGACGTCACCAGCATGGTTCCCGTCACGGCAATACCGTAAGCCGAAGCAAGACTGGAAGAAGAACCAAAGCCCACTACCGCAGCGACGACAGCAGCAAGCTGCAACCAGTTCACTGCAGGGATATAAATCTGGCCGATTTCATTCGATGAAGTATGGACAATTTCCATCCTCGGCATAATGCCCAGTGAAATTGCCTGTTTGGTCATGGAGAACGTACCTGATATGGTTGCCTGCGAGGCGATGACTGTCGCTACCGTAGACAGAATCACCAGAGGATAAATACTCCAGGTACCAAGTTGCTGATAAAACGGATTACCTACTGCATCCGGATTGGCCAGCAACAAAGCACCTTGCCCAAGATAGTTAAAGCCCAGGGACGGGAATACGATCATGAACCAGGCGGCACGGATAGGCTTACTACCAAAATGGCCCATGTCGGCATACAACGCTTCGGCACCGGTAAATGCCAGTACCACCGCGCCCAGGGCCAGGAACGCCAGGCCTTTGTTCTCTGCCATGAAGACCACGGCATATAAAGGATTCAGCGCCCATAATATGCCAGGCATCTTAGCGATGTTATAGATACCCATGCCGGCGAGCACCAGAAACCATACCACCATGATAGGGCCAAACCATTTGCCGATACCTGCAGTACCCTTGTATTGCACCGAATACAAAAGCAACAACACCACCAGTGTAATAGGCACGACATACGGGGTGAAAGCGGGGGTGGCCACTTCCAGCCCTTCGATGGCCGACAGGACAGAAATAGCCGGTGTAATCACACCATCGCCATAAAACAGGGCGGCGCCAAACAAACCCAGCACCAGCAAAGTGAAATGCGATTTGGCAGATTTGCCTACAGATTCCAGCGCAAGCGCCGTCAGCGCCATAATCCCGCCTTCACCGCGATTATCTGCCCGCAATATCAGGGTGACGTACTTTATTGCCACGATGATGATCAGTCCCCACAGGATCAGGGAGACGACACCAAAGATATTTGCTTCATTCAGTGGAAGACCATGCTCTTTTGAAAACACCTCTTTCATAGTGTAAAGAGGGCTTGTTCCGATATCACCGTAAACGATACCGACAGCAGCCAGCGTTAACGCGGCGAGACTGCTTTTTGTGTGTTGATTAGCCAATTGCGTACCTTGTAATTATTGGTGCATTGCACAATAGGTGATTCCGCCACTATTTTCAAGTGAGTACAACAAAAAAAGGATGCTTGACAAGTGCAAAATTCAGGCGAAATTTTTCCGGAAAATTAAACTACAAGAGGCAAATCCAGATAAAAGCTGGTTCCCATGCCTATACTGCTCTTCACGCTCAGTTGTCCATGCAAAATCGATGTTGCAATGTTGTAGCAAATATTTAAACCCAGGCCACTCCCCCCCTGCCCCAGTTTGGTGGTAAAGAAGGGGTCAAAAATCCGTTTTTGATTTTCTTCGGGGATCCCTATTCCATTGTCCGAAAACTCGATAACAACACGTTGCGCATCAGGCTGGGAAACCAGCAAGTGCATGTGACCGGTCTGTTTCTTGTCGAAAGCGTGCAAGATGGCATTTTCTACCAGATTGGTAATCACCTGCCCGAGCGATCCCGGATAGCTGTCCATTTGTATGTTATATGGTACGTTCAGGTGCATGGTATGCCCTGTCTGCACAATGCGGATATTGAGCGTGGAAATAATATCCTGCAAAACCTGTCGTAAATCGAAAGTACGGCGCTGTTCTGATGTACGGTCAACCGCGACTTGTTTGAAACTGCTGACCAGGGTTGCGGCACTGCTTAATCCCCGCATCAAGATTTCTGAAGAGGTTTTTACTTCTTCACAAAAATTATTCAGTTCAGAACGGCGCAGTGTCTGACCGCTGAGTTTTTCTATCAGAAACTTGCTGCCGTCCTGCAAAGTGCTGGCTACCAGCAGACAATTTCCTATGGGGGTATTGAGTTCATGGGCAACACCTGCCACCAGAGAACCCAGCGCAGCGAGTTTCTCCTGGGCCACCAGATGTTCCTGGGTCTTTTTAAGGCGCAAATAAGCATCGGCATTGGCCAGCGCAATCGCGCCGTAGGCACACAGAGAACGAAAAATCATTTTTTCGCGCTCACCATAGACGTGTTGCCGCGATGACTGTATGGTCATCACCCCTAATACCCTGTCGCCAATTACCAAGGGAGCGAACAGCATGCTGTGTACCATTACAGTGCCGGGTATCAAGCCAGGTAATTCATCTTCTGCCGCAAGGTCAATGGCTACTTCACGCCGCTCCCGCACGCAGCGTACTGCGTTGGAAATACTGCTCGACATGACCACAGTATCCGGTTCTATCGGCATGCCGTTTTCAACGCCATAGGCTGAAGTCATGCTTTGTTGATCATTATCCATCAAATAAATAACAAAGGCGGTGACATGCAGCAAACCGTGGACATGACGGTTCAAGGCGTCAAAGACGGCGGCTGCATCGAGGCTGGCGGTAATTTCCTGACCAATCGTTCCCAACTTTTCAAGGACAAGGCTGGTTTGCTGCAAGACTTCAGCACGTTCAGCCTCTGCTTCTGCCAGCTGGCGCAAATGCTCACTTTCTGCACGCATACGCTCGGTCTGCTGACTCAGTTGCATGGCATTGAGGCGGTTACTGGCTTCTTGCGTATGAATTTTTTCACGGGCAGCAATTGCTTTCTGACTGTACAGATAAGCCTCTCTGAAACGCCTCAATGCCGCGTACGCTTCGGCAACTTCTTCATATAACTCACCGGGCACGGTATAGCCGCTGATATGATCCGCGATCCCCAGCGCCTGCTGCAGGTAATACAGCGGCGCGCTGTCAAGCGTCGTGCTTTCCGGTTCAGGCAAAGAATGACGTATGTGCAAGGCGGCCAGCACCCGCAACACTTCAACATGACGGTAACTGTCTGTGCTTTGCCTTGCCAGTCTCAAAGCCTCTTGCGCTACCTGCAAGGCTTCTTCAGCGTGCCCCTGCAAGGATAAAACACTGGCATATCCACGTCTGGAGCCTATGCGAAAATCAAGATGATTGAGCTTGTCAGCCCAGGACATCAATTCAGAAAAACTCTTTGATGCTGTTTCATAATCACCGCGATCCAGCGAGAGGTCGCCCAGATATCGTAGTGCCAACAAATGCGAACGCGAACCCACAACATTCATCAGAATGGGAAAAGCGCTTTCCAGCATTTCCTTGGCGGCATCAAGCCTGCCAAGGCGACGCAAGGTTTCTGACATTTGTATCAGGCTGCTGGCGATACTGTTAGGCCAGCCGGTTGCCCGCGCCAGGATAAGCCCTTCCTGTATCCATTTCAGGGCAGCCTGGTGATCATTCAAACTGTTAAATGCGTCACCTATATTGCTTGCCGCGCTGATGGACCTGCGTTTTTGTCCGTAACGCAACGCGAATTCATATACCTGGATGCCACGTGCCGCTGACTGCGTGAAATCACTACTCAGCGACGAGGTGTAGACCAGAAATTCATTGACGTAGCTGCGATAAAATGGGTCTTTGCTTTCACTGTCTTCATTGCGCTTTTGTCCCCAGCGTTCCAGCGCCAACGGCAGGTTTCTTAATGCGGTTTGATTTGCCAATAATGATTCTGCCACCAGCTCACGCATACCATCATGTGCAAGGCTGGCAAAATGCATGGCTTGCATAATGGCCGCTTCAACGGCATGCATGTCGCCGCGTTGCAAACCCACACAGGCGAGCAGGTAACAGGCGTCAGATGATGCTGTAAAAGCGCCTCTTACTTGTGCTTGTGATGATCGCAGCAAAACTGATTCAGAAATCTGCTGCGACTTGTCGAATTCACCGTAAAGCCAGGCAGCTTCGGCACGGATCAATAATAAGCGGCTTTGACTGGTAAAAAATTCATTGGAAGTTTGTTTGTCTATTGCCTGATTGACAGATAATCCATTCAATAATTGCTCTGCAGTATCCACCAACTTCAAGGATCTGGCAGTATCGCGCTGGCGTAAATGCCAGGCCAGCGTAATCGTCATTTTCAGTAATTCGCGCCCTTGCAAATGCGGCAGTTCGCATTCCCATTGTCTTACTTCGTCGTCAGTAACGAACATTTCCATGGGATGAAAGGGCTGTTTGGTAGGATTGTTTTTTAGAAAGGCCTAGTTTCAGAAATAGTATCAGATCGATCAAGAGATGTGGGTTTATCCAGTCTCCTGCCAACATCATTTTAACAATATTGACAAAATGGGAATGAGAATGGCTTCCCGGCCAGTAAGCCTGGTGATCAAAAGCAATGTCAGAAATGTATTGCGCTGCTTGCGCGCATCAGCGTGCAAACAGCATTAGTTATTTTTTTGCTACCAAAGTCAATATATCGTAAGACGCCACCAGTTCATTATCCTGATTCGTCACTTCGACATCCCAGGCTACGACGCCCTGTCCTGCCCCTTTCGCATCTTTCTTTTGTCTGTCTATCTTTCGTTTGCAGGTCAGACGGGCACGTATGGTGTCGCCGATGCCAACCGGTTTGATAAAACGCAGGGTATCAAGTCCATAATTGGCCAGCACGGGCCCAGGCGCGGGTGAAACGAACAGACCAGCTGCCGCAGACAAGACGAAATAGCCATGTGCAATGCGCTTGCCAAAAGGACTTTCTTTGGCGGCGATGTCATCAAAATGCATATAAAAGTAATCACCGGATAAACCACCGAAGGCGCCAATATCGGCCTCGGTCACGGTACGTCTGTGTGTCAGCAGGGACATGCCGATTTGCAAATCTTCAAAATAACGGCGGAAAGGATGAATATCTGATTCCTGTACGGCAGCGCCACGGATATGTTCGCCAGTAATTGCCGCCAGCATCGTAGGTGAGCCTTGTATCGCAGTTCTTTGCAGATAATGCTTTACCGCCCGGGCACCACCCAGTTCTTCGCCGCCACCGGCACGGCCAGGGCCGCCATGCTTTAATTGTGGCAAAGGTGAGCCGTGCCCCGTCGATTCAGCCGCTGCCTGCCTGTCAAGTATTAACAGACGCCCATGCCAAGCTGCCATCTGCGGGATGGCTTGCGCGGCAACTTGCGGATCTTTGGTGACCAGTGTCGCAACCAGGCTACCCCGCCCCATTGCTGCAAATTTGATGGCATCAGCTACACCCTGATACGGCATCAAGATGCTGACCGGGCCAAATGCTTCTACTTCATGCACGACCAGATTTTCTGAGGGTTCACGACACACGATCAGGGTCGGTGCTACAAAAGCACCCTTGTGCAGTTCCTGATCCGATAAATGCAAGGCTTCCACACTACCGCCAAACACTTGATTACCCGCAGCCAGTTGGCTGATACGGTCAAGCACATCGCGCTGCTGTGACTTTGACGCCAGCGGCCCCATGCGCACGCCTTCCTGTCGTGGATCGCCAACATGGATTTTTGCCAGTCTGGTCTGCAATTTTTCAGTCACATCATCGAGCAAACTTACCGGCACAAAAATACGGCGTATGGCTGTACATTTTTGCCCTGCCTTGGCGGTCATTTCACGTACCACTTCCTTGATGAACAAATCAAATTCTTCATCCCCGGCTTGCACGTCAGGGCCGAGAATGATACAGTTCAAGGAATCCGCTTCGGCATTAAAAGGGATGGACCGCTTAACCAGGTTAGGATGCACTTTCAATTGGGCAGCGGTATCGGCAGAACCGGTAAACGTGACGACATCGGTTTCTTCAAGCAAGTCCAGCAAATTGCCGGTAGCGCCTATCACCAGTTGCAAACTGCCTGCAGGCAGCAAGCCGGATGCATTAATTTGCCTGATCAGGGCTTCCGTCAGATACGACGTGGCTGTGGCTGGTTTGATGATGCACGGCATGCCTGCGAGAAAACTTGGTGCAAATTTTTCCAGCAGTCCCCAGACCGGGAAATTAAATGCATTGATATGGACAGCAACGCCCCGCTTGGGAACGAGGATATGGCTACCGGCAAATTGCCCTTGTTTGCCCAACGCTAAGGCCGGCCCTTCATGCACCACATTACCGGACGGGAATTCATTCGTGCCTGTGCTGGCATAGGCAAATACCGTCCCAGCCCCGCCTTCGATATCTATCCAGCTATCGCTGCGGGTGGCCCCGGTATGCGAAGAAATAGCATACAAGTCTTCTTTGTGCTCGGTCAGGTATTTGGCCAGTGCACGCAAGATGGCAGCACGCTGCTGGAAATCCAGTGCCAGCAAATTCTTCAGACCGGTTTTCCGTGCATATGACAAGGCCAAAGAAAAATCAAGGGCTTCGGCATGGGTAGCAAAAATCTCAGTTCCATCTATGGCGCTATGCAGGGATTGTGCGGCGATGGTGCCTGTCCATTCACCGGCGATCCAGCTTTGTAAAATTTTCATGGGCTAGTATTTTTCTATCTTTTTGGTTTCTATGGAATCTGCCTTGATACGGTAAGCAGGTAACTGGCTTGTCACCGGAATACGTGGGCGATCTGCTTCTGCTTCAGTCAAGGCTTCTACCAGCTGCATGCTGGCCAGCGAACGTCGTGTGAGCTCATGGTATTGCGCCGTGCCCTGGGTTTTCCAGGCGATTTCTTCATCGCTGAGGACACGCACGATGCGGGCAGGCGCCCCCACTACCAAGCTGCGCGCAGGCACTTGCATGCCAGCTTTGACAAAGGACATGGCGGCGACGATAGAGGCTTCGCCGATGACAGCCTTATCCATCACCACGGCATTCATGCCAACCATGGCATTGCGGCCTATGCGGCAACCATGCAAGACAGCGCCATGACCGATATGACCGTCCTGTTCAACCACCGTGTCACTTTCAGGAAAACCATGCATGACACAAGTATCCTGCACATTGACGCCCTGCTCCAGTATCAGGCGGCCAAAGTCACCGCGCAGGCAGGCCGAAGGACCGATATAGCAATCCGGCCCGACGATCACATCACCGATCAGGGTTGCAGTGGGATGCACGTAGGCACTGGGGTGTACCACCGGTATAAGGCCGTCAATTGCATATACTTTCATGATGCGATTTCCTGTCAGTCTTAGACACGTTCGATAATAACGGCAATACCCTGACCAACACCTATGCACATGGTGCACAGTGCATACCGACCATTGATGCGTTCCAGCTGATTCAAAGCCGTGGTCACCAGGCGGGCACCCGAAGCACCAAGCGGGTGACCAATCGCAATCGCACCACCATTTGGATTGACATGCGGTGCGTCATCGGGCAAGCCCAGATCGCGTGTTACTGCAAGGCCTTGCGCTGCAAATGCCTCATTGAGTTCAATCACATCCATCTGCGCCAGACTGAGCCCGGTCTGTGCCAGCAGTTTGCGGGTTGCAGGCGAAGGACCAAAGCCCATGATGCGGGGCGCAAGGCCGGCAACTGCCATGCCAACGAAACGCGCCCTGGGTGTCAGGCCATGTTGTTTAACTGCCGCATCAGAGGCAAGTAACACTGCACAGGCGCCATCGTTGACGCCGGATGCATTACCGGCCGTGACTGTACCGTCTGGCCTGACCACGCCTTTGAGACGGGCCAGCATGCCGATATCTGTATTGGGACGCGGATGCTCATCTGTCGTGAACAAAACCGGTTCACCCTTCTTTTGGGCGATGATGACAGCAACAATTTCTTTTTCAAAAAACCCTGCTGCATGCGCAAGCGCCCAGCGTTGCTGGCTGCGAACGGCGAATGCATCCTGGTCAGCGCGGGCGATCTGAAATTCAGAGGCGACGTTTTCCGCAGTTTCAGGCATGGAATCTATGCCGTACTTTGCCTTCATCAGGGTATTCACAAAGCGCCAGCCTATGGTGGTGTCTTCTATCTTTGCCGCACGTGAGAATGCACTGTCGGCTTTCGCCATGACAAACGGCGCGCGCGTCATGCTCTCGACACCGCCGGCAATGACCAGGTGGGATTCACCGGATTTAATTGCCCGCCCGGCGATGCCTATAGCATCCAGACTGGAACCACACAGGCGGTTAATTGTATTGGCAGGTACTTCCACTGGTAAGCCTGCCAGCAATGCTGCCATGCGACTGACATTGCGGTTATCTTCACCGGCCTGATTGGCGCAGCCGTAGTGCACATCATCAACCATCGCCCAGTCAACACCAGAATTACGTGCCATCAATGCCTTGAGAGGCAAGGCAGCCAGATCATCAGTGCGCACAGATGCCAGTGCACCACCATAGCGGCCAAACGGCGTTCTTATCGCATCACATATCCATGCTTGCATTTTTCATCCTTTCATTTATTTTATGCTCTTGGCCGGTTATCGATAACGCGTCTGGCTTTGCCAACCAAAGTGCGTTCTATGCCATTCGCCACCACAATGCGTACCTGGCAGCTGACACCGATGAAGGTCTTGATATGGTGTTCCAGTTGCTGACTCAATGCCTGGACATCTGCCTGATTCAATTGCACCGACGCTTCTGGCCGCAATTCAGCAACGATGTCGAGTTTGTCCATATGACCTTCACGCGAGACCACCAATTGATATTGCGGTGCCAGTTGAGGATGCTTGAGTATCAGTTCCTCAACCTGGCTGGGGAATAAATTGACGCCGCGGATAATCAGCATATCATCCGAGCGCCCGGTAATTTTTCCCATGCGGCGCATGGAACGCGAGGTCGGCGGCAACAGCCGCGTCAGATCACGTGTGCGGTAACGTATGACGGGAAAAGCTTCCTTGCTTAGTGATGTGAAAACCAGTTCGCCCTCTTCGCCATCGGCCACGACCTCACCCGTTTCCGGATGAATGATTTCAGGATAAAAATGGTCTTCCCAGATGACGGGACCATCTTTACTTTCTATACACTCGCTGGCAACGCCAGGGCCCATGACCTCTGACAAACCGTAGATATCGACAGCATCTATACCTGCACGGCTTTCAATTTCAGTACGCATGGCATCAGTCCACGGTTCAGCGCCGAAGATGCCTATCTTTAACGAAGTTCTCGCAGCATCAATGCCCTGCCGGTTTAATTCTTCGATGATATTGAGCATGTATGACGGTGTGACCATGATGATGTCAGGTTTAAAATCCTGTATCAGTTGTACCTGCTTTTCAGTCTGCCCACCCGACATGGGGATGACAGTACAACCCAGGCGTTCAGCCCCATAGTGTGCACCCAGGCCACCGGTGAACAAACCGTAACCGTAAGATACCTGGACGATATCGCCCGCACGGCCACCGGCAGCACGGATCGAACGCGCCACCAGGTCAGCCCAGGTATCAATATCTTTCTGCGTATAGCCCACTACAGTGGGCTTGCCAGTGGTACCACTGGATGCGTGAACTCGGACGACCTGCTCACGCGGCACGGCAAACATGCCGAACGGATAATTGTCGCGTAAATCTTTCTTGGTGGTGAATGGAAATTTCGCCAGATCAGACAGGCTTTTCAAATCCTCGGGGTGAACGCCCGCAGCATCAAAACTGGCACGATAATGCGGCACGTTTTGATAGACTTGCGCCAATGTGTGTTTCAGTCGCTGTAACTGCAAGGCCTGCAATTCATCAGTGCTGGCTGTTTCTATCGCATCCAAACCTGTCGCGGTTTTTCGGTCTAGCATTCTCTGTCTCCTGCATGGATGGGTATGAAATGTGAGTTATTATTTTCAAAGCGGGGAAATTTTATTCTTCTTTTAGCTTTAAACCTGGCACGACTTCCGCGTTCAATCGATGGGATTTTCCCCGAAAAAGAGCAATCAATAAACCGTGCTGGTTCGTCAGCCTGGCATCATATACACCAGTACGGCCACTAAGCGATTGCTCGGTAACGGTGGCGGTAATGAGATCGCCTTCACGCCCGGGAGCGAGATATTCAATACTGCAACCGGCGGCAACAGTCACCTGATTGCGGCTATTGCAGGCAAAAGCGAAAGCGCTGTCTGCCAGGGTAAACAGGTAGCCGCCATGACAGGTTTTGTGGCCGTTCAGCATGTCAGGCCTGATCAGCATGCTGAGTGTCGCAGTGCCCTCACCAACCTGCAGGATTTGCATTTTAAGCCCCTGCGTCGTGGCATCGCTGGCGAACATGGCCGCTGCTGTCAGTTCTGCCATCTGCTGGCTGTTCTCCACTGGTATTTGTTGCGTGCTTTCTTCATTTGTCATTTTAAGTCCTGATTTTTTTCTAAGGAATACGACGCATTACTTGCCAACAAATTGCGCTGCCCGCTTTTCAATAAAAGCTGCCACGCCTTCGCGATAATCCTGGCTATGCCCCAGTTCACGCATCATGCCGGTTTCCAGGCTTAATTGCTGCTCCAGCGTGTGCTGTGCGCTGGCGTAGATGGCTTGCTTGGTGAACGCCAGCCCCTTGGTCGGAGCTTGTGCAAAATGACGTGCCATTGTCATGGTCTCTGCAACGAGTTGATCATCATCAACACATCTCCAGATAAGGCCCCATTGTTCAGCCTGTTCTGCGGTGATCTTGCCGCCCAGCATGGCAGCACCCATAGCGCGCGCCGTACCCAAAGCACGCGGTAAAAAGTAAGTGCCACCTGTATCTGGTATCAGTCCAAGCTTGCAAAACACTTCGACAAAGCTGGCCGAACGTGCGGCCAGGACAATATCGCAGGCCAAAGGAAGATTCGCGCCAGCACCGGCAGCCACGCCATTGACAGCACAAATGACAGGCATGGGCAAAGCCCGCAAGGCCAGCACCAATGGCGAATAATATTTTTCAACAGATGCACCAAGGTCAGGAGCGCTACCCTCATTATTCACGGCACGGTCTGACAAATCCTGACCTGCGCAAAAGCCCCGCCCTGCGCCGGTCAATACCATGACACGCACTCTCTCATCGGCACGTATCGCTGCCAATGCGGCCTGTATTTCCAGATGCATGGCAACGTTAAAGCTGTTGAGTTTGTCAGGACGATTCAAGGTCAGGTGGGCGATACCATCCTGGATGCTGAATAAGATATGGGTAAAGTTCATTTAATTCTCGCTGTCAAAATCCAGGGTAAGCGTATCACTGACCGGAAAGCTCTGGCAGGTCAGTACAAATCCGCGTGCGACTTCATAATCTTCCAGCGCATAATTGCTGTCCATATCGACCTTGCCCGCAACGACTTTGGAACGACAGGTAGAGCAGACGCCGCCTTTGCATGAATAGCGCATTTCATGGCCCAGCTTGAGAGCAGCATCAAGCACTGATTCTCTGTCTTTTTCCATCTCGAAATGCGTGTGCTGGCCATCCATGATCAAGGTTACCGCGCAAGACGATTTGCCCAATAAGGGTTTGACACCCGTTATATGGCGGTGCGCAGGAATGCTGGCAGCAAACAGTTCTACCCTGATGTTTTCTTTCGCCATGCCATGTTGTTGCAGCGAGTTACTGACAGCATGCATCATGGTTTCTGGGCCGCAAATAAACGCCATATCGATATCAGACAAATTAATCCACTGCCCGAACAAAGCGGCGCATTTTTCTTCGTTGATACGTCCATTAAAGAGTTCAATATCCTGTTGTTCACGGCTCATGATATAAATCAGTTTCAGGCGCTGCATGAACATATCTTTGAGTGCTGCCAGTTCTTCCTTGAACATGACGGTTGATGAGGCACGGTTGCCATACACCAGCGTAAACTGACTATCCGGCTCTGCCAGCAGACTGGTCTTGATGATAGATAGCAAGGGGGTAATGCCACTGCCCGCAGCGAAACCCAGGTATTGTTTGTGCGCTATACCGTTTGTCGGCAAGCTGAAATGCCCCATCGCCGGCATCACGTCAATCGTTGCACCTGCCTGCAACACATCATGCGCCCAATTTGAAAACACACCACCGGCAACGCGTTTGATGGCGACCTTTAACTGATCATCCTGAACCGCTGAGCAAATGGAATAAGAACGCCGCACATCTTCGCCAGCAATGTCCGCACGCAGGGTCAGGTGCTGGCCTTCCCTGTAGTGAAATTGCGCCTGCAGGCTGGCGGGTACGGCAAAGCTAAGCACAACCGCATCACGGGTATCGGCCTGCTTCTGGCTGACGGTCAATGGATAGAACTTGCTCATGCGTTTGTTTTCCTCTGGCTTCTTGAAAATAGACCGTATCTGCTAATGTGGCTTGAAATAATCGAAAGGCTCCAGACAGCTTTTACATTTATATAAAGCCTTGCAGGATGTAGAACCGAACTGGCTGACCAGTTGCGTGTCAGCCGACCCGCATTGCGGGCAAATGATCGCTGCCTGTACATCTCTATGGCGACGTATGCCGGTGATATTGATGACTTGTTGCTGAGGCGGCGCAATGCCGTAAGAGCGGAGATTCTTCTTGCCAGTTTCTGTCATCCAGTCTGTATTCCAGGCTGGTGATAGCTGATAGACGATATTGACATGATCGATGCCGTGCGCCTGCAAGGTAGTACGGATATCACTCGCTATCACGTCCATTGCCGGGCAACCGGAATAAGTCGGCGTTATCGTGACGACGCAGATCTTGCATGCATGTGGTGGATGAGGTGTATGGTCTGCATCATCGTGCCATTCCACCGCGCGGATGATGCCAAGGTCCGTCACCGACACCACAGGGATTTCAGGATCACTGACCTCAGCCAGCCATTGCCATACCTGGTCTGTACTGACAGGTGCAGGCAGGGAAAAAGTGGCTATTTGCGATTCAGCACCTACCATGTCGCCCCCGGGTAAGCACGCTGCAAGAACTGCATTTCTGCCAGCAGGTATCCGATGTGTTCAGTATGCACACCTAGTTTTCCACCGGTCTGCATCCAGCTATTTGCATCTGGGATGCGCAAGGTGGCCTCGCGCATTATTTCACTCAAGTGAGCATCCCATGCGGGTTTTAACTCACTGCAAAGCTTCGTGAGGCCAGCGGTTTGCAGGGCAGTATCGATTGCATCCGGCGTGAACATTTCACCAGTAAAACGCCATAATTCATCCAGTGCAGACTGCATCATCTCATGACTGCGCTGACTGCCATCGCCAAGCCGCACGACCAGATCAGCACTACGGCGCAAATGATATGTGACCTCTTTCAATGACTTGGCGGCGATACCGGCAATTTTATCGTCCGGCGACTCGGCCAGATTCTGCAGACAAAAATAATGCCAGGTATCAAATAAAAATTGCCGCATCAGGGTATCGGCATAGCTGCCATTTGGCTGTTCGAGCAAGAGAAAATTATGAAAATCATGGGCATCACGCAAAAAAGCCAGATCATCTTCAGAACGCCCTTTGCCTTCCAGTTCGCTGGCATAGGCATACCATAAGCGCGCTTGTCCAATCAGGTCCAGTGCCACATTGGTAAGCGCCATGTCTTCTTCCAGCGCCGGGCCTTTGCCGCACCATTGCGACAGGCGCTGGCTAAGGATCAATGCGTTATCCGCCAGGCGCAATACATATTGAAATTTCTCATCTGACATCAGAGTGCTCCGTTTTCGACACTATATTTACATTCAGAGATTCTTTACTTCGTCCGGCATGGGGAAGAATGTCGGATGACGATAGACCTTGCTATTCGATGGTTCGAACAAGGCTTCTTTATCTCCGGGGCTGCTGGCAACGATATCAGCTGCACGCACAACCCAGATGCTGACGCCCTCATTGCGTCGCGTATATACATCGCGTGCATTATTGATGGCCATTTCTGCATCTGGTGCATGCAGGCTACCAACATGCTTGTGGGACAATCCGTGCTGGCTGCGTATAAAGATTTCCCATAGTGGCCATTCCTTGCTCATGTTTTTCTCCACTCCACAATGTTCACAATGTTCACAATGTTCATTTTTCAGGCGATTTTTTGCTGCGCATATTTATCTGCATGGGCCATTAATCCATCACGGAACCAGGCACCATCGTCATAGGCCTTGACACGGGTACGCAAGCGTTCACGGTTACAAGGGCCATTGCCTTTCAATACCTGATAAAACTCATCCCAATTGATGTCACCAAAATCATAATGCCCACGTTCTTCGTTCCATTTGATGTCAGGATCGGGCAATTCCAGGCCGAGATGCAGAATTTGGGGCACAGTCTGATCCACCATGCGTTGTCGCAGCTCATCATTGGAAAACAGTTTGATGCGCCATTGGGCAGATTGCGCACTGTTGACTGACGCGGCGTCAGAAGGCCCGAACATCATCAAGGCAGGCCACCAGTAACGGTTTAGGGCATCCTGCGCCATGGCTTTTTGTGCTGCCGTGCCAGCGCATAAGGCCAGCATGATGTCGTAACCCTGGCGCGCATGGAAAGATTCTTCTTTGCATACACGCACCATGGCGCGTGCATAGGGGCCGTATGAACAGCGGCACAGGGGAATCTGATTGATGATGGCGGAACCATCGACAAGCCAGCCTATCGCCCCCATATCAGCCCAGCTCAGGGTCGGATAGTTAAAGATGCTGGAATATTTTGCCTTGCCCGAATGCAGGTCAGCAAGCAATTCATCACGCGAAGTACCCAGGGTTTCGGCAGCACTGTACAAATAAAGGCCATGACCCGCCTCATCCTGGATTTTCGCGAGCAGAATGGATTTGCGCTTCAAGGTCGGTGCTCTTGTTACCCAATTACCCTCTGGCAACTGACCGACAATCTCGGAATGCGCGTGCTGGGAAATTTGCCTGATTAATGTCTTTCTATACGCATCCGGCATCCAGTCCTTGGCCTCGATACGAATACCGGCATCGATTTTTTCCTGAAAAATGCGCTCGGCTTCGCTGAGTTCTTCATTTGTGCGAACTTTACTTAAACCTGTTTCAACCAGTTGTGCATACATGCTGAATCTCCTTGGTGCCCTGCTTTATTCAAGAACATGGAAAGATTGATTTACGTCAAACAATTATATGATACAGTTTTTATTATTAGTGAAGTTTTTTTGTATCATTTATGTTTTTAACTGTGAAACCGTAGGTGTATTTACTCCAGCCTAGGTAAAATCTGTTAAACAGCAAGCATGACGATGAACTCTCGCATTGATAAACACTGAATAAAACCGCATGCGAAACAATACCCAGATTCAGGATTGGATAGAACAGAGCCTTGCAAGTGATCCTCCACGGGCAAAATCCCTGGTAATGACGGTGTTTGGTGACGCGATAGCGCCACACGGGGGGGCAATATGGCTGGGCAGCCTGATTTCGCTGATGAGCCATTTTGCGATCAACGACAGACTGGTACGTACCAGCGTGTTTCGCCTGACGGAGGAAGGCTGGCTGGAGGCAAAACGGGATGGCCGCCGTAGCAGCTATCAACTGGCAAGCGCGAGTTATGCGAGGTTCCAGCATGCCTATCAGCGCGTATATACACCGCAATCGACAGCCTGGGATCAGTCATGGATACTTGTCATTGCCAGCAATAATGAATCGAACGCCACCGAACGTGGAAACTTGAAAAGAGAATTATTCTGGGAAGGCTTTCGCCTGATCAGTCCAGGGGTATATGCCCACCCGCAACCGGATATTGCAGCATTGCAAAGCATACTAGAACGCACCAATTTGCTGGATCAGTTATTGGTTTGCAAGACGCAAGACCTGACCCAGGTTAGTAATCGCCCCTTGAGCAGCCTGATTGCATCCCAGTGGCAACTCGACGAAATCAATCACAGTTACCGGCAATTTATTCAGCATTTCTCTGCATTGCCAGAATTAATGGTCAAGCAGGAACTGAGCGCACAAGCCGCATTTACGATTCGCAGTTTGCTGATCCATAATTTTCGCCGCACCCAACTCCATGACCCACACTTGCCGGTCGAACTTCGCCCTGCTGGCTGGCTCGGCGATGTTGCTTACCAGCTATGTAAAACGGTGTACCAATCGTGCTTTCAACAAGCAGAAGAATTGCTGGCGCAGGCATTAGCAGAAGGACCTCCATCAGCACTGGTCAATAACCCAGATCTGCATGAGCGCTTTGCAGCCGTTAATCAATCTGTGCAAAAGACATAATAGCCAGCTTACTTTAAACTTTGAGCCTTGCAGGAGTTAAGAATATGAATCAACAAATTCAGGCTATCGGATTCGTCGAAGCGATTCGCCATCACGCAGAAGATGATTTTTGGGGAGGTGAAGAAGCCTGCATTTCTCTTTCCGACGAATTTACAGCCGAAGCCCTTCAAGGGATAGCCGAGTTCTCGCATGTTGAAGTTCTGTTTCTTTTTCATGAAGTCGAGTTGTCGAAAATCGTTACCGGTGCCCGTCATCCACGAAACAACATGGCCTGGCCTGCAGTTGGCATTTTCGCCCAGCGTGGAAAAAATCGTCCGAACCGTATCGGGAGCACCATCTGTCGTGTTGTTCGGGTTGATGGCACCAGGCTCGTTGTCTCCGAACTCGATGCAATAGATGGAACACCTGTCCTCGACATCAAACCCGTCATGACTGAATTTCTGCCACGCCATGAAATCTGCCAGCCAACCTGGTCACATGAACTCATGCGCAAATACTGGCTTTCCAAAACTTAATTTCATTTCTTAAGTTGCTAGGTAATTGACTCCATCCCATTCAAAGGGAAGATAGGACGTTGATGGATTTCGGACGTCAAGCGAGCAAGCTTGTGACAGCGCCGAACGGCATGCCGAAATTACTCAAGCCGATGAGATGAGAAAACAAATCGCTTTCTCAACGAACGCCACTGTGCGCCTGCCTGCGCAGGAGCGACGATGCTAAAGCTTCAGTTTAAAGCTTCGGTTCGAACAGACACATGAGAATGCAAAGGGGAAGAGGAAGTCACTTTGACGGCAAGCCCGTCCGGGTGATAGAGAGCCATCCGCCCGTAGTCGCTGCAGTGCAGAGAAGAAATAGCCAATGCGAGCGTAGAAGTGGATGTTGATGTTGATTGGCGCGTGGATTTTCTGTTCGCACAAAAGCAAAACCCCCGGTCAATTGCTTGATCGGGGGTATGCGGAATACAAGCCTGACGATAACCTACTTTCACACTGGTTGCAGCACTATCATTGGCGCGTAATCGTTTCACGGTCCTGTTCG
>NZ_JBMPPL010000017.1:0-68133 GCF_049339485.1 Undibacterium sp. TJN19
AGCCTGAGGTGCATCTGCGCCCTGTGGCGGTGGTGCCTTACAAATCGGTCGCCGCTGTCATGGCTGCGGCACAGCGTTTGGGCGTCACCAAGATCGGGATGGTCGGGAATGAGCAGTTCTTGAAATAGTCTATTTGATGCGATCGTTGTCATCGAGATGTAATACGACTTGCCATAGAAAAGACGTTTCAGAATTCAGCGACTGATGGTCATGGCAGTAGATTTAGCGCTCGGATAATTTTGATTAAATTTTATTTAACGATACCACTTAAATACCTATTGACATCCACTATGGAAAAAACTTACAGTAAGGTCTGAAATGCTAACAGATCTGTAATGTGTGAATTTGCCATATAAAAATGCGTGTAACCACCACTTATCAATGAATAAACAAGCTGAACATCTGCAAAAATCGGGCTTGCCGAAAGAAGAGGGCAAGACTGCCAAGGCAAGTGCCTATCCGTATGTTATAGGTGCTGATGGTGGTGGGACTGGCACCAGAGTGGTGTTGGCGAACGCAATTGGTGAAGAATTGGGCCGTGGCAGTGCAGGGCCATCTGGTCTGGTGCATGGCAGGGATAAAGCCTGGCAGTCCATTTTATCAGCGACACGTCAGGCATTCGTCAGTGCAAATCTGGTCATGCCCGACTTGTCGCAGATTGCGCTTGGCTGTGGTCTGGCGGGCGTGAACAATGTTTTGTGGGGACAGGAGTTTGTTGCACTTAATCCGGGTTTTGGTGCGGTGAGTGCAGAGACAGATGCCTATACCACTCTGCTTGGCGCGCATCAGGGAAAGTCTGGTGTGATCGTTGCTTTAGGAACCGGCAGCGTAGGTGAAGTGCTGTTGCCAGACGGGCAGCGTCGTGAAGTAGGTGGCTGGGGTTTCCCGGTCAGTGATGAGGCCAGTGGTGCATGGCTGGGTTTGCGAGCTGTCAATCATTTGCAACGCGTGCTGGATGGCCGTGCGGCTGCCAATGCATTTGCCACAGCTGTGCTGGCACATTGTGGCGGCGATAAAAATGCGGTGTTTGCATGGCTGGCGCAAGCAAATCAGACCCGCTATGCCGAACTGGCCCCGTTGGTCATACGCTTTGCACCTGAAATTGACGTGGCACGCCATATCATGCTGGATGCTGGTAAAGAAGTCGAAGCGATGGCGCAGGCACTGGACCCATCGGGGATATTGCCAATTGCCTTGTGTGGCGGCCTTGCTGCGCCGGTTGCTGCCTATTTGCCAGCGAATTTGCGCGGGCGTGTGCAACTGCCAAAAGCAGATTCTGCTGCTGGTGCTTTAATCCTGATTCAGCAGCATTTGCAAGACCGATAAATAAAGAGAGAGTGAGACATGCTGGCACAATTGATCGATTTCAAACCTGACACAGAAAGTTCTACTCCCCTGTATTTGCAATTGGCCAATAAATTATCCAATGGCATACATAGTGGTTTGTGGCAACCGGACGAGGCCCTGCCTTCCGAACGCATGTTGTCCGAGACTCTCGATATTTCACGCGTCACTGCCCGCAAGGCGATAGATATGTTGTGTGAACGCGGCATGCTGACACGCAAGCATGGTTCAGGTACTTATATCACGCCGAAACTGGAGCAGCCTTTATCCCGTCTGACCAACTTCAGTGAAGAACTGCGCAACCGTGGTTTCGTGCCAGGTTCGCGCTGGTTGTCGCGTGAAACTGGTATCGCTTCTCCTGAAGAAATCCTGTCGCTGGGTTTATCACCAAATACCGTGGTATCACGACTCAAACGTTTGCGTACTGCTGACAACGTCGTGATGGCAATAGAAAGTTCGACTATTCCGGCCATCTACATGCCTAACCCCAAGCTCGTGACAGACAGCTTGTATGGTTACCTGGAAGCGCATAATTTTTCACCTACCCGCGCCTTGCAGCATATCCGCGCAGTGAATGCCACCGCTGAACAGGCACGTCTGGCCGATATCAAGCAGGGCGCTGCGATGTTGTTTATTACCCGTGTCGCCTATTTACCTAACGGTACAGCGATAGAACTGTCGCACTCATACTGCCGCAGTGATTACTATGACTTTGTGGCGGAGTTGTTCAGATGAGTTTGCATCAGCAGTTACAGGGCCAGATACTGACATCACATGGCTGGGTCAAGGGTTCTTTGGCCTTTGATGAAAAAATCCAGACCATTACCGCATCAGAAAATGCCGATACCAGATTTTATATTCTGCCTGGTTTTGTCGATCTGCATGTGCACGGTGCCGGCGGCAAAGATACCATGGAAGCGGGCGATGCCGTAGAAGTCATCGCCCGCAAACATGCCAGGCATGGTACCACCAGCATGCTGGCCACCACCATGACCGCGCCTCTTGGCGACCTTGAGCTGGCCTTGCAGGCTATCAAGCCATCGGTACTCCAGCGCAGCAGTGGTGCAGCACGTGTGCTCGGTGTTCATCTGGAGGGACCCTATATCAATCCCGGCAAACTGGGCGCCCAACCTGATTTTGCCCACACCGGTTCGCTTGACCAGGTGCGCCATCTGGACGCGATTGCGCCCATCAAGCTGATTACCGTTGCGCCAGAAATGGAAGGCCACTTGCAACTGGTGCGTGAATTGACTGCGATGGGCATGCAGGTGCAGATCGGTCACACCCTCGGCACTTACGAAGAAGGCAAGGCTGCGCTGGAAAACGGCGCAACCGGTTTTACCCATTTATACAACGCCATGTCGCGACTTGATCACCGTGCGCCGGGCATGGTCGGTGCTGCACTCGCGCATGCCCAGTTTTCAGAAATCATCCCGGACTTGCTACACGTGCACCCAGGCGCCATCAGAGCTGCCATGCGGGCGATTCCCCATCTGTATTGTGTGACTGATTCAACCGCAGCATCAGGCATGCCGGATGGCCAATACATGCTGGGCCGTCAGGTCGTGCACAAATGCCTGGGCGGTGTGCGTCTGGAAGATGGCACCCTGGCCGGCAGCACCTTGACGATGGATCAGGCTTTGCGCAATCTGGTCAGCATAGGCCTGGATCTGGCTGATGCATCCAAGCGTGTTTCTACCTATGCCGCAGATTATCTGGGATTGAATGAGCGTGGCCGCCTGCAGGCAGGCAGTTACGCAGACCTGGTGGTGCTGGACGACCAGTTGAACCTCATCGCCGTTTATGTAGAAGGAGAAAAGATTGACCTCGCAGATGCTTAAGGAAGCTTGCTCTTCCGCCGATTTCGTTGCCGAACAATTGACGCAAGAACGTGATCGTTATGTCGCTCTGGGCGAACACTTGCGCGCCCACCCGCCCACATCGGTCGTCACCGTCGCCCGTGGCAGTTCTGACCATGCCGCCAATTACGCGGCTTACCTGATCATGTCGCGCCTGGGACGCATCGTTGCATCCTTGCCGATGTCACTGGTGACCCTGAACAAAGCGCCGCTGCTGGCAAAAGATGCGCTGGCGATTGCGATTTCGCAATCTGGCCAAAGCCCTGACGTGGTTGAACCTATCCGTTACTTCCGCGAAGGTGGTGCAACCACTGTGGCGCTGGTCAATGATGCGGCGTCACCATTGGCACAAAGTGCTGAATGGACCATGCCTTTGCATGCTGGCCCTGAATTAAGTGTCGCTGCGACCAAGAGCTTTATCACTTCGCTGGTAGCGGGTGCGCGCCTGGCAGGTCATTGGCAAAATGATGCAGAGTTTTTAGCCGCCATAGAGCAATTGCCAGAATCGCTGCGCGCAGCAACGCAACTCGACTGGTCGCCCGCACTGGAAGTGTTGACACCAGCTTCACGTATCATGGTGGTAGGACGTGGCATCAGCTTCCCGGTGGCACTGGAATCTGCCCTGAAATTCAAGGAAACCTCAGTCATACAGGCAGAAGCATTCAGTGGTGCTGAAATCAAGCATGGCCCTATGGCATTGATACATGACGGTTATCCCTTGCTGATTTTCGCAACACGTGGCCCGACACAGGCTGGCCTGATTGCTTTGGCAGAAGAAATGCGCGGCCGCGGTGCTAATGTCTTGCTGGCCGCACCGGCCGATGTGAAAGAGCGTAATCTGACCTTGCCGGTAGCCGCAACGCCTGATCTTGATCCTGTTGTAGCAATACAGGCGTTTTACATGATGGCGGCCAACCTGTCGATCGCCCGTGGTCTTGACCCCGACAAACCAAGGCACTTGAGCAAAGTCACCAAGACAAATTGACCAGGCAGTAGCAGCAGTCTATTTTTTAAAAACTTTAAAAATAGATACTCCCTCCAGTATTTATATTAGCCGCAAAGTCAGTATAGAGAAAATGCGATATTTATTAAAATTCTGGGGGAGTATGATAAAACCTGGCGTTCGTCGCGCCAGTTGTCGCCATTATCTGGCATTGCTGCTGTTAGGTTTCAGTTTGCATGGCAATGCGCTTGCGGTGCAGAAAATCGAATTCTGGACCATGAGCCTGAAGCCCAAGTTCATCCCGTATTTTCAGGAACTGGTCAAAAACTACGAAGCCCAGCACCCCGGCATCAAACTGGAATGGGTAGATTTCCCTTGGGACATCTTGCAGTTGAAACTGATTACCGCCATCGCTGCAGGTACGCCGCCGGCCCTGGTGAATCTCAGCGTACCCTGGGCAGAAGAAATGGCCAGAGATGGCTTGCTGGAACCGGTTGATGCCTTGCTGGCTGCGCCCGGCATGGACAATGATTACACCGATGCCGCCCTGGCTGACCTGCGTTTCAACGGCAAGGTGTATGGTTTTCCTCATTACAGCAACGTCAATGTCATCGCCTATAACCGCAAGATTCTGGCCGCGGCCGGTATCACCCATGCACCGCAGAATATGGATCAGTTGCTGGCGCAAGCCGTGCTGATTTCCGCCCGGACCGGCAAGCCAGGTTATGCCCCCGCGTTGGGGAAAATCGACGGCTTCTTTATGCAGCAGGGCCTGGACTTGATACGCGATGGCAAGGCTGTTTTTAACTCGCCCGCGCATGTGGCACTCGTTAAAAAACTGGCAGCCACCTATAAAGCCAATGGCTTTTTAAAAGACAAGCTGTTTGCCGAAGATAATTTCCCTGCGGTAGTGGATGCTTATTTGGGTGGCCGTCTTGGGCTGATGGTCAGTGCGCCGACTGCGATAAAGAGAATACAGACCGACGCCCCCGATATTTATGCGCAGACTGGTATTTTCCCCGTGCCGCCTGGCCCGACAGGTATCAATGATGGCGGCTGGATGTTTCACTTCGCCATACCAAAAGGTGTCAAAAAACAGCAGTTACCCGAGATCGCCGCTTTTGCGCGTTACCTCACCAGCGATGCCAATCAACTGGCATTTTCACGCCTTGCCGGCGTCATGCCTACGACCAAAAAAGCCCTGGCAAATCCTTATTTCAAGCAATTGCCAGCCAACGCAGGGGCTTCTGAACAGGCGCTCACTGTCGCCGCTAACTCCATGAATGCTTCACGCAGCCTGTATGTGGCAGGCATTGATGACTATGACGAACTGCGGCGTTTTTTGGTCAAAGCGGTAGAAGCTGCCGTCACCGGGCGCAGGGATATACAAGAAGCGCTGGACGAAGCCGTCGGCATCTGGAACAGGAAACTGCAAGGGGCCAAGCTGCCATGAGCGAACCACAATCATCCACCGGCAGACCTGGGCACAAGGGGCGCGCCCGGCATGACCGGCACACCTGGCACGCCTATTTATTCCTGACACCTGCCTTGCTGCTGCTGGTGATGTTTTCCTTTTGGCCAGTGATCTACGGTTCTTACCTGAGCTTTACCGATTTCAGCCTGATACGCCCTGTGCACTGGGTTGGCATGGATAATTACCGTGCCTTGTTTGCCAATGATATGTTTTTGACCGGCCTCAAAAACTCCCTGCTGTTTTTACTGGTCGTTCCATTCACCCAATTGGGAGCAATCACGCTGGCGGTGCTGGTCAACAATCAGTTACCCGGCATACGCTGGTTTCGTGCGGCCTATTATGTGCCGGTGGTCACCACGGTTTCAGTGGTTGGCATCATGTGGGGCTTCATGTTTCATGAGCAGGGCACACTGAACTATGTGCTGTTACAACTACACCTGATCGCTACCCCCCTAGGTTGGTTATCAGATGACGCCCTGGCCCTGTTTGCCGTGATGTTCGTGTCTTTCTGGCGAGGCCTGGGCTGGTATATGGTGATGTATCTGGCGGCCTTGCAGTCATTGCCCGCCGAAATGCAGGAGGCCGCCATCCTCGACGGTGCCAGCCGCTGGCAACGTTTCTGGCGTATTACCGTTCCCATGCTGAAACCGACAATCGCCGTTTGCAGCATCATGTCGGTACTGGCAGCCTTAAAAGCCTATCAGGAAGTTGATGTATTGACGCAGGGCGGGCCCATGAATTCTACCTTCACCGCCCTCTACTATGCGTATGACCAGGGTTTGAAGCATTTGAAATTGCCACGTGGCCTGGCAGCCAGTTTTGTGGTGTCGATTTGCTGCATGGGCATTGCTTTTCTATGCCTGCGCAGCCTGAAACCCAAGGCGGCAGAATGATGTCGCAGATAAAAAAAATGCTGCGCCCGCTTATGCAATACGGCTTGCTCAGCCTGATTGCCATCATCTGCATCTTTCCTTTCTGGTGGACACTGGTGGTGGCCATATCGACAGAAGGTAATCTGTTTGAATTTCCTCCCAGTTTCTGGCCGCATGGTTGGTCACTGGAGAATTTTCTGGAAGTGTTTCGCGTAATACCCATCATCGCTTTTTATAGAAATTCCCTACTGATTACCGTTGCAACAGTGTGTGGAAAATTGCTGGTCTGTTCGCTGGCAGCTTATCCTTTATCCCGCATGCAGTTTCGTGGCAGCAAGCTCGTCATGGGCGTGATACTGGCAACCATGATACTGCCATCAGAAGTGAATTTCCTGGTCAACTTCATCACCATGACCAAGATATCCCTGGTCAATACCTATACCGCCGTAGTGTTGCCAAATATCGTCACTGCCGTTTCCATACTTTTACTGAAACAGGCTTTTGATGAGGTGCCGCAAGATTTGCTCGATGCCGCCCGTGTTGACGGTGCCAATGAATGGATTATTTTTTACCGTATCGTCTTGCCCCTGATCACTCCCTGGCTGGCAACAGTAGGCATCTTGACAGCCGTCGAAGCGTGGAATGAATATATCTGGCCATCGATAGTCATCAGCAAGCCAGAAGATTTCCCCCTGTCAGCGGGCGTGCTGTATTTGCGCGGCACTTACGGCAGCAGCACCCGCGTGATTGCGGCAGGAACCATTTTGACAGTCGCACCAATACTGGTCGCCTTTTTATTTACCCAGCGCTTTTTTATGCGCGGCATGGATGGAGCAGTGAAATGACGCAAGAACACCCTACTATAAACCAGTTGAATTCAGCAATGACGCCTGAAATTGCGCGTCGTCTGGCTGGCCAGCTGGTGATGATACGCATGCCCATTACCAGTCTGGATACGACATCGGCGCAATTTTTGCGTGATCATCATATCCGTGGTATCTGCCTGTTCAGGCAAAACATGGTCGACGAAATCCAGCTAAAAAAACTGACGGCCGATCTGCGCGAAATCATGGGGGAGGAAGCGCTGATTGGCATCGATCAGGAAGGGGGCGCAGTAGTACGCTCCACCTGGGTACCGCAGCCCCCGGCGGCAATGTCGCTGGGGGCCAGCGATGATCCTGAACTTTGCCGCCAGGTGGGCGCTGCCGTTGCCCGTGGCGTCAAGGCCCTGGGCTTTAACTGGAACTTTGCACCTGTGCTGGATTTGAATAACAATGTCGATAATCCCGTCATCTCTGAACGCTCGTTTGGCTCTGATCCCAAACGCGCCAGTGAACTCGCGCTGGCCTGGATGGATGGCAGCCTGGCAGAAGGCGTGGCATGTTGCGTCAAACACTTCCCTGGGCATGGCGACACCAATGTCGATTCCCACCGTGATCTGCCGACCGTGAACAAGAGCCTGGAAGAATTGCAGGCGCTGGAACTGGCACCGTTCCAGACCGCTGTCAGCCGCAATGCACCTGCCATGATGACTGCGCACATCGTCTACCCGGCGCTGGATGCAGAAAACCCTGCCACCATGTCTAAAGCCATTTTGACGCATCTCTTGCGCGATCAGTGGAATTACCAGGGTGTGGTGATCACCGATGGGATGGACATGCACGCGATTGCCGGACGTTACGGCGTAGGTAACGCAGCGGTACGCGCCTTGCTGGCAGGCGCTGATATGGTCATGGCACTGGGCACGACAGAGACCCAACTGGAAACCCTGAATGCGCTGACCGAAGTTATTTTTTCTGGCAAAATTTCACCGCAGGACATACAGCAAAAACTCGACCGCATCAGCCACCTGACACAGGCTTACCCTTGTGCCGATGCTGCCTATCAGACCGATATGGCTGACCGTATTCTCATGTCGTCAGCATGGCGACGTGGCCTGACCGCGCATGGCAAACCACAACCACCTGCCAGGGGCAGCAAAGTGCGGCTGGTCATCAGCGCTGATGTCGTCAGTGATGGCGTGTCTGAAGCGGGCATCCCGGCAGACAAGGTCAGCACCATGCTCAGCAGTTTGTATGATGTTGATACCGTTACCTTTGACAGTGCAGAAAATTTTGACTGGAGCGCATT
This sequence comes from Undibacterium sp. TJN19, assembly GCF_049339485.1. NCBI lineage: Bacteria > Pseudomonadati > Pseudomonadota > Betaproteobacteria > Burkholderiales > Oxalobacteraceae > Undibacterium > Undibacterium sp. TJN19. Next base: position 8,623 of record NZ_JBMPPL010000017.1, read on the forward strand.
ACCGCAAGATGGCCGCTTCGTGATACTGGCTTCAACCGTGCGTATCCGTTATTGCGAGCGTGCGCGCCAAACCTGGAAGCCGGATTTGCACCTGGTCTTGTGGAACCCCTTCCAGATGCTCGATATCGCCGCGCCTGCGCTGCTGACCTATGGCTTTGCGCCGCCAGCAATTGATGCTGCACGCGCCTGGCTGGCAGGTGAAGTCGTCGCCGCTGGCCATATCCCGGTGACCGGTTTCACGTTGCATACTGCGTCTTGAGGGGCCGGGGATGGCCGAAGTAAGATTACAGCAGATCAGCAAATTTTATGGCAGCAACCAGGTCTTGCAAGACATAGACTTGCATGTACGCGATGGCGAATTCATGGTCTTTGTCGGCCCGTCTGGCTGCGGAAAATCTACACTGCTGCGCATGATTGCCGGGCTGGAAGAAATCACTGGTGGCCAGCTCCATATCGGTAGCGAACTGGCAAATGGTATTCCCCCGGCCAAACGCGGGCTGGCGATGGTATTCCAGTCCTATGCCCTGTATCCGCATATGACAGTCTATGAAAACATGGCATTCAGCCTCAGCCTGGGCAGCATGCCCAAAGCAGAAATTGATGCCGCTGTCAGACAGGCCGCAGCAGTTTTACAGATGACCCATCTGTTGCAACGCAAGCCGCGTGACCTGTCTGGCGGCCAGCGCCAGCGTGTTGCCATAGGCCGCGCCATCGTGCGCAAGCCCAGCCTGTTCCTGTTTGACGAACCCCTGTCCAATCTTGACGCCAGCCTGCGCGTGCAAATGCGCATAGAACTCAGCAAACTGCACAGGGAACTGCGTGCCACCATGATCTACGTGACCCACGACCAGGTAGAAGCCATGACCCTGGGTCAGAGAATTGCCGTGTTCAATAGCGGCAAGATAGAACAGATAGGCGCACCACTGGAACTCTACGACAAACCTGCCAATCTCTTTGTGGCAGGTTTTCTCGGTTCACCAAAAATGAATATCCTCAAGGCCAAGGTATTGCGCAATTTTGATGGCCAAGTCGAATTGCAACTCGCCGCTGGCACGCATATCAACATCAGCCTGGACAGCAGCGCATTAAAGATAGGCGATGTCGTCAGCCTGGGCATACGCGCAGAACACGCATTGCTGGCATCACAAACAAATGGTCAATCCAACCAGCTTGAAGTCTGCATCAGCTTCGTTGAACACCTGGGCGATGCTGCAATCGTCTATGCGACACTGGCAGGCGAAGACAACCTGTTTGCCATTAAGCTGCCAGCAGATACTTCAGATTTGTATCCGGGGGCTGATCTCTGTATACAACTGCCGGGGCAAAGGTGTCATGTGTTTGATGAGCAAGGTCAAACTGTACGCGGGTAGCAATAACGAGCTTTTGGTTTATTCTTTGACACTCGCTTTAAAGCTTTTATACGCTGACCATTCTGAATCGCGTGAGTTTTGGAGTTTTATTTTTAAATCAGGTAATTCTTTATATACTTGATTCAATGCGCTTTTGAAAGAGTTTACCGATTTTGCATAGTAGGTCCATTGGCGAATATTATTACCGGTAGATACCATGGTCAGTTCTGCCAACCTGTCCCTAGTTAGGAGGGGCTGAAGAGTATCTTCCAGTTTATCCATTTTCATCCTTTCATCTGTGGATGGCATACCCTTGTTTCCGGAATACGTCCAGGCGAGCGTCACGCGATCCGGGTAATGCTTAGGATCGAAGCCATTTTCAAATTCGTTAAGATAACGAATGACTATCACCCTGTCATCTGCATGATGTTTTGAAGTTGCTACTGCCCACGTTTGGGCAAAAATGCTTGGAGTAATTGTGAATGCACAGAAAAAAATGAAAATTTTTTGCAACAGGGTTTTGATATCAAATTTCAATTGAAAGGAAATCATATGATTGCTTCGAATGTTGATTGAGGTTTTCAGACGTTGATTTTCATGCACACATCAAATATTCATAGACTATCATTTTGAACTTGAATCGCTGAACCTCTTTCCCAAAAACTCCACCAGCGCCCGCACCCGGTTGGGTATGAAACGCCCGCTGGGCAGCAAGGCATGTAGCGGATAAGCCTCTGTCTCCCAGTCCGTCAGGAGCGCCACCAGGCTGCCATCTTCCAGCTCTTGCCTGACATCGATCAATGATTTGAAGATGATGCCAGTACCTGCTACGGCCCACATGCGCGCCAGTGAGGCGTCGTCGGCGCTGCGGTCGCCTTTGACTCTGACTTCTTTCCATTTGCCGTTTTGCCCAAAGCGCCAGGTTTTGTGGAGGCGGCTGCTGCGTTCGAACAGCAGGCAATTGTGTTGTGCCAGGTCTTGCGGCGTTTGCGGGGCAGGGTGGCGTGCGAGATAGCTGGGGGCTGCACAAAGTATCGGTCGGCTTTGTGCCAATACCCTGGCGACCAGGCGTGAATCTGTCAGCGTGCCATACCTTATTGCCACATCCACTTCATCACGCACTACGTCGAGTGGCCGGTCACCGACATTCAATGCCAGTTGCACACCGGGGTGCAGGGCCAAAAATTCGTCCAGCCAGGGTATGAGGGTGGTGCGGGTGAGGTCGGACGGGGCGGCGACGCGTATCGTGCCGACCAGGGCGGTGCGGGCTTCTGATACCTGGGATTCACCTTCGTCAAGCAAATCAAATGCCCTCTGCGCATAGTCCAGCAAAATTTGCCCTTGGGCGGTGATACGCAGGGCGCGCGTAGATCGCTCGAACAGGCGGGTGCCCAACTGGGTTTCCAGCCGCTTGAGAGTCGCGCTGGCAGCTGCCGGGGTCATGCCCAGCACGCTGGCTGCGCCTGAGAGTGAGCCGCAGCGTGCTGTTTGCACGAGTACATGCAGGTCGCTGAGATTTTCAATTTTCATTTGAAAGTGATAGTTATTTATCGGTCTTATCAATTCACGCTTCAGATTCTACAATGCCTGCACTGATCTGGAAATGTTTCTGGACACCATACCGATACCTAACATACTCAACATACTCAAGGACTCAACATGAAAGCCATCGCTTACCGCCATTCTTTACCTATCGATAACACTGCATCGCTGGAAGATGTGGAATTGCCAAAACCGGCGCTGGAAGCGCGCGATCTGCTGGTGCGCGTGAATGCCATCTCCGTCAACCCTGTCGATACCAAGATCAGGATGAACAGGGTGCCGGCAGAGGGCCAGTTGAATGTGCTGGGTTGGGATGCGGTTGGTATAGTTGAAGAAGTTGGCACAGCAGTCAGCAATTTCAAAGCAGGTGACCGCGTTTACTATGCTGGCGCAATAGACCGCCCCGGTGCAAACAGTGAATTGCATGCTGTCGATGAACGCATCGTCGCCAAGGCTCCCACTACGCTGGATGATGCGCAAGCCGCTGCTTTGCCACTGACGACGATTACTGCCTATGAATTGTTGTTTGAACGCCTGGGTGTTGCCAAAAATGGCGGGGCAGGCCAGTCCTTGCTGGTGATAGGCGGCGCCGGTGGTGTTGGTTCCATCCTCATACAACTGGCACGTCAGTTGACGCAATTGCGTGTGATTGCCACTGCCTCACGTGCCGAGACACGTCAGTGGTGCCTGGATCTGGGTGCACATGCAGTGATTGATCATTCCCAACCCTTGAGTGCGGAATTGAAAGCCATAGGCATCAATGAAGTCGATATCGTTGCTGGCCTGACGCAGACGGCGCAGCATTATGCAGAAATCATTGTCAGCCTGAAGCCACAAGGCAAGCTGGCGGTGATTGATGACATGGTGGCGCTGGATTTGATGCAATTGAAATCTAAATCCATTTCCCTGCACTGGGAAATGATGTTCACCCGTTCGATGTTCAAGACCGTCGATATGGATGAACAAGGCAAGCTGCTGGCAGAGGTGGCAGCACTGGTGGATGCGGGCAAGGTGCGCACGACTGTGAATGCCAACTTTGGCAAGATCAATGCGGCGAATTTGCGCAAGGCGCATGCGCTGATAGAAAGCGGCAAGGCGCAGGGTAAAGTTGTGCTGCAAGGCTTCTAATTTAAATTCTCCAGAAAGTTTCTATGCAAACGACAAACATCAAAAAATCATTCACCGCTGCCAGCATCACTCGTGATGCGGCTAATGCGCTGATCACCGCAGCCAGTGCTGCTGCCCTTGATATCGGTATCGATGTCACGATCGCTGTCACTGATAATGCGGGTCATCTGAAAGCATTCGAACGGGCAGACAGTGCAGCATTTTTGACTGTGGATGTGGCGATCGACAAGGCCTGGACGGCAGCGTCGTTTGGCCTGCCTACCCATACCTGGACTGCCATTATCAGCAATGATGTGGTGGCCCAGCTTGCCCACAGGCCGCGCCTGGTGGCAGTGGGTGGCGGCTGCCCCATTATTGAAAATGGCAAAGTCATAGGTGGCATAGGCATATCGGGCGGCAATGCGCTGCAAGACCAGCAGGCAGCTGAAATTGCATTGACTGCATTGGGCTTTGAGGTGAAGGCATAAATTCATTCCGACCTTAAAAGGGCATAAGTATCATGCCCTTGCTTTTCATATAAAGATCAAACCTCATGACAGCCATCACCTCCCGTTCACTGACCAGCCTATTGGGGATGGTTTTTCTCACCCTGATTATGTCGGCCGCCAGGGCAGAAAATACCGATGCAGCAGATGCTGTGAAAGCCGCATCAGTCGATTTCTTCAGCAGCATCAGCAAGCGCAATTTAACAGCAGTTGCCAGTTATCTTGACACTGAAGGGTTCACTGAATTCGTCGCTGAATCAGACAAGCTCTTGCAACTCGATGCGAATGCGTTTGCCGGACTCTTCAAATCCGGCGCACAAATCGATCTACGTCTTGCTGATGTGAAGGTCCAGGCTACGGATGATGCTGCGATACTCACAGGCACCCGTGTTGGTGCCATCACCAAACCTGGTGCAACAGTCGTTGAAGGTAAATCGCTGATCACGATGGTATGGTTTAAAAAGGATAGTGTCTGGCTATTGAAGCATATCCATTTGTCACCGGTGATCATTTCTAAATAATCGATGGCTAGAGATGCGGCAGCCACATGCCCATGAAGGCGATAAAAATACCCATGCCGCTGGCAACACTGAGCACTAAGAGTGCGCCAGCCATGCTGAAGTGAATAGCCTTGTTTTTACTGTCTTGTGCACGCAAATATAATTCGCAGACGACCAACGGTATTAGGGAATTGGCAAAAGACATGAAGCTCAGGAAGGGGCCTTCAAAAGTCTTGGGATTAAAACGCGCCGGGCCATGATTGATACCTATCCACAGCATCAAACCTATGCGAAAAAACCAGACGCCATTCGCCACAAGGAACAGGCGTAATGCCCAGCGGCGGTGCAAGACGAACTGTCGTGCCAGGGCATGACGCAAGGTCATGCCAGCGCAGAACAGGATTAACACCGCATTCAAGCTGACACCCAGATGCTGGGTAAAATCACCAACACCATGACGAAACCAGACCATATACAAGCCAGTGGTTGCCGCAATGACCAGGCTGGACAAATAAATCCGCCCGTTCCAGCGGTGAAATTTGGGTGCACGCGAGCGGATTTGCGGCATCAATTGCAATATGCCCGCCAGCGTAATGCTGGCCGCCAGAAAAATATGCGTGATGATGGCAAGATTGCCTGCGCTGTCACCCTTGATATAGCCGTGTGGCAGTACATCGCTCCATGCCGCCAGATTAGCTTTCATCGCAGACAGGACGTAGAAACCCAGGATGTAGTAAACAAATAAGAGCTGGCCTATGATGGCGACTGAGAACCACAGCCTTGCGGCATATTTCAAAATGACACAGGAAAGTTTGTCTAGTCCATATTTTTTCAGTTGCGGTGCAGTCTGTGCAGAATATAAATTACTTGCTTCGAAAACAGTATCTTGCGTCATTTGAAAACTCCTTTTAATGAAGTGAATGGTCGTGCCTGTTCCTGCCGCACAGGCGTGAATTTGGCTGCAAAGTGTGCCTGCAAAGGCGGGTTTGCTTTTGTGGTTTGCTGCTGGATAAAATCAGTGCGGCGCTACATCTGTCTGAAAAGATGCAGATAGCTGCGGCTGACAGGCAATACATCGGGGCGACCGCGTATATGCAGTTCGGCGGTTTCATTCATGCCGCGCGTGACTTCGTTTATATAGTGCAGATTGACGATCACAGAGCGGTGAGTTTGTGCAAAACGGTCAGGATCGAGTTCATCACTGAGTTCACGTATGCTTTTGCGTATCAGTGCATCACCGCCATCCCATGCGACCAGGGTGTATTTATCGTCCGAGCGCAGGAAGGCTATTTGCTCTACCGGGATCAGGCGCACGCTATTGCCTACCGATGCTTTTATCCATTGCAGGTAGCTGGCTTTTGGATTGCGCTGTCGCAGGTCACTGGCCATACGGTCCAGCAAGGCATCATAGCTGGCACCAATGTCATTCGCTTGCGCCAGTCGCTGTTGCAGGCGCGTGATGGTGTCGGCCAGACGTGCTTCTATGATGGGCTTGACGAGGTAATCAACCGCACCTTGTTCAAACGCCTGCACTGCGTATTGTTCGTAGGCGGTAAAGAAGACGATATGCGCCCTGCGTGCGATGGACCTGGCGGCTTCTATGCCATTCAGACCCGGCATGTGCACGTCCAGAAAGACGATGTCGGGTTGATGGATATCAAACATCTCCACCGCTTCACGGCCATTGCGCGCCTCATCGACGATATGTAGTTCTGGCCAAAGACGTACCAGGTTGGTGCGCAGATGTTCCCTTAGCAAAGGCTCGTCATCGGCGATCAGTGCGGTAAGCTGCTTGGCAATTGTGCTCATGCTTTGGCCCCGGGATGGAAAATTAACTCAACACGCAAACCGTGCGGCGCCTGCTCATGCAAATCGACGCGGGCATCTTTACCAAAGCAGGCTTGCAGCCGTGCCTTGACATTTGCCAGGCCAGTACCTGGTACTGCAGTTTCTGTCATGCCTATGCCGGTATCTGCTACCCAAAGCGTCACTATCTTACTCGCGCCCTGCTTGCCGCCTACTTCTATGCTGCCACCTTCCGTGCTGGGGTCTATACCATGGCGTACGGCGTTTTCTACCAGGGTCAGCAAGGCCATGGCAGGGAAGCGCAAGCTTCTTAATTCTGGTGCCACCCTTAACTCAAATTGCAAACGGTCTGGCATGCGCATATGCATGATTTCAAGATAGGCGCTGACTAACTGCATTTCATTTTCCAGTGTTGCGTCTGCATCACTCAGGCGTGGCATGGCGGCGCGCAGGTAGGCAATCAGATGGCGCAGGACGGGTGCTGCATTGTCTGAACCTGCTTCGACCAGGGCCTGTACATTCGCCAAGGTATTGAATAGAAAATGCGGTTCTATCTGTGCTTGCAGCAAGCGCAGGCGAGCATCCAGCACTTCACGTTCCAGCGCATTTTTCTCCAGTTCCAGTTGCAGGCGATCGGCACGATCACGTTGCTTGTCCTCGCGCTTGATGGCGGCGACGGCGACGATAGAACCAAAAAACAGCGCAAAAATCGTACTGGTGGCAAAACCGGACAAGAGATTATTGGCTTTGATGAAGTTCACGAAATTGCCAGCAATTGCCACGTAGGCAGCCAGGCTGGCAAATGGTGCCAGAAAACAGACTGCCGTGACCCGCACCAGCCAGCGTGGTATCCAGCGTGGCATCCACAGCAAACGCCAGGTACCGGAGACAGTAAACGCCAGCAACATGACCATGGCGATGAAAGTCGTGCGCCTCAGCACCAGCCAGAAAGGTGACTGGAAGATGGGTGTGGTTACCCAGGCGATTAGCAGGCTGATGATAAGCACTACGACAATTTGTCGTGGCCCTGGCAATGCAGGCCAGCGTTGGATGAGTGTAGTAACGGTTTTCATGGAACCAAGATAGCTGCAACTGCTATTTTCGACAAGCAGGCGAGCCCGGGTATGCGACTAATGACGGTTTTCAGGGTTTGAATGACGGTCCCGCACGTCAATTTCTTGCTTGGGCTTAACCATAATTTGCAAAATATCCGCTCTTTCCTGAAAGTATCTGTCTTGTTTTCACGTAAACTGCCTGTTATCAGCCACAGATCTGATTTGACCGTGGCGGACTAATTCAGGAATGAGAATGCAATGATGAAGAAATGGATGTTTGCAGCGATGGCGCTGGTTGCATCGCCAGCAATGGCAGACACTTTTCGCATTGCTTATTATGAAGGTGGTGATGCGCCCTTTGTCTTGTTGGACAAGCGAGGCCCCAGGGGCATCTTCCCTGATCTGATGGCCGCGATCGTCAAACTCAGTGGGGACAGGCTGGAGCAGCGCTACCTGCCCATGCGCCGCTTGCTCAAGTCATTTGAGGAAGGCCAGCTTGATATAGAAGTGGGGGCAAACCCCAAGTGGCGCAGCCATTCTACAGTTGCTGGCGTATATAGCCTTGCCTTTGGCTTACCCAGGGCGGTTCTATGTTTTCGCCCCGGCGAAATGCCCAAGGCACAGGCCGTCACCGATTTTTATGGACAGAAAGTCGGTGTGATTTCTGGTTACTCTTATCCAGAATTTGAAGTAGCTTTTGCCAACGGCAAGATACAAAGGGAAGACATTTTCAATTCCCCAAATCTCTTGCTGACATTGAGAGCGAAACGCTTTGACCAGATCATTATCAGCAACTATGTCAAGCAATACTGGACCAAGGTTGATGCGCAGCGTTATGCCTGCGATGAAGGCCGTATGATAGATGAAAGTGAAATGATGCTGAGGGTGCACCCGTCCAGGATCGATGCCTTGCCACGCCTGAATGCCGCCATCGCCACCCTGAAAAAGAGTGGTGAACTGGATGCCATCTTCAGGCGCTATACGGATTGACGCGATGAATTGACCGGCTCAGGGCGTGGGTGGCGATGCGGGAGAGGCGACTGGCTGGCCTTTTTCGAGTACATAAACACCAACCAGTTTGATGGGATCTTTCCCATGGTTTTTTGCACTGTGGACGACTCCGGCTGGTATGACAAATCCTTCGCCAGGTTTGATTTTGCGCGGTGCCTGGTTGGCGATCAGTAATTCCAGTTCGCCATGTTCCACATAGCTGATCTCGTCGCCAGGGTGAGTATGCCAGTCGACCTTGCCGCCTCCAGCGATATCAATACGAAAGATGTAATCTTCCTTACCGGGTATCGATGAATCGGCCTGTATCACGGGGGTGCGGGTAACACCGGAATTTTGTGCCAGCAGATTGGTGCTGACCAGCAATAAGCTGATGGCAGTTAAATGGCGCAAGTTGTTGTTTTTGGTCGAATACAAGATAGATCTCCCGGTTGTATGGTCATGCGCAAACGCGCATGGTCATAATTACAATCCTTTTTGATAATAGAGTAAAGGGAAAACGATTTTGTCTTCGGTATATGTTGTTTCCTGGATGTTTGCAGGTATTTGAAATGATGCGGACAGGGCCGCATCATTTGCAGGGACGTTATCAGGCGTCAGCAGTTTTTGCCATGCCTTCAGGCGCATCGTTGCTGCTTTCTTTGCCTTCGTTTTCACCTTTTGCGTTGTCGCCAAAAGAAACGAAGCGCGTCATGAGCAGTACAGGGATGGCGCTGAGCAAGACCCAGAGGAAAAAATTCTTGTAGCCCAGGGCGACCTGTATGTCACCGCTGATGGTCTTGAAAAACACAAAGCCGAGTTGCATGACGCCAGTACCGAGCGCGTAATGGGCAGTCTGGTATTTGCCAGGTGCCACTACCTGCATGATGAACAGGATCAGGCCGACAAAACCAAAACCATATCCAAACATTTCAAATGCCAGTGCCGCGGTGATGACGGTCATACTTTCAGGCAGGCTGCTGCTCAGGAAAAAGAAGGCCAGGTTGGGCGTGTTCATCGCCAGGATCAGCCATGGCAGCGCACGCTTCAGACCCAGCCATGAAGCAAAATAGCCGCCCAGTATGCTGCCACCCAGGAAGGCGATGGTGCCGGCAGTTCCATAGGCAATGCCGACCTGGTCGGTCGTCAGGCCAAGGCCACCCAAATTTTTTGCTTCACGCAGGAACAAGGGGCCGATGGTTTGTATCTGGCCCTCGGCGGCGCGAAACAAAATGATGAAAACAATGGCGAGCCAGATGCCCGGTTTTTTGAAGAATTCAGCAATCACGTCTTGTAAAGTGACAAAAATGCTGTGCATGGATGCTTTTGTCTCTGTGTTCTTTGTGCCTGGCAATGACCAGCTGTTATACAGGCCAAGGCTGAACAACAAAATGCCCATGATGGCAAAGATAATTGTCCAGGCCTGGGCTGGTGCCAGGGTTTTTTCCAGATAGCCGGCCAGATATACCAGGCCACCCAGGGTAATGAATTTGGCACCGTTGAAAAATGCCCCCTGCCATCCTGCATAACGGGCTTGCTGCTTGTTGCTGAGGCTGGCCATGTACAGGCCGTCAGCAGCGATATCGTGGGTGGCCGAGGCGATTGCCACCACCCCAAGCAGGGCGATGCTGATCGCAAAATACGCAGGTAATTGCAGCGATAGAGCGACCATTCCCAATGCAACACCACCGATCAGCTGGAATAGCACGACGAGCATTTTCTTGCTGCCCGCCGCTTCCAGAAATGGACTCCACAAAGATTTGAAAACCCATGCCAGACCAATCAGACCAGTCCAGTGTGCAATCTGGTCGTTTTGTACACCCATGCTTTTATACATCAGGCCAGCGATCAGGGCGACGGCATAAAATGGCAAACCGGATGCCAGGTACAGGCTGGGCACCCAGCGCATGGGATGGGGAGTCGTGGGTTTTTCTAGGCTCATGGACTTGTCTCTGGTGAATTTTTAAATTCTGGCTGGTTTGCCCAAATGATTTATCTGATTTGGTGCACTTTTTAGAAAATAGCTTGCAGCCAAAACATACTAGCCACAAAAAAACTGGTCAACTGGTTTTATATATTCAATGCCACTTAAGTGCCAGTGATCAATGTCGAGCGCGGTAATCAGTTTAAAAATAATTGAAAACCAGGTTTTTTGTCTGGAATTTTTTGTCTTCTATTCGACGTATGAGGCGGCTTTCATTCAACAAATAAACTAATACCACTTTGTTTGATTTTGGCACTGGTATTGTCGCAAGTGTTTTTAGACTTCCAGTGTTTTCATGCTTGAGGCAGATGATTGGCGTTGAATTGGTATTTCGGCACTGGTCTGTATGCCTGCGTGTAGTAGGTGTAGTGGCCTGTCAGCGCGCCTAAGCGCATTTTTGAAAATGTGTTTTTGCATGCCAGCTGTTTAGTAAAACACGCTCGCATACATGCCGACCATCAATTTATCCAAAATAAAGGGCAGGTGAACAGCGTATTGCTGTCAACCTGCCCTATTTATCCCTATTTATGCATATTACTGCGATTAAATATTTACATCATCAAGGCAGTTGCTAGTGTATCGACCTGTTCTTCTTGTTCTTCCATGATGATCTGGAAATTGCTGTCATCAAGGTCAAAGTTGATGCGGCGGGCAAATTGAGCGCTATGTTCCCTGCCTGGATCATGCAGTGGGGAAAGTACAGGGGCAATGTCATTGGCCAGTATCAGTGTGTCACCCAGAGATTCTGGCGGGAAGGCGCAAACGCCATGCCACATCGCTTCAACGGCTTGCATGACGCTTTCTGGTACACAAAGCTGGCGCATGATGCCACGGCCTATCATGCGTTCACCATACTCTATCCAGATTTCTGGTTCGCTATCGAGCAGGCCAGGGAATTCTTCAGCTCTTGAAAGCAGGTAAAAGCCACCGATTTCATGGACGATACCCGCAAACATGGCTGTTTCAGGATCGACTTTGGTGACCTGCTTGGCAATCACTTGTGCCAGTGACGATACATGGGCTGAATGCTCCCACAGCCTGTCTGCCTTGGCTTTCAAAACCGGGTCTTTGACCTGGCTATTAAGCTGGCGCACGATGACGGCTGCCAGCATGGCTTTCAATGTACGAAAACCCAGGCGATTGACGGCCAGCCTGACATGCGTGATTTCAACGCTGGAACGGCGATAGGCAGCAGAATTGGCAATTGCCACAGTGCGCGCAGATAGCAAAGGGTCTGCCATGATCAGTTTGGCAGCGGTATCAATATGGCAATCTGGATCGTCCAGTATCCGTTGCAGCCGCAACGAGGCATCGACATTGGTGGGAAACACCACATCGCCCCGATTAACCTCAGCAGCTATTTTTTTGAAAATTTCCAACCTGTCCATGAATGTCTCCCGGGTATCGTAAGGGGGATTCCTCCACTTATCCTAGCAAACCAGTCAGAAACTGACGCAGTATTAAAAGTTGCCGTGAGGAATTGACTGCAAACTCCATCTTAGTCATAAAATTCTCAAAAGCAACTTCTAATTTAACTTTTTTTTGCATTTAAGCAGAGTCAGGCATTAGCATACACGTTCCAGGTTTTCAAAGTTTGCCGAAAGCCTAACTTTGCCCTGAAAATCAGTAAATTCAAGCGGATTTAATCGGGTGGATAGTTAACATACAAATTGACGATGACATACAGCATGGGGAAATCATCTCTTTGCACTTTTGCATGATACAGGCCAGGTTTTTGTGGTGCGGTGTAATTACCCTGCAAGCTGATGGTGCCACCGTCAGGCTCAAGCAGAGTCCATGTGACGGGCTGACGTATATAGTTAATACCAGGCGGGTAATTATTGCTTGCCTGAAGTGCAATGTTCGCCCCAGGCATGACACGGACGATTTGATTGTCTACAGCAAGAGTTTGTATAAAACCTGGTGATACACTGTCAACGACCACTAACGCCGTGGTCGTCAAAGTGGGGAAATCTTCCCTTTGTGCCTGTACATGATAGGTGCCGGGTTTGACTGGTGCGGTATAGACACCGCTGGTGCTGACACTCCCACCATCCGCTTCCAATATCACCCATTTGACTGGCTGGCGCACATAGTTCACATTGGGCGGGTAATTGATATTGGCTGTAAAACTCAGGTTTGCACCCGGTGGCAGCAACACCGCTGCCGGTGCCACATTGATCTTCATTTCTGTAGACCACATTTCGGCTGAGCTGCATTTGACGGGCGTACCCGTCGCATTGTTGATCACGCAACCAGGCTGACCAAGTACCACCAGGTCATTGATGGAATTTGCTTTTGCCAGCATTTGCAAAACCGGGTCGAACAAAGAGGATGCCAGCGTCAGGTTCAGCGTATCAAGGATTTTGTCTTGGGCATCGCCAGCGCCAGGGTTGCTGGCAGTTGCCGCCTTTAATGGCGTGCTGTAAAAATCAATGAGCTGGCCGGTATCAAGCAGGCCGCTGAGCATTTTGCTTATTTCAGCTTGGGCAGTTTTAGTGTTGGCGGCGGTCGCGGTTTTGTTGATGGTATCCGCATCAGGGCTGTTGAACACCGTTGTCATGCTGGTGTGCATTAAACGTGTCGACAGCATTTCTGTCAAAGGCGTCAGATTGATCACGCCTTCGCTAATGGCAATGGCATGCAGTTTTCTGCCGCTGGCAGGGTCAGATGTTTCGAGTACACAAGGCAAAGCGCCATTGGTAATTGAGACATCAAAGCTGCCATCCATCGCTGTTTTCGTCGTTGCATTTCCAGTGCGGCATTTGAGATCTACGATGGCGCCGGAAATTGCCATGCCGCTTGCAGCCGTACCATGCAAGTTCAGGCTGACGGCCTGCGTTGTTACAGTGGTGGGAATTGTGGGAAGGGCGGGGTTGCTATTGCTGACAGAAGAGCCACCACCGCAAGCTGCCAGCAAGCATGTTGCGGCGCAGGTAACAGCGCAGGTAACAGCGCAGGTAACCGCACGGGTAACAGCGTCGGCCGCAGCGCGGGCCATGGATAGATTTACAGGGTTCAATTTCATCTCGCCGGTCTATTTTCAGTTGTAGCATCATAGAACCGGATGAGAAGAAAATACGCCTATAAATGTCTGAAAATTGTCATCAATTTGTACCCCGGTTTTCAGGGTGAAATGGCAAGTACATCCATAATGGCGCTGACTGTTGGCGACCTGCGTTCTGATTAATCACGATCAAAACGACGGTGGATATAGACTTTTCTGGTTTGCTCTGTCTTGTCGGGCCTGGAATTCAATACTAGCATACCGGCAAAGAGTTTCAGCAATACAAAAATCACAAACAAGCTGATCGCCAGGGGAATGATGGCAATCAGCAAGGCAATCGCCAGAACAATGATCAATATTTTCGGCAGTGGCGTGCGCATCAGATGCTGCGTCGCTTTTTGACCGAATTGACGAAATTCCTGGGTCGCTTGTCGACATACAGAATAGAAGTATTGGCCTATGCTACTTTTCATGAAACGCTCCTGAAAGTGATGCTTGCTTGGTGTTAAGCAGTGTTGCCATTATCAGTATGCAGCCAGGAATAGTCCACGGTAATTTTCAAGAGAAATTGCCGCCGCTTGCCCTGGCAGAGCGAGAAGTTTTTGTCATTTCACTTTCAAAAAATAAAAAAAAAGCGGTTGAGCAGATATTGCTCAACCGCTTTTAACTTCCATTTTTCTTTATTTACTTCGCCTTGCCCAGATGCTGCAAGAAGAAAGCTTCATATTTTTTGTGCAGGGCTTTGGGCTTGACTGTACCACCCAGGCCATGTTCGCCATCCGGGTCAAGGAAAAGATCTACCAGGGTTTCCTTGCCGTTTTCAAGCAGGGCGCGATAAACGTTGACTGTATCCTGATACAGCACGTTCGGATCTTGCATGCCGTGTACCAGCATCAGTGGTTTTTTCAGGCCAGCAGTCAAAGGCAATAACGAGTATTTGCGCAGGGTAGGTTTGCTGCGCTCTGTCTTGCCTATGGTGCGGCCGCTATACCAGCTATTATAGTTTTCCCATTCGGTCGGGCCGGCACCGGCGATACCGGCTGCGAAAGTGTCGGGGCTGGTGTACATGGTGTACTGGGTCTGGAAGCCACCGAAGCTCCAGCCTGTCAGGCCGATGCGCTTGCCATCAACGCCCAGGTTTTTTTGCATGTACTTTGCCAGGTCTTCCAGGTCTTCTGTCTGTGGCTTGCCTGCCTGTTCCCAGTTCGCATCGCTGAACTTGCGGCCATAATTGGAATGGCCGCGCGGGTCTACTGCCACCGTCACATAGCCGTGTTTGGCAGCCATGTACATGCCAAACATATAGGCGGTTTGCTGGAAGCTGTCTGTCTCGACGATATGCCTGTCATTCAAAGGCCCGCCATAGGTGTAGACAATGGCCGGGCGACGATCTGAAGAACTCAGGTTGGCCGGTTTGAAAACATAGGCCTGTATCTTGTCACCATGACGATTGGTAAAGCTGAAACGTTCTGGGCGTTGCAGGTCTATGGCATTCCATTGCGGATCATGGCTGTCGGTCAGCGTGGTGGATTTGCTTTTGCTGATGTCGATCAGTTTCAACTCAGGACGGCTGGCCCATTGACCGGCCATGCTGGCCAGTTTGTCGCCATTTTCAGTGACGGTGCTGGCACGATGAAAATCACCGGCCTGACCCAGGGCCTTCATGTCACCTGTGGCCAGGTCAACCTTATAGGCATTCATCGCCGCGAAATCGTCCTTGTTGGCAAGTACGAACATGGATTTGCTGTCCTGGCTGAAACCTATGACAGTGTGTGATTCAAAATCACCTTTCAGTATCGCCCTGGCGCTGCCGGTATTGACGTCAATGACATACGGCTGACGATAACCCTGTTCATCGAGTACCGCGATCAGTTGCTGGCTGTCAGGGGTAAATTGAGGGGCGATGACATTGACGATTTCGTGGCCGACATTGCCGCGTCGCTCCAGTACCATTTGCGGCTTGACGCCTTCTTCGGCTTTGCCGACATAGATGCGCAGCAATTCTTTTTCACGTTCCCATGTCGAGAAGGTGTAGCGGCTGCCATCCTTGGCCCAGCTGACCGGGCTCATTTCAAACCAGACATCACCACCATCATTCGTAAATACCGGCTGAGGCTGACGTGTCGATGCATCAGCCACTCGGCGTATGTAGAGGGCAGTGGCCAATACCTTGCGCTTGTCATCAGATACTTCACGCGACACTTTCTTTGCCGTGGCAAAGCGTTCGCTGTAATTCATGATTTCAACCTGGCGCTCAGATGGCGGTGCAGGTTTGCCGTTTTCCGGCTTGGCATCTGGTGCTTCGGCAGAAATCGCCATCCATTGCTTGTCTTCACTCAGTACGGTGTCAGCGATGCGGTATTTCTTTTCTGCGTCATCAGGGTGGATCAGTTCGCGGTTCAACTGACGTAGCGTGCTCTTGTCAAAACTGGCGTTGTACAGACGCTTTTCATCCATGTAGATGTAGCCATTGTCATCAGCCTGGTATGCAACGATGCGCTCGGTTTTGTCTGTCTGTGTCAGCCGCTCCACTTTGCTATCTGCCATGGTCAGGCGGAACAGGTCGCCACGATACTGGAAAATCAGTTCATTCTTTTTATTCGCCCAGACCAGGTTATTGACGCCAGGGTAGAGGTCGCTGGGTTTGAGTTTTTCTTTTTCCAGTTTCTTTTTCAGTTCGTCACGTAGTTCCCAGATTTCCTTGGCCTTGTCGTCTTTGGCATCCTTCTTGTCATCTTTCTTTTCATCTTTTTTGTCGCTGTCGGCTTTTGCTACGCTGGCCGTACCGGTTTTCGCAGCGGCTGCGGCGGCTTTTTCTTTGGCTGCTTCGGCGTCGGTCTCCGCTTTTTTGATGGCGTCTTTGGCTTTTTTCTCTGCCAGTTCACGCTTTACTTCTTGCAGCGCGGCTTCTTCCCATTGCATCAGGTTGACTTTTTCACCGCGCAAATAAGCTGCCTGGGCTTCTGCCTTGGCCTGACGTTCGGCGTCTTCTTTTTCTTTCTGTTTATTTTTCTTGTCGAAACGGTCCCAGTCTTCCGGCGCATCATAGGTCTTCATCAGGGCAGGCGAGGTAATCCGTTTGGTTTCGCCAGTCTGAGTGTCATGCACATATAAATCAAAACCGTTTTCACCATACGGGTTCCAGGTATAGGCGAGATAGCGACCGTCCTTGCTGAACTGGATATTGCGTGCCGCCTGGCCTGCATAGGTTTTGGCGCGGAAAACCTGTTCCAGCGTCAGATCGGACGACCTGATTTTCGCCACGCTGTTAATAGCGGGTGCAGCCTGTGCGGTTTCTTGTGGAAAAAGCAGGCTGGTGACCCCGCTGAAGGCGAGAACAATACTGACGGTGAGAATTTTCGGGGACATGGGAAAACCTTGGTTTTAGTTTAATTTATAGGTAAGCAGGTGATGCGCAAATGCCGATGTTATGAAGCTATAGAAGAAATTAACGCATTTTCCATAGACAAATGCCTTTGGGAACAGTTCCATACGAAAAGATTTTTTACGTAATTCTGTACAAAATTTGCTTTTGTTTTGGAAAAGCCTGTATCGATTTCGTTATTTGCAGAAATGGGTATCAGGCAGGCAGTTGGCGATATTGCAAGGGGCTTAAGCCCAGCCGTGATCTGAAGGCGCTGCCAAGGTGGGATTGGTGAGCAAAACCACAATCGGCAGCGATTGCAGCGATGGATAGATTGCTCGTCCTCAGTAAACGGCGCGCCCTTTGCAGTCTGCGTTCCGTGATATAGGCGTGCGGTGTGCTACCCGTCGCATGGCTGAAGCTGCGCAAGAAATGCAGAAGGGACATATCTGCCATCACGGCCAGATCTTCCAGTTTCAGTTGGGTATCAAGCTCGTCTTCTATGTGGTCGAGTATGCGCGAGTGAAAGGCCCGATCTTCGGCATAACGGCTAGCTGTGTTTGCGATATTCCCTGCAAGTGCAAAGCCACGCTGCAAAAATAATCCCGCCTTTTCTTCGATAAGCAGGTTATCAGGTGTAGCTTGCAGTAACAGATGGCGTAATTGCCAGGCCAGGTTGACAGCTTGTTTGTCACCGTGAAAGATTTGCCGTCCCGTTGCATGGTTTAAAATTGCAAGCCTTGCCAGCAATTCGGGCTGCCTGATATGCATGAGCAGATATTCACCGCCATGCGCAGACTCTGAAAACATCGGCAGCTTGGCAGCGCTGATGGCGAAGTCACCAGGCCAGGCATCGAAGTCCTGGCGCTTGTCGCTGCCTATGGCATGGATACCGGTCTGGCGTGCCAATGCCAGCCCAAGGCTGGCAACAGGGGACTGGCTATTGATCGAGTAGGGTGCTGCTGGCAATAGCTCCAGGTTTGCCCAGCTGATATCTGTTTGCATTGCAAAAACTTCCTGCTGAAATTTCTTGATAGCGTACACAATGTCGTCTGCCTATTATAGTGACATTCACAGTCTGACTGACATATGCGGCGGTCAATTTATCCACGGAGTTGCAATGAAAACCATAGGTCTGATCGGCGGCATGAGTTGGGAATCGACCATCCCTTATTACAAGATCATCAATGAAACCATCAAGGAAAAACTGGGTGGGCTGCATTCGGGAAAAATCATTCTCTACAGCCTGGATTTTCATGAGATAGAAAGACTGCAACATGCTGGTGACTGGGATGCCGCGGGGCTTATCCTGGCGCAAGCGGCCCGCGCGCTAGAACTGGCAGGTGCTGATTTTCTGGTGTTGTGTACCAATACCATGCACAAGCTGGCTGGGTCAATTGAAGCCGCTGCCGCCATCCCGCTGTTTCATATCGCAGACCCGACGGCGCAAGCGGTCAGGGATGCGGGCTATGACAAGGTCGGTTTGCTGGGCACACGTTTTACCATGGAACAGGATTTTTATCGTGAACGCCTGCAGGGTAAGTTCGGCTTGCAAGTGCTGGTGCCGGAGCTGGCAGACCGTGACATCGTACACCGTGTCATCTATGAAGAACTTTGTCTTGGCAAGATCGTTGACGCATCACGTCAGCAATATTGCCGCATTATTGCTGACTTAAAAGCGCAAGGTGCGCAAGCCATTATCATGGGTTGTACCGAGATCACTTTACTGCTGAGTCAGCAGGATACCGACCTGCCCCTGTTTGACACTACCGGCATACACGCGCATCAGGCTGCTGAATGGGCGTTGGCATCAAACTGAGTGAAGGCATGCATCATTCACTGCGTGGCAGTGATCGTATCATCCGGCGATCAGTTCACTTTTTTCAGCGCTTCTCTGATCGCTGGCAAAAGGCGTTCTTTCAGCGTAGCGTCGGTGCTTTCCCTTACCGAGTAATACAAGGGCAACAAAAAGCCGCTGAGATTATGTCTTTGCGCCAGCCTGGCCTGTGTGTACGGGCCGGGTTTGCTGTGCTGTTCCATTAACTGATTAAACCAGTTTTCCCAGTCACGATTATTAAAACTGGGCGTTTTGGCCAGGTAAAAAATTGCCGTCATCAGGCGTGTGCCTTCACCATATTTATAGAAATGACTGGCCGGGGCAACCTGGCTGGCTATGGCCGCCAGCATGGTTTCATGCTGGGGTTTTTCTATGGCGGGGTTAAGTGCCAACTGCAGCATCAGATCGGCGCTGTGGGCAATACCATGCCGCCAGCCATCCTTTTCATCAAAGCCGCGATAATCCTGCAATTGCGTCAGATAATTGCTGCCGACGTTGACGATGTCTATTCTTTCCTGCGAACTCAGGTAGGGCTGGCGACGGTCGACCCTGACTAGTTCTGCGAGCGTGAGAATGGCAAAGGGACGCAGGAAGCCATGTTCATCTTCCCTATTTTCCTGCAAGTCAGCCAATATTTTTTTGCGTAGCACCGTCAATGTGGCGACCTGCAATTTCTCGCCACGCATCCACGCTGACAGTCCATCAAAGGCCAGTTCATCACGCAATACCGGATCAGGGTGGCCAAGACAATCCGCCAGGCTAATAGCCAGCGCCTGTCTTTTCACATCGTCTTCAACTACCCAATTTGCGGCCTTAATTGCCAGCATATCAGTACGAATCTGATTGTCAGGCTGGCAGGTGGCATGAATGGGGCCGCTGACCCCAAGGGTGATCATTAACAACAGTGCTGGAGAAAACATCTTGTGATGCATGTGGGCAGCCGCATGAATGGTAAGTCTGGCAGTGTGCCACGGCGTTTTTTTCTTGTCACGAGCCATGTATTTGATTTTTTGAAAAATAATCTTGTGCAAAAAATATTGAGTTAGTGTTATAGTTTAGTACAACACTAAATTTATTAAATAAATTATTTCCATTCTTAAGGAATGTCCATGCATAAACCAATCAGTAGCAGGGAAAAGCGCAGCCAGGGTTTTTCCGGTGGCTACCCCTGTATGAGAAAGGAGTCAGGTCTATGAGTATCAGCTGGAACGATCAGGCGCCGATTTATCGGCAGTTAAAACAAAAGGTGCTGGGCATGCTGCTCGATGGCGTATTGAAATCTGGCGATGCCTTGCCATCAGTACGGCAGGTGGCCGCAGATTATCAAATTAATCCGATTACGGTTTCCAAAGCCTATCAGGAATTGGTAGATGAAGAATTGGTCGAAAAACGAAGGGGACTGGGTATGTACGTGACCGAAGGCGCACTTGATAAATTATTGGCCAGTGAACGTGAGCGATTCTTACAGGAAGAATGGCCAACTATGCTGGAGCGCATACGCAGGCTGGGGCTGGATTTACAGCAATTGCCAGGTTTGCCAGGCAGTTTAGCTGTAAAGGGAGCACAACAATGACAGCGATTATTTCTGCCCGTGGCCTCAGCAAACGTTATGGCAAACAGACTGTACTGGACGCTCTGAATTTTGATATCCCCGCTGGCCGGATTGTTGGCTTGATCGGGCCAAACGGCTCAGGCAAAACAACGACACTCAAGGCAATATTAGGTTTGAATAATTTTGATGGCGAATTGACGGTATTTGGATTGGATCCACGCACCCAACGCGACGCGCTGATGGCTGATGTCTGTTTTATCGCAGATGTTGCGATTTTACCTGGATGGCTAAAAGTGAAAGAGGCAATTTCGTTTGTTGAGGGTGTACATCCCAAGTTTAATCGTGCCAAAGCTGAACGTTATATTGCCAATACCAAGTTGAGCCCGGATATGAAAGTTAAGGCTATGTCGAAAGGCATGGTGGCGCAATTGCATTTAGCGCTCATCATGGCGATTGATGCCAAATTGCTGGTTCTGGATGAACCGACTTTGGGTCTTGATATTTTGTATCGCAAACAGTTTTATCAAAATTTGCTCGAAGATTATTTTGACGAAAACAAAACCATCATCATTACTACACACCAGGTTGAAGAAGTAGAACACATTCTGAGTGACGTCATTTTTATTAATGAAGGAAGGATCGTTCTGGAAACCAGCACTCAACAAATGATGGAACGGTTTATTGAGGTCATGGTCAAGCCGGAAAATCTGGAACAAGCGCTATCTTTACATCCCATAGATCAACGATCGGTTTTTGGAAAAGCGATCTTGACCTTTGATGGCGTTGACCAAGACACTTTAGCTTCGCTTGGCGAAACAAGAATCCCAGGATTGGCGGATCTGTTTGTCGCAAGCATGAAAGGAACTGGCAAATGAAAACAATGCTTTATTTATTGCGACGTGAATTCTGGGAGCATAAAGGCATGTTCCTGTGGACGCCACTGGCAGCGGCTTTCGCAATGATACTTGTGTTTGCGTTGCCAGTGATATTTGGAAAAACCTTATTGCAGGAACGACATTTTGCGCGCATTGCGGCAATGAGAGACCATACTGCCCTGGTTGGTGATGCACTAGCACGTGTCTACATGACGTTTACCGGCCCGATATTGGCAGTGATGGCGCTTATTATTTTCTTTTACTGTCTGGGCTGCCTTTATGATGACAGGCGTGACCGCAGTATCCTTTTCTGGAAATCTTTGCCTGTTTCAGATTTTGAAACCGTATTGTCAAAATTGCTGACTGCCAGCGTGGTTGTGCCGGTTATTTTTCTAATCATTGGTACGGTCATGTCTTTTATCATGATGACGATAGTCAGCATAGGATTGGCTACACAAGATGTCTATTTGTTCAAGGATTTGCTATTGAACGAAAGATTGTATCTCTCGCCCTTGCAAGTTTTTGCGATGTTGCCTGTGTATGTGTTCTGGGCATTACCTAGCCTAGGATGGCTAATGCTGGTTTCAAGCTGGGCACGTTCCAAAGTTTTTTTATGGGCAATTGGTTTACCTCTGATATCCTTGCTCTTATTGACCATGGTGCAGAAAATTCAATTGCAAAACCTTGATGTGTCGTGGTTTGCCGATCTAATTGTGGGAAGGGGATTAGCTGGGATTATTCCGGGATCCTGGATACATTTTGAACATATTTCATACGAAACGGCTTTTCGGCCGGGTGCTAACGGTGTGGACTATGGTGCCGTTCTCGCCATCTCCTGGGATACGCTGACTAGCCCGCAAATATGGTGGGGCGTACTGGCGGCAGCGGTCATGTTTTACATGACAATACGCTTGCGTCGCTGGCGAGAGGCAGAATGATGCATCGCTGATTGGAATTGCGGCAAAGGCGGCAATTCCAATCAATTCCATTTTTTATCGGCAGGTCTTACGACCAAAGCCACGCCGCCTAACGCTACCAGCATGCCAAAGATAGCCGTCATCGTCAGTTTTTCATCAAACATCAGCCATGCCATGGCGGCCGTGACCGCAGGTACCAGATACATATAGCTGGTGACCTTGGTTGCTTCGCCATGGCGTATCATGATGAACAGCACAGAAATACCCACACCTGACAGCACAAATACCGACCATGCCATCGCGGCAAAAAATTGCGGTGTCCAGATGATGGTCTGGGTTTCCAGCAACAGGGCAAATGGCAGGGTGAAGATGAAAGATGCGGCAAACTGTATGACTTGACCGGTTCTGACATCAAAACTGGGACAGGTTTTTTTCTGGTACAAGGTTCCCACTGTCATTGCCGTCAGTGCCATGGTGGCTAACGCGACGCTACTGACAGACAAGCCTATCACCGAGATTTTGTTGGCGACGACCAGCGCGACGCCACATATGCCCAAAGCCAGACCCAGCCACTGTTTGCCATAAATGCGCTCACCGATCAATGGCCCCAGAAAGGCAGTAAAGATGGGCTGGGTATTGGCGATCAGGGCGGCCACGCCAGCAGGCATGCCCAGTTTGACCGCACACCAGATACCACCCAGGTAAAGTGCCTGCATCAGTATGCCGGCAATGGCAATCGGCAGCCATGCCTTGCGTTCAGGCCAGGGTGCACGCATGACAACGGCCAGTACCAGCATGAAAATAATGACCCCCAGATAACGCATGCTGAGGAATGTCAGTGGTTCGGCATAGGGCAGGCCAAATTTGGCAACGACATAGCCGGATGCCCAAATAAAAATAAATACCGCAGGAAGAAAACGCAAAAAACGAGATGAAGACATAGGTATTGGAGTATTGGAAGCCTGGCAGGTCGTCATCAGCACTCGGCTTGTGATGAACCATCGTTCAGTTTGAAAGAAGTGAGTAATGGTCGCATAAAGCAGTCAGGCCATGGATGAAAAAAAACCTGTGATGTCTACACATGCACAGGTTTTTTTCATGTATTTCTGTTGCCTTGATCAGCAACGGAAAGCAGGGACACTCAGGCCAGGTTGGCTGCTGCAAAATCCCAGTTTGCCAGAGCCCAGAATGCTTCCAGGTATTTTGGACGGGCATTGCGGTAATCGATGTAGTAAGCATGCTCCCACAGATCGCAGGTAATCAGTGCTGTGTCTGCTGTCGTCAGTGGTGTTGCCGCATTTGATGTGTTGACGATATCCAGTGAGCCATCGGCTTTTTTTACCAGCCATGTCCATGAAGAACCGAAATTGCCGATGCAGGATTTGGTGAAGGCTTCCTTGAACGCGTCGAAAGAACCCCATTTGGCATTGATTGCATCTGCCAGGGCACCGGTTGGTGCGCCGCCGCCGTTAGGTTTCAGGCCATTCCAGTAGAACGTGTGGTTCCAGATCTGTGCTGAGTTATTGAAAATACCGCCAGAAGATTTCTTGACGATTTCTTCCAGTGTGGAGTTTTCAAATTCTGTACCCTTGATCAGGTTATTCAGATTGGTCACATAGGTTTGATGGTGCTTGCCATAGTGATATTCCAGCGTCTCCTGGGAGATATGTGGAGCCAATGCATCCAGTGCATAAGGCAGTGCCGGTAAGGTATGTTCCATATCGCGTCCTTTTATCGTGAGTTTATCAATTCCGGCAATCCGGAAAAGCCAGACCAGCATTGTAAGCTTTTGTACAAAAGCGTGCACGGACACATTGATAACATACTTATATCGAAGGGGCTGTTGCAAAATCAGGAAAGCTGTGCTTTTCCAGCGTTACTTTTCTTGCGGGAAATGACAATGACGGGAAGCGCGGTGTTTATTCGATATAAGTTTGCACACTGCTGATACCAATTTCTGCACTGCCTTCAGCCAGACGTAATTGCAAGAGACCATGTGGTTTGACATCGTTGACATTGCGCAGGGCGCGACCCTTTTGATCGCTGAGGATGGCGTAGCCGCGCTCAAGTGTGCGTTGTGGGCTCAGCATTTCCAGTTGTGTCTGTATGGATTGCAACTGCTGGCGTTGACCGTTCAGGCCTTGCTGGCTCGCCTGTTGCAGGCGTCGCTGCCACTCACCGAGCAAACGTCGTGGTGCCTGTGTATCGGGCTTCAGCGACTGCCAGCCTTGCCGCAATTGCGTCAGTTCATGCCTGGCCTGCTGCAATGGCATGGTCGCAGTAAAGCGCAAATTGCGGGCAATGTTTTCCAGTTGCAGGCGTTTGGCAGTAATTGCTGCTTTTGGGCTTAACAGGCGATGGCTTTGCCAGTCCAGGGTCTGCGCATGCCTGTCCAGTTGCCTGTGCATGGCACGATTCAATATTTGTGCCTGTCCTTGCAGCAGTTGCAGCAATTCTGCTCTTGGTGTGGCGGCCAGTTCTGCAGCGGCAGTGGGGGTGGCAGCGCGGACATCGGCAGCAAAATCGGCAATCGTAAAATCAGTTTCATGGCCAATGCCGGCGATCACCGGCATGGGGCAGTTGACAATCGTACGTGCGACCACTTCTTCGTTGAAAGCCCACAAGTCTTCTATGCTGCCGCCACCACGACATACCAGCAAGACATCGCATTCTTCACGTGCTGCTGCCGTGGCAATCGCCTGTGCAATTTTTAACCCGGCACCTTCACCCTGCACGGGGGTAGGATAAAGAATGACTTGAATATGCGGTGCGCGCCTTTGCAAAGCAGTCAGCACATCACGCAGGGCCGCAGCCTGTGGGCTGGTAACGATGCCAATGCAGCGTACAAAGCCAGGCAAAGCACGTTTGCGTGCAGTGTCGAACAGGCCTTCCTGGGTCAGTTGCGCTTTTAACCTGAGGAACGCCTCATATAAATTACCGACACCTGCGCGGCGTATGGCTTCTACACTGAGCTGGTAGTCACCACGCGGCGCATACAGCGTAGCCAGTGCGCGCACTTCTACCTTATCGCCTTCCCTGGGCTGGAAATCGGCGTATTGGGCGCGGCCGCGAAACATGACAGCACGCACTTGTGCGGCGCTGTCCTTGAGGGTGAAATACCAATGACCAGAAGCGGCGCGGGTAAAGTTGGAAATCTCACCGGAAACCCACGTCAAAGGTAAATTTCGCTCCAAAAGTTGAGCTACGGCCTGATTGAGCGCCGAAACTGTTAATACAGCTGGCGTATTTGCTGGGTTTGCGTAAGGAGAATCAGTATTCATAAAGCCTGGCAGCGGAAAAGCTGTCCACAGAAGCGTGGGTTCGTCATCAGGATGTCATTTTGCCGTAGAGATGTCAAAAGAAATGAAAGTTTACTCTCTAAGTCCTTGATTTTTAATATGAATCAATCTGCAAAAGAATAAGGCAATATGAAAATTCTCTTTCAAATCAAGGCTCTTGAGATCATTCAAGCTGCTTGTGCACAAACTTATCCACAGAAATTGTGATTAATCTGTTGAAAACTTTTTAGTGCGTGGCCAGACTGGTTTTGCTTAAAATATTTGCACTATAGTAATTTTCATTAAAATCAAAGACTTATGTTGTTTCCCTAGGCTTCTGCACAAGCTTGTCCACATAAATTGTGCAGAAATACGACTTATACACGTTAATAAGTGTCGAAATTATAATAAATATTTACTTCGTGTGGATAAATCTAATTTGCCTCATTTTTGGGCGAAAGAATTTTATTCATATTAATCATGTACTTATCATTATCTCCACGGCTTTTTCACAATGTTGTCCACAGATTATGTGCAAAAAGTCAAAGTTACACAAAGACAGCGTTTATTTAATTGTCTTTCAGGTATCTTTTCAAGGAAAAATCTTCAAAAACGTTTAAAACCATCGATTTGCCTGTTTTTCTGGCAGCACTGATTTGATGATATGAATCAGTGACTTAAGACGTTTCCTTGAGGTAATGCACAATCTTGTCCACATATTTTGTGCAAAACAAGCCGGGTTTTCCACAACATTACAGAGATGCTTAAAGTTTGGGCGAAACGTCAGGAAAACAGTGGATAATTCTTGGTATGCACAAAATATTGGCAGCGGGATAATGTTCTTTTAAATCAGCGACTTGGCATTCTGTACAAGACTTTTGCACAATGTTGTCCACAATTTATGTGCAGAAGCCACTTGGATATTTGCTTTAAAAACCGGTTTTTACGTGTAATTCATTGTGCCTAAATCTTTTGCACAGGTAAAAAGTGCATATAAATCAAACACTTATTTACTTTATCCACACTTATCCACAGGCTTGCTCACAGATTTTGTGCAAAACAGGTATTTTCTGAGGGCTGATAAGCTGAGGCATGATTGTGCAATGCTGCTTCTATAGTTTTTTGCTGCCTGCTCTTGCCCGCAAGCAGACAACGCGCTACATTTCGGGCTTGGATTTAGGAACCTTCAAGGAGTTAATTTGTTTGCCATCATTCAAGCCGCAGGCTGGCCAATTTATTTGTTGCTGATTGCCTCAGTTATTGCGCTGACATTAATCATCGAACGCAGCCTGTCTTTACGCAGAAGCCGCATCTTGCCACCGACATTGCTGGATGAAGTCATCCGTGTCTATCAGGCCGGGAAAGTCAAACCCGAAGTCATAGAACAACTGGCTGGCAACTCGCCACTGGGCAAGGTATTGGCAGCAGGCTTGCGTAATGTCAACGCACCACGCGAAGTCATGAAAGAGTCGATCGAAGAAGCCGGTAGCGCAGTGGCGCATGAACTGGAGCGTTTTCTGACTACACTGGGAACGATTGCTTCGCTGGCACCTTTGATGGGTTTGTTTGGTACCGTGGTCGGGATGATAGAAATTTTCGGTTCTCAAAATGCATCTGGCGCCAATCCTGCGCAACTGGCACATGGTATTTCTGTTGCTTTGTACAATACCGGCTTTGGTCTGATGATTGCGATGCCTGCGATGGTGTTCTGGCGTCATTTCCGCGCGCTGGTCGATAGTATCGTCGTCGATATGGAGCAACAGGCCATCAAATTTGTTGACGTTGTCCACAGTGCCAGGAAGTAACCATGAATTTTCGTAAAGGAAAGGGCAGGGAAGAGCCAGAGATCAACCTGATCCCGTTTATTGACGTGCTGCTGGTCATCCTGATTTTTCTGATGGTGACGACGACTTATAGCCGCTTCACCGAATTGCAAATCACTTTGCCGACGGCCGATGCTGAAAAAGCACAGGACAAGCCCAACCAGATTGATATCGGTATTGATGCGCAAGGGCGCTATAAAATCAATAATCAGGCAATTTCATTTCTCGATACCGTAACCCTGGCAGAAGATTTGAAGAAAGCCGCCGGAGCCATGGATGCTGCCAAAGCAGGTGGTCAGACTGATCCTGTCGTGATCATCAATGCGGATCGTGCAGCAACGCATCAGTCAGTCATCGATGTGCTGGAAGCAGCGCGTATTGCCGGTTTGTCCAAGGTCACCTTTGCGGCACAGGCGTCCCCCAAGTCGAAATAGGTCGGACAGACGTAGATAACGGCCGGGGGGTATGATGTACTCCCCGGTTTCTTTTTGTCAGGAGTTTCATGCGTTCAATGTGGGAAAGGCTGTTCTTGGCTGCCTGGCAAAAGCGGGGCGTGCTGGCCTGCCTGCTTTGGCCTTTATCCAAATTGTTTCAATTGGTAGTGAATTTTCGCTTTGCCCTGTTCGTCCTCGGTTATAAAAAACAAACCCGTATTGCCGTGCCTGTCGTTGTTGTGGGCAATATATTTATCGGTGGCACCGGTAAGACGCCGCTGGTGATCTGGCTGGTAAAAGAATTGCAAAAGGCGGGCTGGCATCCGGCAGTGATTTCGCGTGGCTATGGGGCGGCAGCAGAAAACGTAGTCATGCTGGATGCTAATGCGACTGCGCAGCAGGTTGGTGATGAACCCTTGTTGATTGCAGAACGGACTGGCTGTCCGGTGGCCGTTGGCCGTGACCGTGTCGCGGTAGCGCAATGCCTGCTTGCTGCGCTTCCAGAGATTGACATCATTTTTGCAGACGATGGCTTGCAGCATTACGCACTGGCGCGTGATATAGAGATTGTTTTATTTGATCAGCGTGGTATTGGCAATGGCTGGATGTTGCCTGCTGGCCCCTTGCGTGAGTCTGTGCAACGTCGTCGCGATTTTACTGTCTGCAACCTGGCTGTCGGGATTACGCATGCCAATTTGCCGGGCATGCCGCCAGATACGCTGCCTATGTACTTGCAAGCAGGTGCTGCATATAGTTTGCATGACCCTCTGCATCAAAAGGACCTGAAGGATTTTCAAGGCCAGCGCCTGGTGGCTGCCGCAGGCATAGGCAATCCTCAGCGGTTTTTTACCATGCTGGAACAGCATGGGCTGCAATCTAAAACGATGACCTTTCCTGATCACTACGCCTTTGATGCACAGAGTTTTGCCGGTATTGATGCCGAATGCATCCTGATTACCGAAAAGGATGCAGTAAAATGTAGGCAGATCGCGGCTTTGAAAAATGACGCCCGCATCTGGGTGGTGCCAGTAGAGGCGCAACTCGATGCCAGTTTTGCCGCCACCCTCATACAAATGATTTCGGAGAAAACGCATGGAAGCACGCCTGCTTGATGTATTGGTTTGTCCTTTATGCAAAGGGCCTCTGGTGTACCAGAAAACTAGCCAGGAACTGATTTGCCATGGCGATAAACTGGCTTATCCCATTCGTGATGATATTCCCATCATGTGGGCAGACCAGGCGCGCAGTCTGACTGCGGAAGAAATCGCAGCACGCTCATAAGGGGTTTTGATTTTATGAGTTTTATTGCGATTATTCCCGCAAGGCTGGCTTCCAGCCGCCTGCCGAATAAACCCCTGGCCGATATCGGCGGCAAACCCATGGTGGTGCGCACCGCCGAACGCGCCTTGCTGTCCGGTGCCAGCGCCATCATGGTGGCAACGGATCATGCCGACATTGTCGCAGCCTGCCGTGCGCATGGCGTGCCGGTTTGCATGACGCGTGCTGATCATCCTTCCGGCACGGACCGCATAGCAGAAGTTGCCGCCAGCATGAATCTGGCTGACGACGCAGTGATTGTCAACGTGCAGGGCGATGAGCCCTTGATTGATCCGGCGCTGATTGCCGCTACGGCCGCTCTGGTGAATGCCGCTGTGCCGATGGCCACGGCTGCCCATCCGATTCACGATGCAGGTGACGGTTTTAATCCCAATGTCGTGAAAGTGGTGTTGGATAAAGCCGGTCGTGCGCTGTATTTTTCACGTGCCACCATACCCTGGCATCGCGATGGCTTTTCTGCCAGCCGTACTGAGTTTCCGGCTGGCTATATGCCGCTACGGCATATAGGTTTGTATGCATATCGCAACGATTTTTTAAAAAAATATCCGCAATTGTCTGTCTCGCCTTTGGAGCAGATAGAAGCACTGGAACAACTGCGGGTGTTATGGCATGGCTATCCCATCGCCGTCCATGTGACTGCTTCCAGCCCCGCGCCTGGGGTGGATACGGCAGAAGATTTATTGCGTGCCAGACAGTTCTTTATGGATCAAAAATAAAAAAAACCGCACTAAACGATGAACTTATTGCAGATTTCATGGCAAAGCATCAAGAACATGAAAAATTGTGGTAAGTTTCGTGAAAAGAAACTGTGTTATCACTAGCAGAATAAGAAAAGCAAAATCACTAGTGTTAGCATGCAAAACAGACAATTCGGCATGTTTTCATGACAACATGCACAAAAAATTCAACTCGTCTTAGGAAATTTAAAATGCGTCTTATTTTGTTGGGAGCGCCGGGTGCCGGCAAGGGTACACAAGCCACATACATCAAAGAAAAATTCAATATTCCACAAATTTCAACAGGTGACATGCTGCGTGCTGCGGTAAAAGCCGGTACGCCTTTGGGTCTGGAAGCCAAAAAAGTCATGGATGCTGGTGGACTGGTATCAGATGACATCATTATCGGCCTGGTTAAAGACAGGTTGAAACAGGATGATTGCGCGAATGGTTACTTGTTTGACGGTTTCCCACGTACGACGCCGCAAGCGGATGCCATGAAAGATGCGGGTGTGACGATTGATTACGTACTCGAAATCAACGTGCCCGATGAAGCCATTATCGACCGTATGAGTGGTCGCCGCGTTCACCCCGGTTCTGGCCGTACTTACCATGTCAAATTCAATCCACCGAAAGTGGAAGGCAAAGATGACGTGACCGGTGAAGAATTGATACAGCGTGACGACGACAAGGAAGAAACCGTCACCAAGCGCCTCAGTGTGTACCACGAACAGACAGAAGTGCTGCTGACTTACTATGGCGACTGGGCAAAATCCGGCCAGCCAGGTGCACCCAAATATCGCAAGATCGCTGGTGTCGGACCGGTAGAAACCATCCGTGATAGCGCATTTGCGGCGCTGTCAGAATAGTTGAACAAAAGCGGACTTAGTGGTCCGCTTTTTTAATTGGCTAGCCCCAGCCATGTATCTCCAAAAATATGGGCTACGTAAAAGTTTCGCAGTGTGCAGGATTCATTTTCGTCGGGTAGCACAAAGCAGTCTGGTGCTGACGTATCAAGAATGAAGAATTGTCGTTGTTTCACTTTGTCGTCAAAAAACGTATGCGCGCCCACAAGGCAAGCATGCCCATAACAATTGGAGGAGTCAACATGGCAGCAAGTCTTTGGTTTGTCATCGCATGTGGAGTCATCGCCGTACTATACGGCCTGGTGTCGCGCAGCTGGATCTTGAAACAGGATGCCGGTAATGCGCGCATGCAGGAAATTGCCACCGCCATTCAGCAGGGTGCCGCCGCTTATCTCGCCAGGCAATACCGTACCATCGCCATTGTCGGGGCGGTGCTGTTTGTGGCCATCGCTGCCATCCCGGGTTTGGGTCTGATTACTGCACTGGGTTTCCTGATCGGTGCCGTGCTATCGGGTGCCTGCGGCTTCATCGGCATGAATGTGTCAGTGCGTGCTAATGTCAGGACCGCGCAGGCTGCTACCAAGGGTATGAATGAAGCGCTGGACGTGGCATTCCGCGGTGGTGCGATTACTGGCATGCTGGTGGTGGGCCTGGGTTTGCTGGGCGTGACGATTTTCTACTGGGTGCTGGTGGCCAATGCTGCTGGCGGTACGCTGACCCAGCATGATGTGATCAAACCCCTTATCGGCCTGGCTTTTGGCGCCTCGCTGATTTCCATCTTCGCCCGTCTGGGTGGCGGTATCTTCACCAAGGGCGCAGACGTGGGCGCTGATCTGGTTGGCAAGGTAGAAGCCGGTATCCCTGAAGATGACCCGCGCAACCCCGCCGTGATTGCTGACAATGTGGGTGACAATGTCGGTGACTGTGCCGGTATGGCGGCTGACCTGTTTGAAACCTATGTGGTGACCCTGATCGCCACCATGTTGCTGGGTGCGCTGGTCATTACCAGCAATGTCACTGAAGCGATTGTTTATCCCTTGCTGCTGGGCGCAGTATCCATTCTGGCCTCTATCGTTGGTTGTTCAATGGTGAAAGCCAAGCCCGGCAAAAAAATCATGTCTGCCCTGTACACGGGTTTGTGGTGGGCCGCTGGCTTATCGCTGATCGGTTTTGCGGTGGTGACCTGGCAAGTCTGGCCAGATGAAACCATGCGCATGAAGATGATGGGTTCTGCCCTGGTAGGTATCGTGCTCACCGGCCTGATGGTGTATATCACTGAATACTATACAGGGACCGATTTCAAACCCGTGCAGCATGTGGCGCAGGCATCCACGACCGGTCATGGCACGAATATTATTGCGGGTCTTGGCGTATCGATGAAATCGACGGCCTGGCCAGTGCTGGCAGTGTGTGCATCTATCCTCGTGTCATTTTCCCTGGCTGGTTTATATGGCATCGCTATCGCGGCGACATCCATGTTATCCATGGCCGGTATCATTGTGGCACTTGATGCCTACGGACCCATCACCGACAACGCCGGTGGTATTGCTGAGATGTCTGAAATGCCTGCATCAGTGCGGGCAATTACTGACCCGCTGGACGCAGTTGGCAACACTACCAAAGCCGTGACCAAGGGTTATGCGATTGGTTCAGCCGGTCTGGCTGCGCTGGTACTGTTTGCTGATTACACCCATGCGCTGGATTCAGTCGGCAAGAGCACTTCGTTTGACCTGTCGAATCCACAAGTCATCGTCGGCCTGTTTATTGGTGGCCTGATTCCTTACCTGTTTGGCGCGATGGCGATGGAAGCCGTAGGCCGTGCTGCAGGTGCCGTGGTGGTGGAGGTGCGTCGCCAGTTCAAGGAAATCAAGGGCATCATGGATGGCACGGGCAAGCCTGAATATGACAAGGCCGTCGATATGCTGACCACTTCGGCCATCAAGGAAATGATTATCCCTTCCTTGTTGCCTGTCATCGTGCCTATCCTGGTTGGCTTGCTGCTGGGGCCGGCGGCGCTCGGTGGTTTGCTGATGGGGACTATCGTTACCGGTCTGTTTGTAGCGATTTCCATGACCACCGGTGGTGGTGCCTGGGATAACGCCAAAAAATATATAGAAGATGGTCATTTTGGTGGTAAAGGTTCAGAAGCGCACAAGGCAGCGGTGACTGGTGACACGGTCGGTGATCCCTACAAGGATACCGCCGGTCCGGCCATCAACCCGCTGATCAAGATCATCAATATCGTTGCCTTGCTGCTGGTGCCTATCCTGCCTGCGGTTGGTACCAATGAAGCGGCTAGTCATGTCACGCCGACGATGCCGGTCGTGCAGTCGGCAGCGCCGGCGGCATCTGCGTCAGCATCTGTGCCGGTATTGACTCCGGCACCAACAGCGGCTTCTGCTTCGGTATCGGCTCCTATGGTTGCGCCTGAACCGCCAGCCATGCAAGAAGCGGCACCTGCCAGCAAGTAAAGCTTTTGCAGGTTTTATCTCTGGTTTGAAAAGTGGTGGCGATTTTTGCCGCCACTTTTTATTTTTAGCTTTACCTATTATTCGCTACAATAGGGCTATGTGACGTTAACGTAAACGTAATTGCAATGTGACGAAAATAGTGCAATGAAACAGAGATTCGCTTACGGCTCACTACCGATTCATTTTTAAACTTGGAGAGACAAACATGCAAATTCAGAATCATGTATTTATTATCACGGGTGGCGCTTCGGGACTGGGAGCCGCAACTGCCAGAATGATAGTCGCCAATGGCGGTAAAGTGGTACTGGCCGATGTGCAGGTTGAAGCTGGTGAAGCGCTGGCTTCTGAACTGGGTGGCAAGTTTGTCAAGTGCGATGTGACCTCGGAAGCCGATGGCCAGGCCGTGGTAGATGCTGCGGCCAGCATGGGCACATTGCGCGGCCTGGTGAATTGTGCCGGCGTCGCTCCAGCGATAAAGACCGTAGGCAAGGATGGTCCACACCCACTGGATGTTTTCCAGCGCGTGGTGAACATCAACCTGATTGGCACTTTCAATATGTGCCGCCTGGCAGCTGATGCCATGGGCAAGACCGAAGCTGCTGAACATGGCGAGCGCGGTATCATCATCAATACCGCTTCTGTTGCTGCCTATGATGGCCAGATCGGTCAGGCAGCCTATGCATCTTCCAAGGCAGCAGTAGTTGGCCTGACCTTGCCTATGGCCCGTGACTTGTCACGCAGCGGCATACGCGTCATGACGATTGCCCCGGGCATTTTTGAAACCCCGATGTTGCTGGGCATGCCGCAAGAAGTGCAGGACGCTTTAGGCAAGATGGTGCCGTTTCCTCCGCGCCTTGGCAAACCTGATGAGTATGCGAATCTGGCCAAGGCGATTATCGAGAATGTGATGTTGAATGGGGAAACCATTCGATTAGATGGCGCCATTCGCATGCAACCCAAATAGTAAGTGTTGATAAAGCTACTGCGCGCCTCGATTTTGAGCTTGCTGTTTTGCAAATTCGTCACCGTACTAAAGTACGACTGCGCTTCTTAGCTCAAACTAGAGGCGCTCGCTACGCTTTCTCAACACCTACTGCGCTTCGGTGTGCTGGCTATTGTATTTGTTGTGTCAGATAAGATCACTGTGCCGTGCAGCATGACAAATTGTTAGTTGACTACTACACTAGGGCAAATCTTTATTTGCCCTTTTTTGCTTTTTCTTTTGTCAAACACGAATGACCAATAACGCAGCGACAGGATTGATCTTGACTGGTGGTGGTGCCCGTGCGGCTTACCAGGTTGGTGTACTCAACGAGATATCGGCCATTTTGACCGAATCAGGCTGGCATCCGTCGACCAATCCCTTTGGCATTATTTGTGGTACCTCTGCTGGTGCGATCAATGCGACGGCACTGGCTTGCGGTGCTGATAATTTCACTGATGCGCTGGGGCGCATGCTGCATATCTGGGAAAATTTCGAAGCGGCTCAAGTTTACCGCGCTGATTCTCTTGGGGTCATGCGTAGCGGGGCACGCTGGCTGACCTTATGGTCGTTTGGCTGGCTGTTGAATAAATGGCGCAAGGCGCCGCCAAATTCCCTGCTGGATAATTCACCGCTGGAAAATTTATTGAACCGTATGTTGGACCTTGGCAGCCTGGATGCAGCTTTCAGCAATGGCAGCCTGCATGCGCTGGCGGTGACAGCGTCTTCTTACACCGCTGGACAGCATCTGACTTTTTACCAGACCCTGGCCGATATCGAACCGTGGGTCAGAAGTCAGCGTCTTGCGCAAAGGGATTTTATCGGCGTCCATCATTTGCTGGCTTCATCAGCCATCCCTTTTATTTTCCCGGCGGTCGCTTTGAATTGGGGAGGGCGGATGGAGTATTGTGGTGACGGGTCCATGCGTCAGCTGGCACCCATTTCACCAGCGATACACCTTGGTGCTAAAAAAGTCATGATCGTTGGCGCGGGCCGGCTGGCAGAGCCGCCCAGTGTCAGCACAGAAACAGCGCGTTATCCCAGTCTGGCACAGATTGCCGGTCATGCCTTGTCCAGCATCTTTCTTGACAGTCTGGCCGTAGACATAGAGCGCCTGATGCGCATCAATAAAACCCTGTCCATGCTGCCGCCGGAATTGCTGGAGAAAACCCCATTGCGGCCAGTGGAGCTACTGGTCATCGCACCGTCAGAACGCCTTGACGAAATCGCCAGTCGTCATACCCAAAGTCTGCCCCTGCCAGTGCGCACCATGCTTGGGGGCATAGGGGCTACCGAAGCACGCGGTTCGGCACTGGCTTCTTATTTGCTATTTGAATCTACCTACACCAAGGAATTGATCGCATTGGGGCGGCGTGATACGCGCGCCAGGATGGATGATGTGTTGAATTTTTTCAATGACGGTAGTGAAGCCGTCAAAGCTGCCTAGTCCTCATTTACCCCTGTCAGTACGTACTATAAAAAGCCTGGGTGCTGGTCTTGTTTTGCGATAATAATGTCCTCTTGCCTTGGGTCAAGCCATTAAAATTCTTGCAGCTTGCGCTTGTATCAATGTGACAGGCGGGTGACTTGTTACATTGTAACAAGTGCAACAATGGTTGATTCATCACTGACAAACCGTTACTCTATGCGCTGTCCAGGCATGTGCGAACGCAAAAAAACAATGATCAATCCAACATTTTTCAAAAAATGGCTGGTATTTCTGGCACTGGCTTTGTTGGCCGCAACGTCTTTTGCCAAAGACAATGCTGGCACGTCCTATATCGCTGTTGCCGAATTACCTAAAGAAGCGCAAGCCACGCTGAAGCTGATCAAGCAGGGTGGTCCCTTTGCTTATGAAAAAGATGGAGTGGTGTTTGGTAATTATGAGTCCAGGCTGCCCAGGCAAAAGCGTGGCTACTACCACGAATACACAGTGAAAACGCCGCGTGTCCGTAGCCGCGGGCCGCGTCGCATCATCTCTGGTGCAGACCCGCAAACTTCGGGTGAATACTATTACACAGAAGACCATTACGAAAGTTTTCGGCGAATAAAAGAGTAACTATGATCTCAGTAATCGAGAGCGAAATAAATTTCCTGTGCACCGTTGCACCGAATGTCGTGCAGTCTATCCGTGCCTTTCGTGTCCCTGATTTGCAGGCCGAAGCAGCACGTCTGGGGCAGCATTTTCTGTATGCATATTGCCTTGAAGCTGCGACCAAGCAGCAGGTACTGGGTAAAATTGCCACTTCGTTTGGTTTTCCCAAGCCACTATGCAAGAATTTTGATGCTTTATCCGATTGTCTGACTGACATGATTTATAAAGCGGGTGCGCAACCAGGCTTCGTTATCGTGCTTGAACAATTGCCTAATACACAAAAATTTGACAAAGAGGCAAGAGAAATCTTGCTGGATGTCTTCCGTGATGCTGCCGAATTCTGGGCAGATAGAAAAGTTGCTTTCAGGGTTTTTTATTCGTTTGAATAGACTCTAAACCGGATCAAACCAGATGCCGGTAAGCTATTACCGGCATTTTTATTTGGGGCTGGACCTCTGTCAGCGGTACAATGCCGCCATGAAAAAGATTGTTATCCTCATTTCTGGCCGTGGCAGCAATATGCAGGCCATTGTTGAAACCGCACTTGCACAGCAATGGCCGGTACAAATTGCGGCCGTCATCAGTAACCGTGCTGACGCTGCAGGTCTTGCCTATGCGGCAGGCAAAGGCATCCCAACTGCCGTTGTGGTCAGCAAGCAATTTGCTGACCGTGAAAGCTTTGATGCGGCATTGCAGTCGAAAATTGATGAATTCGCGCCAGACCTGGTGGTTTTAGCGGGTTTTATGCGTATTCTGACTGCTGGCTTTGTGAAACACTACGCTGGCAGGATGTTGAATATCCACCCGTCGCTGTTACCAAGTTTCGTTGGTCTGGGTACGCATCAGCAGGCGCTGGATGCAGGTGTCAAACTGCATGGTGTAACAGTCCATTTTGTCACGGCGGAACTGGATCATGGCCCCATCGTTGCGCAAGTTGCTGTGCCTGTACTGGAAGACGATACCGAAGACACTTTGTCACAGCGCGTTTTGGTTCAGGAGCACCTGATCTATCCACAGGCTGTTTTGCAGTTTGTTGAAGGCAGGCTGAGCATCAAGGACGGTCGTGTGCACGTCAGCAAATAGGCAGCCATAAGCCATAACAGTAATTTGCTCTATTAGTTATACCCAAGGCCAGACTGGCCATCATTAAGAACACAGAAGGAAGCAGCATGAGATTACCTCCAGCCATTCTCGTTAACACCGAAGAAGTATTACGTGAGATTTTGCGTTTTACCGGACCGGCAGATGGCACCCTGTCGCGTTATTTCCGTGACCACCCACGTCTTGGGTCACGTGAACGCGGCGTCGTTGCGGAGGCTATTTACGGCTTGCTGCGCAATAAATCGGTGTACACCAATTTTTCGGAATCCGGTATCGGTTCCCCCATGCGTCGCCTTGCCTTGCTGGGTCTGGCCGATGCGGTTGGCGTTGATGCACTGGGTGGGCTGACAGAAGATGAAACAGCCTGGTTGCAGCGCGTGATGGAAATTGACCGTGCATATCTGCCATTGGCAATGAAGGCAAACATGCCGGCATGGCTGTGGGAGAAAATGCTGGCCCGTTTTGGTGAAGAAGATGCCTTGAAACTGGCAGTATCGTTGAACACGCCGGCACCACTGGATCTGCGTGTTAATACCATCAAAGGTGACCGCGAGACAGTGATCGCTACATTGGCACAGGCACCAATTATTGCAGAGCCTACGCCATATTCTGCCACCGGTTTGCGGATCAAGAAAAAGCCATCCATCCAGAACCTGCCTTTATTTAAAGATGGCACGATAGAAGTGCAGGATGAAGGCAGCCAGTTGCTGGCTCAGCTCGTAGGTGCCAAGCGCGGTGAAATGGTCGCTGATTTTTGCGCAGGTGCAGGCGGGAAGACTCTGGCCTTGGGTGCATTGATGCGCAATACCGGTCGTTTATACGCATTTGATATCTCTGAAAAACGTCTGGCGAAATTGAAGCCACGTATGGCACGCAGTGGTTTGTCGAACGTGCATGCGGTGGTGATTGCCCATGAAAAAGATGCCAAGATCAAGCGCCTTGCAGGCAAGCTTGACCGGGTTCTGGTCGACGCGCCATGTAGTGGCCTGGGTACTCTCCGTCGCAATCCTGACGTCAAATGGCGTCAGAACCAGGAAGGTGTGCAGGAATTAAATGTCAAACAGGCCTCCATATTGTCCAGTGCGGCACGCATGGTGAAAGCTGGCGGTCGTCTGGTATATGCGACCTGCAGTATTCTTGATGAAGAAAACGAAGACATCGTCAAGGCGTTTCTGGCTGAACATGCCGACTTTACCCTGGTGCCTGCATCGCAAGTACTGGCCGAGCAAAAGGTGGAACTGGAAATGGGCGATTACCTGAAGCTCTATCCACATATCCACCAGACTGACGGTTTCTTTGCCGCCATACTGGAACGTAATAAAAAACCGGCTAAAGAAGTCGCAGCGCAAGAAGACGCTGACACAACTGCTGAAACCGATACAAGCGTTGAAACTGCTGCAGTCGCAGAATAAACTTCCGTCTCCTGGTTTGCTGACTGCATGACGCCGCAAGCCAGGATGTATCTATCAATTTGTTCATGAATCTTCCCATGAGTACTCCCTTACTCGCCAGTTTATTTTCTGACTTATCCAATGATGTAGGCCAGCCGGATTTTTATTGGCAAATCGCTGTAGTCCTGCTTTGCTTTGGCGTGGCTTGGTTGTTGTCGCGTTTGCTAAAGCGCAGTTTCCCCGCCAGTGAAACCGATTCGAATGTTGTGAAACTTGGAGTGGAAAGCTTTTCCAGGGTACTGTCACCTGCGCTGGCGCTAGTATTTCTGTTGATTGGAAAATTCGTTCTGGGAAAATGGCATCATACCCATTTGCTGTCCTTGCTGTTTCCGGTTATCGGTTCACTGGCCTTGATACGCTTCGCCTTATACGTGGTCCGTCGCACCTTTGCGCGTGATGGCCGCATCGGTAATTTTCTTGCTGTATTCGAAAAACTCTTTTCCAGCCTGGTCTGGTTGGGCGTGGTGCTGCATTTCACAGGCTTGTGGCAAGAGCTGTTTTCTGCACTTGACGATATCACCTTGCCTATTGGGAAAAATAAGGTGTCGATGCTGACTATTTTGCAGGCAACCCTTTCTGTGGCCGTGACTTTGGTTGTTGCCATGTGGGCCAGCGCCGCGCTCGAAGCGCGTCTGATGTTGTTGCCAAATGCGCATACCTCCCTGAAAGTAGTGTTGTCACGTGTAGGGCGCGCAGTAATGATTTTGCTGGCTATCCTGATCAGCCTGAGCATCGTTGGCATTGATCTGACGGTCTTGTCGGTATTTGGCGGCGCACTGGGTGTTGGCCTGGGTTTTGGCTTGCAAAAAATCACCAGTAGTTATGTATCCGGTTTCATCATCCTGCTTGACAGGAGCATGTCCATCGGTGACATGATCACCGTTGATAAATTCAGTGGACGGGTAACGCAGATCAATACGCGCTACACCGTGTTGCAGGGGCAGGATGGCGGTGAGTCGGTCATACCGAATGAAATGCTGGTTTCCTCACCGGTACAGAATTATTCGCTCAGCGACAGGACCGTGGCGATGTGGACGGATTTTACAGTCGATTACCAGACTGACATCGATAAACTCTTGCCTGTATTGGCAGAAGCTGCTGCCGGGGTAGAACGTGTTGCGACAGAACCCGCACCTTCTGCTTACCTCATGAAGTTCGGTGCTGACGGTTTCGAGCTGCGTTTGGGCTTCTGGATTACGGATCCAGAGAACGGTCGTTCCAGCGTCATGTCGGGTGTTAATCGTGCCGTGTGGCAAGCTTTGCAAGTGCATCAGGTCAGCTTGCCGTATGCGCACAGGGTTGTGACCATAATTAACAATCCAGACAAAGAAACTTGAAGCGAAGCAATAGTTTTCGACCTAAAATTAGCGAGATACTTCTAAAAACGCGTACAATATTGGTCATTGTCTATACTAGATTATGGCATTAGCATTTTTTGCGATATAAGCCAAGATACTGTCAATTACAACGGAGTAAATGTCATTTTGAGTACTTTTATTGATGCAGCCCTGGACTTCATGTCCAATGGTTTTAGTCGCGCCACTGGCTGGCAAATTTTTGTTTTCACGATGGTAGTGACACATATCACTATTGCAAGTGTAACAATTTTTCTGCACCGTTGCCAGGCGCACCGTGCGCTGGAATTGCATGCGATTCCCAGTCATTTTTTTCGTTTCTGGTTGTGGCTGACGACTGGCCAGGTGACCAAGGAATGGGCTGCTATCCATCGCAAGCACCATGCCAAATGTGAAACTGAAGAAGATCCTCATAGTCCAGTGACACGTGGTATCAAGAAAGTATTGCTGGAAGGTGCTGAGCTGTATCGCGCAGAGTCAAAAAACCTGGAAACCATGCAAAAGTATGGTCACGGCACACCAGATGACTGGATGGAACGCAACGTCTACACGCGTTTCAGCTGGCAGGGTGTGGCTTTAATGCTGATTATTGATTTCTTGTTGTTCGGTGTCGCTGGCATCACCGTATGGGCTGTACAGATGTTGTGGATACCAATCACCGCTGCCGGCATCATTAATGGCATAGGTCATTATTGGGGTTACCGCAACTATGATTGCGTGGATGCCTCGCGCAATATTGTGCCTTTCGGTATTTTGATCGGTGGCGAAGAATTACATAACAACCACCACACTTTTGGTACGTCTGCAAAACTGTCCTCCAAATGGTATGAGTTCGATATAGGCTGGCTGTATATCCGTACACTGGAAATCATGGGTCTGGCGAAAGTCAAGAAAGTCGCACCAGAGCCAAAATTTGCAGAAATCAAGAGTGTCGTCGATCTGGATACCTTGCAGGCGGTTATTACCAATCGCTATGATGTAATGGCGAAATACACCAAGTCTTTACGCCGCACCTGGCGTGACGAAGTAAGCAGCTTGCGTGAAAAAGCCAAATTCGAAGCACAACACCTGAAGCTGACCAAGAAGCTGTTACAGCGTGAGCCGACCAAGCTCGAAGTACCGCAACAGCTGCAATTGTCAGAAGTGCTGGCGCACAGCAATGCCTTGAAGACCATGCATGATATGCGTGTCGAATTGGGCCTGATCTGGGAACGTTCAACTGTCAGCCGTGAGCAACTGGTGCAGCAACTGCAAGACTGGTGCATGCGCGCTGAGGCATCCGGCATTCAGACTTTGCGTGAATTTTCTTTGCGGCTGCGTACTTACGCTTAAATCTCAAGCGTAATATGCGAGCGTGATAAAACGGCACTTCGGTGCCGTTTTTGCTTTTTGCGCTATTGGATGCTTTTCACAATCTAAGGGGAGCAGCTGCGGCACTTCATTTTCAAGCAGTTCATGCAGGTGAGGTGGAGCGTACGCGAAGCTCTTATGAACACCGGGGAACGAAATACGATCCCGAAGACAGCAAAAACAAAAAAGCCCTGCAATGCAGGGCTTTTTGACTACAGAATACAAAATTATTTAATTTTGGTTTCTTTGTAGATGACGTGCTTACGTGCTTTAGGATCGAACTTCATGATCTCCATTTTTTCAGGCATAGTGCGCTTGTTTTTGGAGGTTGTATAGAAGTGACCTGTACCAGCAGTCGATTCCAGCTTGATTTTGTCGCGACCAGATTTAGCCATGATATTTTCCTAACAATAGTTTAGCTTAAACTTTTTCGCCGCGAGCACGCATGTCAGTCAAAACGGCATCGATGCCGATTTTGTCAATGACGCGCAGACCAGCATTGGACAAACGCAGAGAAACCCAACGGTTTTCTGATTCTACGAAAAAGCGACGATTTTGCAGATTCGGCAAAAAGCGGCGTTTTGTTTTGTTATTAGCGTGGGAAACGTTGTTGCCAACCATTGGCCCCTTCCCAGTCACTTGGCAGACACGTGCCATGTTTAACTCCTCAGTGCATTCCGAAATTGGAAAAACGCAAGTATAAACAAAATTCCATGAATTATCAACGACTTGCGAAAAACAAGTGTGTCATTTTAAATTTTAATATTTAACAATTTGATTTTCATTATGGTTTTCCTTGTTCATCATGCGTTTTTCAGACTTCTGCGGTTATACAAGTCCTTGTTCTGCGCAATTTTATGGTGTGGCATGTGTTGTCTGCACACTACGCTGGCAAGAGCGCCTGTCTTCATATGAAATTCATATCAGGCCGTGCTCGGCAAAAGAATACACATTGGGATTGGCTACAATGAAGTGATCAAGCACCCGTATATCTACCAATGTCAGTGCTTGCTTCAGGGTCTGCGTCAGATTGATATCGGCAGAGCTGGGCTCGCAAGAGCCAGACGGGTGGTTGTGCGCGAGTATGATGGCCGCCGCATTATGATGTAGTGCATTCTTGAGCACTTCCCTTGGATAGACGCTGGCATGATTGAGCGTGCCGCGAAATAGCTCTTCGGTGGTAATCAGGCGGTTTTTGATATCAAGATAGAGAACAGCAAAGGATTCGTAAGTTTTATTGCCGATAAGGAGTTGCAAATAATTCTTTACTGCCTGGGGAGATGACAGCGAGGTATGTTGTTGCAATTCTTCAGAAATTGCCCGTTTTGCCAATTCCAGGACGGCTTGTAGCTGCGCATATTTGGCGCTGCCCAGGCCGTGTATGGCAGAAAAATCCTTGATGCTGGCGGCAAATAGCCCTGACAGCGAGCCAAACTGGCTGATCATGTCACGCCCCAGATCAACGGCACTTTTGCCGGCGACCCCGGTTCTGAGGAAGACAGCCAGCAATTCTGCGTCCGACAGGGCGCTCGCACCATGCTTGATCAGCCTCTCCCTCGGCCTCTGGTCTTCCGGCCATTCATTGATTGCCATCTAAGATCTCTCCATAGAACAGTGTCCTTTGCATGTTGATAGACGAAAGCCGGCTGACCTGGCTTACAATACCAGCTTATTCCAGCTACTTTTCTTATGCTTCATACCATGTCTGCTACTGCTATCCCTACCGTTACCCCCGACGCCTACCTGACCTTGCATTATCGCCTTGCTACTCTGAATGGCGAAGATATCCTCAGTACCTTTAATGAGCGCCCGGCCACCTTGCAACTAGGTACAGGGCAACTGGCACCAGAACTGGAATCATCCTTGCTGGGTCTGGAAGAGGGCTCGCATACGACTCAGGAGCTGGCACCAGAAAAAGCCTTTGGGCCACGTAACCCAGAATTGATACAGCGCGTGTCGCTCGCTACACTAAAAGAAAACTCGGCATTTGGCGAGCAATATGTGATTGGCGATCTGGTCGAATTTGCCGCCCCCGCCGGTGGAAAATTTGCCGGTATCCTGCGCTCACTTGATGAGGATGGTGCTATCTTTGATTTTAATCATCCGTTGGCCGGGCAAACCGTTTTGTTTGAAACAAAAATTATTGGAATACTTTGATTCATATGGATAAGGAAATTTTACTGGCGCAGCCACGTGGTTTTTGTGCTGGCGTTGACCGCGCCATAGAAATCGTTGAGCGTGCGTTGCAGCAATTCGGTGCACCGATCTATGTCAGGCACGAAATTGTGCACAACGCCTACGTGGTGAACGACCTGAAGGCCAAGGGCGCGATTTTTATTGAAGAGCTGGAAGATGTACCTTCCGGTAATACCCTGATTTTTTCTGCCCACGGTGTGTCGCAAGAGGTGCGCAAACAAGCCGAAGCCAGGGGCTTGACTATTTTTGACGCTACCTGCCCTCT
The DNA here is from genome assembly GCF_049339485.1 of Undibacterium sp. TJN19. Lineage (NCBI taxonomy): Bacteria > Pseudomonadati > Pseudomonadota > Betaproteobacteria > Burkholderiales > Oxalobacteraceae > Undibacterium > Undibacterium sp. TJN19. Next base: position 52,732 of record NZ_JBMPPL010000017.1, read on the forward strand.
GGTGACCAAGGTTCACATTGAAGTGGCGAAGATGCGCAAGGAAGGCCGTGAAATCATCATGATAGGGCATCATGGTCACCCGGAAGTTGAGGGAACCATGGGGCAGGCTGAAGGTGGTATGTATCTGGTTGAAACAGTCGCTGATGTCGCCAGTCTGGAAGTGAGAAATCCGGAAATGCTGGCCTTCGTATCACAAACGACTTTGTCGGTGGACGATACGATAGAAATTATCGCTGCGCTGAAAACACGCTTTCCTTCCATCAGTGAGCCCAAGAAAGGTGACATCTGCTATGCCACTACCAACCGGCAAGAGGCGGTCAAGTTCATGGCGCCGCAAGTTGACCTGGTGCTGGTAGTGGGTAGCCCCAACAGTTCCAATTCCAACCGCTTGCGCGAGGTGGCGCAGAAGAAAGGGGTCACTGCGTATATGGTCGACAATGCCAGCCAGATCAATCCTGAATGGTTGCAAGGTCGCCAGCGCATAGGTGTCACTGCCGGTGCGTCTGCACCTGAAATATTGGTGCAGGAAGTGATTGCCAGTTTGAAGCAATTGGGTGCGCGTAGCGTACGCGCGTTGGATGGTGTTGAAGAAGCCGTAACTTTTCCTATGCCGAAAGGATTGTCTGCTGCTAAAGTCTGATTTCAGGTCAGCTCGATGCAGGTGAATTTGATTAAAAATTTGTTGCAGGTGTTGTTTTCGATATTTTATTTTGCAAATACGTGTTTAAGATTGCGGCACAATTAAGTTCGGCTAGTTGACGGACTTATAAAGCGTGTATGCTGGTGCTAGGCGGTTGTGGAAAATACGTAGCTTGCGGTGGCTTTTTTACCACTGGCGCAAGATACAAACTCTGTATAATCCGGCCGACTTTACTGGGATAACCACTAAGTCTACATATATTACAAAAAAACTTTTACCAAAAGTTGCAGAGGAGAGTTCTATCATGTGTATCGATGACGCTATCGTTGCTCCCATTATGATGACGCGCTTGTTTGGATAGCGCTCGTTCGAATTCCGGCGGCACCCAATTCAGGGTGCCGCTTTCGTTAGCAGGAATGATTATTGCTGAAGTTGCTTTTTGCATTGTGTGGCTTTGATTTAAATCCACCGCCTGTTTTTAGTAAGAAATTCGATTCGTTCATAAAGTGAGAAATAAAATATGGATACCTTTATCCAACAAATTATTAATGGTCTGGTGTTGGGCAGCATGTATGCCCTGGTAGCACTCGGTTACACCATGGTCTATGGTGTACTGAACCTGATTAACTTTGCGCACGGCGACGTACTGATGGTTGGTGCGATGGCGGGCCTGAGTATTCTGAAATTGTTGCAAGTTGTAGCGCCTGATTTGCCAGGTATCATTAAGCTGATTATCGCTATTCTGGGTGCCATTCCTGTCTGTATCGCTGTGAATGTGCTGATCGAACGTGTTGCTTATCGAAGGCTCAGAAATGCGCCACGCCTGGCACCGTTGATTACCGCGATCGGCGTATCGATTCTGGTGCAAACTTTCGCCATGATGCTCTGGGGCCGTAGCCCTATCCCTTTCCCTTCTGTCATGTCGTCCACACCGGTGCAGATTGGTGGTGCGGTGATTTCCCAGACCCAGATATTGTTGCTGGTACTGGCAACGCTGGCGATGGTTGGCCTGGTGCTGTTGGTTGAAAAAACCAAGATGGGCAGGGCCATGCGTGCCACTGCTGAAAACCCCCGCGTTGCTGGCCTGATGGGCGTTGACTCGAACAAGGTGATCGTCGCGACCTTTGCCATCGGCGCCGCACTGGCTGCCATTGCTGGTGTGATGTGGGCAGCGAACTATTCGTCTGCACAATTCGCGATGGGCTTTGTGCCTGGCCTGAAAGCCTTCTCTGCCGCGGTATTGGGCGGTATTGGTAATATTTATGGTGCGATGGTGGGCGGTATCCTGCTTGGCCTGATTGAAAGTCTGGGTGCTGGCTATATCGGCGACCTGACTGGCGGCATACTCGGTAGTCACTACCAGGATATTTTTGCTTTCATCGTTTTGATTATCGTACTGACCTTGCGCCCATCCGGCATCATGGGTGAGCGTGTTGCTGATCGTGCGTAAGGAGAAAAACAATGTCGACTATATTTGATGTAAAAGCCAACCCTAAAAAAGCCTATACCAGTTTTGCTGTTCTGGGTATCGTGATGTTGTTGTTTCCTTTTGTGGCTGCCAATTTCGGTAACTCCTGGGTCAGGATCATCGACTTCGCGCTACTGTATATCATGCTCGCACTGGGCCTGAATATCGTGGTCGGTTTTGCCGGTCTGCTTGATCTGGGATATATCGCTTTCTATGCAGTTGGTGCTTATCTGGCCGCTATTTTTGGTTCGCAACAATTTGCCGTCATTATTGAATCGTTTATCAATAACTATCCGGTAGTTGGTAATTTCCTGCTGGCAGTGTGCGGGCCGGAAATTGCCAAAGACGGTATTCACCTGTCTGTATGGGTGATCGTACCGTTTGCGGCGGCGGTTGCAGGTTTATTTGGTGCTTTGCTGGGCGCGCCAACCCTGAAGCTGCGTGGCGATTATCTGGCGATTGTCACCCTGGGTTTCGGCGAAATTATCCGTATCTTCATGAACAACATGAATTCACCGATCAATTTCACTAATGGCCCACAAGGGATTAACCTGATTGATCCTATCCGCGTGTTTGGCGTGTCACTGGCTGGCGAAGCTGGTTCAAATGCGACAGTCAAATTCCTGGGTATGAGCATGCCATCGGTGAATGCGTATTACTTCCTGTTCCTGGCTTTGTGCATAGGTATCGTTATCGTATCAGTGCGTTTGCAGGATTCGCGTCTGGGTCGTGCATGGGTAGCAATACGGGAAGATGAAATCGCTGCGAAAGCCATGGGCATCAATACCCGTAACGTGAAATTGCTGGCATTTTCCATGGGCGCCTCTTTTGGTGGCGTTTCCGGTGCGATGTTTGCCAGCTTCCAGGGCTTCGTTTCTCCTGAATCGTTCTCGCTGATGGAATCCATTGTGATTCTGGCGATGGTGGTGTTGGGTGGTATCGGCCATATTCCTGGTGTCATTCTGGGTGCAGTATTGCTGGCAGCCTTGCCAGAAGTATTGCGCCATACCGTAGAGCCTGTACAAAATCTGCTGTTTGGTCGTATCTGGATCGAAGCTGAAGTATTGCGTCAATTGTTGTACGGTTTCACGATGGTCATCATCATGCTCAATCGTCCTGCCGGCTTGTGGCCCGCACCGAAACATGAAGACCGTATGTCCAAGACCAACGAAGCGGCAGCATAAGGAATACCAAGATGACTGAACAGACTATCTTAAAAATTGAGGGTGCCAATAAACGCTTTGGCGGCCTGCAAGCCTTGTCGAATGTGGGGATCAATATCAAGAAGGGCCAGATTTATGGCCTGATCGGCCCTAATGGTGCTGGTAAAACCACATTCTTCAATGTCATTACCGGCTTGTATCAACCTGATACGGGTACTTTTGAACTTGATGGTAAGCCTTATTCGCCATCAGCACCGCATGAAGTGGCCAAGGCAGGTATCGCCAGGACTTTCCAGAATATTCGCCTGTTTGGTGAAATGACAGCTTTGGAAAATGTCATGGTTGGACGCCATATACGTACGCATCAGGGTGTGTTTGGTGCCGTGTTCCGTCACCCCGCGGCGCGCAAGGAAGAAAAAGAAATACGCCAGCGTGCGCAGGAGCTGCTCGACTTTGTCGGCATCGGCGCTTTTGCTGACCGTACTTCCAAGTTTCTCTCATATGGCGATCAGCGCCGTCTGGAAATTGCCCGTGCCCTGGCAACGGACCCTAAATTGCTGGCACTTGACGAACCTGCTGCCGGTATGAATGCGACTGAAAAACTCGCGCTGCGCGAATTGCTGGTCAAGATCAAAGCCGAAGGCAAGACCATTTTGCTCATTGAGCATGACGTCAAACTGATGATGGGGTTGTGTGACAGGATGACTGTTCTGGATTATGGCAAGCCAATTGCAGAAGGTTTGCCAGCAGACATACAGAAAAATCCGGCAGTTATCGAAGCGTATTTGGGAGGAGGTCACTAATGGCTGAGAACGTATTAAAGATAAGTAATCTGAAGGTTGCTTACGGCGGTATCAAGGCCGTTAAAGGTATTGATCTTGAAGTCAACAAAGGCGAACTGATTACTCTGATCGGTGCCAATGGTGCTGGCAAGACCACGACTTTGAAAGCGGTTACCGGTACTTTGCCTAGCTGCAAAGTCGAAGGCGATATCATTTACATGGGTAAGTCCATCAAGGAGACGAATTCCTTTGAAATGGTAAAAAATCATCTGGCAATGGTACCGGAAGGGCGTGGCGTATTTACCCGCATGACCATTCTGGAAAACCTGATGATGGGTGCTTACACCCGTAACGATAAAGCGGGTATCAACACCGATATCGAAAAATGGTTCGCGGTTTTCCCACGTTTGAAAGAACGTTCAGCGCAACTGGCGGGTACTTTGTCTGGTGGTGAACAGCAAATGCTGGCAATGGCACGTGCGCTCATGAGTCATCCTGAACTGCTGTTACTGGATGAGCCGTCGATGGGCTTGTCGCCCATCATGGTTGAAAAGATTTTTGAGGTCGTACGCAACGTATCTGCGCAGGGCGTCACTATCTTGCTGGTCGAGCAAAATGCCAAACTGGCCTTGCAGGCCGCACATCGTGGTTATGTGATGGATTCCGGCGCGATCACCATGAGCGGCAACGCCAAGGATATGCTGAATGATCCTAAAGTCCAGGCAGCCTACCTGGGTGAAGGTTGACCGGCGTGTTTGATTGACGCGACAGTTACCGTAATTGGTATGAGAAACCTGCAAGAGATTGCAGGTTTTTTTTGTCTACTGCATACCAAGGTATATATAAAACTGGTCGGGTTTCCCTTATGATGTTTTTTAGTCGCCTTAGCACTTTAATGTTGTGCGCAACGAATGAATTGATTATCCGTTGCTGTTTCTGGATAAAAAAGACACCACGATGAAATTCATCAGATCTGACTTGATTGGCTTCAGTTTGCTGTTAACGACCCTGCTGGTCAGCCACCTCGCTTATGGTGAAACTACTCATCAGTCAGGTACTGCAAAATTGATTGTAAGCCTTGTTACCGACAAACCTGTTGTCATGCTCGGCGAACCAGTCTGGCTGTCATTGAAAGTGAAAAACGTATCAAAAAAAGAAATGGGTATTTTGGTGGGCGGCGACTACCAGAACAAATATGCACGACCAGATTCATTCGCACTTAGTGTGCTCGATAATCATGGCGTCGTCATTCCCTCTGAAGAAGTTTTCAATATGGGCGGGATGACTCGGATTCAAGAATTACAAGCAGGACAGGAATATGTATTTCGTTTGCTCTTGTCTGACTGGGTGAAAATCGAAAAAGCGGGTGTTTACAAGATCAAAGCTTCAAAACGACTGGCTATCCGGTTTCCTCCCTATCAAAAGCAGCTTGAAGTAAATGATATCGATATCTCTGAAAAACTGAGCGTCACCATGACGGCGACAGACATGCCGCGCATGGGCGTGGATATCGCAGCATGGGCGAATACTATCTTGGCTGATAGCGAAAACGATTATGCATTGAAACCAGTTGAGGAATCTCAAAAAGCGCTCGCCGCTATTTCAGACAATAGAGCGATCCCTTATCTGCTGAAAATACTCAAATTGCCTTCGTATTCAAAAAAATTTTTTGCCCTCTCAAATCTTGCAAAGTACGATAGCGATGAAGCTGTCGCCGCCTTGAAGGGTATGGTCGATGTTGGCAACGATGAGTTGCAGGATCGTGCCGTCTGGCGGGCCAGTGATATATCCCTTGTTCCTGCTCTTCAAGTACAGGCCTTTCACCTTCTCTCAGAAAGTCCCAGACCTGCTAACCGGCAGTTCGTGCTAGAGCATCGTCATAGCCAGATCGATGAGTTCAGACTCACAGCGGTGAATATGCTGATCAAGCATCCGTCCGAAGTATCATCCCGCTACCTGGCTGAAATGCGTGATGACAGTTCGCCGCTTATTCGGGAGCAAATAAAACGATACTTCAGTGATGAAGTCACCAGGCAGAATGCTGCATCTACGGTTCCATTAACTGAAAAATAATCATATTTATTATCAGTGATGGCAAAACACAAACAATCATAATGCGACTGTAAAATCGGTGATGCACGATTTGTGGCGTGCACGGATTGACGCATGCTGTTGACATGGCTCTACACATCGGGACTTTACACATAGTGTGTTGTAAATAAGTAGCACATCCCGCAGCAGCATCCATACCTTTCCCGCCTTGCTCGCTGTAGCGACCATGAAAGACTTGAAACGATCTGTTTCGATCATTGACATTGCTTTTAAGCATGATGTATACATAATGCTTTCCCTCTCTACAACATAGAAATATAAGGAGATTCCATGTCATTCATCAATGGCTTTAAGGCGGCCCTTTCAAAAGAAGGTGCTGTTGCCGCTCCCGGTTATAGTCGCTGGCTGATGGCCGCAGCGGCATTACTCATCCATTTTCCTCTGGGACAAGCCTATGGTTTTTCCGTATTTAACGGCCCGCTCGTGAAAGTGCTGGGATCCAGCTTGACCAGTGTGGGCTGGATTTTTTCTGTTGCTATTATTTGTCTCGGTTTGTCGGCTGCCGTTTTTGGTAAATGGGTAGAGCGGGTAGGACCCCGCAAGGCCATGCTGGCATCGGCTCTTTGTTTCTTTGCCGGCTTTCTGGTGTCCGCGCTGGGTGTCGTCGCCAACTCCTTGCCTCTGGTCATCCTGGGGTATGGTGCTATTGGTGGTACTGGCTTGGGTATTGGTTATATCTCCCCGGTATCTACGTTGATCAAATGGTTTCCGGACAAGCGTGGCATGGCAACGGGTCTGGCGATCATGGGTTTTGGTGGCGGTGCCTTGGTTGGCTCACCCCTGGCAGTCAACTTGATGAAGTATTTCAGCGAAGGATCGCAATATGCCGGTATCCCGGCGACATTCGTCATCATGGCTGTTATGTATCTGGGTTTTCAATTGGCAGCGGTCTCGATAGCACGTGTCCCGTTTCCCGGTTATCAACCGGCAGGCTGGGTGCCTTCTGCGAAAGAAGCGCTTCATATTTCGTCGAATGGCGCGGATGATTTTTCTGTTTCCGAAGCAGTACGCCAACCGCAGTTCTGGTTATTGTGGGGGATTTTGTTGCTGAACGTGTCTGCCGGTATCGGTATCCTGGGGCAAGCTTCATTGATGGCACAAAAAATGGTCGGCATTTCGGCGGCAGCGGCTGCTGGTTTCGTTGGCTTGCTGTCTCTGTGTAACATGGCGGGGCGGTTTATCTGGTCCAGCTTTTCTGACAAGATTGGCCGTAAATGGGCGTATGCCATGTATTCAGGTGCTGGTGCTCTGGCTTACTGGGCAATTCCCTCAGCGGCTGAGTCTGGCAATATGACTTTGTTTGTTGCGTTGTTTGCCCTGGTCATGAGTTTTTACGGTGCGGGATTTGCGACTATCCCTGCTTATCTCGCTGATATGTTTGGGAAAAAGGAAGTAAGCGCGATTCATGGCCGCTTGCTGACGGCCTGGTCCATGGCTGGTGTGATCGGACCGTTGGTGGTGAATGCAGGACGTGATTATCTGGTTAAAAACCAGGGCCTTGCCGATGCCGCTGCTTACTCGACGGTTGTCTACATCCTCGGCGGTTTGCTGGTCGGCGAATTTGTTCTCAATCTGTTCGTCCAGGCACCGCATCAAATACAAAGTAATGCTCACCTGCCAGATTCAGCATTACAAACCTCTGCAAACTAAGGAAATTTTATGAGCGATGTGAATCAATACATTGATCCCGGCATGAAGGCCAAAGTGATCTTTTTCTGGACGCTGGCAGGTATTCCGCTGGCTTGGGGAGTATGGCAAACTGCAATCAAGGTCATGGCCATGTTTGCATGATGACGTAAGTACGAGTATCTTTGGCCGGAAATGATAGTTCTCCGGCTTCCAATGAAAAAGCCCTGCAAAATCAATGCAGGGCTTTTTCGTTTTATATCGGCGCATGACGATGCGCAAGTTACGCAAGTGCTATTTATTTCTTGGCAGCTTTTGGTGCGGCTTTGGTTGCTGTCTGGGAAATTGTGGACACTGCATTGTTCAGATTGGCTTCCAATGCTTCAACGGCTTGCTTGGTTGTTTTTGTCAAATGATCATAGCTGGCGTTTGCGTTGTCTATCGATGTCTTGAAGAAAGAGACAAACTGTTCAGAGCCAGCAGGTGCATTTTTGGACACCTCATCAATCAGGGACAATACCTTGCGGTTTGTTTCTGCGATTTGCACTTCAGCCGCGTGCGTGAATTCAGCCTGTGTGCTGGACGCGATGGTTGCCAGATGACGGCTGTAAGCCAGCAATTTTTCAGCGGTTGGCTGTGCCTGAGCGGCTGACAGATTGAAAAATTCTTGTGGGTCTTTGGCTGCAAGCAATTGCTTTGTCGCTGCAGAAGACTCTTCGAAAGAAGACTTTACGGCGTTCAAATTCAATTCAACAAACTTCTCTACACCTTCAAATGCCTTGCCTGTCAGCGCAGTGATGAGCGCGAGTTGAGCATCGAAATTTGCTTTGGTTGCGGCAGAAAATTGTTCAGGTACTGTAAACATGAAGACCCCCAAGTAGGAAAGTGTAATGCAAAAGTGATAAAAGAAATTTGGCTGCTAATTCACATTGTATTTTGGCAATGAAAATAAGCTGGCAAGTTAAATTGTGCGACGCAATAATTCGTATTTTATTGATTCGAAACACGAAGTCAAGGTAAATTTGTGCATTGCAATATAAAATGTAATGATGACTTAATGTAGCGTGCAAATAGTGACGCAGGAAAATAAAAGCATGGTGCAGTTTTTCCTGTGTGAATTATGTATGGCAAATATGACCAGAAAATGAAGTGCTTACCGCCCACTGGACATTTGTTCTCCAGACTTTCATACTTGCCACTTACATTCAGGCATCTTTTTCTCTCTGGAGTGGGCAGATAATGGCAATTGCAGCAAAACAGCGTAAAGATTTTCAGCATTTTCATACGATTACTACCCGCTGGATGGACAACGATGCCTATGGGCATGTTAACAACGTGGTGTATTACAGTTGGTTTGATACGGTTGTGAATCAGTTCCTGATTGCCAACGGCGTATTGGATATAGAAAATAGCCCGGTGATTGGTTTGGTGATAGAAACCCAATGTAATTACTTGGCCTCTGTGGCTTTTCCTGATGTAGTGGAGGCCGGCGTTAGCGTGACCAAATTGGGAAACTCCAGTGTGCGCTATGAAGTGGGTATCTTTAAAAATCAGGATGACAGCGCAGCAGCGCAAGGCCATTTTGTCCACGTTTATGTGGACAGGCAAAGTCGCCGCCCTAGTGCTATTCCTGATGCAATGCGTCAGCTTTTGCAAACGATTGAGGCAAAATCAGTATGATCAAATCCGCCACACAAGAACTGGTTGATGAAACCATTAAGTCCCGTCGTTCCATTCGTGCTTTCTTGCCAACGCCAGTTGAGCGGGAAGATATACGACAAATACTGGAAGTCTCGGCCCGTGCGCCTTCTGGCAGCAACACCCAGCCATGGAAAGTGTATGTGCTGACCGGCAACAAGCTACAGGAATTGTCCGCCGCTATCGTCGCTGCACATAACAGCATCGGGCAGGCAGAGCATAAGGAAGAATATAACTATTATCCGGTGAAATGGATCACGCCTTATCTTGAGCGCAGGCGCAAGGTAGGCTGGGATTTATATGCTCTATTAGGACTGGGACGTGAAAACAAACAGGGTATGCATGCGCAGCATGGGCGTAACTATGCTTTCTTCGAAGCGCCAGTCGGTTTGATCTTCACTATAGACCGTGTGATGGAGCAGGGTTCATGGCTGGACTATGGCATGTTCTTGCAAAACATTATGCTGGCTGCGCGTGGCCGTGGCCTAGATACCTGTCCACAGGCAGCGTTTACGCAATATCACAAAATTATTGCCGAGGTCCTGGCCTTGCCTGACAGTGAAATGCTGGTCTGTGGCATGTCTTTAGGATATTGCGATAAAAGCAAAATAGAAAATACTTTGATAACAGAACGTGACAGCGTGGACGGGTTTACTTGTTTCATGGATTAAGGCAAAACATGAATAAGTGTGTCTAACTCCTTATTTGCCTTGCGGAATTTCCGAATTTTGCTACACTGCACTATCTTTTCCGGCATATTCAATCAGGGAGTCAATGATGGTGAAGTTTGCCCGTCATGCAATCGTTTTTTCATTGATCGCACTCTTGCCAGCCGCAGGAGTGTTGGCAGCCACTCACTCTCACAAGCATCCTTCCAAGAAGCACGGCGCTGTACACAAAAAAATAGTGATAGCCGCTGGACATACCAAACTGGTCAAACATGCTGTTCTGGTTCATGGCAAGCGCAAAATTATTACCGAGCGCGTTGCGGTAGTCCGTGTCGTGCCTGAAAAACCAAGCACGGGTGATATAGCTGGTTTGAACAATACGCAAGACCCGCTGGAGTTGAAGTCCAGTGTCGCCTATGTGGTTGATCAGAGCAGCTCCAAAGTCTTGTTTGAAAAAAATTCTGAAGTCTCTTTGCCTATTGCTTCCATTACCAAGCTGATGACCAGTCTGGTCGTCGTGGAAGCGCATCAGGACATGGATGAAATTATCGAAGTCACCAACGAAGATATCGACAAGGAAAAGGGCACCAGTTCCCGATTAAAAATCGGCGCAAAATTGTCCCGTTCCGATATGTTGCATATCGCTCTGATGAGTTCCGAAAATCGCGCAGCCTCTGCCCTAGGCAGGAATTATCCTGGTGGATTAACTGCTTTTATCGCCGCCATGAACAGTAAGGCGCAGCAACTGGGCATGAGCGATACCCATTATGTTGATTCCAGTGGTCTGTCCAGCCAGAACCGTGCCAGTGCACGCGACTTGGTCAAACTGGTCAATGCTGCATATCAGCATCCTGTCATCAGGCAGTACTCAACAGATTCAAAATATGTAGTGGCACCTGGCGGACGTACGCTGGAATACGGTACTTCAAACAAATTGGTTGCCAATCCCGCCTGGGAAATTGGTTTGCAAAAAACCGGCTACATCGCTGAAGCAGGCCGTTGTCTGGTCATGCAGGCCATCATAGAAGGGCGCGCTATCGTCATGGTCTTTCTTGATTCCAAAGGTAAATATTCACGCCTGGCTGATGCTGATCGCATCAAGAAATGGCTGGAAACTATCAAGCCGCATGTATGATCCTTATGGTCAATAAAGAAAAAGCCTGGCATGACCCGGCTTAAGTGGTACGTAATGAACTGGAAACCTGCACTTGTTGCAGGTTTTTTTTATTTGTAATGCCGGTGTGTAATGTGACTGGTGTTGCACATATAAGGAAATGCTAAGGGCTACTCCGGATAAGCTGATAAATCTTGTTTTCGCTGACCGATGCCGTGTTTATCAGGTCGGATTATTGCTGATTTTGCAAATTTTTGATTTGATAAAAATCTTACAAGTTGGCTGGGTACAAATCAATTATTTCGATGTTATTATTGCAGGTTATCAATTTATGAATTTTAATAATTGACTGGTTTTGATGATAGATAGTTGCTTTTGTGAACTATTTATAAGGGATTGTCTATTTTGCATTGTGTCGGTTTGATGTCGTCCAGCCTTATACGCTGCGATTGAAAAGGGCATTTTCATTCGCTTAAATCTGATGTGGTGCATGGAAAATAATAAAAAAATGAATCCAACACTGTCATTTCAACTCCTTCATATATCGTCATCAGGCTGTCCTTCTGGTAACGCGTCCAATTTTTTTCCATCTAATCATGCCTGTCCGCCGGATCAGGTGTTGTCTCGATATCAGTTCTCATGACACAAGCAACTTATCACTTCATTTCTGGCCTGCCACGTTCAGGTTCTACTTTGCTGGCAGCACTGCTGTTGCAAAACCCGCGTTTCCATGCGGGCATGACCAGTCCTGTTGGCACCATATATGCCAGTATGCTGCATCAGTTTGGCGCTGGAACTGAATTTGGACCTGTCATTACCAAGCCTGAGCGCAAGCGCCTGGTTCGTGGGCTATTTGATTCTTATTATGCCGAGCACGCTGATAAAAGCGTGGTGTTTGATACCAACCGCATGTGGACTGCTCATCTTCCCATGTTGATGGATCAGTTTCCTGGCTCCAAAGTGATCGCCTGTGTGCGTAATGTCGCCTGGGTCATGGACAGTATAGAGCGCAAATATGCTGCCGACCCTTACGAAATTACACGCCTTTTCAACGACGACAACGAGCGTGCCACGGTGTATAGCCGTGTAGAAACCCTGGCTTTGCGTAATCGCATGGTTGGTTATCCCTGGGCAGCGTTGAAGAGTGCGTTTTATAGCGAACACGCCGCTTCCATGCTCCTGGTTGATTATGATTTACTGGCCCAGGCACCGCAAAAAGTACTGCCACTGATTTATGACTTCATTGGCGCCGAACCGTTTGAGCATGACTTTCAGAATATCCAGTATGACGCACCGGAATTTGATGCCCCACTTGGCATGCGAGGTCTGCACAAGGTCAGACCCGCAGTCAGTTTCGAAAGCCGTGACACCATATTGCCGCCCGACCTGTTCCAGCAATTCAGTCAACTGTCATTCTGGAAAGAAACCGCCGGCAGCCGCGCCAATGTCATCACAGCCAAATTTATCGCCAACGATACAGAAAATCCAGTGAATTCAGGAAAACAAGCATGAGCCATTATCACCCGCTGCACCCTACGCAAAACGAAACCAGTTCCCTTGATCTGACGGTTTCTTCTTTGGCTCCATTACAAAGCTTGCCAATGTCACCAATGTCGCCACCCGTACCGGTAGCCAGCACCAATGCGGTGGCCACGGGTCACGAAGTCGTGTTCGTTGACTCTGCTCTGACCAACTGGCAGAGCCTGTTAACAGATATCAAGCCCGGCACTGAAGTCATCATGCTTGATCCTCTCAAGAATGGTGTCACGCAGATGGCAGATGCCTTACAGGGTAAGACAGGTATTAGCGGTGTGCATATTGTCTCGCATGGTGGAGAAGGTTATCTGGTGCTCGGCAACACCATGTTGTCCTCATACAATCTGGCAGATTATCAGGCCAGCATGGCAACCATACACAAAGCCATGGCAGCTGGTGCCGACATCATGTTGTATGGCTGCGATGTCGCCAAAGGCACTGCTGGCACCACTTTCGTGCAGCAACTGGCCAAGGCCACGGGTGCTGGTGTAGCAGCCTCGACCAATGACACCGGTGCGCACGGTGACTGGGTACTGGAATACCATAGCGGGAATGTGGAAACCTCGGCGATTACAGGTCAGCATTATCAATATGATCTGGCTACCATCAAGGTCACCAATCTCAATGATAGCGGGGCAGGGTCCTTGCGGGCTGCAGTGGCTGCCTCCATAGGTGATGGAGTAGCTGACACAATTGTGTTTGATCCTGCCCTGTTTGCCAGCGGTGCGGCAACGCTGACACTGACTTCTGGTGCAATCAATGTAGATTCAGCAAATAATGGTGATGCGCTGACCATCGTTGGCGCGGGTGAAACGCTGTTGACCATCAGTGGTAACAATAGCTCACCAATTTTTACCTCTGTAGCTACTTTCAGTTCGCCCAATACGTCGGCACTCAGCATTTCTGGCATGACTTTATCCAATGCCAGTGGTGGGTATGGCGCGATTGCCATGATGTATTCAGGCTCATTAACCGTTGATCACGTTGCCATCAGAAATAATAACTCAACGAGCAAAGGTGCCGGATTGTTATTCTATGATGCGGGAGCAACTGTCAGCATCAGCAATACGACCATTGCTAATAATACGGCTACTGCGACGTTTTCATCTGGCAATGGTGGCGGTGCGTATGTCAATGCAGCGAATGTCACCATCTCGAATACCACTATCAGTGGCAATGCTGCCAGCAATGGTCGTTATGGTGGCGGTATTTCCGTTACTGCCGGTACTGGCGCGACACTGACAAACCTGACTATAGCGGGCAACTCTGCTGGTAAGACCGGCGACAATAGCGGCGGCGGCGGCGGGATCAGTCTCTCAGGCCCCGGTGCAAAAACACTGACGAATTCGACCATCGTTGGTAACTCTTTTGTTGGTGGCAATAGCGCGGCAATTGGAGGCGGTGGTTTGTATGTAACGCAAAATAGTGGTGCCGTCACGCTGAAAAATACCATCATTGCCAATAATAGCAGCACCAATAATCTCTCTAATGACGATGATGTTTTTATCGGCACATTGACCTCACTGACAGGAAGCAATAACCTAATCATCAGCACGGTAGGAACTACTGGCAGCGGTAGCAATACCACGACAGGTACCATCACTACGCTTGGCAGTGCCCTGGGCACTCTTGCCAATAATGGTGGCGCAGTACAAACCATCGCTATCCTGGGAGGCAGCAATGCCATCAATGCTGGTACCTCGACTGGTGCACCGGTAACAGATGCCCGTGGTTTTGGCCGTGGTGGTTCGATCGACATCGGTGCTTTCGAATCCACCGACAATGGCAGCTTCAATTTCAGCGGTATCATGTCACCTGCCAATGGTGTCGTTGATGTCCCTGTCAATTACGATCTGGTCATCGACTTTGGTGAGGCAGTGACTGCTGTTGCAGCAAAAAATATCGTCATTTACCGTCAGTCTGATAACGTGATACTGGAAACCATCGCTGCCACAGACAGCAGCAAGGTGACTTTCAGCAGCGGCACAGGCGGTGCCAACAGCAAGGTCACGATCAACCCGACAGCCAATTTTGCTGGTACAACTGGATATTATGTCTTGATTGACAGTGGTGCTTTTAAAGATGGCGCGAACAAGACCTTCAACGGTATTTCATCGACCTCGACCTGGACATTTACCTCTGCAGTGCCACCGGCATCTATCACGAGCGCTATCTATGATGCCAGCACAGGCACGCTGACCATTACCGGTGTGGATATCATCAATGGTGGTGCTGTTGATGTCAGCAAACTGTCGCTGACTGGTCAGGCTGGCACTTATACGCTGACCACTACGCCGGGTGTGACCGCCAGTAGCACGACGACGATTAGTTTTGCGCTCAATGCGACAGATAAGCTGGCCGTCAATGGCATCCTGAACAACAACGGTACAGTGGCCGTGGATACCACGACTTTCAATGTGGCAGCAGCGGCAAACTGGATGACGAGCACACCGGCCGACCTGACCGGCAATGCCGTGACCGTCTCGAATGTGACTGCGCCCACGATCACGTCAGCAACGTATGACGGCACCACCCACATCTTCACCGTCACTGGCACCAACCTCGTCAAGACGATAGGCGCGACCAACGACATCA
>NZ_JBMPPL010000018.1:0-36192 GCF_049339485.1 Undibacterium sp. TJN19
GACTCCTACATCCGCTGGTATAACGAAAAGCGTATCAAGATTTCCCTCGGTTCACTTAGTCCCATGGAATACCGTGAGAGCCTAGGACTTATAGCATAAACCAGTCCAAGTTTTACGCTGCACCCCCAGTTAGTCAATTTTCAGTGCAAATCAACAGTAAGATTTTCGTTGGCAACGAAAATCAGGTTTGCTCAGGTTTTTTTAACATGCTGACGCTAACAAATAACAAAGACAAAAGCATCAATACCAGGCTAATCGCATTAATGACTGGAGTAGCGCCTTCTTTCATGCGGCCATACATCAACACAGTGAGGGGTGCGTCACTGCCAGTCAGCATATAGGTCGTATTGAAGTTTTCGAAAGAAAGTAAAAAAGCAATTGCCGCTGCACCCAGAAGAGCAGGTCGCAGATAGGGTAGCGTGATAGTCAAAAAGATCGTGCTGCGGCTGGCGCCAAGGTTTTGTGCCGCTTCTTCCAGACTGATGTCGAATCGTTTTAATCTGGCAGAAATCGTCAATGTTGCAATGCTGGCGATATAGGCGAATTGACCAAAAGCGATCAAGGGCAGGCCCGGCCGTAAAAACTCCAGTTCCATCCCAAAGCTGTTATCGGCAAATTGTGCTATCCGGCTCATGAAGGCGAGTATGGAAATGCCAAGGATGACGCCAGGAATGACGAGTGGCACCAGCATTAAAGACGATAAGAGAACTTTACCGCGAAATTCGCTGCGCTCCATCAGGAAGGCGTTGGCGGTTCCGACGAGAACTGCGCAAATACTGACCGCACTGGCGATGATCAGGCTATTCCACAAGCTGTCGCGCAATTCCATATCAAACCATAGTCCTGTACGTCCGTTTTCACCATTGGCAAGCAACCAGTCCAGGGTAAAGCCCTTCCATGGCGGCATGGGATAAGGCGCATCATTGAAGGCGAACAGCACTACCATCGTGAGCGGTAGAAACAGAAACACAAAGAACAGCAACAGATATGTGTTGCGCATGAACTTGCTGGTCTGTGATGAAGAAATGCTTGCTATCATGTTTGTTGCCCTTAAACACGTCTCATCGTGTCAGTAAAGCTTTGACCACTGAGTTTCAATCCGGCCCAGACCATCAGGCTGGAAAGCAATAACAGAAGAAAAGCAAATGCCGCACCTTGTTCCCAATTGAAACGGGTAATAAATTGCGTGTAAATTTGTTCGGTGAACCACATGGAATTTTTACCGCCCAATAAGACGGGGGTAAGGTAGTTTCCCAGACTGAGCATGAAAACCATGATGGTTCCCGCAGCGATACCAGGTGCAGCATGCGGCAAGATGATATGAAACAGGATATTTGCTGGTTTTCCACCCAGGTCATAAGCTGCTTCAACCAGGCTGTCATCCAAAGACTCCAGCGTATTGGTCAGTGGGATGATCATAAAGAGTAATGATGCATATACCAGACCCAGCATAATGCTGGCGTCGTTATAGAGTAATTCCCTGGGTTCGGAAATCAAGCCAACTTGAAAAAGAAATTCTGGTATCACCCCATGACTTCTGAGTAGTATGACCCACCCCAGGGTCCTGACCATTTCCCCGGCCCAAAAAGGCAGTAACACCATGGCAAGGATAAAAGCCTTGCTACGACCACGGGCAATTTTTGCGACATACCAACTGACAGGGAATGCCATTATCAATGTCACTACAGTAGCTAAAGCGGACATGGCGGCGGTCCGCACAAAAGTATGCCAATACAAGGGCTCTTTAAAAAAAATCGCATATTGCGTCAGACTGGGATGGAACTCGCCAGGGGCGACGCGCTTGCTAAAGGATAGCAACAACATTTCCAGATGTGGCAGCACGATCAGCAGACCCAACCATAGCAATGCAGGTGTCAACAGAAGGCTTAGCAGTATTTTCCGTTGCTGTCTGACGTTCATGGCTGACGCCTGAAAACATGCAGTTGACCTGCCGGAAAACAGACGTGCACTTGTTCACCCTTGCGCAGACTGCTAAGCGATATATCAAGTGGCAAGCCGGCACGTATCTGAATATGGCTGTTTTCTAATTTCAACAACACTGTCGAGTTCGCGCCATCAAACACGATGTCTTCTATGTAGGCGGTAAACTGGTTTTCTCGCTCTGTCTGGATCGGCAATTGTGGCGTCCAGATAATTGATTCAGGACGGATAAAAATATCCAGACAGTCGTTGACGTTGAACGACAGATTTTTAGGCAATACCAAGCTGAATGTATTGTCAAAGACGGCCAGCATGTTGCCAGCAGTATCGAATTGGCAGTTGGCAGAAAGACGGTTATTCTGGCCAACAAAATCAGCAACGAAAGCGGTTTGTGGCCGGTAGTATACATCTTGGGGGGTGCCGCATTGCTCGAAGCGCCCGTGATTCATGACCGCAACCATATCAGACATGACCAATGCTTCAGACTGGTCATGCGTGATGTACACGAAGGTGGTCCCTATCTGTGCCTGCAATTGCTTTAACTCCAGCTTCATATGCTCGCGCAATTTCAAGTCAAGTGCACCGAGCGGTTCGTCAAGTAATAATAAGGTGGGTTCGAGCACGAGAGAACGGGCGATAGCCACTCTTTGTTTTTGACCGCCTGAAAGTTGATGTACCTGCTTGGATGCTATGCCAGGCAGGCCGACACGTTCCAGCATATCGCCAACCTTGCGTTGGATATTCGCCTTGGCTAAACCACGTCGTGCCAGTCCATAAGCGACATTCTCACCAACGTTCATCATCGGGAATAATGCCAGATGCTGAAATACCATATTCGCAGGGCGGCGGTTCGGTGCCACATGCCTCATGCTTTCGCCACCTATGCATATATCGCCTGTGTCTGGTTCAATAAAGCCCGCTACCATACGCAGCAGCGTCGTTTTGCCACAGCCGGAAGGCCCCAGGATGGAAAAAAATGTCCCCTTGGGGACATTAAAGCTAAGTTGATCAACCGCAGTATGGGTTTGGCCGTTCGAGACATAATGCCTGGAAACAGATTTGACTTCGAGATCGTGCTGCATGTAACTCCACTCATTGATTTACGGATGCGTGCAGGCTTAATTGGATGCTTTGATGCGATCCAGAATTTTTCCTTCAATTTCTTCCAGACCTGGCGGTATAGCCGGATACCATTTAATATTTTGCATGGCAGACGGCGGGAACGATTCATTCAGTTGTGCCTTCATTTTTGCATCCATGAATTCTTCGGCGCCTTTGATCGCCGTAAAATTACCGGCAGATTTTGCCAGTCGGGCAGCAATTGCTGGGCGGGCGACAAAATTCATCCAGGCATAGGCGGCCGCATCGTTCTTCCCTTTCGCGGGAATGGCGAAACTGTCTATCCAGCCAAGCGCACCCGATTTGGGTGCAATGAATTTAATGTTGGGGTTTTCGGCGTTTAATTTCCAGCCCCCGCTATCCCACATCTGCGCAACCAGCAAGTCATTATTGCGCAAGTCATTAAGCAGTTGATCTTTGCCTTCCCAGAAATACTTCACATTCTTTTTGCATGCGATCAGTTTATTACCCGCTTCCTGCATGATTTGTTCATACTGAACGGGATTGTCGTAGGCTTTAAACGGGTTCTTGCCCAAGGCAAAGGCCATGCCAATCAGTGTTGGCCGCTTGAGACGCACCGATACTTTCGCCTGTAAATCTGGCTTGCAGATATCTGTGTAATCAAGTACCTGCAACTTGGTGTTACCAACTACAAGACCATCGGTTCCCCAAAAATAGGCCAGGCCATATGGCTTGCCATTGATAGTCGTGACCTTACGTGTGGCCTCCAGCATTTCGGGGTTGAAGTTGGCAGTCTGAATTTTGCTATAGTCCAGCGGCTTGTATATTCCGAATTCTTTTACCGGGCCGCTAATCCTGTCCTGGCTGGGTTGGGCCAGATCGAAACCCGCGCCACCAGTCGCGCGTAATTTGGAAATCATTTCCTCATTATTGGACAAGGTAACTTCGACAACAATACCTGTTTCTTTGGTAAATTGCGCTACGACATCCTTGGGGGCATAATCCGCCCAAGTCAATAGACGCAGCTTTTCAGCCGCACTGCTGGCTTCAGAATATACCAATAAGGCGCCACACAGAACAGCCGCTACACGTGGGAAATGTCGCATAAGGATTACCCATTTCTTAAATAAAAGCACCGTCTTTCATAAAAATATCACAGTGCAATGAGTTACAAAAAACCACGAATATCTTTGTTGTTAGAAAAATTTATTCAAGTTTTATTTGCTGGTTTTTTTTCAAATCAAACATATCTATCAAATCCCCCCAGCCGCAGGACGATCCAAAATACGTAAGGCTTGGCTTTGTCGAATGTCGAATGTCGAATACGGAGTTTGATAAATTCTGACGAGGCATTGATATTGTTTGATACAACTACAGCCGGGTATAAACCCAGCTGTAGTTTGGGGCTGTCAATTTTATAGCTTACCGCTGAAGCTCAAAAACATCTGACGTGGCGCACCAGTCAATAAAGTGGCGAATGTGCCATTCGGATCAGATGTGGCAAAACCGTTAGAGCCTATCGTGCTGTAATATTGTTTGTTCAACAGGTTTGTGACGTTGAACTGTATCTTTACATCTTTTAGTGCGCCTATGGATTTTTGCTTGTAACCCACAGACAGGTTACTCAGCCAATAGGATGGCACTTGGGCGTCATTCAAATACGTGTAATAACGCTTGTCCGTAAATTTACCGCCAACACGGGTAAACCAGTTTTCAGTTTCATAGGAAAGCTCGGTGTTGAACATCACTTTCGGCGTATCAACAACCTGCTTGCCCTCTACCGCAACGATCCCGCCATCAAGGTAATTCGACTTGTATTTTGAGTCGTTATAAGTGAAGGAATTAAACCATGAAAATTCAGGTGTGATACTCCATATCGCTACAGCCTCCAGCCCATTGGTCGCTACCTTACCAACGTTGACGAAGGTGCTAGGACAACCAACGATGCCTGGGCAGTTTGCGACATTCAACAGTCGATCATTGAAATCGGCATGGTAGATCGCAACGGAGCCTTGTATATCGTTACGCTTGAAACGATAACCGACATCTAGCGTAGTTGACGTTTCTGGCTTGATATTGGTAACGCTGGTATTGAATGAAGTTTGATTTTGCGAAAACGGACCATTAACGCCAGGTTGATAGGCGCGCATGTTTTGCGACAAAGAAGCAAACAACTCATCATTTTTACTCAGGTTATAGTTCAAGCCAATCTGCGGCAAAAAGGTTTTTTTTGCAGTCAGCGAGCCAGCAGCACGGCTACCCACCAGGCTGGTTGCATCGATGCTTACTTTTGGTGTCTTGAAGCCGAAGTTCAGCTTCATGGCTCCATCCATCATGGACATGGAATCTTGCAAATACATTTGCGTCGTCGCAGTATAGAATTGTTGCTTGAACCCTGTGCTGATCGGATTGCTCAAGAAGTAATTGGTATCGTATGGTCCGCTGGCTGCATAGAAATTACGTGTCAAAGTATGATTGCTGCGCTCAGTCCAAAAACCGGCACTAATTTCGTGTTGGCCGATATCCCAGTTCAGGTCGCTGATCAGGCCATCGCGTGAAATGGCATATTCAGTAGTGCGGATAGAAATTGGCATCGTAGGCGAACTGGCATTATATGGCGTATACCAGTGACCCTGGCCTTCATTGCTATGGTGATACACCGTGGTTTTCAAGTCAGCAGACTCGCTTAATTTCATACGCAGGGTGGCACCAGCCAGGCTGTCTTTACGCAAGCCACTGCCCATATAATAAGCATCGTCGAGGCTGTTGACGCCACCTGTAAAGATACCGTTTGCGGCATTTACAGCACGTTGCCAGTCAGGCGCATAATTGTCCCAGTTATAGCCCAGACGACGCGTCATATCCAGAGACATATCCTGATAATCGACTTCTTTGCGATCAGAATAATTGAAGAAGGCACTGATACGGTTATCGCCAAAATCATGTACCACTTTAGAGTTGAATTGATCCTGGTCTTGACCACCGACACCCTTGGTCTTGTTTGTGCGCTGACGTGTTGCGCTCAAATAGAATTTTGTGCCCGTTGCCAATACACCCGAATCAATACGGGCAAATGTACGTGAAGTATTGTCGCTGCCTATGGTTTGTTCACCAGTGAAACCAAAGTTGGCAGTCGGGTCACTGGAAAAGAATTGGACAGTACCACCAAGATTGCTTGTCGATGCAGTGGATAATGAACCAGCACCTTGCGACAAGGTGACGCGACCAATGTTTTCTGAGGAGATGGCGCGGCTGATGTGTAAACCGTTATTGTTACCATAGCTCATGTCGCCCAACGGTACATTGTCCAACGTGAAGCCTAGCTGACTTTGATTGAAACCACGAATGCTAAATCGGGTGGACCATTCATAAGCACCAAATGGGTCAGCTGACTGAAAGCTTACCCCCGGTAATTTGTCCAGTGTTTTCAGTGGACTTGTTCCTGGCGCGACTTTTGTCATATCGTTGCGCGTAATGTTTTGTACCTGGCGACTCTGGCCTGTACCTAACACAGTGACTGTTTCTACTTGAGGAGTAGTTTCTTCTGCATGCGCAATTAGCGCGAGTGCTTGCAAAACCAGGATACATGCAGATTTTAACGTGAAATGACGTGACATAAATATGCTCTTTGTTGTAAGTGGAAATCAATGGTTTTCTCTTGCCAGAACTAGCGCACTATGTGTGATTGATATGGAAGTTCGTGATGCAAACCAGTTGGAGCCTGGAAGGCAAAGAATTTACTCAACCTGCAGAATTATTTTTGAGACGGGGAGAAAAGTGTGCATGCAACGGCATCAGACTCTTTCAAACAGAAGCTCAAACTAAAACTATGTAAGTACGCATTGGGACGAGAGAATAACGGTGCTTGATTACAACTTTGTGACACAGATTTTTGTTGGATTTTTGCGAAATTCATACGTACGTCATATGAATAATATAGAAATATATTTTTAATATATTTAAAAATGACTGATAGTTCTTTGTGATGGCATGGTTCCGAGAACGGCCAAGTGTCGTATATTGAAAGGCTAAGTGGTCAGATTTCCGGGCGCAGTTTTGCTTACGCAAATATCTCTGTTGTTCTTTTTGCGTGCTGAATTAGCCCGCTGCATTTGCCTTTCCTTAACTGCATGGCAAATGCCGCGCCCTTGTCCCAAAATCTCTTAAATCCTAAATAGCTAAACCCTTTGTGGCATTGCTGAATGCTTCGCCCTGCCAAGGGACTTAGCCGTATTGGTCTTGAGACAGCAGGAGAACTGGAATGAAACCTGATCGATGGCGCTGGTGTTTGAGCGACAGCCCCCCACAATCACATCCGTCGATTATGCTGCTACCGCCTGTAAGGAATGCACGGGCTGTGCTTTATCATTGGTCACATCGACTAATGCCGCGTCAAACTGGTAAGCACTCGCGTCATGCAGCTTCCATGCGCCATCACCAAGCAACTGCAGAACATGGGTATGGTGCTTCAGCACAGCAGGCCGGTGCGCGATACTGATCAGTGTAACGCCGCTCTCCCGCAAGCGCGCATACAGAGCCGATTCATTGGCGCTGTCAAGTGCGCTGGTCGCTTCGTCAAGAATGACAATGCTGGGTGCATGCACCAGGATGCGGGCGAATGCCATGCGCTGCTGCTCACCGACTGACAGTAGCTTCTCCCAGTCATGCACCGCAGACAGACCGCCTACACGTTCGGCCAGTTGTGGTAGGTACACCTGATCCAGAATTTCCAGCAAGTCTTCGTCGCTGAGTTCTGAGTTGGCACTAGGGTAGATCAACTGGCTGCGCAGTGAACCCGTCTGTAAATAAGGTTGCTGCGGCAGAAAGAAGAAATTCTCCAGCGGCGGATGGTGGATGAGGCCGCTGCCGGTGTGCCACAATCCGGCAATTGCGCGCAATAGCGAGCTTTTGCCGCAGCCGCTGTCCCCGGTAATGAGCAGCGCTTCGCCTGGTTGCAATGCAAGGCTCAACTCCTTGATCAGCACACGTTGCGATTGGGGTGGATGCAGTGTGACCGATTCCAGCGCGAACTGATTGCCTGGACGTAGCTGGATGCGCACAGCCTCAACATCAGGCGCCGGCTGGGGTGCTGTCTTTGGCAATACCAGGTCGGACAATGCCTGCAGGCGACCGACTCCCGCCACGAAGCGGCTCAGGCTCTCAAAGTTTTCCACGATCACCCCCACCGCCCCGAGCACGGCAGTAAATGCCCCTACCGCCTGCGTCGCGCGCCCTACTTCCAGCTCACCCGACAAAACTTGCTGGGCAAGTATCGCCACAGGCAGCACCAAAGTAAGCTGACTGAAGGTGCGCTGATACAAGTTCAGAGAACGCTGCTTCTTGATCAGCTTGTCGTAGTTTTGAATGACACGGTGGAGTTTGCTGTCGATGTGCGCGCGCTCCTGCGCTTCGCCGCGATAAAAGGCGATCGATTCTGCATTTTCGCGTACACGCATCAGACTGTAACGGAAGTCCGCCTCGCGCCGCAGTTGCCAAAAATTCAGGTGTATCAAAGGGTTACCAAATGCATACAGCGCGGCGCCGGTACCGACGAGCGCATACACCACCAATACGCCGACCAGCAAATGCGAGATCGACCATAGCACAGCGCTGAACGCCACTAGTTGCATGGCAGATCCCAAAAAAATCAGCAGGAAATTAATCGACCTGCCTGTGAAGCTATTAATGTCTTCGCTGATACGCTGGTCAGGGTTGTCCAGACCGCTGTCAACACCCAGTGCGTAGTATTTACGATCTTTGAGATAGCCGTCGAGAAAACGTCCACTGAGCCAGCGTCGCCATTGGTTGGCGAACAAGTCGCGCATGTAATAGTAGAAAGCATAAATCGGCACAGCAAAGACCAGCACCATCAGGCAGGTTCGCATGGATGCCCAAAAGCGCACTCCCTCCTTTGCCGCCAGTGCCGAAGTCATTTCTCCGGCCTGATCGTTCAGCATCACGGCGAACTTGGTTTCAAACAGCATTAACACGATCAGCAGCACTAGAAGTGTCCAGGCTCTTTTCCATTCTTCACCCAGCCAGTAGGGCTTGGCGACATCAATGAATTGCCGCCATGCAGAAAGTGAGAGGAACGCAGTGCGGCGCCTCTTGGGTGGTGGTGGAACACCATCAGTTTCTACATCGGGGGACGCGTCGCTTAAGATAGTCATGGTCAGATTTCGTGGCTAGGTTTTTCTTTAGAACGCATTTCATCAATAATGTGAAATGCGTTCTGCCTAGTATGGGATCTGGTGCAATATCGTTCTGTGCGGAAACGGACATAATTCTGCATCGCAGGCCGAAAAAGCGGGAAATTTTATGATGAGTGGCTCGAAGTGTCATAGCCGCGGTGCGTAGGTAGTTGGGCAGTCGTATGTCAATACGCATAATTGTTAATTTAAAACCATATGCAGATTCGGGTCTGAAAGAACTGGAATTTGAGAGCTCACATGACCATAAAGCATCCTTCCGGCCTCGCCAGGAAGTGGGAAGTGGGAAGTGGGAAGTGGGTCAGACTAACAGGGCATTTCAACTGCCAAACGAACATATTGAGTTCAGAGTCGAGAGTTAAATGAGTATCGACAACTGTCGCATCCACCGATTTCGCCTGATGTTTTTCATTTGACAATTTTATCCTGCTGTAACAAAAATCTAGTTAAATTGTGAATAAATGTAAAACTTGTCAGAATTTGAGTTGTCTTTTTCTAACATGGCAGTATTCCATCTGGTTTGCCCAAGGTTTGCCAGCAACCATTCTTCCATGAGGTAAGACGATGAACACAATTTACAAGACCAGATGGATTTCCTGGCTGCTGCAAGCCAGTATAGTGACCCTGCTAAGCGCATGCGGGGGTGCAAACGATAGCACGGTTGCCACTGCGCCGCAGACAAGCCAGCCAAGTCCGGCACCGGCGCCCGGCAATCAATCTTCGTTGATGAATGCACTGGCACAAGCAAATAGTAATGCGCCAGCAACATTGAGCGCCGCTTTGGGGCACAAAAGTCTGTCCAGCGTCGCTGTCACGCCGCAAGTCTTGTTTACCGATACACTCAGTGGGCCGACCACAGGTGGGGAAAACAACAAAGGCGCCTACCTTTCCATTTTCGGCAGAAACTTTGGCTCTGCGAGCGATCTGGGAACCAATACAAAGGTCTACATCGGTGACATCGAAGTCGCCAACTACCGTTATTTGGGCAATGCAAAATCAAGCGGCAAGACTGGCCTGCAACAGATCACCGTTCAGGTAGGCGCACTTGGCGGTGCCCCTACGGGAACAGCGCTACCGGTAAAAATCGTGTTTAACGGCGCATCCTCGAATACAGACAATACATTTACGCCAAGTTCAGGGCGGATACTTTTCGTTTCCCTGTCTGGATCTGACACAAGCGCAGTTGCAAACAACATCGCCAAGCCGTGGCGCTCGCTGCAAAACATGAGCACGCTCAAAGGTGCTTATTTTGCCATGCAAACTGGTGACCATGTCGTCATACGTGGCGGTGCGTGGCATGATGCCAACGGCCAGGACAGTACCTGGATGCGTTTTGGCAGTGGCACCTATGCCAGGAACGGCAGCCCCTCGGCATGGATACATATCACTGCCTATCCGGGGCCTGTCAACGGCAACGCCATAGAAGATGTTCACTATACGACGCCAGCTGGCGCATCCGGCGGCATAGCGGGGCCCTGGTCTGCCATCGCGGGAACCTCAGGTGAATTCATATCGGTTTCCAATTTAAGGATGGATATCGCGGGCGGCGCCAGTCGTGACGCTGCGCCTATCAATTTCCAGTACACCGCAGGCCCATGGCGCGTGGTCAACAATGAGCTGGGCCCCTGGATTGCTGGCAATTCTGTGACGCTCAATGCAGCGGGGGTTTCCGGGCACGGCAACGGCAACAAAGTCTTGGGTAACAACATCCATGATATTGCAGGTACCTCTGAGCTTCAGAATCATGGCATCTACGCCGACACCACGGCACAGAACTGGGAAGTGGCCTACAACTGGATACACAATATCACTGGCGGTTCCGCCGTGCAGTTCAATGATAATGAAGGCGGTGCAGGCTCAGTGACGCTGCCTCATGGCGGCATATGGCAAGGTTTCACCGGCATCAGGATTCATCACAACTGGCTGGAAAACGCAGCGAAATACGGCATCAATTTCAATGACCAGGGCAGCACACACAAAGGCACTTATGAAGCCCAGAGCTGGAATAACGTCATTACCGGCACGAAGCTTTACCCTATACGCATCAATTCAACCGCCACGACACAAAATATGTGGTTTGCCTACAATACAGTGTATAACGCCATGACCGGGGCTTCTGGAAACAAAGCCTACATCATGGATGAAGGCTTTGGTAGTGGTGCGGGCATACGCAACAAGTTCTACAACAATATTTTTGCCTTCGGCCCTGACACTCAAGCAGGCACAACATGGTTGATTGATTACAGTACGCCATCCACAACCACAAGTTACGACTTCAAACAGAACCTGTATTTTAGTAATGGACAAACTGTGGCATTGCCGGCCGTACTCGGCGATAACCTGGCGATTTCTGCCAGCCCTCAGTTCAGGAATGCGTCGACCGGAGACTACTCATTGCTGGCGACCAGCCCTGCGGCGGATGCGGCCACGCAAGCTGGTCTTTTTGTCGTCAATGACGACATTCTGAATACCTTGCGTCCGCAAGGCACAAGCAAGGATATTGGTGCCTTTGAACTCATCGGTGGTGGCACGGGGCCTATCTCGACGCCTGTCAACGGCGTATGTGGCAGTGCTAACGGCCAGTCATTCAGCGTGGCACCAAACAGCAATCTTTGCTCAGCAGGCACCGCTTCATCAGTATCAGGAAGCGGATCGTGGAACTGGAGTTGTTCTGGCACCAATGGCGGCGCAACGGCCAGTTGCAGTGCCGCTATCGCTTCAACTCCTGATCCTTCTGGCCCACCCAGCGTGACACAACAATATTCTGGCGTCATTACAGCCGGAACGAGCGCCCATCATTTTGCGACGAATGTTTCGGCAGGTAACTGGATACTGGTGACTGTGGGCGTGAACAATAACGCGGTTGGCGTATCGGGAACGCTCTCTGACAATCAGGGGCATGCTGATATCAACTCTTTCACATCTCTGGGGCGCATCTATGTTGACGGAATGGGAACAGACCTGTACGCAGTCAGGGCGTCAACATCAGGTGCCTACGCACTGACAGTCGGGATTCCCAACCAGGGCAGCATACACATGGTGGAAATCCAGAATGCAGATGCTGTCAATTTGCTGGACGTTCCTTTAGAAACTAGCTCCGGGCCGCGATTTGCCTCTACTGCACAATCTTCAAAAACACAAATCACGACCAAGTCCAATGATCTGCTTCTTGCGCTGGTTGATTTGGGAATCGGCAGTTCCATTCCGTTCAGACCCAACGGATCCTGGCACCTGGTCAGTCCGGAGGCAGGTACCTACATCACTTCGCGTATTTACGAATGGCGCCCGGACACGATAGGCACATTTGATGTTTCCGGAAGCATCAGCGGTAGCGGTGCCGGTTACCCTGGCTGGGAAACGGTACTCATTGTGATCAAAGGACAGTAAAACGCCTCTCGTAGCAGTTTGTTGCTTATTGCTGTTCCTTGCTTTCGCTCTGTTGATGAAATGATTTCTACCCAGCGTGTCGACTCAAACGGCACTCTGGGTAGATGAACGTGTTACTCCATAGAGACAGTGCCATCCCCATATTCTTCTATCGCAGGGTCCAGGTTCTGCGGTGCATGAAGTATAGCCGGCCCTCTGGAACAAGCTTGCCTTGTCAGATATTCCGTCAACCCTTCAGCTTGCACTGCTGGTGGGATTATCGCTTGCATTTCACTCAATAATTCTTCAGTCGCCCTGACTATCCATTCCACGCTGCGGTACTTTGGCGAGACGATCTGGATGTTTTGCGAATCAGTCTGATCAAAAAAGCCGTGCTGCAGTTTGTGCCTGACGTAGGAAAGAGCAGTGATGCCGGGAATGGTGCGCTGTTCCAGATAAGCCTGTTTGCCGCTCTCATCATAGCGAACGACGATATCTGGAAACTCGTATCCCTCATCTTCCAGCAGCGCTTCGCTGACGACCGTTGGCAACAGCGGTCTGGCATCTTCATGGCCTACCTCAAACAAAAGTATCTTCTTGAGCTTCTTCATTTCCTTTTGTTGCTCGGTGTCGGTCTTTTGAATGGCGATAGTCGGGAAGTAGTCGCGGATGAAGGCATTGGATTTGTTGATCAGCTCGTCCCTGCTGACCTCTGGCCTATTCTGGAAAAAACGATCATCCATGTCCATCATTTTCCAGGCATGGTTCAGGTCATGAATGAGGAATTCGAGTGGGGACTGCCAGAATTCATCCACATAGACAGGCTCTGTTGATACGCCGATAAAATACACAGGCGTGCCGCGTATTTTCATAAGGTCAGTGGCAGAGATATTGTCAAAAGTCGGGATGATGATAACGTCAGGAATCCGGCGCATCAGCTGTTCATAGCGGTACCAGTATTTCTTTTGAAAATGGGTACTCAGGTGTTTGTCGGTGCGGCATGCCACATCAAAGAAGCCGACGGCCTCGAACAGGATACGCAAGGTAGGCGCATACGGGCACATCGCGCCGTTCTTTATCGTCACGTGGTGAAATTTATGCAGCAACTGTTCGCGCATAAAAGAAAGCGCAGCGTTGTCACGGCACTTGGCTTCCATCGCCGGGAGCATCATCTGGCTGCGAAAATAGTCAACCACGGGCAATAGTTCAAGGACGGATGTATCCAGACTATTGTCATGCGACTCAAATCGTGTGCGCAATTCACGGTATAAGTCTACCGGGTTTTTGACCCACTCCCTTATCCATTCGTGATGGGAAATACCCTGCGTCTTGGTGAAATTTTTTGCCACCAGCGCAGCGGCTATCTGTTTATGATGGCCAAATGCAAAGGCAGCTTCTTTTGCGTTCGGTGTTGTCATTACACTTTCAGGCAACCACCTGCCTTGAACGCCCTCGGTGTCGGAAATTTCTATGAGAAAACCAAGGGTGTCGACGATATGGCGTGGATCTGATGGAACGGCAATTTCTTTGAGATGGTCGCGATATCCGTGTGTAACGGTTCTGTCCATGTAGATGCGGGCTTCGTTTTTCGCTTCTTTTCCCACTGCATCTCTTGCTTCACTCCGCACAAAATAGTATTTGCGCCCGTCTGCTTCTGAGATGCCATATTCTGGTACTGCCGCTCCAAACACTTTACTGCCCGTTACCCGCAGTGCTGCAAAAATATTGGCTGGAATGCCTAGGCCGTTGTGCTCGTCCTCGTCTTGCAACAGCCCACCCGGCAGAGCCATGCCTTCAGGGAAAACCGTGCGTTCCAGCGTCAGAAATTCCCGCCCACTTTGCCCGTCGCGCATCACCAGCACGTCAACTGTCTTGCGAACCATGACACCCTGGTCAATGCGTTGTTTCGCCAGGGTCTGAAGCTGGGTATCCGACAAGAGCGCTTTTACTACTGCCGACTCACTGGCGACATCCAGATATCTTGCGATGCTATCTTCAATGCCGTTCTTGCGGACAGGGTCACGCAGACGATGGAACCAATAAATCATGTACAGCAGCGATTCTGCATAGAGGCTGGCCGGATAGCTTTGTGTATTGAGACTGACCGAATTTTTTTTCAGTATTTCAAAAACAATTTGCGCTGCACTGTCTGCTGGCAGATCCGGGAGTGAAGAGACAGGATGGAGGTTCATTTCTGGGGTTTCACTATTATCCGGTAACCCGGGGTTCGACGCAGGCACGTTCAATGTCATATTATTTTCCGTAAAAATGTTGAATGCTGAATGTCGGCATGAAACTGGCCTTTATTGGGATGTGGCATTACCACCCATCCGCATTCCAAAATGTCGGCAAATCTTAACTGAAACCAGCCATCTGTCATACCTTTTGATACAGACAGGCAATGGCACAAACCGGCAGACAAAATCCCTGCCAAATCTTAGTAATACCACTGATGCTGACAGCGCGGACTGGTCTGATCAAATATGAAAGAAAATCAACATGAAGTTAGCATTTTAGCCTTATTTCTCCTGGATTTCACTGCCTGTAACTCAAGTGGTATTTAAGTGGATAGATAATCATAAAATCAGTTGACTCGCATATTCAAGCCCTACATGCTTAATTTTTGAGCGGCTGGTTGCAGCAAGAACGAGCGCCTCAAGAATGTATTTTGGAGAGTAAAAAAACTTTATCAAATTTCGAAAAATCATGGGGGAGACGACAGTGGAAAATACAATTTTAAGAAACCTGATTCAAAACATGCTGGTGTGCGCAACCAGTGGCGGTCTATTGGTGGCATGTGGCGGTGGTAGTGGCAGCAGTACTGCTCCTGCAAACGCAGCACTACCTGCACCACCGGCAATCGCTTCTACGGCCTGCTATACCGCCTGGGATGCAGCAACGGCTTACAATGGTGGCGCTTTAGTCAGTGCGGGTGGCAATAATTATGTGGCCAACTGGTGGACAAAAAATGACAATCCTGCCACCAATAGCGGTGCCTCTGGAAGCGGCAAACCCTGGACAGGCAAAGGGGCATGTGATGCCACGCCTACGCCAACCCCTACTCCGACGCCGACTCCAACCCCTACTCCAACGCCAACGCCCACACCAACTCCGACACCAACTCCCACACCGACGCCCACTCCAACTCCAAGTTGTTCTGCCTATGTCGCCGGCACCCAATATGTCGCTGGAAGAGTGGTCAGTAATGCAGGTGGCTTTTATCGTTGCGATGTGGCGGGTTGGTGTTCGACAGGCGCTTCTGCTTACGAGCCAGGTGTAGGCTGGGCCTGGAACAGTGCCTGGACTTCAGTTACGTCCACTGCTTGCCCCACTCCGACTCCGACGCCGACTCCGACTCCAACACCAACACCAACACCAACACCAACGCCCACACCAACCCCGACACCTACTCCAACGCCTACGCCAGTCCCAGGCCTGGCCAAGCATGCTCTGGTAGGTTACTGGCATAACTTTACCAACCCAAGCGGTAATACTTACCCTATCGCACAAGTCAGCAATGACTGGGATGTCATCGTCGTGTCGTTTGGCGACAATGCGGGTGGTGGCAATGTGAGTTTTACGCTGGACCCCAATGCAGGTAGCGAAGCGCAATTTATTGCGGATATCAAGGCCAAGCAGGCGCAAGGGAAAAAAGTGGTGTTATCGCTGGGCGGCCAGAATGGTTCTGTATCGGTAGGCTCTGATGCAGAGGCGACCAACTTTGCCAACAGTCTGTACGGCATCATCAGCAAGTATGGCTTTGACGGTATTGACCTTGACCTCGAAAATGGCGTCGCGCAGGGTGCAGCCATCCAGACTTATCTGCCTGTCGCTGTCAAAAACCTGAAGGCGAAAGTGGGCTCCAGTTTCTACCTGTCGATGGCACCAGAATGGGTGTATGTCGAAGGCGGCTTTACCTCGTACGGCTCAATCTGGGGCGCGTATATTCCCATTATCAATGCGCTGCGGGATGAATTAACTATCCTGCATCCGCAGTATTACAACAATGGAGATATCTATACACCGTATCAAACCGCAGCACTCAAGGCAGGTTCAGCAGACCAGTTGGTGGGCACGGCAAAAATGCTGATCGAGGGCTTTACTTATGGCGGCAATACCTTTGCAGGTTTGCGCCCCGACCAGGTTGCTTTTGGTGTGCCGTCCGGACGTAGTTCTGCCAATTCCGGCTTTACCACTTCGGCAGATGTCAGCAATGCACTGAACTGCTTAACCAAGCTTTTGAACTGCGGCACCATCGTCCCCAAACAGGCTTACCCTGGCTTCAGAGGAGTCATGACCTGGTCTATCAACTGGGATAAACATGATGGCTATAATTTCTCTGCGCCGACCAAGGCTGCCTTGAAAACCTTACCTTGATGTAGAAATGCGTTGTCTGTCAGATGACAGGCAACGCATGAATAGCTGATACAAAAAACTGCGCTCCGGCATACGTTCGAAGCGCAGTTTTCTTCTTATGAAAGATTGTTGATCAGAAGTCGTGATTAGCCGGGTAATTACTGAAGAAATCATTGTCCCATCGAAAATTTGTCGCAGCGATAGTGACAGAAATATCCAGTGACTCTACAAAATGCCACCAGCCCACAGGCAGGAACAAGACCTCACCTGGCTCCAGCACGCATTCCAGCACGGGCACATCCCGCATCATGGGGAAACGCTGTACATCAATCTCGCGGCCATCGACCGGTGTAAAGCAATGGCGTTCATTTTGCAGTTTGGCGAGATGACATGGCGCGATAAGTTTAACGCGCTTGCGCCCCATGATTTGCATCATGAAATTATTAGTCAGGTCATGATGAAACGGTGTGATTGTTCCAGCGGGGCCAAACCAGAAAAAACCCTGCTTGCCCTGGTCTGTCTTCAGATATTCTGGCAATGACGGTACGTCATTCCACAGTTCACTGAGCGCGCTGCGGTTGCTGGAGTCGTTATTGGCGGTCATATACATATCATTGCTATGGCCACTATTTTCGACCAAATCTATATACTCTCCAAAGCGCATCAGACGCTTGTGCGCAATGCTGTTCATTTCATAATTGGCGTCGCTATTACGGCCAAATTGCACTTCCACTTGGCGTTCAGAAAAATGCTCGCGGAAGTAAGCAAGATTCCAGTGGCTGCGCGCCGCACAATCACCCAGCATGCCGGTGATGATGACGGGGCGATTTTGCTGATAATAGTCATGTAAAAACTGCTCGCCAGATAACTGCTGCTTGCGCTCCAATGTCATCGGCTCTATCCGATCGAGTTTGGCGGCAATAGCCAATACCCAGTCACGCTTGTCGAGTCGATTCTTGAGCCTTTGCACACCTTGAAAATAAGGGCTGGATAAAGCCGCGCTGATTTCCAGCCTGGCGGTGTGCAGACTGTAGCCATTTTTTTGCAAGACGTTTTCCAGCGTTGCCGGATGTGCGCCGAGAAGCAGATTTTCTGCGATCCAGCGACGCCAGTCATCACTCATCGTCTGGGGTGGCTGAGTTGCCTGCGTTGCCCGCACATGCAGACCGGATTGTGCATTCATTTGCTTTCCTCTCGCTAAAAAACTGCGGATGTGATTTTATATACGCATCACATCCGCAGCCATGTACGTCAAGTCAGGATTAACGTCCCTTCCAGACTTCACTACCCAGGGTGCCGCTGGCATCGCCATCAAGCTCCCAGGTAAATGCACCACGCAAACCCTGATCGCGCACATACTTCATCTTGATACCGATGACCGCAGGATCATCATAACTCCACCATTCGCCATTGGTGGTCAACAGCATCAGTTGCCTGGTCACCGGGTGCAGGGTGCGGGTACCAGTCTTGTTCTTCAAGACTTTGTAATCCTCTATCCCTGCTTCATAGGTGGCCGGCGCAGCCCCTCCAGTCGTCTGATACAGTCCGTTTCCATTTGGCCCGGCACTGACGTTTTTCCAGCCGCGCCCGTAAAACGGAATACCCAGCAAGATTTTATTGCGTGGCATACCGGCTGTGACCAAGGCCTGGATGGCGTCATCGCTATTGTACTTGGCGAGCACGCCGGTGGATGGGTCTGCACTGTCATGGTACAGCGGTGAATGGAAATTGGTGGTGTTTTCCCAACCGCCATGGAAATCATAAGTCATGACGTTGACCCAATCCATATATTGGCTGTAAAACGCAGGTTCGGTCTGGGCGATTTTTTCAGTACCCGCACCTATCGCTGCCGTCAGGGCGTATCGCTTATTGTCCAGTGCCCCTTGCGCATCGAGTTGCGCACGGAATTCTGCCATCAACAAGGTAAAGTTATGCTTGTCATTGGCAGCGTCGACCGTGTTGTATGACTGCCCGCCACCGCCTGGATATTCCCAGTCGATATCAATACCGTCAAACACCCCCTTGGCAGCGCCCGGGCCTCCGCGCCCATCTTGCACCGGCAGATCGCCCGCGATAAATTGTTTGACGCAAGAGCTCGCCAGTTGCTTGCGCAAGGCATCGGTTTTTGCCGCAGCAGAAAAGAATTTCGACCATGTCCAGCCACCAATTGAAATGAACACTTTCAGATTCGGATGCGCTGCCTTGAGCAACTTCAGTTGCGCAAAATTACCGGTCAGTTTGGCATCCCAGGGTATGGTTTTTCCGTCGACAGTGCGTGCAGGCTGGCGCTGGTAATCGGCAAAGGCATCACCACCGGTGCCAGCATCGGCTGGTGGCGGGTTGTTATTGCCGGTCTCTGCCTTGGTGACCATATCACATTCATAGCCGCCATTTTTGGCATAGACATTGCCAAAGGCATAGTTGATGAAGGTTAGTTGATCTGCGATGCTGGTCTGCACGCCATTCACTGGCGTCTGCGTGGTATGTATATCCGCCACCTCATAGGCACGGCCATAAACGCCCCATTGCGCGAAATACGAACCAACTTCGCGGCCACCAACTGGTGTCGGTGTCGGTGTCGGTGTCGGCGTCGGCGTTGGCGTTGGCGTTGGCGTTGGTGTTGGTGTTGGTGTTGGTGTTGGCGTCGGCGTCGTGCAGGCATTGGAGGTTACCGCAGTCCATGCACTGCTCCAGGCCCAGCCTACACCAGGCTCATAGGCAGATGCGCCCGTTGAGCACCAGCCAGCGACATCACAGCGATAAACACCACCCGCATTACTGACAATGCTGCCGGCCAGATAGGCAGTGCCTGCAACATAGGGAGCGCAAGCCGGCGTTGGCGTAGGCGTGGGGGTCGGCGTTGGCGTTGGCGTTGGCGTGGGGGTTGGAGTCGGTGTAGGTGTAGGCGTCGGAGTGACCGCACTCACCTCCCATGGGCCCCACTGGTCTGCACCCGGCACATTCCCTTGCGTCCACCACTTGGCTTTATAGGTTAGGCCCTGGTAGGTAACGCAATTACCCTGAGTATAAACCTGGGTATTGCTCCAGACTGCGCAACTGCTGGGTACCTCTGCTGGAGGCATCGCCATGTGCGCGCCAGTCTTGGGTGTATCTGTCGAATTATCAGTGCTGCTTCCACCGCCGCAAGCTGCCAGCATACCGCTGACCAGACTGAGCACCAGGTGATTAACGCGAATTCCAGTTCTATGTCTCATCCTATTCCCCCTGAACTTTTAATAGACGAATGCCTCAATTATGCGAGGTCATTTTCGTGATGGTAGTTTCATTTTGAGTAGAAACCACGGTCAACGATGTTGCCTAAATACTCATGGGTCAAGTGGTTTTTTTGAAAACAAAATATTGCTATGAGAAAAGAGTCCAATTGAAATACATCAGCATTGGAAAGCGAGAATTGAAGGGCGTAACGATAAAAACAAGCGTGGCACGTTAAATACCATAACAATACCAATAATTTAAATTAATTAAAGTGGTATTGCTACAATAAACAATGCTTTAAATTTGAAAACGCTGACATCTTGCCGCGGCAAGGCGCGAAGTGGCCGCTAGTCTCGGCTCATCATCGCCAGCCAGACTAAAAGCTAAAACCCGACCTGTCGCATTTATCGGTGGTGGACGACAAACCTGCAGCAGGTGGGATCTGTAGACTTGCTCTTCTGTTTTGCTCGGGATAAGAGCATGCCGGAAGCATTATTCCATGTGCAGACTGGCCAGCACCTTTCGCAAGAGGCTGAGCAGTTTTATGCGTTCAGCTTCTGAAATCCCGCCGAAAGAGTCGCCAATAACTTGCTCAGCAATGATCTGCCCTTGCGCCAGTATGTGCTTCCCCTTGGGCGTCAGCGTATGGATCAAGGCACGACCAGCGCCTTGGTGGCGTTCCAGCAGACCATTTGCAATCATGCGCGTGGCAAGGGTACCAAAGGATTGATCAGTCTGGAACGTCTCCTCTGCCAAAGCATGTCCAGAAGCCCCGGGATGCGCCTCAATAGCGCGCAAGGCATCCCACTGTGCCAGCGTGGTATCTATCTCGCGCAAACCCGTTTCAAGGCGACGATGATTAAAGTTTTGAAGTCGCTTGACAGAGCGACCGAGTTCCAGGGAATGCGTAGTCATCACATCAATCTAAAGACGGTTATTTGAATATGAAAAATCACTAATATAAATTCAGGATAAGTTCAACATAAGCTTAGTTTAAGCATACTTATATAAGAAACTTTATTTTATCATGCGCTATTTGCAATATGGATAAAGAAAAAATATCTGCGTATTGTCTGGCTGATCAAATCAAGTTTCAAATAAACCGAAAATTAATTCAAAAAGCTTTGGTAAGCACGCATCAGTTGCCCTTATTTTTCATCTGCACGCCACTACCGTCATTCCGCTTTATCCATCAAACAAATAATCATTTATACCTGATATCTATTGGACGGATATCAAGGCGATCCCTATCATCTGCCTATCATCCTGTCGAAAGAATCCCATGAAAGCACTTAACATACGCCATTTTTGCCAAGTATCTGCAGTTATTCTCGAAGATACGCCCCTTCCCATTCCAGACCCTCAACAAGTCATTGTCCGCATTGTTGCAGCAAGTGTAAATCCATTGGATTTGAAAATTATGACGGGTCAAAAGCAGGTGGCATTTCCAGTCGATTTTCCTTATACGCTGGGCACTGATTTTGCCGGTCTTATCGAAACCATCGGTGGTGACGTCACTGGCTTCAAATACGGCGATCGCGTGGCTGGCCGTTTAAATCCCCGTACCGGTGGCGCTTTCGCCGAATATGTGACCGTGTCTGCCGATGCCTTGAGCATTATTCCAGCCGGTGTCAGTGACGAGCTGGCAAGCGCCTTACCGACCGCAGGCGGCACTGCTTACCAGGCGCTGATTAGTGTAGGCCAATTGACTAAAGGTCAGCATGTACTGATACACGCCGGAGCTGGCGGTGTTGGCAGTTTTGCTGTGCAACTTGCCAAGCAAGCCGGCGCCTATGTCGTCGCGACAGCTTCTGAAGGTAATTTGGATATGGTGCGTGAACTTGGTGCCGATGTCGTGCTTGATTATCGCAATGAAGAACTTCTACAGCATGTGAAAGGGATGCATCTGGTGCTTGATACCCGTGGAGGGGAAACACTGGAACGCTCGTGGCCAACGCTCAGGTCAGGTGGAACAATAGTATCGATCGTTGATAACACTATCGAGTCACGCGGCGATATTCAGGGTGTATTCACAGCCATCAAGCATGACGCATCCGTCCTGACGACGCTGCTGCAGGAGGTCGACGCGAAACGCCTGCGCGTGATTCTGGATTCGACACATACTTTGGACACCGCGCATATCGCTCTCGACAAGCTTGCCGCTGGTCACGCTCGCGGCAAAGTCGTCATCCGTACCAGCAACTAAACCAATGAAGCACTAAACCATTTCAAGAGAAACCACCATGTCCAAGCTTTTTAAATTGATCGCCACAACCACCATCCTCGCAAGTGCTTTTGCCGTACAGGTGGCAAATGCTGACGACGATCGCAGCATCGTCGAAGCGTTCTACAGCAAACTACTGAGCGGCACTACCAGTCCGGATCTGCAAGCCAGAATGGCAGAAGTGCTTGCGCCTGACTGGCAAAGCAGGGGCGACTATGGAAACGTGGCAAAGACACGTGAGCAATTCCTGGCGCAGCTTCAAGGAACAGGCACTGTCGTCCCCAACTTGAACTGGAAGGTCGAAGAAATTCTTCAGGCAGGTAACCGTTACGTGGTGCGCGGGCATGCCACTGCAACACCGGTAAAGAACTTCCTCGGTGTCGAGCCGTCCTCACGCGGTTTCGAGATCATGTCCATCGACATCCATACTGTTGAGAACCACAAGATCGTCAAGTCTTATCATGTCGAAGACTGGCTCGGTGCAATTGAACAACTCAAAAGCAAGTAATCAACAGGGAAGCATAAAGTGAAAAGAATCCACCTTACTACCCGCGCTTTATTGATGACGATGACTGCGGCCTTTAGCGCCACAGTTGCATTCGCGGCCAATAAAGACGTGTCCAAAGAAAAAGTCGTCAGCCTGACCAACATCACTGAGGTCAGCCCTGGTGTGTATGTGATTGAAGACAAGCAGCATATTTTTCTGGTGCCTAATGTCACTATCATCACTGGTAAAGAAGCAGCGTTGGTAGTCGATACTGGCCTGGGTACTGCCAGCGCGCAGTTGGTGCTGAAAGAGGCACGCAAGCTGGCTGGCAACAAAAAACTCTATCTGACCATCACCCATTTTCACCCTGAACACGGCTTTGGTGCACAGGTCTTTAAAGGTCAAGCTACCATCATCTACAATCGTGCCCAACGTGACGAGCTACGCGTGAAAGGCGAGACTTTCCGTACTCTGTTCTCAGAAAAACTGGGCGTGAACGAGGCCATGAAAAATGTGCATTTTGTGGAACCGGATATTGTCTACGACAATGAAGCATCTGTCGACCTTGGTGGTCGCGTGGTAAAACTCAACTACTATCAGGCAGCACATACACTTGGTGACCAGGTGATCTCTATACCTGAACAGGGTGTCGTCATCCTGGGAGATTTACTGGAGACAAAATCCTTCCCTATCATGCCCTGGTTTCCTGATTTGAAAGACACGGATGTTGATCCGCTGAACTGGCGCGAAATCTTTCGCAAGGTCGCGGCCACCAATCCCAAGATTGTCATTCCAGGACATGGCAATATAGGCACTGCTGCGGATCTGGATGCGTCAGCACGACATATGGACATCGCCCGCGAGGAAGTGAGTCGGCTATGTGCTGCCGGCAAGGGCCTGGATGATATCCAAAACTTGCTGATCCCTGTTTTGACTGCTCAACACCCTGACTGGGACTTGAAAGACTGGATAGGTATGGAAGTGCAGGTGTACTACGAACGCTTGTGCCATAAATAGCATTTGCAGGTAACGCAGGACACGACTTGGGTAGGCAGATATGATGTGATCACCAGCAAACTCATCTTGCTGATTTACCACACTCATTTGCTAAGCTTGTTTGCTACACTTAGCCTTGGCAAAAGTGACGCCCCGCCCCGGGCCATAGCATGATCGACTTTCCAGCAGTACGGTTCACAGGCATAAAAGAGAATAAATGACTTATGGATTTTCATGGAATTGACCTGAATCTGCTGGCAGCCTTCGATGCGCTGGTGAACGAACGCAACGTGACGCGTGCCGCAGCGCGGGTCGGCGTAAGCCAGCCAGCAATGAGTGCGGCGCTATCGCGCCTGCGCACGCTGTTTAATGATCAGCTATTTCTGCGTACTGCGCATGGCCTGTTAATGACGCCCAAGGCCAGGGATCTTGCTGAGCCAGTTTCTCAGGCACTCAGACAGATTGAGTCAGCGCTATTACCAAATCCTCGATTCGAGCCAGAAAAGGCGTCAATCACATTCACGCTAGGCCTGTCTGAATATCCGGCCTTTGTGTTATTACCTATCCTCGTCAAAGCACTGGAAAAACTTGGCCCAGGGATTTCACTGGCTGTGCATGCGATAGGCAGCCGTGACAGTGCCGTCGATTTGCTTGATGCCGGCACCATCGACGCTGCGGTCGGCGCGCCTCCTAACATTGCAGAAAAGCGCATATTGAGCAAGCCTGTCATGCGCGACGAATTCATTACCATAGTCCGACGCAATCACCCGGCCGTCCAGCAAGAGATGGATATGCAGACCTTTCTTAAGCTAAGCCATGTACTGGTCTCACCCGAAGGGGACCGCTACGGCATGGTCGATCAGGCATTGGCTCATACCGGCAAACGGCGCAAGCTAGGTCTTACCTTGCCACAAATGTTTACCACCCCGTCCGTGGTCGCTCAGACCGACATGGTAGCGACCGTGATGCGGCGGATTGCTCAGCATTCGCGCGATTGGCGAAAGCTGACTGTATTTACGCCGCCGGTGCCAATACCAGAAATGGTCTTCGACCTCATGTGGCATAAACGCAATGATACACATCCGGCGCAGCAGTGGCTGCGAGAGCAAATTGCACGGGTGGCGGGGTCGTTGTGACCCACTGAATTTGTTCATAAAGTTCAAAGTCCTCCCTACAGAGTCATTTGACGTATATTTGACATATACAGGATACCTGTATATATTATTGTTATATACCGATATACGAGAGGAGCAAAAAATGACTGCCAATGAGCTCAAAGCTATCGTCCGTCGTTTCAATATCGAAGTGATACAGGATGGAAAGCGCGCTTCATTCGATGAATTGATGAACAGTGACTTCATCAATAAATCAGCACCGGAGGGAGCGCCAGCAGGTGCTGAGAGCTTGTGGGATTTTTTCCAGAATGT
Source organism: Undibacterium sp. TJN19 (assembly GCF_049339485.1). Classification (NCBI taxonomy): domain Bacteria; kingdom Pseudomonadati; phylum Pseudomonadota; class Betaproteobacteria; order Burkholderiales; family Oxalobacteraceae; genus Undibacterium; species Undibacterium sp. TJN19. The sequence goes on from NZ_JBMPPL010000018.1 coordinate 25,303, forward strand.
TTTACGACCTGCCTTGTCAAATTTCCAGGTTACCATTCACGATCAGATTGCTGAAGCGGATAAAGTAACGACACGGAAGACCTTGTCAGGCCTGCACACCGGACCACTCCTTGGCATTGCGCCTACCGGTCGTCAGGTCGCGATTGATGTGATTGATATTGTTCGCATACGCAATGGCAAATACGTTGAACATTGGGGACAGAACAGTCTGCCCGGTGTCCTGACTGCACTGCGGGCAGGGTAATCACTCGTCCAGAGGGCCTTTTATCTCAGCAATTTTTCTTAACACCGGGATGCTGGCTTTGATGGCAAGCAGGTCGGCCTCTGAAAGTTTTTTCCCTATGACTTCAGCGAGCCATTGCGACCTGGCATCCTTGGCCGATTTCAGGAAAGTGTTACCGGCAGCAGTAAGAACAACCAGGCTGCCACGTTTGTCTTTCGGGTCTGGTTCGCGAACAACCAAACCGTCGGCTTCAAGATTTCCAACAACTTGCCGCATGCTCTGGTGCTTGACGTTTCTGATTTCTGCCAGGGCAGCAACGCTTTGAGGGCCTGCACGGTCAAGCTGCACCAGGGTTTCACTTTGAGCCGAAGTCGGACCGTCCACCTGGGCACGTACAGTACGCACAAAGTCACTTACTGCCTGACGCAGCGCTTCTGCCAATTCAGGCAAATCTGGCGAAATATCTCCAGATATTTCTTTTTGTCGTTTCATATGAACGCTTTGCTTATATCAATGGTCATCGTCAGTGGGGTCTGTGGAGGTCTGTTGGGTCAGCCTGGAGTAATCCTGGAACAGGACGATACGGCGCCCTCTTCCAAATTGTGGAAATAACCTTTTTATGCTCCGATAAACTAAGCCAGTAAGGATAATAAGCTTGTGGTCGGGTACGCATGGCGCATTTTCAATAACGGATGACGCGACGTGAACTCGTTGATATTCACTTTACCTCAATCGCTTCTACCCTGATCAGTTCACAAGCGCCAGCTCCGGTATCGTCGCGGGTCAGTGATGAACGCCAGTGCCATCCATCGACTGCCCTGGCTTCAACGAGTTGACCACGTATCTTGACGACCTGACCGACGCGCACATCTTTCATGATTTTTTCCAGTGCGGGCGTGGTAGGGATCAAATGCATATTCGCGCTATGCGTGGCGATTTCTGTGGGAGGCCGTGGCGGCTCCTTTTCCCAGCGATAGAAATAGAAACGGTTACTCTGCCCTATCGACAATTGATCAAGGACAGCCGTATCTGACATGGAGCCCCAGCCCAGTGCAAGGTCAACCGGGGCCAGATCAGCTTCACGGTCAGATGAGTAGGTCTGCTTGGACAGGACTCGTGCTTCTATCGTAAAGTCAGCCAGTGCAGTCAGCTTATAATTGTTTTGATCGTAAGTCTTACCAGAACTGAGCATGGTCTGCACCGGCTCATCAGGTGCAATGCTGCCTGGCGGCACTGGCAGGGGTCGATTGCGCCAATGCTGGACTGAAAAGATCACGATGATGACAGCCAGCAGTAATTTCCATAGAGACATAGGTGATCGCCTGAACCTTGGTGTTAGATTGCACGGTTTATTTTTTCACTTCCATCATATTTGAATTTCTTGCTCAGATGTATTCTTTGGACAAACATACTGGATGCAGTAGCAACATCCAGACATTTTCACACTTGAACATCTTTCATTGCAATGCCCGGCACTGAGCCTGTCAGTTTGACTCATCCTTGAAGTGCTGGCGAAAACTCTTTCCAGGCGCATCAAGTATCAAATCCCCGTTTCTTTTCTGCCTATGTAATTTACTTTATTTTCGTTCGGACTTGCGGTTTTACCTGCTCCGGTTTTTAGCTTAAGCAGAAAGTACCGGAGCATGTTGACATATATGTCCATGATGCCTCTCGCATATCGTTCCATGCAGGTTCGCACCCTGACCTCAGGTCGTTTTAAGTGCACATAGATTGGCTATCAACGCGCATTGGACACCCGTACAAGCTCCCTCTCAACATCAATTGTTAAAAAATGTGAGATAAATTTTAGTGTCTCTCCTCTCAAAATAGCAGAGTGCTTGAGTACACCAAGATTTAACATTGTCTTTTTTGCAATTTCAATGTAATATGTCACAAATTCAGTGCCAAATAAATAAAATATGAATTGCAACTCTTTATGCAGAAAAAGTTTTTGCATATGCGCAAGCTGAAAATTTCCAATAATTAAATTGCTATTTAAATAATTATTAATTTAGTAGTTTTACTACATTTTTATTTATCTTTTAGTCTTTACATTCCGTTACATCTTTCTTATTTTTACAGAAGACTTAAGCAAATAACCGTCATCTGAACGTAACATCGAAATGCTACTCTCCAAAACTTGTCAAGGAGGTAACTCATGAAAAGCACGCTGAAAAGTATACTTTTGGTTGACGCATCAGAAGAAATGCGGCCCGTATCAGCCGCCCTTGAAGAAGCGGGGTTTGCGATATCGCACACCTCGCTGGACCGTGTTATCAACGCGTCACAGACAAGCACCCCTGCGGCGATGATGTTCAGCATGCTGGGACGGCTTGATACGCCGGGAATACGAAACCTGCTACGCTCACCCAAGATGCCGCATGGTATTGCGTCCATCGCCATGATACGTAGCGACCTCTTGCCCACCTTTGACTTTTCCATCGGCTTCGATGATTTCATCGTCTATCCGGCGCCCTCCGACGAAGTCAGCGCCAGGACGCGGCGAGCCATCTTCATCAAGTCGGGTGTGGAAAGCGATAACACCCTGCAGGCCGGTGACCTGCGCATTGATCTCGGCAACTGCAAGGTATTTATCTGCGGCAAGGAGATCGACCTCACTTATACAGAATATGAACTGTTGCGTTTCATGGCAACAAACAGGGACAAGGTATTCACCCGCGAGGTATTTCTGAACCGGGTATGGGGTTACGACTTTTATGGCGGTGTACGAACGGTGGACGTACACATACGACGACTTCGCAGCAAAATTGAAGACAATGAACATACCTTTATTGAGACCGTGCACAATGTCGGCTATCGCTTCCACATCAATGAACAAACACCACCGCCAGTCATCAAGCCTGTCACCCCTACCATCAACCTGAGTGCGTTCTGAGGCGCCAGAGTAGCCATTTACCTACCTCACTCACCTACCTCATTTAGTTACCCTAACCACACACTAACCCACACCATATCGCCACGCATACCGGAAAATCATTCGAGCGCTGACATATTGTCAGAAGCATGAATGGCTATCCGGTCAGGGCTGACCGGCATCATTTTTATGTTCACGAATTGAGCGCAGGCTGGCAACTGCCAGGGCCTAAATTTTGCACACCTTTGCTATCAGTACAAAGAGTTTGATTTTTTTCCTGCTTCAGGCACACCCTGTATAGTCACTTTCTTGCCGGATTCAATAAATTTCTGAAGTGACCAGGGCGCAATGCGACCCCATATTGAATGGCAGGCGGCGATATCCATGCTTACATCACATGGACATCGCCGACACTTTTTCGCTTAGTCAGAAAATCAACTGACAGCAGCTGGCCCTTCAGGCGATGCCTGATTTTCATCAACGGGTGTTGGGGCAGTGAAAGGCAATGCTTGTGACATTGCCAGGGCCAGCGTCTGTACTACGGGTTCCTGGGTGATGCCCAGGTGCGTACCCCCGACATGGATAACATGCAGCGAGTCACCGATCAAAGGTGACCAGTCGCGGTCACCCAGTGCTTCGGCCTCGGCAGTAAACTGATAGGTTGGTACAGCCAGAGGTTTGGGTTCGTAATTAGCGCCCATGACCAAAATGGAACTCATGTTATCAGCCCAGCGCAACACTTCGGTCAAGCCCAGCTCTTCGGGGAACAGCCCCATGAGCTTGCATTGCTCCAGCGCTTCGGCAGCAGTCTTGGCAGCGTGCAGAATCGCCCAGCGTTCTGCTGCCAGCCCTGGATGCAGGATTTCCACGTAGATCAGCAACACCTTGAGGTCGGTCACTTCATCAGCCCAGCCTTGCTTGAAATAAGGGCGATAAGTATCGATCAGACCGAGGAACTCCACCTCTTCGCCGCTGGCAACGATCTGTGTGGCAATCTCGTAACTGAGAACCCCACCGAAAGAATGCCCGGCCACACGATAAGGTCCCTTGGGCTGTATTTTGCGTATCGCCTGCAAATGCTGCGCAGCCAGCCCTGGCACTGAATCACGGCAAGACTCTTTGGTCAGCGGCAAGCCATAGACAGGGATACCCTCGCGTAAGTAACGGGAGAGCGGGAACAGAGGGAAAATATCGCCGGTAATTTCATGGACCAGGAACAAGGGCCTTTGCTCGCCCTGCTCACGCATGACCACCGCGCCACCCATCCACAGACGGGTTTCGTCACCAAACATGATGAACTCGGCCATCGTTTTCACAGTCGGGTGCTTGAAGAATGCATCCAGCGCGATATTGAGCCCGACCTGGCGCATGCGGCTTACAGCCACGACAGCAATAAGGGAATGCCCGCCCAAGTCGAAGAAATTGTCATAGCGACCGATCTGGGTGCGTTTGAGTATGTCTTCCCAGACGGCTGCAATGCGTGTCTCTACGTCGCCTTCCGGTGCCACATACCCTTGTACTGCATCGCTGCCATCAGGTGCTGGCAGCGCTTTCCTGTCGAGTTTGCCATTGGGTGTCAAAGGGATTTCTGGCAGTATCACGAAAGCCGATGGCATCATGAAACCAGGCAAGACCTGCTTGAGGCGCGCCTTGAGGCTATCTATCAATAGAAGCTGGGTGTCATTCTCAGCATCAGTTTCAGTTTCAGTCTCAGCAACGGCGTCAGCGTCGACACCGTCACTGGTCGTCATTTCAGTTATCGCCAATAATGATTCTGGCGCAGTGTCAGCGCCAGGTACAGGCTCTTGCTTCACCACCACATACGCCACAATCTGCCGGTTATCGGGGTTATCTTCTCTCACAATGACCACCGCATCTTTAATGCCGCTGTGTTGCAGGCAGGCACTTTCAATTTCCCCCAGTTCGATGCGGAAACCACGTACCTTCACCTGATGATCTGCCCGCCCCAGGTATTCGAGATCACCATTCGCCCGGTAGCGCACTAGGTCACCGGTAAGGTAGAGGCGGTCACCGGCTGTTGTACTGAACCGGTTAGGCACGAATTTTTCTGCGGTCAGCCCAGGCCTTTGCAGATAGCCACGCGCCAGACCGACACCGCCAATGTAAAGCTCGCCTATCACGCCTTGAGGTACCAGTTGGCCTTCCTTGCTAAGCACATAGAATTGATTATTGGCGACGGGTCTGCCTATGGTTTCAGTTGCCCTGGATTGACGCAAGGCGAAACTCGAATAAGTCGTGCCTTCTGAAGGGCCATACAGGTCATAGACATGGCCGATGCCAGTTTCTGCATACAGGCGGTCTACCAGATTGGCTCTCAGCGGTTCGCCAGCCAGATTCAAGACCCGCACTGAAGGTGGGAAAGTCTGACGATCAAGCAATGCCTTGGCAGCCGATGGGACTGTATTGATCAAGGTAATTTGCTGCCTGCTAGCCTCGTCAAGGTTTTCCAGGGCAAGGATGTTGTCGATCAAAATGCAGGTATGCCCTGTCGTCAGCGGTAAAAACAGTTCGTAGATGGACAGGTCAAAGCACAGTGAAGTACCGGCCAGTATGCCGGTACGGTCACTCTCGGGCAGCATACTGCACGCCCAATGCAGCAGCGACACGCCACCCTGATGACTGAGTGGCACGCCTTTCGGACGGCCAGTGGAGCCGGAGGTGTAGATCACATACGCCAGTTGACGCGATGACACCGCGAAGCCCGGATTGTCAAACCTGTCCTGCCATGCGTTGTGATCATCGACACACAAGGCCTTGGCGGCATCAATATCCAGGCTGTCCTGCAAGGCGGCGGTGGTGATCAGGGCAGCCATGTCGGCATCGCCCAGCAGGTATTCGACCCGCGAGGCCGGATAAGCCGGATCAATAGGCACATAGCAGGCACCTGCTTTCAACACACCCAGCAGGCTGACAATGCACTCTGCCGTGCGCGGCAGGCAAATGCCCACGCAGGCTTCCGCAGTCACGCCCCGTGCCAGCAAAGTATGTGCGACACGGTTCGCCCGGCGGTTCAATTCACGATAACTGATACGTTGCCCATCGCGAACAAGCGCAATCGCGTCTGGTGTTTTTTCAACCTGTTCTTCAAACAGACCATGCAAGGATTTCTGCTCGGGGAAATCCATCTCAGTCGCATTCAAATCCAGTACCAGACGGTGACGCTCTTCATCGTCAAGTACATCGATAGATTTCACACCCTGCTCTGCATCATCAACCATAGCGGCAAGCACATTTTTGAAATAACCAACCCAGCGCTCTATCGTGCTCCTGTCAAACAGATCAGTGACATAGCTGAAGCTGCCGACCAGATAGCCGTCCACTTCACGCATCGACAATGTCATATCGAACTGTTCGATATCGTAAGGTATGTCATGCGGTGCCACGGTCAGGCCTGGCAAGTTGAAATCACTCTGCGCATTATTCTGCAACACCAGCATGACCTGGAACAACGGACTATGCCGCAAACTGCGCGGTGGCTGAAGCGCATCAACGACTTGCTCAAAAGGCAGATCCTGGTGACTGTAGGCATCCAGCGTCATGAACTTGATCTGCCTGATCAGGTTGCGCACACTGGGGTTGTCACTGAGATCAGCACGCAGCGCCAGGGTATTGACAAAGAAGCCGATCAGGCCCTCCACTTCGGTACGCTGGCGGTTTGCCGTCGGGGTACCTATCACCACATCGTCCTGCCCGCTCAAGCCTGACAGCAAGATGGCAAATCCCGTGTACAAAGTGATAAACAAGGTGGCGTCATGCTGGCGTGTAAAGTCATTCAACTGCCTGGTCAATTGCTGGTCAAGCGTAAATACCACGCTGCCGCCGCGATGGTTCTGGTCGGCCGGGCGCACCCGGTCGGTGGGCAATTCCAGCAATGCCGGTGCGCCACCGAGATGATTTTTCCAGTAATCGAGCTGGTTTTGCAGTATGTCGCCCTGCAACCACTGGCGCTGCCATGCCGCATAGTCAGGATATTGTATCGGCAAGGCTGGCAGGCGATGTGGCCGGTCATCGCGATTGGCTGAGTAGAATTCAGCCAGCTCTTCCATCAGTATGCTCTCAGACCAGCCATCTGAAACGATGTGATGTGTCGTGATCAATAACACATGCTCTTCGTCAGACAGGCACAACAGCCGCCCGCGTATCAATGGGCCGGTACTGAGATCAAACCGGGCAACGGCTTCTTCTGCCGTATGGCGTTTGACCAGCGCTTCGCGTTCTTCTGCTTCACAATGTTCAAGATCGATCAGCGGTAACGGGAATTGCACATCAGACAGCACGACTTGCGTCGGATAGCCGCCTGCCTGCGAGAACACCGTACGCAAGGCTTCGTGCCGTTCAACCATTGCATTCAACGCTGACTGCAAAGCAGCACGATCAAGCCTGCCGCTCAGGCGCAAGGCGTCTGGCATGTGGTAGGCAGCACCACCGCCATCGAGCTGATCAATAAACCACAGGCGTTGCTGTGCCCATGACAATAGCAGCGGCTGGCTGCGGTCAGCAGGTTCTATAGCAGCGATGCTGATAGCACGGGCGCTGGTCAGGTGCAGCGATAAGGCATGCACCGTGGGGTATTCGAACAATTGACGCAATGTCACCTCACGCCCCAGCCCCTGGCGGATATGTGTCATGAGCTGCACTGCCAGCAGGGAATGCCCACCCAGTTCAAAGAAGTTGTCGTTACGGCCCACGCGTTCAACATGCAACAGGTCTTGCCATATACCGGCAAGTATCACTTCGGTCTCGCCTTGCGGTGCCTCATAGATTTTTGCAGCGAAGGCATCCATTTCCGGCGCAGGTAGCGCCTTTCTGTCCAGTTTTCCATTCGGTGTCAGGGGCAAGACACGCAGCCTGACAAAGGCAGCCGGCACCATGTAATCGGGCAATGCCGATTTCAGATGGGTACGCAATTCTTCAATATTCGCGACCTCGCTGGCAGCAAATGCTTCGTCCTGTATCAGATAGGCGACCAGGCGTTTCTCGCCGGGTATATCTTCACGTGCAATCACCACTGCTTCCTTGACGGAAGGGTGGCGGCTCAATTGCAATTCAATTTCACCCAGTTCGATACGGAAACCGCGTATTTTTACCTGATGGTCATTGCGGCCCAGGTATTCAATATTGCCATCCGCCTTAAAACGTCCAAGGTCACCGGTCTGATAAAGCCGTGCGCCCGGCTTGTCACTGAACGTATCGAGAATGAAGCGCTCTGCCGTCAGCCTTGGCCGGTTCAGGTAACCACGCGCAACCCCTGCACCGCCAATATATACCTCACCTGTCACACCTATGGGTACTGCCGCGCCGTGACTGTCCAAAATATAAATACAGGTATTGGGCAGTGGCCGGCCAATCAGGCGCGAAGAAACAACGGCATCCGTGATAACGCAGATGGCTGCATCGACCGTTGCTTCCGTAGGCCCGTAAGCATTGACCAGACGTGGTAAATGGCCTTCACGCAAGAACCATCTGGCAACAAATTCGGCGCTGACTTTTTCACCGCCTATCATGATCTGCCGTATTGCCTCAGGTACAGGAATATGGCTTTCAATCACCAGTTGATGCCAGAATGCAGTTGGCAGATTAAGTATGGTAATGCCTGCATTAATACAATGCTGCCAGAATACCGAACCGCCACCCAACCAGGCATCGGTGCGCAATGTCAGTGTAGAGCCTGAGCACAAAGAACCAAAATACTCTTCCACCGACATATCGAAACTCAGTGCGGCAAATTGCAAGACCCTGTCATTGGCATCGAGTGCATAGGTACGCTGCAATGCACCGACCAGGCTGACCAGTTGCCGGTGTTCTATCATCACGCCTTTCGGTTTACCGGTCGAACCCGAGGTATAAATCACATAGGCCAGATGGCTTGAACTTAAGCCCAGCTCACCTGCTTCCAGATTGGCGCGCCCGTATTTCGCAATTTCTGTCCAGCCCTGATCCAGCGTCAATACTTTCGCATTGCTGGCAGGCAGTGTGCTGACAAGTTTCGCTTGCGTCAGTACCATGACAGGTGACGCGTCCTGCAACATATAAGCCAGACGGTCAGCCGGATAACTCGGGTCCAATGGCAAATAAGCTGCGCCAGATTTCAGCACGCCCAGCATGGCAACAACCACTTCAAGACTGGCTTCCAGGGATATCCCCACCAGTTGATCTGGCCGTACGCCCTGCTCGCGCAGGTAGCGCGCTACCTGGTTGGCGCGGCAATTGAGTTCGGCATACGTCAGGTATTTTTCTTCAAACACGATTGCGATCGCATCTGGCGTCTTCTCCACCTGCGCTTCAAACCATTGCTGAATAACCTCGTCTTGTGGGAAATCAGTTTTGGCTGCGTTAAACCCGACTACGATTTGCTGACGTTCTTCAGGCCTCAGCATGTCAATCGCACCCAGCGTTTGTGCGTCGTCCTGGACCATAGCGGTCAGTACCTGCCTGAAGTGCTCTGTCCATCTGGCGACAGTAGCGCGGTCAAACAAATCGCTGGCATAACTGAATGCCCCCACAATCTGGTCCCCGGCTTCCTGCAATGACAGCGAGAGGTCAAACTGTTCTGTGTCGTTGGACATTCCCTGCGGGGCGAAATTCAAACCAGGCAGTGATTGCGTACTTTGCGGCGTATTGTCCAGCACCAGCATCACCTGGAATACCGCACTGCTGCTCAGGCTGCGTACAGGCTGTATTGCCTCGACCACCTGCTCGAATGGCAAATCCTGATGACTGTAAGCTGACAAGGTGGTTTCTTTCACCTGTTTCAGTAATTCACTGACGCTCATCTTGTCGTTCAGTTGCGTACGCAATGCCAGCGTGTTGACGAAAAAGCCTATCAGGCCTTCCAGTTCAGCCCGGTTGCGGTTCGCTATCGGCGTGCCGATGACAACGTCATCCTGACCGCTGAGCCTGGAAAGTAAAATCGACAAACCTGCATACAATGTCATGAACAACGTCGTGCCATTCTTTCTCGACAGCGCCCTGAGTTGACTGCTCAGCTCGGCACCCAGGGCAAGGCTTACACTGCCCCCCTGATAGCTTTGCACTGGAGGTCTTACCCTGTCTGTCGGCAATTCAAGCAATGCAGGCGCACAAGCCAGTTTCTGCTTCCAGTAAGCCGACTGGTTTTCCAATACCTCGCCTTGCAACCAGGCGCGCTGCCATACCGCATAATCGGCATACTGGACAGGCAGGCGTGGTAGAGGGTTGACAAGTCCTTGCTGATAAGCACCGTAGAGTACAGCGATCTCCCTCAGCAAGATGCCGATTGACCAGCCGTCCGATACGATATGATGGATCGCAATACTCAGTACGTGCTCGTCGCTTGCCAGCTTTATCAGGCGACCACGTATCAGCGGGCCGGTTCCGAGGTCAAATCGATTATGGGTTTCCTCTCCCACCTGGCGGTTGACTTCGGCTTCACGTTCTGTGACAACCCAGTTACTGAGGTCAACCAGTTGCAGTGGGAAATGTGCATCCTCCGAAATCACCTGCACCGGATTATCTTCGACACTGACAAATATGGTACGCAGTGCTTCATGACGTTCGATTATCGTGTCCAGCGCGGCCTGCAAGGCTGCAACATCAAGCGTGCCTTGCAACCGCAATGCCACTGACATATGGTAAGCCGCACTGGCGCCTTCAAGCTGGCCAAAGAACCACAAGCGCTGCTGCGCAAAGGAGAGCGGCAAAGGCAAGTCCCGGTCAGCCCGCCCGATCTCCTCCCCCACCAGCACCGCCGTACCCTGCCCCGCCAGCACCTTCGCCAGCGCCGCAATCGTCG
>NZ_JBMPPL010000019.1:0-35048 GCF_049339485.1 Undibacterium sp. TJN19
CGACGATTGCGGCGCTGGCGAAGGTGCTGGCGGGGCAGGGTACGGCGGTGCTGGTGGGGGAGGAGATCGGGCGGGCTGACCGGGACTTGCCTTTGCCGCTCTCCTTTGCGCAGCAGCGCTTGTGGTTTATCGATCAACTGGAGCATGGTGCAGCTGCCTATCACATGCCGGATGCCCTGCGTCTGACAGGCGAGCTGAATTACACCGCCTTGCAGGCTGCCCTTGATCGCATTATTGACAGGCATGAGACCTTGCGCACGGTGTTCGCCAATATGGGGGGCGGGGCGACACAAATCATCTTGCCGCGGGCGCCGTTTGCCTTGTCGTTCATCGATTTGCAGCACCTGTCAGCAGAAGAGCATGCGGCACAGATCAGGCTGCACAGCGGCGAAGAAGTCGGTACAGCCTTTGACCTGAGTGTGGGGCCGTTGATACGCGGACGCCTGTTGACGCTGTCTACACAGGAGCATGTCTTGCTGATTACCATGCACCACATCGTTTCTGACGGCTGGTCCATGGGTATCTTCTTGCAGGAACTGGCGGCCTTGTATGCGGCATATTGCGAGGGACGTGTTGATCCCTTGCCGCCGCCGTCTATCCAGTATGCCGACTATGCGGTATGGCAACGCCAGCGATTGCAGGGAGATTTGCTGCAACGCCAGCTTGACTACTGGAAAACGCAACTTGCCGGAGCGCCATCGCTGCTGGAATTGCCAACTGATCGTCCACGTCCGCAGACGCAAAGTTATCGTGGTGGTAGATTTGTTTTTGCACTCAGCGCAGAACTCAGTTTGCAACTTAAAAAACTGGCACGGCAGCATGACGCTACCTTGTTCATGACGATATACACAGGTTTTTCAATACTGTTATCGCGTTTATGCGGGCAGGACAATATTGTCATCGGCACACCGGTTGCCAACCGTCCGCGCACAGACATCGAAGAGTTGATCGGTTTCTTTGTCAACACCCTGGCATTGCGCGCTGATTTGGGTGAAAACCCCAGTGTCGTCGATTTGCTGGCCGACGTGAAAGCCATGACCCTGGCAGCCTATGCGCATCAGGATCTGCCCTTTGAACAGGTGGTAGAGGCTGTGCAACCGCCACGCAGCCTGCGTCATAGCTCTTTGTTCCAGGCGATGCTGGTATTGCAAAATACTCCGCAAGGCGCATTCAGCCTGCCTGGCCTGCGTGTGGTGCCGCAAGAGATTTCCTATGATGTCGAACCTTTCGATGTGACGCTGTCGCTGATGGAAGCGGGTGAACACCTGGTGGGCAGTTTCAGTTATGCCAGCGACCTGTTTGACCAGGCTACGATAGAGCGCTGGGCAGCGTATCTGAAAACAGTGCTTGCCGCGATGGTCGATGACCCTGCGCAGAAAGTCAAATCCATCAATCTGCTTGGCAGTGACGAACGCCATCAATTGCTTGCAGAGTTCAATGCCAGTGCAGTGGATTATCCACAAGGCCAGTTGCTGCATGAATTGTTCGAGGCCCAGGTTCAAAAAACACCGGACGCGATCGCGGTCGTCTACGGCGAACAAAAGTGCACTTATGCAGAATTGAACAGGCAGGCAAACCAGCTTGCGCATTATCTGCGTAGCCAGGGTGTAGTCGCCGATCAACTGGTGGCAATCTGCGTTGAACGCAGCGTCACCATGATAGTTGGCTTGCTGGGTATATTGAAGGCCGGTGGCGCTTATGTGCCGCTGGACCCGGCTTATCCGCCTGAGCGTCTGGCATATATGCTGGAAGACTCTGCCCCGGCCATCCTGCTGACCCAGCAATCGCTGCAAGCCCTGTTGTCATTTACCAAGGCAAGAGTGATCGTGCTCGATACCATGGTGGAAGAGCTCGATAGCCAGGGCATGCATAACCCGGATGCGAAACGTGATGGGCTGATGTACTCACATCTTGCCTACATGATGTATACCTCGGGTTCAACCGGTCAACCCAAGGGGGCGATGAATGAGCATCGTGCTGTCGTCAATCGCCTGCACTGGATGCAGGACCAATATACGCTTGACGAGACTGACAAAGTCTTGCAGAAGACACCCTTTGGCTTTGATGTATCGGTGTGGGAGTTTTTCTGGCCTTTGCTGAATGGCGCATCGCTGGTATTCGCCCGCCCTCAGGGGCACCAGGACCCGGCTTACCTGAACCAACTGATTGCCGCAGAGAAGATTACGACCGTTCATTTTGTACCGTCCATGCTCCAGGCATTTCTGGCCAACGGGCCGGCACGCTATTGCGACAGCTTGCGAACGATAGTGTGTAGCGGTGAAGAACTGCCGGTGGAATTGCAGACTTGGTGCCTGGAATCATTGCCGCAAGCACGCCTGCATAATCTATACGGCCCGACCGAAGCCGCGATTGATGTGACTTATTGGGAATGTCGTTCAGACATGGGTGCAAGCCGCGTGCCCATAGGCAAGCCGATAGCGAATACGCAAATCTACCTGCTTGATGCGCAACTGGAACCCGTGCCACGTGGGGTCAGTGGCGAGATATATATTGGTGGTGCAGGCGTAGGACGGGGTTATTACCATCGCCCTGGCTTGACGGCACAACGGTTTATTGCGGATCACTTCAGCAACAAGCCCGGTGCGCGACTCTATAAAACCGGTGACCTGGGGCGCTACAAAGCCGATGGCAATATTGAATATCTGGGGCGTAATGATCATCAGGTAAAGATTCGCGGTTTCAGGATAGAGCTTGGTGAAATTGAAGCGCAATTATGCAAGCATGCGGCCATCAAGGAAGCCGTGGTAATCGCACGTGAAGATATACCTGGCGAAAAGCGACTGGTGGCCTATTTGACCAGCCATGCGGATCAGGCACCTGGCATCCATGATTTGCGCATCCATTTGCAGGCAAGCCTGCCTGGCTACATGGTGCCCGGGGCCTTTGTTTTCCTGACAGCCTTGCCCTTGTCCGCGAATGGCAAGCTTGACCGCAAACTGTTGCCCGCACCTGAACACGATGCCTATGCATCACGCGCCTACGAAGCGCCGCAAGGTGAGATTGAAGAAGCGCTTGCGCTGATATGGCAACAGCTGTTGCGTCTTGAGCGGGTTGGTCGTCACGACAATTTCTTTGAACTGGGTGGACATTCCCTGCTGGCCGTGCATCTGGTGAGCCAGATACGCATGGTGCTGGGAAGAGATCTGCCTTTACGCGAAGTGTTTCTGGCGCCGAGCATTGCCGAACTTGGCAGGCGTATCGCCATTCCCGCTGTCAGGCTGGAAGAAAACGACTATGAAGAAGGCATTATTTAGAAGCTTGATGGCAGACATGAAGTGCAGAAAATTTAACCGTTGAAACCAGTATTCATACAGGACTTTGCAGATGACAATCGCTAAACTGCTCTTCGAACTTGAACAGCTCAACGTCGGGCTTTGGGTTGAAACAGATCAGTTGCGCTTCCGCGCGCCGCGTGGCGTCGTATCGGAAGAAATTCGCCAGAAAATAGCGCTATACAAGGATGAACTGATCAGCTTTTTGGGCAAGGCCATACAGCTCTGTACCCCGCGTTCAGCACAGGTGCCGGATGCAGAAGACCTGCCTTTCACACCAAACCAGGCCTGGTATCTGAATACCTTTAACCCCGAAGAACATAGCTGGGCCAATACCTTAAGCCTGACCGTACCATGGCAATTGAAGGCAGAGGCAGTGCAGGCGACCATGCAGCAGTTGTTGCAGCAGCACGATATCTTCCGCCTGCGCTTTTACCGGACGCAGCAAGGGCGCTGGGCGCAGCGCATGCTGGCAGATGCTGAAGTATCCTTTATCACTTACGACATGACCGGGCTGGCGCAGCAAGACAGGCATGCAGCCACGCGCGAAGCAGCCCGTCAACTGGAGGTAGGTTTAAGCATCGTGAACGGGCCGGTCATCGCTGCGGCGCTATGTGATTTTGGAGGAGCAGATGAGAGCAAGTTGCTGTTGTCAGTGTCCAAGCATGTGGTGGATGGCTACTCGCTACAGTTGCTGATAGCAGAGCTGCTGCGTATCAATCATGCATTCAGCACGGATATGCAAGCAGGGAAAGATATGCAGCAGCCTCAACAATCAGCATCAGCCAGTTATCAGCAATACCTGCTGGCGCTGGACGAGGCCACCAGCCAGCCCATGTTTGCCGCCCGTGCCCTGTCTTTCTGGCGTCAGCCCCACAGGCTGAATGCGTCCAGGCTCTTGCCAGTAGATAGGCAGGGTGGCCGTCATACCGATGTGAACTCACGCCGGGTTTCGGTGGTGCTGGATGCGGCACTGTTGCAACGGCTGACAAGCTATTTACGTGCATACCAGGGCGCCAGTTTCAACGATCTGGTGCTGTTTGCCATATCACATGCTTATCATCGCTGGACAGGTGAGCGTTCATTGCGGCTCGACTGTGAATCGCATGGCCGTGGCGCCGTGTTGCCCAGTCTCGATTTGTTGGCAACCATAGGCCCGACCACCATCAAGTTCCCTTTATATCTTGAAGTCAGGCCTGACCTTGATCAAGCGGCGGCATTTGCACGGTTGCAGGCCAGCGTGCGCGAGACGATGGATAATGTACTGGGTTATGGCTTCTTGCGTTATACCTGCGCTGATGTGGATATCCATGCCGAATTTGCGGCCAGCCCTCCACCGCAGGTATTTTTGAATAACCGGACGACCCTCGGCAGCAGGACTGACAGTACGGAAACTGTCGACATTGCTGATACCGCTGATACCGAGGCACCACCCAAAATTTCTGTCGAAGAAATCGCATTTGTCGCAGCGGGCGCGCAGGAGAACCTGGTTTCCTATACGCTGATGATAGAGTGTGACAATGGCAAAGACACGGTGGTGCTGACCTGCGTTTATAGCAGCGATATTCATCATGAAGAGACGATACGCAACTTTGCGCAGGATTGCCTTTCTTCATTGCAGTCACTGGTTGCATGATGAAACCTGATCCAGACAAACCATCAGGCCAGGACGGTGCCAGGGTGCGGGATAAAAATCCCGCTGGCAGCTTTCATGATAACCCCGTCATTTATCATCTGATGACTGACCGCTTTCATAACAGCCAGCCAGGCCGGCCTGCCAGCTATGGGCGCTTGTCTGATGCAACAGAAATCGGCGCTTTTCATGGTGGCAATTTTTCAGGTATCAGCGCGAAGATTAAAGCCGGCTGGTTCACCCGCCTGGGGGTGAATGGCATTTTGATGACCGCTCCCTATGAACAGATACACGGCTGGGTCGCCGCTGCGAATGGTGAGTTCAGGTATGAGGCTTATCACGGCTACTGGGTATTGGACTATACCCTGGTGGATGACAACTTTGGCTCTGCTGATGATCTGGCTGAACTGGTTGCCACCGCCCATGCGGCAGGTATCAGGATCATCCTCGATATCGTGATTGGTCATGCCGGTTATCCCGATCTGCTGACCATGTCGGAATACCTGCCCGAAATTGTGCAAGCTGGCTGGAAAGCAGCCACACCGCAACAGTATGACTGTTATTTGAATTACGACAACCCCAGGCTGCAGGATTGGTGGGGTGTCGAATGGGTCAGGGCCAAATTGCCATCTTACCTGGGTGGTGGTGATGATGATCTTAGTCGTCTCGTCTACGACATGCCAAAGTTCAGGACTGAGAGCGATGTGCCAGTCAGCCTGCCAACATTTCTGAAAAATAAACCTGGTAGTAAAGCCGTGGATTTGCCAGACGCTGCCGTGCGCGACTACCTGGTGCACTGGCTAACTGCATGGGTAAGGCAATATGGAATAGATGGATTCCGTTGTGATTCGGCCAAGCATGTTGAACTGCCTGTCTGGCAGAAACTGAAAGCGGCTGCCACTGTGGCCTTGCAGCAATGGCAGCAGGGAAATTTGCCCGCCTCAGATGAAAAAAGCCCGTTTTGGATGACCGGTGAAGTATTCGGCAATGGCATTGAAAAGAATATCTATTTTGAACATGGTTTCGATAATCTCATCAATTTCCAGTTTCAGGAAGAACTGAAGAACATCTTCCAGGACCGTGACATGGCAGATGCTTATGATCGCAGCCTCGCCTTGCACAGGCTCGATAAACTGTATTTCAGATATGCCACCGTGCTTTGTGCACCGGCAGCACACAATGTGCTGTCCTATATATCTTCCCATGACACAGAATTATTCGACAGGGAAAAGCTGATTGATGGTGGCACGGCGCTATTGCTTGCGCCCGGCGGTGTACAGATATTTTACGGTGATGAAACCGGGCGGCATGCCGGGCCATTTACTCCTTCGGATATGGCCCAGGCAACCCGTTCAGATATGAACTGGCAAGCCATGGATGAGCGTGTCCTCCATCACTGGCGACGTCTGGGAATGTTCAGGTCACGCCATGTTGCGATTGCCCGTGGTGTGCACAACAAGTTGTGCGACGAACCTTACATTTTTTCACGTCAGCATCAGGCATCCGGTGACAGTGTTGTTATCGTTATCGGCGGCGAAGGAGAAATGAAGATCGATGTCGGCACCTGCTTTGCCGAAGGCGAAGTCTTGCGCGATGCCTATAGCACGCAAAAAATCACAATGACAGATGGCCATGTAACGCTGGACATGATGAACGGCCTGATATTGCTGGAAAGGAGTTGAACACATGAAAACTGCAAAAGAGCCGTCAATGAATATCCTCATGTTTGGCTGGGAATTTCCACCCAATATCTCGGGTGGCCTGGGCACGGCATGTTATGGCATGACCAAGGGCTTAAGTGAAATCGATGGTGTGAATGTCACCCTGGTATTGCCCAGACTGCACAAGAACGAAGACCATTCATTTGCGACACTGGTGGGCTTGCCTGATCTTAAACATGATTTCAAACACGATTTGAAACAAGATATTAGGCTCGCCAACGATCGCGGGATACAACATGGTATTTTATCCGCATCAGTGACAGCGCTACTCAAGGCATATGGCGGTGGCGACCTGATCGCGGCCACCGTCAATTATGCAGAAAGGGCGGCGCGGCTGTTTGCCGACCATGATCAGTTCGATGTCATTCATTCGCATGACTGGCTGACTTCGCTGGCGGGGAAATTTGCCAAGAAAATCAGTGGCAAGCCTTCGGTGCTGCATATTCATTCGACAGAATATGACCGTGCCGGCGCCAATGCCGACGCGAGGATTATCGACATTGAGCGTTGCGGCATGGATGCCGCAGACCAGATCATCGCCGTCAGCAATTTCACACGTGATATTGTCATTGAGCGTTACCGCCAGAACCCGGAAAAAGTCATTACGATCTATAACGGCATAGAACGCGGCCATGCAGCCAGCGCGGTGAAAAGCATCAACAGAAAAAGCAGTAAAACGGTGACTTTTCTTGGCCGCATCACACAGCAAAAAGGCCCTGCGTATTTTATCCAGGCTGCCAGCAAGGCGCTGCAACACGAGCCTGAACTGCGTTTTGTCATGGCCGGTGATGGTGATTTACTGCCAGAAATGAAGGCGCTTGCAAAATCCCTGGGCTTGACTGGCCGCATTGTATTCCCGGGATTTTTGCAGGCAGACGAAGTACAACACTTGCTGGAACGTACAGATATCTATGTCATGCCTTCTGTGTCTGAACCCTTTGGCATTTCCGCGCTGGAAGCCATCAATGCCAATATTCCCAGCATTCTTTCCAGACAGTCTGGCGTCGTAGAACTGTTTGAGCATGTCGTCAAAGTGGACCATTGGGATATTGACACCATAGCCAGTTATATCGTTGAAATAGCACGCGACCCAGGCTATGCAGACAACCTGCGTACAAAAGCAAAGACAGAACTGGCTGATTTGCCCTGGACAGTCTGTGCTGAAAACCTGAAGGCTAACTATGGGCGCCTGATCGCCGCATGAGCCTATTGGGGTGCTGGCGCATGCATGGATGCATGCAGGCAGTTCATCTGTTGATGCATTGGATGGCTAATTTGTTGACTAAAAACTTAATGTTAAGAAATGGAGATAAATATGGAACAGGATTTTCCCCCCACCAAGAATCTGGACAAAGCAAAAAGCGATCTCGATACCCACGGTTTTTGTTTGATAGATGGCGCGCTGGCGGCAGCCGATATTGAAACAGCAAAATCCCGCCTGATAGAGCAGGCATTGGCCGAGCAGGAACGAGGCCTGGCATTTCGGGATGGCGGGCGCAACCAGGATCATCTGGATAAAAAAGGGCTTTTCAAGGCAACCGCTTTTGACGAAAAAGATGGCGGCGTCAACCAGCGCCTGTTCATGCTGATCAATAAGGGGAAGATTTTCCGTGACCTGGTTATCCATCCGCTGATTGATACACTGGTTGGTCATGTGCTGGGCGATGATTTCCTCTTGTCTACTTTATCAGCCAATATTGTACGTTCGGGGTCGACACGCATGGGTCTGCACACTGACCAATGGTGGATGCCGCAGCCGTCATCGGCCAACCCGCAACACCGGCGCGTGTCGGCGATTACGCGCCACCCTGCACCTGAATTCATCGCGCCAGACAAAAATCTGGGTATCGCCCCGCCTGTGACGGTGACAGCTGTATGGATGCTGACAGATTTCACGCAAAAAAATGGGGCGACAGAAATGGTGCCGGGCACGCATTTGTCCGGTGCTTATCCTGAAAAAGAAAACCAGGAGCGTTATCAAACGATACAGCCAGAAGCCCCCGCGGGAACGCTTATTGTTTTTGATGGCCGTTTATGGCATGGCAATGGTGCCAATATCGGGGCACCGGACAGAATTGGCGTTCTCGCTACTTTCTGCGCCCCCCAATTTCGCCAGCAAGAAAATATAATGTTAGGATTGGACAAATCACTGTGGCAAGAAATGCCTGACAAACTCAAAGCCAGGCTGGGTTTTAAAGTATGGAATGGTTATGGCCGTGTAGAAACAGAATTTAGCGGTTATGTCAGCCCGGATACCCGGTCTTTTGGCTTGCTGAAGCCAGAATCATCGCCAGCCACATTAATGGAAAATGAATGAATCAGTATTACGATAGCGAGATCGATATGCCTGCCAGCCTGGGTGCGCACGAAGCCCATGTCTGGTATGCATGGACAGATCGCTGTTCAACACCAGCATTACTCGATTACTATCGCTCACTGCTCAATGTGCAGGAGCAAGAGCGGCTGTCCCGTCTTGCCTTCGATCATCTGAAAACGGAATATCTGCTGACCCGCACCCTATGCCGTACCAGCTTGTCGCGCTATGCCAGCATAGCGCCGCAAGACTGGAGTTTTCGCACGAATGCCTATGGAAGGCCAGAAATAGAAACCCCCGCAGCGCCGCCGGATTTGCGTTTCAATTTGTCCAATGCGCGCAGCCTGGTGGCCTGCATCGTCACCAGGGGTTGTGAAGCCGGCATTGATGTTGAAGAGGTCAATCGCAAGACAGAAACCCTGTCCATTGCCGAGCATGTCTTTTCAGCAGTAGAGCTGAGTGGGCTGAAGGCATTACCGCAGGCGCAACAGCGGCAACGGTTTTTTGACCTGTGGACTTTGAAAGAGTCTTATATCAAGGCGCGTGGCATGGGACTTTCAATCCCTCTGGATCAGTTTTCGTTTGTGCTGGCTGACCCAAAGATAGACATCAGCTTTGCATCAGCATTGCCGGATACCGCGACTGAGTGGCAATTTAGCCTGCATCATCTCAGCGAACATCACACCATGGCCACCAGTGTGCGTCATGGCAAGCAGCCCGAATTGACACTTCACATCAGCGAAGTAATTCCCCAAATGCCTGCGCTGCAAAAGAGGGCCTAGATGCGTTTGCTGGCAATCAGCGATCTGCATGTGCGCCATGCGGAGAACAGGGCAGCATTGCTGCAATTACCTGATCACCATGACGACTGGCTGATACTTGCCGGTGATATCTGCGATACCGGAGCAGAGCTTGATTTTGTCTTGCAAATCATCACTCCCAAATTCGCGCGAGTATTCTGGGTTCCAGGCAATCACGAATTATGGACGGTTTCAGAAAATGAAAAACGTGGTGAAGAAAAATATTTTTCACTGGTCAACATCTGCCGAAAATACCATGTACTGACGCCAGAAGACCCGTTTGCGATCTGGCCGGGGCCTGGTGGTGCGCATGTGCTTGCGCTGATGTTTTTGCTGTACGACTATAGCTTCAGACCTGCATCCGTTTCCATGGAAAAGGCGGTTAGTTGGG
The DNA here is from genome assembly GCF_049339485.1 of Undibacterium sp. TJN19. Classification (NCBI taxonomy): domain Bacteria; kingdom Pseudomonadati; phylum Pseudomonadota; class Betaproteobacteria; order Burkholderiales; family Oxalobacteraceae; genus Undibacterium; species Undibacterium sp. TJN19. The sequence continues at coordinate 10,153 of NZ_JBMPPL010000019.1, forward strand.
CTGAAGAAAGCGGTGTCGTATGCATGGATGAATTTTATCTTGACCCTTATCCGTATCCATCGCGCCAGGCATGGTGTGCCGCGCGCTGTGATTTGACAGAGCGCAAACTTGCCGATGCTGCGCGCACGGCACCACTGGTCATGGTCAATCATTTTCCTACGCGTCGTGATGTTGCAGCCGTGCCTTTGTACCCACGTTTCACGCTATGGTGCGGCACGACTAAAAGCGAGGACTGGCATAGACGCTTTAATGCGCGCGTCGTTGTTTCAGGGCATTTGCATATTCCGTCAACACGCTGGATAGACGGTGTGCGATTTGAAGAAGTTTCTTTTGGTTACCCTAACCAGCGCCGTCGCCGGCCAGGTGGTGTAGAGCAATATTTACGAGAAATATTGCCAGGCCAGATAAGGGAAAGAAATGATCCTGTCAGTCAAGCATGCTGATATTCATCGCGTTGTTTCCATATGAAAATAGTTGTATGGAAATTTTAAAATATTCTTGGAAAAAAATTTTTCAACAAGAATATTCATCAAAAAAACCGCATTAGAAAATGCGTTTATCTGAATGGAAAAACTAATTCAGGTACATCTCAATTCTTTTCAAAACGTCACATCATCGTAATAACTTTCTACTATATTTGCTAGCGCCAGTGTGCTGTTTCCAAAGAACTGCTGCTCGCAAATGCCTATGCATATTTCGCGGCTATTGCCTGAGGAAAAAGCGCATGAACAGGATAGAAGATTTTTTCAAGTCGATACATTCATCGACATTCGACAAGCAGTATGGCGGAAATTTTCTGGCGACTTATGTCGACGAAAAATTGGTCGCTGCAAGTTTCTCCAGTCAACATTCCAGGGCTGATAGTCTGGCTGCAGAATGCCGATCACCTGATGCAATCAATTGCCTTATTTTCTTGAAGAAGAATAAGAAAGTGTTCAGGAAAAAACTGCGGCGGGAAAATATTTCCTTCAATCTTATTCTGAATTCTTCAAATAACAGTCAGGTGTCAGATCATGCTTGAAAATCCCGTTCTTATCCAGGTTGCAGTCATACTGTGCACGGCACGCCTGGTTGGATTTGTATTGCGTCGCTTTGGGCAACCGTCCGTAGTCAGTGAAATGTTTGCCGGTCTTATGCTGGGCCCTGGCATATTCGGCGCAATTGCTCCTGAACTCCATTCCCAGCTTTTTGCAACTTCCAGTCTGGCTGGTCTGCAAGGGCTGGTGCAGCTTGGTGTTGTACTTTTCATGTTCATCGTTGGTCTGGAACTACGATTGCCGGTGGGCGCGAAGCCGATGCTGATCGCTGCCAGCTCTATTGGTGTCCTTTCAGTTTTATTTCCCCTCGGTCTGGGCTTGGCTATTGCTCCAGTACTGTATGAGCGTTTTGCGCCAGCCAACGTGGCGTTCTGGCCGTTTTCTGCTTTTATCTCGGTCGCTTTTTCCATTACCGCTTTTCCGGTTTTAGCGCGCATTCTGAAGGACAGGTCGATTGCACATACCAGCCTGGGGCAATTGGCATTGTCGTCTGCGGCGATTGCTGACTTGCTGGCCTGGGTGCTGGTCGGAATGGTCGTGATTTTTGCCAGCGCCAATGCAGACTGGAACCGTGCCACGCAACTGGTGACCGGCCTGGCGGTCATGATACTGGTCTTGTTTGGCATCGTGCGTCCCCTGATTGCGAGGTTGTTGCCAGCCAGCGGCCAGCCAGGCAATGTCCTGTTCACTTTCATACTCATAGGCGTATTTGTCGCCGGCTATGTGGCCAAGAGTATTCATATTGATGAAGTCTTTGGGGCATTTTTGTTTGGACTGTGCCTGCCGCGTGATGACCGCTTGCTGCACTGGTTTAGCGAGCGGATTGAACCTGTTGCCGTGGTCGTCTTGCTACCGGTCTTCTTTGCCTTGTCTGGTCTGAAGACGACAGCCAGTGCCTTCACTGGCCAGACTGTCGGTATCTTTGCCATGATATTGCTGACTGCCGTTATCGGAAAAATGACTGGTGCCTTTTTGGGCGCACGCCTGGCCGGGTGCCCAACGCGTCTGGCGCTGTCGGTCGGCGCACTGATGAATGCACGTGGCCTGATGGAATTAATTGTATTAAAGGTTGGCCTCGATGCCGGCCTGATTGGCCCTGAACTGTTCACCATGTTTCTGGTGATGGCTATTGTAACGACGGTCATGGCCGGGCCTTTGCTGACCTTGTTTGGGCGTCAATCAACCAGCGTCGTGCTGGCCGTGGCGGAAAATTGAATCACCCGTAGCGATAGTGTGATAAACGGTTTCGTGTAAAGACAATCTAATGGATAGAGTCATAGAAAAGAAGAAGTGGTCAAGACCAAAAATCGCCATTATTGCGGCAATTGGTCTGGGAGCGCTTGTTCTGATTACCCAAGTTGCCGCAAATTCGCGCAAAACGCGGATGAGCGTTGATGCCGGTCGCCTCAGTGCCGGGCAAGTGCATCAAGGTGAATTTCAGGAATATGCTGCCATCAACGGGAATGCCCAGCCAAAGAACAGCCTTTTTCTTGATCTGCAAGAAGGGGGCATCGTCGAAAAGATTTATATCCACAGTGGCGAACTGGTTAAAAAAGGGGACCTGATCTTGGTCTTCTCCAATAACAGTGCGCAAAAAGAAAACATTGATGCAGAGACGCGCCTGCTGGACAACCTGAACCAGTTGCGCAATTCAAAGATCAGCCTGACCCAGTCCAACCTGATTTTGAAAGATCAGTTACTCGATCTTGAATTTAAACTGCTGGATGCAGAAACAAAGTTTGCCCGCTACAAGCAACTGGCGAATAACCCTACACCTTTCCTGTCCAAAGAGGCGCTGGAGACAGCACGTGACCAGGTCACCTACTACAAGAATAAAAAGAATTTATTGCAAGAGCGGGTGCGTCAAGAGACTGTGCTGGAAGAACAGCAAAGCAAGCAGATTGAATCATCAATCACCAGTGTCAACCGGGATATGGAAATACTGGCGCAGATTATCGATAGCCTGAAGGTCAGGGCGCCGATAGATGGACAGTTATCAGCCCTGAATGCAGAAATTGGCCAGAGCATACAGCGCTGGCAACGCATTGGGCAAATTGATCAACTGGGCAGTTTCATGGTCCGTGCAAATATTGATCAATACTACATTTCGAAAGTCGCCATAGGCCAAAAAGGTAAATTTGAATTTGGCGGCAGCCCGTATGAATTGCAAGTATCAAAAATTTACCCGGAAGTAAAAAACAGCGTGTTTCAGGCAGACCTCACTTTTGTCGGACCAGCACCGGAAGGCCTCAAGCGCGGCCAGACCTTGCAAATCGATTTGAGTCTCAGCGAATCGAAAATGACCAGCGTCGTCGATAAAGGTGGGTTTTATCGCCATACCAATGGGCGCTGGGCTTATCTGCTGGCACCGGATGGCCGCTCTGCACGACGTCACAATATTGTACTTGGCCGCCAGAATCCGCAATCCGTGGAGGTGCTGGACGGGCTTAAAGCTGGTGACTGGATTATCACGTCCAGTTATGAAAACTTTGGTGACGTCGATGAAATCAGTTTTTCAGAGCCGATAAAACGATAGTTGTCATCATGCTTTATCACTAAGAATGAATGAGGGAATACGATATGACGAAAAAATACTGGTTTGGCCTTGGCCCTAGTTTGCTATTGGGAGCAGGCATAGTCATCTCCACCCTGATTGCCGTGCTTGCAGAAGAATCACGCTGGCTGGTACTGGCCGCGCCACTGCTGTTGACACTGGCGGTGATCAGTGCCGATGTGCTGGAATCACGTTTGAGAAAAAAATCTTCAACACCTTCGGCGGCGGCATTGATATTCGCAGTCGCCTTTCTATTGGCTGGCGTGATACTGGCATTCAGCGACCCGGAGTCGCTGAAGACCTTCATGCCCATACTTGGTGTCGCTGCCTGGGTAACCTTGCTGCTGCGACCCAATCATCGCGACAACTGACCTGTTATCGCCTGTAGCCAGGCAAGGAGCAAAATATGTTTGCATTACTCATGGGGCTCAAGTCCATCACACCCAATGCATTGCATGAAATGATACGGAACCAGTCTGTGACGGTCATTGATGTCAATTCGCGTCAAAGCTGGATGAAGGAGCATGTGCCAGGTGCCTTGAATCTTGATCCGGCTAACTACCATGATCGCGACCTGCCATCAGAAAAAGACACCAGACTGGTTTTTTACTGTTCCAACCCGCTGTGCAGAAAAGCGCCAAATGCCGCACGCCGCGCCAAGAAAATGGGCTATGACAACACCATGGTCATGTCCGCAGGCATCAGTGGCTGGCTTGCGACGAGTTTGCCGACAGAAACTGGTGATGAATCGGCCCTCGCATCCTCCTCAGGACATTGATCGTACTAGGTTGTTGCAGGCCGTTGCAGATGCGGCCATGGCGTTCTCGTTACTGGACGATGAAATTCTCTCTTGAATCCTTACCCGGTATTTATTATGAAAATCCCTTTTATCCCCGTTCTTTTCAAAGCCTGGCAAGGGGAAAACAAGCGTGTGCGATCTATTTTCGCATTGGCGCTGTTTTTCTTCATTGCAGCCATCGCCGCTATCACCCTGGGTGAGATGGACATTCTGGGTCAAGGCTGGTCGAGGACACTGGCAATACTGTTATTCGCATTTACTGCCGCGTTTCTTACCGCCGTGCATACCTTCCAGAATTTCGCTGACCAGCAATTGCGTGAAAAAGAAGCGGCGGCTGTTGAAGAGCCAAATGCCGCGCCAAATGCCGCACAAAATGCGGCACAGGCAGAAACCTGACTGTCATTATCAAGCGCATTGCTAAATGCCGTGAGAAATGCAAAAACAGGGCATAAAGCTGTCAGCCTGCTATGCGCTGATGAAAAAACTGATTTCAAAAACTGATTTAAAAAATATAAGCGAGATTGCAAATGAGCGCCAGGAAATGGTACCTGAAAGAAGATGCCTACTTCGAACCTTTGTTCAATCACTGGTATGCCTGGCCCTACCTGATGCAGCCGGCGACCGCAGCCAGGCACACGGTCAATACACACCGTCGCATCATGAAATCATTTGTGAATAATTTCCAGATGCATATTCTGGCAAATCAGGAGAGAGACCTGGCTGGCAGTGAATACCTGGATTGCAAGGAAGACCAGGTGTCCAGCATCAAGGCGCTGATCGAAGAACTGGACAAGAATTGCGCGCCGCTGATAGCGTTCTCTGCGGCCATCGACGAACTGGAAGAATTGCTGAGAAATCATTCCAGCGGTGAATCGATAGAGCCTTTATACGTGAAGGTGCCTGAAAAATTACGTGGTTTTGTCGAACTGTTCATGGATGGCGAGCACCACGCATCTTACCGCTTTATCGAACCCCTGCTATACCATAGTGAATATTACAAACGCGATTTGCAAAGCCTGGGCTTTGGTCTGTTATCACGGGTTGAAGAGCGACCCTTCGTTTTCAGTACACCTCGCCTGCCAGATGAAAATCATGTCCAGCTGGTGCTGGATTTTAATCATGCCAAGGTCGACAAGTTTTTCGCTGCACGTGAAAACCCTTTGACCGGTGCAGAGCTTGATGCACTGATCACAGGCACGCCTGCGCAGGGCGGCGTTGATGTCAGTGAATTGTTTACCGAGCAGCCACCCCAGTATACGCATGTACCGCTCCAGCAAGGCATACGCCTGACCTATACAGGTCATGCCGGCTTCATGATAGAAAGCCCGGAAGTCACTATCCTCATCGACCCTGTCATTCCCAGCCGCGGCAGCAAGGATGGTGATCAACTGATCAGCTTCAGCGAACTGCCTGAAAAGATAGATTACATCTGTCTTACCCATAGCCACCAGGATCACGTCAACCTGGAAACCTTGCTACAACTACGCTACAAGACCAACAAAATCATTGCGCCAAAAAACAATGGTGGCGGTCTTTTCGACCCTTCCATCAAACTTCTTCTGAAGACGTTGAATTTTGATGTGATAGAGGCTGAAGACCTTGATGAATTTCAGGTGCCCGGTGGAAAGATCGTTGCCATCCCGTTTCTTGGTGAACATGGCGATCTGCATATCCGTTCAAAATCTGCGTGGTATGTGGAACTGCTGGGCAGGAAATTTTTCTTTGGTGCAGATTCAGCCAACCTGGAGCCCAGGCTATACGAGAAGTTGAGCATGCTGTACAAGAACTTTGATATCTTCGCCGTTGGCATGGAATGCGTGGGTGCCCCTTATACCTGGCTATATGGTGCGCTGACAACCAAGACGGTCAGCAAGAATATCAAGAATTCCCGACGGCTCAACGGCAGTGATTTTGAACGTGCCTTCCCTATGGTCAAGATCTTCAATCCCAGCCAGGTTTTCATCTATGCCCTGGGACGCGAGCCCTGGTACAAATACATTACCGGCATTGATTACCATGATGACTCGAAGCAGATTATCGAGTCGAACAAGATGATTGACGCCTGTGTTGAATTTGGTGTTGCTGCCGAATGCATGTACGGGAAAAAAGTAATTTTATTTAATGCGGCATGAAGCAATGACAGGCGCTTATTGCCTGTTAGAAATCTGATTTTTCTGCCGATGTGCAGGCTTCAAATCTAGGCATAACTGTAATCAGATCGAAACATCTTCTTGCTACATTGGCGGGCATCGGACATGAGTTCTTTCCTGTGAATGACCTGGTGCCGTAGATCAATGTTCTTCATCGCATTGTTGGAAAAAGACTGACAATGTCAGCCTGATCAATATCGACAGAACCGCTTAACCAGGGAGTAGCAGCATGCACGCATCCAAATGGTTTCTTATCACCCGGCCCAAGCCCAAAGCGCAATACAGGTTGTTTTGTTTCCCGTATGCCGGTGGCAGCGCAACTGCCTATATGGCCTGGGAAGATCTCCTGCCTGACAATATCGAACTCGTTGCCATCCAACCACCCGGACGTGCCAACCGCCTCAGCGAAGGTTTGCTGACCTCGGTTGACGACATGGCCGGGCAGATTGCTCGCTTTATCCCTCAGTGGCTGGACCGGCCATATATGATGTATGGCCACAGTCTTGGTGCAGCGGTGAGTTTTGAACTATTGCATGTGCTGAAAGAAAAAAACCTGCCCATGCCTTTCCGGTATTTCTGTGGCGCGCGACGTGCACCACATTATTCACCACGCATCCCGCCTATTCATAATTACCCGCTCGATAAATTCAAGTCAGAGCTGAAGAGCCTGAACGGCACACCAGAAATCATCCTGAATAATGCCGACCTGATGGAGATATTCGTCCCCATACTACGTACAGATTTCAAGGCGGCCTACATCTACCACCGCGCGCCTGATGTCAAGCTTGATTGCGCCGTTTCTATTTTCGGCGGTGCCCTCGATGATAAGGTGACAAAGGAAGACTTGGTCGGATGGCAGGATCATTTCCAGAAGAAGGCAGACTTCAGGGTCTTCGACGGCGGGCATTTTTTCATGGATGAAAATAAAGACCTGGTTTTAAACGCCATCTGCGAGGGCATGCAGACCACAAGCCCGGACAGTGCCCTTTGCGCGTAATGATGATCTGAACCCATCCAGGTGCGTACGGTGAAATTGCAATGTCTGTGAAAACAGACCGACACCATAGACACTCTATCCATGAATGACCGGAACATAAAATGATTATCCAAACTAGTGGTTTATCAAAAATATTTCGTACCGACGAGCTTGAAACAGCGGCGGTAAACAATATCGATCTTGAAGTTGATGAAGGCGAATTTGTTGCCTTGATGGGCCCATCGGGTTGTGGAAAATCGACCTTGATGCACATCATAGGCTTGCTCGACAGCCCCACCAGTGGGAGTTATCGCTTCCTGGGTGAAGAGGTGTCTCAACTGCCAGAGCGGCAACGTTCTGATTTCAGGAAAAAAAACATAGGCTTCATCTTCCAGAGTTTTAATCTGATTGATGAACTCAGTGTTTTTGAAAACGTTGAATTACCGCTGATATACGCCGGTGTCCCGCCTCCTGAACGACGTGAAAGAGTAGAGGCCGTGCTGGTGAAGCTGGGTATAGATCATCGGAAAAAACATCATCCCCTGCAATTGTCTGGTGGGCAGCAACAGCGCGTTGCCGTCGCCAGGGCGGTGGTGACTGCACCCAGGTTGATACTGGCTGATGAACCGACCGGTAATCTTGATTCGCGTCATGGGGCAGAAGTCATGCGCATTCTGAAGCAGCTCAATGAAGAAGGCAGCACCATCGTCATGGTGACGCACTCGGAGCATGATGCCGGTTATTGCAGCCGCATTGCCTCGCTGCTTGACGGCAAGTTTGTCAGCCAGACCCAGCAAAGGCTGGGTGTGGTCAGCGCGGCGATGGCAAAAACCGGGACAGGTTAAATCGGCCTGAAATTTTTATGTCGTGAGACGTTTCCAGCTTGCTGGAGCCTTGCAGGCAACAATCTACCCATTGGTCAGGAGCAAGCACGTGTTTAGCCATTATTTGAAGATCGCCTTTCGAAATCTGTTGAAAGACCGTGTTTATTCGGCGATTAACCTGCTGAGCCTGTCACTGGCGATTGCCTGTGCGATCGCCCTGTCGCTGTACGCCAGCAACCAGCTAAGTTATGACAAGTATCATAAGAATCATGATTCCATCGTCAGGGTAGTCAACGAAATCACTACCAACGGCCAGGCCAACCGCTATGCGTTAACTTCCCGTGCGCTGGGGCCTTTACTGACCAAGGAATATCCACAAATTGGTGACTACGCACGGGTAAGAAATTTCGCCATCACACGGGCGGTATTTCGCTATCAGGATACGGCAAAGTATTGGGACAATGTAAAAATTGCCGATGAAAACATTTTCGATGTCTTCTCGCATGAAGCCGTCTATGGGGACCTGAAGGGCGCGTTATCAGATCCGTCCTGGATCGCAGTCAGTGAAAGCTTTGCCAAAAGCTATTTTGGCGATAAAAACCCGGTTGGCGAAACCATCAGCACGGACACCTATGGTTACCGCATCTCTGCCGTTTTCAAAGACATGCCAAAAAATAGCCATCTACGTTATGACGCCGTGCTGTCCATGAAGCGCCTGCGTGACTTTGGCCTGGATGATACAACTTCGTCACCAGAACAGCTGTTCGATATAGAAAACTATACTTACTTCCGCCTGAAGCCAGGCATGGATAAAAAATCCTTCGACCAGTTGCTTGCCAAGTTTGGTGATGATTCCACCTCGCAGGTTGGCAAGCGCATGCATTCGCAGATCAATTTCATCAGTCAGGCCCTGACCGACATCCATTTTGATGACAGCTATCGCTATGACCAGCCGGTGGGAAATATTTTATATATCTATGGCTTCATTGCTGTCGCCCTGTTCCTGGTCATTGTTGCCTGCATCAATTATACGAACCTGGCGACTGCACGCGCCATCGGGCGCTCAAAGGAAATCGGCATGCGCCGCGTCATTGGTGCGACCAAACAGCAACTGATCGCCCAGTTCCTCGGTGAATCAGTTTGCCTGAGCCTGATTGCTGCGGTCATCGGTATCAGCATGTTGTTCATCATTAATATGACCGTTGGCCTCGATACCTTGCTCGGTTCCAACGTCGAACTGAATATTTCCCAGCAACCAGTAACGATACTATGGATCTTGCTGGGTGCCATCATCATCGGCATTGCAGCTGGCCTTTATCCTGCTCTTTACCTTTCCTCTATCAGTACGCTGGCTGCCATCTATAACCAGCGCAATATGCGCAGGTCTTCATTCAGTATCCGCGAGGCGCTGGTGTTCATCCAGCTGTTTGTCTCGGTCGGTATCGTCGCCAGCACACTGATCATGAGTTTGCAACTTGAATACATTGCCAGCAAGCCGCTGGGCTTTGAGCGGGATAACAAGCTGGCGATCATGATACGCGGCATTGATGCGATAGAAAAAATTCCCGTGATGAAATCGGAACTTGAAAACCAGCCCAATATCGTCAATGTCACTGAATCTTCATTTGTGCCAGGTGATGAAGTGGCTGCCAGCCTCATCAAGGTGGAAACCAGTGATGGCAATATGCAGGAAATGACCGTCAACCAGATCTCAGTTGACCGCGACTTTGTCAAAAACGTCGGCATAGAGGTGCTGGCTGGCCGTGATTTTTCAAAACGCATGCTGACCGATGTCGGCGCCTCAGTGCTCGTCAATGAATCATTTGTGCGTTTAATGGGATGGACAGATGCCGTCGGTAAACGGGTTCAAATTGACAGCCATGTCATCGGTGTCGTCAAAGATTTCCATTTCAGTTCCCTGCATTCAAAAGTAGGCCCGATGATGATACGCCAGTTCCAGAAGAGCGATCTTGAAAACATCCCGCTCAATCAGCGTAATCTCATCACACGTTCCATCATCGTCGGCATTAAGGGCGACAACATGACGCAGACGCTGGAAACGGTCAAGAGAGTTGTTTCCAACTTTGATCCCAAGCATCCTTTTGAATATGCCTTCTTTGATGACTTGCTGAAACAGCAGTACGTCAATGAAGCCAATATCATGCGCCTGACCGGAAGTTTCGCCCTGGTATGCATCATCATCTCTTGTCTTGGTCTGTTCGGGCTTGCTGCTTTTACGACACAGCAACGCACAAAAGAAATTGGTGTCAGAAAAGTGCTGGGTGCCACGCCCATCAATATCGTATGGATGCTGACAAAGGGCTTGCTGGGATGGGTTTTTGCGGCGGCCTGCGTCGCGTCCCTGACTACTTACCTTGTGATGAATTACTGGCTACAGACCTTTGCCTACAAAACAGATATTCATATCTGGATATTTTTCGCCGCCACATCCCTGATCGCAATTCTCGCCTTTTTTTCCGTGGCTATTCAGGCTGGAAAAACAGCGCTGCAAAACCCGGTGAATGCACTCAGATATGAATGATGGAAAATGCCAGATCAGATCAATGAAAATATCACCTTGATCTGACCTGGTACCAATATTTTTCATGATGCATGCCTGAACAAAAAATCTTCTATTCATCTAAAAAATTTCGTTTTAGAAATGACGAAATTGCTGCACGGAATATTCAATATGAAAAATTACGAAGCATAAATTATTTGCATATTACTTCCATGTCATTGCATGGAAAAATGCAGATGGTGCGAGTAATTTTATTTTTACATTTCCTGTTTATTTCTCCTCTTGAATTTGCAATTTTCTGATGATGTTTTGCATGATTTTTAAATGCAAAAATACATTGTTGTAATGTCAAAATTATTTTGCAAGCGTCACATCATCGTAATAACTTTCCACTATATTTATACTCGACCAGTACGCTACTTTCGGAAGTATTTTCACTGGTAAAGACTATGCATATTTCGCAGCTCTGGCCTGAGGAAAAGACGCATGACGAGCATGGATGATTTACATAAATCGATCGACAGTTCTGCATTCGAAAATCGTGATGCAGCTACCGTTGCGATTGCTGGCGGCGACAGCGCAGGAAGTAAAGGAAACACTTTCAATTCACGAGAAAATGTCGTGCATGCTGATGCAGATTTCTTGCGCGAACCCTGTGTGAAAGCGATAGATGAAGTTGCAGACATCATTGAGCGTTTCAAATTTTCTGCTCATCAGTACCGAGACAGAAATGCCATCGAGTTTGGTGAACAAATATGGTCTTATCAGCAGCTTGATGGCTTGAGCGATGACCTCGCACGTCTTATTCAAAATCGTAGCGATCATCAACATTCTGTTGTTGTCATTCATTGCGAGCGCAGTCCCTTGCTGGTGCTTGCCATACTGGCGTGTGTCAAGGCAAATCGCGTATTTTTCGTGATTGGCGAAAATCAGCCAGAAGCTTATATTTCACGTGCACTCGAAAGCGTCAAAAATATTTTCTGGCTGGGATCTGAAGGCTATTCAGATGAAGAAAAAGCCCGGCGAATTACTGATGAGCGCTTGAGTGATTGCTGCATACTCAGCAGTCAGCATATGGATGATTCGGGCACAGAACTTGATGGCGAATATGTCGCAGATCAAGCCACTGAAATTGATGAATCTGACTATCCCGATGCGATCGCCGACCGCGAAATGTATCTGGTGGCGACGTCCGGCACTACCGGCAAGCCAAAACTAGTTGTGACGAGCGTCAGGCCTATATTGAATTTCATGGACTGGTACCAGGAGAAGTTTTCCTTGTCCGTCAAAGACAAGTTCAGCATGCTCTCGGGTCTGGGCTATGACCCGCTGATACGGGATATTTTTGTTCCCTTGACTATCGGTGCGTGTATAGCTATCCCTACCAGGGAGGCGCTCAGCAGCCGTCACGGCTTGCATGCCTGGATTAAAGAAAAGCAGGTCACAGTGGTCCATGCGACACCCCAACTGGCCCGGCATATTTTTGAGCAGAGCGAAAAACAGGGTCTCGATACACTGCGGTTGCTCGCCATTGGTGGTTCGGTATTGGGTCAGGAGCTGGCAAGCCATATCAAATCGCTGCTGCCTTCCGGCACATTGATCAATGTGTATGGTACCAGTGAAACGCCCCAGATCATGACTTGTCAAGTTGTCGCCGATACGACCGGGACTGCCGCACAGTCCTCCATCGAAAATGTTCCCGTCGGCAAGCCGATCCGGCAAGTGGATATCCAGATTCTTAAGGAAGATGGTGGGTTAGCCGGTGAATTCGAAGTGGGTGAGATACATATCGTCACGCCACACCTGGCTCGCGGTTATTACTTGAATCCTGAACTGACAGCCGAAAAATTTTTGGTAAATGAAGAAGGCAATTGCCGTTCATACCGCACTGGCGATCTGGGCTTTATTGATCGCGATGGCAACCTGAATTATATCGGCCGAAAAGATCGCCAGGTCAAGTCGCGTGGCTATCGCATACAGCTTGAAGAGATAGAACAAGCAGTGCAAAGCCTGGATGCTGTTTTTTCTGCAGCGGCTATTCATGAAGGCGCCAAGGGCGCTGAAAAGCTGGTGTGCTATGTGCAAAGCAAATCAGGCGCGCAATTCAATTTACCCGATATCAAGCAGCGGCTGGTTGATATTTTGCCTACCTACATGATGCCGGACAGCTATGTACCGGTAGAGAAAATGCCCTTGAACAGTCGCCATAAAATTGATTATAGCGCGCTCAAGCAGGCTGTGTCGGCAACTGCGTTAACCCATGCCGCGCAGACAGGGCCGGTGGTCAGGGACCATCTGGTGGCAAAGGAATTGCTCTCTATCTGGGCCGGCGTGCTTGATGCACCCAAGGCAAATATTGCGATGGATAGCAACTTCTTTGATGTTGGCGGCAACTCTCTGCTGTCAGTCAAATTAATCGAACTTATCAACAAGACCTTTTCAAAAAAGCTGAAAACAACGGATTTGTTTGTCTACTCGAATATACACGATTTATCCAGATTTATTGAAGCCAAAAATGATGATCACCATCATCTGGACAGCACCGTGAATGTGAGCAAACGGGCAAAACATTTAAGTCAAGTGAACTTGGAACGAAACAGAAGGATACGGGTTGAACTATGAGCGATTTTAACAGTGCTGTTGCAATAGTTGGTGTGTCTTTGCGATTTCCAAAGGCAAACAACCAGGACGAATTTTGGAAGAACCTGCTTGAGGGGCGTGATTGCGCCAAAATGCTCGACAGGGAAGAACTCGCCAGGCTAGGTGTCGCCAGGGAAAAACTCGATAGCGCCGACTATGTCTATCGTAGTTACGATCTGGACGATATCGATATGTTCGATGCGAAATTCTTTGGATTTTCACCACGTGAAGCCAGGATGGCAGATCCGCAATTGCGCATCATGCTCGAAGCCGCGCAGGAATGCATAGAAGATTCCGGCCATATCGTCAGCGGCACCAAAACCGGCATGTATTTTGGTGTGGCAGATCATAAATACTGGATGTATTATAACCTCTTCCAGTCACCCCTCGAAGAAACCAATGAAGTGGCAAAACGAATTATTGCCATCAAGGATTTTTTTGCCACACAGCTCTCGCATAAACTGGGCCTGAATGGCCCCAGCATTTCACTCAACAGCGCGTGCTCGACCGGCTTGCTGGCAACACATGAGGCCTGCAATCACCTGCTGATGTATGACTGCGATTATGCGCTGGCAGGCGGCTGCGAAATTTTGAAGGGTGTCGGTTACCAGTATTTTGATGGTGGCCTGTCGGCACGTGGTGGTTACCTGCGTGCTTTTGACAAGGATGCTTCCGGCACGGTGTTTGGTAGCGGCGTTGGCATGGTGATGTTGCGCAGGTTGCCAGACGCCATCAAGGATGGCGACAAGATCTATGCTGTCATCCGCAGTACGGCTGTCAACAATGACGGCAATCAAAAAGTCGGCTATATGGCCCCGGGCGTCAAAGGGCAGATGAGTGTTATCCATGAAGCCATAGAACGCGCAGGCGTCAGCGCCCGTGATATCAGCTATGTCGAAGCGCATGGCACTGGCACCAACGTGGGTGATCCGATAGAGATCGAATCGATCAGCAAAGTTTATAGAAAATACACGGACGAAAATCAATACTGTGCAATTGGCTCGGTAAAAACCAATGTAGGCCATCTAAGCATTGCTGCCGGCATTGCCGGGCTCATCAAAACCTCGCTGATGCTGCATTATAAAAAAATCCCGCCTATCGTCAATTTCAACGAGGCCAACCCTGCGATTAATTTTGAAGAAAGCCCATTCCGCGTTGCGCAGGAACTGACTGACTGGCAACCCTATAACGGCAGGCGCATAGCCGGTATCAGCGCTTTTGGGGTAGGTGGCACCAATGTCCACGCCATCGTCGAAGAAGCGCCCGAAGTGAAACGCACGCTGGAGCCAAGGCCCTACCACAAGCTGGTGGTGTTAACGGCAAAATCAGAAAAGGCACTGGCTGATTCAAAATTGCGGCTTGCCACGTACTTGCAGGATCACCCTGAAGCAGAGCTGGCTGACATTGCCTATTCGCTCAACGCTGGCCGTCAGAAATTTGATCATCGTCTTTATATCGTTGCTGATGACAAGGAAAAACTGATCGAAGCCTGTGAAAAGTCAAGCCAGGTTGTTCACACCATCCCTGTCAATGCGATGCGGCAAACCGTATTCATGTTCCCGGGTCAGGGTTCGCAATACCCTGACATGGGATTGCAGCTTTACAAGGAAGAACCCATTTTCAAGGCCTGTGTTGACCAGTGCTGCCAGGAGGCAAAAGACTCTCTGGGTATCGATATTTTCCCGGTTCTGTTTCCTTCACTGAGTGAACATGAAACAACGCGTGAACGCATCAATGAAACTGAATATACGCAAATTTGCCTGTTCGTGATTTCTTATTCCCTGGCACAACTGTGGATGGGCTGGGGTGTCAAACCTGCGGCCATGATAGGGCACAGCATAGGCGAATATGCAGCGGCCTGCCTGGCGGGCGTATTTTCCCTCAGTGATGGTTTAAAACTGGTGGCAAATCGTGGTCGTCTCATGCAGTCCATGCCAAAAGGCAATATGTTGTCGATACCACTGGCAAAAGAAGAAGTGGGCCGTTACCTGGATGACACGGTTTCCATCGCCGGTGAAAACAGCCCGGCATCCTGCGTCGTCTCAGGGACGGTAGAAGCCATAGAACGTCTTGCTGCCAGACTGCTTGATGCCAATATCAAGAGCGTGGTGTTGCATACATCACATGCGTTCCACTCGCATATGATGGACCCTATTCTTGAAGCTTATGGGAATATCGTCAACTCGGTTGAACTTCATCATCCGACCATTCCCTTTGTTTCCAATGTGAGCGGCACATGGATCACCGCTGAGCAGGCAACGGATTCTTCTTATTGGGTCAGACAGTTACGCGAAGCCGTGCTGTTTTCCAAAGGTGCGCAGACCATCATGGTGCAAGATGCCATCTGCCTGGAAATGGGGCCAGGTGCGACCTTGTGTTCCTTGCTGGGCCAGCACGATTTTGATGTGGAATGCCTGACCGTGAGCACGCTGCCACGGGCAAAAGATACTATTGGTGCCGCAGATTTCATGTCGGCAGCCTTGGGCAAAGCCTGCTGCCTGGGTATAGACATAGACTGGGAAGCCGTTTTCGCCGACTCCGGCACAAGGCGCATCTCCTTGCCGACTTACCCGTTTGAGCGCAAGAGCTTCTGGATCGATGAAGAGATCATCAATAAACCCAAGGCAATTGCGCTGGAAAATCTGCCGCTGGAGCATCCTTTGCTGGGCCGCCGCCTGGCCAGCACGGCAAAGGTTGTCGTGTTTGAGAATATCATTGATAAAGACACGCCCAAGTTCATCGCTGACCACCGTTTGATAGAAACAGTGATTTTCCCTGGCGCGGGCTATACCCAGATGGCGCTGGAAATCGGCAAGCATTTCATCAAGAACAAAAAAGTGCGTATTGATGAAATCCGTTTCGCCCAAGTAATGATGTTGCATGACGGCGCCAAGAAGGTGTTGCAGATTATTGCCACCGCCAGCGGCGAAGGCTGTACCTTCGAAATCCTGAGCCGTAACCTCGGAAAATCAGATGCCATTGACAGCAGTGCCTGGGTCTTGCACGCCAAGGGCAAGATCTCGCCACATTCTGTCAACCCGCCTGCGATTGCCATGCCGGCCCTGATCCACAAGGCCGATAGCGAGCTGCTGCCACTGAGCCGTTACTATGATGCGCTTAAATTCATTACCTTTGGCCCTTCCTTCAGGGCGATCAAACGCCTGTGGATAGGCGAAAACCAGCATGGTCAGCTGGAAAGCCTGGGGCTGGTGGAATTGCCTCAACATCTGTATCCCGAAGTTGATCGTTATAGCTTCCACCCGGTCTTGCTGGACGCGGCTTTCCAGGTCATTGACGGACCAAAAATTTCGCAGACCGGTACTTTGCCGGTGGGCCTGCGTAACTTCACAGTGTATGAGTCGGTACCCAATACTTTCTATGTACACGCGGTAAGGCGGGAACAGACGGATGAAGAATACTCGATAGGCGAGATCACTGTTTTCTCTGAAAAAGGCGCAGTCATCGCCAGGATAGAACACTACCTGCAAAAAGAAATCGCTGATTCAGTCGTGGCAGATGATCAACTGGCCGGTGTGCTGTTTGACATCGAATGGGAAAAGACAGAGCAGGCAGTTTCCAAACCTGCCAAACCACGCAACACCTGGGTCTTGATCGGCGAAGACAGCTTGCCTGTCACAAAACTTGAATTGGCACTGAGGAATGACAATAAAACCGTTATTCGTCTGGCGCAAGGCCTGATTGATGACAGCAAACCGATCAGTACCCGTCACCTGAGCAAAAAATACCCTGATACCAAAACCTATGAGCAAGATCTTTTGTCGTCAAAAGAAATTCTTGGCCTGATCAAACATTCGGAAGTCGATACCATCGTCTTCGCCAAAAATTTGTGCGAAACGCCTGACAATCATGAAGACGCGCTGGATCTGAGCCTGAATGTGCTGAGCCTCACGCAACTGATCAGTGCCTGCGATGCCGATGTCGCGCCACGCATCGTGATTGCCACGTCCGGGGCACAGCTGATCGATGAAGAAATCCATATCGACGAATATGATGCCCATCAATCGGCATTGTGGGGTATCGGTAATACCCTGACGATTGAACATCCGGAATTCCACTGCTTGCGGGCAGACGTGGATACCACAGAGGCATCGCTTGATGCATTCATCGCCGACCTGGTGCAAGGCGAAACGCTGGAAAACCAGCTGGCCTACCGCGATGGCCAGCGATTTACACCACGTATTAAAAAAGCTGTCGATACCGGGGCAGCCAACAGCAAGCTGCGCCTTCCCTCAGGGCCTTTTGAAATACGCCTGATGCGTTTCGGCACGTTTGACAATTTCTCAGCCCGTGAATTCATACCTGATTTGCTGGGTGAAAATGAAGTGCTGGTGGAAATGCACAGTGCAGCGCTGAACTTCAAGGAG
Organism: Undibacterium sp. TJN19; assembly: GCF_049339485.1. Lineage (NCBI taxonomy): Bacteria > Pseudomonadati > Pseudomonadota > Betaproteobacteria > Burkholderiales > Oxalobacteraceae > Undibacterium > Undibacterium sp. TJN19. Next base: position 28,039 of record NZ_JBMPPL010000019.1, read on the forward strand.
ACCCTGTATGTACTGGGCTTTCTCAATCCTAACAAACGACATGCAGCTGATTTTGATTTTGGCATGGAAGGTGCGGGCCGCATCAAGCGCGTGGGCCAGGGCGTAAGCCATCTGAAAAAAGGGGATGATGTCATCGTTTGGCACAATGGCTGCCTGAGCAGTGATTTCGTCGTCAATGTCGACAAGGTCATCAAGAAGCCAGAGGCGCTCAGCTATGCCGCGGCATCTTGCATTCCTACCGTGTTCATGACCGCTTACTATGCCTTGTACCACGTGGCAAAGATCAGGCCTGGCGACAAGGTATTGATCCATGCAGCGGCAGGCGGGGTCGGCCAGGTATCCATCCAGATCGCCAGGGCAGCCGGCGCAGAAATCTATGCGACCGCCAGCCAGGGCAAGTGGGAACATTTGCGCCAGCAGGGTGTCAAGCACATCTTTGATTCGCGTTCCCTCGATTTTTCACAGCAAATTCTCGACCTCACCAAAGGCGAGGGTGTGGACATTGTCTTCAACAGCCTCAATGGCGATTTCATCGAGAAGAGCTTTGATGCACTCGGCAAAAATGGACGCTTTGTCGAAATTGGCAAAAAAGATATCTGGTCAAATGAAAAGGCCGCGGCTTACCGTCCTGATGTTGACTACTGCTTCTTTGAAATTGGTGAAGACGCAGTCAGCGGCGGCATAGGTGGCAACACCATCATTCACGATCTGATGCAGCAGATACTCGACGATTTCGAATCCGGCAAGCTCGAAGAGCTGGCCATGACAGAATTTTCTGTCAGCGATATCCAGCAGGCTTACCGTTACCTGTCAGCGGGCAAGAATGTCGGCAAGGTTGTTGTCAACTTTGACAAGCACGCCAGTGCTGCTGCGCACGCATCCTTTGTCAATCCTGGAAAAACCTATCTCGTTACGGGGGGCCTCGGCGGCCTGGGCCTCCAGTCGGCGAACTGGCTGGTCAGCCACGGTGCCAGACATATCGCCCTGGTCGGCAGAAGTGAGCCTACCGAGGATATTGCACGTCAGCTTCGTGACCTCAACAAGGTCGGCATTAATGCTTATCCAGTCCGTGGAGACATAGGCGTGCATGAAGATGTGGCACGTATTATCCGCACCATACAGGCAGGAGATGCGCCTCTGGGAGGCATCCTGCATTGCGCCGGTGTGCTCGAAGATGCGCTGGTCGAACAGCAAACCGTGGAAAAATTTGAAAAAGTATTCAAGCCGAAAGTCATGGGCACCCTGCACCTGCATCACCTGACTGCGCAGTTGCCTCTTGATTTCTTTGTTTGCTTTTCATCCGTCTCTGCCATCCTTGATGGTGGCGGCCAAAGTAATTACGCCGCAGCAAATGCCTTCATGGATCGCCTCATGAGTCACAGGCGCAGCCAGAACCTGCCAGGCCTCAGCGTCAACTGGGGGGCATGGGCAGAAGTGGGTATGGCTGCACGACTGGCACAGAAGCGCACCATGGACATGAGCCATTTCATCTCTGTCGATGAAGGCTTCCTGTCGTTGGAAAGACTGATGCTCAATCAAAGTGTGCAAGGTGTGGTGTGCAAACTGGGCAGCCGTCTGGCTTCCGACATCAGATCGAGGATGTTGCTCAACCTGGTTGAGAAGCGCGATATTGACGACGCTGAAGTAGGGGAGCTGGAACGTGCTTTCCTGCAAAATCCGCAAAACAGCATTGTCCAGAATATAGAAGTATTCCTCAAGGCCCAGGTAAATAAGGTGCTGGGTGCCGACGCCAGGGACGAAGTTGAAGCGGATACAGAATTCGTTTCCCTCGGTGTTGATTCACTGTCGATGACCGAACTGAAAAATGCCGTTGAACATGGCATGGGCAAGACCCTCAAGATGGCAGTCTTCTTTGCCAACCCGACAGTGGGGCATCTGGCGAAGCATCTTGCCGTCGAATATGGCGATCAGCTCGGCTTCAAGGCTGGTCATGCATCAGCGACTGCACCGGCTTCTGACAGTGATGTGCAAGATCACGGCAGCAATATCAGGGGCACAACGCCAGACGCAGATCGCAGCATAGAATTCATTGCGATGGGTGACAGCACTGGCGATAGAAACATATTCTGTATCCCTGGCCTGAACGGCAATATCTTTGATTTTTCTGATTTTGTCGCAGAAAGCAAGGGCAAGTACAAAGTGCTTGTCGGTGAAATCAGTGGCGACCTGGCAACGCTGGAGACCGATATCCGCAAGATTGCCGCAGATGCCATTCACCAGATCAAAGGTTTGCAAAAATCCGGCCCTTACGCATTGTTGGGTTATTCCTACGGCGGTGTGGTGACACTGGAAATCGCGCACCAATTGAAGGTTGCCGGCGATGAAGTCGAGATGCTGATGATGATCGATTCCTTCCCGCATTTCCATTATCGCCTTGATGAACGCTTCATGAATTTCATGCAGGCCATCATTATTGATTCCATCCTGGCACCGATGAAACTCGACAAGGACAGCTACGACAAACTGGCGACCCAGATCATGTTCACGCCAGCCAGCCAGGTTGGTGAGCTATTGCAGACATTTGATACAAACAATGCTGCCAATAACAGGGTGAATCTTGACCTGTTCAATAACATTGTCGAAGGCGGCAAGAAGCGTTCGATGGCAATTTATGAACCGCCAAAAAATATTGATGGCCTGGAAATTACCTATATCAAGGCGAATTGTTATCCGCCAAGCATGTCCCTGGCCAGCCTGGATGGATTTCTCGATGATTCAACCATGCGTGATGAAAAATACTCGTGGGGTAATTTCATCAGCAATGATTTCCAGGTGCGCCATGTAGAGGCACAGCACAACGAAATCCTTAAATCAAAAAATGCAAAAACCATTTTGAGTTTTGTTGATGAATTGATCGGTGTGAAATGCGAGATTTCATAAGTCCTTAAAACCAGCGATACATCAAAAAATATTGAGTAGCGGTGATCTACTAGATAAAAGAGGCGAAGCAAGATGGCGCAAGAATTGGACGATGTAAGGCTCAACGCCAAAGAGGCAGATGTTTTCGTTGTGGCCGGCTTCACCGCTGAACCGCTACAAAATTTCCTGGCAGAGCAGTTGTCTGGCTATGGCATTGCTTCAACCATTAATTTCGCCCCTTTTGGCCAGGTCTTCCAGTCCTTGCTCAATCAAGACGCAGGTCTCAGGACAGATGTCGCTGGTATTAACCTGTTATTGCTCAGGGTGGAGGATTTTTTTTGCCTTGCCGACAGGCAGGCCTTGCAGGACCGCCGTTTCAATGACGCCAACTGGAAAACAGTTGAGCAATTGCAGGATAGCCTGGTCGCCACATTGACTGAATTGGATGTCGCTTACCCAGGCAAATTCGTGGTGGCCTTATGTCCTTCATTATTGGAACTGGCTGCGCAGGACGGGCATGACAACAGGTATTTGCTTGCGCTCGAAAGCCGCTTGCTTGAAAAACTGGCCAGCTTGTCGGTTGCGCCCATCGTGCCTGCTGATTTTTATGTAGGGCATTCTTCGGAAGTATTTGACCTGGTACGCGATGAAATAGCGAAAATCCCGTTCAGGGACAGTTATTTTTCCCTGCTTGCACAGGTCATCGCAACACGCATTGCCAACTTTCATGGCTTTGAGCATAAGCTCATTGTACTGGATGCCGATGGTACGCTTTGGCAAGGCATATGCGGCGAACAGGAACCAGATACGCTGGTCATTACCCGTGATCAGCTGTATTTGCAAAACCTGGTAAGAAAAGCAAAGCAGCAGGGGATGTTGCTGGCACTGGTCAGCAAGAACAATCCAGCAGATGTCGAGCGCGTATTTGAAGAGAATGCCGACATGGTACTGCAGCGCGATGATTTCATCGCCATGCGAGTCAACTGGCAATCCAAGGCGCAAAACATCGCCGAGATCGCTGCCGAGCTGAATCTGTCATCCAGTTCTTTTATCTTTATTGATGACAATGCGGTTGAACTGGTTGAAGTCGGTGCAGCGCACCCTGGTCTGTTGCTATTGCCCATCCCCCAGACATCAGATGATGCAGTGCGTAATAGCTTGCGTTCTTTAACCGCCGTGCTGGAACGTTCATGGCTGTTCCAGCGTCTTGCCGTCACGGAAGAAGACACCCGGCGCACTCAGCTTTACCAGCTTGAACAGCAAAGAAAGCATTTGCAAAGTTCGTTCGGTGACCTGGCTTCTTTTATTCAGAACCTGGGTATAGAAGTACGTTTTTATCCGCTGGATGCCGGCAATATGAACCGCGCTGCGCAGTTGAGTGCCAAGACCAACCAGTTCAATTTAAGAAAAATCCCCCGGTCCCAAGACGAATTGCAGTCCATTATCGAAAAAAAAAATACCAGGGGATTTATTGTCCAGGTACAGGATAAATTCGGGGACTATGGTCAGACAGGTGTGGTGGTGCTGGTGGCTGACAGTGCAGCTAACAGTGTCAGCACGCTCATTGTCGATACATTTTTGCTGAGTTGCCGGGTATTGGGGCGCCATATCGAATATTGCGTCCTGCAAAAAATAAGAGAGCATGCAGAAAGCCTGCAATGCGCGCAAGTGCATTTCCCGCTGGTTCGTTCAGATAAAAATGCGCCTGTACAACTGTTTCTTGATAAATACTTTGCCCAATATGCTGACGCAGGGAATGCAAAAAGGGCAGGGGATACGGTGCTGGATTACCTGATCCCGGTTGATGCGCTGGCAAAACTGGAGGTGCCGCAATCCATCCTTATCCGTGACGAAATATCAGGTCTTGCTGATGCGCAGGCAACAGTGCAGTCTGGTTCAAATGCTGCCAGTCCGGCAGAACTGAATTCGATCAGTGCGCTGCTTTGCCGACTGGTTCGTAAAAATCTGGCGCTTGAGGACAAAGTACTGGCGTCTGATAATTATTTCAGCCTTGGCGGCAATTCCCTCAAGGCAGTCAACCTCATCGTCGACAGCCGGAAAGAAGGGCTTTCATACACGCTTGATGATGTCATCGGCAGCGCAACGATTGCAGATATCGCCAGTCTGATTCGCCGTGATCATGCACAGTTTGCCAGTGTCACCCCGATTGCACCATTCGCCTTGCTTGATGATGCGGAAAAACATGCTGTCGATGATAAATATGATTTGCTGGAACTGGATGATGCTTTTCCTCTATCGTCGCTACAGCAGGGCATGATTTATCATTCGCTCAAAGAAAAAGACTTGCACCTGTATCAAAATGTCCTGTGCTGGCATGTACAGTCGGGATGGAACGAGAAACTTTTTATTCGCGCCTTGCGGGCCATGCAGGTACGCCATGCAGCCTTGCGTTCTGTTTTTGTCATGGACGCTGTACGACGCCCATTACAGGTTGTCATGCGCAATGCCGCAGCGCCTTTGCAGACATTTAATCTGCGTGCCCTGTCCAAAGCGGATCAGGACACAGAAATCCGTCAATGGGTAGCAGAACAAAAGCAGCAGGGCATCGCCATCCAGGCTGCGCCATGGCGACTGGCTATCCATGTGCTTGGCGATACTGCATTGCACCTGAGCCTGGTCATACATCATGCCCTGTTCGATGGCTGGAGCAATCAGCATTTTGTGGCAGAACTGCTCGCCAATTATGGCAAATTCCTGCATCAGGAATTTCCGGAAACCAGATCTGCGCCACCTGCTTACAGTACACTTATTGACCTTGAACTCAAGTCAATCGTACACGAGCCCAGCAAAAATTTCTGGATTGAACAGCTGCAAGGTGCTTCGATGCCCTGGTGGGCAGGGGCGAAGCGTGCGCGCAATCAACGCTTCAGTTATGACGTTCCACAAGCGCTGAATGCTTCCGTTGAAGCATTGGCGCAGCGCTGGCATGTACATGAAAAAAGCATTTGGTACACGGTGTACGCAGCACTGCTGGCGGTGATTACCGGTACCGGAAAAATACTTGGCAGTGCCGTTACGCATAGCCGCCCGGAACTGGAAAACATCGACCAGGCTCTGGGTGTGTATCTCAATTCCCTGCCTCTGGCAGTTGACCTGGAAAAAAAATCCTGGACGGAAATTGCTCAATCCATCCACCAGACCCTGCAACAACAGTTCCGGCATCGCTTTTATCCGGCAGCACAGATACAGTTTGATACCGGTATCGATTTGTCGGCTTCACTGTTTAACTTCGTGCAGCTTGATCAACTTGGTCAGCTTGGTCAGTTTGATCTGCATCCAGGCCAGCAGAATTTCAGCGAATCGCCGTTCGGTGAGGAGTCGACCAGTTTCCCGCTGACGTTTTCGGTGCATAGTACTGTCAATACCCATAACAGAAAAGAGAATTACAGCCGCATTGACCTCGATGTGGATGTCGATCTCTTGCCTGCAAGCCTTGAGCAACACCTGATGTCTTATGTCCGTCAGATACTGAGCTTGCTGACTGCGCAAAGCGCACGGCAATTCAGCATCGAAGACATTCTCGATGAAAGCGAAACCAGTCAACTGACGACCTGGAACGCGACGGCGATGGCCTATCCCGAGAGCCAGACCCTGCACGGCCTGTTCGAAGCCCAGGTTGCCAGCGCCCCCGGCAAGACAGCCCTCATCGCCGGCAGTACCAGCCTCAGCTACCAGCAACTCAACGACCGCGCCAACCAGCGTGCTGCCGTCTTACTGTCCCTCGGCGTTGCGCCAGAAGACTGCGTCGGCATCTGCCTCAACCGCACCGCCGAAAGCCTCATCAGCATCCTCGCCGTCTTGAAAGCCGGTGCCTGCTACGTCCCCATCGACCCGGCCTATCCCGCCTCCCGCGTCCAGTACCTGCTCAACGATGCCGACATGCACATCGTCATCACCACCACAGAACTGCGCGAACGACTCGGTATCGACCCCGGCAAATGCCTGTGCACAGACCAAGATGCAGATGTCGATAAGCACACAAATCAAGTTCTCAGCACAAACCTGCCCCCGGTCAACCCCGGCCAGCTCGCCTACATCATCTACACCTCAGGCAGCACCGGTCGCCCCAAAGGCGTTGCCATCAACCACCAGAGCGGCGTCTCCCTCCT
>NZ_JBMPPL010000020.1:0-34925 GCF_049339485.1 Undibacterium sp. TJN19
CATGAGCTGGTCCATGAGCCACAGGCGTTGCTGGGCGTAGGAGAGGACGGCTTCTTCTGGCTGGCCTTCTGCTTCCCGGCTGCTGCGCGGCAGGATGGGGCTGTGTACGCCACGGTTGGCGCTGGTGTTGGCTTTATGTTGCCGCAGCTTTTCTTTTAAGTGGGCGCGGGCGCTTGTCTCTGTTTTTGCGGTTCCAGCAGCTTCTACACTAAACGCTTCGTTCTCTATCATCTTTTCTCCACCATTCTGTCAGTTTCCAGATCTATCTAGAACGCATTTCATCAATAGCTAGTGGAAAGTAAAATTGCCAAAGTAAAAACGCATTTCCTCACAAACAAAACCCCACGCCATATAGCGGGCGCTTCTGAAAAGTATTTGATACGCAGATGTGCTGGCTACAGGACCGCGCCCTGGATCAAAGTTAAGGCCCGGGTCAAGGTCATGGTCAAATCAGCTCGCACTGAATTTCGTCTATCATGCAAGCGATGTCTTCCAGGCGCGGTTGCACGAACAGGGAGTGAAAACTCAACTCGACCGCGAATTCGTCTTTTATCTGACGCTGTAGCGAGGCCGCTGCCAGGGAATGTCCACCGATCTCAAAGAAATTATCTGTCGTCCTCAGTTGTTTTCTATCAAGGATGTGTTCGCACATTTCCAGCAACTTCGTTTCGGTCAGGCTAGGTATCTGGCTGGATGGCTGGCGTATCTGTCCTTCGTATTGCGACTTGAGTTTTTGTCTGTCGATTTTTCCGCTTGCGGTCAGTGGCAAGGCATCCACGATATGCAGGGTTTCTGGCACCATGTATAAAGGCAGCGATGCAATGAGTTGCCTGCGTATCGTCTTTTCAGAAAATGCGCTGGCAGAAGCCGTATCGTGAAGCACGACAAAAGCCTGCAAACTGCTGTCTGCATCCCTGGGCTCTGCCAGGACGAGGCATTGACTGACCATGCCCAACTGGCAGATATGGGCTTCGATTTCTCCCAGCTCTATGCGCATGCCACGTACTTTGACTTGCTGATCCCTGCGTCCGACATATTCAATATCCCCGCTGGGCAGACGGCGACCAAAGTCACTGGTTTTAAACAGCCTTGCACCGGGCTTGAAAGGGTGAGGCACAAAAGCCGTTGCCGTATCAGCCTCATTAACATAGCCATTGGCCAGGCCATCACCACCTATATAGATTTCACCCACTATACCTACAGGCAATAAACGCAGTGCCTCATCCAGGACCAGTATTTCTGTATTGGCGATGGATTGCCCAATCGGGACATGATAACGGTCCATGATGTCCAGTTGCTGGCGCAGGGATTGGTGAAAAACACCCGCTTGATCCCTGGCATGCAGTTGCAAACTGTCTTCTATGAATCTGTCTGCGATTTCCAGCTGATTGACAAGGTTGTCCTCAATATCTTCCAGCGTTGTCAGGGGATTGGCGATGACGACGCGGAAAACTGTCATCCTCTCAGGGCAATAGTTTTCATTGAGGATATCGGTCTTGGAAACAAAGGTCTTGCCTTGCAAAAATTGCTTTTCCTGTATGCTCACGATCGCTTTGCTGATCTCGCGGTTTTCTTCGACCGAGAAGCGTTTTTTATGGCGCAGGCTGCGTGGAATATAACGATAGTTGAGGATATTGATTTCAGGTGTGCCAACCAGCTCGAACGCCTCATGCCTGTTCAGTACATCGGCCAGATAGCGCGTCTTTTCTATGCCCTGCTCTACCAGCGCAGCAATGCCACGCCGGGAGACAATATGGAACATCGCATGCAATGACAGGAAAATCGCCGGCCTGGAACCCTCTATCGTATATTGGCCTATATCAAAACTGCCTTGCCTGCCCTGGTACACCGCCTGGACGGAACTGGCGTGAATCGATTGCGAATCCCTGAAAAGGCAGACGCTGATACCCTGCGGGACATATAACTGCTTGTGTGGGCAAAGCGTGATGGAATCGGCGTCTTCTATCCCTTTAAGCAAGGCTTTGTATTTTTTTGAAAATACCATCGCCCCACCCCATGCTGCATCCACATGGAAATGAATGCGATGGTGGCGCGCAATTGCTGCCATGTCGGTGATAGGGTCTATGGTGCCGGTTTCTGTCGCACCGGCAATGCCGATGATGGCAATGACCAGCAAACGTTTTTCCTGACACTGCGCCAGTTTCAATTCGAGGTCGGCCACATCCGCTTTTTGCCTGGCATCCTGCTTCAGGACCAGCAAGTTGCGCTCGCCAATGCCCAGCAGGGAGGTGGCTTTTCTGATGGAATAATGGGCAAGCCCTGAAGCAATAATGGCAAAACCTTCATAGCCGCTGCGCTTTAATAATTCAAATGCGCCATATTGAATGATGTCTGCCTTGCTATAACCAAGATTCAAAAGTGCGCGGTTTCTGGCATTCCACATTGCAGTAATGTTGGCACTGCTGCCACCACTGACCACCAGCCCAAAGACATGATCGGGATTTTGTATCCTGTCCTCATAGCTGGCATGGGCATCGTCAAAGAAAGCCCTGTGCAGCATCGCCAGTAACTGGCGTTCGAGAAAGGTAAGCGCTTTGGAGGTTTCTACCTTCACCATGTTTTGATTGAGCCGCGCGACCAGTGCACTCATTTCAGACATGAAATCAGGCAAGGCAGAAGTCATGTGACCAATGAATTTTTTCGATGAGACATTGACGCTATAAGGCAAGACGTCTGTATTGAGCCAGGCAAGGTATTCATCGACAGAAAGTGCATTGACCGGGACTTGCGAATCAAGGAAGTTCTTTTTCAGTTCATTCACACTGATGTGTGGAATCGTGATTGGCTGGTCTTCACTGGCAGGCGGCAAATTATCGTGAGACCCTTGTGCCAGTGCAGGCAAAGACACCTGCTGCGATTTCATGAAAAAATCGGCCAGTTCAACGCCGGGTTCGTAAGGGATTTCATAACAGCTGCTGTCTGCACCGGTTTCAGTCAGCCCGTAGATATTGAAAAGCCGGGTTTTAGGCAAGACTCTGAAAAGACGTCTGGCCAAACCAAAGCTGAGCACGTCACCGCTACAGATGATCGATTTCAGTCTGCTCAGGCCAGAAAATTTTTTTTCTTCCAGCAAGGCAGTCAGCATGAAAGGGACCACGGTAAGACGGCTGACCTGATGCCTGTCCAACAAACCAATGAACGCACTGACGTTCAACAATTCTGCATCCGAAATAATAACGAGAGGTTGCCCTGTCAGCAGGGCCTGGAACATCTCTGCGACATGATCGACGAAAGCGATCCTGGTCTTCATGCAAAAAATATCATGCTCATCCAGTGCCAAAGCTTCTTTCGCCCAGAATACACGGTTGACCACACTTTTGTGATTACCGATAACACCTCTGGGCTTTCCAGTGGAACCGGAGGTATAGATCACATAGGCGGCGTCCGTTGCCTGATGGTCTCGAAATGGCGAAGAAAAGGATGCTCCCGCTGCGGCCGCCTCGTCATCAGGGCAGAGTGATCGTATATGTTTCCAGTGCGGGAGTGCGTTCTCATTGTCGCGGTGCAGTACGCATTTAAGCTTGCCATCAAGCTCGATATGCTGGACACGCTCCAAGGGGAATTGCGCATCGAGCGGCACATAAGCCGCACCGCAACGCAAAATGGCGAGGACACTGACCACAAAGTCAGCGGAGCGCGGCATGTACACACCAACTCTATCGCCAGCGACAATCCCTTCAGAAACCAGTTGCGTCGCCAGTCGTGCCGCCATGCGCGACAGCTGGGCAAAACTGATACGGGTATCTTGCTCAATAATGGCAGTCGCTTCAGGTGTACGTAAAGCTTGCGCATCAAAAAGTGCATCCAGCGTGAGCGATGGATAGAAAGTCTGATTTGCATCAAGTCGCAATAATTTTTGACGCTCGGAAGGCGTCATCAGGTCAACATCGGCAAGACTTGCATCTGGATGATCAAGCACGCTTTGAAGCAGATGATTGAAATGCCCGGCAAAGCGTTCTATGGTCGCAGCTTCAAAAAGCGCTGCGGAATATTCGATGACACAGTCCAGTTGCCCATCACTGGAAAGCGTAGCCATGAATTCAATTTCGCTATGCGAAAAGGAAGTAGCCGCTTCCTGCGGGTAATGTCGCCGGATGCCAGCGACTCCAGACTGAAAGCGCTGCATTGCCTGCTCTGTCTGTTCACCATATTCAAAGGCAATCTGGCAAAACGGTGAAAAACTCATGGCATGTGCCACGCTGATTTCATCCAGCAGTGATTCCAGCACGACAGGGACATTTACTGACGCGAGCTGCCATTTCTTCACCAGGGAAGAAACAAAACCTGCGAAAGTCAGGGTGCTGATCAGCTCTACTAAGACAGGCGTATGATCAAACAGTGTAGATATGTTTGGTGTGGCGAGTGTATCGTCGTCGCAGGCGCTACAGTCAAGCATGCCAATGCAGATTTTTTTCTGTTGTGCATAGCGTGCGGCTGCAATCGCAAACAAGGCAAAGACAGCCAGATGCTTTTGCTGGCTGGCGTCCTCAAGGATATCGCCCAGGGCCGCATATTGTTCTTTACTGATGCTGAATGCATATCTATGACTGACAAAATTCTTTACCAAATCGCGCTTGCGGTCAGTCGGGAAATTTTGCAGCTCGCGTGATAGCAAACTTGCGTGGTGATTGATCCCTCCTTCACCATTGCCTTTGGCGTATATTTTTGTTGTTGATGGCAATCGCTCTTTTTCGTCAACACCAGCCCAACCTGCTTTTATCAAATGAAAGATGATATCCAGCTGTTTTCTCGTCATCACGACAGGGTGAAAACTAAGTAACAGATACGTCAGGCAGGCAGCGCTGTCGAAAACGATGTTTATTCTCAAAGGACATTCAAGTTCAAGTCTGAACTCATAGGCTCGTTCAAACTGGTAGATGTCATCAATGCAGATGGCAAGCCTGTTTTCTCCCAGTTGACCATCTCGGGCAAGTGTTATTGCAATTTCATTTATCGAGACGTCCCCTGGCTCGCCGGGGCACCATGACACTGCGCCATCCTGCACCAGCAATTTCGAATGATATTGCTGGTTTTTCCCGACAATGGTCCTGACGACGTCAAACAGGCTGTCACGCAAAAAGTTCCCCTCAATTTCTACACATAGCACTTCGTTTGGCTTTGACTTCTGGCCAGCGATTTGCTCAATTTTCCACAAACGATGCTGTGCCCGGTTAAGTGGAAAAGATGGCGTTAGGGAACGGCTTGATGATTCAGGCATAGTAGTCGTCAGGACATTTTGTCGTTCAAAATCAAAGCGGTTTCAGGCTGGCAGACGAATCTTCCAGCCTTTCCATCAAGCAAATTCCAGGCCGCGCATGTTTTTGTCTATGATGCGGTTGTGCCCAAAATCATCTTTGCCAGACACCAGTACCACACCATAATTCTTCAGCGACAGCGTGCTGCCGTATTCTTCTATGGTTTCAGTACCTGGATAGATCTTCACGCTGGCAGGTACATAACGCGCGGTGAAACCAAGCCGTGTCCTGTTGGTAGTGGTGTTAGGATAAGATGCATGCATCAGGGTAGACCAGAAAATCACGCACTGACCGGCCTTCATTTCCATGGCTACGGCTGTTGATTCATCAGGGACCCAATCAGGGTCTTTCTGCAAGTTACGGTAGTCATAGCCGAAGAAGCCCAATTTGGAGCCATTCTTTTCCAGCTTGTTGATCTGTTCTGGCGAATATTTCATTTCCTTGGTTTCGTCATAGAACATTTCTTCATGCGTGCCAGGAATGAAACGCAGGCAGCCGTTTTCCTTGTCGGCATCGGTAACGGCTGTCCAGACTGTGATGGCACCGCCAAAGTTTTCCTGCATGGGCCAGACAACCTGTGGTTGACCCGAGGCATGGCCGAATGTATCTGCCTGATGCCAGTCTGTGCCCTCATCGCCAGGATATTTTGGGAACATTTCTGAGCGCCAGCACAAGAGATCAGGTCCAAGTATGCCTTCGACCTTGTCCAGTATCTGGCGGCGCATGATGTGCTTGCTGAAAAAGTCGATATCGAGGTGGCGGTCATAACCAGCCAGCAAACTCGTATGTTCAAGATTGTACACAGCGTGGCTGCGGTCAAAAATTTCAGCCCGCAGTTTCTTGTAAGTTTCTGTCATCTCCCCCGGTTCATAGACATCGAAGGGGCCGGCAAAGCCATTTTCTCTAAATGCTTTCAGTTCAGCTTCAGATAAACTAAATTGTTTTTTCACTTTTATGCTCCGACTTGTAATTAACAAACACGCTATGTAAGTAAGTCCGTGAATAACGCCACCTTCTTACGCCTGGTCAACCAACTCCCTGGATTTTTCAACGTAGGCTTGAACCCACTCATTCATGGTCGCCAGAGCCATCAATTGACTGGTGTCTATTGTGATGCCCAGCTTTTCTTCGACTCTGATCTGCATACCTACGATAGTGAGTGAAGACACGCCCAGCGCATAATAATCATCGTCCAAGCCTATGCTCTTGAAATTTTCACTCTCTTTGAATAAGGAAACAATAACGTCCTTTATTTCTGCCTGATTCATGCTCAGCTCCAAATTAAACAGTGGTAGAAAAAACCTTCTTGCTATCGACCTTGCCGTTTTGGGTAATAGGCATAGTGGTACCAATCGATATCTTGTCTGGAATCATGTAAGGCGGCACGCGCGCACTGAGGTATGTGCGTACCGCTTTCGCATCCAGTTCCTGATCTTCTTCAGTTTGCAGGTACGCAACCAGAAGCTGATCGCCGCCATCTGATTTTTGACAGCTGACGACAGCTTCTTTCACCGCCGGGATGTCGATCAGGTGTGCCTTTATTTCCTCAAGCGAAATCCGGTAGCCCCTGATTTTTACCTGGCTGTCCTGACGTCCCATGAATTCAATAAATCCTTGCTGGTTCTGCCTGACCAGATCGCCGGTCCTGTAGATCAAGCCATCAGAAAGACGGCGATCATAAAAAAACGGGCCTTCACCCGGTTTGGCATTCAGGTATCCAAGTGCGACACCACGGCCAGCAGCATATAATTCGCCTGTTTCGCCTGGTTTGACTTGCTCGCCCTCTTCATTGACGATGAAAACCTCGGTGCCACTGATAGGCCTGCCAATGGCAACCGTCTCTTCCGGTTTATTGTCACTGGTCATCACGTGACAGCAGGTAAAGGTGGTGTTCTCTGTCGGGCCATAACCATTGATGAGTTTGATGCCATCAATTTCATCAATGACTTTCCTTACCGCGGCCTTGTGCAAGACATCGCCGCCGGCAAGCAATATTTTTACTGGCCGCAAGGCATCCATATATTTGTCGGCAAACAGGTGAAACAAGGCAGCCGTGAGCCAGAGTATGGTGATGTTGTAGTCGGTGATATGACGCTTGAAAAGATTGGGGTCCAGCACGGCGCCGGTATATAAAACCAGGCTCGCGCCGTTCAGCAATGCGCCCCATATTTCAAAGGTGGACGCATCAAAGCTTTGTGTGGAAAACTGAAGTATCGCGTCATCTGGCTTTATGCAGATGTAGTTGGTATCGATGACCAGTCGCGTCACGGCCCTGTGCGGCACGACAACACCTTTCGGTTCAGAGGTCGTGCCCGAAGTAAACATGATGTAGGCCGGCGTTTCACTGGAAAACACTTTCTCTTGCCATGCACCGGTGTCATCGTTCAACGCATCATGGCTGAAGCGATAGACTGTCCTGTCTGCGGTTTCCAGGTCTTTGCAGTCACGGTCACTGATCATCAGTTTGACTTTTGCCGCATGCAGGCAGTAAACGCTGCGCGCAACAGGATTGTTCTTCTCAAGCGGCATATAGGCTGCCCCGCATTTGAGAACAGCAAGCATGGCGATGATCATTTCCGGCGAACGGTTCAGCAGCAAGGCGACGATATCATTCGTCTGCACACCCTGGTGGTCGAGGCGAACAGCCAGGGCGTCAGATAGCTGATCCAGCTCGCCATAGCTGAATTTTTTCTCGCCATAGACAAGCGCAACACCGCCCGGGTTTTCCGCAACGCGCTGCTTGAATATTTTATGAATATTGTCTGCCATAATTACGCTCATACGCGTTCTCGAAAACGTGATTCCAGATAGCAATCATGGTGTTTGAATCCCTGGTCAGTACGCCGTAATGATCAGCGTCGGGGTCGACAAACATCGTGGAATTTTTGATGTGGCCGTGAATTTTCTGCGAACTCTCAATGTTGACCTGCATATCCTTGCCACCCGCCATCAGCAGGGTTGGATGAACAACCTCCGCTGCCAGTTGTTCGAAGTCAACGGATTTATAGGCGAGATAATTCTTCGCATAGCGCCTCAGGAAGCGGATATCGCTAAACGGCTGGTCAAGCCCTGCCGGGCGGTTCAGATCCACATCGAATCGCTCGCCCTGTATCTTGTCAAATACCAGCTTGGCTCTGTCATCATTGCTGGCAGCCAGGCACAATAAGACATCCATGTCTGAAGCAAACTGCGTCACATATTTTTTCTCTGCCAGCATGGTGTATTCGCCATGCGCCAACACCAGTTGTGTGAACCGATTCGGCTGAAGATTAATCGCTGCCAGCGCAATGCCTGCACCCGAGCAGTAACCAACCAGTATGGCATCATGAATATAGAGCGCGTCCATCACGGCAATCATGTCGGATACATGGCGGTCTATTGAAAATTCAGACACCTGACAGCTGCGGTCAGAGTTTTCCAGTACGGAACGATTTTCCCATGTACAGATGTTGTAATGGGACTGAAAAAATTCAAAGAAAGGCTTTGCAAGGGCTAGTTCAAGGCCAAACGGAATCACCAGAACTACCCAGGGTTTTTCGGGATCACTGTTCACATATCCGTACTTGAGCTCGATATTATCTACCGTCGTCAGTAAATTGGTTTTCATGGTGACCGCTCTGCTTTAGCAAACAAATATTAAAGACCACATACTCTTGAAAGAGACGCGCGTTTGTTCTGTTGCTGCGATGATGCAAAACTTTTTAAGGCAATTTTTTGATTCAGGACAATTCAAAAAATTATTCAAATCCCTGATTTACACCAGGCCATTTCTTGCGTGATATTTTTCAAAAATCATCGTACTGACCAGATCCAAATATAGCTAAAAGATATTACGATGATATGACGTTTTTGCAAAAATTTTAGGCACAAACAACATCAATTTTTCAAAGAAAATTAAGAAATATTTTTTTGAAAATAATTTCTTAAAATCTTTTCTTTTTAAATTTATCTGAAAGCAATAAATGCGAATAGATACGCGTCCATTCACTTCGTTCATGAAGATAAATTCACCAGCCGACAGCATCGCTAATGCACCATGAATTTCGAATCCGCATGTGATCACCTTGCAGCAACAATGGCGGCAAAAAAAATCATGGTCTTATGAAGATTTTTGTAGATGGGGCGGTTGGGAGTCAGGCTGTCTTGCGACAAGAATCATAGACAGCCTGATTGAGAGACAATACTTTCACGGCATCACATGAGGTTATGGGGAGCTTACCTATGTGTTCATGGCCTGGAGATAAATTTATTTATCTGCGCGGCTCAGCTTCAAAGGAAACTGCAAACTCGGCATTGTCCAGTCACCGCTAATTTGCTGCTCAGAAACCTTGCCTTTGAATTCAGCCGCAATACCTTTGACCGTCAGGCTGATGTTTTCGCCTTTCAGCGTCACATCAGATACCGGCAATGAAAACAGCTGACGATTCGGAATATCCTGCAAGGCAATCAGCTCACCTTTGTCATTGAGCTGGAAACGCAATATCATATAGGTATTGGCAGTTTTACCTTCCCATTTACCGAGCAGTTTCTTGGCAAGATCGGTGGGGACATGCGCTACCTCTGGGACATATTCACCACGCGAAAAATTCAGGTTCCTGTCCTGGCCTTCGGCTGAGAATTTGCCGTTGATGGAATCTTGCGTCAGGGTACCATTAAAGGTAGCACCTACACCGTCAATGCGTATGGAAACCTTGTCTGCATCCAGGCTGATTGCAGTGATAGGCACGCCCTTGCGACCCTCGTAGGGGCTATCCAGCGACGCAGTGAAGTTGCCAGGCTTATTGTCCTTGAACTTCAGTGCAATGCCGATGCCATTGCTGAACTTGCCGTACCAGTTGCCATTGAGCTTGTCGCGTATATTTTTATCCACCACCAAACCAGCGGCCTGGAACTTGCCTTTATTAAAGGTCAATGGCGCATCTCCGCCCTGTGTCCATTTACCGACCAGCTGATTGCCTTCCACTTTGCCGGCGAAGCTCATTTCTGGCCGCAGTACCTTCACACGCAACGTGCCGTCCTGTAGCGAAACACTTTCGACGGCGATACCAAATACTGATTGATCGGGGCTGTCAATGGTTGCACTCATGCCGCTATCCGCTGCGCTGTCTGCCTTGAAGTTGATGACCAGGTTCAGCTTTCTCTCTGTTTGTGGAATACTCAACACACCATTCCAGGGCCCATTCAGATAAGCGACTGTTTCTGCGGGGATTTTCTTTTTCACCAGGGGAACCAGGCCCAGGTCAAAGGACGACCCGTTCTGCTTCCACTTGCCGGTCATTTTCCCGTCTTTGAGCTTGCCTTCATATTTACCATTGACTTCATCAACGACAAAGCTGACTTTGTCACCGCTAAGGCTGAAGGCATTCACCGCGATGTTTTGCAGGTTTGCTTCTTCAGGTGCATTCAACACTGCCGAAAGCTTGTTTTGTGCATTGCGGTTGACGATGAACTGTATCGTCAGGCTGGTGGACGGATTGATCACCAGCTTGCCCTGCCAGGTACCCAGCAGCGCCTCATTGCCTGGCGCTGCGGCCTGGCTGAAGGCGCTGAAAAAGCCCAAGAACAACGCACTGAAGATGGCGATGTACATTGCCCAGTTGCGGTTTGGCGTATGCATAAAGGTATTCTCCAATGCTTGCTATCTTAACGAGTCAGGTTTTTAAAAATTTCAAATGAGTTTATGCAGGCTCAGCCAGCTTCAATGAACCCTGGCCACTCAAAGTTTCAAGATCAATATTGACGGTGCAGATGACTGGCTGGTAATCCAGTGTCAATGAACCGGTCAATTCGATTTTTCCGCTGTCGAAGTCTATGCCCTTTGCATCTTTATCCAGTTGCACACCCAGTTCTGTACCACCCTGGGTTTCTGTGAACTTGACAAGAACCAGACCACGGTCAATGGCTTCTTTCAGGTCAGCCGTGTTTTTATAGCGGATGAGCGAGACTGCATGCTGGCCATTGGATAATTTCTCAACGAGATTGGTCATGTCCGTCTCCTAGTTTTGTGCCTGGGCCATCTGCTTTTGCAGGCTGAGCGGGCGCATGTCTGTCCAGACGGTATCGATATGATCGAGGCATTCCTGCTTTGTGCCTGTCTTGCCTTCGTTAAACCAGCCCAGTGCATTTTCCCGGTCTTTTGGCCAGATGGAATATTGCTGTTCATGGTTCAAAACAACTTTATAAATAGTTTTATCTTCTTCATCAAAATTCGACATCGCATTTCTCCTTAGCAGGTTGGTACAATAAAAACGAGCGCACTAGTGCCTCTGAAAACAACAATCAATCCCGGAAAATGACACTTTCTTTTCGGAACCACGCAACCGAAAACAGCAAGGCCGCAGTGCCAATCACCAGGGTGGTGACAAATATCGACAAAATCATCAGATAGTCAGACAAGGTACCTTTGATCAATTCACGAATGACCAGGCCGACATTGGAAACAGGGATCATCGACCAGAACCAGGTCAGGTTGACGCCGGGAATAAATATCGCCGTCGCCAGCACCACCACCAGGAAGTTGGCAATGCTGCTCAGGGAATTGGCTTCGCGGTAACTTCTGGCGTAGATGGAAATCGCCAGCAATATGGCCGAGAACACCGCCGTGACCGGGATCAGCATCAGCCAGACCAGCATGATGTCGCCAACGCCTATCTGTGTCAGTACAGTCTTGAACGCATCTGATGAATTCATGCCCTCAAAGATGAGCCAGCCAGCCAGGCTGAGCATGCTGAGCGTGGAATACAACAGGCCCAGCACAAACACGACCAGGAATTTCCCTATCAGGATAAAGGTGCGCGGGATTGGCAGCATGACCAATATTTCCAGCGTGCCCTTTTCTTTCTCGCCTGTCGCCAGCTCTACCGCAGTAAATGCACAGCCCATGAAACAGATGATGAACAAGGGGTAAGCCATGATGGTGCCCAGGTTATGGCCTATGCGTTCCCGCTCGCTGGCGATATTGACGACATCAAAGGTCACCGGGTCGAGCAAGGCCGACCTTGCACTTTCACCACTGACGCCGAGAAAGGCCAGGCGCCAGTCGCGTTGCTTCTGGCTGTAAGCCTGCAAGGGGGCCGTGCCCCTGTCCTTGACCAGGCCATGGCTTGGTGCAGATTGATAGAACACAAAGCTAACACCCAGGCGTTCACCACTGCTTAATTGTTGCTTGGCGTTTTCAGGGATCTTGACGGCAAACCGTATGATCTTGTCGCGGATGGCTTCATTGATCTTGTCTTCGGCAACATTCACACGATGGAACGTGGGTTCATCGGCGTACATCTTTGCCAGCTCTGGCAGGTATTGCTCACCGATGATGGCATAGTCAAGAATATTCTTGTCCAGCTTCTCGCTATGGCTGTCGGCAAACTGCAAAAAGAAATGCCCCATCATGGGAATCAGAAAACAAGGCAAAAGAAACATGCGCATGATATTGCGCCTGTCACGCAAGTTTTCGCGCAGATCTTTCCAGAAGATGGTGGAGATGATATTCATCATATGCCACCCCCGGCAAAGCTTGGTGTACGTTGCCCAGCATCAATGTAATGCGCTTTTTTTGACATATCTTCACCGGTAATGTTCAGGTAGGCATCATCAAGATGGTTGCAGTTGGTTTGCAACTTCATTTGCGCCACCGTGCCAGAAAACCGCAGCAAGCCTTTGTGTATGAGCACCACCTGGTCACACAGCTTTTCTACTTCATGCATGTGATGGGTGGAAAAAATGACAGACTTGCTTGAGCTTTTACATTTTTCGATATAGCTCAAGACAATTTGCGCGGTGGGTACATCGAGGCCGGTAGTCGGCTCATCAAAAATGATGAACTCAGGCGAATGCACAAGGCTGCGGGCAATCGAAATGCGCTGCTTCATCCCGGCGGATAAAGTGCCGATGGGACGGTGTGAGAACTCCTTGATTTCCAGTTCTTCAAACAGCGTTTCAATCTTGAACTTGAGTTCATCCTTGGGAATGCCATACAGGCGGCCAAAGAAATTCAATAACTCTTCTGAATTAAGATGGTTATACAGGCCGGTATTGCCTGATAAAAAACCTATGCGCCGCCGGACCTCATTGGCATCATTGACGCTGTCAAATCCTAACAATTTGACCGTGCCCGATGTCGGTTTAAGGGACGTGGCAAGGATACGCATCAGCGTGGTTTTACCCGCACCATTGGCGCCCAGCAAACCAAGTATGGTACCTTTTGGCACACTGAAATCGACCTTGCGCAGGGCATGGAAAGAATCGCCTTCTTCGCGGGGATCGATATTCCCCTCCCCTTTCTTCTTGTCCTGCTTCAAGGAGAAAGTTTTTCTGACTGCACTGACTTCTAGCATGAGAGTTCCAAATTAAATTTTACGATCTAATGAATTGAAAATGCCAGCAGCACATTCCCTGCCCGACCACCATTTGTGCCATAGCCAGAATTGACAAACACCATCCCCCCGGCAATAGTCGGCCCCGAACCAATCAGGGAACCGCCTTCTGCTGCAACACCATTGACTGTCTGAAATTTTTTGTTGGTATCGTATTCCCACAACAGGCTGCCGTTTTCGCTTGAGTAAGCACGAAAACCGCCATCAACACTGCCCGCGAACAACACACCGGGAATCACGCTAATGCCCACCGGCTGCGCAGCATTGCAGCCATAGCGTATCGAACCGCACAGCAAGGGGCCAGGTGCAGCCACCCAGCGTGCCTGCCCTGTTTCTATTGAAACTGCATGCAGGCCACCGGGCACCGGCGACGTCATGTCTGACAGCGGGAAATACACTGTAGCCCCCAATGTGGCAGAACCCCAGACGATGCCGCCACCGGTACCACCTTCACCAACACGGTACTGCCATACAATGGCACCTTTCTGATCAGGGTCAAGCGCATAAGCGACCCCTGATTTTTGACCGACGACGATCAGATCACGCTCACCACCCGCAGCTTGTTTGGCGCTGACCATCATGGCCGGGCTGGCAATATCAAAATTGGGGCCGCTGTGTACCTGGCAGCGGGAAGCATCATCGTTCTTGCAGCCTGGCACCCAGACATCATCGGGCGTCAGTTGCCTGGTCCAGCGTATGCTGCCGGTCTTCATGTCAAAGGCGATCATGGAATCAGAATTGACAGGTGCGCCGGTATAACTATTGCCCGTGCCTGCATAGACCAGTTGCCGCTTTGCATCAACCAGCGGTGGCGACCAAATAGCACTGCCTGCCGGCCCCCAGATAGGCTTGCCTTGCGGCGTCACGTTGTCGAGCAGGCGGGCCTCTTCCGGGATGGTATAGGTCTTCCACAGGATCTTGCCGGTTGACACATCCAGCGCGCTTAAACTGCCGCGAAAGGTACAACAGTCTTCACCAGGTTCACCCACGGTACTCCATGAAGACATGGGTACAAAATAGCGATCTTCAAACAAGGTCGGTGAACCGGTGATACGCGCCTTGGGATGCGCATCAACTCTCACCTTCCACAACAGTTTTCCGGTGGCGGCATTGAGTGCATAGACATTGCCTGACATATCACCAAACAGGACACCGAATCTGGTCTTGTGCTGTATCTGCGCCTGCTTACTGAACTCAACAATGCTGGCCGCACCACGCACACCTGCCTCAGTCTTGAATTGCCAGAAGGCGCAGCCTGTCGGTGCAGATAGCGAATAAAAAATACCAGCCTGGCTGCCAACAAAAATACGGTTTGATGCCACCACCGGTTGCGACCAGGCAGAAAAAGAATCGGCAAAACCAAAAGCCCATTTCAGCTTGAGATCTTTGACACTGTCTGCATTGATCCCCGCATTTTTTTCTGACTGGAAGCTCGCATTGGCAAGCCCGTTACCCCAGCCGTTCCATTGCGGCTCACCTTCAGGGTCAGGCATGGCCGGATTGTCTTTACACTTGCTCTGTGGTTTTAAAACAAGATTATTATCCAGTTTCTTGCCGGTCAGATATTCCGCAATAATGCGGCGCTGCTCACCACTCAAGGGCGAACCCTGCACCCGCATCAAACCAACAGTCAGCGCATGGACTATAGAACCCGGAGGGAATTTTGCCAGCACCTGCTTGGAAGGCGCACGGCTGCCCAGAAAGCCGCTGTGGCACCCCATGCAATGCTGACTGAACAATTGCTCGCCACCTGTCGCGGCAGCAGTTTTGTTATTGCCAGCCGCATACACAAGTGCGCATAGCGAAAACTGTAGCACTGCCAGACAACACATCAGCAGGTGATTTTTTCTGAAGAGAGACATGGCTTTCATCGCAGCTTAGCCATTGCCATCAAGAAGATTACATTTACGGAAATGCACATTATCGGTGACGAACAAAAATTTATTTTTGTTCATGACACGCATGATGACACCACACACATCAGCATGACAGGCATCACGCCTGCAAGTTGCTGAACTCGGGATCGCGTTATAAAAATCTTCCATTCGGGTCATGCTTTTTTTCCTCAGGCTGAAGCTGTGAAATATGCATAGCCTTCGGTGTGCGACAACCATTGACTGGCAGCGGCGCATCAGGCGTTACCAAATATAGTAGAAAGTTATTACGAAGATGTGACGCTTCAAAAATAAATTAAGTGCAACAGAAAACTTATTTTTGAAGCGTAACGACAAGCAATTTCGCATTGATTTTCTGTGTCAGCCTGCCCCGAAAAATAGCGAAAACAATCAACGTATAGGTAGCGTACAAACAGGAAGGAGGCTTAATAGGGGCAACGTCATCACCCCCTGTATTGATCAATTGCCGTGCTGGAATAAATAAAGGAAATTTTCTCGAATAAAATTTTTGGCTATCTACCACGTATGGCAAATGTGTCTTGGGTTTGAGTATTTTTTCTACCCGACATGGATTCATTTGAAAAATTAAATTTCATGCACAATGAAAGCAAGCTCTCACAGTTCTTGTCATGCTTAAGATCTGAGCGGCAGTCTGATAGTGAAACAACTGCCTTTCATATATTCTGAACGCACGGTGAAATTGCCCTTGTGCGCCTTGATGATGGAATAAGACATGGACAAGCCCAAACCCATGCCGTCGCCAACTTCCTTGGTGGTAAAAAACGGGTCGAATATACGACCAAGATGCTCAGGTTTGATACCTATGCCATTGTCTTCAAAATCAATCACCAGCCAGTTACCATCCAGTGAACTGCGAATTATAAGAATGCCCGGAACACTATTACCGGTCTTCGCCTGCTTCTCTTTGTTAGCATGATAGGCATTCAAAATCAGGTTCATGAAAACCTGGTTCAATTGCCCTGGTGAACACTCTATCATCGGGTTCGCTGCCAGTTCGCACTGAATATTGATGGCCTCGTTGACCTGGCTATGCAGCAGCTTGATGGATGCCAATAGACTGCTGATGATCAACACCGGCTTTCTGGCCGATTCACCCAGGCGCGTAAAGGTTTGCAGATCGCGCACAACCTGGCGAATTTGCGTGGTGCCATCCAGCACGTTTTTCAAATGCATTTGCAAGCCTGCAAAGCTGTCATTAAAGCTGGTAATAATTTCTTCATCTGCATCGCTGCCGGCCATGTTCAGCAGCAGGGTATAAAATCTGTCCAGGTCTGCCCGCAGGTTTTGAGCGCCCACATGCGAGAAGTTGACTGCGTTGTTAAATTCATGGGCAACACCTGCCGTCAAGGTACCCAGGGCGGTCATCTTTTCCTGGAAGATGAGCTGCTGCTGCGCATGCTTCAAGGCATCGATGGCCTGCGCCAGTTGCTGGTGGGCATCGGCATTATCCATTGCGACAGAGGCGAAAGAACAGATGGTAGAAAACATCAATTTTTCGCGTTCACCATACGCATGTGGCCTGGTTGAATACAGGCAAGCGACACCCGTCAATTTATTGGATGCAAACAGCGGAACAAAATAGGCGCTCTGCATGCCGTTCGCCATGGTCTGAGACTGTACAACATCGACAGCTTCCAGTAACAGATCTTGCCCGCTTTTGGCCACTTCCATCACATGACGTTCTTCCACCGGTAAAGCAGCATCTTCATCAGCCAGGCGGTTTTCCATGTCGCGCCAGAACACCAGTTCAAATTTCCTGGCACCACTGTTTTGACGATAAATTGAAAAACGGCTGGCGTCGAGCAGGTCTTCTACATGCTGATGAAACGATTGATATAACTTGTCAAAATTCAGAATGGCCGTGATGCCCCTGCCCACTTCACCCAGCAGGCGCATGGTTTCGTTGGTCTGGGCAAGCTGGGTATTGGCGATACTCAGGTGGGCATTCGCTGCCAGCAATTCACTGTTGGCGACACTCAATTCACTTTGCTTTGTATTCAGGTCTGCGGTACGCAATAAAACCTGCACTTCGAGCTGGCGTTGCCGCCGCAGCAAAGTGCTGGTTTTCTTTTGTATCAGCACAAAAATAGCGACGGCAATCGCCAACACGATCAGCAACACAAACCACCAGGTCTGATACCAGGCGGGTAAAACACGTATGGCCAGGGACAATTCCTGCTTGGCCCAGCGACCTTCACGGTTGCTTGCTTTAATGCGCAGTCTATAGTCACCGGGCGGCAAATTGGTGTAGCTGGCGATACGATGGTTTGAATCCACCTCTATCCACGAAGCATCATAGCCTTCCAGTTGGTACGCATATTTGTTCAGCGTGGGGGCGGAATAATCGAGTGCTGAAAACTCGACGGCAACCGTATTGCCTTCTGGATGTATCAAAACCGGGGTTGATGGATTCTGGTTGTGCAGTTGTGATGAGGGGTCAGGTTTGCCACCTGTTTCGACATGGGTAAACACCAGTTGCGGTTCATAATCCCACTGCTTCAGTAAGGGAGGGCGTACGATGGTCAGCCCGCCCACCCCGCCAAACAATAATTCACCGTGTGTTGTCACCACCCCGGAATGCGCCCAATATGTCGAGCTTGCCACACCATCGGCACGTTGCAGGGTTTTGACCTTGAAATTCAAAGGATCAATCACGACGATGCCGCCATCGGTACTGGCCCAGATTTTTCCGCTGGTATCCTCACCCAGCGCATCGACCAGATCGTTAGGCATGCCGTGTATCGCCTGTAACTGCTGGAATTCCAGCTTGCTGCTGGCCAGTGGCGACGTACTGATATTGATGCCCCCACCCAGCGTCGCCACCCAAAGCCGTTTGCGTTTATCGAGCAACAAGCTGGTGACAATATTCGATGATATACCTGTCGCATTGGCTTTATCAGCCAGAAATTGTTTGTGCGTCAGCGTTACTTTATCAAGCCGGTACAGGCCGCTGCCACGCGTACCCACCCATAACAGGTTATCGTCACCAAAGGCCAGCGCTTCGATAGGGCCATCATTGATGACCTTCTTCGCCCGGCCTGTAGTGATGCGCAGGTCACCTGACAGATCAATGCGCCACAGACCATCTTCTGCCCCTACCCACAGCAATTCACCATCCTGGCTGATGGCATTGATGGGCATGACCGCATCAAACGGGGCAAAGTGCAGACGCTGCATGTTCTGGCCGTTGGTATCAGAGCGATACAGGCCATTCTGAGATCCGATATAAATTTTTTGATTGATTGGCCTGGTAAATGCGGTGATGACGGTATCTGGTGGTGCATTGCCAAGGTGTCGCGCATCGGGCCGCAGCCAGGTAATCGTCGCGGCATCGGGGTCGATGATCTGTATGCCATTATTTTTCAAACCCAGCCAGATGCGACCGTCATCCATTTCAAAAACGGCAGTGACATTTTTATCCCTGATGCGGTTGATATCGCCAGCCCCGCCGTTAATCGCCAATACAGCAGTTTGCTGTATGTTGTGGCGGCTCACACCATCATCGGTACCTACCCAGATGGTGCCAGAGCGGTCTTGCAAGATAGATTCCGGCGTATCGTCAATCAGGCTGAAAGGAGCTGCTGCATCATGGAGCTGGCGCCGTATCAGCTTTAGCCTGGTATCGAGCATGACGATTCCGTGGTTGACAGTGCCTATCCAGATCTGATTTGCGGCCACTTCCTTGATGAAGGTCACGGTATCGTCGCGCAATTCTTCACCGCGGTAGGCCGCGGCTTTGGTAGACATGGGCTGGCCGAGGCCGACAAGAGGGTCTATGATATACACGCCATGATTGGCCGTCCCCACCCAGATATGGCCGTCGCTGCTTTGTTGCAGGTATCTGATATTGGGGTCTTCAGCGAGCACGCCGGTAAAATCCACGTGTTTGAGTTTCTGGGTTTTTCCATCAAGACAGACCAGCCCTTTTTGCGTACCTATCCAGAGTGTTCCACTTTTATCCTGCATGACGGTTCTGACGACACCGCTGGGCAAACTGTCCGGGTCTTTTTCATCATGCCGCAGATGCCTGACCTGCCCGGTATCCGGCAGATAATGATCAAGACCGCTGGAAGTTGCTATCCACAACCCCGTACTACCGTCACTGGCAATATCATATATGGTGCCATCAGCAGTACCATTTTTGCCGACAGGGACACGCACAAAACGATCGTGAACGGCATCATAACGCGCCAGCCCGCCACCGTTGGTGCCTATCCACAAGCGACCAGAAGCATCAATATGCAAGGACAATATTGAACTCTCTGGCAAGGCATTCACATCTTTTAAATTCTGCTGATAAATTTGAAAGCGGTAGCCATCCCAACGCGCCAGGCCACCCTGCGTTCCAAACCAGATAAAACCTTGACGATCTTCAGCAATGGCTTGAGTAACGACACCGGGCAGACCATTGTCGGTTGTCAGATTCTGAAAAACCTTGTCACTGAGTGGCAGCCAGCGATTCTCGTTCACGACCGGCAATGTGGCTTCTGCGGCCAGACTGGGCGTAAGCCCCATACCCGTTATCAGGCTCAATAACAGCAAGCACAGAAAAGATAAAATAAAAGATGGCAGGCGCAGCTTGACTGGCAAATAAAGAATTTGCGGTTTCGATGTGGAATCAATGTAATCAGCGATTAGTTCATGTTCCATTTAAATACAATTGATGCGCTTCAATACTGAGCGTCACTAATGAGCGTCAGTACGGTCAATATTATAAATCAAGGTGCCGCAGGTATTTTCTGTCTATAGCTTCGCGGCGCCAATCGATTCATACTATCACCAATTGTGTATTGGTAGGCTTAACATAAACAAACTATGACAAGTTAATGGCTCAACTTGACGAAGTAGCAGACTTGCTTGACAAAATCACGACCGCATCAAGCTCAAACTTAAAGGATTGAGACCTGCGCAGTACAGAAATCAATCCTTGGATTGATGGTAGGTACCAGCTGATTTTGTCGCGCCTCATTCCTTGACGAGATAGCCGCGCATTATCCACTGCAGAGTCGCGTTACCACCATTTTGCGGCACATAAGCAGTCCAGAACATGCCGTAGCCACCGGGCACACGCACGCCAGCAGTCAGCAACTGGGTCTTCATGGGGTTGCCTGTGCTGGCGTCAAGCGGTACGCGCAGCAAGGTCAAGATGCCCGTGCCAGGTTGCCCCGGCGGGCTCAGATAGAGCCTGGCATTACCTGCCAGTGCCAGGGGATTTTGCATGGTTTCTATTTCAAGTATCACCAGCGAATAACCGACCGGAACAGAATAAGAATTCGTGGTCACAGGTGACAGCTGGCCCACCTGCCATACACTCCATTGCGGCAAAGAACCACCCCAGAACGACGCGTTGCCGTTAATGGCTATTATGCGGGCAGCAGGTACGCCCAGATGCGTCAGTTCCTGCGCCTGTAACTGCGCACCATAAAAAATGCAAAAGACCGTTGCAATGATTTGGTATTTAAGCTTGCTAAACATAGGTATCTCCAGATGGCGTTGATACAGGCATGACGCATGGTGCGGAAAGACCAGCTTCTCCTGCCAACAAATTGCGCATCTTTGCAGATTTCATCTGCAACCGTCAGTGTGGGCTATCATGTTTTGACATGACAGTTATCAGTGTTTTATAAAATTGAAGACACGCTTGTTTTTCACTGTGCCATTGATAAAACGGCGGTGCTACACTAGCCCTCCACGTCACCGAATAAAAAGGCAGTCAACATGCATAAGCCCGCCAGAATAGCCTTTTCCATCAAGCACAGTGTGTGTTGCCTGCTGATGGCAAATGCAGCACTGATGACAGCAAACGTCGACGCTGCCCCGGAAACAGTGGCATGCAAGCTCAAGGTTTTTCCTATGGACCCAGATCCGAAAGGCAGCAATATCCGCAATGGCCCCGGATCTGAAAACAAGGTGCTAACGGTCATCAAAGACAGTGATTCAGAAATCGAAGTCATTGGCTCTGCCGGTAAATGGTTACAGGTGCGGCAAGTCACTGGTGTCAATGGCACGGTGTATTTCAAGGGTGAAGGCTGGATGTATGCGCCTTTGACAGGCATCAATGCCAAGGCCAAGACAGGCTTGCATGCAAGCGCTGACAAGCAAAGTGCCATTGCCGGGCAAATACCTGCCGATGCAGGGGCCACTGTGCAATCCTGCTCGGGAGAGTGGCTGGAAATTCAGTATAAAAACCTGAAAGCCTGGATGCCGCCCCATTCATATTGTGGCAACCCGGTTACGACCTGTTCATAATTTTCAGGGACAAAAGCCCCGGCAAATACAGCATGCCTGCTGCATCTACCGGGGCTCTATTACGTGGTCGTGGTGCCAGACCAGCGAACAATTTGTTTGCTGGCTGAACTCATCGCGTCAAAACTCAAATGCACCGATATCGATCATCCCATCCTGCTTGCGCACGATGACAGGGCCAGGCTGTGCTACTGGCAACCAGTTGACAGTCAGGTTACCCAGCCCATTGCCCGCATTGATCAAAGGTGAACCCACTGCCGGGCGATAGTCATGCTGGGCTACATTCATCAATACGGGATTGTTATTGGCACCCAGATTGGTATTCCAGCCATTGACTACGGCGCCGGTCAAATGGCCAACCCAATACTGCGCTGCGTTGGGTGATACCCAGTTATTCGCCATATTGACTGTGCCCTTGCCCAAAGCCATGGCCTGCACCTTGCCTGGCAAGCCAGGCGTATTTGGCAGCGCATAAAACACATTGTTTTTGACATCGGCAACGGCGTTGGGCATGACCAGATTAAACATCAGGGTCTCTGGATATATACCGTGCGTTGCGTCGCCCTTAACCACCATCGTATTGTTATAGAAGAACAAGGTACCCTGGCGGTAATGCGCTGTCTGGCCGCTGTCGCCACCGTAATACACCAGATTGGTACTGGTCGTACTGTTGGCCGCGGGTGCCACATCGAACAGGTTGCCATACACATGGGTCGTACCATAAGCAGGGTCACCATAGATCAGGCCATTGCCACCGGTAGAATCCATCAGGTTTAGCTGAAGACCGCAAGTCGACGCAAAGGTGTTATACCTGACGATGAGGCCAGAAGATCTGTCCTTGAGGCAATCACCAAAAGCACCCGGACGCACATCCCCAAAATAGTTGTACTGGAAGATGATGTCACGTGCTTCGGTATAGCTATTGTGTTCAGAAAAACCATTGCTGACATTGGGGATAGGCGCATTGCTATTGTTATAGATAGTATTACCTTCAATTAACACATCTTGCGATAATTCGACCACGGTGCTGTTCTTGGAATTGATAAACAAACCGTTACCGCAATTATGCAGAACATTATTTTTGACCACCAGATGTGCAGCCGCTTCTACATACAGGCAAGTGCCAAACGAGGCATAGCTGTCGGTTTTCTTGCCCAGTGCATCAGTGAATGAATTGCCATAGACTGAATTGCGGATATCGAGATTTTCAATACCGATGTAACCTGCCGGGCCATTGTTATAGTTGTAGCCTGCCTGTGGGCCCACCATGACCAGACCCAGTTTATACAGCACGCGGCTGGCGCTGGCATTGTCATGGTATTGCAGCGTGCGGGCAGCCTGCCCTGGTAAGGTTTCGACTTGCGTTGCCAGCTTGCCCTGGCCGTCTGGCGCACCATCAATGATGGGGCGAGCACCTGTCACCGGGTCAGGAACACCAATCACACGCATGAATTTATTGGGGGCTGTCGGTGCCAGATTGGTACCGGCAGAAATCAATATCATTTCATTGTAGGGGACATTGTTGGGCTTGGCGTAAATCCTGACCGTGTCGCAACCTTTTAACTGACTCCACGGCAATTGCCCCAGCGCAGTGTAGGCTTTACCCACGCCAACATCGTAATAATTGATCACGGCGCAACCAGACTGATCGGCATTCATGGTCGGGGTAGTCGCCCTCGTGATGGTCGGTGTGCCGGTTGCCGGCGGTGTACCTGTGCCAGTGCCTGTTCCAGTACCTGTACCGGCGGCAGCGGTAATGACAAATATGCGCGAACGTGAATAAGTGACGCCTGCCAATGTCGCCGTAGCGGTAATGGTGGCACTGCCCGATGCGGCATTGGCAGGAACAGCCAGTACGTAATTACCGAGTGCATTGGCAACAGGCACCTTGGTAACAGTGATCAACGCAGGATTGCTGCTGCTCACCGTGACGGCCACCGAGGTATCGGTGACACCGGTCTCGGTAATGAATTCGATAAGTGCATATTCAGTTGAACCCGCATTGCGGGCATTGCTGGCCTCAAAGCCCACCGTCTTGGATGAAAAACCAATATGTGCCGGACTGCTGACCACGCTTGCCGCTTGCGCCATGTTTGCCGCCGGCAACGCCACCATGCCAAGCAAGCCCAAGCCAAAGGCAAGCGCCCGAGTTAGTTTTATTAGTTTTATTAGTTTTTTGTGCATTTGCATGCTGTTCTCCTGATGGGACGACGCGGATAGCATGGGTGCCATCGCCGGTGCTGAGGTAAAAATAATCAACCATGAACGGAATTCCGATCTGGATAGCATCATCACAAACTTTATTTTTCAGGGTAAGTGTGCGCTGTCAGGTTTTAATATGACATTCGACATATTGAATACTGGCGCTATTTGTGAAAGACTTCTTCTGGTGTTCAAAACACAGCGAAGCACACCGATTTATTTTTTAGCAAGACACCGGCATTCCTGAACCGTCTGCTTTTTGACTTGTATCTATGCACTTCATCAAGGCCTGTATCTATCGTGTTGATTGCCGCTGAAGCAAAATTCGCTGCGTTACCAAACTAGCCAGGCATTTTTCAACCACTCAAGAAAGAGAAGACACCATCATGTTGACACTGAACAAACTGATACAGACATTGCTGATTACTTCCATTGTTGCCACAGGCAGCGCTGGTGCAGCAGATTCGACCTCTGCCAGTGAAAAAGACCCTTTGCGTGCGACGCTGCTGGAAAGCAAGGAAAAAAACAAGGGCATCACCATCCACACCAGCGGCAATAATGTTGCCATGGTCGTCACTGCGCTTGAAGAAAAATATGTGATCGGACGCAGCCAGCAAGCGAGCCGTATCATCATCCGCCTGGACCGCATTGACGGTGTATCAGCCGCATTCTGATCTTTTGCACAGGCGACACGACAGACCGGCCAGCGAAGGCAATAGCAATAGCAATGGCAATGGCCATCAATAATCAAGGGGAACCACGATGTTTAACTGGGCAATGATGGCAACTGGCCTGTGTCTGGCGGGTTTTGTTTATGGATGGCGGCGCAGGCCAGGCGTTGCGGGAGAACGCTCCTATCTTGCCTGGATCATGGCCATCGTATTTGGCGCACCCATACTGAGTCTGTTGCTGGCCAATGTATTTGGCAGCGACACCCTGGGATGGATTTTTGGTTTGTCCTTGATGTTTGTATGGCCACTGGCTTTCCTCTTCATTGCAGGCAGGTTGGCAGGCGCCTTGTTGAACACACAAGCCGTGCAGACCAGTCATCACGCCACGAACCAGCAGCCGCTTCAGGTACCCATGCTGCACATACGCATAGACAGGGACAGTGTGCATGCCGGTGACGACACGATATCGCATGCTGAGAATATTGCCGTTCCTGTTGACATGAGCCTGGCAAGCTTGCTGGAACAAATACGCAAGCGGCATTTTCTACCTTCGATTTCTGGCGGCAAGGCAACCTGGATGATTGAATCTTCCGGACATCAGGTCAAGACGATAGGCGTGCTCGCCCAGCAGTGGCAAGACCCCTGCCTGATGATAGATTCATCCATTGATGTAGGCCGTCACTTCTCTGGCCAGCAACCCAATCTGTTCTTTCGCTATCGCTGCCAGATCGATCCGGAAGCGGTGCGTACACAGTTGCATGCCTCTTACACCACGGGTGTGACTGAAACGCAGATGAATAAACCTGGCGGTATCGCAGGTTTGGCAAGGTACGCCACCTATCTGCGCGCATTATGAATTTCAGATCAGACAGATGTTAGGGAAAATTAAAAAATATCCTCCATGGATTATCTTGATGGGCTTGTTTTCTTTTCTGTTCGGCTGCGGCAATGAATCCGCCTATTACAAGAAGAATGGCAAATGGCATTATGACGGTGTGGCCATGGGTCATCAGGCGGATATTGTCCAGCTTACCCCCATTGACGACTACTTTGCAAAAGATGCAGGCATTGCCTATTACAGAGGTACCCCCATTTATGATGGTGACCGGGCCAGCGACAGCGCCAGTTTTGAAGCTTTAAGTAAATACTATGCCAAGGATAAGGCCAGCGTATTTTTTTGCGATACAGCACGCGACAGCAAAGAATACTGGAGCATCAAAAGAATCGTCATCAGGACGATCAAAGAGGCTGACCCCGCCAGTTTTCGCATGATGAGCGATGGCTATCTGGCCAGGGATAAATCCCACCTGTTCCGCCAGGACAAGATCGTAGCGGTTCAGGACATCGACAGCTTCATCCTGCTGGACAATTTCTTCGCCAGAGACAAACTGCGCGGCTATTATCGCGAGACAGAAATTGCCGGCAGTGATGGCCCGTCTTTCACGGTGCTGGATGCCCACTATGCCAAAGACCAGTCCCATATTTATTATGTCGATGGCTTTCGCATAGGTGGCACACTCAAAGGTGTGAAATACGAAGCGTTTAAAGTGATGGAAGAAGGCTATGCCAACGATGGCGCAAAAGCTTATTACCATGGCACTGTCATCAGCAAGGAAGATGCTGCTTCATTGCAGTACCTGGCGATGGGATATGCCAAAACCTCTGCGCAGGTTTTCTATTATGGAAAACTGCTAAAAGGGGCAGACGCAGCCAGCTTTGCCATGGTGCAGCAATTCAACGGCAATGTTGACGCCACCGATAAAGCTGGCCTATTCAGTACCGGGCAACGTGTGAAAACAGCGCCATGAACAGTTGAACTGTCCTCATCAGCAAGGTTTAATTTTTGGCAGCGCTGGCCATGCCATGCTGCATCACCATCGCCATATTGTCGAAAAAGCCTTCCCATGCTGCGCGGTGAGCCGCGGTAAACTGTACACCGGCACGTGTGGCCAGCGTATCAATCAGGATATTGCGCATCACACCAAAATAAGCCTGTTTGACCTGATAATGATGATGGCGCACACCGGAAGCACGCAACAGCAATAACAGGTGTTCTGGCTGATGTACCAGTGCCACGGTTTCTTCAAGGGTATGTGTCAGTCGCCCCTGTTGCTCTGTCATGTCACCGGCAAATAAACCGATGACAGCAGGCGCGGCGGCAAACAGGTTTTGGTAAAAATCGGCAGCCAGATCACCCGGCGCCGATAAAGCGGCATCCCAGCCCGATGCAATGAGTGCGGCAGTGTCGTCCTGTATATTCATCAGCCATTGCTCGGCTGCGGCGAGCTGGGCTTTAGTGGGTGCGCGTGAAGAAGGGGCTTGACTCATTAACGGGGCTCTTGTTTTTTGTGGACAGGCAAAAAACCAGTGTCATTGACCTTGGTCTTGCAGTGAGTATAGCTGGTATTTTGATGGCAATACACTGGCTTGTGATGTGCATTTTCCACCGCAAGCGCTTTGCCAGCACCGGAACCTGCCTGGTCGACGCAAGTGCGCAGAGCATGGGCTTCTCTTGAAAATGCCACATTTGTAGCCCGCATTTTCAGAGGTAAAACACATTTTCGATACGCAAGCGTATACCGGATATGTTATAAGTAAACAAGACTGTGCAGTAATGGGATGGACTTCAATATTGTCCACGTTCCAGGGCAGAAAACCTGCTCGCACGCTGCGCAATTTTTGCAAAAATGAGGGTTTTTGTGACAAAGATCAAGTATCAGATATTGGCAGATGAACTGGCTGTCGCCATTTTGAGCAAGAAATTGCCCATCAATGCGCGCCTGCCTTCAGTGCGCGAACTGATGCGGCAACACCAGCTCAGTCTGGCTACGGTCACCAACGCCCTGCATATTTTGGAAGAGAGGGGTTTGGTTGAGCCACGCGGCAAAGCTGGTTATTTTGTTAAGCCACCAGCGCCTAACGACATCTCAGAGATAGCCAAGGTGGCAGCTCCAGCGCCCCATGCGCGTTCTCAGGCCGGCCTGCAGGCTATGACGGCAAGCATACCCAACTGGGGACCAGCCGAAGACTTGTTCCCCGAGCAGCGCTGGCAAAGCCTGCTGGGCAGTATCATTCGCCGCCATCCTTTTCTTTCTACCCGCCATGCCCAGGCGTATGGCCATCCGCGCCTGCGCGCTGAGCTGGCAAGGCGCAGTGCAGAAAATGGCTGCTTCCTGAAAGAAGAAGAATTAATCGTCACCCAGGGCGCAACAGAAGCCTTGCTGCTGGCTTTGCGGGCCACCACCGAAGTGGGTGCAAAGGTATTGGTGCAGGCACCCGTGAGTGTCTTGTACAGCCGCTTGCTGGAAACATTTACACTGACCCCGGTTACCGTTCACAACAGCGTAGACGCACCTGATTTTCTGGCCGAGGTGCAGACCATACTGGAGAGCGAAAACCCGCCTAAAGTGTTTCTGCTGGTGGCCAATTATCATTTTCCGACGGGGGCATTAATGCCTTTGCTGGTCAAACGTCAGTTGTTGAGGCTGGCTGAAAAACATGGTGTCACCATTATTGAAGATGATGTCTATGGTGACTTGCAACATGATGGTGCAAGACCACTGACATTGAAATCCTTTGATCTCAAGGGCAATGTCATTTATGTCAATTCCTGTTCGAAAACCCTGGCACCCGGATTGCGCATAGGCTGGCTGGCAGCCGGCAACTGGCGTGAACGTATCGCCTATCTGAAAAACGCATCGGCCAGCAGTGTCAATGAATTATCTCAACTGGTGCTGGCAGAATTTCTGGCGCAGGGCAGCCATGTGCCGCACTTGCGCAAATTTCGCCAGCAACTGAAAACGCGTTCTGGCGAATATCTGTCCATATTGCGGCTGGTGCTGGGCAATACGGTCAAGCTTGCCGATATGCCAGGCGGCTATAGCTATTGGCTGCCGTTGCCGGGCAAGATCAGCGTCGATGAAATACAGTCACAGCTTCTGCAGCACTGGCCCTTGCTCGACAAGGCTGATACACCACAGGTTGCACTGGTGTCTCATGGCCTGTGTGTCAACACCTCCATCCCTCTGACTGATCCTTTACGGCAATCACTGACTGCATTCTGTTTTTATTTGCGCGGGCAATATTAAGGGCGATATGAACAGCTATGTGAACAGCCATATTCAGCAGCGGCCTGCACCCTGACCGCTATCCCATTCTTTTTATCCATGCAGTAAAGCCGCGCCTGTCTCTATCTGTCAAATCCCCTTCCCCGCATACTAGCTCTGCTACCAGGGCATGACACGACGTCGCATCAGTTGACGATTCAAGCGCATCAGATGTGACTCTCAGGTGTATCTCAGGCCTGGAGGTTTTTGCAAACGCCTCTTGAAGAAAAAGTCTTGTATTCATTCTCAAAGCCCGCCCTTGTATCTAACAAAAGATCAGTCAGCCACCGATACTGGGGGCCAGATCATGAAGCTTATGGACAGAGGACACTTTTCATGCAAGCCACGCACAGATACATTTATAAAAACCGCCAGCGCAATTTCAAGAATGCAGCGTTGACTTGCGACCAGCAACGTCATGCGGCAGGCATTGATGACAGGGCAAGCAATGCGGCTCTGCTGGAAGAAATAGCAAAATTAAAACGTTCCATCTCTGATCTGGAAATAGAAAACCGTACCGATTTGCTGACCGGGCTGCTCAACCGGCGCGGCTTTATTGCTGAACTGAATATGGCCTGGGACAGATGGGTACGGTATCAGGTACCAACCACGCTGATGATGTTGGACATGAACCGTTTTAAGCACATCAATGACAGCTACGGACACGATGTCGGCGACAAGGCCTTGAAGCTGATCGCCGTCTATTTACAAAACAACCTGCGGTCCATCGATATTCTGGGTCGGCTGGGGGGTGATGAATTTGCTGTCATCCTGCCACATACCAATGCCGGAGAAGCGAAACAAATTACTGGCAAACTGCTGGAAGCCATACCTGTCCTGCAGATCGCGGGGCAAGCTGGCAATGACGCCATCTCGCTGGAATTTGCCCTTGGTTTTTCAGAACTGGGCGCTGCCCTGAGTTCACCCAAGGCATGGCTGCAAGCTGCCGATTTGCAGATGTATCAAAGCAAGGCAGCCACTGCCGATTAAGCCAGCCCAAATCCCTGCATCTTAAAAACTGATGTGCCAACACATCAGCGTGGCCAGGCATGGGCTGCACTTAAAAAAATTAATCGACACTCACATTGCTATTTATTGATCACTGCTATTAATCATCTGCTATTGATCACCTGCGTCAGCAATCCCCCTGAAATACTCATACTCACACACCTCATACACCTCACCAACCTGGAGAAATAAAATGAATCAAACCACGATCGCCCTCGTTCAAGACTCATGGAAACAAGTAGCAAGCATCGCCCCCCAGGCCGCCGCCCTGTTTTATCAAAACCTGTTTGACGCCGACCCTGCGCTGAAATCTCTTTTCCGCGGTGACATGACTGAACAGGGTAAAAAACTCATGCAAATGATAGGTGCAGCCGTGGGCAAGCTCAATGACCTTGATACGCTGGTGCCAGTACTGCAAAACCTCGCACAGCGTCATGATGGCTATGGCGTCAAAGAATCCCATTACCAGACAGTAGGTGCCGCATTGCTGAAAACTTTAGGGCAAGGCCTGGGTGAGCGCTTTACGGTAGAAGTAAAAGACGCCTGGACCACTGTCTATGGGGTCATGTCCAGCGTGATGATTACAGCTTCACGCGCCACTGCCTGATTTGCATGGTGTGCCCGCGCTGGCATTGAGACAAAGTTGCCAGCGCTGCGGTACGCGAAATATGACTCGGCACGACTCGATTCTTGCGACTCTTACATAAGTAAGCCTCTTGCATTACAGATAAACAATATAGGGGCGCTCGCCGGGCAATCATTGCCCTTACGGCAACTTTTTATACAAAATACCCACCTGCCCTGCCTTCACGGCGTCTTTGCAAGCGATCTGTAATCGATCTGTAATCACCTCAGCCTTACTCTATATCCTCAACTATTTCTCATTAAACCGCGTGGGCAAAGATTGATTTGCACAGGTTAATTACTTATATAGCAACAGATTTATCAGTCACGACCCAGCACCTCCCGGCCTTAACGTAAACAGAAACAAGGAATTTCAAGTTGAACTTAGCGTTTAGAAAAATCAGCCATTTCATCTCTGCCTCGACGACCACATCGAGGCAAGATCACGCGCCCTATTTCTGGCTGATCTTGCTGGGCTGCTTTTTGTTCAAATATACGAAAGTCAACCCCCATCCTGGTGAATTGCTGATGGTGCTGGTAACCCTGGCCAGCTTTGTGGGCTTGTTTGCCTATAGTCTGCGGGTGGATGACTGGCGGCTGTTTGCGTGCATTATTGCAGCCACCCTGCTTGGCGTACTGTGGGCCCCTTACAATCTGGGCGCGGCGGTGTTTGTCATACTTGGTGTCGGCATGTGTTCCCGCATTGCCAGTCACCGTTCGGCGTATGTCGCCTTATATATTGTCTGTGCGATCCTGCTGATGGCAGATGCCGTCTTTCAGCTGCCGCCTGATTTTCTGCTGCCGACCTTGCTGTTTTGTGCACCAGTTGGCATGGTCAGTATCATGGTGGAAAAGAATATACGCATGAATGAAAAATTATTCAGGAAACAGGAAGAAGTAGAAAATCTGGCCCGCATAGCTGAGCGCGAGCGGATTTCGCGCGATATTCATGACGTGCTGGGTCATACCCTGTCAGTCATCGCCCTGAAGGCCGATCTGGCGCGCAAGCTCATCAAGACCGATTTGCTTGCCTGTGCCAGCGAATTATCGGACATAGAACAAAGCGCCCGTGACACCCTGGGTGAAGTACGTTCTACCGTGCGCAACAGCCGGGCGAACAGCGTGGAACTGGAACTGCGCGTCGCCAAAAAAGCCTTGAACGCAGCAGAAGTCAATATGATTTCCCTCATCGAACAATGCACTATCCCCCTGCCACTGGAAAACGTCATTGCCCTGTCACTCAGAGAAGCAGTCACCAATATTATCCGGCATGCCAACGCCAGCACGTGCAAAATTACGCTGTCGTCAGATTCCCAGCAAATCAAGCTGGTGATCGCTGATGATGGCCTTGCCGGCAAGCGTGATTTTCTGATCAGAAAAGGCAGTGGCCTGACCGGCATGACAGAGCGCATTCAAGCCCTGCAAGGCAGCTTGAACATCCGTCATGAAAACGGTCTGACGATAGAAATTTTACTGCCCATCAAAGGTGCCTCATGATACGCATCCTTATTGCAGAAGACCAGGCACTAGTGTCTGGCGCACTGGCCGCTCTTCTGCATTTCGAGCCGGATATGGAAGTCATTGCGCGGGTTAAAAATGGCCAGGAAGCGCTGGAATTCTGCCAGAAAGAATGCCCTGACATTTTGTTGACCGATATAGAAATGCCCGTGATGACAGGGCTGGAACTGGCTGCCAGTATTGCCGAACAAAAATTGCCCTGCAAGGTCATCATGCTGACCACCTTTGCCCGCGCTGGTTATCTGCGGCGTGCCACCGCCAGTGGCGTACGTGGCTACATGCTGAAGGATTCCCCCTCTGATAGCCTGGCCGCGGCCATACGCACCGTGCAATCGGGTGGGCGCGTGATCGCCCCTGAACTGGCACTGGAAGGCTGGAACGGCCCGCATGACCCCTTGTCTGAACGTGAACGCCAGGTGCTGCGCCTGGCTGGCTCTGGCGCTGGCAATGCAGAAATCGCCAGGCTGATCCATTTGTCCGAAGGGACAGTGCGCAACTACCTGTCAGAAGCCATTGGCAAACTGAATGTCAAAAACCGTGGCGAAGCGTTCAGAATAGCCAGTGACGCAGGCTGGCTGTAATTCCCCGGTACATCTGTACAATATCATTTGTTGGTAAAGAAGCGCCTTAACGGCGCTTTTTCATGTCCAGCATCTGTTCAGCAACGATCGCTTCGCTCCCAAATCTGCACTGAATTACATTGCAGGCAGCACTGCGTTCAACCAACGCTAAAACGCTAGTCTGGGGATATCACATCCCCAATAAAAAACTTAAAATATGACAAGGCATAAAAAAAACCCGCAGATCATATCTGCGGGTCAATGAACTGCCTGCGAAGCAGAACTCAGGATAATTCTTACAGCTAAAGCACCTACTCAACACGCCAGAGTGTTGCCAAACACCTGGAACAATTGCGAATACAAACATTGTTCCAGGTTTTACTTCTTTCCAACAACATTCAACAACGAGGATTACGCAATAAAGTCGCCGGCAACGATAGAACCTGCACCAACGAGTTTCACGATAAAGTCAGTGGCATCAACAGTACCTACCGTGCCACCGATGTTTTGGAAGGCATAAGTACCAGCTGCTGTACCTGCGGCTACCGTGACCACGTAAGCCTGAGTATTGGCTGCCAGAGCCGCGCCAGCGGCTGTTGCTGCTGTAGCGATCGCTGCTGCCAGCGTGGATACGTCAGCAGTAGCAATCGACAACAGGTTCAATGTCGTTGCTGCTGTACCAGTTTTGAACACGTCAGCACCAGCAATCTTGAAGTTTGCCACGGTGTCGATAAAAGAAATCACCGAACCCACAGCAATGGTGTCTACACCCACAGCAGTCGTCGACAGGTTAATGGTATCAGCACCAGTACCACCTGTGATGGTCACATTACCTGCGCCAGTCGAACCCATGCTCAAGGTTTGGCCGCCAGAACCCAGTATGACATTATTAAGATTGGCACCACCGCTATCTTTAAACACCGTCAGGGTCACACCGGCACCGTTTTCATTGGTAATAGTCCACGCGGCTGTGGCACTGGCACCAACGTTAATGGCTTCAACACCAGTGACCTTGGCACTGAAGTCGATAGCGCCACCTGCCACGATGCCGGCATTTAATGTATCGTTCCCCAAGCCACCGTTGATACCGCCACTGGCAGCAGCGTTAATCACCGCTGTAGACAAATTGAATGTATCTGAACCTGAACCACCAGTCACAGATACCAGGTTTGTACTACCCATGCCAAATGTGTTCGTGCCATTTGCCAACACGTAGTTTTCAACGCCGGCATTCCCCGCGATCGAACCTGCTGTGGTGAAGGTCAGGGTTTCAGTATTCAAAGCTGTTACTGTACCGGTAAAGGCATTGTATTGCGCAGCTGTCATCGTGTAATTGCCGCCTACGAGCAAATACAGGTTCTCAAAACCGCTGATATTTGCACCAGCGATATTTGCACCAGTAGCATTGAGTTGCAATGTGTCAGTCGTACCCGCACCGGCCGTAAATGTGCCTGTGTAAGTCTTTCCTTCCAGGCCCAAATAATTGTTACCAGCACCCAGGTTGATATTACCAGCCAAGAAGGTAGAACCAGTATTTGTCAGGTCGACGAAGTCATTATTGGTACCGCCGGTGATGGTTGTAATACCTGAAGTAGCATTGGCAAATTCAACATTATTGGCAAAAGAGGACGTGAAATTCAAGGTCTTGATATTTGAAATTGTGCCGCCAGCGCCACCGCCATTCAACTGATTACCAGCACCATTCAGAGAGGCACCTGTCAATGTCAATACATCGGTGTCGCCCAGGTTACCGTTGACGGTTGTACCGTTTAACGCACCAATTGCGGCAGTGAAATTTTCGTTGATACCTGCCACGCCATTAAATACGCCGCCAGCAGTCAAGACCGTAGGATTAAGCGCAATGCCACCACCGTTGACCGGTGACGTACCGACGACACCAGCCACTGCCGTCGCCCCACCCGATGTAGTGATTGCATTCGACGTTGTCATGTTATTGACACCACCGCCCGCTGCGTTGGAAGAAGACGTGACATCAAACACCAGGTTGCCACCGGTAATCGAAATCAGCGACAGGTCGATATTATTTGCACCAGTCACGTCATCAATGATCGTCAGTTGATGCGGTGTATTGCCAGTAAAAGTGATGACCGGTGTACTCAGTGACAAGGCAGCGCGTGCGGCAACGAGTGCATTGTATTCAGATGCGGTAATGACCAGTGCAGAGTTTGCCTGGATTGTTTCGATACCAGACAAAGTCGCACCAGCCAGATTGATCGCACCATAAGTAACCAGTGTATCGTTACCTGCACCCAGATTGATCGTGTCTGTCACAACGCGCGCAACAGCAGTTGCTGTGGATTGTGTATTGAGGTTCACACCGTTTTCAACAACGTTGTACGTACCGGCAACATAGTTACCCAGCAGGACAACGCGGTCAGCACCAGCGCCCAGTTGGACGAAGTTCG
>NZ_JBMPPL010000021.1:0-33405 GCF_049339485.1 Undibacterium sp. TJN19
TGCACGCCCAACTTGTGAAGCAATATCCCTGCCTTTCGAGCTATGATGAAGATGATCAGGATAGAGATGACTGCCCATGGTCAGATGGTCCACTGATCAATAATTTTGGTTCGCAAATGGCGATGTTGGGTATCAGCAATCATCAGGATGAAGTATTGGCTTACGTACTTGTATGCGCTGGCAAGCTGAACCTTACAGTGATGGATGCGCAAGAAGGCGTGATCTATGGGCCCAACGACCTGCAGGCAATCCAGTTCATCCAAAAACAACAACAGCTTGCTGCTCAAAATCGTCCCTGGAGTGAAAAGACGGTCAGGGACACAGTTTTGGGGTATGTAGAACCCTTGCTAGCGAGGCAGGGTTTTATTTTCAAAAAGAGCAAATCCGCTTTTGAGCGAAACTTTGATGGCGGGAGTCATTTGATTGTATTTGTTACTTATAATTACAATCCTGAATTTAAATTTTCCTTTTACGTATCCGTTAATCTTGACGCTGTGAGTGATCTGAACAAAAAGATTTATGGACCTGAATCAAGTTGCATTACCATGCATTTGGGGAGCAATTTGCTTACTGGAACAAACGTTAATCCTGTCGTAACGAATTTTGAGGAATTTCCGCCTTTGCTGAAGGAATTGACAACACAGTTGGAACAAAAAGTCTTACCTTTTCTGGATCAATGTCGTGATCCGGTTGGCGTCGATCAGAAAATGAATCCTCCAATTTTGCCTGGTTGCGATCAAAGTGAGAGAATGGAGCGCCGCGCTTTAATGGTGGCATGGCTTGCGAATAATCCCAATTTTTTAAATTTGGTGGATCATTATCGTAATATCACTAAAGGACGATTTCAAGCCTATCGGGATCAGTTCGAACAGGCTGCCAGCTATTTACTCCAACACAAAAATGAGGAATGAAACATGGCTTTTGTCGTTGAACGGTGGGCGTGTCTTAAATAAGAGGACCATATCTTCAGACTGATAAAAATTGTCCCAATTCGATCTGTCAACAGACGTGCTTTCAAATCCAATCCATACCCGCCATGAGCTATACGATAGAAATATTTGCCAACCCCTTGCCACAAGACGGACAACAGGCATTGGCCGAAGCTGCGCATATCAAAGGAGACTATCTGCAAGAAAGCGGCAAGATACATCCGTCCCTGCGTAAATTGCACGCCCAACTTGTAAAGCAATATCCCTGTCTTTCGAGCTATGATGAAGATGATCAGGATCAAGAGGACTGCCCATGGTCAGATGGTCCACTGATCAATAATTTTGGTTCGCAAATGGCGATGCTGGGTATTAGCAATCATCAGGATGAGGTATTAGCTTTTATACTTTTGTGCAGTGGAAAATTAGGTCTTACTGTCATTGACCCACAAGAAGGGGTGGTATATCAGCCAAATGATATGCAGGCCATTGCACATATTCAGAAGCAACAGCAACTTGCAGCACAAAAGCGCCCCTGGAGTGAAAAAGTAGTGAGGGACACCGTATTAGCGCATGTTGCGCCTTTAATGACTCGACATGGATTTGTCTTGAAGAAGAGTCAGGCAGGTTTTACACGACATTTTGAAGGGGGTAATCATTACATTGGATTCTCCATACTTAATTACAATCCAGAATTTCAATTCTCTT
Source organism: Undibacterium sp. TJN19 (assembly GCF_049339485.1). Classification (NCBI taxonomy): domain Bacteria; kingdom Pseudomonadati; phylum Pseudomonadota; class Betaproteobacteria; order Burkholderiales; family Oxalobacteraceae; genus Undibacterium; species Undibacterium sp. TJN19. Next base: position 1,635 of record NZ_JBMPPL010000021.1, read on the forward strand.
ATGCGGTCTCGGTCAATCTTGACGCCGTAATTGCGCTAGATAAAAAGATTTACGGAGCTGAATCGGATTGTACTACCATGCATTCAAACAGGGAAAGAATGACAGGGATAAAACTCAGACCAGAAGTTAAAAATTTTGAAGAGTTTCCCCCATTGCTGGATGGATTGAGTGAGCAGTTAGAAAAAATAGTGTTGCCTTTTCTGGACCAATGTCGTGATCCGATTGGGGTTGCTCAGAAAATGAATCCCCCTATTTTGCCTGGTTACGATCGAAGTGATCGAATGGAATATTGCGCCTTAATGGTGGCATGGCTTGCGAATAATCCCAATTTTTTAGGCCTCGTGGATTATTATCGTGACTATATCAAAGGATATTCTCAAGATTATCGCGATCATCTTGAGCAGGCGATCAGCTATTTGTTTGAACATAATAATGAAGGATTTTTGAATGACTAATTTTTGTAGAAATGCAATTGCCTATTTAAAAGTAGCGGACCCTACAGAAGAGCGCGGGCTTTCACTGTCTACGCCAAATGCGCCCGTTTTAAAAAACCTGGGTAACGGTTTATGTGTAGCATATGTAGTAGACAATGAACGAGGTCTTGTATATGTTCAACATCGTCATTTATTGGAAGAGAAAATCAGCGCCGAAGATTTACATAAAATTGGTCTGAACAATTTAAAATTGCGCTCAAAAGATGCTATTGAAGTGCAGCAGCACGGTCCTATTTTTGCTGTCATGTTTGATGGGAATTTTGAAGCAAGTATGATCTTATCGGATGGTATCTGGGATAACCTTTTAGCGCAATTTGCTAAGAATGGTTTTATTGTCGCTATACCTGCAAGAGACGTTTTGGCATTTTGTGACGCAAAATCGGAGCAAGGGATTTTTACATTAAAAGAAATGATCAGACGCGTATCAGAAAACGGCGATCATTTACTTAGCAAGTCCTTATATGGTCGCAGGAACGGGGAATGGATAAAACTAAGCTGAACGATTTATTAATTTATTTATTCGACCGCGGCTTATAAAGGCTCACCATTTAGATAATGTCAAGATTTGGGTTAGGTGCTGATTGGGTCTTCCATTGAGAAATTGGATTTTTTTTAAATTCAAGCTGAGCAACTGTACGAAGAAATTACCCTGATTATTAATGACTTTGTTCAGAGAAGGTGATTAAAGTAAGAATTGCGACTGTCGAATTGTATTGTGGCAGGCGCAATTTCTCACTGGTACATTTGCTCCACTCTTTTTGCATGTTCATCTTACTAATTGCGTATTAAGTTCCAGCTTTACAGGTTGTGCTGGAGTGATTACGGACTTTATATCATTTGACGAGGCGCATTTTCCACGTTGTACCGTGCTAAATTTTCCGTCAGGCGAAGTGCATCTGATAAATTGACTTGCTTGCCTCTGATCTGCTGAAACATTTACTTTCGTAGGCCCTGGATTTGCTGCTACAGGCACATTCGGCAATGTAGGTCGTTCAGTAAGTAACTCTCTCTGGTCTGATGAGGATGGGCAAGCGCCATGTCGTATAGTGCCCCTGGTTGTTCCATTGCTGTAAGATGTACATCTGTATGATTCAATGATGGCTCCCTTTGCTATCAATAATTCGGTTGTGTCTTTATTGGCGGCACTTTTGGCTCGATCAAGTGGGGTTCCGCCGTCGACAGTTTCTGAATTGACGTCGGCTCCCTTATTCAACAATTGTTTTACGATGACTGGTGTTCCATATTGCGCCGCCACGTGGATCGCGGTTTCGCCCTGATTTGAACGGATGGTGACATCGGCACCTTTGGCAAGTAACAGATTGACGATTTCGATGTTTTTCTCGTAAAGGGCAGTCACTAGCGGGGTTAAGCCTTTTCCATTTTTGCTGTTGATATCCGCTCCGCTTGTCAACAATAATTCCACGATATCTTTCCTGCCTGTTTCCACTGCCAAATGCAAAGGCGTCTGCTGTCTGTCACCTTTGGCATTCATATCTGCATGGTGTGCCAACAACAAGGTGATCAGAGATTTGTTTTTTGATTTAATCGCCAAATGCAAAGCCGTTGAGCCTTGAGCATTTTTTGCATCCACCAGTGCACCTTTCACAAGTAACCATTGGACTATGCGGTTCTTCCCGCCATCGTTATAAGCCGTCCAAAGTAGTGGTGTCCAACCCGACTGATCTATCGCGTTTACATTAGCCCCTTTCACAAACAGCATTTCAGCAAGGTCTTCTCTTCCATCTGGGATGGCAAATAAAGGTGTTTTACCATCTTTGTTTTTGACGTTTGCATCTGCTCCTATATCCAGGAATTTTTTAATAAGGCTTCTATTCCCTTCGAGGGTCGCTTTATATAAAGGCGTCAAACCAGCCTGATTAGGCGCGTCGATATTCACGCCCTTGGCGCGCAACATATCTATTTGGACCATGTTACCTTTATTGACTGCCTCATATAGCAGTTCTGTGTCGTCCGCCTTAGCTTGCGCAGTGGATGCCAATAAGACGAAAGAAAACATGCAGGTGACTTTATAGATTTTCATGAATGCGTTCAAAGGTAGGTGCCGATTAGTTGATATGCTGCTGTTGATTTTGCTGGAGTGCGAATCTGTCCGGTCGCGTAGGGGGGGAATTTTTCGCAAACTACAGATTGATTGTTTGCTTCCAGAAATACATTATCACCTTGATTATCGTATTGATGCAACTACACGACTGGTTGCATCAGAGAGTTGCAGCTAGTGCCCACACATCAGTGTTTATTTGGACTAACACGTCTCGTCGAATCTGCATTTTTAGTAGAAAACGGCGAGGTCGTAAATTTAGTTAACGGCAATCTAACTAATTTTTAACTAGTACAACTAGTTAGCGTTGTCGCTTTGAGTAAATTTTGTGCAAAGCAATTCTTTAAGACAAACATCATCCCGAATAGCTCCATTGTCAAGTTTCGATGTTCGTTTTTGTCTTACGGAAAGTGATCTAAGATATCAAGTAATATCCGCGCAAAAAGGGTATTCCACGTCTCAAATCGATTACAAGCTTCGGCGCAGTCCAAAAAAGGATTAATACGCGACCACCTCTCATCAGGTAAGACCGTGCAGATACTGACGTGGCCTGAACGTGTTATATCAAAACGTAAAGCCCCTCAACAAATGATTACGCATTTATAGGCGGTTGGCAGGCAACGGAAGTTTAACAAATAGTTAATAGTATGATAGCAAAAAGTCATGCCATTTAATCGGTATATTACAAGTATACAATCAATCAATCGTTGACAAGCGTTTTTGGCATCTGTAACATTCCGTAACACCGCTAAACTTTTTGAATTTCCGCGCTTTTATATTGATGTTGGGCAACGATTTAACACTTGATCTCTTCGGTGTTTGATTGAATTATGTTCAATTTAATCACTTTGCTGATTTTAGGCTTCAACTATTCGATTTTCTGAATCGCCACTGTCCAGTTTGGTAACGCGTGTTTTATTGTTTTCTATGGAATTTGGCATTGGGGAAGTGGTAATGGGATCTGACGTAGCCTTGCATTTAATGGAGCAACTTTTGTGGGTTGCGCTGTTGATCTGTGCACCAATTCTTATTTCTACGCTGGTAGTGGGGCTTGCTGTAAGTGTCTTGCAGGTGGTCACGCAAATCCAGGATATGTCCCTGACGTTCATCCCCAAACTGGTTGCCACAATATTGGCATTGACTGTGTTTGGTTCCTGGATGCTGCGAAAATTATTGATTTTCGCAAAAGAGCTCATCACTAATATTCCCAATTATTTTTAAGCTTACCCATGATTTTAACTACATCAGTTAGCTGGGTAACGGCAGTTTTATTGTGCACACTGCGCTTGGCGGCACTTTTGCTGATGACACCAATCTGGCAGGCCTTGGGCTTGCCAGTGCGCATTCGTGTGTTGCTGGTGGCAACGCTGGCGATGGCGCTGGTGTCTGGTATGCAGTTGGCAGTTGTTCATGCGCCGACCGATTTGTTTTCATTGGTCATGGCCGGGGTGGGGGAGGTGATGTTGGGTGCCTTGATGGCATTTGGCATTTTTGTTGCCTTTGCCGCCTTTTCTTTTGCGGGCAATATGCTGGACTTGCAAATCGGATTTAATATCGCGAATATTTTTGATCCGACCACACGTAGCCGCTCACCTTTAATTGCGGCGCTGCTTGGCATGGTTGCGCTGGCTTTGTTTTTTACGATGGATGCGCATCATACGATGCTGCGTGGCCTGGCATTTTCGTTTGAGAAAATTCCGCTTGGGCAGATGCTGCAATTACCTTCGCCGATGCTGTTGGCAAAGCAGTTTGGCACGGTTTTTTCATATGGCCTGATGCTGGCTGCGCCAGCTTTCTTTTGTCTGTTTCTGGTTGAAATGAGTTTGGCTGTGTTGTCACGCAATTTGCCTCAATTGAATATTTTTATGTTGAGCGCCCCCATTAAAATTGCGGTTGGCATGAGCGTTCTGGCTTATGTTAGCGGGCATTTTGCCTCGGTGACGACCAAGATATTTGCGTCTTTATTCGGTTTCTGGGAGGACGTGCTGTAATGTCTGAGGATACCGACAAAAGCCAGGAAGCGACGCCCTATAAACTGCGCGAAGCGCAAAAGAAGGGGCAAGTTGCAAAAAGTAATGAAGCTAACTTTGCTGCGATTCTTGCTGCGCTGGTAGCAATTGTATTTGCGGTTGGCCCTGGAATGGCAAGGCAGGAGCTGGGTATAGCCCAACACGTATTGCGTGATGCGGGCCGCACTGATTGGTCAAGTAATGGCACTTTGGAATGGCTGTTGCAGGCCACTTTTGACAGTATGGCAGTCATTGCCCCCTTGCTGATTGCGATTTGCGTTGTGGCTGTGCTGGTCAATGTCAGCCAGGTTGGGGGTATTTTCAGTTTCGACCCGATCACGCCTGACTTTACCAAGTTGAACCCGGCCACGGGCATGCAGCGTCTGTTTTCCAAGCGTGTAATTTATGATGCGCTGCGCAGTCTGGCAAAATTGGCTATTCTGGGTTGTGTGACCTGGGGGGCTTTGAGGCATCTGATGCCCGACATGCTGAAGCTGAACTATATCAATGCCCGGTCGCATGCGTCTGTGGTGCTGGGTACGGTGGGGCCTTTGTTGTTCAAGTTGTTTTTGGCGATTCTGATAATTGCCCTGATTGATTTGCTTTACACCCGCTGGGAATATGCGAAGAAAATGCGCATGAGTCATAAAGACATTACCGACGAGCATAAGCAAAAAGAAGGTGACCCACGTATCCGGCAAAGAATCAGGCAGTTGCGTGCCGAATTATTGAAGCAATCACAAGCTGTAGGCAAATTGCCAGAAGCTGATGTGCTGATTACCAACCCTACGCATATTGCTGTGGCAATTTCGTACCGGCATGGTGAGATGTCTGCCCCGAAATTGCTGGCAAAGGGCAAGGGCGAGCTGGCGGCGAAGATGCGTGCCGTGGCAAGGCAGCATAATATTCCAGTGGTGGAGAATCCGCCGCTGGCGCGTGAATTGTACAAGCGTTTGAATTCAGATCAGTTCGTGCCTGAAGATATGTATCCCAAGGTGGCAAAGATTTTGATCTGGGTATATGCGATGCGTAAAAATCGCCAGCAAAACAAACGCAGCGGTCTGCGCGGAGCGTTCGCATGAATGCAATGAGGCGCGTACTGCATAACAATACCGATATCGCGATGGTATTGCTGGTGGTTGGTGTGCTGTTTATGCTGTTCGCGCCGATTCCGTCAGAAATGCTGGATTTTTTAATCCTGGCCAACTTCAGTTTTGCCTTGCTGATTTTGTTGTTGACGTTCTACATGGCGAAGCCGGTGGAGTTTTCTACCTTTCCATCGATGTTGTTGATTGCGACCTTGTTTCGCCTGGCATTGAATATTTCTGCCACGCGGCTGATTTTGCGCGATGCCGATGCTGGCCGGGTGATTGGAGCGATTGGTTCGTATGTTGTCGGCGGCAATTATGTGATTGGTCTGATCGTATTTTTGATATTGGTGGTTGTGCAGTATGTGGTTGTAACGAATGGTGCGCAACGCGTTTCAGAAGTGGCGGCCAGGTTTACCCTTGATAGTATGCCAGGTCAGCAAATGAGCATTGATGCTGACTTGAACATGGGTTTTATCGATCAGGAAGAAGCACAGCGTCGCCGCAAGAATATCAGTAAGGAAGCGGCATTTTATGGTGCCATGGATGGCGCCAGCAAGTTCGTTAAGGGTGATGCCATTGCCGGCATCATCATTATGCTGATCAATTGCATAGGTGGATTGGTCATCGGTGTGATGCAGATGGGCATGCGCTGGGATCAGGCGTTAAAGAGCTATACCTTGCTAACCATAGGTGACGGTATCGTGACACAGGTGCCAGCATTGGTTATTTCTGTCGGCACGGGTCTGATCGTGACGCGTTCATCATCGGATACAAATCTGGGTGTGGAAGCATTTCAGCAGATTACGTCGTTCACTAAAACCTTGTGGTTGGTGGCAGCGGCCTTGCTGGGTTTGATGTTTTTACCTGGTATACCGGCATGGCCCGTGTTGGTGCTGGTGTGCTTTTATCTTGCCTTGATTGCTTTTCGCCGTGACTCTGCAAACCAGGCGGCAGGTAATGAGGGGCCGGATTCTGATACGGCAGATGCTGCTGTTGCAACGGGCAAGGTTTCGGATAAAGAGCAAGATGCTTATGGCTTGTTGCCTGTTGAAGCGGCGGAAGTTTTGCTGGGCATTGATCTGGTGCCGATGCTGGAAAGTGAGCGTGGCATTTTTACCGAGCGTATTGCCGCTTTTCGCAAGCAATACGCACTGGAATCAGGGTTGGTGGTGCCGAACGTACGCTTTCGTGAAGGGGCAAAACTGGCAGCCAACGCCTATGAGATAGTTATTTTTGGTGTAACCATTTCCAGCGGCAGTTTGATGCTTGAAAAATTGCTGGCAATCAAACCGGCGACAGAGACCATTAAATTGCAGGGTATTGATACCAAGGAACCTAGTTATGGCTTGCCTGCATTGTGGATTGATGAATCGCAGCGCGACGAAGCAAAGGCAGGTAAATACACTTTGGTAGAGCCGCCAACGGTGTTCATGACACATTTGTGCGAAGTTTTGCGTCAGCAATCTGCCACCTTGTTAACCCGCCAGGAAACAGAGCGTCTGTTAAAGCGCGTACGCGATTCACAACCTGGTCTGGTGGAAGAAATTATACCTACCGTTTTGGGTGTGGGTGAGATACAAAAAGTATTGCAGAATTTATTGAAGGAAAAAGTTTCTATCCGCAACCTGGATGCGGTGATAGAAACAATTGTTGATCAGGCCAAAATCAATAAAGACCCGGCCTATCTGACTGAGATGGTCAGGCAGCGCTTGGGCGCTTTGATATGCCAGTCTTTGACGCTGGGCGGGAATGTGTTGCAGGTATTGACGCTGGATCCAACCATAGAGCATAACCTGATGCAGAGCATTCGTGCTGTGGAAACGGGCGGGGCGATGGTGGTGGAACCAAAGTTTGCCGAACAAGTCATTACCGGTGTCGCCCAGCATGCGGAAAAAATGATGAAGAGTAATTTGTTGCCTGTCTTGCTTTGTGCGCCTGAATTAAGGCGGCACATGCGGATTTTATCCGAGCGGATGGTGCCACAATTAAGGGTGCTATCGTTAGCTGAAGTGCCTAATACCCTGGAATTGCGCGCTTTTGCTACGTTGTCTTTGTAGTTATTGCGTTGGTTGACCACCCTATTTAATTTAAGTGAACACGATGGCAAATGCATTAATCAGCGCTGTGCAAAGTATGCAAAATGATTTGCAATATCTGGATACGATCAGTCAGAACATGGTGAACGTGGCGACCACGGGTTATAAGCGTGCGGTACCCACTTCCAAACCATTGGTGAGTTTATTTGACGATGTGATGAAGGGGACGGAACAGGCAGGCGATGTCAGTCAAAGCCAGCAGAAATCCGGTGTATTGGGTAGCGTACTTGATCTGTCGACGGGGCCTATCAAGCAAACGGGAAAACCATGGGACATGGCAATTGCCAGTGACGGCTATTTTGAATTGATGACACCTGATGGCCTGGGATATACCAGGGCGGGTGATTTTCATGTTGACGGCAGCGGTCGCCTGGTATCTTCGCAGGGCTATGCAGTGCAGGGTTTGGGCGGCGATATCCAGGTGCGCGGCAGCGATATTACAGTCGACCATACAGGGCGTATTTTGCAAGGTGATCATCAGATTGCTCAGTTGAAGATAGTGCGCTTTGCCGAACCGAAAAAAATGGTAAAGACTATCAATGGTTTGTTGCAGCCAGCAAGTGCCGAGAATCAGGCGATGGAAAGTCAGCCAGAAATTCAGGTTGGTTTTCTGGAAAATTCAAACGTGACGCCTATGCGTGAAATGGTGGCGATGATGGAAACGACGCGTCATTTCGAATCTGCGCAGAAGTTGTTCCAAGGCTATGACGAGATGCTGAACACCGCGATACAAAAATTGGGCGAGTTTTAATCGCCTGCCTTTTAAGATTTTGGTAATAAATTTATGAATAATTCTTTATATATCGCAGCAACGGGTATGCAGGCTCAGCAAATGAGTATCGATACGATTGCCAATAATTTAGCCAATGTCAGTACCAATGGTTTTAAAAAGGGGCGCGTCAATTTTCAGGAAATGTTGCATGTGGATGGTGCTGCCACTTCACAAAGCCCGCTGGCTGCGGTTAACCCTGTCGGTTTGGGCATTGGTATAGAAAACGTGTCCAGGGATTTTATGTCTGGTGCATTGACCCAAACCAACTCGCCGATGGATATTGCCATCAATGGCAGTGGTTTCATTGAAGTCACACTGGCAGATGGTGGCCGCGGTTATACCCGTGGCGGCACTTTGCAGATCAATCAGGATTCTTATCTGGCTACCAGTAGTGGCCAGGTACTTAAGCCAGCTATTCATCTTCCTCAAAATGTGTCCAGCATTACGATAGGCAATGATGGCAAAGTTATGGTGCAGGTGGCAGACCAGGCACAAACGACCGAGGTTGGTCAAATCGAGCTGGTCAATTTTTCTAATCCTGCGGGGTTGAAAATGGTTGCAAGCGGCGTGTATCAGCCAACCGAAAGTTCAGGCGACGCCACTTATGGCAAGCCTGGTGCGCAAGGCTTCGGTGGCATTGCGCAGAATGTGCTGGAAGGGTCAAACGTTTCTCTGGTTGATGAGATGGTGACCCTGATGATCGCCCAACGCGCTTATGAAATGAGTTCAAAGATCGTGCAGGCATCGGATGAAATCATGTCTTTGACAAATAATCTGCGTCGTTGATATCTGCACCATGCGCTTACTGTTACGTCTATTTTTCGGGTTAAGCATCCTGGCGACAATGCCAGCGATGGCGGCTGTTTTCGCGACCCTGAAAAATGATGTGACTGTCAGCGCTGCCAAGGTGCGTGTGGGAGATGTGATTGAGATCACAGGCGACGACGCAATAAACAAGGCACTGACAGCAACTGCGCTTGGAAATGCGCCGTTACCAGGGTATAGCAATCGTTACAGCCGTAAAGAAATTGAACGTGTTGTCCATTCCAGTGGAATTAATCAGGTAATTAACTGGCGTGGTGCAGATGCCGTACGGGTAGAGCGCAAGGCGAAGTTCTACGATTCTGATTTGCTGGTTACTGCTGCAGAAACATATGTAAGAAATATATTAAATAGCGAAAATAACAAATACCAGATTGACATTGAGCTGGCAGAACGTTTGCCTGAATTATTGCTGTCCGACGGCAATGTTGAAATCAAGCCGCGCCACATGACGATGATGGATGCCTTGCATTCTCGCGTGACGGTATGGTTGGATATTTCAGTAGCTGGCGTTTTTAGCCGTTCGATACGTGTTCCGTTGAAGGTCAAAGTCTTGGCCGATACGCTGATTGCTAAACGAGACCTGGCAAAAGGTATTTCACCTACCTGCGATGACCTCGTTACGCGTGAAGCGGATATTGCCAGTATGGATGGCTTGGCCTCTGCAGCAGATTGCAATTTATTGAAAGGCAATTTAAAGAAGGCAATTGCAGCAGGGACTGTGTTGACGAAGAATTTTATTCAGGCACCCATTGCGATAAGCCATGGTGATAACATCAGCTTGCTGCTGAATGCTGGTGCTTTTGTGCTGGAATCAAGAGCTACGGCGCTGGCTGACGGCGAAATCGGTCAGCGTATTCAGGTAAAACCCACTGCTGCAACCGATACTATCATTGCAGTCGTCGTGGCACCTGGTGTCGCGAAAGTAATAGGGAATTAAGAGCAATGAAATCGATATGCACAACCCTGATGTTGCTGCTGGCAGTATTTTCGGCGCCAGCCAGATCAGACAATTTATACAATGAAAATACCTATCGGTCACTGGCATCAGATAAGCGCGCCCGTTTGCCGGGCGATGTGCTTACCGTTTTGATCTACGAAAATTCCAGCGCTTCCACTAGTGCCGATACCAATTTGAAGAAGAAAAATGATATTGGCGCACAGGTAAGCGTCAATCAAAACAATCATCAGGCGCATGTTGGTCTGAGCAATGATTTCGATGGTGGCGGCAGTGTACAGCGTACTGGGAAATTGCTGGCCCAAATGACAGTGACGGTGACCAAAATAGAAGAAAATGGTGATCTGTGGGTGAAAGGGCAGCAATTATTGGAAATTAATTCGGACCAGCAAAAGATTGCTGTTGAAGGGCGCGTACGCCCACTGGATATTTCTGACAGCAATACGATACTGTCTTACCGACTTGCAGATGCCAAAATCAGTTATCTGGGGGATGGTGATCTTGCTAGCCGTCAACGTCCAGGTATCTGGTCGCGTCTTTTTGTATGGGCGGGATTCTGATGCTTGATATCCGCACAGGCTTGAAGCTGCGATTGATGTCCCTGATCTTGGCAGTGTTTTCAGTGTTGCTGAGTAATGCTGCCTATGCTGATATGGTTCGCCTCAAGGATATAGGGAAATTTTCTGGCTGGCGTGAAAATGCATTGGTTGGCTATGGACTTGTAACTGGTTTGGCAAATACGGGAGATTCACCCAACAATAAAGCGACGCGTCAGTCAATTGCCAATGTATTGGCACAATTTGATGTGGCGGTACAACCAGATCTAGTACTTAGTCGTAACGTCGCTGCGGTGATGATCACGGCGAAGTTGCCTGCTGTGGCACATCAGGGTGACACGATTGATGTCACAGTTACTTCCATTGGTGACGCACGTAGTCTGGTCGGGGGGACATTGTTGACTGCCCCTTTAAAAGCACCGAACGGTAAAGTATATGCGCTTGCGCAAGGTGCCTTGTTTGTTGGTGGCTACAAATACGATTTAAACGGCAACGTGGCTCAGAAAAATCACCCGACAGTAGGGTCCGTTCCCGCAGGCGGAATTGTTGAAGTAGCTGTACAGGCCAGGATTTTACGCCCTGACAATACAATGGTTTTTACGCTAAGCGATGCCGACTTTACTACATCCTCACGTATCGCCGCAGCGATCAATAAGGCGTTTGGTGAAACTTTGGCTAAAGCGCAGGACGCGGAAGGTGTTGAAATTCGCGTCCCTGAAGCTGACCGTGAATATCTCGTGGATTTTGTGACGCGGATAGAGAAACTAAGTATTGAGCCGGATACGCGGGCAAGGGTAGTCATTGACGAAAGAACCGGCACCATCGTTTCAGGTGGCGATGTGCGTATCGCCAAGGTTGTGGTTTCGCATGGTGACCTGAAATTGTCAATTATTACTGATAACTCTGTTTCGCAGCCAATTCTGATCAGAAATACGGGTGCAGAAATACGCACGGAAACCGTTTCAAATTCACGCATCAATGTTTCAGAGAGGTCTGAAACTGGATATGTCAGTGCGTCCAATAATACGGTCGCAGATCTGATTCATGCTTTAACACGTATCAAAACCAATACCCGTGACATTATTTCGATATTGCGTGCAGTTAAGGCTGCGGGTGCCTTGCGTGCTGATTTGATTATTCAATAATAGATTCATCGATAAACTTAAATTTGGAATTTCTAAGATGTTTGGACAAGCTGAAGCAGTGACGATGGATATGTTAAAGGTTGCCCTTGATGCAGCCAGTTTAAGGCACCAGGCAATTGCCAACAATATTGCTAACGTTGACACGGCAGGATATCGTCCGGCCAGCGTCAATTTTGAACAGCAAATGGATGCTATACGTTCAACACTCGCGCAAGGCCGTGCTGTTCAACCAGAAATGTTGCGTGGCATATTGCCAGTCATTGAACGGGCATCTCCAGTAACAGATTTTGACCGAACGGCGTTGCTGGATACTGAAGTAAGCAATATGGCGCAGAACACCGTGCAATATGAGGCCCTGTTAAAAGCGATGGGAAAACATATGTCCATACTTAGTTCGGCAGTCGCGGAAGGGAAACGCTGATGGATTATCGTAACGCATTTGCGATCAGTGCCACCGGCATGAATGTGGAAAAATTGCGCCTGGATACAACAGCCAATAATATTGCCAATCTTCATAGCACTAAAGGTGCCGATGGGAAGCTATATCGCCCTTTGCATGTGAAAGTGATAGAGGCCGGCGATAACTTTGCTGTTGATTTTGAACGGATGTCCGGCGCGACTTTACGTGGTGTGCAGGTCGGTAGTGTAGAAGAAATGGACGTAGCACCACGCAAGGTCTACGAACCTGGCAACCCAGACGCTGATGACAAGGGATATGTCTCTATGCCGGGTATTAATCATGTTACAGAGATGGTCAACGTTTCAAGTGCATTGCGTGCCTATGAAGCCAATGTGGTTGCGATGAATGCCGCCAAACGTATGGCCTTAAAAGCCCTGGAATTAGGAGGTTCATGATGTCTATTGATGCAATCAATTCTATTTCGGCCTTTATTCCGGCAATTTCAATGCCGGAATTGTCCGCCGGAACTGCACCCATGGCAGCACCGACCGCGCAGTTTTCAAGCTGGTTTACTGAGCAATTATCGCAAGTCAATGATCAACTCTTGACTGCTGATAAAGGCGTCCAGCAGCTTGCGGCAGGCGACGCCAGTAACCTGCATCAGGTCATGATTAATCTTGAGCAAGCAAAATTGTCGATGCAACTCGTCATGCAGGTAAGAAATCATCTTTTGGATGCATATCACGAACTTTTACAGATGCAAGTTTAGGGCAATAGCAAGTGAACGATTTTATCGAATTTTGGCGACGTATTGACCGTCGCTCGCGGATAGGTATGCTATTCGGCGTAGTGCTGATAGCTATTATCATTATCGCTTTTGGCGCTTGGACCTTGCGTACTGACTATCAGGTACTGTTTGCCGACCTTGCTCCACAAGATGCTTCAACGATGGTAGCAGAACTTGACCAGATGAAAGTACCTTATCGTCTCGCAGGGAACGGCAACACCATTTTAGTGCCAGCTGATGTTGTTTATAAAACCAGGCTCAAACTGGCAGGCAAGGAATTGCCTTTGCGAGGTGCTGTTGGCTTCGAATTATTTAACAACAGCGAAGTCGGCATGACCGAGTTTGCGCAGAAGATCAATTATCAGCGTGCCTTACAAGGCGAACTGACACGTACTATTTCTGCTTTGGATGAAGTCCAATCCGTACGTGTGCATTTGGTATTGGCTGAACAGGCTTTGTTTAAAAAGAGTGGTACGCAACCCAAGGCATCCATTACCATTGCGGTCAAACCCGGTAAATCATTGGATATGGGGCAAATCCAGGGCATACAGCGTCTGGTTGGCGCCGCTGTTCCAGATATTAAACCCAACGATGTGACGATCCTGGATCAGCACGGTGTTGCACTGACAAAGAAAAGCGGCGAGCCTGGTCAGGACATGATTTCTTCATCGAATAGTCTTGACGAAAAGCGGGCAATTGAAACTTACCTCAATAAGAAAGTCATCGAAGTTCTGGATAAGACCTTCGGTGCCGGACAGGGTATCGCGACTATCGATGTTGTTCTCAATAACGAACAAAAAAAGACCACCACCGAAACACCATTACCTGCAAATTCAAAAGAAGATGGGCAGCCGACAGGTGTCATTGTTAAAGACAAACAGACTGCGAATGAAACCAATCGCGGTAATAAGGCAGAAACAACCAACAATCCAGCAACAGGCGATGTGACGCAGAGCAGTCGTGAAGTTGAATATCAGGTTGGTCGCAAAGTGGAACAAGTTATTTCTGCCGCCGGGGCAGTCAATCATGTCAATATTGCAGTGGTAATTCGCCGGGGCCTTGAACCAATGCAACTAGAGCGACTGAAGGATCTCGTTGCGACTGCTGCAGGTATTGATAAAACGCGTGGTGATATTGTTTCCGTTTATTCTGTCGAGCAAATGGCGACAATTTCGGCAAGCGAGGCTGCTGCATCAGGAAAAGAAGTCATCGCAGAAGATTCCTCAGCGTTATTGTTGGTGAATAAAGATGCTGCTGATCAGGTGGCCAAAGCTGCTGCAAACCGAACAGAATATATTGTGATGGTTCTGGCTGCACTATTGGTATTGTTTTTAATTGTGCTTTGTGTTCGTCTGCTGAGAAGGCCAGAAGTGATCACTCGCAGCTTAAGTGAATATGAAAAGCGCCGCCTGTTAACACAAGTAACGACATGGCTGGATAGTTCACGTCAAAATCCGGTGGAGCGCAACTGATGCCAGGTTTCAGACAATCTGCTTTGTTATTGCATGGTTTGAGCGTATCAGATCAACGCTGGATACTTGAGCGCCTCGCCGCAGATGATCAAAAGCTTTTGCGAGAACATCTTGCCGAGTTAAAAGATTTAGGCATACCCGCAGACAGTAGCATGTTAAATAATTTGGGGATTTCTGCAGATGGCAGCAAACTGAGCCCGACTCAAGCTGCCGCCGCCGCAGACATGCTGATGGCTTTGAAGGATGAACCTATCTGGTTGTTAAAGCAGGTATTATCCCTTGAGAACTGGCATTGGAAGCAGGCGTTTCTTGCTGGGTTAACTCAGGGGCAAAAAGAGAAATTGCAATCTTTACAGATACCTGCACTGAGTGTGCGTGCGCAAATTAGCTTACGCGCCTATCTGATCGAACGATTAAATGGGAATCAGCATGAGCACGCAGATTTAAGGGGCGAGTCACCAGTTCGTCGGGGCTGGGTTAGTCGAATCTTAAAGGCAATAAAACATTGACTATGATGCTGTTCCTTATTCTCTCCTTCCAAGTCTTCGTCTGCGTACTCATTTCGTGGACAGATTTGGCACGAATGGAGTTTATCTGATGCAACGCTATCTGGATGCGGTCAGATCCGCTGATTTTGTTCAAAAACTGGGCCATGTGCGGCAATTGGCAGGGTTAAGCATTGAATCAAGTGGTCCAGATGTACTGGTTGGTGAGATTTGCGAAATAAGAACGCGCAACGGTGACCGTAAGCTGAAGGCAGAGGTCGTCGGTTTGCGTGATGGCCGGGTCATGTTGATGCCGTATGGTGAAATACACGGCATAGGTGTAGGGAGTGAAGTACTGGCGACCGGTCAGCTGCCGCGTATTGCAGTTGGTAAGCATCTTCTTGGACGTGTCATTGATGCCTTCGGCGATGCTCTGGATGGAAAGCCTTTAATGTCGGCCACCGAATATAGACCATTAAAAGCCGCGCCGCTGAATCCCCTTTCCAGACCACGCATTACAGAAATTCTCGAGACAGGTGTTAGGTGCATAGACAGCATGCTGACGATAGGTAAAGGGCAACGCGTTGGTATTTTTGCCGGCAGTGGAGTGGGGAAGAGCACTTTGCTTGGAATGATAGCGCGTCACACGTTTGCTGACGTAAACGTGATTGCCCTTATCGGTGAGCGTGGTCGTGAAGTGCGCGAATTTATTGAAAAACATTTGGGTGAAGATGGGATAAAGCGATCTGTCGTTGTCGTCGCCACATCGGACCAGCCTGCACTTGCCCGTGCCCGCGCAGCATACGCAGCGACAGCAATTGCGGAATATTTCCGCGATGCCGGAAAACAGGTCATGTTGACCATGGATTCTGTCACCAGGTTTGCGATGGCAAAGCGCGAAATTGGTTTGTCGATAGGTGAACCTCCGACAGCGCGTGGTTATACCCCTTCGGTTTTTGCCGAGATACCAGAATTGTGCGAACGATGTGGGACTGCTGCTTCAGGTGGCGCAATAACGGCCTTATACACAGTATTGGTCGAAGGTGATGATTTTAATGAGCCTGTTTCGGATATGCTACGCGCAACTTTGGATGGACACATCATGTTATCGCGTCGCCTGGCGCAGCAGGGGCATTATCCCGCTATCGACGTATTGCATAGTGTCAGCCGCTTGCTTGGCGATTTGATATCAGATGAAGATCAAATACTGGTTCACGACACTTTGGAAGTGATGGCCAGCTATGAACGAAATCGTCAGTTGATCGACATGGGTGCGTATCGTGCTGGAAGCAGCACCGAAATCGATCAGGCAATTGACTTGTGGCCGACCTTAGTCAAATTTATGCGCCAACGTGATGAACCGGTGCTTGACAGGAAGCAGGTTGTTGCACAGTTGCGTATGATCATGCAGGATCAGAAATCAAAAACTAAAGATGCCGCAAATGAAGGTGCGCTGCAATGACAAAAGATCGTCGTGGATTTCATTATGCGTTAGAGCCAGTTCTGAAAATGACGGAATGGGAAATGAATGATCTATTTCAAGACCTTTCTGAGCACAACGTCAGGGTCGACCTGCAACAAGAAAAAGTGGATCATTTAAACAATGCAATTGCATCAGCACGAAAGGAATTGGTCAGTCAGAGACAGCGCAGCAGTTTAATTAATATCGACGCGCAGCGCAGAGCACATAATTATTTATTGCAAGTTCAGGGGCAATGCCAGACAGAGAATAGTCATTTGGAGAGAGTCATCAAAGACCGCGATGAAGTACAGATGCGTCTGAACGAGATCAGAAAATTTGCAGATAGTCTTGAAAAAAATAAAGAAACTGTCGGGCATGAATTTGATCAGGAAACCGCAAAAAAAGGATACCAATTGTCTGATGATAACTGGTTACAACGTATGCATTGGAAGGCTGCGAAATGACAAAAATTAGCGCGTTTTTGCAAATGCCCTCAGACGGCACCAGGCAAGACCGGAAAAACGATGTTGACAGTCAACATGAAAACTGGTTACGCCAGATAGAGCTTTCATTGATGTCTGATCTGAATCAGCATGGCAATGTGAATGCGGGCGCTATACGTGCCGTCAAATATGCTTTCAGGCAGGAAACTCATACTGAAAGCGAATACCAGACACAGAATGATCAGGTAACAGCTGCGAATAATCGCCAGCAAGATATGTCATTCAAACGCAGTATTTATCCTGTAACCCCATCTGTTGCAAAGCCAGTTGACTCGATCGCTAGCAGTAGCGCAGAAGCCGCTATATTAACGACTGACCAAGCAAGGTCAGGCAACGCCGTCGACAGAGAAATGTTGGACATAACTGCCTCGGTAGCTGAGGATCTTAGTGGTGGGATAGAAGCGAATTCGATACAAATGACCACCGTCAGCATGAAGGTATTTGATCAAGTTGCATCGGCACAAAACTCATTGCCGATGGCAAATGGGTTCATTGAAAATTCCTCACTGGAATCTGTTGCCAAAGATAGTGATCGTATGACGACAATTAATTCGTCTCTAGCAGCGATGCCACGCACTGCGCGCTTAATGCGCGAAACAGCGATGTTTTCAGAATCAGATCAAGAAGAAACAAGCTTCAATAATACTGAAAATGAACCGGAAACCAGTGCTGGTGCCGCTGAACAGCTACAGGATAAGCAGGCATGGGAAAAACGCATGATGCATCTGATAACAGAGGGTAAGAATGTCAATGTATGGATACGCGATCAAAATATCGAAACAAGCCAAACGCCACAACTGATAAGTCGACTGGTTAGTGAGATGGCAGCGTCTGGCATGCGTTTGAACGGAGCCTCTGTCAACGGTAAACTGGTCTTTAAAAATGAAGAAGATGCTGAAGGCGATAAAGAAAGCCTGACAGAAACAGACCGATCGTCAATCAAGCATGAAATGGGTGACCACAATACTTCATTTAATTCTGTAAAAAAAGGGCAAAAATATGGCACTCAATAGTATTGCTGCAGTTAGTTCAACTGCAAATCAATCGCATATTAACCAACAGGATTTTCTGAAGATTCTATTGACGCAACTGAATGCGCAAGATCCATTGAAACCCATGGACAATACTGCTTTCGTTGCACAACTTGCACAATTTTCTCAATTGGCGCAAACCCAGGAAATGTCTGCAAATATCAGCCAACTGCTGGCAGTGCAGACAGCAGTTCAGTCAGTTGGTCTGTTGGGACATATCGTCAGCGTTACAAATAATGGCAGTACGGCTACTGGGACTGTTACTGATATATCTGTCAGTGGAAATGCGCCTGTTTTGACGATACATCCGACCACCGGTGCTGACATATCAGGTGTCGCATTGAAACAAGTTTTTGATATTCGCTAACGTCTAAGCGGCAAGGAATTATTATGTTGAACTCGATTAAAATCGCCACTACCGGACTGACTGGTTTTTCTAAAGAATTGCAAACGATCAGTAATAATGTAGCGAACTTAAATACTCCTGGATTTAAAGGGTCGAATGCAAAATTCAGTAGTCTTTTTTCACAAGAAGGTGATAGCGCCAGCAGTGGGCATCAAGGCGCATCATCGGGAGCTGGCCTCGCGGTGCTGCCAAGCGTAGTTAATTTTGCGCAAGGTCAGATTAATCAGACGGGAAACGATCTGGACGTTGCAGTCGACGGTAATGGTTTCTTTGTACTGCACGATAGCAGAGGGCAGACTTTGTACACGCGTGATGGTTCTTTTAAATTCGACAGCAAAGGTTTTCTTGTTGATGCCGATGGCAATCATGTACAGGCGCTGACCAATCAGGGCGTCTTGCAGGATATTTCCATTACCGGTTTAAAGAATAATTCCGCGTCAGCCTCCAAGGCCATTCAACTGACAGGCCGTCTGTCTACTGCTGATACAGATAAAGCTGTCGGTGGTGTCATTGTTACGGATGCTGTTGGCGGTTCGCACACGTTGGCCGTTAATTTCAAAAATAATACAGCGGTAACCCCTGGCAGCTGGCTGGTGACGATAAAGGATGGTAATGACACCGTAGCTACAGGCGAGGTGAAATTCATCAACGGCGCGCTGGACCCTGCTCACAATTCAATCTCGTTTACTTATTCGCCAGCTGGCGTTAGTGCATTGCCATTGACCATGACGCTTGATGCCAGCACCACTAGTGCTGCAACAGGAACATCCACGTTAGCCGTGTCCAGTATAGATGGCTATGCGCAAGGTGATATGTCAAAAGCGAGCTTCGATGGCGAAGGTAATCTGGTCATTACCTATACGAATGGCCAGACTTCAAAAAATCAGACACTAGCGTTGGCAAGCTTCAGCTCAACGGATCACCTGGTTGCTGTCAGTGGCAATAAATTCAAAAGTACACGCCAGCAAGATGTGTCGATTGGCATCGCAAACAGTAGTATGAGCACCATCGACGGCGGCTCTCTGGAAGGTTCGAATGTCGATTTATCCAAGGAATTCAGCGCAATTATCATCACCCAGCGCGGCTATCAGGCCTCTTCTGAACTGATCAGTACCGCAAATCAGATGCTTGATACGCTTCTACATATGAAAGGCTAAGTGAGATAGTGAATGTCTCTCCCTTTTTATTGCTAAAAAATAGCACACTGCTGGCAATTAACGAACAGTTAAATACCAGTATTAAAAAATGGGCTGCTGAATGGAAAGTCAGCGCTGAAAATTCAGGCAACTGTTTTCCGGCAATTCAATTTCAAGCGACTCTTTTTACCGAAGATAATTGGGATATACGCAGTCTTGAAAATGGCAGTAGCGTGTGGATCAAGACAGGTGACGGCTTGCATAGATACCTGGAACAAGCAATTTTTGGTTTGCAAAGTATGGATGCAACCTCTGAAAAAAATGCAAGTTCACCGTTGGCAATGCAGGTTGTCGATGATGCTGTTGCTGAATTAATTGATTCCATGATTGGTAATATTACCCAACAAGAAATTTTGTCAGAAACCGCCTTTTTTCAGCCTCCTGCGCAGCTTTTCAAATCAGGCTCTGGTGCTGTAGTCTGCACAGTCTATTTGGGTGCAAAAGCCCTTTGGATATTGTTGCCCGAGGCTGCACTTTTACGTTTTAAAAAATTTCGCATTGCTTCGTCTTCAAGTAAGCTGTTGCCATTGCATAAAGCTTTGAAAGATATCCGTGTCAGTCTGGCAGTTGAGGTGAGTGGTGCAGAATTGACGATCGGGTATTTGGGTACTTTAGAAATCGGCGATGTATTAAAACTACCGACCAGTCTTGAACAGTCGCTCAGAGTTGCTATGCCTGATGACACTACGGTTTGTCATGCTCATCTTGGCATTGCGTCTGGATCACTGGCGGTCGAGCTTGTAAAAGCTTGAGTGTTATAAAGTACATTGAGTAAATAGGAAACAGAATGAATTCATCAACACATACCATCGAATTGTCCGAACTGAACACACATGCACCCGGGCCATCCTTACTGGATGGTAATTTGAATGTGGTGCAGAGTGTCAAAGTGAAATTGTCAATTCGTGTCGGTGAAACCGAAGTTAGTATTGGTGAGCTGATGAATATGCGCGAAAATCACATCTTGAAATTGAGTACCTCTATCGATACGCCTGTAGATGTTCTTTTGGAAGGCAATGTCGTCGCCCGTGGGGTACTTGTTGCTGTCGACGACAACTTTGGCGTTCAAATTTCTGAGTTGCCACAAGCGGGCAAAGTCTGATGTCTCGCAATGCAATCTGCGCTAGCTTTGCACGCATTTTGGTCATGTCCGCGCTGATCATTTTCAGTCAGTCTAGTTACGCCCAGGTGTCTGCATCCGGTGCACATACAAGCATTCCCTTTAAGCAAGACAAGCAGCCAAGTGACTCGATGGCTTATCAGGGGTTGGCGGGTGCGCTTTTGGCTGGATTGGCGGCATATGGTGTTATTTTGGGATTGAAACGCTATCGAGATAAATTCAGTGTAAACCCTAAAACAGCCCGGCGACTCCGTACGCTAGAAGCAATCCGGCTCGGTAAAACCAGTATGCTGTATGTTATTGAATACAATGGACAGGAATTGCTTTTGGCGGAAAGTGCGAAAGGCATTCAATTATTGACTGCGGCACAGCTAGCAAACGTGCAAGAAAGTGCTGTAAATAATGCCTGATATTTTGTCTTCGCGATGGCTTAAACTATTTTTCTTGCTGGCCTTTGCTTTTGCGGGAGCACATTGCATGGCCGCAGGCACCGAAGTTTTTTCGCTGCCTGGCGTTGGTGTGCATATTTCCAATGATGCGTCACAAACGTCGCAGGTGTCCGCCGCTCTCAAAGTACTTTTGGGATTGACGGTACTTAGTCTGGCGCCTGCACTGCTCGTATCAGTCACTTCATTTGTCCGAATTATTGTTGTCCTGTCGATGATGCGTCATGCCATCGGTATGCCAGAAACCCCTCCAAATACAGTGTTAATCAGCTTGGCTTTATTTTTGACATTATTCACTATGTCACCGGTACTGACGCAGGTCAATCAGACGGCTTTTCAACCATTTATGGATGGAAAAATGGCCGCCGGACCAGCATTTGAAAATGGATTGAAGCCTATCCGTGAATTTATGGTGAGACAGACGCGTGAACAAGATTTGCAATTGATGGTGGAGATCGCCAAAAGCCCTGAACCTAGAACCATTGACGATATTTCAACGGTGCAATTAATACCGGCGTTTATGCTTTCCGAACTTCGTTCAGCGTTTCAAATTGGTTTCGTCATCTTTTTGCCCTTTGTTTTGATTGACTTGATTGTTTCTACTATTCTCATGTCTTTGGGAATGATGATGGTGCCACCAGTGTCCATATCATTACCTCTAAAGATTTTAATGTTCGTCCTTATTGACGGATGGAATCTGGTCGTTCGCGCCTTGCTTGGCACTTTTCAATAGCAGGTCTTCGTAACGTGCCAAAGCTGCGCCAACACAAGATGGTTTATCCTATTCCCCCAGACGAAGAATCAAGTCTATGGGCCGAAATACGGGAGGGAAGTGTGCGTGCGCGTCAATGCATCATTGAAAGTTACCTGCCTTTTGCACGTATTCTTGCAGCAAAAATATTTGGCAGACGTATTGATAATGATCTTGATTTTGCCGAATATATGCAATTTGCCAGTCTCGGCCTAGTGCAGGCGGTTGACCAGTTTGATTTTTCCAGAGATATATTGTTTAGGACTTTTGCTACGCATCGTATCAACGGCGCGATATTAAACGGTCTCGAGCACATGAGTGAAAAACGCGAACAAATTTCGACCAGAAGGCGCCTGAACGATGAGCGTAACAATGCCATCAAATCAGTCATCGCAGAAGCGGAGATCGATACCTTTCAGCAGTTGGCAGAAATCGCGATTAGCTTTGCATTTGGATACATTCTTGATAATCCCCACATTTATCAGCACGATGAGGCCATTACCCAGGAGAGCGCATATGGCGGGCTTGAATTAAAACAATTGCGAGAAAAGGTGAGAGCGCTTGTAGAACGTTTACCTCACAAGGAGCGTCTTGTCATTAAATCTCACTACCTGAATCATTTGCCGTTTAACGTCATTGCAGAAACCTTAGAATTGAGCAAAGGGCGAATCGCCCAGCTACATTCAAGCGCCTTGAAGCTGCTGCATCGATCGATTAGAAATATTGAAATTTGTGATGTAATATTGTAGGAATAAGTATTGCTTAAGATGCGACAAAAGGACTATTAATGGCTGAGATAAGTAGCGTAAATCATATTGTTGCCTTGCTGCGTAACCAAATCACGAAAAAAATTGATCACTCTGACAAAACTTCAGAATCCCAGAAAAATCGCAACGGCAAAAATAAGGAAATCAAAAGATCACAGGCACCTTCCAAGATCGAAGATTTAATATCGATAAGGGTGAAGGGACTTAATCCGGATGATCCTAAAAGAGGTAAAAAGGCGTTCCGGATTTTCCTTGAATCAGTATTGCTAAGTGAGCTAGGGGAAAATTTAATCAACGATCCTGCTTTTTATCAAATGGTCAGCGATATTCAATCGACCATGGAAGCGGATCCACAAATTTCAATTGTCATCAACAAAGCGGTGGCTGAGCTTCTTGGAAAGAATATGGGCACTGCAATTTGACTATGTACCGTTTAAACTTCAGCGCCACAGTCAGCTTACAGTGAATGAATTACGTGCTGAACGTAAGGTAGATAACAGATTCTCCAATTGCGTTTCCAATCGTGCATCCAGGTCTCCCACTTCTGTTTCCAGAACACAGCCCCCAAAAGCTATACCGGCATCTGCAATCCAGGTTACCGTGTCACCTATTTGTAAAGAGGTCTTAGCTTCCAAAACTCCTCCAGTACGCAGGATATCCATATCTGCTGGGTTAATGCGGATCGTCAGTTTTTCTTTCGCGCTAACACGCAGTGCCACTTCGCGTACGATGCCTTGTATCCCGTCAGGCGTGAGCACCGTTTTTCCCAGAATCTTGCAAACGGATTCGAATACAATTGCAACCGCAACGTCTTCTATCCCCTGGATGCCCGATTCGATGGCCTGCGGAAGTTTCTCGGTAATTGATTTAATACGTGCGAATTCAGAGGCAAACTCTGCTTTTGCCTCTTCCATTCCGGCCTGACGTCCTTCCCGCAATCCACGCTGTCGGCCCAATTCTTTGGCTGCTTCTGCTTCGTCTTTGATTTGTGCTAATACTGAAAGACGCGCTTGTTCAACAAGGGTCTCCACACTTTTACCAGACACGGTGTCAGAGGTAGCTGCCTCAAGCTTTAATTGCATGTGCTCGCCAGGATCTTCATCGGGAGATACTGATGAGCCAGAGATCCTCTGTTCATTTTTTTCTTTGGAAGCACGTGTCGCAAGTTTACGTTTATTTCCAGAAAGAATTGGTGATCGAATAATTGATGCCATGATATGTCTATTAGGTTGATACTTACATCATACCTGCGCAGTATTTACTGCGCAGAGAATCTGTTAAATAAATATGGTAGTTCCACGCCACAGGTATTGATCTAATCGTCAATCAGCCTGGATCTAATCTCTTTATCAAATGAATACGCTTTAAGATGAAGAATATCGAAGCTTCAGACATAGTGAAAATTCTTGATGGCCATTGGCGGAATCGAACGACTTATACTAGGAATTTCATTCATTTTGCTCCGAAAAGTAAATGCCCCTCAGAAAATCGGCCTAAGTTTGCTTAGCTGGCGGCGTTGTTCTAACAAACCTGTCCTGTGATAGGCTGCCTCCACCTTATTTTGCACTTGGTGAGCCAAAGATCTTGTAACATCAAAACGTTCAGCGCCATTGAGGTGACTTGCTATAAAGATCGGAATATTCTTCCATGACATAGCAGGATGAGTTTCCACTGAAATTTAGTTCCCCCAAGGTGACGTAAAATAAAGGTAATTTTGGAAAGATAAATCTCTCGCAACACTGACCGGCGGTACTGCAGGGTTATCGGTGTTCTGAAATCACAGAAAGCTGGTTTAATGAAATCACCTGGATTTGGGAGGAATGGGAATGGGTCAGAGTTTTATGCAAACTCCGGGTCGTAATATATAGTTCCTGGGATGAAGTCTATTCGTGGACGCCAATAAATTGTCGTCACTTTTATGCAAATTTTTGTTTGATAAACAGTCAGTTGATGTATGGCAATGAATTTTTGTCATGAATGGCAACAACTATTGCCACGAATAGCAACAGTTTTATGTAATAACCCGATTGATTTTAGTACGCGGACAACAAGTTGGGGTGCGCTTCGTCGGTGGCTCTCCTTTGCGTTCCCGACTTCCGTACCAAGTTGTTGTCACTCAAGTGTGACAACATTCTGTAACTTCTCAACCTAGAGACAACATTCTGTAACTTTGCAACCTAAGGACATAATTTGGGTGATTTGCTACGCATATATAAAAAATATTGCTCCGCAAACCTTGCGATAACCGCGCAGCAACCTATGCTGAGGAGTAGCGCACGGTACTTCTAGCTGTGCGTACATCTTGTGGTAGCTTTATGGCCAAGTCGACCCATACCAAGCGCGGCACACGGCTAGGAACGCAGTTCCGCGGGAAACTTGCGGTTGCATACGGCCAGCGCGGGGTGGGTCCAAATAGTTTATGGTACGTGTACAGCCCTCGCATGCGGACTGACTGGGTACTGCGCAGCGATCTGGAGTGGGACCATTTTGTTTTAGCGGAATCTGACCCTGATATTGTCAGCTGCTCATATATTCACCAGCAAAAGCGCATAGTGTCCAACGGACAGACGTTGGATATTCCTGTTGATGTCGTTGTGACATATATGGACGGGTCGACAGAATGGAGAAGTGTTCGCTTCGCTGGTCTAGTGTCGAACGAACAGTCTCCTGCTTCGGTACAACTGGGCCAGTTTGTCGCGGCGGCTGAGCGCACAGGAGTTTCATACAGGCTTTGGACTGAAGAAACAATCCGAAACAATCATATTCTGCTAACCAACTGGCGACGCATTCTTGCGTGGATGGCCGCTGCCAGGGATCGTTCTCTTGCTCCTTATCAGGCTGAACTGGCTCGTGTCCTTCTTAGCGACAAGAAGATTTCGCTGGGACAAATCGAAACGATGTTCGGTGAAGCGTCGTTCAGTTTGTACGCCGCTGCAATATTTTCTGAACTACAACATGGAGTCTATTTGTCTGATCTTGACACAGACCCTCTGTCTACCCACACCACAATTCGAGTGCAGGGAGAGGGAGAGTGAGATGAAACAACGCTGGACAGCGCGCACGTTGCCACCTGATTTGGCTGACACTTCTAGGTGGCGGCTTGTTGATTCCGATGCGCTAGATGATAAGCAAAAGGAGCGATTTTTGAATTTTCAAGCTGCTATAACTGCTTACCTTGAAACTGGAAAAATTAGTGCGATTTCCGAAGAACGTGGGATATCGAAAAACAATATTGTCCGACAATTGAATCGCTGTGTAACTCTGGCTGCAGACGGCAAGCCTTACGGCTGGTCGGCGCTAATTTCTCAGCTTCGAACGGGTGAATACGAGCGAAAGGCTAAGCTGCCGTTAGGGCGCCAAGGCTCGCGCGGCAATAGGGCAGGGGCTTTTCGAGCGTTTATTGCACTTCACCCGGAAATAAAGCGAAAGATTGACAATCTGATTTTCAAGCGTTCGGGAAAAGGAGAAGTGCACGAGGCGCGTATCGCGATCAAAAACATTCATGCTGCGTTCGTAAGTTATTGCGAAGATGCCGGGATCACCGGAAATCAATACCCGCTCAACAGCAAATCTTGCGGTAAAAGATCAATCGCACGTTATGTGAACGATGCTCTAATGAGTTCAAGTGAAGAGGCATGCCGAACCCGCTTTGGCGCCATAGCCCGTTCACATATGAATGTCGGTCGAGGCCGACAGTCTAGCGCCATGGCACATGCTCCTTTCGATGTAGTTGGAATTGACCCGCATAAGCTGGACTGCATCGGCACGGTCCGTATTACAGGTCCCAAAGGCCCGCAACACGTTGCTATCGAGCGTCTATGGATTGTGCCTGCAGTAGACGACCATTCCCGTGCCATCTTGGGATACAGCGTTGGCATTCGCACCGAGTGTTCCGCAGCGATCATCGAGCATTGTATTATTTCCGCAATGTCAGCCTGGAAACCTCGGGAGTTGAAGATACCCAAGATGGTATACGCACCTGGAGCTGGTTTGCCTTCTGGAAAGTTTCCCGAGCTCATCGGTCGGGCATGGGCTATGATGATGGTTGATAATGCTGCTGTTCACTATTCCAGCGCCATCGCTGAAAGGGCAAGGAGACGGCTTGGGTGCGCGGTAAATTACGGGCCAATTGGTCATTGGGAGCACAGGCCCTCGTTGGAACGCGTCATGCGTACGTTGGAAGGCTACGGCTTTCAGCGACTACCTTCGACAACAGGAAATTCTCCTACCGATCCCACTAAAGATGATCCCGTGCGTAACGCGGTGGTCTTGGGCATTGATTGGGAAATTCTGCTTGATATGATCGATGTAATAATTGCGAACTATAACGCCACTCCAAATGAGGCTTTGGGCAATCGATCCCCGCTTAGCCTCCTTCATGACTACGTGGAAAAAGGATCGTTTGATTTTTTACCGCGCCGCCTACCACCTGTTGTTGCAACCATCGCGGAACTTGGAGTAACTATCGAAACTAAGACTGTGCGTGGGAATCTGAAGCAAGGAAGACGGCCCTACGTCGAAATTGACCGTGTCCGTTATACAAGCCCCTTACTGAGCTCGACCTTTAACTTGGTTGGTAAAAAGTTACGAGTTCACATACGTGAGTCAAATATGTGTAGCGTACACGCCTATCATGAATCTGGCGAAGAATTGGGTATATTGCAGGCCCAAGGAGCGTGGGGAAGAACTATTCATACGCGGGAAATGCGCAAGCAGATCAATGCCCTACGCGATAGTTTCGAATTGGTAGTGGGATATCAGGAAAATCCAATTGTTGCATTCTTAAATTATCTTGGATCAGCCACGCATAAAGAAGCTGAGAAAAAGCCCATGCAGGTGTCTCGTAGCGCAACCAAACTGGTGCAAGCAGCACACGAATCGGGGATGCCAGTCGTGCCTGAGTCTTGTAACGAGGTACCTCTTGCTCCGCAACAAATTCAGCCGATTCTCAGTATTATACCGTCGCAATCAGACCAGTCAAAAACCCGCACACTTTCTGTGTTGGTTAAGCCGCCTCTCTGGAAAACTGTGATCCGTTAAGGCAGGAGGATGTATGAAGGAACTCGTTGAACTAGTGACAGTTCAAAACGCTGTGCCGCCTGAGGCGGTGCCTGATGACTTGGCTAGCCATCCCGTACTACGGAGCCAGATTCGCCTGCCAACGCCGGCAATACGCACCGCGTTCGATATTTTGGCTAACACAGCGCTGCAGCGCGCTCCAGGCTGCTGTTTCCACGCTTTCCCAAGGTTTGGCAAAACGTCGGCAATCGAAGTTCTTATCGAACAGTTGGCTCAGTCGTTCCCGGAAATGCCAATGTATTCTATCAACGCTGTCTGGCATCCGAGATTTTCTGAAACCATCTATATGGGCGAGCTTCTCAGCGGATGCTCGCATGTAATGATAGCAACAGGTAAGTTCGAAGTACGACGTACTCGCCTCATCAATTACCTGTGGACGCAGGCCAAGGCACGAAGCACCGATCGAATTGTCATGTTTATCGATGAAGCCCAGAATTGGCACGAAGCTGAGCTAACTATGCTTCGTGACGTGACTAATGAGCTTGCCAAACATCATGGCGTCCAGCTTATCGCAGTGCTCTTCGGCGCTCCAGAACTAACGACACTTCGTTCAACTCTAATCCAGTCTGGGCGAATCGACTTAATTGGCCGTTTTATGATCCAGCAGTATGAATTTCATGGCATAACACGCCTGGATGAACTGGTAACGATAATGGGCTATTACGACAATGCAGATATTTCAGAGTATCCGGCAGGCAGTAGAAGGTGCTATAGCGAATATTTACTCCCCCTTGCATATGGAAGCGGGTGGCGTTTACAGCAAGAAGGTCCGCGTTTATGGGACCAGTTTCGTAAATCAGCTCAGGGCAGCGGTGGCTTGGATGATGTAGGAATGTTGTGGGTCACTGATAGTATTAGGCAATTTTTCTTGGATCAGATTGAGTTCGACCATCCAGGCCTGACCGGCACTTCTAATGACTGGGCTAGCGCAGTACTCCGATCAGGATTCAAAGACTCCCTTGGCGTTACCTACAGCGCATGAATCCTCCGTCCGATTTGACGCAAGCACCTATTGAAGGCGCAGCCTGGCTGGCTGATTGGGAAATGCCTTTCGAGGGACCATACACTCTCGCAGCTAAGTTCGCGTGGGCAAACGGTGCAGATGCCAAGGCATTATGCCATACAGTTTTTGGACGAAAATTGCTCAGTTCCAGCAACGTGGGCCTTCATGGCAGGTCGCTGCTCGACATGGGGTGGGTAAGCAAAGCAGACGATCTGGGAATTCCTTATCTTCGTGATAAAGCGATAGAAGGCGCTCTGGTGAGATGGGCGGGGCGTTGGACTCCATATATCGCCGCAGATAATACCGTTCGCTTTTGTCGCACTTGTCTAACGCATGGCTTCCAGAGCGCAATCTTTCAAATTGACGGCATTAAAACTTGCCCGATTCATCAGGAACGTCTCACTAGCGCCTGTCCGCATTGTGGAGCAAAAGGTCAGTGCTACGCTATCACAGAGGCTAGTTTTACTGCACCCTTTCACTGTTTAAATTGTATGGCCCCGCTTGCGGGCTCGTTTGACATAGGCAAATGGAACGACACCTCTTTCCGTCTTTCTGCTTTCACCTGCCTGGCACCAATAGCTCAATGGCTTCAGGGACTAGCAGCTACCACACTTAAATGGCCTGGCTGGTCTGACTGGCACTTTCCGCTTCGCTGGCATTGCAGCGCCGCGGAGCGCCGCGTTGCATCACTAGATGTCCTGCTACAGGCATACCCACCATCGGCTCAGGCAATAGCGTTACGGCTACGCCGTCAAGCGCCGAAAATATACCTTTGCCGGCATCCAGCAAGGCTTGGGACAGCGTAGCGACTGGCCAAGAAATCTCCCTAGATCACGTGTTGCTCTATAAGGCTATTCGCAGACATCTCCGACGCCGTTTGCACGGATGTGCTCACGTTTCAATAAGGCCTCTTTCACAGATAATTGAAGTGTTCCATAGTGATGGGACAATGCAACTAGACGCCAAGGCTTGCCCCCGGGCTCAAGCATTTGCACTTTGGCGGTATCATTTCGAGACTGCACAGCACGATAAACACGCATTAATTTTGCGACGACCAGTTTTGCAAGGGCTGGATGAGGCGCATTTCGACGCAGTCACATGGGTTAGCTTTCTACTTGCAAGTTTTCACGCGGCCGTATGCGTATTTGACTCCTGGCACAAACAGGCCAAAATGCTGCCAGATTCCGGTTTGTACGGTCTTGATCGCACTAGCGCGCGAGTTGCACTCAAAGTTCGCTCCATTGCTGTCGCCACGAATCTTATCTAGCTTTCCAGCAGTAACAACGCTAACTTTCATGGATAAGTATGGCGAACCCCGAATCCTGTTGGTGGGGCGCTCACATTCAGGTTCCACATCAGGGATTCACGATCAGAGTCGGTGGTGTAACTGCGCCGGCAGCGTCTGCAACGAGCATGGGCCGGCTGGCGGTCTCTTTCCAGGCTATATCGCCAACGCAGTGCAACGAAGTCCGGACTTTGTGAATTTGGCTTATTTCGTGCCAATGGATCAGTTGCAACTTCCTGCCAGTTTAGACGGTTCCTTATTCAAACCCGAACGCGACAAGCGCCATTGTAGCCTCAAGGCCAATAATGACCTTGAAGCCATTTCTCTGTGGTTGGATGAGTGTCAGAAACCTAAGACGCGCAGGGTATATGCGCAGCTCATAGAAAAAGTGCTGCTGTGGTGCGTTGCGCAACGCGGAATCTCCCTATCTCAAATAAGCGTTGAGGATTTAAATGCATTATATGATTTTCTTGCCGATCCAGTGCCACACGATATTTGGTTACCATTGCAGAATCATAGGGCAACGAGCCGTTGGAGCCCCTTCAGTAAGGCGCCGTCTGCACGCACCCAGGAGGTAATCTTAACGGCACTGTCGTCATTACTTCAGAGTTGGGCCAACCAAGCGTATATATGGGAAAACCCATGCTCCAAGAGTCGAGGTCCGTCGAAAACTGCAAGAGTGGGTGTGGTCGACGCGCCACTGCGCGGCACGCGTGAAGCGCTAGTCACGGTAGGTGAATGGGCCTACCTTACCCACGCTGCAGGCTCGCCGATAGAGAATGCAACGGTTTGTGCATTGATTAATCTCGCCTATTTCGGCGCTTTAAAGGTAGCCGAAATCGCCGCGATTCAGCTAAAAAATGTCCGAAGAATTCCCTCTACCAAGCCAGGCCGCGACATCTGGAGCATAATTGTTCCGAGTCGGAAAGCACAGCGTGAGGAGGTATTTCTTACGGCAGAACTCGTCACGATATTTTGCTTATTTTTCCCTGTCGCTCCGAATGATTTTCATTCCTTTATTGCCAGCCAGCCAGATACCTATCTGGTTGATTTTTTGAACCAAGCGCCTTGTGCAGGACATGCTGATGTATCGGAGCCGCCGAGTGTACAGAGCCTTTCGTCTTCTCTTAAACCCGTGTTTCGAAAAGCGGCGCAGTTAGCTGAACGTTGTGGGGATACTGCAACTGCTAATCGTTTGGAAATTGCTACTTTGTCTTGGCTGGCAGACGCCTTGGAAAAACACCTTAAACAGAAGGGTAAATTGGGATCCCATTGCTGGTGTGCCTTAGGTGCATGTAAGTTATGCCCGGCTACTCTGGTCCGCTACTTGCCAGACCGGCGGAGTCAGAGTCCTGAAGCAATCGAACATGCTCTCTACAAACTTGCCGCAGCCCTCAACGATTGAGGGCGAGAAAACTGTACTCTGGTAGTTGCTTTACACTGAAAATTGACCAGCGGGGGGTGCAGCGTAAAACTTGGACTGGTTTATGCTATAAGTCCTAGGCTCTCACGGTATTCCATGGGACTAAGTGAACCGAGGGAAATCTTGATACGCTTTTCGTTATACCAGCGGAT
>NZ_JBMPPL010000022.1:0-29431 GCF_049339485.1 Undibacterium sp. TJN19
CCTCTGCGGTTGACACCACCACCTTCAACCTGGCTGCTGCTGCCTCCTGGGATGCCACCACCACCTCCAGTGCCGACCTGACCGGCAATGCCGTCACGGTGTCAAATGTGGCTGCCCCAACGATCACTTCCGCCACCTACGACATCACCACGCACATCCTGAGCGTGACCGGCACCAACCTCGTCAAGACCATTGGTGCGACCAATGACATTACTGTCACTGCCCTGACCATCACAGGCGAAGGCGCTGCAACACGCACCCTCTCGACCACCGGCAATGTCGAAGTCACCTCCGCCACCAGCTTTGCCGTGACACTCGCCGGTGCCGACCGGACTGCTGTCGAAGCCCTGTTCAACAAAAACGGCACCTCATCCACAGGCGGCACCACCTACAACCTGGCTGCCGCTGATGATTGGGACAGCGCCATTACCGGCGGCAATATCGCCGTGACAACGTCCGCCATTACCGTCAGCAATATCCCGGTACCGACCATTACTTCGTCGACCTATGATGCCGTCACTGGCGTACTGGTCGTGACAGGTACCGGCCTGACCGGTCTGACCGGTGCCACCAACGACATCGTCGCCAACAAATTCAGCCTGCAAGGTGAAGGCGGGTCCAGCTATACCCTGACCACCACCAGCAATGTCGAGATCAGCTCCGCCACCTCATTCACCCTGACCCTCAGTGCCGCAGACCGCCTGGGTGCCAACCTCATCATGAACAATAATGGCACCAGCTCCACCAGTGCCAATACCTATAACCTGATTGCGGCCGAAGACTGGAATGCCGGTGCCGATGCCGCGGTCGTCATTGCCGACCTGACCGGCAATGGCATCACTGTTGCCAACGTGGCAGTACCGACCGTGACCTCAGCGACTTACAACGTCGCCACCGGCGTGCTGGTCGTCACCGGGACCAACCTGCTGAGCCTGACAGGTGCCGCCAATGACATCACCGCCAACCGCATCCGTCTGTTCGGCCAGGGTGCCTTCAATTACACCCTGACGGACACTGCCAACGTCGATATCACGTCCAACACCAGCTTCACCATGACCATGAGTGCCACCGACAGGGCGGCCCTGGCATTGCGCATGAACAAGGATGGTACCTCATCCACCGACACCACCACCTACAACCTCGGCATGCTGGAAGACTGGAATACCGGTGCTAACGTGGCCGTCGTCATCGCTGATCTGTTTGGCAACCCCATCACCGTCACCGGTAACAACGTTGCCCCCGTCATCGGTGGTGTCGTCGCTGGTCAGGCCGTGACAGAAACCACGACAGTCTCGCCCTTCACCGGCGTCACCATTACTGACCCGGATGTGGGTGCATCTGAAACCATCATCATCAGCCTGGACGTGGCCGCCAAAGGCGCCTTCACTGCGACCTCATTGGCAGCCACCGGCTTCTCGACCGCCGATGGCGGGCTGACCTATACCCATGCCGCGGGAAGTCCGGCGGTCGTGCAGACGGCCATCCGTGGTCTGGTGTTCCAGCCTGGTGCTGGCCGTGTCCCCGTTGGCGGCACAGAAACCACCACCTTCACCATCAGTGCCAATGACGGCATTGCATCAGCGGTCCTGAACAACACCACGACCGTCATTGCGACCGGCATCAATGCTGCCCCGACCAACATCAGCCTCTTGCCCGCCACCATCCTGCAAGGCTCTGCCGACAACAGCAGCGTCGGGACGCTGACGGCCACTGATCCCAACCCGGGTGACACCGCCAGCTTTAGCCTGGTGGCCGGCAATGGCACGAATGACAAAGACAATGGCAAGTTCAGTGTTTCCGGTGCGACCCTGGTTGCCAAGAACCCGCTGGGCATGACACCAGGCAATTACACCGTACTGGTCAGGGCAACCGATGCCTCTGGTGCCACGTATGACAAGAGCCTGGTGATCGCAGTGGGCGACAATGTCCCGCCAACGGCTACCGGCATTACCCGTATCCAATCTGAAAACACCAATCTGGGCAGCATCGATTACAAGGTGACGTTCAGTGAAGCCGTGACCGGTGTCAATGCCGCCGCCTTTGTCCTGGCTGCCACGGGAACTGCCGCCGGCACCATCAGCAGCGTGACGCAACTCGATCCGTCCACCTATAGCGTCAAGATCACCGGTCTCACCGGTGACGGTAGCCTGGGCCTGAATCTGAAAGGCAGTGGCACAGGGATTGTCGATACCGCCAGTCTGCCTCTGAGCGGTGGCTTTACCGGGCAGTTGTACCAGGTTGACCATACCGCCCCCACCACCAGCGCCGGTAACCTGAAGTTCTCCAATGATGATGGCATCAGCAGTACCGATTTCATCACCACTGCGGCATTACAAACCATCACCGGCACCCTGAGTACGGGCCTGCTGGCTGGTGAAACAGTCCAGGTCTCGCTCGACAACGGGGCGAGCTGGATCAACACCACGACGGCCATCGGGGCGACGAGCTGGTCGCTGGCCAACCAGATCCTGGGTGGCAGCCAGACTTTACAGGTCAGAGTGGCGGATTTGGCCGGTAATGGTGGCCCTACGGTCGCGCAGGCCTATACGATTATCAATACGACCGACAACAGCAACCCGGGCGATTCGGATGCCGATGGCGATGGCATCCCGCAACGGGTAGAGAATGCGGTCCCCAACCTGAGCGGTATTGGCAATGGCGATGGCAATGGTGATGGTATTCTGGATCAGTCGCAAAAAGATGTGACGTCACTGCCATGGAATAATCATTTCCCTGACCAGCATTATGTGACGGTATGGAATAACCAGCGACTGGCCCAAACCAAGACACTGACCATGCCAAGCGGCACGACCCCAACAGACCTGACCATGCCGTTTGGCTTGCTGACGGTGCAGATCGAGGGTGCCACTGCGGGCAGTGAAACCACCATGTCGCTCTATACCGATGCACTGGCACCGGTCAATGGGTACTGGGTACAGAACAAGACAGGCGACTGGGTCAATATCGCGACCAATATCACGACGGTCAACGGCAAGCTGAAGGTGGACTTCAAAGTCACCGATGGCAGTGTGTTTGACAGTGATGGCCTCACCAATGGCAAGATCGTGCTGACGGGGGCGCTGGGCTTTAAGACCGCCAGTACACCGGTGACGGGCTTGCCGAATGATAAGGATGGGGATGGCATACCGGATGCGGTGGAGCTCACGCTGGGGACCAATCCACTGGTCAAGGACAATGATGTCTTGCACCGTGCGGATTTGTTTGCCATGCAGTTATACCGCGATGTGTTGTTCCGCGAAGGGGATGCGGCGGGGATTGCGTACTGGCAAAAGCAGATTGACAGTGGTCTGATGACAAGGGCGCAGGTGGCGGCATCGTTCATGGCGTCGTCTGAATTCCAGAATGGGATAGGCAGTCTGAGCCGTCTGTACTTCGGGGCCTTTGACCGTTTGCCGGACAAGGATGGGCTGGCGTACTGGATGCAGCAGGAAAAGGCAGGCATGAATCTCTCCAAGATCAGTGCGTCCTTTGTGGCCAGTACGGAGTTCCAGGCCACTTATGGCAGTCTGGATAACGGTGCCTTTGTGGACCGGGTGTACCAGAATGTCTTGCACCGGGCCTCGGATGCGGCGGGCAAGGCGTACTGGCTGGGGCAGCTCAGTAATGGGGTGAGCCGGGGGGATTTGCTGGCGGGCTTTACGGAATCAACGGAGTTCAAGGCCGCTTCGCAAAGCAAGGTCTCGCTCACGCTCGATTACATCGGTCTGTTGGGGCATGCACCGGATCAGGCCACGTTTAATCAGTTGCTCGCACAATCCGGCACCGATACGGTCACGCTCATCGGCCAGTTTATTAATTCTCCTGAGTATCTCGCCAGGTTTATGGCTTGATGCATGCAATACGATAGCTGCCTGCTTAGTAGGCAGCTATCTGTTTTGCTGTTTTTAATTTTCAAGGCATGCGACCAGCACATGCCCGCACTTCTGCGCCACCTGACTAACAGGTGGCGATCATGACTGCGATCTGGCTTATGGTTTTATGGTTTTGCTGCTTTTCAAACCATCAAGCGTCTGGTCAGCATGGCATCGACGTTTCATCTCCCTTTCCAAAGTCAATTCCCCCTAATTCAACGATCCGCTTATCAATCAGGCGCTGTTGCTTAAATAATTTCTTTTTTTATTTGTGTGGTATCGCACAGATGCCGACTTGCTAAAAAAGAGATAAGGGATAACTGATGCAGATTCCAAGCAAGAAACTGCACACGGATAGTCTGTGAGAATGCCCGGATAGCTTGCATTCCTTATTCGCCTCTGATTCCAGATCTGGAAATACCCAGGACGAAAGTACCAGAATAAATAAGAAGAAGTACAAAGAATAAATACAAAGAATAGCTACAAAGCGGCCACACCGAAATTTCTCGGCACCGGACTTATCTGAAACAAAGGCAAAAAAATGAACATCCTACGGCGTTATTTAAGGCCGCTTGCATACCTGTCTGCAATGCTAATTACATCATTTGTTGCCGGTTGCGGCGGTGGTGATCAAGGTCGTGATCCGATTTTAGGCTTACCCTCAACTACTCTGGTGACTTTGACCGTCAGCCCGGCAACAGCAACTGTGGCAAGCGGTGGCATGCAACAATTTGTCGCAACAGCGACTTACGGTGATGGTGGTTCGCTTGACGTCACAGCGACGACAAGCTGGACTTCAGCAAGCCCGGCTGTGGCAACTGTCAATGCGACATCCGGTGTCGCCAAAGGCGTCATCAGCGGTAGTGCGATTATTTCTGCCAGCTTCGGTGGCAAAACGGCTACCGCGACATTGACGGTTTCCCCAGCTACCTTGCAGTCCATGACCTTGCTTCCGGCCAATACTTCTGTAGCGGTGGGCGGCAAGCAGCAATTTACTGCGATGGGCACGTATTCTGATGGCACGACCAATGACATCACTGCGATTTCAAGCTTCACATCGGCGTCGCCTGCATTTGCCACAATTAGCACTACCGGGTCGGCAACAGGTGTGGCAATAGGTTCATCCGTCATTACCGCAGTTTCTGGCACAAAAACTGCCAGCACTGTCTTGACTGTGACACCGGCAAGTTTGTTGTCAGTGGTCTTGACACCTGCTACACCGACCATGCAAATCGGCACGACGCAACAACTGACTGCTACTGCAAAATATTCGGATGGCACCAGCATTAATGTTACTGCCAACGCCAGCTTTTCTTCTGCCACTCCGGCCAACGTGACTATTTCCAGTCTTCCTGCCACGAATGGTATGTTGACCGCCATTGCTACCGGGTCTTCTGTCATAACGGCGACGTTTAATGGTGTAAGCACGACGACTACGGTCAACGTAAGTTCGGCCATCATATTTTCCATCACGGTGACGCCGGTCAATGCAAATCTTCCGGTCGGAAGTACGCAGCAATTCATTGCCAGCGCAAACTATTCTGATGCAACGACGGCAAATATCAGTAATGGCGTTAGCTGGACCACCAGCACACCTTCGGTGGCAACTGTGTTGCCGAACGGTCTTGCCAACGGTGTTGGGACTGGTACGGCGCTGATCACAGCGACGTTAGGCGGCAAAGCAGGCTCTGCTTCGCTGAATGTGATACCAGCGGTTACTTTAAACTCGATTGTGATTACACCGCTTACCGCAACTTTGGCCAATGGATCAACCCAGGCGTTTATTGCAACGGGCACTTACTCTGATGGCAGTAATATCAATATCACGAACTCTGTCACATGGAGCTCTGCTACCAGTTCGGTTGCAACGATATTGGCCACTGGTGTCGCCACTGGGGTGTCGGCAGGTACGTCTGTCATTACCGCCACATCAGGTACAAAATCAGCAACGGCGACACTTACTGTTACCTCTGGCGCGGCATTAACGTCGATTGCCGTTACGCCTGCTAACGCCAGCATTCTTGTCGGTACTACTCAAGCCTTGGTAGCGACGGGGAGTTATTCAGATGGCAGCAGTGCGAATATCAGTAACTCCGTTACCTGGACTTCTGGTGCCAGTGCGGTTGCTACTGTCAACGCGAATGGTGTCGTTAATGGCGTCACGCCAGGTACCGCACCAATTGTGGCAATATCGGGTACAAAATCTGGTTCTGCAACAATCAATGTATTGCCGGCAGTTGCATTAAATTCGATTGCGGTGACACCAGCTTCTGCCAGCTTTGCAATCGGGGGCTCGCAAGGTCTGATCGCTACCGGTACTTTTGCGGATGGCAGCAGCCTCAATATCAGCAATTCTGTGGCCTGGGTTTCTGCCAATACTTCAGTCGCTACAGTTTCTAGTACAGGTGTCGCCAATGGTGTAGCTGGAGGATCGGCAGTGATTACTGCGAGTTTTGCAGGAAAAGCCGGTACTACGGCTTTAACCGTCACACCATCCCTGACACTGACCAGCATCGCACTTGCACCGTCGAATGCCTCTGCCCCAGTGGGATCAATACAGCAGTACGTTGCAACGGGCACCTATTCTAACGGTAGTACAAGCAATATCAGCAGCACCGTGACCTGGGGTTCAAGCGTGAACAGTGTTGCCAGTATTTCGACTACGGGACAAGCATCTGCCCTGGCGGCTGGCGTCACGAATATTTCTGCAACCCAGGGGGCACAGACCGCTACCACCAGTTTTACCGTCACCGCAACACCGGTTGGCATTAACCTTGGCAGTGCCAGTAACTTTGCTGTTCTGGCGGGTACTTCCATCACCAACAATTCTGGTGGAATCACGCTGGTCTCGGGTGATGTAGGCTCTCCATCGCAGATAGTTGACCCACCGCAAACTGCTGGTTTCACCAACTATAAATCTGGTGCAGTTCTGAACTCAGCATTGGCGGACCTGCAAGTCGCCATTGCTGACGCGAATAGCCGCCCCTGCACGTTTAATTCGGTCGGCGGCGTTGATCTGGGTGGCCAAACCTTTACGCCAGGGGTGTATTGCTATGCCGGTCCAATAACAATTACCGGCACGTTTACCGTCAATGGTCCTGGTTTATATCTGTTTCGCAGCAGTTCTACTTTAAACACGGTGGCAAATTCCAGCGTCACCTTAAGTGGCGGGGCGTTGTCGGCTAGCTTGTTCTGGGTACCAACCGGTGCAACTACGTTGGGTGCAAACAGCGTGTTTAAGGGGAACATCATGACGCAATCTGCTGCAATCACCATGGGCGATACTGCAACCCTGCAAAATGGACGCGTCTTGTCAGGAAGCGCAGTCACTCTCAAAAACAATGTGATTGCACGTTAACTGATCCTTCTTTTTCAACGATATAAAGAAGAGATCTTTGTGATCTCTTCTCCCCTCAAATTGATGTGAGCTGCTTTTTCTACAGGCAAATCACCAGGAGAATTACATGGCAATGCCAAAAAAAATAGGAACATTGAGCTTGTTCACTTGCGCACTTCTTGTCAGTCAACTGGCACAGGCTGATGAACCGTGGACTAACCCTGACTGGGCGGACAGCGCCTGGTACATCGGCGCCGGTGGAGGCCGTGCAAATGCCAGTATTGATAAGGACAGGCTGGTTCGCAGTTTGATGGACAGTGGTGCCAGCAGTGTGAATTTCACTTCCAACGAACGTGATACAGCGTACAAGCTGTTCCTCGGTAAGCAAATGAATAAATATTTTGCAATTGAAGGTGGTTACTTCGATCTGGGCAAGTATGGATTTAATGCCACTACAACCCCAGCTGGAAGCGTTAACGCTCAAGTGGGTTTTCGCGGTTTTAATCTGGATTTGCTGGCACAGTTACCTCTGTCTGAACGATTTTCTTTGTTGGGACGTATAGGTGCAAACTATGCGAGAGCGGATGCCCATTTTTCGGGCAACCGCTTGTTCGCGTTGACAGAGGCCAATCCTAGTGAGAAAAAATTGAATCCAAAAATCGGTGTGGGCCTCGAATATAAATTTACCGAAGCCCTGGCAATGCGTGGCGAAGTCGAAAGATATCGCGTCAATGACGCGGTACATAATCGCGGTGACGTTGATTTTTATTCCCTCAGTCTGGTCTACAAACTGGGCAAACCTGCGTATGCCGCACCTGTAACATACTCAGCGCCTGTGCCCATGGCTGAAACACCGCCACCGGCCCCGGTTATGCAGGTAGCACAGCCAGCGCCACCAAGGCCGCAGCCGGTATCTGAAAAAGTGACCTTTAATGCAGAAGCGCTTTTTGATTTTGATAAATCGGTGGTCAAACCTGAGGGTAGACATTCACTTGATGATTTATTGAACAAGCTGCAAGGCATGAACACCGAAGTCATGATCACGGTTGGTCATACTGACTCTATCGGCACTGACGCTTACAATCAGAAATTGTCCTTGCGTCGTGCTGAAGCAGTGAAAGCGTATCTAATTTCCAAAGGCGTCGATGCTTCGCGCGTTTATACCGAAGGCAAGGGCGAAACGCAGCCAATTGCGGATAACAAAACCAGTGAAGGCCGGTCAAAAAATCGTCGGGTTACTGTCGAGGTGGTAGGCTCGCGTCGTTAATCTACAGATTGAAAAAAATGTCGTCTGGTCTCTGGATCAGGCGACATTTTTGTAATTGCAAATATCTAGTGCTTTGCAAATAAGCTATCCCACAAGGCCCTGGCTGCACT
Source organism: Undibacterium sp. TJN19 (assembly GCF_049339485.1). Lineage (NCBI taxonomy): Bacteria > Pseudomonadati > Pseudomonadota > Betaproteobacteria > Burkholderiales > Oxalobacteraceae > Undibacterium > Undibacterium sp. TJN19. Next base: position 8,587 of record NZ_JBMPPL010000022.1, read on the forward strand.
GGCCTCTGTATGAACTCGTTCAATATTGACCCTGGCACGGTCTTCACCTTGCAAACGGATATTATGCTGGAGTTTGCGAAACAGGCGATAAGCATCAGAAGTTTGATTGGCCAGTTGTGCGTCGACCAGACCTAGCTCACCGCAGCGTTTTAACAAGGCGATATTGCCCTTGTTGGCCGTTAATTCCGGGTATTGCGCGGCATTTTTCAGCACCAGATACTGCACGATGAATTCAATATCTATCATGCCACCCGCATCGTGTTTTAAATCAAACAGTTCACTGCGGTTAACATGGGCATCGTGCATTTTTTTGCGCATGCTGATGACTTCGGTACACAGTTTTTCATTATCTCTTTCCTGGCGTAGGACCTGTTCGCGTATTTGTTCAAATTGCTGGCCTATTGCCATGTCGCCAGCACAAAAGCGCGCGCGCGTCAGTGCCTGGTGCTCCCACAGCCAGGCAGATTTTTCCTGATAGCGTGCAAACGATGACACTGATGACACCAGCAGGCCACTGGCACCGTCAGGACGCAAGGCGATATCGATGTCAAACAGAATACCTGCCGGGGTGTGGCAGGTCATCCAGGTAATAAAGCGCTGCGCCAGTTTGGCGTAATTGGCTGGTGCGTCCTGGTCATCATCTTCATACAAAAAAATCACGTCAAGGTCCGATGCATAACCCAGTTCTTTGCCACCTTGCTTGCCATACGCAATAACAGCAAAACGTGGTTGTTGCCGATGTCTGGTGGCGATAGTTTGCCAGGCTGATTGCAAGACGGCGGCGACCAGGATATCAGCCAGTTGCGACAATTCATCGGCCAGATGTTCAACGCTGAGCTGGCCTTCCAGATCTTGAGCCAGCAAGCGGAATTGCATGGCATGATGCATTTCGCGCAGGGTTTCCATCTGCCTTTCGGTATCACCCTGATGCTGATCCAGGTGATGTTGCAGGTCTATGCGAAAGTCTGCCCAGTCCGGTCTTTCATGCAAAGATGATTCGTCCAGCAACTCATCAAGCAGAATAGGGTGGCGTGTCAAAAATTTTGCAGCCCAGTCACTGGCTTCCATCATGCGTATGACACGTGCCAGCGCATGTGGGTATTCGGTCAGCAATGCCAGGTAGGCCGCACGGCGGGCAATGGCCTCCATGAAATCGAGCAGGCGATTCCATGCCAGCAAGGGCTGGTTACTCTGCCGGGCAATAATGCCCAGGGCATTATTGACCAGTGCCACCAGTTTTAGACGACTGGCTTCTGATAGCGATTGAATTTTCGGCGATTGCCAGGTCGCCAGCAGTCGTTGCGTAATCGCCTGCGCATTTGCTGAGGAAAATTCCAGCCCGGCCAGATGGGCTGCGATCAGTTCTTCACTATCCGGGCTGGAAAGGCTGACGGCCAGCATACCTTGTTCGGTGTCGCTGTTGTTTTCTGCCTTATCCCTGAAAATGGCGTCAAACTGTTCAGCGATGAATTCCCGATGCGGGCGTAATTCTTCCAGCAATTGAGCGACTGAAGCGCATTCCATCATTTGTGCAATTTTTTGCTGCTCTTCATCGCGTGCCGGAAAGGTATGCGTCTGGGCATCGTCGAGATATTGCAGGCGGTGTTCAAGATTACGCAGGAACGTGTACGAAGTCAGCAGGCGTTGCACGATGGCACCGTCCAGTATGCCCTTTTCTGCCAGCGCCAGCAGGGTCTGGCGGGTGGAACGGTCACGCAGGGCAACATCACGTCCACCGCGTATCAACTGAAAAACCTGTGCCAAAAATTCAACTTCACGTATGCCGCCACGTCCCAGCTTGACATTATTGCTGCGCTCCGGGTGCTTGCTCTCCTGCCTTACCACTTCAGCCCTGATCTGCGCATGCATGGAACGCAATGAATCGATTGCACCATAATCCAGATAACGGCGATACACAAACGGGCGGATAATCTTTTCCAGCGTTGAAATATCTTTCGCCTGCCCGGTCATCGCACGTGCCTTGACCCAGGCATAGCGTTCCCATTCGCGCCCTTGTATCAGAAAATATTCTTCTATCATGTTAAAACTAGCGACCAGTGGGCCGGAAGCGCCATTTGGACGCAGTGCCATATCGACCCGGAAGCTGTAACCGTCTTCCGTGATTTCTGAAATGGCTGCAATGAGTTTCTTGCCAAGACGGCTGAAATATTCATGATTCGACAAACTACGCTGCGAGCCTTGCTGTGTCTGGGTTTCGCCGTCTTCTGCATAGCAAAAGATTAAGTCGATATCTGAAGAAACATTGAGCTCATACCCCCCCAGCTTGCCCATGCCAAGTACGATCATGGTCTGCTCTGCACCGCTTTCTTCACCGGTAGGAATGCCATGCATGGCTTGCATCTCTGCATTCAAGGCTTGCAAATGCTGCTGCACCACGAAGTCGGCAAACAAGCTGATGGTGGTGACGACTTCATTCAGGTCTGCCTGACCACACAGGTCGCGCTTGATGAGGCTGCAGACGACCAGGCTGCGAAGTCGGCGCATCGCCTTGTTAAGGGATGCACCTGCGATTATTTCTTTTTGTAAAAACTGCGCAAAATCATCCGTGCTCAAGGATAATTCTGACACTTGCTGTAAAAGTGCTTTTCGGCTGATATCTGCCTGTAGCCAATTGTTTAAAAAACGTGAGGCCTGGAGAATTTCGGCATCGATCGTATTAGTTGCGGTAATTGCATTCGTTGCAGTGCTTGCATTAGTTGCTGTACTTGCGGTCATAATGGGCAGTAGGGAAATTTAAGGCGACAGATGTCATTGATTTTAAGCGATCTGAACTGCGCACGGTGCCGGGCGAAGGATTAAGCATGTGCAAAGGATGTAAATTAAATTTATACTCCATTGGAGTATTTTTTAAGTCAAACTGTGCCAGCTTTGGTTTTATACAAGAATAGCGCTTGATCTGTGTTGCCCCAGATAAATTTGTAGCTATTTGTAGCGGACCGTTTGCTTTTAAGTACAACATGATTAAATAGGGCTTACGCAAAACCTGTCTGATAGGCACTTGCCTGAGAGTTTTTACGTAAGTTTTACATATAAATAAATTGAATTTTAGCAATGACACAAGCAGATCAAGTAAACATTGCTAACACAGAACACGCAGGCAAACGCCGCGGATATTTCTGGCGAGCTTGCCATTTCACCTGGCATTCTTGCGCCAAAGGCTTGCGTTTTACACTTAAGTCGCTGCTGGTTTTATATTTTTTGTTTTGCTCACTGGTGCTGGTGTTGCGCTACGCGGTTTTACCGAATATTGATAGATATAAGTCGGATATCGAGCATATCGTTGGTGACTCCATCGGGCGCAAGTTGCAAATTGCAAATCTGCACGCCTCGTGGCAAGGCCTGAATCCACAACTGGTGCTTGGCAATGTCGTTCTGTATGACAAAAGTGGGGTGCAAACGCTGGTCTTGCCAGAAGTCTCTGCAACTTTGTCCTGGTGGACGCTGGCGGTGGCTGATCTGCGCTTCGAAAGAGTGGTTATCGACAAACCCGCTCTTGATATCCGAAGAGATGGGGATGGCAAGTTTTTCGTGGGTGGTTTTTTTATCGATCCTGCCGCCGAAGGCAAAGGCGAGGGTCTGGACTGGCTGTTTGCCCAGCGTGAAATCGTCATACGCAATGGTTCTGTACGCTGGACAGACCAATTACGCCATGCTGCTGAATTGACCTTGCCAGACGTTGATTTCATTTTACGCAATCAATGGCGCCATCATCTCTTTGCCTTGAAGGCTACCCCCCCCGACAATCTGGCTGCACCGCTTGATATACGTGGTGATTTTCAGCATCCGGTTTTTGCTAAAAAGATTTCTGATTTCTCCTTATGGACGGGAGAGCTGTATACCGATTTGCATCGCGCGGATCTGGCTGTTCTCAAGGCGTATATTGATTTTCCGGCCGATCTTAAAAAGGGATATGGTTCGGTTCGTGCATGGTTGCGTATGGATAAAGGGCGGGTTGCCGACCTGACTGCAGATATCAGTCTGGCAGACGTACAGGGTAAATTTCGCGCGGATTTACCAGAACTGGACATGGCTTTGGTCAGTGGACGCCTGATCGCCAATGAAACCCAGGCCAAGGCACAGACGCAGGCAATTGCGCAAAAATATTTGCCTAGTGTTTTTGGCCATGCTGGCCACAGCGTTTCTTTGATCGATTTTTCCATGCGTACACGTGAAGGTGTGCAATTGCCCACCACCACCATCAAAGAGAGTTTTACGCCGGGTGAAAAAGGGCAGGCTGAAAAAGTTGAGTTGTATGCCAGAACACTGGATTTGCAGACACTGGCAAATTTCGCCGAACATTTGCCTTTACCCGCAGATCAGCGTCAGATGCTGGTTGATTTTGCCCCGAAAGGGCAGTTGAAGGAGTTTTCGGCCAAGTGGCAAGGTAGTTATCCCGACGTGTCTTCTTACAGCATCCAGGGGCAATTCATCAATTTGTCCATGCAGGCACAGCCGGCACAGCTTGCCAGAGCCAAAACTGCACAATTGCCGGCGAAAGCAGCGGTGCCTGCCATCCCGGGGTTTGAAAACCTGTCTGGCAGTATTGACGCCAGTGATAAAGGCGGGAGTTTTGCGCTCGATTCAAAGGATCTGTCCTTGCGTTTATCCAGTTATTTCGTTGATCCACTGATGCCTTTTTCACATTTGCTGATGCAGGCCCAATGGCAGTTTGTGGCGCAAGACAAGCTGGTCTTTCAGATCAACAAGATGGAAGCGCAGCAAGACGGTATGCATGCAAGTTTAAGTGGCAAGCATGTCATGTCAATGCGACATGGGGCTGATGCGCAGCCGGGTGAGGTCGATATTACCGCCAGTATTTCCGGTTTCGACTTGAAGCAACTTGACCGTTATATTCCTGCCGCAGCGGAAGAACATCTGCGCCACTGGCTGCTCAATTCCATTCTTGAAGGCAAGGCCGATGATGTCAGTTTGCGTCTCAAGGGTGATCTTGCACATTTCCCATTCGCTGTGAATGATGGCAAGCGCGCGCATAAAGGTGAATTTCTGGTCAAGGGCAACCTGACAGGTGCCAAACTGGATTTTACAGCCGGCGCTTTGAATGAAGAAGGTAGGCCGCTCTGGCCAGTAATAGACGATATCAAGGGCAACTTCATATTTGACCGTGCCCGCATGGAAATCAATGGTGATACGGCGAAAACCCAGGGGGTAGACCTGAAAAGGGTGAAAGCCATTATCCCTGATTTATTACATCACAATGCCGTGCTGGGTATTGATGGCATGGTGAGTGGTAGCTTGCAGAATATGCTGGGCTATGTAGCAGCCAGCCCTGTCAGTGGCTGGCTGGGGCATTTTCTGAAAGAAACCAGGACCAGTGCACCAGCCAGCTTGTCACTGAAATTGCAGCTGCCTTTACAGCATTTGATTGAATCAAAAGTGCAGGGCGTATTGCAGTTTGCCAATAATGATGTGGTGTTGCAACCAGGTATTCCACTGGTGTCGGGGGTGAACGGAAAACTGGAATTCAATGAAACCGGTGTCAATCTTGGGATGCTTAAGGGAAGCCTGCTCGGTGGCGGGGTACAAATCAGTGGCGGCTCACAAAAGGACAATAGCGTTAAAGTAAAACTGGAAGGCAATGTCAGTGCAGATGGCCTGCGTAAAGCCATGCCGGCGGGCATGGTCGAACGTCTGGCCGATCGTATCACTGGCGGCACACGTTATGTCGCCAGTATCAACGTCAAAAAGCGTCAGCCGGAAATCATCATTGATTCAAATCTGTTTGGGCTTGCATTGAATTTCCCTGCTCCCTTGAAGAAGAATAGTAGCGAGATGATGCCCTTGCGCTTCGAGATGTTGCCGCAATTGTCATCTGATCCGCAGATCTGGCGCGATGAAATTCACGTAGCCTTGGGTAGTTCGATCAATGCCAGATACTTCCGTCAGAAGAACGGCAATTCTGCCTGGCAGGTCCTGCGTGGTGGTATCGGCGTGAATGCGCAGGCACCGGAACCTGACAGCGGCCTTGCCGCCAATATTGAGCTTAAATCCCTGAATATTGATGAGTGGCGACGCTTGAGTAGCGGCCCAGTCGGTGCTGGCAATCCAGCCAGCCCGTCGTTGGTTGGTGCTGCCCCAGCAGATAAAGATGTGGCCGACATTGATTTGAAAGCCTATCTGGAACCCACTTCCATGGCGGCCAGAACGCCCGAATTACACATCATGGGCAAACAACTGGAAAACGTCGTGGTCGGCGTTTCACATCAAAAAAACGTTTGGCAGGCGAACATACACAGTAACCAGGCAGCCGGTTACCTGACATGGAACGAAGGTACGGCAGGCCAGGGGCTGGGCAGTGTCACTGCCCGTCTGAGCAACCTGATCATTCCGCAATCAGCTGCTGCTGATGTCAGCGAACTGCTGGAAGGGAAAAGCACCACGACACAAATCCCTGCGCTGGATATCGTGGCCGAGAATTTTGAGCTGTTCAATAAAAAACTCGGATATCTTGAATTGCAGGCCACCAATCAAGTAGGCACGCAGGCGGGTACGGGTGGTCGGGAATGGCAGATCAGTAAAATCATGCTCAAGAATGCCGATGCCGAATTCAGTGGCAACGGTAAATGGGCCAGTCAGCAGGGCAATGGCCGCACCCAGCTTAATTATGTGCTGGATGTGGTCAATGCCGGCAAGCTGCTGGAGCGGCTGGGTTTTGCCGACGTATTGCGTGGTGGGCGCGGCAAGCTGGAAGGGGAGGTACATTGGAATGGCCTGCCATTTGCGATGGACATGCCTAGCATGAACGGTCAGATCAAGCTCGTGCTTTCCAGTGGGCAATTTTTGAAGGTTGACCCTGGTGCGGCCAAATTGCTTGGCGTGCTGAGCATGCAATCTTTGCCGCGACGCTTGACGCTTGATTTCAGGGATGTATTTTCAGAGGGCTTTGCTTTCGATTCAATTGCGGGTATCGCCCAGATTCAAGAAGGTGTCGCCAAGACCGATAACCTCAAAATGCTGGGTGTTAACGCCACCGTACTGTTGCAGGGCAGTGCTGATATTGTGCGTGAATCACAAAATCTGCATGTGACAGTGATACCTGTAGTGAATATTGGTACTGCATCGGTCGTGTATGGCCTGGCGGTGAACCCCGTGATAGGACTGGGCACCTTTCTTGCTCAGTTATTTTTGCGTGAGCCTCTGACGAAAGCGTTTACGTTTGAATATGAGGTAAGCGGTTCTTGGAAAGAGCCAACTGTGACCAAGCTTGATAGACGCGAAGGCAAGGACGCGCAGCAAAATAATATCAAGGCGGTCAAAAATTAAGCGGCAGATACTTGGGCAAGAATTTGAGAAATATCGAAGATAAATAAGTGCAAGAGGACAATATGAAAATTGCAGCAATACAAATGATTTCCACGCCGGTGCTGGCCGAAAATATCGCAACGGCCAGGCGCCTGATGCAAGAAGCTGCGGCAACTGGTGCCAAATTATTGCTGTTACCCGAATACTGGCCTCTGATGGGTTTGCACGAAACCGACAAGCTGACTATCGCCGAAGCGTTTGGCGATGGAGAAATGCAGCGTTTCATGTCTGACATGGCGCGCCAACTGCAAGTATGGCTGATTGGTGGCACCATCCCTTTGCAGGCACCTGAAGCAGGCAAGGTGCTCAATACCACACTGGTATTTAACCCGCAGGGTGAGCAAGTTGCCCGTTACGACAAGATTCATCTGTTTGGTTTTAGCAAAGGTGAAGAGTCGTATGAAGAGGCGCGCACTATTGTTGCTGGCCAGCAAGTAGCCAGTTTCGATGCAGGTTTTGGCCAGGTAGCGCTATCCATTTGCTATGACTTGCGCTTCCCCGAGCTGTATCGCGCATTGGGTAGTTGTTCCTTAATTGTCGTGCCAGCTGCTTTTACTTATACGACAGGGCAGGCGCATTGGGAAATTCTGTTAAGAGCCCGGGCAATAGAAAACCAGTGCTATGTATTGGCGTCAGGTCAGGGTGGTACCCATGTCAATGGCCGCCGCACCTGGGGTCACACCATGCTGATCGACCCTTGGGGTAAAGTTTTGCAGGTATGTGAAGAAGGCGAGGGCATCGTCAGTGGCGAGGTCGATGGAGCGCTTATTGCCAGTATACGTGAGAGTTTGCCAGCGTTGCGCCATCGCAAGCTTTAAGGGATTTTTTGTGCGAAATCACGATGCAGCACAGCTCGCACACTAGTTGTTCTACAATGTCTTACTGAACCCTCATTTGCAGAGTAATTAATTTATTTTATGACCCCATTCGATCCCGCTTTAAGTCATCTCCATATTGCCCGCGACATCCTGCTGACGCCTTTTGGACTGGATGAAGCCAAACTCAGCAAAGTGCTGGCCAGCATGTTTACCCATCGCGTCGATTACGCCGATCTGTATTTTCAGTTTACCCGCAATGAAGGCTGGAGCCTGGAAGAAGGAATTGTCAAGACAGGCAGCTTTTCGATTGACCAGGGTGTTGGTGTCAGGGCTGTGTCTGGCGACAAGACAGCGTTTTCATATTCTGACGAAATTTCTGAACAGGCTTTGCTTGATGCTGTCAAGGCAACACGCACCATAGCCCGCCAGGGTTCGGGCAAAATCCAGGTGGCTTCCAGCTTGCAGGGTGTCAATGGGCAAGCGCTGTATTTGCGTGAAGATCCCTTGAATTCGCTCGATGCGAATCAAAAAGTGTCATTGCTTGAACGTCTTGAAAAAATCGCCAGGGCGAAAGATCCACGTATTGTGCAGGTCATGGCCAGCATGGCAGGTGAATATGATGTGGTGCTGGTGGCGCGCAGTGATGGGGTGATTGCCGCTGATATTCGCCCACTGGTAAGAGTGTCCCTGACTGTTATCGCTGAACAGAATGGACGCCGTGAAATGGGCAATAGTGGTGGCGGTGGCCGCTACGATTATTCTTATTTCACCGATGCGCTGCTTGAGCAGTATGCCGATGAAGCCGTCAAATCGGCCCTGGTTAACCTGGAAGCGCGCCCGGCTCCTGCTGGGCCGATGACCGTGGTGCTTGGCCCAGGCTGGCCAGGCGTGTTATTGCATGAAGCGATTGGCCACGGCCTGGAAGGTGATTTCAACCGCAAAGGTTCCAGTACTTTTTCCGGCCGTATCGGGCAACGCGTGGCTGCGAAGGGCGTCACTGTGGTTGACGATGGCACCATGCTAAATCGCCGTGGCTCCCTGAATATGGACGACGAAGGCAATCCTACGCAATGTACGACCCTGATTGAAGACGGTATTTTAAAGGGCTACATGCAGGACACGATGAATGCGCGCCTGATGAAAATGCCGGTGACAGGCAACGCCCGTCGCGAATCCTTCGCCCATCTGCCCATGCCGCGGATGACCAATACCTATATGCTGGCAGGTGACAAGGATCCTGAAGAGATTCTGGCTTCGGTCAAAAACGGTTTGTATGCGGTTAATTTTGGTGGCGGTCAGGTTGATATCACGAATGGCAAATTCGTTTTCTCCACCAGTGAAGCCTATATGATAGAAAACGGCAAGATCAGTTATCCGGTCAAGGGCGCTACATTGATAGGAAATGGTCCTGAAGTCTTGAACCATGTGACCATGATAGGCAATGACTTGCGCCTGGATGCAGGTATCGGTGTCTGTGGTAAAGAAGGACAAAGTTTGCCAGTCGGCGTCGGACAGCCAAGTCTGCGCATAGAAGGCCTGACCGTAGGGGGAACCGCTTGATTGCCAGTGCCAGACAGTTTTCTGAAAGGCTAGGCGCATGATAGTAATCGCTATTGTTTCTGCCAAAGGTGGAGTTGGTAAGACAACCATCACTGCTAACCTCGGGGTGGGAATGGCGCAACGTGGCTATCCGGTGACCATCGTTGATCTGGACCCGCAAAATGCCATGCAATGGCACTTGGGCGGGCTGGAGCAAGGTGAGCGCAATGGTATCAGCCTGCTGACGACCACCCGTGCCAAGTTGATAGATGCTTGTTACACCAGCCCTTATGGGGTTGATTTCATTCCCTATGGTAATGGTGGTGAAGTGCAGCGCATGCGCTTCGAGCAGTTGCTCGAACAACAAGAACCATGGTTGCGCAAAAAATTGCAGGCAGCGAAATTGCCTGCAAATGCCATCGTCCTGCTTGATACACCGCCAGGGCCATCGGTGTATCTGAAGCAGGCAATTCATGCTGCAGATTTCCTGCTGGTGGTTGTTCTGGCGGATGCTGCTTCATATTCCACATTGCCAGAGATGGAAGAGTTGATTTCCACTTATGGTCATCGTAGCAATTCCGAAGTTGGGTCAGCCTATATCGTCAATCAAGGTTCGCACCGGCAATTGGCGCAAGATGTCGTCGCCCTGATCGCAGATCGCCTGGGTGAGCGCATGGTTCCTTATATTGTGCAGGAAAGCCCGCAGGTGGAAGAAGCACTTGCCTTTGAGCGGCCAGTATTGGAATACAAACCAGACAATCCCGCTGCGCAAACCATACAGAAAATCATCGATTGGTTGCTAGCCGGGCTTAAGGGCGGCCGTTAGCGGTCAGTCGCTGGTTTGCTACAGTTTTGCCAAGATTTTGCTTGATGACAAGTGCCACCTTTTTGGCTGGTAAGTTTTTTGTGCGTAAATGTTTTTTGCAGCTTGCCAAAACGGGTAACAGGATTTTATGAATACTTGCAAAATTTTTTACAAGCCAAAAGATATGGGGTTTTCGCAGCAAAATGGCGAGAACTAAAGGGTTTTAATGTGTGAATTGTGAAAATGTTATTCAAGATGTTTAAATAACTATAAATCTATGATTTCCTTATGAATTGTTGACATTTCACCATCCAGTTAGGCTGGACTAGTAATGTTGACGAGTGGTAAAGTCGCAACGAATCAACACTCTCTATGGTTTGCATGTCAGGATAGTAGCCATAGAGAAAAGTCAACGCAAGGAAACATTTAGCATGGCTACAAATAATATTCGTTATTACGAAGAGCAACAGTGCTCTGTTCAATGGAGATCTTTCCTGGCAGCATTTTCTGCCGAATTTGCATCCAAGGGAGAGGTCAAGGATTTGCGTGCATTTATGTACCAGCTCGGGCGTACCATGGCCAGCGGTTTCAATGTTGCCGACGGCAGCAGTTTGCAGGCATTGGAAGCTTGCATGAACCGTGTTTGGGCAGAAATGAACTGGGGCTGGGTCGAACTGGTGGAGGAGGCAGATGCGCTGGTGGTCGCTCATCATGCGTCGCCCTTGAAGATTGCTTTTGGTGCAGATGCCTTGAACTGGTCACCTGCTTTGCTGGAAGGCATGTACGCACAATGGTTTGAAAGCCTGGGCATGGATAAGTCTTTGCGTTTATCGCAACGTGATGGTGTATTCGAAGAAGGGCAATTGTTCGTTTTCGATTTAAAAAAGCAGCTTGAAGAACCGTCTTATTTCACACGTCGTTGATTTTTCTTTTTTAGTTGACGCAGCAAGCAATCGGAGCTGGTGGATATTATGGATGATGATGTAAAAAATCTTTTTCAAAAATTTGGGCAAACCACGGATGCCTATCGCGAGATCAATCGCGAAGCTGATAGTGAACAAGCGCGGCAGCGATGGCCATTGTTACGTGATGTACACGTGCACGGCGGACCGACGCCGGCGCGTGCGCATCAACCTGAAGAGACCGTGGCAGCGCCGACATTTATTAATCATAGTCAATCAACATTCAAACCAACTGTAGCCAAAGCAACGGCGGTCAAGACAACACCTTTAAAACAGCCTGTATTGCCACCAGTTGCTCCGCTTCATGCGACCGCCAAATCTGGCCCAATGAAACACATATTCCTGCAACAGTCAGTCGAAGAAGAGCCAGTTCAAGAACAAGCCGCGGCACCGACACCGGCATTTTTATCGACAGTCTTACCTGCGACACCTGCCGCGGACGTGCAAAAGAAAACGGCGGCCAGCGGTTTGTTTGGCGGACGTGCGCCTGCCGCCAATGAACAGGTGGCACCAGCATTGCCAACTCATGCCGTGCATGCTGTAGCAGCTCAGCCAATCAGCAGCCGGCGGACTGCGCCAGTGAACAATAGCGTTGTACCCGAAAAGCTCAATAGCACTGCAAATACGCAAATGCCTGCTGCGCCACATGCGACAGTTGGCAAGTCTGCCGCAAAAGACAAACCAGTCAGTGCGGTTTTTGGTCGACTCGCGGCCAAACAGGAAGAGCCTGAAGTCGTACCTGAAGCCAGTGTCAACTCATTCTTTAAAAAAATATTTAAACCATGAAGGTTGTTGCCGTCATTTCTCCAAAAGGTGGTGTAGGGAAAACTACCGTGACTGCCAATCTGGCCGCGTCTTTGGCGCGCCTGGGGCCGCGTATCACGATACTGGATCTGGATCCGCAAAATGCATTGAGATTGCATTTTGGCATGGCGCATGATGATGCCAGTGGTATAGCGCAGCAAGAATCGATTGATGGCAGCTGGACTGATGTTCTGTATGAAAGTGCGTATAGCGTTGATTTTCTGCCATATGGCAGTGTTGATGAAACTCAGCGGGCTATTTTTGAGCAAGATATCAAGGACAATCCGAAATGGCTGGCCGAACAGCTTGCTTCACTTGATTTACCTGAGAACAGCGTGGTGCTGATCGACACGCCACCTGGTCCCAGCATTTATTTGCAGCAAGTGCTGCATGTCGCCAGTTATGCCCTGGTGGTGTTGAAACCGGATGCCGCATCGTATTCAACGATACCCTCGATAGAGTCGCTGATTGACTACTACTGCGCTGACCGCAAGGATTTTTACGGTTATTGTTATTTGTTAAACCAGATGGATGCTGCCAAGCAATTGAGCCGCGATGTGTTTGGCATGCTGCGTACCAGCCTGGGCTCGCGTTTTATTCCGGTAACGATACATCGGGACGAAGCTGTCAGCGAGGCGCTGGCATGTCAGACGCCGGTATCTTATTATTCCCAGCATTGTTCAGCCACGCATGATATGCAAGAGCTGACTGCCTGGTTGCAAAAGAACTTCAGATTGGTTGAATAAATGCGTTCCATCCTTAATTCCAGATACCTCTATGGTCGTTTGAACGACCTGGGGCGTGCCATGGTCAACTGGCCAGGATGGGAGCATAAAGCCTCCCGTTTTGTCGCGCTGCTGGTGGCTGTGTTTCTATACTGGTCGAGTATCAGTATTCCGCTGGAATTGCCGCTGCAAACCTTGTTTTCAACCATCATCTTCTGTACGGCGATGTATTTGCGACGCTATACAGGTACGCTGATTTCGCTGGTGATGGTGATGTTTTCCATCAGTGCGACAAGTCGCTATATCTATTGGCGCATTACCTACACCATAGGCACAGAAAATCTCATCGACCTGTTTTTTGCCCTGGTACTGATCATGGCAGAAGTCTATGCCTGGCTGGTATTGCTGTTGGGGTATCTGCAAACTGCCTGGCCGCTGAAGCGCAAGCCCGTCATGCTGCCACCAGATACGTCGACCTGGCCTACTATTGATTTGTTCATCCCCAGCTATAACGAAGACCTGAGCGTGGTCAAGCCTACTGTCATGGCAGCGCTGGGTATAGACTGGCCGCGGGATAAACTCAATATCATCATCCTGGATGACGGACGTCGTCCTGCATTTGCCGAGTTCGCCGCATCGGTTGGCGTACAGTGTTTTACCCGTGCAGATAATAATCATGCGAAGGCTGGCAATATCAACGCGGCCCTGAAGCGTACTACCGGCGATTTCGTCGCGATCTTCGATTGCGACCATATGCCGACACGCTCTTTTTTGCAATACACCATGGGCTGGTTCCTGGTTGACCCTAAGCTGGCGATGGTACAGACCCCCCATCATTTCCTGTCACCCGACCCCTTCGAACGTAACCTGCATACCTTCCGTAATGTACCAAATGAAGGCGAACTGTTTTACGGCCTGATACAGGATGGGAATGATTTATGGAATGCCACTTTCTTCTGTGGCTCGTGTGCGATTCTGCGCCGTACCTGCCTCGAAGAAATTGGTGGCATTGCCGTTGAAACCGTGACTGAAGATGCGCATACCGCCCTGAAAATGCAGCGTCGTGGTTATAACACCGCTTATCTTGCGCTGCCTCAGGCGGCAGGCCTGGCAACAGAAAGTCTGTCTGCCCACGTTGGTCAACGTATCCGCTGGGCACGTGGCATGGCGCAAATTTTTCGGGTTGATAATCCGTTATTCGGCAAGGGCCTGACCTTTGGTCAGCGACTCTGTTACAGCAATGCCATGCTGCATTTCTTTTATGGTCTGCCACGCATGGTGTTTTTGCTGGCACCTATTTCATATCTGTTTTTTGAAGTGCATATCATCAAGGCCACGGCTTTGTCGATTGCTGCTTATTCCTTGCCACATTTACTGCATGCCAACCTGACCAATTCACGTATACAGGGCGCGCACAGGCATTCATTCTGGGCTGAAGTCTACGAGGCAACCCTGGCCTGGTATATCTTCCGCCCGACGCTGGTGGCACTGATCAACCCCAAACTGGGTAAGTTCAACGTGACGGCAAAAGGTGGTCTGGTTGAGCAAGAGCATTTTGACTGGAGTATTTCCAAACCTTATCTGATCATGCTCGGTTTGAATATTCTCGGCTTTCTGGTCGGCATAGGCCGGGCTTTGTGGTGGAACACCTATGAGCTTGATACCGTCATTTTGAACATGCTGTGGACGATCTATAACCTGGTGATACTGGGTGCCACGCTGGCGGTGGCGACTGAATCCAAACAGGTTCGGCGTACCCACAGGGTCAGGGCCGTCTTGAACGCCACCTTGCGTTTGAGTAATGGTCACTCCATTGTTTGCCAGACCGAAGATTTTTCCATGGGTGGCATGTCCTTCAGGGTACCGGAAGGCTTTATCATGCAAAAAGATGAAGACCTGATGATTTCACTGTACGGCACGAATGGCGAAAGCGTATTTCCGGCAAAGACAGTTTTCTTTAAGGATCAGCTATTGAGTGTCCAATTCTCACCCCTGGATTTGCAACAGGAAATGGATCTCATCAGTTGTACCATAGGCCGGGCCGACGTCTGGTTAAGCTGGTCAAATGACAGGGATATCGATCATCCGCTGAACGGTCTGAAAGAAATTGCTTTTCATAGTATGCGCGGATTTGGACGATTTGGTACCAGCATGAAGCAGTACATCGGGGAAAAAACAGAGAATATGAATAAAATAAATGAGGTTCCTATCGTGAAGAGTATTCGGGCTAAATTATCGCGCAAGGGCAGCACGACTGCACTGGCGATCATCTTCGGGCTGGCTGGCACATTGCATAACGACGATGTTCAGGCGAAATCCAAACATGCCAGCAGTGCCAGCGCCAGTGCGCAGGCAGTAGTCACAGAAAAGCCAACGATAGATGATCTGGTCCCTCCCTCCACTGTCAGCAATGGTCAAAAGACATATAACATCAGCCTGAAAGACATGGTTGGTATCAGTTCCAGTATTGAGTTGCGTGGTACGGAAGGTGAGCGCTCTTTCCCCTTTACGGTACGCAGCGATGAGGTGATTACCTCAGCCAAAGTCAGGTATGGAATCGCCTATTCACCGGCGCTGTTGCCAGATTTGTCGCACATACAGGTGCTGGTCAATAACGAACTGGTCAGCGTGGTTGCGCTGCCAAGAGAAACGTCCAAAGGCATCGTTCGTGAAGATGTGATTGACCCGCGTTTCTTTGCCGACTTCAATCAGCTTAGTTTCAAACTGATCGGCCACTACACCAGGGATTGCGAAGATCCCTATCACTCAAGCCTGTGGGCCAAGGTCAGCAACACCACGAACCTGGAGCTGACCGTATCACCTTTGACGCTGGCAAATGACCTGGGCATGTTGCCAGCGCCTTTCTTCGATCGCCGCGACAATAAACTGCTTGAGTTGCCGTTTATTTTGCCGCAAACGCCATCACTGGAAATGTTGCGCAATGCAGGTGTCGTCGCTTCCTGGTTTGGCCATCTGTCTTCTTATCGTGGCGCGCGTTTCCCGATAGAAGCGAATACTTTGCCGCGCGGTAATGCAGTTTTGTTTGCAACTGCCAACGAGGCACCAGCGGGCGTACAATTGCCAGCGATTGCCGGGCCCACCCTGGCCATTATTCCCAACCCGGCAAACCTGAAAGCCAAGTTGTTGCTGGTATTGGGACGTGATGCTGCTGAATTGAAAATCGCTGTTCAAGCATTGACTATGGGGCAAATAGCCTTATCCGGCGATACTGCACTAATCAAGAATCTGAAAGAGATAGATCCACGCAAGCCATATGACGCACCGAAATGGCTACCAACTGACCGGCCTGTCAAGTTTGGTGAACTGGCGGCACCACCAGCGTTGCGGGTAAACGGCCTGACACCGGATTTGATACGCGTCAACCTGCGCGTTGCGCCTGATCTGTTCACCTGGCAAAAAGATGGCGTGCCCATTGATCTGCGTTATCGCTTCACACCACGTCCAACAGTAGATAAATCAACGCTTAACATCGGTATCAATGACGAGTTCGTACGTTCCTTGCCTTTATCCAGTGGTCAGGTAGAGAAGGGCAAAATCAAGGAATCGGTCATGCTGTTCTTTAAGGACGGGCAGCGTTTTGCACAGGATGACATCCAGGTGCCGACCTTCCGTATCGGCGCAGAGAATCAGCTGCAATTCCATTTCTTCTACGATTACCCGAAGCAGGGCGCCTGTAAGGACGTCTACCTGGACAATGTACGTTCAGCGATTGACCCTGATTCCACCATCGATTTTTCGAACATGCCGCACTATGCCGCGATGCCAAACCTGGCCTACATGGCCAATGCTGGTTTCCCGTTCACCCGCATGGCAGACCTGTCGCAAACAGCCATCGTCATGCCAGATCGTCCTAACGCGCAGGAAATGGAATTATTCCTCAACGTCATGGGCCGTATGGGCGAGTCGACTGGTTACCCGGTCCTGAACAGCACGCTGATCCGCGGCTCTGATGTGGAAAAGAACAGTGACAAGGATTTCGTCCTCATTGGTACCAGCGGTAATTTGCCCCTGCTCAAGCAATGGTCTAAATACATGCCCATGAGTATGGATGAAAACGGCAATCGCTTGCAATTGCCAACAGGCTTCTTGCGCCTGCTGACACGCTGGTCTGGTCGTGATCTCGACAGCATAGAAAGACATGCGGGAGAAATGCTGGCAAAAACCGGCAATTCTTTCGGCACCATGATGCAGTTTGAATCGCCACTAACCAGTGGCCGTAGCGTGATTGTCTTGACCGCCGGTGATTCAGCCAGTCTGGCAGATCTGGCGACAGGTTTGAACAAGGCAGATTTGCGTAGCAAATTCCAGGGTGATCTGGTGCTGATCAAAGGCGATCGTGTAGTCCACGAGCAAATTGGTGATACCTATTACACAGGTAGCCTGCCGCTGTGGACCTGGATCAAATGGCACTTGTCGACACAGCCTTTTGTCATGATTATTTTCCTGATGCTGGCGTCAGTGATCGCCGCAACCATGTTGTTCCGCTTCCTGCGCAAACAGGCAGCGTCCCGTCTGGCGTTGGAGGATAAGAAAAAGTAAGCATGCAAAGGGGGAAGTGGGCAGTAGCTGGTTATGTTGCGCATCAAGAAAATGGGACAATTGGGGGAGTGCACTTGAAGAAGAAAACGATCGTATTAGCGCTTTTGGCGGTATTTTTTGAAAGCGAAATGGCGTTCGCAGACTCTCCCTCGCCCCTGGTTCAACAGTTGAAGGAACAGGCCCAGTTCTGGCAGCAACGTGGTCGTGACGATAACGCCGCAGATGCCTGGCGCAAACTGCTCAAAATTGATGGCAGTAATGTTGATGCCCTGATGGCTTTGGCAATTCATGAAGCCAAAGCGGGCAATCCTGAGCAGGCGAAAACTTATTTCACCAAATTGCGCGGCAGCCAGGCCACTTCTGCTCAGATACGTCAGGTCGAAGACAACCTGCGCCGCGGTGGCACTGACGGCGTTGGCCAACTGGATAATGCGCGCAAGCTGGCAAAACAGGGCGATACCGAAGCAGCAGTCGATGCATTTAAGCAAATGGGTGACCCCAGCAAGCTTCATGGTGATGCCGCGTATGAATACTATCAGGTGCTGGTTGGCAGTAAAGCTGGCTATGCCGAAGCCAAAAAGGGCCTGGAAAAATTAAGCCGCGAAAATCCGGCCAATGCAAAATACGCCCTGGCTTATGCTCAGTCTTTGACTTATCGCGAAAACTCCAGAGCTGAAGGCATGGCTTTACTGGAAGGCTTAAGCACGAAGCCTGAGCTTGGCAAGCAGGCGACAGAATCCTGGCGTCAATCATTGAGCTGGATGGGCCTGAAAACCGAGAATGCCAAATATTTCCGTAATTACCTCGACAAACATCCTGACGACAAATTCATACAGGACAGGCTTGGCAATCTCACAAAACCCCGGGTAGCACCTAGCGAAGAAGTCAGGGCAACCGACAGGACTGCGGAAAAAAATACAGATAAAGCCGTTGAGAAACCGGTTGCTAAAACCAAAGTTGTTGAAAATCCGATAGAAAAATTGCGGGTGGCAGGCTTTAAAGCGCTGGATGAAAATAACGTTGCGGAAGCCGAGACAGAATTTCAAACGCTGATCAAATCCTATCCCAAAAACCCGACGGGTTATGGCGGCATGGGCCTGGTCAAAATGCGCCAGGAAGAGTTTATTGAAGCGCGTGGTTTTTTGCAAAAGGCCGTCGATTTTTCACCCGGACAATCGAAGGATCAATGGCGCAAGGCATATGAAGATGCCAGTTACTGGGCCATCGTGGCAGAAGCCAGAACCGCATTTGAAGATGGTGACAGTGTCAAAGGCATTGCTTTTTTACGCAAGGCCATCGCCCTCAATGGCACTGAGCCGGCAGGTATTTTGCAGCTGGCAGATGCCTTGCAGGCCGAGAATGACCTTGCTGGTGCCGAAGAAAATTATCGCCGCGTATTGAATGCCGATAAAGAAAACCTGCGCGCGCTTGATGGCGTGATTGGTGTGCTGGTATTGCAAAAACGGCTTGCAGACCTGGAAGCCTTGAGCAGCATCATGTTGCCACGCCATCTTGCCATTGTTGCCAATCTAAAATCTGAAGAATTATGGAATAAGGCCAAGGCTGCCGAGGCTGCGGGTGATTTGAATGCTGCCCAGGTCGCGCTGGAAGATGCCATCATGGTCAAGCCAGATAATGCCTGGCTGCGCATGGCATTGGCAAAAATTTATCTGAAACGCGATATGCCCGGTCAGGCACGCGCTCTGATCGATGCGATGGTGAATGTGGAAAACCCTGACCCCGAAGCGCTGTATGTCAGCGCCTTGCTGAGCGAGATGCAGCAATTGTGGTGGGAAGCCCTGATTACCCTGGAACGTGTGCCTCCGGCTTCGCGCAAAAAAGAAATGGCTGACATGCAAAAGCGCTTGTGGGTACGCGTGCAGCTTGACCGGGTGGAATTGCTCATGAAGCGGGGTAATGTTGGTGCCGCCAAGGGTATTTTGGCGACAGTGGAACCCGTCACCGGCAATGATCCTGAATTTACCGGCACCATGGCCAACCTGTACATACAGCTTGGTGATAATGAGCGTGGTTATGCCATGATACGGCAGGCCGTGCAAAACACACCCAAGCCTTCGGCAGGTTTGTTATTACAGTATGCAGGCACCTTGATGCAGGCGAACCAGGAGGGGGAGCTGGAAGCTGTCATGCGTCGGGTAGCCGCCATGCCAAAGCTGGAAGAAGCTGAAATTAGCGCTTTCCAGCAATTGCAGAGAATATTGTCCATGCGCTACGCAGAGCGCGCCAGGGAAGCGGGCGATTACGCTAATGCTTATAATTATATCCAGCCCTTATTGATTGCAAACCCTGACGACAATATGCTGTTGCTGACTTTGGCGAGACTGTATAACGCTTCTGGTGATACCGAATCAGGTCGCGAGTTGTATCGCAAGGTATTGCAGTCTGAGCCGGAAAATCCTGAAGTTTTACAAGGTCTGGTATATGCCGCCATACAGGCAAAAGATTTTAGCAGTGCTGAACGATATCTCAGTGTTCTGATGCGCTTGCAGCCCCGTAATCCGCGCTATGTTTCAATGGCTGGCAACGTCGCCAGGGCGCAGGGTAACAATAGCCGTGCGCTCAGTTATTTTAAAGAAGCGCTGGCACTGGAAAGAGCACAAAAAACCGAGATCGGTGCGGGTCCAAATGGTTTGCGCCTGGTTGAACAAGGCTCCGCCAGTACCGTTGCTGACTACAGTGTCAATCCGTTTTCCGGGCGTCAGGCTGCTGCATCACCGCAAAATCCGCAAATCAATAACGTCGCGCCTGCGCCTAGCCTGAAACCAGTGCCAACGACAAATTACAATAGCGGTATTTTTGCGCCGGTTGGCAAGCCTTTGACGCCTCAGGCAGTACCTGCATTGTCTGGTTCTGCACCACCGATGGGGGTCACACCCGCGAATCTCAATGTGCCGCAGATTAAAACTGTACCTGCTTTACCCGCTACACAGGTGCTCTCGCAACAACCCCCATTGCAACAGGCACCCGCACCAGTAAAAGCACCTGTGCTGGGCGGCGGCGGTGGCCCGGCAGATCCTGCGCCGACAGCAGGTGACAATCGCTATGCCTCCTATCCGGCGCAATTAAATGTGGCGCAATATACTCCCGCGCCGTCGTACGTTGCGCCAAAGGCCAGCTATAGCAACAGCTATGCAGCCCCTGCACCGGTACCGCAACAATATGCAGCAGCCACCGGAAATAGCGGAACGGGCAGCAAAGCCCGGGCAACCAAGCCCGTGACCAATGTCAGCGCAGAAGAAGCAGGCCTGCTCAAAGAAATCGACGCCATCA
>NZ_JBMPPL010000023.1:0-20898 GCF_049339485.1 Undibacterium sp. TJN19
CGGGGGTTTTGCTTTTGTGCGAACAGAAAATCCACGCGCCAATCAACATCAACATCCACTTCTACGCTCGCATTGGCTATTTCTTCTCTGCACTGCAGCGACTACGGGCGGATGGCTCTCTATCACCAAGACGGGCTTACAGTCAAAGCGATTTCCTCTTCCCCTTTGCATTCCCATGCGTCTGTTCAAACTGAAGCTTTAGCATCGTCGCTCCTGTGCAGGCAGGCGCATAGTGGCGTTCGTTGAGAAACGATGGGTTTGTTGAGAAAACAAAATCTCTGCTTTTACTCTGTGACTCTGTGGTGCGCGGTCTTGCCGGTTTGACGATGCGGCAGGCAATAAAAAAGGAGCATCAGCTCCTTTTTATTTCAAACATTTCTGAATGATTTTTACGACATCAGCACGCAAAACCCTATCTTAAAATGCGTACCCAGCCTTCAGCACAGCAAAATTTACACCTGGATTTGGATGTTTGATACCACCATTTGAATAATGCTGAATTTTGAAGCTCAGATCCCAGCCATCCTTGGTGACATAGCCGACACCGATATGGTCGCCGAACTGGAAGTTGGTGGAAAAATGACGGCTATTGTTGTCATAAATCTCTGACAGCATATGAAAGCCGATAGCAGCTTCGCCGTACAAACCCTTCTTGCTATCATTCTGAAAGCGAAATACTGGTGTTGCACCAAGATCGGTGAGATTTTGTGTGCCGCCATTGCTCTGAAAATTAGCGCCGCGCCATTGTGCGACCGTAAAGTCCCAATAGCCGCCGAGATGGGTGCCATTGGATGCAAACCATTGATCGTCCCAGTTAGATTGCAAGCCCAAACGCAGCATTTTTGTTTTATTGCCAGTTGCAAATTCAAGCGAGCCTGAATCGATAGCGAGTGCAGAGGAACTGGCGCAGATTGCGGTGACAGCGATGGCAATTAAAGAGGGGAGACGCAGGCGCATAAAATTCACTTTCAGGTATTAATGAGGTTGGACGGTGACCAAGAACCGCTATTGTAGCAATCTCTGGCAAATCGCATACTCTTAAGACGAAGGGTTTACAATTTACCCAGGATAAATCGAGAATATTGAAAGGGCAACATCTTGGTAACCAGCGCACAACCCCGCATCGCTTTCCTGGGCATGGGCCTGATGGGCAAACCTATGGCCCAACGTATTCTTGCTGCCGGCTATGCAGTCACCGTCTGGAACCGCACACGGGAGAAAGCCCAGGCATTAGCGCAGGACGGTGCACTGGTCGCCAGCACGGCGCAAGATGCCATACAGAAAACGGATGCAGAGATCATTATTACCATGCTGGAAGATGGCGATGTCGTCATGCAAGTCATACAAACGATATTGCCAGTGTTAAAGCCAGGTAGCATCGTGATCGATATGAGTTCAATACAGCAGGCACAGGCACAAGGCTTGCACAATTTATTGCAGGCGCATCAGGTGGATTTCATTGATGCACCAGTTTCGGGTGGCGTCATCGGGGCGCAGGCGGGTACGCTTGCTATCATGGCGGGAGCAAATACTACCGTGTATCAGCAGGTGGAAGCGGTATTGGCTACAATGGGGAAACCCTTGCGCGTTGGTGAACCGGGTACCGGGCAACTGGCCAAACTCTGTAACCAGCTGATAGTTGGCGGCACGATTAATATCGTTGCAGAAGCCTTGTTGCTGGCGCAAGCAGGCGGTGCTGACCCTATTGCGGTGAGGCAGGCTTTGCGTGGGGGATTTGCTGAAAGCCGGATACTGGAAGTGCATGGTCAACGCATGCTGGACCGCACTTTCATGCCGGGTGGACAAGTGAAAAGTCAGGCCAAAGATATGGAAAATATCCTAATCGCAGCAACGGCAGCTGGCGTGACATTGCCGCTTACCAGCCTGGTGACGGATGTTTACCGCAGCTTATTGATCAGCCATCCGCATGCCGATCATTCGGCTGCCTTGCTGGCACTGGAACAAAAAAATCCGGGCAAGCGCCTGGGTGAAGGGCAAGATATCTTGCCAGCTTGAGAGCAACAAAGAAAATGATGGAAGCAGATCAGTCACAGCATAAAAATCCGCTGTTTTGTATCCCATGATGCGACCAATGCTGGCCTATGATGAGACAGGTGTCGTATAGACAGAAGCGCAGCAGATAGAAAATTATGTACATGGATACTGTTGTGAATATCGATACAAGCCTGGAATTGGCACGACGCAGCAGCAAATTTGAATTGAACCGGATTATAAAAAATGAACAGCACTATTGTCAGAGCCGTATGCCCGCATGATTGTCCTGATACCTGCGCCCTGCATGTCACAGTAGAAAATGGCGTGGCCACTGCCGTCAAGGGCGACCCTGAACATCCGACTACCGCTGGCGTATTGTGCACCAAGGTATCGCGCTATACGGAACGTACTTATCATCCTGATCGTTTGCTGTATCCGCAAAAGCGCACCGGTAAAAAAGGAGAAGGCAAATTCGAGCGCATCAGTTGGGAAGAAGCTATTGCCATCATCGCCAGCAAATTAAAGCCGATCGCTGCGGAAGACCCGTTGGCGATTTTGCCCTATAGCTATGCAGGTACGATGGGCCTGGTGCAAGGTGAAAGCATGGCGCAAAGGTTTTTTCACAAGATAGGCGCTTCTTTTCTTGACCGCACGATTTGTGCGACAGCTGGCGGTACCGGTTATAAATATACGCTCGGTACGCGCATGGGCACCGACACGGAACAGACTAACAATGCCAAATTGATTTTGATCTGGGGCGGTAATCCGATTGCATCCAACCTGCATTTCTGGACACGTGTACAGGCGGCCAAACGCAGTGGGGCGAAGCTGATTGCGATTGACCCTTATCGTTCACTGACAGCAGAAAAATGTCATCAACATATCGCCCTGTTGCCGGGCACAGATTCCGCACTGGCGCTGGGCATGATGCATGTGCTGATTAAAGAAGACTTGCTGGATCATGCCTATATCGAAGCGCATACCTTGGGTTTTAGCCAGTTATGCGAGCGTGTGGCTGAATGGACGCCAGAACGCGTTGCCACTGTTTGCGGTATTACAGCAGAAGAAGTTGTGCAACTGGCGCGTGATTATGGCGAGTGCGGCAAGCGCGGTGAAGCCAGCATGATACGCATGAACTACGGCCTGCAGAGAGTGCATGGTGGCGGCATGGCCGTACGCAATATCGCCTGCCTGCCAGCATTGACCGGTGCCTGGCGCCACGCTGCTGGCGGGACACAGTTATCACTGTCTGATGCCTTCCCTAAAAACACCGCGGCCCTGCACAGGCTGGACCTGTTCCCAGCCGGCAAGCCGCGTCGCACCATCAACATGAGCACTATCGGTGATGATTTATTGCGCGCCTCATCGACAGAATTCGGCCCGATGGTAGAGGCCGTGATTGTCTATAACTCCAACCCCGTCGCCGTGGCGCCCGAGTCGGGCAAAGTCGCTCAGGCATTTGGACGTGAGGACTTGTTTACGGTCGTGCTCGAGCATTTCCAGACTGACACCGCCGACTATGCCGACATCTTGTTGCCAGCCACTACGCAACTTGAACATATCGATATCCACAGTACTTACGGCCATCTATACATGATGGCAAATAACGCGGCAATTGCCCCCATGGGTGAAGCCAAACCAAACACGGAAATTTTCCGCCTGATTGCCAGAGCCATGGGTTTTGACGAACCCTGTTTTAGCGAAAGCGATGATGATATTGCGGCCCAGGCATTTAATAAAAATCATGCGCATGCCGTGCATTTCGACTGGTCTTCGCTGAAGAAAGCGGGCTGGGCCAAATTGAAAGTGGCAGATGCACCGTTTGCCAATGGCGGCTTTGGTACGCCTTCAGGCAAATGTGAATTTTACAGTGCCAGCATGCTGCGTGACGGCTTTGACCCCTTGCCTTCTTATATCCCGCCTTATGAATCGCAGGCAGACAATCCCGAACTGGCAAAACGTTATCCGCTGGCGATGATTTCGCCCCCTGCGCGTAATTTTTTGAATTCTACCTTCGTCAATGTACAAAGCCTGCGTGATACCGAAGGCCAACCACATCTCGACATCCATCCTCAAGATGCAGCCGCACGTGCCATCAGCCAGGGTGACAAACTGCGCATCTTTAATGACCGTGGCAGTTTTGAAGCCGTAGCGCGCGTGACTGACAAGGCCAGGCAGGGTCTGGTGGTGGGCTTGTCAATCTGGTGGAAGAAACTGGCCAGTGACCATAAAAATGCCAATGAAGTTACCAGCCAGCGCCTGACCGATATGGGCGGCGGCCCTACCTTTTACGATCTGTTGGTGCAGGTGGAAAAATGCCATGAAGCCTGATCAGACATTGACTTGTTGGCTGGATTGAAGCCAGCCAGCAGGATCAATGCGAGTTGCCATAAATTTTCATTTTTACCTTGTTATTCCTCAAAAAACTGCCCATTCCCTTTTTAAAAGGTTGGTGCGGTGCGACATATTCCTAGAGTATGTTTTCAGGTAACGCGTAAATCGCTTGCCTTGACCGTGCTTAGCCGATAGCATCAAGTAGTGTCAGGGTGACTATCCCTGCCGCTGCCTGTTTGCGACCCCAATGCCAGCCGATCTTAGCCAGAATGATAGCCAGCCAGCGCGCAAGGCAGTGCAGCATCAAGACCACACAAATACAACAACAATCATCTGAGACGAGGAATAGTATGGACAAGATTTGGCTGAAATCCTACCCGGCAGGCGTACCCGCTGAAATTGATATAAACCAATATCAATCCCTGGTGCAGATGCTGGAAGAAGCATTTCAAAAATTCGCAGCACGTGATGCCTATGCCTGCATGGGCAAACACATGACCTATGGTGAACTCGATACTTTATCGCGGAAAGTGGGCGCATGGCTGCAAAGCAAAGGTCTCAAAAAAGGCGCACGGGTCGCCATCATGATGCCAAATGTCTTGCAATATCCTGTCGTCATGGCCGCAGTCTTGCGTGCCGGCTATACGGTCGTGAATGTCAATCCGCTCTATACGCCGCGTGAACTCGAACATCAGTTGAAAGATTCCGGTGCAGAAGCCATTTTCATCCTGGAAAACTTTGCCGTCACGCTAGAGCATGTACTCAGCAAAACCAATGTAAAACATATCGTGGTGGCCAGTATGGGCGATATGCTTGGTGGCCTGAAAGGCATGATCGTTAATTTCGTCGTGCGTCATGTCAAGAAAATGGTGCCAGCTTTTTCATTGCCAGGTGCCGTACGCTTCAACAGTATGATGTCAGCAGCCGACGGTTTGACATTGCAAGCTGTGGCGACCACGCATGACGATATCGCCTTTTTGCAATACACCGGCGGCACCACCGGCGTATCGAAGGGTGCGATTTTGTCGCACAAGAACGTGGTTGCCAATATGTTGCAGAATGATGCCTGGCTGTCACCAAGCATGGCAGGCCATAGCGATGAACAAAAGGTAATTGTCTGTGCCTTGCCGCTGTATCACATCTTCGCGCTGACTGTATGCAGCCTGCTGGGAACACGCATAGGTGCAATGAATTTGCTGATTCCCAATCCGCGTGATATCCCTGGCTTTATAAAAGAGCTGCGCAATTACAAGGTCAATATTTTCCCGGCCGTGAATACCCTGTATAACGGCTTGCTGAATAATCCGCAATTCGCCACACTGGATTTTTCTGGTTATGAAATTTGCAGTGGCGGTGGTATGGCCGTGCAAAAAGCGGTTGCTGACAAGTGGCTGAAGATTACCGGTTGTGCCATCGCCGAAGGATATGGCCTGTCCGAAACTTCTCCTGTCGCTACTGCCAATCCGGCTGATACCAAAGAATTTTCTGGCACCATAGGCATGCCTATTCCGTCGACAGAAGTGGCCATACTCGATGATGACGGCAACCCGGTCCCGTTGGGTGAACGTGGCGAAATCGCCATTCGTGGCCCGCAAGTCATGGTCGGTTACTGGAACCGCTCTGAAGAAACAGCCAAGGTCATGACGGCGGACGGTTTCTTTAAAACCGGTGATATTGGCATCATGGATGAACGTGGTTACACCAAGATCGTTGATCGCAAGAAGGACATGATACTGGTGTCCGGCTTCAACGTTTACCCAAATGAAATCGAAGAAGTCATCGTCATGCATCCGGGTGTGCTGGAATGTGCATGTATCGGTGTGCCAGATGCAAATTCTGGTGAAGCCGTGAAATTGTTTGTGGTGCGTAAAGACCCTTCACTGACGGTTGATCAGTTAATGGATTATTGCAAAGAACAATTCACTGCGTATAAAAAGCCGAAGTACATAGAATTCCGTACTGATCTGCCAAAGACCAATGTCGGCAAGATATTGCGTCGCGAATTGCGGGATGAAAAAAAGGCTTAAGTCAGTCTTCTATCATCCGGCGTTTAGTAAGTAGCGTCTGGAAATTTTTAAAATGGAAGGCATCTTGCCTTCCATTTTTACATCCCGTGTACACCTGTATTACTGTGTTAATCAGGCAGTGACCACACCCACCCTGCCATCTTCCACCACAAAACTGTTCAAGGTGGAGATGCCCGAGTCAGCCCTGTTCACATCGTCGAGCGCCAGAAAATGCGTGAGCATGCGGGTATGCGAAATATCGAGCAACATGAAACCGCGTTTATCGCTGCGGCCATATTTGATATGCGGATTTTGTGCGACGAATTGATCAGTGCGTTCTTGCGGACGCGAACTGGATGTGACCGACGTGCCGCAAAACTCTGTCGCCAGCAAGGGATTGGCAAGCGAAGATTTAGTGTAAAAATCCCGCTTCAGGTTTGCTGCGTAAAAAGTATGCACGTCACCTGAGATCACCACCGGATTGGCTGGCTTGTGTTTTTGCAGATCATCAAACAGGCGTTGGCGCGCCAGTGGATAGCCATCCCAGCCGTCAGTCCAGAACTTGCCATCCCCTTCCTGCGCAACAGCCGTCTGGCTGGACTGCGCCATAAGAGTTTGTTGCGTCAGAATATTCCATTTTGCAGTGGAACTGGCAAAGCCGCGCGCCAGCCATTTTTCCTGCTCCGTTCCCAGCAGGGTACGGTTGGGGTCTAGGCGTTCGCTACATTCTGCATTGGTGACTGAATTCGAGCCACCACGGCCAGGTTTGGCGCAGACCTGGTGCGAGCGGTATTGACGGTCATCCAGCACATGCAGGCGCGCCATGCGACCCCAGTCATAACGCTCATAGATGCGCATATTGGTGAAGCGGTCCGCTTCATTCACTGTTGCATGCAGACGTACTGGCATATGCTCATAGAAAGCCTGATACGCAGCAGCGCGACGTAACAGGAAATTCGGGTCCAGCCTTTCGTCCCTGTCGTTACCATAATCGTTGCAGACTTCATGATCGTCCCAGGTGACTATCCACGGCGCGACATGATGGGCGGCCTGCAAATGCGGGTCGGTCTTGTATTGCGCATAGCGATTACGGTAGTCTGCCAGTGTAAAACTTTCGATGTCACGTTTGCGTGGTTTCAGTGGGTGACGCAAATCATATGGCCCCCATTCATAAATATAATCACCCAAAAAAGCCACCACATCCGGGTTGGCTGCTGCGATATGCCGGTGTGCGGCATATTCACCAAATTCCCAGTGCTGGCAGGAGGCGACGGCCAGCCGCAAATTGGCGACCATGGCGTCCTGGGCAGGTGCGGTACGGGTGCGTCCAACTGCACTGACGGCATCGCCCAGCATGAAGCGGTACCAGTACCAGCGGTCAGGCTGCAAACCGGTGACGTCAACGTGTACGCTGTGTGCCAGCTCAGGCAGGGCATAGGCCTCACCTTTGAAGCTGATACGGTGGAAGCTTTCGTCTTCCGCTATTTCCCAGCGTACCTTATAGGCCACTGGTGGCAAGGCCAGTGCGTTCAAGGGCTCTGGCAGCAGGCGTGTCCACAGTACGACACTGTCATGCCGTGGTGAGCCTGATGCCACGCCCAGGGTAAATGGATAGGCGCTGGATTTTTCAGCGGCATAACCGGGAAAAGCTTGGGCAAGTGATGCAAAGGTAGCAAATTGCAGAGAATGCTGTAAAAAAAGGCGGCGGGATAACTTCATACTCAACTCAAGCAGCGCTCTCTATATCTTCCAGCGGAGGGATCTGGCGTGGTTTGCGGTCGTCACCAGTGGCAACATAGGTCAGTGTTGCTTCGGTCACTTTCACGGTACTGGCTTGCAGGCGATTACGTTCGGCATACACTTCTACCGACACTGTGATGGAGGTATTGCCAACCTTGACCACTTCTGCATAAAACGACAGCAGGTCGCCGACAAATACTGGTTGCTTGAACAAAAAAGAGTTGACCGCAATCGTAGCGACACGGCCATTGGCACGGCGCGCTGCTGGTATGGCACCCGCAATATCGACCTGTGACATGATCCAGCCACCAAAAACATCGCCATGGACATTGGCATCAGATGGCATGGGCATGACCCTTAAGGTCGGCATGTGCGTAGGAAGGCCAGTTTTTGACAGTTCAGACATGATATTTTCTTTGCTTGCTAAGATTTTGAATGGATTTTGATAGAGGAAAGGCGCAGATATGCTTTGCTTCAGATCTTAAACCATTTTTAAGCCTGCGGGCATACACCTGGTCGTTTCGGGCTGGTCTGTATCTATTTTTAACCCAAACTGACACTTGCCATACTGGCAGCTATTTCAGAAATCAATCAAAACTGTGACAATGTCAGCAAATGTCTCGTTGTTAATATCGCTTGGTCATATCGAGCCGTTAATCATGCAAACCAGTTAAGGTAAAGACCCGTAGATGATGGAAACCAGACAGCACGACCTGCTCTTGCTAGATGACGTGGTGCAGCGCACGGTGGTCAACCCCACCGCCAGTCATGGCTGGCATCAGATGATAGACATCTTGCGGCGAAAATCTACGCCGGCACTGGCACAGCAACTGGAGCAATTTCTGTTGCTTAATATCGCCAGCGATGGTCTCCCAGGTTTTTACCGCGCCAGTTTTCTTGATATGTTGACCGGTAAACCAGAATATTTGCAGCAGGCCGGGCAAATCGTGCTGGGCCTGCAGCCTTTTGATCCGGACCGTGTCATCACTTTCTTGCAAAACAGCTGGCAGAGAGTCTTGCTTGACGCATCTGGCAGGCAGGTTTTCCAGCAACGTTTGATGGCGATCGGCTTACCAAAAATCGCTCATGCGATCAGCCTGTGGAGTCAGCAAAACCTGTTGCAAACAACGGCCTTGCATGTCAGAAAAATCAGTCAGATCAAACGGCTTGCTCTGATTGCGCCTGCTCTGATCAACATCAAGCACCCACCCACCCTGATGGCTTTGCAGCAGGCCGAATGCCTGCGCCGCTGCGGTTATGAAGTTGTACTGTATTCTGCGCAAGAAATGCTGGGGCCGGATTTTCAGCATTATCTGGGCAGCAATGCTTACGAAAGCAATCCGCAGTTCAGTACAGCCGGTTGGGAGCGCTACCTGGGTGTGGGTGGTCAACTGATGACTGGTGACAGCCGTTTTTCACTGACCCAGCGCTTTAAAAGCCTGTTGAACCATATGGCCGGTTTTGATCCTGATCTGGTGATGTCAGTCGGCCTGTATTCTGGCCTGGCGGCGACTGTCCATCCCCTGCGCCCGATTCTTAGCCTGGGTATCAATTCACTATCGCCTATGGTACCTGCCGACGTATGGTTGACTGCGCAACGGGAATTTGACCAGTTCATTGCTTCACCATGGGATAGCGTATTTCCCCTCAGTCAGGGCCATTACCATCCATACAGGCTGGTACCACCAGTCATGACGAAAAAACATTCTCGCACGGATCTGGGCTGGCCTGATGATGGCGTAGTAATGATTACCTTGCTCAGCGACAGTAACGCACGCATCAAGGGTGAATGGGCTGCTCATATGGTGGATGTACTGACCAGAAACCCGCAACTGAGCTGGATCATTGTTGGCGGTAATGGTGACATGCCGGCAGCTTTGCACGGAGTTACGCAAGGGCAGGTAAAAACCATTCCCTTTTGTATTGATGCGGTTAACTATTTGCCGGTCTGTGATATCTATGTCAATCCACCCATGATGGGCGGTGGCTTTGCCGTGGCAGAAGCGATGGCGCTTGGCTTGCCGGTGCTCAGTTTTTCGGGTTCTGATGGCGGCGATAAACTTGGTACTGCCGCATTGGCCAGTACAGATGCGTATTTTGCCAGACTCGATGCATGGATCTGCAATCGCACGCTACGCCAGCAGGCGGGGCAAGCCATGCAGCAACACTTTGTGTCCGTGCTTGATCTTGCACAATCGTCACCCAGCCTGCAAGCCGCATGTGAACTGGCGGTACAGCGTTTTCATCTCAGGGCGGCAGCATCGATTTCTTGAATCTTGCAGGTGCGCCCAGCATCAGTGCGCCAGCTTCGACATCGCCAGTCACGACGGCACCGGCACCGATGAAGGCATGATCACCTATCACCAGTCTTTCCAGCAGGGTAGCGCCAATGGCGATGGTGACGCTATGCCCTATGTGCGACAAGCCACCGATATTGCTGCCCGGCTGTACGCGTGAAAAAGCACCGATATGCGTATCGTGGCCAAAGGTGACGCCGCGATTGATGAATACATGCTGTGCCAGCACCGCACCGGGGCCGATCACGCTGTTTGCACCAACGAAAACTCCTTCAGCAATACTTGCCATAGGCGACACATAAGCGCGTGGATGGATGAGGCGGCAATAACTCAAATCGAATTTCTCCCGCAAGGCTGTGGCCATCACCGCGCGCGTAGGTGTCGTCGGCCCCAGTACATACTGTTCATTTGGCGCAGGTTGGAAATCATCAAAGGCCACGACTTCCGGCCTGATGCCCTGGGTACGCCAGATCGCCATGCGTGCCGCCAGGCTCAGGTCACGCTCACCTGTGGCTTCCGCCTGATGGGTGACTATTTTGCTGACGGACAGGCCATTGGCCAGCGCACAATCAACGATGTCTGACAAAATATTACTCGTGCCGAAGATGACTAACTGTTTTGTCTCGTGGTCTGCCATGGATGTATTTGATTAAATGTAATGGTTCCCAGCAAATGATGCGATAGTGTTGCGTTGCGAGCATGCCGGTACAGAATCCAGATATGGTACGCAGGTGTACTATGGAGTTACCGGATTGGTGATGGACAAGCACATTCATCGATTCACAAGGATAATGCTGAAATTGTACTTCAGCCTTGAGTGAATTGTCTTGTGCATTGAGCAAGAAAATCTGGCTATGCCGTTAGCCCTGCTTTGTATCTGTGTTTTTATATCTGTATTACTGATCCGGCTTTAATTTATTGATTCACCCCTTTCTATCTCATTTTCAAGAAATTTTTCATGTCACGCAGAGAAACCAATCGAACCTCACCCATAGCCGCGGCTGCCAATGGTGCAGAATCAAAACGCGGCGATTGGTCTACCGTCAAAACCTTGCTGCCTTATCTGTGGGCTTATAAATGGCGCGTCAGCCTGGCATTGAGTTTTCTGGTCGCTGCCAAACTGGCCAGCGTTGGCGTGCCACTGGTGTTGAAGCAATTGGTAGACGCCATGACCATCACGCTCAGCCATCCGGCCGCCATGATGGTCTTGCCGATGGGAATATTGGTCGCCTATGGTGTTCTGCGTCTGTCAACTACGCTGTTTACGGAATTACGCGAATTTGTTTTTGCCAAAGTCACGCAAAGGGCGGTGCGCACCATTGCCTTGCAGGTGTTCCGTCATCTGCATGCCTTGTCGCTACGCTTTCATCTGAACCGGCAAACCGGTGGGGTCACGCGTGACATAGAACGTGGTACCCGTGCGGTATCTGCGCTGGTCTCGTATGCCTTGTTCAGCATTTTTCCGACATTGCTGGAAATCAGCTTCGTATTGATTTACCTGATTACGCATTACGACATCTGGTTCAGTGTCATTACCGGTGTGGCCTTGCTGACCTATATCGTCTTCACCATCACCGTCACTGAATGGCGCACGCATTTCCGCCGCACGATGAATGAGCTCGATTCCAAGGCACATACCAAGGCCATTGACTCATTGCTCAATTATGAAACGGTGAAGTATTTCGGCAACGAAGAATATGAAGCCCATCGGTATGACCAGGGCCTTAAAAGTTTTGAAACCGCCGCCGTCAAATCTCAAAGCAGTCTGTTCCTGTTGAACACCGGGCAGTCGCTGATTATTGCCACCGCCGTTACCCTGATTCTGTGGCGTGCCACCCAGGGTGTCATTGATGGAAAAATGAGCCTGGGTGACCTGGTGTTGGTGAATGCCTTCATGATACAACTGTATGTGCCCCTGAATTTTCTGGGTGTGCTGTATCGCGAAATCAAGCAAAGCCTGGCCGATATGGAAAGGCTGTTTTCCCTGCTTGATCAAAACCGCGAAATTGCAGATGCCGCTGATGCACATCCCTTGCGCATCAATCATAAAGAAGGCGGCGAAATCCGTTTCGATCATGTTGATTTCAGCTATGAAACCAATCGACAGATTTTGTTTGACGTGGATTTTTCCATTCCTGCTGGCACCACCACGGCCGTGGTCGGGCATAGCGGTTCTGGCAAGTCGACATTGTCGCGTTTGCTGTTCCGTTTTTATGATATCCAGTCCGGCAAGATCAGCATAGAAGGACAGGACTTACGGCTGGTCACGCAGTCGTCTGTACGTGCGGCCATTGGTATCGTGCCGCAAGACACAGTCTTGTTCAATGACACCATAGAATACAATATCGCCTATGGTAATCCTGATGCAGGCAAGGATGAAATCGTTGCTGTTGCCAAGGCTGCCTATATCCACGAATTTATCACGTCTTTGCCGGATGGTTATGACACCATGGTCGGTGAGCGTGGCCTGAAATTGTCGGGTGGTGAAAAGCAGCGTGTGGCAATTGCGCGTACCTTGCTCAAGAACCCGTCGATACTGATTTTTGATGAAGCGACATCGGCGCTGGATTCACGTTCCGAACAGATGATACAGGCGCAATTGAAAGAAATCGCCCGTGGCCGCACCAGCCTGGTGATCGCTCACCGTCTGTCCACTATTGTGGATGCGCATCAGATTCTGGTGATGGATCAAGGGCGTATCGTCGAGCGCGGCACCCATCAGGCTTTGCTGGAACAGCAGGGCGCTTATGCACAGATGTGGGAGCGTCAGCAAAATTCACAGGCCGATCAGGCAGATGAAGAAATCCGCGATATGGATGAAAGTATGCGGGGACTGGCAGGAGCATAAATGGAAACCAAATGGCTGGAAGATTTCGTCTCACTGGCAGAAACCAATAGCTTCAGCCGTTCTGCTGAATTACGCCATGTGACACAACCGGCTTTTTCGCGCCGCATACAATCCCTGGAGGCCTGGCTGGGTAGTGATCTGATAGACCGCACGTCTTATCCCACGCGCCTCACGCATGCCGGTGAAGTTTTTTATGAACAGGCGATTGCCATGCTGGGGCAAATCAATAATGCCCGCGCCTTGTTGCGAGGCAAGCGCACTGCTACCCAGACCACGGTCGATTTTGCCGTGCCGCATACGCTCTCACTGACCTATGTGCCACGCTGGCTGACCAGCCTGGAAGCCGCATTCGGTGAAATCAACAGCCGCCTGCTGGCCCTGAATGTCCACGATGCGGTCATGACCCTGGTCGAAGGGGGCTGTGATCTTTTGTTGTGCTATCACCACCCGCGCCAACCCTTGCTGCTCGACAGCAGCCAGTATGACATGATCAGCATGGGCACCGAGGCGCTGCGCGCGTATACACGCTGTGACCGCCATGCCGTGCCGGAATTTGTTTTGCCTGGTACGGTGCAAGCGCCGTTGCCATTTCTGGCCTATGCCAATAATGCCTATCTGGGGCGCATGGTAGATCTGATCCTCAACGATACGCGGCAGCCATTGCATTTCGAGAAATGCTATGAAACCGATATGGCAGAAGGCTTGAAAATGATGGCGCTGGAAGGCCGTGGCGTGGCCTTCTTGCCGGAATCTGCGGTGACCCGTGAAGTCAAGCAAAAGCAGTTGGCGCGTGCCGACGATGGCAGCGGCGCATGGGAAGTGAATATGGAGATTCGTCTCTATCGCGAGCGGCCTTCGCTGCAAAGGCCGGGCAAGATGATTGTCTCGCGCTTGTGGGATTATCTTCAGCAACTACAGGCGGCAGAAAAACAAAGTGGCAAACGGGTCGCCAAAGCCAAATGAGCAGGTCATATCCAGTGCATCAAAAGACGTGTCTGCGATGATTTGAAAATGGCAATGTGACAATGCCAAATCACCATACCATGCTGTCACTTTGATGATTATGCATTTCATGCATAGATACATGCAAACAAAGCATTGGCTGATTTTAGAGTGAAAAGACTACTATGCGTCTGCTTTCAGCGCGGGTTGATTGTCAGCCTGGCTGAAATACAGATTGCATACCAGTTCAACCACTTCAAGAGGCCATACGATGTCCACCCCGCACCAGATACCGTCTTATCTTACCCCGACTGAGACCGGTCCTTGGTCAGTTTACCTTGAGCAAATTGATCGCGTTACTCCTTACCTCGGGCACCTGTCCCGCTGGGTAGAAACCCTGAAACGCCCGAAACGTATCCTGATCGTTGACGTCCCCATTGAGCGTGACGACGGTTCGATCTCTCATTTCGAAGGCTATCGTGTTCAACACAATACATCCCGTGGCCCAGGTAAAGGCGGCGTGCGTTTCCACCAGGACGTGACCCTTTCCGAAGTCATGGCGCTGTCTGCCTGGATGACGATCAAGAACTCTGCAGTGAACGTCCCTTACGGTGGTGCCAAGGGTGGTATCCGTGTAGATCCAAAAACATTGTCGCGTGGCGAACTGATGCGCATGACGCGTCGTTACACATCTGAAATTGGCATCATCATCGGCCCGGACAAAGATATCCCCGCACCAGACGTCAACACCAATGAACAAACCATGGCCTGGATGATGGATACTTATTCCATGAACGAAGGCCGCACGGCAACCGGTGTGGTGACTGGCAAGCCTATCTCCCTTGGCGGCAGCCTGGGTCGTCGTGAAGCCACTGGCCGTGGCGTATTCGTAGTGGGCAGTGAAGCGGCAGCCAAGCGTGGTTTGAATATCGCCGGCGCAAAAATTGCAGTACAGGGTTTTGGTAATGTCGGCGGTATCGCTGCACGCCTGTTCGTCGAAGCGGGTGCCAAGGTCGTGGCTGTACAAGATCACGGTGGCACGATTTTCCATTCAAATGGTCTGGATGTTAACAAACTGCTTGACCATGTCGCAGCCAAAGGCAGCGTCGCCGGTTTCGAAGGAATCGAAGCCGTATTGCCAAATGATGAATTCTGGTCAGTCAATTGTGACATCATGATCCCGGCAGCGCTGGAACAGCAGATCACGGTCAAAAATGCCGACAAGATTCGCGCCTCCATCATTCTTGAAGGTGCGAATGGCCCGACTACGCCGGAAGCCGATGATATCCTGCGCGACAAAGGCGTACTGGTCGTCCCCGACGTGATTGCCAATGCCGGCGGTGTGACAGTGTCCTACTTTGAATGGGTGCAGGATTTCTCCAGCTATTTCTGGAGTGAAGACGAAATCAATCTGCGCCTGACGCGTATTATGAAAGAAGCGTTTAATTCAGTCTGGCAGGTCACTGAAGACAAGAAAGTATCCTTGCGTACCGCTGCCTTCATTATTGGCTGTTCCAGGGTCTTGCAGGCGCGTGAGGTGCGTGGCCTGTATCCATAATCTGGAATTGTAAAAAGCTATCCGTCACCTATCATGATAGGTGACGGATATTGTCGCTTTAGTCAGGCAATACCAGTAGTACCACAGTTGAAGAAGAAGGCAGACAAGGCAATTTGTTGTGACTTAGTTCCTGTCATTTGCGCTTAATGTTGTAAAGCTATACTTTAAAACCCCAGCTGGAACAATTATTGCGTAAGATGGTCTGATGTTTTTGTAGTCAAATTTTTGAGGAAAATCTAAATAATATTTTGTTAAATGTGAATTTTTTTGTTGAATTTATTTGACCTTTGTCATTACCATCCTGATTTAGCCAAAAGGGGGATCATATGAAAGTTTCGAAATGGATAGTAAAGGCCAGCTTGCCATGCTTGCTGGGCTTGTGCTCCTCGCTTTCATTGGCTGCGGATACCCTGGCACGCATTAAAGAGACGCAAACGGTGACCATCGCGCATCGTGAAGCGTCTTTTCCATTTTCCTACTACGGAGATGACAAGAAGCCGGTCGGTTATTCCATGGATATTTGCCTGAAGCTGGTTGATGCGATCAAGCGTGAGCTTAAACTGCCCCAGTTGAATGTGAATTACCTGCTGGTCACCGGTAGTACGCGTATTCCCGCCATTGCCGACGGCAAGGCCGATATTGAATGTGGGTCTACCACCAATAATGCAGAGCGCCGTAAGCAGGTCGCCTTTACCATTCCCCATTTCTTTGCTGCTGCGCGCATGATCGTGCGTGCCGATTCCGGCATCAAGAACTGGACTGACCTCAAAGGCAAAAAGGTGGTGACCACCAAGGGCACGACCACCGTCAAGTTACTTAATGACCGTGACAAGGTCAGGGCACTGGATTTGAAGTTGCTGGAAGGTAGCGATCATAATGAATCTTTTAATATGGTCGAAAATCTGCAGGCTGATGCATTTACGGTAGACGATGTGTTGTTGTACGGATTACGGGCTAATGCCAAAGACCCGGCCAAATTTGTGGTGGTGGGCGACCCCCTGTCCACTGAGCCAATTGCGATGATGTTGCGCAAAGATGATGTCGCTTTCAAAGCCCTGATCGATAAAGAAATGGGGCGTTTGATGAATGACGGTGAAATTACCAAGCTTTACGAAAAATGGTTTCGCAAGCCTGTGCCCCCAAAAGGGGCGAATTTGAATATGCCCATGGGCTTCCTGTTACGGGACAGTATCCGTTTCCCAACAGACAAAGTCGCTGATTAAAAGATTCAAAATAGAACTAAACCAGCGATATCCGGGGCGAACCCCCTTTCACTAAGTAGTATTACGTATTAAGCCGGCTAAAAAAAACGGTTAGCAAGCTGAGGGTTTTGTTAAACTCAAAGCCATAAATTTTTTGATTTAACTTTCTGGAGATAGCATGAAATTGTCGAAATTATTGGTTGGTCTGGTTGGGGCAGGTTTGATCGCCGGTGCAGCACAGGCGCAAGACACAGGAACACTGAAAAAAATCAAGGAAACGGGCATTATTACGCTGGGTGTGCGTGATTCTTCCATTCCATTTTCCTACCTCGATGACAAACAGTCCTATCAAGGTTATTCCATCGATCTGTGCCTGAAGATCGTGACATCCATACAAAAGCAACTGGGTTTGACTGCACTCAATGTCAAGATGAACCCCGTGACATCGGCAACACGTATCCCGCTGATGGCCAACGGCACTATTGATCTGGAATGCGGTTCCACCACCAATAATGTAGAACGTCAAAAACAGGTGGCCTTTGCACCAACAACGTTTGTAACTGCAAACCGTATCCTTTCGAAAAAATCTTCCAATATCAAAACTCTGGCTGACCTGAAAGGCAAGTCCGTCGTGTCCACTTCCGGTACTTCCAACCTGAAGCAATTGACACAGCTGAATGCAGATCAAAACCTGGGCATCAATATTTTGCCAGCCAAAGATCATAGCGAAGCTTTCCTGATGGTGGAAACCGGCCGTGCAGTTGCTTTCGTCATGGACGATATTTTGCTGGCATCTCAGGCAGCCAATTCCAAGACACCAACTGACTATGAAATCAGCAAAGAAGCGCTGTCAGTTGAGCCATATGGCATCATGCTGCGTAAAGATGACGCGCCGTTCAAAAAAGCGGTAGATACAGCGATCAGCAATGTGCTGACTTCTGGCGACATCAACCGTATTTACCACAAGTGGTTCCTGCAACCGATTCCACCAAAAGGTATCGCTTTGAACTGGCCTATGTCTGAACAACTGAAGGCGGTGGTTGCCAAACCAACAGATTCCGGCGAACCATCTGCTTACGCAGCGGTACCGGAAGCGCAAAAAGCTGTACTGACCAAGAAAAAATAACAGCGCGCTGGTGAGAACCTGTTTACGATCCGTAGCGAGCGTGCGTCAGCGGGGTCAGGGCAACGTTAGCGCAGCGCAAAAAGCGAAATGTACTCTAAGGTACATGAGCATTTTGAGCGGCGCGTGATCCTCGATCATGCATGTGCAGTGAGATAGCAAACAGGTTCCAAGAAATAGATCGTCACAAAACGGGGGGTAACGCCTCCCGTTTTATTTTGCTACACGTTTGCAAAATTCAGTGATGCGCAAAGCTTTGGGGAGATAACATGAAATACAACTGGAATTGGAATATCTTTTGGGAGGCCGCGCCGGATGGCGGGGGCACCTATATGGATTCACTGATCCATGGCATGCTGTGGACTTTGGCAACAGCCGGCATAGCCTGGATAATCGCACTGGTATTGGGTGCAATTGTAGGAACCATACGTACTGCACCAAATAAATGGGCAGCAAGAATTGCTAACGGCTATGTGGAATTGTTCCGCAATATCCCACTGCTGGTACAAATGTTTCTCTGGTATTTTGTCATGCCAGAACTGGTGCCAACAGAAATGGGTAACTGGCTCAAATCGCTGCCAAATGCACCTTTCATTACCGCCGTATTAAGCCTCGGCTTCTTCACGTCGGCCCGCGTTGCAGTACAAGTATCAGCAGGTATCAATACCTTGCCGCGCGGTCAGCGCATGGCGGGTACGGCACTGGGTTTGACCCTGCCGCAAACTTACCGGTATGTGCTATTACCCATGGCCTTCCGTGTCATCATTCCTTCATTAACCAATGAAGTTGCAGCGATTATCAAAAACAGTTCTGTCGCCTTGACCATAGGCTTGATGGAATTGACGGCCAGCGCCCGCTCCATGCAGGAATTTTCATTTCAGGTATTTGAAGCTTTTTCCGCCGCTACGCTGATTTATCTGGCGGTTTCGGTCATTGCCATCTTGATCTCAAACTGGCTTGAAAGATTCACCGCTGTGCCGGGATTTATTACTACTGGCACTGCTAAAGCGGGAGGGGCCTGACTATGTTTTCAAATTTTGACTTTGACGTCATCCAGCGTTCCTGGGTGTATCTGTTCACTACCGGCATGACCTTCACCCTGAAGCTGACTCTGTTGGCGATGGTGGGCGGCACGATATTGGGAACCCTGCTGGCGATGATGCGCCTGTCGAGCAATAAGCTGATATCCGGCATTGCGACAACCTATGTCAATATCATGCGTTCGATTCCGCTGGTATTGGTTATTTTCTGGTTTTACTTCCTGGTGCCGTATTTGGGTGCGTGGATCAT
Source organism: Undibacterium sp. TJN19 (assembly GCF_049339485.1). NCBI lineage: Bacteria > Pseudomonadati > Pseudomonadota > Betaproteobacteria > Burkholderiales > Oxalobacteraceae > Undibacterium > Undibacterium sp. TJN19. The sequence continues at coordinate 19,336 of NZ_JBMPPL010000023.1, forward strand.
CGGCTCGAATGAACCGGTGCAGGTAGGTGCATTTTCTTCTTCACTGATTACCTTCGTGATGTTTGAAGCCGCCTATTACTGTGAAATCATGCGTTCAGGTATCCAGTCCATACCGCGTGGCCAGATCTGGGCGGGTTATGCGATAGGCATGAATTACTGGCAAACCATGGGTAATATCGTCTTGCCACAAGCCTTTCGCAATATGATCCCGGTGTTGCTGACACAAACCATTGTTCTGTTCCAGGACGTTTCTCTGGTATATGTGTTGTCGATTACCGATTTCGTTGGCGCTGCTTCCAAAGTCGCGCAACGTGATGGTCGCCTGGTAGAAATGTATTCCTTCGTTGCTGTCGTCTATTTCTTTATGTGCTTTGGCTTGTCCAGCCTGGTAAAGAAATTACAGCAAAAAGTAGCGATCATTCGCTAAGTATTATTGGAGATAAACATGATCAAATTAAATAATGTCAGCAAATGGTATGGTCAGTTTCAAGTACTGACAGATTGCACTACCGAGGTATCCAAAGGTGAAGTCGTGGTGGTATGCGGTCCTTCCGGTTCTGGTAAATCAACGCTCATCAAAACCGTCAATGGTCTGGAACCTTTCCAGAAAGGTGACATCACTGTTGAAGGTATTTCTGTCGGTGACCCTAAAACCAATCTGTCCAAACTGCGCGCACGCATAGGCATGGTATTTCAGAACTTCGAATTATTCCCTCATCTGTCTATCCGTCAGAATCTGACCATAGGCCAGGTCAAGGTACTGGGCCGTTCTGAAGAAGAAGCCACAGAACGTGGCCTCAAATACCTGGATCGCGTCGGTCTGATTGCGCAAAAAGATAAATTCCCTGGTCAACTCTCAGGCGGTCAGCAACAGCGCGTGGCGATTGCCCGCGCCTTGTCGATGGACCCGATCGCCATGCTGTTTGATGAGCCGACTTCTGCGCTGGATCCAGAAATGATCAATGAAGTGCTGGATGTGATGGTGGGCCTGGCACAAGAAGGCATGACCATGATGGTGGTAACGCACGAAATGGGTTTTGCCAAGAAAGTCGCGAACCGTATCGTGTTCATGGATAAAGGCGTGATCGTGGAAGATTGTCCAAAAGACGAATTCTTCACCAATGCCCGCTCAGATCGTGCACGTGACTTCCTGAATAAAATTATCCATTAAGCTTTACAAAATTGTTGGTCCCACAAAAAACAGCCCTGAATTGGATTCAGGGCTGTTTTTTTTATCTGTGAAGAGTTTGTAAAGTTTCGCCATGGCTAGTTGCTGAATTTATTTCTTTTTAGCAAATTACAAACTCCAAATTACAGGTTTGTGATTTGCGTCACAAGACGATTGTTTATCCCATGATAATCTCGCCTCGTTAAATTTCTACAAGCTTTTTTTGTAGAAAGTGCAATGTTTAGATTGATACAAAACCAATATATTGAGGACCCCAAATGGCCAACACAGCAGCTGACATCCAGAAGTTATACATCGCTTATTTCAACCGTCCAGCTGACCCGTTGGGTCTGGCCTATTGGGTAGCAAGCAATTCGTCTTTAAAAGACATCGCC
>NZ_JBMPPL010000024.1:0-17871 GCF_049339485.1 Undibacterium sp. TJN19
GGATGAGGTGCAGGATTTCGCCACACGATGGCTTTGGACGTACAATCACGAACGGCCTAACATGGCCTTGGGAGGGTCTACTCCGAAACAAAAACTCGCCATTGCAGCATAGTGCTACTTTTAGCTGCGGTTAAAAATGGGGGGATTACCCCATCAGCAGAAGAACTGAGAGACTTCTTGTTACGGACCGCCAGCAAGGCCGACTATGAGTCGCTAGTAAAAATGAGCAATGCTGTCAAAGAAGCCCTGAAAGACTAATAAATATAGGGTAACAAGCGCACGCACGGCGTCGGCACTTTGATGGTTTCAAACCCGCTAAACCAGCGCTTTTGCCAAGTTTTGTCTCAACACGATTTCTGCATGCTCATCCAGTCCTCTTGCGGGATCAGTTTTTATCAAATTTCTCAAAAATGGCTTGAAGAGATATGGTTTATCATCAATGGCCACCCAATCTTTCCAGGGTTCTCCTGATAGACGTAGCCACCCCTCAATTTCAGCATGCCGCTGATATCCAATTACTTCGACAATCTCTGGAATGTCTTTCCAAGCAGGTGTGGCGCCGATAATGCGAGCGCGGATGTCGCTTGAAAAAAAAGATCTCAGTTCCGTGATCGACCGGTTTTCACGCCAGGTGCTTGAGATGACTATCAGTACAGTAGGAAAGTCACGAAGAACTGCCTCCAGCCTGGGTAAACACGAAAACAGTTGGGTCTTATCGAAGCAAGGCTCAGGATGCAAAACACCATCAAAATCTAAAAAAAGAATCATGTGCTGCCAGCGAATAATGTTCAGGACGCGCATGCTACCTGATTCAGCTTCAATATGAAACAGCTGACAATAATTGCAGCAATGAAGCTAAATCTTAGTAGCTCAGCAGTACCCAAATAGAATCCATTAAAATGGTAGATTAAAATTTATTGGAATAACGAAATTATGATTAAAGATAGGGAAGCACTTTCATCTATTGTTCTGTGGGTTGGCATAGCGCTATTCTCATACTTGTTCTGGCAAATCAAAGACTTAAATCAGGCACCAAGCTCAATCCTCGAATGTGTGGGCGTCGGCGCATGGCTCGCTGCAGCGTTTCTTGCTACGATAGAGATCTTCTGGAATGCGTTATGCCAGGAGATAAGCAATTTTGATCGGAATTACTTTAGAGTGTTTTTCGTTGGCGTCACTGCGATTGGCATCGCTATATTGCATCATGCAATCGTGAATGGGCAAGGCTGGTTACTGATTAGTGTTTCTTGTGGCTCCTTGCTGTATTTTATGACGATACGGATGCCATTTGTAATCCTGGCTGGTAGATCAAACTGATAGACGAAAATGTCAATCACAAAAATTACCTGCTCCGACGATCTGGCAGCTCTAGCCAAAGAGGCTATTGAACAATTTGCTCGGGAAAGACAGTTCAAAGATCTTATTGGCGCCATAATGATGGCCAATCACGTCGCCGACTGGCACTTCCAGGTAGACCTTAAAAAAGCCTTCGAAAAAGCAGAGAAATCTGCAATGAAGCTTGCTTACCCGAAATGGGACACCATCCGATCGCTCGAAAATGGTGCCAAACACTGTACGAAAGTACGAACAAAATATAATGAAATCCAATGGGAAGATCACGATTTCTGGGAATCGCCTGGACATGCGGACGACGATGGATTTGATTGGTTCGTTGAGCATGAAGATAAACAACGATCTGTGGCCGTTCTTATCGCTACCTTCCTTGAAGCATTTGCTGATTCTTCTGCCAGACCAAAATGACTCAGTTCTTTAAGTGAGGAATGAGCCGAGCTTAATCCTTTTTCGGGCCTTTGCGCTAGGCTGCGTTGGTTTTGACAAAGAGAAAAAGAGTTTCAGGCTTCACATTGCATCAGTCTCAATGAAAGGTATAGATCCCGATGTTTGGTCAGAACGATTTAAACTCGATTCAATTCGGTGCTGAGCAAAAGGATCGGCAGCATCCACATACCGCATGGCGTTTTGTACGCTTTTCCAGCCGACGTATTCCATGAGAGTTTTTAGATCCCAACCATTACCTGTTGCCCAGTTGGCGAACCCGCGTCGGAGCGAGTGCGCTGAGTATTCGTCGGACCCGGCGACGCCTGCGTCCTTAAAAATGGTGCGTAGCAAAGGTATCAGGCTATCCATGTGAAGTTCTTGATTCCCAACTTGACCCCAACGGCTAACTGACCGGAATACTGGGCCAGACTCAAGTGCTGCTAACTCCTTCCAAGCTGAGTAAGCTGCAACTGGACAAAACTGCTTTAAGGCTGGCGCTTTAAACGTCACGCCCTTATTCTGGCGATCACCCTTAGTATGAGGCAAGAAAAAACTCATGCCCTGGCCAGGAATGATTTCAATGTACTCGACCTGCAAACGAGTCAGTTCGTCCCCGCGGAAACCCCGCCAAAACCCCAAAAGCAGAAGTGCCCGGTTCCTGGTGTGTCGCAGTTCACCTGCGCGATCGCCAGATGCATTTGCTGTCGCAATTGCGTTGCCGAGCCAGCGATCAACTATGCCAAGCTGTTCAAGCTGAAATGGCTTGGCCTGTTTTTCTTGAGCTGGATGCTCTCTTTGAATTCCTCGAAGTACCTTTTTGACGAGCGGACTTTTGGTTGGATCGGGAAACCCCTGATCAATATGCCACTGAGCCAAGGCAGCCAGGCGTTGGCGAAGAGTATTGATTGCGAGCTTTTCCGCATGATCAACCAAGTACTGGGCAATGTTTTCGGTTGTGGCAGGTAAGAAGCCACCCCATTCAATTTCGTAGTGCCTCACGGCCGATTGATAGGCAACGCGCGTATTGTCTCGTGTGCCGGCATGTAGGTAGTGATCGATTTTGCTCATGCTGCTCATTCTCCCGATTTGAGATCACAGGATAAATTGAATCCGTATCAAATATTGGGTCGATTTTAACTGTTTTTTGGACATGACACTGGATAAGCTTGTCTTATCCAGTACCAATTTTATTGGAAATTTAACTTGAATAATTTAATTAAATAATATGTAATTACATGGTACGTATCACATTACAAAATTCGATGGAGTAAAACATGGGCAGAACCGGCTTGCATAAAACTGATGTTGAAAAAGCACGTAATTCAATCTTAGCTCAAGGACGCCATCCATCCGTCGATGCCGTCAGAATCGCGCTCGGAAATACTGGCTCCAAAACCACTATTTCCAAATATCTGAGAGAGTTAGAGGCAGAAAGCGGCGGCCCAGTAGATCGAAAAACCTCGATCAGCTCAGCTCTGCAGAACCTGGTCGTTCAGCTCGCAGCACAATTAGAAATCGAGGCCAGCAGCCGCATTGCTGACATCTCCAAGGAAAGCAGTGAAAAAGACCGCTTGCACGCAGAAGAAATTGACGAGGTCAATGCCAAACTCGCGCAAATAAAAGAAAAACTTGACCTGACAATCGCGGCCATCAAGCAAGAAATCGAATCTCACGAGCAAACCAAAGAGGTCCTACAAAACGAGACCATGGCCCGCCATACCTTGGCTCAGCAAGTAATTGATCTCAAAGAACGCCTGGTAGAAAACGATGCTCATCGACAATCCCTCGAAGAAAAGCATCAACATTCCAGGGAAGCCCTTGAGCATTACCGCAATTCTGTCAAAGAGCAACGGGACCAAGATATCCGTGGCCATGAGCAACAAGTGCAACAGCTTCAAGCGGATTTACGCCAATTGCAGCAAACCTTGATAACCAAGCAGAATGAAATAACCCGCTTGAATCAAGATGGGGCACGCTGGGTAGCGGAAATATCACAGGCCAAAAAAACGATCTATGATGAGCAAGCCAGTCATCGAAAACTAAGTGATCAGGTCGATGCCCTGCGAATTGTGGAGCAACGGGCAAAAGCGCAGGAGCCCCAATTAGCCGAAAAAGACAGCAAGGTAAGGGAATTGGAGGCGTTACTTCATCAGCATGCCGAAACGGTCAACAGCCAAAGGGAACAACTGCACAGGATGGCAATCGATCAGGCAAGCGCAATGACAAAGATCGAAGCTCAGCAAAATATGATGACAGAACTCAAATCCGTCCTGGCCAGTAGACTCACATAGACTGGTGCTGGGTCAAGTCCGTATACATCCAATCCATTGCCTCGGACTCGATTCGCCGAACACATCAAAACAAATAAATTAGCAACTTGCTCAATTCAAATAACAATATAGCAATAATTTAATGTATTATTAATTTGTTAATGCAATTTGGTAAAAAAAGACGTCGCTGCACGTAAATGGCGCTGGTGGAAGTCCGATAACCGCCGACGATATGAGCAGGACTGTAAGTATAAAGAGATACAGCCGATATTGACATCTAGTTGATCGTTGACGATCACAACGGGTACAGGAGCTAAGATATGACACTTGATAAGAATTTTCTGGGCGGTGTGATCGCAACCCAACAACATGAGAATTCAAAGCATCAGCCACAGCCACAGCCACAGCGAATCAACACACTGGCTCCGCCTGGTATTGCCAGTGCCATTGGTGTGACCACGGCTAATACGGACTTACCCTTTGCCTTTGTAATTGGGAATGACGGCAATTTATGGTTGAATTTTTTGAATGGAACGGCCTGGGAATGGATAAATCTAGGTACGCCGGGAGTTAGCATTTCCAGTGCTGTTGGTGTCATCACAGTCAATCAGAATATGCCCTATGTTTTTGTTATAGGGAGCGATGGCAATTTGTGGTCTAACTCTTTAAACGGTACACAATGGAATTGGGGTAATCTCGGCGCGCCAAGTGTGGGCATTGCCAGTGCAGTTGTTGCAATCACTGTAAATGAAGCTTTCCCGTATATTTTCGTTATGGGGCGCGACGGTAACTTATGGCTAAATAGTTTTAATGGCAATGGTTGGAACTGGAATAACCAAGGTAATCCTGGGGTTGACATCATAATTCCAGTTGGCGCAATAACCATAAATGACCAACTCGATATCCAAGTCTTTGTCACAGGAAGTGACGGCAATTTGTGGGGAAACTTTTGGAATGGTTCCGCTTGGGCATGGGGCAATAACGGATCGCCAGGCGTCAAAATCGTTCGCGGAGTTGCGGCATACGCTGTGGAGGATTCTTTCCCAAATGTCTTTGTCATTGGTGGCGATGGCAATCTTTGGGCAAATATCTGGAATGGCGCTGAATTGAGTTGGACTAATTTAGGTACACCCAACGCCACTATAGTAAGTAGCGTTGGAGTCGTTCCCGTAGATGTGTGGCGCTTCAGTGTTCTAGTAATTGGAAGCGACGGCAGTCTGTGGTCGAACTTCGGGAATGGCCAAACGTGGACATGGCCGAATCTAGGATCGCCTGGCATCAATATCGTCAGTCCTGTCGGTGTGACCACTGTTCCCGTGAATCTGCCATTTGCTTTTGTCATGGGCAGCGACGGTAATATGTGGTTGCACTCGTGCGACGCCGATTCAGCTTGCTCCTGGCAAAATCAGGGTGGGGCCGCTTAATACTTAAGGTACATCTGATTAAGTTCTAAAAGCGCCTGCGGACGATAAACAAGTTCGCAAGCGTTCAGCACTGCCAGAACGACGGCAGGCAGACGAATCCGACTCTAGCTATAGTCAGTCCAAAGGTTGGCAAGCGCATTTTCAGGCGAAACACCAATCTGGATAAGCCTTGCACGCTTTTCTGGCCATTGGTCTTCGTACTGGCAGGCTACTAGCCAACGTGCAGTTGCGACCGCAGGAATTTTTAGCAATGCTTTCAGGTATGGCAGATCTACATCGGAAAGTGAGTGCCCCAGCACGTGTACAGAATCTACGATGTCAAGCTGCTCAAAAGATGCTTGGTTCTGCAATATCAATTTTTCTGAAGGCTCGAAAGTCTGCAAAAAATAATCGTCTAAGATGGAGTGTGCTTCCATCAGCCGAGTATCAATCTCCGAAATATCGTCACGATCATTAAGGGATTGCCGATCCACCGGATTCCATCCATGTCATAGATGCCCGAACCATTCGTGCCTCCTTGGGTGTCGATTACCATATGGGCCAGATACTGAACGACTATTTGACCCCGCAGGAGAGGGCGGAAGTGTCACTTGCGTTTCGTCAAGTCAAAGCAAAGATGTCGAATGGATCTTTGAAAGCTGTAAATGACAGGATGGAAACATAGAATCTATCATCCAGGATCAGAAAATTACGCTTGCGATGGATCAAAGTTCCCGTGCTTCATTGGAAAGTGTGGTCGCACCGCATGTTAGCGACGTGCCATTCTCGTTGACAGGGCAGGGCGCCCAGGCTGGTGTAAAAATAGCGCTGGCAATGAGCAAAAATTCTGATGTGGCACGGTTTGTCACGATAGAAGAACCAGAGAATCACCAGTCACACACTAACTTGACGAAGCTACTTTCTCGTATTGAGAACATTGCTGGAATTGAACAACAACTATCGACCAATCCAAGAAGCACAAAGAACAAAAAATATGATGATGCCAACATCATCGACTGGTTCCGTGAAAAAGAGAAAATAGGGAAATTAACTATTTTCGAGTCGAATGTAACCTGGCGGTGCCACCCGAAAATTGCGGAGTTTTCTGACAGCATATTTGGACCAAGTTGGAATTTCAAGGCAACTGAATCGAAAAACGACAAAGTGACGGATCATGACGGTGTCTTCTTGCTTAAGTCAGAGCATGTCACAGAATACATCTCCCGGTTCCAGCCACAGTGCCTGCGATATTCAGTTAGTTCAGGCAAAGACTTTAATCTGGATTTTATGAATTTTAAAGTTTCCAAAGGATTAACTAGGCAGCGTGTACTAATTGTACCGACCGAGCCGATCAAAAAATTTGTCAAGAATGGTACGTTATTAGAAGCGAGTTCGGCATCATCGTTTTACGAAGCGGTGACCAGAGCAGTCCAAAGCGTTGCGATCGTAATAGATTCAGCTGGCAACTCACCGATTCGCCATTGGATTCCGTAAGTTAACTACGAAAGCAGAGGTAAGAAACCACTTTGTGCGAATGACCAGGATATTTTGGCGAACAGCGCATTTTCTGTGAAACTTAAGCAAAAGGGCAAATGTTACGCATAATTGAACTCGGCTGTGACAACAATTTGAAACTATTCATCTTATTCCGCAAACACCCCATAATGTTGTCCACGGAAACCCCAACTTGTTGTCCGCGTACTATTTTCGTTGGGCGAATTAATTTTGGTACGTGGGTCAACACTCTAAGGCTTTGAAATATAAGACGTTTTTTCTATTCGGTATCACTTTTATTTCGCAGTTTTGCGAAATAAATCTGGAACTTCCCATCGACATGAACTAAAAATAAAACTTCACGGACGAGCATGCGGAGTTCTTGATGCCAGAAATGCCACGTTTTATTGAGGCGGCCGATAATACTCGCCCATTTCAGAGTCATCGCTACGATGTTTTTGCTCCGAAGCTCAATCGTAATTTAACGTTATTCGGACTGACTTCAGTTGACGTTTGGATAACTCTGGAAGCTGATCCGGAGGTCATTCTTTATTGTGAACGCCCATTACTTCTTCCCGACACAAAGCCTAAGCGGGTCATCGATTTCTGGGTTAAGCGTCAAACTTCCGAGGAGTTCTTGTTCGTATTGCGGCCCTCCGAGCTGAGTGCAGGCCTACGAAGCCCGGACTCAATTCCAGCCTTCCGGAGGTGGGCCAAAGCGAACCAACTCAGCATTAAGTACTTAGACCCTGCTGACATTTCGAACCAGAAGGTCCTGCTGGCGAACTGGGGGCGTATTCTTCGAGACCTTGGCGCCTTTGGGCGCCACTTACCTGCGGAACTTGCCGATCGAGTAATCACTTCACTTAAGAGGGGGGTGTCGCTGCAAGTACTTGAGCAGCGCCTGCCGGAGGTCGATCCAATCCTGGTGCGGGTAGCTGCGTTTGCGCTGCTGCATCGGGGACGAGCGATTTGCAAATCGCTTAATCGGGAGATTCTTGGGCCAACAACTGAGATCGAGCTAACGTGAGACAACTCGTGTTCGGTAAGGCGAAATTCAACCGGATTTCCATACCCGACCACCTTCGGGATATGGCGCACTGGCCAACGGTTGACCAGACAGCATTATGTGAACAAGAGCGGGCGACCTACTTAAAGCGCTGTGATGCGCTCCGAGCCTTTTTGGATGAACCGCAAACGTCGCTGGCCGAAATATTTAGGGAAACCGGAGTAAGCCGAAGTGGACTTTATCGACTCCTGGAAAGATGCTGGGAGACGCATCCCGACGGGCGGATTTTTGGATTTAGGGCTGTCATACCATATGCCCGATTGAAAAAGTATGAACGCAATATACCCGTGGATCGACAAAAGGATCGTAAGGGCGGTGCCTCCGGTTCCTTCACACGTTTATTACGTGACTATCCAGCCATAAAGAAACTGTTAGACAAATTTGGCAAACGACGCCATACACCGATTCGAAACGCTCGCGAAGTCCGCAAGCCTCTGCATGAAATTCACGGCTTGTTCATTGACTCTTGTCGAGCCGCGAAGATTTCCGTAAATGAATACCCCTTCACGGAGAAACGTCTTGGATACAGGTCAATGCAAAGTTACTTCAAAATGCTCTCGGAAAAATCATTTGCGGCCGCCGTTACGAATGCTGGCGGCCTGCGAGCCGGCGCTGCGATGAGTGGGCGCGAACAGGCTCCCGCTGCAACGCGGGCCTTTGAGGTTGTGGAATTTGATGGTCATAAGATCGACTTAAGACTCACAGTAAAAATTATCGATCCGCTCGGATTTGAAACACTATTAGAACTTCATCGAATTTGGATTCTGGTGTTGCTCGATGTATTTACCCGTTCAGTGATTGGCTATGCATTAGCGCTCGGGAAAGAATACAATAAAGACGACGTTGCAGCTGCTCTGCAGTCCGCTATGACGCCTTTCGTCCCCAAAGTCTACAAGATTCCAACTCTGACCATTACGGATGGTGGTGGGTTCCCTTCGGCGAAAATCCCGGAGACAGCATACGCCTGTTGGGATTGGTTTCGTATCGATGGTGCCAAGTCACACTTGGCAAGTGATACGTTAAACCGACTGAATCAAATCATCGGCTGTTGGACCGATAACGGTCCACCCGCTGAGCCAGACGCCCGCCCATTTATTGAAAGGTTCTTTCAATTGATTGCGGCGCATTTTGCGCATCGATTACCAGGGACAACTGGGAGTAATGCACAGTCAATCGAAAAAATCCTTAGTGACCCTGGCTCCGATATCTCTCTGCTCGTAGAGTTAAGCGAACTTGAGGAAATGATTGAGGTCCTGCTCGCAAACTATAATGGGGACCCGCACGGCGGCATCGGCTCCCGAACCCCACTAGAAGCGATGGCTTACAGCCTGTCGAAAAATCCTAGCTACCTGCGCAGACTACCTCGCTTTATGACATCCAACCTTTGTCTCCTGCAAGAAACCCGCGTTGTTACTATTAAAGGAGGACTTAAGACAGGAGTGCGACCGCACATTAATTTTTCGAACGTGCGTTACACCAACGAAATATTGTCCAAGAATGCTACCCTTATCGGAAAGAAACTCCGTATTTACTACGACGTGCGTGATATTAGATCCTTGAAGGCTTTTTTTGAGGATGGATCAGAACTGGGAGTTTTAAACGCATCACGTCCATGGAATCTCACGCCCCATTCTCTTCGCGTGAGGCAAGAAATATTTCGACTTATTTCTGAGGGTAAACTCAAGATGCGCGAGGGCGACGATCCAGTCGCAGCTTGGGAAAGATACAAATGGTCCCAAGCGCGCACAAATAAGCGAGCGGCAAATGCACTGGCAAAGGCCAAGTCTCAGGGAAACCTTCCTTCGGCAAATCAGACTGATGGCTCCGCCGAGTCAATCGACTCGGGGGCAATCGATCAGGCAAGCAATGTACCCAATCCTGACACAAACATCGGTGCCGGGCCAATCACAGTCGAGCCAGCGCCCCAGCCGAAGGTTCTCAAATTTCGGCGGACGATCACGTTCTAGGAGGATGCATGCAGAGAGGCTATATCCGTCCGGTTAGTATTGACCAGCATCCGATTTCTCAGAAAAGCTACATTATTCCAACGCCATCAATCGATTCGGTGGCCGAACGGGTATCAAAAATTATTCGTCTTCGGACCCCAGGTGCCATTATTTTTGGTTACCCGCGATTTGGCAAGACCTATAGCATCCGATACGTTATTAGTTGTCTAAAGATTGATCATCCCAACGCGGTGTTCATTAGCTTCGGTTGTGAAGCAAAGAAATCACCTTCGGAAGACGCCTTCTTTTCAAATCTACTTGAAGCGGCGGGCCATAAAGGCAAATTGATTGGTAATGTTACAAAAAAGCGCTCCAGACTCATCGACCGGTTATGTGAACTAGTCGAAAGTTCCGGTCACAACTGGGTCGTTTTTTTTGCTGACGAGGCCCAGCGACTTGATGTAATCGAATACGAATGGCTACGCGACGTGCACGATAAGCTTGAACGTAAGGGAATTCGGATGATGACAATTCTGGTGGGGCAACCTCAGCTTCTTCATCAAAAAAGCGCTTTGCGGCAAAGTAATCATACCCAAATCGTCCTCCGTTTTATGATCACTGAAATGCGTTTCGACGGTCTGTTGAGCGCAGAGGATCTTGCGACCTGCCTTGCTGGATATGACGAAGCATGTTTTCCGGAATCGAGTGAATGGACTTATACGCGATTCTTTTTTCCCTTGGCATATGAGAATGGCATGCGCCTGGTCGATCAAGCGGGGGCTTTGTGGACCGCGTTTTCACGTGCTCATGAAGCAGCGCGATTCAATTTCGACATGGAAATTCCAATGCAGTATTTCGCCCATACTGTTGAGAATGCGCTGTCTGAAAACTGGAAACGCGATAAATCGGATTTTGCCTTTTCGTCGGCTATTTGGGATCTGGCGGTTAGAGAGTCGTTTTATGTTGAGGCGCAAGAAGAGTTGCATCTAGGCTTGCCTGAAGGAGACCTTGCCGCACGGAAAAATCGGTGAAACCTGCTCGCTTCCTCTTGGATCAGTCGCATCAGATTTCGCCAGCGTGGTGCTGGCGGGAGTCGTGGTTCACTGGAATGGACTCGGCGTATGGCCTATTGATGAAATTCGCGAAGCTCAATGCACTATCAGCTCGCGAAATCGCTCATGTCGTTATCAGTCGGAAATGCGGAAAGCGTACCGCGATCTTAGCTAAGCCAAATGTAGATTTACGGGATTTTTCCGTATTTGATATGGATGCTATGGCGGAACTGTTTCATACCAACTTAAGTCAAGTACAAAGTGCGTTCTTGTTTGCCGATTTTCCTAACAGTAGCAACAGATCTAGCGAAAATTTGCGTTGGTGCACAATGTGTGCGGCGCTTGGCTTTCACACGCCGATTTTCCAGATGAACGTATTACGGCATTGTCCTGTCCACGAAATCGCCTTGCAATCGAGGTGCGATGGCTGCAAAAGAGTGATTCCGTATCGACTCCAGCTGGACGTGGCGAAGGCGCCTTTTTGCTGTCCAGGGTGCGGCTTTGATTTAGCCCCAGGAATCCGCATGGATCAGGAAAAGGTCCTAATGCTGCGTGTTACAGAACTCCTCCGCCTTAATCAAGCAATGGACTTTTTGAAGTTCGAGGAAATGTCCCTACCGGTCAAACTTGACATAAACAGAAAGCGTTTGCAGTTGGGGCAGGGTGAGCTGATTGCCGCTCCGTTGGAACAGTGTGGCTACTTTTCGAGATATATCGGATTTATAAGTTATGTGATCCGGGATTTGGGGTACCTGGCGGCTGAATTGCAAAACCCACTGCCGATGGAACGCGTTGAGCGAGTATCTTACGGTGATTTTGACTCGGCTACGTTTGACTCAGACAACGGTGAGGTAAATCGATTATTTTCGCCTGGCAAATTGAGGAGCCGCGTCCCAGAAAACTGGGATCAGGAGCTACAGGCAGTCGTTACTGTGTATCGCGCTATCAGACGCCACATCTGGCGGCATGTGGTCAAAAAACATCAATATTGCATTGCATCTTCGTCAAACCATTTATGGTGGGATATGGAGGGAGAGAGGACGAAGGCATTTTGTCCTGTCGCAGAAGCATTTATTAGGTGGCGCATGCTTTGGGAGGGATGCAGTACGCCCAGATACCTGTATTCCAAACATAAAAAAGAGCCTTTCGGTTTGATTGGGTGGCTCTCAGCGCGACCTTCTCCTTGCCCGGCACATTGGTCATATGCTACAAGACTATGGGTTACGAAGCACATTTTCGCGAACGCATGCTTAGAAAGCTTTCGCGAACGTCTAATGATTGCGCAAAAAAATGTTCAACGCGGCGAAATATTCTGGAACAAAGACAAGTCCGCGGTACGATATGACAGCTACTGGGCCGTTACGGGAAGCGATTGCAAAGCATCTCCCGCCGTAGTTTATGTTCGCTGCCCAATGGAAGAAACACCGCCATTCGTTCTGCAAAGAGGTCTCGGAGGTCACCGCGATGACCATCTGACACAGCTATCCGACATACGCAGATAGTCTCGAAGAAAGCACATTAGTTGGTAAATATATGAAAAAACTGAATGCCCATTTAATAGACGTTCAAGCTGTAGTTTTCGACGTATACGGTACGATCGTAGAAATTCGAAATAAGCGTAGTCCATTCAAAAAACTTCTTCAACTCTTGGAAAAAAAAGGCAGACCGCTGCAAGCGGACGATGCAGCGAAACTGATGTCAATGTCAGCGAACCTTTCTGAGACAGCAAGATTTTTCGGGTATGATCTTACTACTCAAGAGCTTGCACCACTCGAAGAAGACTTGCAAATGGAGATAGATAGCCTGAGCCTGTATCCAGATACCAATACAACCCTTTGGGAATTGCGAAAAGCAGGCTTAAAAATTGCGGTATGTTCTAACCTTGCACGACCATATGCAGCGCCCGTTATGGCACTCCTTCCGGTAACACTTGATGCATATATCTGGAGTTTTGAGGTGGGGGCAATTAAACCCGAACCGATCATCTATTCTGCGGTTATTGACGCATTAAATATTGCGCCGTCCAAGATATTGTTTGTAGGAGACACGCTGCTGGCTGATTATGTCGGCCCCCAAAAAATGGGTATGCACAGCGTCCATTTAAATCGCAAAAACATTCCTTCGCCAAATTCTACGATTATTTCATTGACAGAACTAGTGACGAGTTAAACCCATGATTTGCAATTGCTAGCTCGGTTTTTGCAAAGCTAGTTCCCGTACCTTTGGCTTAAAAACACCTGATTTGATCAACTGCTCAATGTTGTCGGGACGGCTAGTAAATGTTTGTGACGGCACCGTTGAGTAAACTTCTTCCATTGCTATTTTTAAGCAGATTCTCACCTTGAGAAGTGACCTTTTCTATGCACGTTCACTCACCTGAGCCATTTGCATCTCGCGCGAATGTAGAAACGCTAATTTTTCAGTAAGGCCAATCTTGGTGTCAGCCTTAAGCCGTGCTGACTGCGACATGCATGCAAGTAAAGTCTCCAGATCATCGGCCTTTTTGACCGCATGAAATTCTCTGTCTTTATTGACGAATACCCAGCTATATTTTTTCTGACTAAGCAGTTCAATAACATTACTAAGCGTGCCGGTGCTTTTGGTATCCCAGATCATAAAGCCAGTGTCAGCTGCATCAGCCAATGCAATATCTTTGGCAGTAAAGAAGGCACGTGAGCCCGGCTTGTGGTAAGTGGTAACTGCTTGAACTTTCCAGTTACCAACGTTATTGCGAGGCGAATCGCCTGTGCAAAAAACGGTGACGCGCTGATATGCTTCGCTCAACAAAAACTGCTGTATGGAGGTATCGACTCCATTAGCATCACCCACAATGACCTCATGCCCCATGTGAATGATGTTCATGATTCGCTCTTGCACCAAGAAATCTAACTGCTTTATGGTTATCGAGCCTGCAATGAAGACGGTGGCCATGCTGTTACCTTCACGTTAACGTCGCAACAAAATTTCCCGATTTTCTCATACCGTCTTGTACCAAGGCTGATCTCGAATAAAATCCCATGGGGAAGCTGTTTAACAATGCGCATATGCCTGCCTGCTGCACCAGCAGCTCGATCAAAGAGGAACGTGGCCAGCCAACATTAGGTAACTCTGCGTCTAGGTCTTTGAAGCCAGAACAAATTGTTGATGCTTTATAGACTGCCATCTCGCTCGCACGCCAGATGGCATGCGGCATTTTACCGAGCAAACTGGATAGATTTGGCGGGATTGGTGACTGGGCGATCATGATTTTGTTGCTAACGAAATAATTTTTTGAGTGGGCTAAATACTGAATAAATGTACAGTATATGCGCAAAATTTAAATGTCATCTTCATTTCCGTTTGTTGATTTCATGGAAATGGAGTTTGGTTTTAAGTAAATTTCCTCTATGCCAATGAATTAGACCAATTAAACAACAATTTAACAATTATTTAAATATCTAGCTTTATTTGTAATTAGCATAAAAAATTAACAAGATATTATTCAATTAGTTACTACTCATTCAACCGCTAAAAGCATAACTAGGCACTTAAGAGGAAGCTTTCTTGAAAGACTGCACGACACTTGACGGCAAGCCTGTAACTTTGAAGTAAGGGAAACCGAATGCGCGAAATCAAAATACAAATTGGTGAGAATCTTGATGAAGAAGGTATTCAAAGAGCCTTAGAGGACTCTAACACTCATGGTCAGGATGCCATACGGCTTTATCCGGTTGCTGAAGCATTAATGAACGTGGACGATTGTCGATTTCAAATTTATGGTGTCACCATAGAGGAAGTTACTATTAACCAGGAATTCCCTAACCAAGTGACAATTTCATTCACGTCGTCTTGGTCGCATTACGTGGGATGTAGAGATGCGAATAGTGCTGGTGATCAGGACGAGTGCGAAACCGCGACATACACCGCAGATGGTCACTTAATCTTTCTTGTACCTGATCAAGAAAAAGAATCCAATTATTGTTGATTGATGAATCAACAATTTGAGGAAAATTATGCGATGCTCGATCTTGATAGGGGGTAAAGAAGCTAGCATAAGGCGAGGCTTTTTCAAATGAAGTTCTGCGAATTTCCGACGAACTCCGCTATTGGCGGGGTGCTATGGGTGAATCAGCAAGTGCATATTGCCGGATTGTAGCACTAACAAAATCAAATTTTTCAGGCGATTCTCAAGTGAAGGTAAAACGTGATCTTGAGTTGGTATTGGAACTGTTGGGTAAAGGACTTTCAGTCCGGTTAGATGGCGGGGTAAATGTACTAAAGACAGCGAGAAATCGCTGCAAACGTGCGATTGAAAAATACTGCCTCAATAAAGGAAAAATATGTACAAGCGGGGGGATGATACTAAAGACGGTCACAAAATTGCCTCGATCGCCGCGCAAGATGAAGACTTACTTGTTTATATAACGGATTCCGATCAGATTCGATACATCACCATAAGTAATGCGTTCGCAGCCAAGATAGATATTGGTATTGTTGGCAAGACGATGAGCAAATTGAATCGAATGCTTGATTCCTGCGCCGACAAGGAATTGAAGTCAAAACTTAATGATCGCATATAGTCGCAATTCTCGCGACATTAATTATTTGTACAAACCAATAAGAGAGAGGATTAAAATGAAATTGTTTAATGGTCAAAATTCGGTGACGTTTGCCCTCGTAGCGGGGTTAATTTCCATGTCTTCTAATGCAGAAGTACCTTGGCCAGATTTCAAGGGCAAAACAAAGTATACAGTTCCTAGGAGCGAGATATCCATTTCTGTTGATGTTTTGGAAATACCAAACGATAAGACAATTGAATTTGAAAGCGGCATCACAGTAGTGCAATGGAGCGCCCGAATTTTCAGAATTGGCTCCGGCGCTACACTCGATCTTCGTTCCTCTGAGGGGCCCCCTGCTGCGCCAGAGATTACGCCTGGCCTCCCAAAGTCGGTTCCTTCCTGTTCGGGCGGAAATGGAGGCATTCAAGGATTTGAGGGCTTACTTGGCCGGAATGGGATCGACTTCACGCTTAGTGGCGTGGAGTCAATTGATAAAGACAAAGGGTCGCTTTGGGTGCGGACCGATGGCGGTAAAGGTGGCAAAGGCGGCAAAGGTGGTACTGGTGGCACGGGTGGTGCTCCGAACACCGCATGTAAGGCACGAGATGGCGGCCCCGGAGGTGATCCCGGTATTGGTGGTGCAGGAGGACGAACTGCGACAGTGAAATTTTTCCGTGGAATCTCTGGTGATCCTTACAAATTTCCAGATGAATCAGCTCCGGCGTCGCAATGCGGCCCTTCGGACCGCCCGCCATCTGCAAATGGCGCCACTGCATTCATTGGCATTTACGGAAATCCGGGATGTCAAGGCGACAAAGGTGAAAAAGGCGACCAAGGTAAGGCTGGAGGAAGTAAGTAGACGGATCATTTTCACTTGTAGCAAGATCTGACCACTCACTTCCAACGGTCTACTGATCACCTCACCTGAAAAGTCGAATGTCATCTGACAGCACCCCTCATGCTCACAAAGCACGGAATAGACATGAATTTAACTTCTAAAGCATTGACCGTCTTGGTGTTGCTGATCGGCTGCGCTATTGGCTATCAGGGATATCCGATGGTTTTAGTGGGCGGCTAATTGAAGAAACTATTACTCATAGTCGCATCGGTCTAAGGCAGCTTTGACAAAGGAAAAATTATGGATAATCGTATGTCAGATAAAGAAGGAAAAGTTGTAGGAGTTTCCGTTTCAGGAAGTGGTAAAGATCGCGGTTCGGTAGAACTGATACTTCGGTTTAAACCTAATGATGGAAGTGGTCTTGCAGCTTACCGATTGGGCGCTGAAGCAGCGTGTCAGCAATTTTTGGGAGCGGTCGCTCTCGCAACTCATGCTTATGAAAAGGATCTGGATGTGATAATTTCAGTGAACGAAGAGGCGACGCCAACGATTTTGTGTATCGCACTACCAAACAAAGAATAGCCAGCCCCATGGAAAACCGGCGCTTGCGCTCCGAACGGCCGTTAGCCGAAAACTTCATAAGGAATTAACGATGGACATTATCAATGAAGCTCAGGAACGTGGCGAAAAAAGGATCATTGTTGGGGCAACCGGCCCAGGCAAGGTTACAGAAATTGAATCACTATTGACATACATCGATCGCGGTCATCCTGGTGAATGCGTAAGTGTGGCAAGTCCCAATGTAATTGAAGGTATGACGCACCTAGCAGATATAACCGTGACGGACAGCCGAGAAATTACAATTCAAAATAAATCTTAACAGGCCGCGGAAAACCGGTGCGTAGCGGCGCAGCGTGGCGTAGCCCTCGCCGATGCGGTGCAGGAAATCGAAGTCCTCGGGCTACGCGAGCTTCTGCGCCTCGGTCATGCTCTCGGCGAAGGCGTCCCAGAACACGACGGCCTCGATGGCGGCGAACGGATCACGGTAAGGGTGCAGATGTTTTTCTAGGGTGATAACGGAATTGTAGAAGCGACCAGAGCTCCATGAAATTGTCTGATGGGTGCTCCAGCAATTCGGTCACAAGTATGTAAAGTAATGCGGTTGACCGCGCTAGCGAACCGGTTCTCGCTCTCTTTTCTGGAGGGTTTGACACGAATATTTATTTCTATTCCTCCTTTTCCGGACAAGCGGCTTCATGGACCAGCCCACAACCTGACGACTGAACAGATCGATCACAACTGTCAGGTACAGCCAGCCTTCATCTGTGGCGATATACGTGATATCACTGGTCCAAACGCGGTTGGGTTGATCGACAGCAAACTGTCGGTTGAGCAGGTTTGGTGCAATCGGCAAACTATGATTAGAGTCGGTCGTGGCTTTGTATTTGCGCTTGCCGCGGGCTTTAATGCTGTGCAGTTGCA
>NZ_JBMPPL010000025.1:0-14161 GCF_049339485.1 Undibacterium sp. TJN19
TCGGGAGGTCGAGCAGGGGCGGCAGGCCGGCGAGCTGGTGTTCCCAGTAACTGAGTTGGGCGGCGATGATGTTGCCGGTGAGTTGCTGGCGTTGCCAGTGGGCGTAGTCGGCGAACTGGAGGCGTAACGGGGCCAGGGGGGTGATCTGGGCGCCGGGAGCGGCAACGGTGGTGCGGTAGAGTTCGACGAGTTCTTTGAAGAAGACGCCCATGGACCAGCCATCGGCGACGATGTGGTGGAAGGTGGCGAGCAAGACGTGGTGGCCGTCGAAGCGGGTGTTGAGGACACGTAATCTGACGAGGGGTTCGTTGCTGAGGTCAAAGCAGTAGTGGCGTTCGGCCAGGATGCGGCTGTCCAGCGCTGTTTGGCTGTCGATGTCTTCGACGACGACGCAGGGGCGACCTGGTGGGTCAATCAGTTGGACGGCCTGGCCATCGACGTCGGCAAAGCGGGTGCGCAGGGCTTCGTGGCGGGAGATGATGGCGTTGAGGCTGTGGACCAGGGCGCTTTCGTCGACTTGACCGCGTAGCCGCAACGCGAACGGGATGTTGTAGACGGCGTTCGGGGGCATCATGCGGCTCAGGAACCATAGGCGTTGCTGCGAGAAGGATAGCGGCAGGGGCTGCGAGCGGTCTACCACTTCCAGCGCTGGCAGGGCGGAACCTTGCAACTGGGCTTGTTCAATCAGCAGGGCCTGGGATTTCAGGTCTTTGCGTTCAAACACATCACGCAAAGGCAACTCAATGCCAAATACATTGCGGATACGTGCGACCAGTTGCGCGCCAATCAGAGAGTACCCGCCAAGCTCAAAGAAATTGGCGTTACGGCCAACCCGGCCGCATTTGAGCAAATCGATCCAGATATTGGCCAGCAGTTCTTCACAAGCCCCCACGGGTGCCTCGAAATTGTCTTCACGGCTTTGCGCGAACGGACTGGGCAATTGCGAAAAATCGACCTTGCCGTTGGGATAACGCGTAATACTGCTAACTTGTGTCAGCACGGAAGGCAAAACACAGGGCTGCGCCTGGTTCCTAAGCAGGGTCAGCACATCAACTGTCATTTCCTTGCTATTGTCGTCCATCACACAATATGCGACCACCTTGCCAGGTCCACCAAAGCGGTTGTCTCTTTCCATTGCCACATCGCGGATACCTGGATGCAGTCGCAAGACTTGCTCTGATTTTTTTAATCCTGCCAGCCTGATAGTTTCTGCCTGCACAGGGTCTTGCGATAAAATTTCAAGATTGCCATCAATATCAAGTTTTGCAGTCAGGCCCGTCGCAAACAGTCTTTTCCCCGCCTGTCCGCTGAAGGGATGGGGGATCAATTTGCTTGCTGAGAGTTGCGGTGAAGCGGCAATCACATCTGCCACTGTATCGCCACCCAAAAATAATTCCCCGCTACTACCTATGGGAACGAGATCTAGCTGTCTCAGTACATAAAATTCACCCACTGCTGAGCGCGCAAGCAAGGTGGAAGACAAGGATACATTCCCGACGTCACTGGTCATAGAGGCGAGATCCAGCGTTTCACCCGCCAGCAAATGCGTCCATAGTTGCACTGACAAATCACCAAGCCCTTTGACCTGTTCTTGAAAACTTGTCTTCCCTGCCCTGGCCTGAGTAAACCGCAGCAGGCTGGCATGGCTGAATCCAGACGCCAAGCCTTGTTTTTCCTGGGCTTGCGTATAAGTGATCGCTGCAACGGCATTGGGGTAAACCCGGGTTTCAGGCGCTGTTACCGAGGCGTCAAGATAAGCGCACTGATCAATAAAAATCTGCTTGACCTCTTCTGGCAAGGCGGGTAATGCCCGTGATGCAGCATTGCGGATGATGAGGTTTGCGCCTGTTTTTCTTGCTATCCACGATACGGACTGGGTCGATTTCCTGGCATCAATCAGTACATAGCTGCAAGCCAGTTTAAGCACTGCCAGCACGCTGACCAGCATTTCTGCAGATGGCGAAAGCACGATGGCAAGCACACTGGCTTGCCTGACGCCTTCTGCACGCAGATAATTCGCCAGCTGATTGGATTGCAGGTCGAGTTGTTGATAGCTGAGTCCTTCGCTTTCAGATATAAACGCCATCGCATCAGGATATTGCTGACGTACCTGTTCAAACGCCGTGAGCAATGTCTGCTCACCAGTTTCAACATCCTTGCTTTGTATGGACTGGGCAAGTTGCAGCGCCCTTTCATCTGCGCCTATCAATTTCCCTGCGTTGATGAACTGGTCTTTGCGCGTTGTGACGCTATCAATAATATTGTTGACATAGGCGCGGATATGCGTCTGATACCGTTCATTGAACAGCGAGGTATCTGCATTGATACGCAAGACATGACGGCGGGAAGTTTCCAGTTTTTCTACACTGATTACCATGCGGTAATTGGTTTCTTCAAAACCCTGCCCACCCAGAATTTGCGACTTGACGCCTGAATCCCCATAGACGCGGAAATTCAGGTAACCAAACATCGATGCTGAAAAATCCAGGCCAGTCTGGTTTTGAATATCAACCAGCGGATGATGGCGGTAAGCATATTGCTCGCGCAACTCTTCATCTACCGCCTTGACAAGTTCACGCCATTTCATGTTTTTGAGATTGACGCGCAGTGGCAGGGTGTTCAGAAACAGACCCAGCATCTTGTCTGAGTTGGCAATTTCAGGGCGGCCATGGGTAGCAATGGAACCAATCGCATCCAGCGAGCCATTGAGTACGGCAACCAGGCTCAGATAAATCGCACACCAGATACTTTTCTCTGCGACATCCAGTTCGTTGGCAGTAGCGATCACCTGCTCGCTTTGCTCTTTGCTGACTTCACACAGAAAGAACTGGCTCTGGCCGGATTTTTCACCGGTCCACCATGGTGTTTTGGCATCCAGCAGCTTGTCAGCCCAATAGGCCTTGTTTTCAGCAGAGTTCAGCGCCTGCTGTTCCAGCGCGACAAAGCTGCGGTAAGACGGTGGTTTTTCTGCGCTAAAGCTGGATGTTGTTTTACCGTCGAGCAAAGCAGCGTAGCCGGCAAACAGCTCTGAAACAAAATTGGCAACGCTCCAGCCATCCCACAATGCATGATGAAAACTCAGGCCAAACTGGATTTGTGTATCACTCAGCACATGCACAAAAGCTTTCCACACATTTTGGGCCGGGTCGATAGCGACACGTTTTTCTGCCGCCAGCCATTCTGTGAGTGCTTCTTTCCTTTCACTTTCATCACGATTGCGAAGATCTGCAATTTCAAGAAAAGGCGCTTTATGCTTCATTACTACCTGCAAGGGCCGGGCACCATCCATGCGGTAGATGGTGCGCAATACGCCATGCCTGGCGATGACGAAATCAAGCATTTCAGAAAATTTGGCTTCATCCCAGTGTGTTTCGATTTCATACGAAAAGACATCGTGATAAACACCAAGATGTTCATCCAGGGATGAGTGGAACAACATGCCTTGCTGAAGCATGGACAAGGGAAAAGCATCTTCTATAGTCCCGGACGTCGCTTTGTTGTTATTCATATTCGTTAAATCCTTTTGCGTGATGCCGCTAGAAATTGTCATTGCCGCTGGCTTGCCAGATACGCCTGCAAAGTCATTTGCAGACTCTTAATGTTTCACTCACGAAAATTGTTCAAACAGTGCCTGTTTTTCTTCATCACTGATGAGATCAAAAGCTTCTGGCATCGCTGCCTGTACATGCTGGGAAATGCCGGCTTCAATTGCCTGCCCCAGGCTCATGATGGTGGGATTCGAAAACAGATCCTTGACCTGGAAATCAATGCCGCTGTGTCTGGCTTCAGCGACCAGGGAAATCGAACGTATGGAATCGCCACCAAGGGAAAAATAATTGTCAGCGATACTGACCTTGTCGAGTTTCAGGTTTTTCTTCCAGACTTCTGCCAGTCGTTTTTCCAGGTCCGTGACAGGCGCCATATATTGCGCACTCGCCAGGTGATCCTGGCTTACCTTGGGCAGGCGCTTGCGGTCCAGTTTCCCGTTTGCGCTCAGGGGAATGGCGTCAAGTGCGACATAAAGCTGCGGGATCATGAAAACCGGCAGGCTGGAAGCAAGATGCGCCCGTATCTGCGTCACAGGAATTTCTGTGCCTGGCGAATTCAATACGAGATAGGCGACCAGTCTGGGTGCGGCGCCGTCCCTGTCAGCAACGACCACAGATTTACTGACGAAATCAAGGCTATCAAGCTGACTTTCAATTTCACCAAGCTCAATACGGAAACCATTGATTTTTACCTGATTGTCGATGCGGCCCAGGTATTCAATGTCACCGCCAGGCAGGCGGCGCACCAGGTCACCCGTGCGGTATACGCGGCTGCCTGCCTTTGCAGAAAAGGGATGGGGGATGAATTTTTCCTGAGTCAGTTCTGGTCGCCTGATGTAACCACGTGCCAGGCCAACGCCGCCTATCAGCAATTCGCCTGCCACACCTTCTGCCACGAGTTGCATGTGATCATCGACAATATGCAATTCGATATTTTGTATGGGCTTGCCGATAGGTATGTTGACCAGGCTGTCAGCATCATGGCATTGCCAGTAACTGACATCAATCGCCGCTTCAGTCGGCCCGTAAAGATTATGCAACTGACTGCGCGTACCGCTGGCGAAAAACTCCCTGACCAGCTCTGCTGGCAAGGCTTCACCGCTGCAAAAGACAGTGCGCACCGGCTCACAGGCCTGCCAGTTACCTGACGATAGCATCGCTTGCAACATGGAAGGCACGAAATGCAGCGTCGTGACCCCGGCTTCCCTGATCAGGGTCTTCAGGTAATCAGGGTCTTTATGCCCATTGGGCACGGCAATAACCAGTTTTGCACCTATCAGCAGGGGCCAGGTAAATTCCCATACAGAGACATCAAAACTGAATGGCGTTTTTTGCAAGACCACATCATGCGTTTGCAACTGATACTGGTCCTGCATCCACACTATGCGGTTGACCACGGCCTGATGTTCAAGCATGACGCCCTTGGGCCCGCCGGTAGAACCCGAGGTGTAGAGCACATAGGCCAGATGGCGCGAGGTCAAATCCGGCAACGAGGTATTTTGTTCGCTGCAGGCACTCAGTACGATATTTGCGTCGACATTACCAAGATCAATGACGCCACCTTCACGCACCTGGTCTGCAAATTCATTGGCAAAACCTTGATGGCTGATGATATACCTGACTTGCGCTTCGTCGATGATGTGCCGGATTCTGTCGTGCGGGTATTCAGGGTCAAGTGGCAGGTAGGCGCAGCCTGCCTTCAATATGCCGTAGAGACCAATCACCATTTCCAGCGAGCGCTCGGTGCACAGGCCTATGCATTCATCGCGCAGCACACCTTTTGCAATGAGATGATTCGCCAGCTGGTTTGCCCTGGTATTCAATTCCAGATAAGTCAGGGTTTCACCTTCAAACTGCAAGGCAACCGCATCCGGCGTGCGTGCTACCTGTTCTTCGAACAAGGCTTTTAGCGTGGCATCTTGCGGGAAAGCTTTACTCGTATCATTTAATGTCAGCAATTGCCGTTGCCGCTCTTCTGCTGACAGGTAGTCAATACGGGAGACAGCGAGATCTGGCCCGGCAACAATTGCCTTGAGCAGGTTTTCCAGATGTTCCACAAACTGCACTATGCGAGAACGGTCAAAAAGATCACTGTTGTAATCAATCCGGCCAGAGAGCTGGTTGTTGATTTCACCCATTGCCAGATGCAGGTCAAAGCGTGCAATGCCCTCTTCCGGGCTTTCCATTGTCGAGACAGACAGGCCATCAAGCTTTTGCACATCCATCGGTGCATTTTGCAAGACAAACATGACCTGGAACAGCGGGCTGTAACTCAAGCTGCGTGCAGGATTCAATTCTTCGACCAGGCGTTCAAACGGGATATCCTGATGTGCGTAGGCATCCAGCGCCATTTGACGGGTGCGTTTCAGCAATTCGATAAAACTGGGCTCTCCCGACAAGTCAACGCGCATCACCAGTGTATTGGCGAACAGGCCGATCACTTTTTCAAAATCCCGTTGCATGCGATTGGCTATTGGTGTGCCAACTGCAATATCGTCCTGTCCGGTATAACGTTGCAACAGCGCTGCATAAGCAGACAGCAGGGTCATGAACAAGGTGATACCCTGTTCACGACATAGCTGTTTCAGGCTGCTGAGTAATTCAGCGCTGAAGGTAAAATCGACACCGGCACCGCGATATTTTTGCTCTGACGGGCGGGGTCGGTTCGTGGGCAAGTCCAATACCGCTGGCAAATCTGCCAGTTGCTTGCGCCAATAGTGCAATTGTTTTTCCTGTACGCCATTTTCCAGCCAGGTCTTTTGCCAGGCGGCGAAGTCTATGTACTGGAGTGGCAATTCCGCCAGCGGCTGCGGTGTGTCGGCCTGAAAAGCGCGATACAGCGCCACCATTTCCTGAAAAAATATACCGAGAGACCAGCCATCGGCGACGATGTGGTGTATCGTCACCAGCAACAGGTGTTCATGTTCGCCAGCATGGCTGCTACGTAACAGACGTATTCTTAACAGGCTTTCGCCGCCGAGATCGAAACAGTGCATGCGCTCTTCAAGCGCAGCCTGCTTCAGGGCGATTTCATCTGCCACCAGTTCTACCGGGAAAAACCGCTTTTCATAGGGTTTGACCAATTGACGGGCTTCATCGTCAATTTTGACGAAACAGGTGCGCAATGATTCATGGCGTTCTATCAGGCAATTCAGGCTGCGCTCAAGCAGGGATAAATCCAGTTCGCCTTGCAACCGCAAGGCGAGCGGGATGTTATAGCTGGGGTTAGCGCCCATTAACTGATCGAGAAACCACAGTCGTTGCTGCGCAAAAGAAAGTGTTTGCGGCAGCAGGCGCGTAGCCTTGTTCAGGGGAACAAGCGCTATCGCCCTTGCATGTTCTGCCACCGTTTCGCCGACTTTGCCTGCAACGATCAGTTGAGCCTGTTCCTGCACGGTCTGGTGTTCAAAAATACTTAATAATGGCAGTTCGACCTGGAAGCGTTCGCGTATGCGTGACACCAGTTGGGTAACCAGCAGTGAATGTCCACCCAGGTCAAAAAAGTTATCGTGGCGGCCTACGTATTTGCATTTCAACACTTCCAGCCATAAACCGGCGAGCAAGGTTTCATATTCGCCTACCGGCTCTTCATGTTCGTTTTCTGTTTGCTCAGGTGCTGGCAAAGCGCGCCGGTCCACTTTGCCGCTAGGTGTCAATGGGAATGTATCCATGCGTTGTATAAATGCCGGCACCATGTAATGCGGCAGGCTGCTCTTCAGGGCCTCTTTTAATTGCGCTACCATTGTCTGCGGGTTTTCTGCATTTGTAGAAGCGATGACATAGGCAACCAGCTGGTCTTCCCCGTTGGCACCCTTGTACACCACGGTCACTGCACTTTCTACGCCTGGATGCGTGCACAATGCCACGTCCACCTCACCCGGTTCTATCCGAAAACCACGAATTTTCACCTGGTGGTCAGTCCGCCCCAGGTATTCAAGATCGCCGTTCATTTTGTAACGCACCAGATCCCCGGTACGATACAGGCGCGTACCTGGCCTGACGCTGAAGGCATTCGGTACAAACCGCCCGGCTGTTAAACCAGCCTGCTTCAGGTAGCCGTGAGCCAGGCCATCGCCGCCGACAAACAGCTCCCCCACAGCACCGCGTGGCAACAACTGACCGTCCGTGCCCAATACATAGACCTGCGTGTTGGCAATTGCGCGGCCGATAGGAACTGCCGATTCGTCCTGCATGCCAAGCTCATAGCCGGTCACATCTGCGGCCACTTCAGTTGATCCATATAAATTCAACAGCCGGGCATTGGGGAAACGTTGATGGAAGGACCTGCGGTCTTTCACGATCATGGTTTCGCCGCTGGTAATGAGCAAACGTAAAGAAGTACAGGCAGGTACATCTTTTTCTGCCAGCAGGGCATGCAGTAAAGAAGGCACCAGTGTCAGCCTGGTCACCTTGTGCTGCTGCAAGACGCGCAGAAAATCAGGCGGTGATTGCAGGTAGCTGGTCGGGAAAATCACTAGCGGCGCACCACAAGTCAGCGCCTGGAAAATTTCTGCCACATGATCAACAAAACCTACACTGGTTTTCTGGCAAAAAACTTCATCCTGACTGACGGGATATTGTTCAGCCATCCATTGCAGGCGATTCATGACGCTGCAATGACGACCTACTACCCCCTTGGGAATCCCGGTCGACCCGGACGTGTAGATGACATAGGCGGCGTGATCGCCAGTCACATCCAAAGGCGGCAAGGTGTCGGCATCATGGCGCTGGTTAAGTCCCAGCAATTCCACACACCAGCATGTGACACCATCAAGCATGTCGGGCGACTGACGCAGCAGTTTTTCCTGGACAGCATACTGGCTCAGGAGACGGCTGATTTCAGCATGTTTGATGATATAACTGATACGTGACTGTGGATAATCAGGGTCAATCGCTACATAGGTGGCACCGGCTTTCAATACGGCATACATCGCCACAACCATGTCGATGGATCTGTCCATGCAAATACCAACGTGCTCGCCTGTGTTGAGGCCATCTTGCCGCAACAGCAAAGCCAGCTGGCCTGCCTTTGTCTCTAGCTCAGTGTAGCTGATGGACATTTCACCGGCGATCACTGCTATGGCGTTTGGCGTCCGCTCAACCTGCTGGGCAATCGCTTCATGGATGCAGCGTGGTGCATAGGCAGCGTAGGTGTCATTCCAGTCAAACTGCTGCTGTCTTTCCTGTTCGCTTAAAAAATTCAGGGCAGCGATCTGGCTGTCAGGTGCTGCTACTATGGCGCGCAACAGGCGTAAAAAATGGTCTACCATGCGGCAGATGGTGCTGCGTTCAAACAGGTCCGTGTTGTATTCGAATACGCCTTTCAGGCCATCCTTGCCTTCTGCCAGGCTTAAGGTGATATCGAAACGGGAAAAACCATCCATCCTTTCACCGTTCAGGGATGACACCTTGACGCCTTCAAATGCCACCGTGTCCATCGGTGCATTCTGTAAAATGAACATGACCTGGAACAGAGGACTGTGGCTAAGGCTGCGCTCAGGATTGAGCGTTTCCACCAGATATTCAAAAGGCAGGTCCTGATGTGCATAGGCTTGCAAGGCGGTTTCCCTGACCTTGCCGAGCAGGGCATTGAATGTCGGATTGCCTGACAGGCTGGTACGCATCACCAGGGTATTGACGAAAAACCCGATCAGCCCTTCTGCCTCGCGGCGCATGCGGTTGGCAACGGGGGCGCCGACGACAATATCATTTTGCCCGGCATAGCGCCCCAGTAAAATCGAAAATGCCGAGAGCAAGCTCATGAAAAGCGTTGCACCCTGTGCCTTGCTCAGCTGTTGCAATGCCGCGCCCAGGTCTGCCGGGATATGGATCGCCTCGGTCGCGCCTTTAAAGCGTTGTTCGAGAGGGCGTGGATGATCGGCAGGCAACATCAGCAGAGACGGCAGGTTTGCCAGTTGCTGTTCCCAGTAACGCGCCTGCTCTGACAACACGGCGTCAGTCAGCGACTGGCGCTGCCAGGAGGCATAATCGGAGAATTGTATCGGCAATTCTGTCAGCGAAGACGGCAAGCCGCGGCTGAAGTCACGATACAGGCTCACCAGTTCCTTGAAGAACACACCCAGTGACCAGGCATCAGACACGATGTGGTGCATGGTCACCACCAGCACATGAGAATCTGCGGCTTCCCTTAGCAGGCGCGCACGGAACAGGGCTTCCTTGCTGATGTCGAACAGATAATCACGTTCATCACGCCATATCGCAAGCACTTCGTCTATGGAGTTGACATCTTCCGGCTGCAATTGCAGATCAAGGACATCATCGACAATGATTTTTGCATCACCGTTTTCTGCAACAAACCGTGTGCGCAAGGCTTCATGGCGGTCGGTAATGGTTTGCAGGCAGCGTTGAAGAATATCTATATTGAGCCTGTCTTCCAGCCGTATCGCAAATGAAATATTGTAGACCGCGCTGGCACCCATCAACTGATCGAGCAGCCACAAACGCTGCTGCGAAAAGGACAACACCCTGCCGCTGTCACCCAGCCGCCTGATCTTGGGTGCAAGCGGTACAGCCGCGTCCTTGCGTTGTTTCAACTTGGCCTTTAACTGATCCCTGGCAGACAAGACGTCCTGCATTGGTGTCACCTCTGTTTTTTCATTGTCGATCATGATTGATTTGCCACCGGTTGATTTTTTGCCGACACAATGCCAATCTCATCGAGTTCGCTCAGGATCGTCAGGACCTCTTCGTCGGACAGTTCTGCGACGAGGTCTTCGTCCATCGTTTCCAGCATGCTCAGATATTGAATGCGCGAAGCGATTTCGCAGAGTGTGGGGAATTCATAAAAGTCCTTGAGGGCGACCTTGATTTCAAATTCATCTTCAATGCGCGAGGCAAGTTGCGTGATCAGCAATGAATGGCCACCCAATTCGAAAAAATTGCTGTAGCGGCCGATTTTTTCGCGTTTCAGTATCTGCGCCCAGATGGCAGCGATACGCTCTTCAATTTCACCATCCGCGGCAACATAACTGGCCGTGACCAGTGCATCACGCGGCGATGGCAGCGCTTTACGATCGAGCTTGCCATTTGGCGTCAGCGGGAATTCATCCATCACAACAAAGGCTGACGGCACCATATAATCAGGCAAAGACGTTTTCAGCTTATCCCTTATCGCCTGCGCCAGTTTGTTTTGGGCATCCTCCTGCGTCAGGTTATCGGATGCAGATGTCATATCAGCGTGCGCTGGTGTATTCAGGGTATCGAGTGCATCCAGTGTCACCAGATAGGCGACGATAATCTGGTTGCCAGATTCATCGCCGCGCAATACAACGACAGCATCCTTGACCAGGCTTGTCTGCAAGATGGTTTTTTCAATTTCACCCAGCTCGACACGATACCCGCGCACCTTGACTTGCTGGTCTGCACGGCCTATGTATTCCACATTGCCATTTTCCAGATAACGTACCAGGTCACCCGTACGATAAATGCGGCCACCGGAACTTGCTTCACCGGCAAAAGGATTGGGAATAAACCTTGCCGCAGTCAGGCCAGGCCGGTTCACATAGCCTGATGCCACGCCATCGCCACCAATATATAGTTCGCCAATGACACCGGTTGGCAACAAATCCAGTGCTTCATTGAGCACATATACCGTCGTATTGCGTAAAGGCTTGCCTATATCAACCTTGCTGCCATGTATCTGCCGTGTTGTCGACCAGATCGTGGTTTCTGTCGGGCCATACATATTCCACAACTGATCAATTCTCGACACCAGTTTTTCAGCCAGCTCTGCCGAAAGTGCTTCACCACCGACCAGGGCTTTCAAGTCTGGCGAACCTTGCCAGCCGGCATCCAGCATCAGTTTCCAGCTTGAAGGCGTGGCCTGCATGCAGCTTATTTTCTGCGCAGCCAGTCTGTTGACGATTTTCTTGCCGTCATATACATCATCGTGATGGGCAATATCCACCGTCGCACCTTCAGCCAGAGGAACAAACAGCTCCAGGAAGGCAATATCAAACGACAAGGTTGTCACCGCAAAAATACGGTCTGACTGCTGCAAACCTGGTTGCTCTTGTATGCTCTTGACGAAATTGATGAGGTTGCCGTGCGAAACGCCCACGCCTTTTGGCTTGCCAGTAGAGCCCGAGGTATAAATCGTATAGGCCAGATGGGCCGTGTGAAGACTGCGCACTTCAAATTCAACTGCTTTACCCGACGCGGCCAGGATGCATGATTTCAGTTGCTGACTGGGCATATGGGCCGTTTTGGCAAGCGGTGCTGTCACATCTCCTGTCATCAGATCCAGATCGGCATCTTCCGCAATATAGGTAATACGTGAAGCAGGCAATTGCGGGTCAAGCGGCACATAACAGATGCCAGTCTTCAAACAGGCCAACACCGTCGCCAGCATTTCAAATGAACGCTCCAGCGCGATACCTATGCGTGAACCAACACCAAGCCCGCTCGCTTCAAAATGACTGGCAATCGCACTGGCGGCTCTGTCCAGAGCACGGTAACTGTAATGTTGCTGGCCAAAGACAACCGCAATGCTGTCTGGCTGGTCGCTTATCGATGATGTGATCAGTTGATAGACATTGTGTTCTTCGTCAGCGGCAGATCTTGCAGGATTCCATATTTCAAGCTGGTTTTTTATCTCGGCAGTTTGTAAAAGCCTGCTGAGATTGATCTTCTGCGTTGGCCCTGCCTGTATTGCGCCCAGAATATTTTTTACATAACCCTGGATACGTTGCACGAATCCAGCATCAAATACACCCGGTTCAAGATTGAGTGCGCAATAATAGCGACCGCTGTTTTCCTCTTTACGGACGTTGACAGACAGCAGGAAATTATTTTCATCGAAGCCGCCATCGGTATTCTTGTCAACATTGTTCTCTACATGGAAGTTTGTGTAGTTGAACAGCGTTGCCGAAAAATCCAGGCCGGTATCGACCTGTAGCTGTGCCAACGGATAATGCCTGTGTTCATAAATACGTTCAAGCTCCTGGCTGGTATTGGTGATCAGTTTTTCCCAGGTAACAGCATTCAAATCACAACGTAAAGGCAAGGTATTCAGGAAAAGCCCCAGCGTGTCTTGCGCGCCCTCGATTTCTGGTCGCCCATGCGTGACCACTGAACCAACCACATCGCGCGACCCGCTTAATGTCGCAATCAGCACCAGGTATATCGCACACCAGATACTGCGGTCACTGACTTTCAAGTGTTGTGAAAGTGCATAAATAGAAGCAGCATTGCTATCCGACACCTCACAGAACACCCTGACGCTCGGCGTTTTTCTGGCACCTGTCCACCACGGCAATTTGGCCGTATTGAACTTTTCTTTCCAGTAATCGCCACCTCTGCCCAAGGCCTGGTTTTCCAGGTGTATCAAGTGTTGATGTACGGGTGGTTTGACGATAGCAGGTAGTTCTTTGCCATCGTGACTCAAAGCCACGAGTTCACAAAACTCGGCATATAGTGCGGCAACACTCCAGCCATCCATGATGGCGTGATGAACCACAAATGTCAGTTGCAGCATGTCATCATCAAATTGATGCACGGTCATGCGCCACAAGCTGTCAGCAGACGGAATGCCACGGTTCTTTTCGGCTTCGACCCATTGCCTGACGACCAGTTGACGCTCTGCAGGTGCCACATGACGACTGTCGACATAGCGTATTGGCATCTCAGCGGTTTCTTTGACCAGCTGGAGATATTGCCCTGACTGCTTGAAAAACACCGTGCGTAATACAGCATGTTTTTCGATCAGGTAGCGCAGGCAGCGATCAAAGCATTGTGCATCCCACTGCAAATGAAGCCGGTAGGTAACCACATCAATGTACAGGCTTAAATCCGGATTCTGCATCGAATGAAACCACATGCCCTGTTGCAGCATGGACAGGGGATAGGCGTCTTCAATGGCTTGGCCACGGTAACTACGCGGCAGGCGGGCCTGTTCTTCTGGGCTCAGCAGGGCAAACGGTACGGTGGTGGTGGCGGTGCTGGTGCCGGCGGTGTCTGTGCCCTGCCCTGCGGGATGGCTGGTGCTGCCGGTGTCAACCACGACACTGGCCAGTTCAGCAATGGTGGGGTGGGCAAACAGGTCTTTGATGGCGAACTGCAAGCCTTGCGCCCGGGCAGCCGAGACGAGGGAGATGGAGCGAATGGAGTCGCCACCAATTGCAAAGTAATTATCCTGGATACCTATCGCTGTGCTTCTTGTCTGGCCCAGGTTGGCTTGCCACAGGGCGACCAGGCGGCTTTCGAGTGCGGTGGCCGGGGCCTGGTAGTGTTCACGGGCATAGGCGTTCGTATCCGGTACCGGCAGGCGGGCACGGTCGATCTTGCCGTTGTTGTTGAGCGGGAAGGCGTCCAGCAGGACAAAGGCACCCGGTACGGCATAGTCGGGAACACGGCCTTTAAGGTGTTCGGACAGCACGGCAGCGAGGGAAGTCGCTGATAAAGTTGTTGTTTCTTCTCTTGCTGTTGTTTCTGTTGCTGTTGTTTCTGTTGTTTCTGCAGCGACCACGTAAGCCACCAGGCGGCGTTCTCCGGGCTGGTCTTCGCGGGCCAGGACGAGGACTTGTTCAACACCGGGATGCTGGCGCAGGGCTTGTTCGATCTCGCCCAGTTCAATGCGAAATCCTCGCAGTTTG
>NZ_JBMPPL010000026.1:0-13627 GCF_049339485.1 Undibacterium sp. TJN19
ACCCAACTGCCGAATGGTCGGGCGAATGCGCTTCCCGAGCTTGATATAAAGCTTGACCGCTCGAATACGGTCTTCGTATGAATACATGAACTACCTCCAAGTAGTCCAAGTTATTGTCCGCACCCCCCATCCGCGTCAGGCCGATGAACTGGCCTGGACCAGCATCGACCGCACCGCGGTGGCCAACGGTTTCAGTCTGGTTGAACTGGTTGCTCCGCGTCCGCTCTTGATGATTGTCGGTACTGAGGCGGTCAGCAAATGGATGGGCGAAGATGCGATCGCACGCGCTAACCAGCCCAAGGAGTTGTTCTGGGTCGACGGCGCGACTCATGTCGGCTTATACTACAAGCCCGAATATGTGAACCCGGCGGTGGCAAAGCTCGCCAACTTTTTTAATACAACCATTCTTTGAGTCGGCATTTATGAAGCAACCGGTGGCGGACAAGGTCAAGTTTTCCGACGCGCTATGGGCCAGCATCAAGCGGGCGGGTATAGCCCGCGCTGATGTGCTGCGTGCGGCGCGGATGCCGGTGAGCGTCATGGCCAATGAGGCTCCGCTTTCCACTGCACAATTCTTCGCGCTGTGGAATGTGCTGCCTGAACTCAGTGGCGAGCCCGCCATCGGCTTGCGCATCGCAGCTGGCTTGCAAGGATTGGCGATGCGCCCTTCATTCCTGGTGGCTTACCATGCCCGCGACTTTCGCGATGCATTGCAGCGCGTGGCGCGGTTCAAGCGTCTGTGCGTCCCGGAAGAAATCTGCCTCGACGAGCACGAAGATCGTGGCGAAATTGTCGTGACCTGGACCTACGGCAATGGCCAGACGACACCGTCCGCGCTGATTGATACGGTGTTCGCCTCGCTGCTTGAATTGGGGCGGCAGGGAACGGCAACACCTATCTCGGCGCTGATGCTCGAACTGGCGCGGCCGCAAAACGCCATCGCCGATTACGAAAACTACTTCGGCTGCCGCGTGCGCTTCGGCGCTGAGCAAGATCGGCTGATCTTCCAGCGCAATGATCTTGACCGGCCTTTTGTCACCTACAATGCAGAGCTGCTCGACATCCTGATCCCAGAGCTTGACCGGCGGCTGGAGCAGCAAACCAGGCACGCCACGCTGGCCGAGCAAATCCGCTGGGTCTTGCGCCGACGGCTAACAGCAGGCCGCCTTGACATCCGCGCAGTCGCCACCGAATTGGCAATGAGCTCGCGCTCCTTACAGCGCAGGCTGACCGATGAGGGGCTGACCTTCCAGAGCCTGCTCAGCGACACGCGCCATCAACTAGCGTTGGAGTATCTTACCGATCCCGAGCTTGAGATCATCGAAGTGGCCTACATGCTGGGCTACGAGGACCAGAACTCCTTCTTCCGTGCCTTCCGGCAGTGGGAAGAGCTGACGCCGACGGCATGGCGCTCCACACGTAAGTTATTACCGCAGCCAAATGGATGACAGTGCCCAGCTGCTGATATCGGTCACCTCGGCCGCAGCCCCTAGATAAAGAACGACATGCGCACTTGATCCGTGTCAGGAAATATCTGGCTGGTCAAAAACTTAAATTTGATTGTGCGTATCAAAAATGTAGCATTCTTTGCCACTTTTTTCTTCGCCGAATAGAGTGCTAAGGTACCCGATTAGCTCAAAGGTGCCTATCTGCGTCTTTATCAACAAATGCCGGCAGGACTGCGCCCAAGCTCTTGAGCTATACGCATGAGTATGCATAAAGTGTAACTGGCGAAACTCTCCTTGAAATTAAGTCAGCGCGACTTTGGGAGTCGCAATGCATCGACAACAAGGGAGAGTGCCGACGAAGAACGACGACTCGCATAGTAGAGGTGATGGCCAGGGAAAGTGATCGCCCAATCATCAAGCGTCGTCACCAACCGCCCTGCAGCAAGATGATCACGCGCCATGTCGCCTGAAAGCCAGGCAAGCCCGTTTCCGGCAACTGCGGCGTCAGCCATCAGGCATTTGTTTGAAGCAAAACTTGAGCGAGGTCTGAGAATTAATGATTTAACAGCGTGTGTTCAATTGGAAACTGCAGTCATTCGGGAGTCAGCTCACTGTTTGACGTCGGAGTCGCTAACGTATGCCCACCCGCTACCCGTAGTTGCGAATTTGATTGAATATTTTTTACCGTTCAACTCAAAATTGCAATCCGCGCTCTTCTGATCTTCGCTGACTTTACAATTTTTGTTTTTTATGTCCAACTTATCAAACCTGGACAGATCTAATACTCCACCTTCACGCTTTTGTTCTGAAGCAGCGGCAGCGGCCTTGATTGCAAATTCCGACGGCCCAGCACCTGAACAAGCTTGCAGTGAAAGCAAAATAGTCAAAGAACTCAACGCAAATAAAATTCGCATAACATTGAAATGATTGGCAAAAGGTAAATGAAGTATACCACTTTCTATGTTTTTTACTGATTGCTGCACGATAATTTGTGCAATCGCCATTCTTAGCTCACTAATTAACTCAGTTCTGCTAACAGACGCATTAACGCATCCATGTCAACAGGCTTTACCATATGGTGATCAAAGCCAGCTTCTGATGATCTTTGTCGGTCTATGTCTTGCCCATACCCTGTGATTGCCACAAGCATCGTGTCTGCCATTGTAGGTAATCGACGCAGATTCTTAGCTAACTGCGTACCATCCATATCAGGCATACCTATGTCCAGCAGGCAAACATCTAAAGAATCCGTTTTTACTACATCCAGGGCTGATTTGCCACTGTGAACAATTTTTACGCTACACCCAGCAAGTTCCAAATACATGCCCAGCATAGAGGCCGCATCTTCATTGTCATCCACTACAAGCATATTAATATTTCCCGTTGCCGGTTTCAGCTTTATTGCAGGTTCGTTATCAATCGTCGGTACCGGCTGCGTTGCCGCATCAGGGATTCGTCATGCAGCCTGACTTCTAGTCTACGAAGCGTTGCGTGACGGGAGGTTAAAACAGATTCTTTCGGATCACCAGACTGTGGAATTGGGCATCTACGCAATCTACGCCTCGCGCAGGCAATTCGCGTTGAAGTTACGATACTTGATTGACTTCCTTGTTGAAGCCTTCAAGAAGCCGGTTTGGAGCTCGGTACCCGATTAGCTCAAAGGTGCCTATCTGCGTCTTTATCAACAAATGCCGGCAGGACTGCGCCCAAGCTCTTGAGCTATACGCATGAGTATGCATAAAGTGTAACTGGCGGAACTCTCCTTGAAATTAAGTCAGCGCGACTTTGGGAGTCGCAATGCATCGACAACAAGTGAGAGCGCAGACGAAGAACGACGACTCGCATAGTAGAGGTGATAGCCAGGGAAAGTGATCGCCCAGTCATCAAGCGTCGTCACCAACCGCCCCGCAGCGAGATGCTCACGTACCATGTCGTCCGGAAGCCAGGCAAGCCCATTTCCGGCAACTGCGGCGTCCGCCATCAGGTCGCTACGGTTAAAGACGAGACGACCTTCAACGTGGGTGCTTGTGATTCGCTCGCCATGCTTGAATTCCCAGGCCAGCATACCGCCGTATGTCGGCAGGCGCAAACCAATACAATCGTGTTCGCTCAGATCTGAAGGCGTTTTCGGCGGTCGATTGCGCTCGAAATAAGCAGGACTTCCCACAACCACCATGCGCATATCTGGTGCAATCCGCAGTGCAATCATGTTCTTGGCAACGTCGCCACCGAGGCGGATACCTATGTCGAAACGCTCTGCCACGATGTCAACAAATCGGTTGTCGCTACTGATCTCCACCTTGATTTCCGGATAGTTTGGCAACCACGGCAAAAGTCTCGGCCAAACGATAGACCGTACCGCATGTTCGGTCGCTGTAATCCGGACAGTGCCAACGGGTCTGCCGCGCATGTTGCCAAGCACTGCCAGCTCGGCTTCGATCTCGGCCAGCCGCGGCTCCACCGTTCGGAATAACTGCTCGCCCGCTTCTGTGGGGGCAACGCTGCGTGTTGTGCGGTTGAGCAGCTTTAGATCAAGCCTGCGCTCCAGCGACCGCACTGTTTGGCTAAGCGCGGACTGCGTAACACCAATCTGCGCAGCTGCGCGTGTAAAGCTTTTTGCTCTCACCACGGCCGCAAAGGCGGCCAGGTCATCGAAAACTGCCATTGATTAGATCTCCTAATTATTGAATATCGTTTTAGCAGTCTAGTCATTGAATGTCAATTAACCTAAGCTACATGGAATCAATAAAAGACAGGAAAACATCATGAAAACACGTCAACTGGGCCGCAATGGCCTTACCGTTTCTGAACTCGGCCTTGGTTGTATGGGCCTGAGCTTTGGCCTTGGCCCTGCTTCTGATAAGGCAGAAGGTATCGCCATGATTCGAGGTGCATTCGAACGCGGTGTGACCTTTTTTGACACCGCCGAAGGATATGGCCCATTTACCAACGAACTCCTGGTCGGTGAGGCAATCGAACCATTTCGCGACCAAATCGTCATTGCGACGAAGTTCGGGTTCAAGCTGGATGAAAATGGCGCAATGGTCGGCCTCGATAGTCGGCCAGAACACATTCGTGATGTCGTTGAAGCCTCCCTGAAGAGGCTACGTACCGACCATATTGATCTGCTGTACCAACACCGCGTTGACCCGGCCGTGCCAATTGAGGATGTAGCCGGTGCTGTCCAGCAACTGATAGCCGAAGGCAAGGTCAAGCATTTTGGTCTTTCTGAAGCAAGTCCCAAGACTGTGCGGCGCGCGCATGCAATCCAGCCCGTTGCTGCGGTTCAGAACCACTACTCACTCTGGATGCGCGAACCCGAGATTGAACTGTTATCGCTCTGCGAAGAACTCGGCATCGGCTTCGTCTCATGGGGGCCGCTTGGCCAGGGCTTCCTGACAGGCCAGATTACTCCGGATACCAAATTCGATGATGCAACGGATCTGCGCGCCACCTTCCCACGCTTCACGCCTGAGGCACTGAAGGCAAATTTTGCTGTGGTTGATTTTCTCCGGACGATGGCTGCTAGCAAGGGCGCGTCACCCGCACAGATAGCACTTGCCTGGCTGCTTGCCCAAAAGCCGTGGATTGTGCCAATTCCAGGCGCAACGAAACTTGCGCATCTCGACGACAACCTGCCCGCATCCGACCTGGCTCTCACACCCGAAGACTTGCGACAAATCGATGATGCATTTGCAGCCATCGATGTGAAAGGCGCTCCGCTATCGGAAGGCCTTACTTCGATTGCTGACAGATAGGAGGTTGAGATGACACGCGTTCTTATCCTTGGTGCAAACGGTCAGCTCGCTCGCCATACGACTACATACTTTCTTAAAAAGACAGATGCGCATCTGACTCTTTACCTGCGCCATGCGAGCCGGTTGAAGAATCCCGATCCAAAGCGGGCGGCAATCGTAGAGGGTGATGTCCTCGACCGGGCAGCCTTGATCGAAGCGATGACAGATCAGGACGTGGTGTTCGCCAGCCTTGCCGGTGATATGGGTGAACAAGCCCGCAACATTGTGACGTCAATGAAAGAAGCTGGCTTGAAGCGGCTGATCTTCATTAGTTCGATGGGCATCTATGGTGAGGTTCCAGGAGAAAAATACCGTAGCGTATTGGACCCATATCGTGACTCTGCTGCGGTCATCGAGGCTTCTGGCCTGGACTACACGGTTTTGCGTCCAGGCTGGTTTACGCACGACCCGAAAGTCGACTACCAAATCACGCAGAAGGGTGAACCGTTCCACGGTCATGACGTATCGTTGAACAGTCTGTCGGATTTGATCATCAAGCTGGCTTTCGATCCAATGCTGCACGTTCGTTCCAGCATTGGGGTAAGCCAGTAAATGCAAGCACAACCTCTCATCAAAGGAGTATGAAGTGCAAAAACGACAACTAGGGAATAGTGGTTTAGAAGTCTCCGCACTCGGGTTCGGTTGTATGGGCCTTAGCTATGGATACGGACCTGCGACTGACACCGCTGAAGCCATCAAGCTGATCCGTGCAGGCGTCGAGCGTGGCATCACATTCTTCGACACAGCTGAAGCCTATGGTCCATTTATCAACGAGGGTGTGGTTGGCGAAGCGCTTGCGCCGATGCGTGATCAGGTCGTGATTGCCACCAAGTTCGGCTTTCGAGACGGGGACACGAGTAAAGGACTCGATAGCCGGCCGGAACGCGTTCGACAGGTTGCAGACGAGGCACTGAAACGCTTGCGTACCGACCGCATTGATCTGTTCTACCAGCACCGCGTCGACCCGGCTGTCCCCATCGAAGATGTGGCTGGCACAGTCAAAGAACTGATCCGCGAAGGCAAAGTGAAGCATTTCGGCATGTCGGAAGCAGGAGTTGAGAGTATTCGCCGTGCTCACGCGATTCAGCCCCTCACCGCTCTGCAGAGCGAATATTCGCTCTGGTGGCGTGAGCCGGAAAAAGAAATCCTGCCAGTTCTTGAGGAACTCGGTATCGGCTTTGTACCTTTCAGTCCTCTCGGCAAAGGATTCCTGACCGGCGCTATTGATGCCAAGACATCGTTCAGCGCGAACGACTTCCGCAGCTCCGTGCCACGTTTTTCTCCGGAGGCGCGTCAGGCGAACCGTGCGTTGGTAGACGTGCTGGCAGGCATTGCCAACCGCAAGCAAGTAACACCAGCACAGCTAGCGCTCGCCTGGCTGCTTGCACAGAAACCGTGGATCGTTCCGATTCCTGGTACCACGAAGCTGCATCGCCTCGAAGAAAACGCTGGCGCTGCGTTGGTAATACTGTCATCCGAAGACCTAAGCGAGATTGAAGCTGCCGTTTCAGACGCTCCAGTTCAGGGTGCTCGCTACTCTACAGACCGGCAAAAGCTGGTGGGCAAGTGAACGCGTCGCACGGAAATGCATTCCCCAACACAAAATAAGGAAACTCATCATGACCAACATCATTGTTGTTATCGGAGCTGGTTCAATCGGCCAAGCTATAGCCCGCCGCATCAGTGCAGGCAAGCATGTACTGCTCGCCGATCTGAATAAGGAAAACGCGGATGCTGCTGCAAAGACGCTTGCCGACGCAGGCTTTGAGGTGACGGCGACGACGGTAGATGTCTCGTCACGTGCATCGGTACATGCCCTGGTTCAGACAGCTATATCACTCGGAAGCGTGACCGGCTTAATCCATGCGGCTGGTGTTTCGCCGTCGCAGGCTTCTCCGGCAACTATCCTTAAGGTTGACCTGTATGGCACCGCACTTGTGCTGGAAGAATTTGGTAATGTCATTGCCGACGGTGGAGCTGGCGTCGTTATCGCCTCACAATCCGGACACCGCTTACCTGGTCTGAGTGTTGAGGAGAATGCGGCTCTCGCCACTAGCCCTGTGGAAGATTTGTTGGGCTTGCCTATGTTGCAACCTGACCGGGTCAAGGATTCGCTACATGCTTACCAGCTCTCGAAACGTGGGAATTCTTTGCGGGTCATGGCCGAAGCCGTACGGTGGGGCAAGCGCGGTGCACGCATCAACACGATCAGCCCTGGCATTATTTTCACGCCACTTGCAAGGGATGAGCTAAGTGGCCCACGCGGTGAAAGCTACCGCCGCATGATCGATTTGTCGCCTGCCAAACGTGGCGGTACCCCAGACGAGGTCGGGGCTGTCGGCGCATTGCTAATGGGTTGCGATGGCGGGTTCATTACTGGCAGCGATTTTCTGATGGATGGAGGCGTTACCGCATCTTATTGGTACGGAGAACTTGCTCCAAAGTGACTGGCAGATATGTGGGATTGCATAAATGCCACAAAACAAAAAATCGAAGCCGCAATTTAGCCCAAAGGATACATATCATGCAACTCAAACGTCCAGGCTCACAGCCCTCCGCCAAAGGTCCTGAAGAATACTTCACTGGGAATGTCCGTGTCGACATGCTCAACGTCGCGCCCGCGCCCTCACGTGTTTCATGCGCCAGCGTTACGTTCGAACCTGGTGCCCGCTCTGCATGGCACACGCATCCCCTTGGACAGACGCTGATCATCACATCTGGCTGCGGTTGGACACAGTGTGAAGGCGAACCGATTGTCGAAATCCGGGCGGGAGACGTGATCTGGTGTCCGCCAGGTCATAAGCATTGGCATGGTGCCACGCCCACGACTGCCATGTCCCATATTGCAGTGCAGGAGGCGCTTGATGGAAAGAACGTCATCTGGATGGAGAAGGTCACCGACGAGGAATACCTCGCTGGAACAAAATGAGCAATGGCGTGTGATGCGATGACGCGTTCCCCCGATAAACCGCGCCGCAGGTTACTGTCAGCCGTCGCTGGCATCTCTCTGGAGAGCGCGCTGCCAGCAACAACTTTTGGTCAGGGCACTTCAGGGCAAGAGAAGTCCTTCTTGGTCGCCTACTTCTCACGCTCAGGTAATACGCGCGTCGTGGCTGGATTGATCCATCGGGCATTTGACTCGGACCTATTCGAAATACTGCCCGCTATTCCTTACCCGGACGAGTATTTGGCAACTGTCGAGCAGGCACGCCAGGAACGAGATCAGGGCATAGAGCGAGCTCTGAAATCAAAGGTGCCCAATATTACGCGTTACACCACGATCTTTCTTGGTTTGCCGGTATGGGGGGAAACGGCTCCTTCAATCATTCGCAGTTTCCTGTCGGCACACGATCTATCTGGCAAGACGCTCATTCCCTTTCTTACCCACGGTGGCTATGGTCTTGGTAGCAGCGAGGCCGTTATTGCACGTCACGCACCCCGCGCACGACTCCGTCAGGCCTTTTCAATGCAGGCCGACCAAGAGCGCCAAACGATGGAGAGCGTCAATGCTTGGATGGCTAAACAATCACCCGCACTTAAATGACTGAAAGAACCGTCATGCAAAATGTTACTTTAAAAAATGGACAACAGATGCCGATTCTCGGCTACGGCGTCTTCCAGATTCCTGATCAAAAAGAATGCGAACGCTGTGTTGTGGACGCAATCGAAACGGGCTACCGGCTGATCGATACAGCAGCCTCTTATCTGAACGAGGATGCTGTCGGGAAAGGATTGAAAGCCAGCGGCGTTTCACGCGACCAGCTCTTCGTGACTTCCAAGCTCTGGGTACAGGACGCCGGATATGAGCGCACCATCAAGGCAATCGATAACTCACTGCGTCGTTTGCAACTCGACTATCTTGACCTGTATCTGATCCATCAACCTTACAGCGACGTTCATGGTTCATGGCGGGCAATGGAAGCTGCCCACAAGGCGGGTAAGCTACGGGCTATCGGTGTCAGCAATTTTCAGCCGGATCGTTTGATGGACATCATGGCCTTCAACGAAGTGAAACCCGCCGTCAATCAGATCGAAATCAACCCTTTCCATCAACAGGAAGAGAGTGCGACGTTCATGCGCGACAACGGGGTGCAGGCAGAAGCATGGGCACCGTTTGCCGAAGGGCGCAACAACCTGTTCCAGAATGAGGCGCTGTTCACGATCGGCGAAAGGTATGGCAAGTCGGTAGGTCAGGTCATTCTGCGCTGGCTCGTTCAGCGCAACATCGTGTCACTCTCTAAGTCTGTCCGCAAAGAGCGTATGGCAGAGAACTTGAATATTTTCGACTTTGCGTTGGATGAGTCCGATATTGCTCTTATAGGGAAACTCGAAACTGCCACCAGCAGCTTCTTTTCACATCGCGATCCGGCGATGGTCAAATGGATGAGCGAGCGGCGGCTCGATGTATAGCCTTATAAATAATTTGAACAAAACAATCACTAAGAGGAGCAACCAGTCATGACACCAGTAAACAAATCAGAAATAGGACGCCGCAGCTTTCTCGGGTTGGTTGGAGGTCTCGCTGCGACGCCTCTGTTGAGCTCCACCGCCACTCTAGCT
Source organism: Undibacterium sp. TJN19 (assembly GCF_049339485.1). Classification (NCBI taxonomy): domain Bacteria; kingdom Pseudomonadati; phylum Pseudomonadota; class Betaproteobacteria; order Burkholderiales; family Oxalobacteraceae; genus Undibacterium; species Undibacterium sp. TJN19. Next base: position 9,806 of record NZ_JBMPPL010000026.1, read on the forward strand.
TCAGCGCAGCCAGCAGACCCTGTCGTCGCAAATACTAAGCTGATGCCAGGGAGACGAAAGCTGGCATCGCTTGAGGTCTCCAGTCTCGGGCTCGGCGTTCAGAACATGAGTCGAACCTATCAAACCTCGATCCCAAGCCGACCCGAAATGATTAAAATCATTCGGGCAGCGTTCGATAGTGGTGTCACGTTCTTCGATGCAGCCGAAGCATATGGTCCGCATGAGGTGGAACGTATACTTGGCGAAGGTGTGGCACCAATTCGCAACAAGGTTGTTATTACCTCAAAGTTCGGTTGGAACATCGATCTTCAGACTGGCGAGCGTCGGCCGGGGCTCAATAGTCGTCCTGAACATATCAAGCTGGCGGTTGAAGGCATACTCAGGCGTCTTCGCACCGATCGAATCGATCTCCTTTATCAACACCGTGTCGATCCAAATGTCCCGATCGAGGACGTTGCCGGCGCGGTCAAAGATCTCATGACTCAGGGCAAGGTGCTGCACTGGGGTCTCAGCGAGATGGGGCCAGATACGCTTCGCCGCGCGCATGCTGAGCAGCGCGTTACGGCCGTTCAGAATGAATATTCAATGTTGTGGCGAGGTCCAGAAAAATGGGCTCTATCACTTTGCGAAGAGCTTGGCATCGGTTTTGTGCCCTGGACCCCCCTCTTGGGGTTGGCTTCCTCACAGGTGCCATTGATGCAAAGACGCGGTTCGCGGAAGTTGACATCCGCAAGATCGAAACCAGGTTTTCACCTGAGAACTTGCCACAAAATCTGGCGCTCGTGAAGCTGCTATGGAACTGGGCCAACCGAAAAAATGCAACGCCAGCCCAGATTGCGTTGGCTTGGCTCATGGCGCAGAAGCCGTGGATAGTGCCGATCCCAGGTACAACGCAACTGCCACATTTGCTCGACAATATCGGCGCGATTGAAGTACAGTTCTCGCAATCAGAGCTCGCCGAGCTGAACGCATCTACGGCAGCGATTCAAATTCAAGGTGCCCGGCTTCCCGATAGCGTGCTTGCATTCTCAGATGTTGAGGCGCAGCCAAGACGCTGACGTTTTTGCATCATTACGCATCTGGCATTCAGCCTAAGCTTGCGGAATTTTGGTCATACACAAACACGTAAAGATTTTCACTTGTTCTACTCGCTACTGATGTATTGTTTGTAGTTTGCAGAAGGTCGAACCGGTAAGGCATCCCAGTCAAGGAAGACTACAGCCATGGCAATTTTTGAATGGATCATCGCGTTATTATTGGGCGCTGCGCTGCTCGCAGCTCTCGCACAAAAGATTGGCGCTCCCTACCCGACATTTTTAGCGCTCGGGGGTGTTTTGTTAGCCTTCATTCCTGGAAGTCCGAACTGGACGCTAGACCCGCATCTCGCCCTGACTCTGTTCGTCGCGCCAGTGCTCCTTGATGCTGCCTATGACACATCGTTGCGTGACCTTCGTGCCAACTGGCGGCCTGTTGCAGGCCTGGTCATTGCGGCAGTTGGGACTACAGTGATTGCGGTTGCAATTGCTGCCAAGTGGCTCATACCTGGGATGCCATGGCCAGTCGCTATCGCCCTTGGTGCTATCGTTGCGCCGCCAGATGCTGCAGCAGCAACAGCGGTGATGAGGCAGGTCAAGTTGCCACACCGGCTTCTGAAAATCCTGGAAGGTGAAAGCCTGCTCAATGATGCGAGTGCACTTCTCGTGTATCGCCTTGCAATCATGAGTGCAATAACAGGGACATTTGGGATAAGCAGTTTCGCGCCCGTGTTTCTGTTGACGGTCTTTGGCAGTCTTGCTGCGGGTATCGCATGTGCTTTTGCGATTCGTCCTTTGTTCGGCTTCGTGCGTGACGTATCGATCTCTGTCATTTTGCAATTCGCATGCACCTTCGGCGTCTGGATCGCAGCGGAAGCTATTGGCTTGTCAGGTATCCTTACCCTTGTTGCCTTTGCAATGACAATGGCACGGTACAGCGGACCAAATATCTCGGCCCGCATGCGGATACCGGTCTTTGCGGTGTGGGAGACGGTTGTCTTTGTCCTTAACGCCTTTGCATTTGTACTGATAGGCTTACAGCTCCGCCCCATCTGGGAGAGGCTGGAAGTGGGCAGCGAACGAACTGATGCGCTGATGACGGCTGGCGTAGTCCTCATTGTGACGATTGCGGCGCGGTTTGCATGGGTCATGGGATACACGGTCATCAAAAGGCGGCTACTTGACCGCTCTAGCACCGACGACAGCGGCAAGCCAACGTTCGCCAGCGGCGTTGTTGTCTCTTGGGCTGGGATGCGCGGAATTGTCACACTCGCCGCAGCGTTTGCGATTCCAGAGACTTTGCCAAACGGCATGCCATTTTCGTACCGTGATCTGATCCTGATGTGCGCATTCGCGGTTGTGCTTGGGACCTTGGTATTGCAGGGGCTTACCATCAAGCTGTTGATTCGTCGCCTTGGCCTCACTGACGATGACCCGGTAACACGCGAGGTCCGCTTTGGTCGGGCGCGTGCCTATCAAGTGGTGCTTGATTACCTCAAGGGGAATGATTCCCTACCTGCGCAACTACTTCGCAAGGAATACACCGCATTGCTTGATCTCAACACTGGGAGCCCATCAGATGCACCGTTTGATGATGTTCCTGGCGGGCCACTGCGGCGAGATCTTATTGGGCTTGCTCGCAGGGAAGCGACAGAATTGCGGCGCACAGATATTATAGGTGACGACGCTTACCGCATATTGGTCAGGGAGCTTGACTGGGCCGAGCTGAGCGCAGGCGGCGACCGTGAAAACTAAAATGGGTGGCTTGTTCAATGAAAAAGCCTGTCCTTTTTGAAATGCAAAAGGGCGGCTCCCTTGGATGATAAACGGTGGCCGGCTCAATGAAAATACTTACTCTGCCGGATGGCCTACCAAGACACTTCCCGGAATTTTTTCTACCGTAATCTTGACGATGCCGTAATCGAAGCCCTGGTATTGTTCTCAGAAAAAAAATCCATACATTGAGTTTGGCGCTGACTATCAAATAAATGGTCGCAAAGCGCCAGCCACTGATTGTGTCGTTCAAACTGAACTCGGTGGCTATTTATATGAGAAATCATGGCTACATAGAATTGAGAAACAGCGGCAACTTAGTGATGCCAAAAAGCGGCTACTTTGGACTGCGATTTGGTGGCCACTTTTCTGGAATAATCCACGGCTACTTTTATGAGAATACGCAGCCGAGTGCGTCGCCACAAAGAGATTTCCCAGGAAGAGTTGGCACTACGTTCTGACTTGAGTCGTAGTTACGTTAGTGGTGTTGAGCGTGGAATACGTAATGTGTCAATCGACAATATGGATTTGCTAGCGCAGGCGCTAGGGTAATCCCCCCGGAAATTAATCGCATTTAAAAGTAGAATTTTCTTAATTGAGATTTTGAGGAAGTTTTACATGAAAACATCGAGATTCAGCGATAGCCAGATTATCGCCATATTGAAACAGGCAGAAGCAGGCTCCCCAGTGCCGGAACTATGCCGGGAACATGGCATCAGTGGGGCCACATTCTATAAGTGGAGGTCCAAATTTGGCGGTATGGATGCCTCCCTGATGGCCAGAATGAAGGAACTGGAAGACGAGAACCGCAGGCTCAAAAAGATGTATGCCGAAGAGAAGCTCAAGGCGGAGATCATCGCGGAGGCCATGCAAAAAAAGTGGTAAAAGCATCTCAGCGGCGCGAGATGGCGCGATGGGCGGTTCAACAACATGCTGCCAGCATACGTATAGCCTGCGCGGCCTTTGCCGTCAGCCAGGTCTGCTATCGGTACGAAGCCAGGCTGTCCTCAGAAAA
>NZ_JBMPPL010000027.1:0-9097 GCF_049339485.1 Undibacterium sp. TJN19
ACTCCTACATCCGCTGGTATAACGAAAAGCGTATCAAGATTTCCCTCGGTTCACTTAGTCCCATGGAATACCGTGAGAGCCTAGGACTTATAGCATAAACCAGTCCAAGTTTTACGCTGCACCCCCACTTTGCTGGATAATTTGCATCTAATATTGACCCACGTTTAGCACACAATCCTACTTATCTTGATGAGTAGGGGACAGGAGTGATTGACGTGGCATTACTAGGTATTATTCGACGCTGGCACATTCGTGACCAGATTCCATTACGGGAGATTGCCAGACGACTGGGCATCTCTCGCAACACTGTCCGGCGCTATCTGCGCTCTGAAGTCATAGAGCCAGCATACGCGGATCGACAAACAAAAAGTGCCATCGATAAATATGCGTTACAGCTATCAAGCTGGCTTAAAACCGAAGCTAGCAAGAATCGTAAGCAGCGACGAAGCTTAAAACAGCTTCATCTGGATCTGAAAGAATTGGGATTTGAAGGGTCGTATGACCGGGTGGCCGCCTTCGCCAGGAAGTGGAAGGTGGATCAAACTGACAGGGTCAATTCAGCTAGCAAACGCACATTCGGCTTATATGAACCTTTCTCCCAGTTCGTTCCGGCAACGCTTTGCTTGCTTACCTGACTTCCCTGGCGCCATTCGGTTGCCAACCGGAGGGGCGAAGTATGCTCATCCGCAGTACAAGGCAACTGAGGTGATTGAGTGGGTTATGAAGTATCAAGAGAAGAAGCGCAGGAATTGAGTAGTTTGATTTGAGAAAGATCGACGTTACATAGCGTTCCTTAGTGAGGTTGCGTTTTACTTAATCAGAGTTTCTTTAACTGTCTTGTAGGCGTGATAGCTATTGAGAAGCTTCGAATATACAAAAAAGCAGGCAAATTTGATGAAATAACTTGTTTTAAAAAAATAAATTGACTAAAAATTAATTTAATGGCAAATTTAGATGCCATTTAAACCATGGTAATGTAATTATTTTATTAATCTTAATTTGGATGGGGCTTTAGATGAAATCATCGTCAGTAAAAAAACTTACACTCAACAAGACAGTAATTCGCTCTTTGACACCGGATGAAACCGAGCATATCGCTGGTGGAATGGAATATGGCAAGGATCCCACACCTACAGGCGGAATGGCTTGTTTGACTATTAATATTTCTTTGGCAATTTGCGGACCGATCGGGGATACCATTACGCGAACTAATACCGGTGGAACAGGAGATGCGGGCTGTACTACCGGCGGCGGAGAAACTTCGGCGTGCGGTGGTTGATATAGCGGTATAAGTAGTCACTATTATTTGCCTGGGAGTCATTGCTAGAAACTAGGTCCCTTTAGAAAATGCCTTGACTCTCACTATTGCGCGACAATTACTTTACCGTACAGTGCTTGGTTGCAGGTGTGAATGTAATTGAACATATATATATATATTTGAATACGCCATAAGATATTGGTATGACAATTAACCTTAAGCTGCAAATGCTATCTTGGAAAAAAGTTGCGACCACTAAATTTCAAAAAAATCTTGTATTGTCAGGATTCTTTTTTGGGACATTAATTTTTTTGTTAGGCATGTTAGAAAGTTACGCAATTATCCATTTTTTACCTCCCTCATTGCTGGGGAAATTAGCATCTGCTAAATATTTCAACAGCAAGCCAAGCGTGTTATCAATCATACTTTTTGCGATCTGCCTTGTTCCTATTTTTGAAACTTTTTTAGCTCAACAATTCGTAATTGAATTATCCAAAAAACTCGGAGCTACCCCTTTTTTCTGCGGCGTATTTAGCGCATCTGTATTTGGGCTCGGACATTACATCAACGGCGGCTTGGCGCATGGTATAACCGCGTTACTATCGGGACTCCTATTGGCATATGTATACCTGCTTTACAGGGAGCAAGGAATTGGACAAAGTTTCATTGTCACTGCGTTCGCGCATGCGATCAACAACACCTGGGTTGTAATAATGAGTTCATACATTGAATTTTGAGACTCGAATTGTTTTACTGTGGAACGTCACTCGAAAAGGGCGATGTAATTTTTTTTTCGATGCCTACTAGCCCAAACCTGACACCTCAATTAGTCCATGCTTGTGTTCAGCGCCGGTAATTCAATCGGTGTGAACTTTTTCTTTATACAACGCTATATTCCTATTTGCTCCCTAATTTATGACAAGTATGACGAAAAATAAAAGTTTTGTTCATGACGGATATGTAGTGCTTCGCCGGCCATTGTTGCCAATTGAAACGTCAGAAAGAATACGGTTACTGACCAATCAGGAATCGCAAATAACTTCGACAAATTTATTCAAAACGATTTTAAATAATTCGACCATTGCAAGTGCCATTCAGCTTGTCAATCCTGAGCTTTATGATCGACTTAAGGTTGAAGTGGATGCAAAAGTAGTTGATGAGTTATTGCCAGTGCTAATGCGCTATGTCATAAGAATGTCCACAAGAGCAACGCCACTCGGGGCTTTTGCATCAGTGGGTATAGGTGGAATTGGCATACATAAAATAAACAATTTTCTTGACGAGATTGAGTGCATACTCGAAATCGATTGTGGCGCACTTGTTAAAATAAAAGATAAATTTGAAAAATCTATTGTTCTAGACGAGCAGATGCTAATCAGAATTAACCCTGCACATTATGAACTTGGGGAATCCATTCGTTTTTTAGAAAGAAATCTCAAAGGGGAACAATATGATTTTAACTTGGCGAAAATATCGACTAATGAATATTTGCATCAAGTTACAAATTACCTGAAAGTACCCAGGCGGGTTAAAGATGTGTTGTCAGTTTTAATTTCATATGATCAAGAGATTTCACCAGTCGAAGGAATGGAGTATCTGCAGGAGCTAGTTAATAGCCAATTATTCGAAATTATCACAGACGTACAATTGGTCGGTGGAAATACGTTAGCAAGATATCTCGCTCAAGTTCGAAAATCAGTGGGTCCTTCTGCTAACGCAAATAGAGATTTAGAAGTCTTGAAAAGTGTGGCTCCCTTTCTTGGAGATAGACAACCAGTTAGCCTTGAGGTTGCAATTAAAAATACGGATCTCATAGAAACGGCGTTTAAAGAACGTAATTTAAAAATAAGAAAAGGAAGATCAGTTCATGTTGATACATTTTTGAAATGTAGGGATTTTATTTTTCCAGAGGTGCTGTTGAATGACATATTTAATGCGATCGAAAAATTACACAAACTATTTCCAAAAAAAGAAAATGAATCTATTGCCAAATTTTCTGAATTGTTTGAAAAGCGTTTTGGTGAAAATTTCGTACCGCTTGGTATTGCATTAGATTCGGAAAGTGGAATTCCATTTGGGTATTCTGCTCCAATAAATCAGTGGAGTCGAAAATTAGCTATTAAGCCTAAACAAAAAATTGATCAAAAAGCGATCGCTTCCATTCCTTGGAAGTTATTAAAATATAATTTCATATCTGAGCGGAGAGAGATTGATATTTGCGAGTTAGATATACCGGACATCCCAGGTGCATGCCCTTTACCAAGTTCATTTTCTGCAAATGTTAGTATTTTTGATTTTCAGGAAGACGGAAATAACACAAAGATTTTATTAAATAACGTTGCAGGTGCAGGCTGTGGAAATATTATTGCGAGATTCGGCGCTCGTCACGAAGCTATAGGTGCTGCCCTAAAGGACTCAATTGACCGCGAAGAAAAATCTAATTCGGAAGTTATTTTCGCAGAAATCATACACACACCAGGCCCAAGAGTAATGAACGTGCTTGCAAGGCCATCAATTCGAAAATATGAGATTGTCCTTTCAGGAGTTGCAAGCGTTGAAGACGACTATCAAATTCTAATTAATGATCTTTATGTTGGTTGTATGCAAGGTCGTGTTGTGCTTTGGTCGAAACGACTTGGTAAGGAGGTCATACCATGCTTGACAAGTGCACATAATTTTTCTGGATTAGGCAATCTCGCTATTTATCAATTTTTATGTGCCTTAAGAAATCAAGCAACTAGTACACCCAATTTTTTCTGGCCGTCGCAACTCAATGATTTACCGAAGTTACCGCGTGTGAATTGCGGTCCAATAATTGTTGCATTGGCAAAGTGGCGATTACAAAAGCAATCAATCGATGTTCTTGTAAAAAATATTGACGTTGGAAATTGGGTGGAGGTTAAAAAATATTTTTTAGAAATCGAACTCCCACAGTTTTTTTCGCTTGAAGAGAATGACAATGTACTTGAAGTTAATCAAGAATGCTATTTTTCACTGGGAATGTTCGCAGACGCAATTCGCAATTTAAATCGAGTCAGCTTAATCGAAGCACCAGCTAGAATCGGGCGACCAATATATGCCTTGGGGGATGAAAAATGGCATTCAGAAATAATAATTCCAATTCATGTCACAGATAATTTTTCTGCTTTTCCATTTCATTTGATTCGAAAAAAAGCTCTGGAAAGTATAGAGGATTCGGCTAAAAGTGCGAGCATTTTAGAATCCGGTGACAGCTGGCATTATTTTAAAATATACGGTGGTGAACAGGCGTTGGAGTCATTATTAACTCAGCAAATCGCACCTATGATTTACAAGATGGAACTGGAAGAACGAATCAAAAAATGGCATTTCTTGAGATTTACTGATTCAGGGTTTCATCTCAGGATCAGACTGTTTGGAAAACCAAAACTACTAGCATTATGTGCATTAGAGTTATCTGAGAAACTTTTTATTCCAAAACACAGATCGTACGAGATAAGTGCAGTAAATACTGAACTTTACTTACCGGAATACAGCCGTTATGGTGGAATAAAAGTAATCCCGTTTGTCGAGACTCTTTTCCATATTGATAGTCTATTTAGTGTGGAAATTTTGCGGATTTCCAACGAATCAAAAAATACAGATATCGCGTGGAAAGGTGCGCTAAGCGGTATTTTCCAATATTTGGAAGTATTTTTTGAGTTCAAAGAAAGTATAATATTTTCAACCGCTCAACGAGACGCGTTTCGCCAAGAAATGGACATTGGTAAATTCCAATTTGATCGATTGGGTGAACAATATAGAGAGCATCGCGAATACGTTGAGAATATTTTGACTAAAAAAAGCTATGCACCTACTGAATTGCTTAATGCGTTAAACGTCAGAAGCAACTTGCTTACGTCATTTCTTGAATCAATTGAAAGACGACCCGATCACGATGTTATTCGCTCTAGGATCAATAGTTCGCTCGCAAGCGTCGTGCACATGCTGCTAAACCGACTGTTCACAAGTTCGTCCCGCCCACAAGAATTTGTAATTTGGGAGTACATAGTTAGAGCTTTCCGATCAATTGAGGCCAGACAACAGCAATGATAAATTATGATCCTATCCCCCAGTTGCATTCGTTAGACGACGTTTTATCAAAAATAGATCGTTATCTTCGAGACGCAATTCAACTTAAATCTGCAAATATTAGCCTTGCATCAGGTCTGTCTGGAGTTGCTTTTTTTTATTCAGCTTTGTCCATGAGACCAAACTTTGAAAGTGCGGACCAATATTTGCAACTGCTTATTGACCAAATATATACAAACGTAAGCGAAATAGAATTTGTTGATTTCAGGTTTTTCTCTGGTCTTCCAGGAATCGCTTTTTCAATGGAAATACTAGCGCATCTGCAAAATCCAGAGAACGTTGAAAATTGCAGCATTAATGATGATATTGATGATGTAATTTTCAATGCAGTTAAACACACATCTAAAATTGAGCATTTTGATTTAATTTCAGGGCTTGTAGGCATCGGAGTATATGCGCTTGGCAGAACAAATCGAGTTGCCAGAGAGCGAATTTTTAATTTGGTTTTCGATTCTTTAATGAAGGTTTCCATCAAGACAGAGTTCGGATTATGCTGGCGAACAGAACCTAAGTACCAAGGTTATGAGAGTAGAAATTTGAATCCTCCAAAGGGCAACTTCAATTTGGGATTGGCGCATGGTGTTCCAGGCGTAATAGCTCTCTTCGCCAGAGCGATTTTAAATGGTTTTCAAAGTTCCCAATTGAAAGATTCTCTTTCTGATACTACTAATTGGCTGTTGGCGAATGAACGTTTTGGTACGGAGAGTTCGTTTAGTGTCCTTTCCGGTGTCACCTATGACGCCAGGTCCGCATGGTGCTATGGCGATCCAGGCGTGTCAATTGCAGTGATTCTTTCAGGAATAGCTTTGCAAAACGATGGAATTATTGACCGCGGTCTAGCCATTGGACTTAGAGCCGCTAAGAGACTAGGTCCCTCCGCCGGTGTAAACGATCATGGAATATGTCATGGTTCGTCTGGACTTGTACTTATATTTGATCAGTTATACCGAATTTCTGGCGACGAGCAATTCCGATTTGCTGCTGATGTTTGGCGACAAAGAATTATGAATGCAGCAGTCAGTCGTCTTGATATAAATAATTTCGCTACCTATTTAGGAGATGGTACAACAAGTCATCAAATTGGTATGTTGACCGGAATTTCAGGAATAGGTTTAACTCTTCTTTCCAACCCTGATGAGAAAATTGCAGATTGGTTTAATTGCTTATTAATATCTTGAACGAACGAGCCAATTCGTTATTAGTGGAAATTTTCAAGCTAGTTGTTGCCTTAGAGTTGCGCTTATGCTGCTTTTTTCAGCTCCCTATAATCCTACTTTTATTGAGGACTTCCTTGACGCTTTTCTCTGGGGTCAAGTGCACGACGGTAACTGGCAGCCAGTTGCTCGTGGTGCCGCTCCAGCGCCGTATAGACTTTGCCTTGCCGCTTCATAGACTTTCGTGCGTCTGCCCAAAAGCGTTTCGTTGTAATCTGCATGCAGTTGTGATGGGATCACGAATTGCGTTGGGATGAACTACCGATCTGTAGTTGAATATCGAAATCACACCCGTAAAACCCCCGCTGTTGCGTAAAAGCCTCGCGGAATATAGGGTTTTGATTCCGGCCTCGGGCACCAACCACAGCATACGCAATTCATCATAAAACCCCGCAAAGTCAACGAAATCAAGACTCTACGGGGTTTTTTGTTGGTTTGACGAATACGCAATTTATCGCATTAAATCACTATTTATGCTGTCAGACGTATAGTCTAAGCACTTTATTAGGAAGACAACCAAAACCTGTTAATCGATGATGTAACGTTTCGTGACTCTCGCCATGAAGCAACAACGCATCTTGCTAAAAAAGTAAATGTGCTTGATCTGGCTAGAATGGTTGGGCATAAAGATTTATGCATGCTTCAAATTTATTACAATGAATCGGCAGAGGAAATTGCAATTAAATTGAATTAAAAATTTTACATCAATGTATCACTAGCTAAATGTTAGTCAGATAAACTTAACGATCTCATTTCATGAAAAATATTTTCTCACTAACTGTACTTTTCTTTATTTCCACCCTTGTTATTGCTCAAACTAAACCTGAACCTCTAGTAAAAACAAGTGTGTTTATTGACGGCGTATTGTCAAATTTAAAAATTAAGTGCTCTGAATTGCCAGAAGCAATAAAGCAATTGGAAAAAGAAGGAAAGTTGGTGGCAGCTGAAGGCGTTAGAGATGGAATGTACACAATGTGTGAATGTACACCTAAAAAATTGGAAACGGTAAGGGCAAAATTGTCAGTAATTGAACTTGACACAAAAATTTCTGAATCCAAGTTTGGAACAAGCATTGCTAATCCAATTGTTGAACAGTGTGGATCCGATCAATTAAAGAGAACATATTCGGAAGGATGTTCAACTCGATACTTTGCAAAGAATAAAAAAAATCCCGAGAAATACTGTTCTTGTATGCATAGGGGCTTAGAGCAAATGTCCAACTCCGAGATCATGAAAGGTTCTAACGATGGAATCGAGTATGCAGCAAAAGCAAGCGAAGCCAAGAAGAATGGAATGCCAGCGCCGGTTAAGCCAGCTTCATTTCAAAAATTTTTTGATTTGGACGCATCATGCTCGACGGCACAATGATCAGTGCTAACTCAGGCGACCAGATCCCATTACGGGAGACCGCCAGACGACTGGAAATCTCTCGCAACACAGTTCGGCGTTATGTGCGCTCTGAAGTCACAAAGTCGGTCTATGCGAAACGACAAACAACCAGTGCGATAGACAAATATTCCTTGCAGCTTTCGAGTTGGTTTAAAACTGAAGCGGGTAAAAATCGGAAACAACGACGCAGCTTGAAACAGCTTCATCTGGATCTGAGAGAACTGGGATTCGAAGGGTCGCCTGACCGGGGGGCAGCCTTCGCCAGGAAGTGGAAGGTGGACCAAACTGACAGGGTCAATTCAGCTAGCAAACGCACAAGTAAGTGGTATAAATTAGTTGCCGGACAGTTTTGGCTTAGGTGGATCTGGCCAGCTTTCTGGCGCCTGCATTTGTGGATTAAAATCTTCGGCGCCAAGTTCGGGCAAATCTTCAATGGGCAGTCCAATTGTACTGGCGATCGCAAAATTATCACTGTCGTGGATTTTCTTATAGAAAATACCTACTAATTCATCGTCAACTGAAAGATTTAGGGTGCTTGCTATAACTTCTTTTACTGAATGTTCATTGAAGTTATTTTTGCTCAAATTATCTAATATTTTTTTAATTAAAGTGGCTTCGGATAGACGTTGTTTTTCATCGGTTGGCGTGGTCATCGTTCGGTAATCCCCCCGGAAATTAATCGCATTTAAAAGTAGAATTTTCTTAATAGAGATTTTGAGGAAGTTTTACATGAAGACATCGAGATTCAGCGATAGCCAGATTATCGCCATATTGAAACAGGCAGAAGCAGGCTCCCCAGTGCCGGAACTATGCAGGGAGCATGGCATCAGTGGGGCCACATTCTATAAGTGGAGGTCCAAGTTTGGCGGTATGGATGCTTCCCTGATGGCCAGAATGAAGGAACTGGAAGACGAGAACCGCAGGCTCAAAAAGATGTATGCCGAAGAGAAGCTCAAGGCGGAGATCATCGCGGAGGCCATGCAAAAAAAGTGGTAAAGCCATCTCAGCGGCGCGAGATGGCGCGATGGGCGGTTCAACAACATGCTGCCAGCATACGTATAGCCTGCGCGGCCTTTGCCGTCAGCCAGGTCTGCTATCGGTACGAAGCCAGGCTGTCCTCAGAAAA
>NZ_JBMPPL010000028.1:0-7929 GCF_049339485.1 Undibacterium sp. TJN19
GAATTTCGCATTGCAGGGAAATCGGCCAGCAACTCTTGTTGCGCGTTATCCAGGCGTACTTCACATCGACTCCTTGGCGAAGTACGCTGTAGCTTTTTTTAGGATATCTCGCTCCATCTTGACCCGCGCCAGTTCAGCACGTAGCCGGCTAATTTCCATTTGCTCGGCACTGACGGGCTTGGCAGAAGCCATTGCAAGTTTGCCTTGCTCATCCGCCTTGACCCAATTGTGTAAGGGTTGATCGGCTATCCCAAGTGTTTGAGCGACTGCGGCAATGCTTTGCCCACCTCGCACCAACCTGACCGCCCTCAATCTTGAATTCCTGCGTATAGCGTGCTCGTTTGTTTTGTGACATGCTTCTCTCCTTCACTGAATTTTAAACCCTCAGTAAGGGATACGTTTTTTGCGGGCAAGCTCAAAACGCTGGTAAGTCGATATTTAAAAAGGAAAAATTATCTGAGTGTGCGTCTGGGTATGACAGATCTCACAAACTTGCCGCCACTTAGACGTTTATTGGCAGGGGAGGTAGCTGCATTCGATGATGATAACTCTGTTTCTAGGGAATGGATTCGCTGGCGAGCGATCACCAACGAATCTTCTAACGCACCTAGTCGTCCCAGCGCAGCAGCCAATTCACTCGACAAGCTGGACGCTTTTTGACGGTACGTTTCCACGGTGGATTTATTCTCATGGTCGACCCTTTCGAATTCTGATTTCCAATGGCGGGACTCAGCACGCGCTTGGTCGATTTGGAGCAGGGCGTGTTTACGCAATCCATCCCGCTCGGCTTGCCCAGCGGCCTGCTCTTCGGCCCTACGAGCCAGTTCTGCCGACAAGCCTTCAATGCGTTCTTCTTTTGCAAGCAGCGCAGCTTGGATCTGAATCAACGACGCCTCCAACCTTTTGATGGTTTCGTCGCGTCCTGAGATAGTCTCGTTCGCGATCGAAAGACTGGATTTAAGCTGCGCAGCTAACTCTGAGGCTGCAAGTTTCTCTACACGCACCAAATCCATCAACTTGGTCACTTCTTCTTTCTCAAGCTTCATGGCCTCGCGCTCTGTCGACAACAAGTCGCTAGCGCTTTCCACAGCCAGGTGCCAAAGATCGCGGGTGAGGGCAGCGATAGGGGCTGGCAGCTGCGCAACCGCTTGTGCCCGTTTTAACTTGAGAAGGTCCGTGAACCAAAGTGAAATGTCGCGCTGAACGTCACCATCGCTTCCTTTCTTGCTGCCAGTAGTAGCGATAGTCCATTCCCGAACCAGGCCGATCGATGGCTTTTTGCCTTCTGCTGCTAGCGCATCGCAGGCAGCCCAACTTAAGCTTTGACGTTCAGACATATTCATCCCCTTGCCGAAAATTAGGACAAGAATACTTGTAGATGCAGAATTTGTAAATTAAGTTACGTAATCCAAATGTAATTCAAATTATTAAAAGTATGCTTTAGTCGAGATTACGCCAATAATCTCGACTGATACCACAAGGTGCGTCATACTGTCCATTCTGCCTCGATAATGCCGTGGAACATTCATGCATAATTTTGAAGAATTTGACTTGGAACCTATACCAGCATTGGATTCTGGAGATTCGGAAGCGATCGCTAACCGAAAAAAAATGTTTCACGACACAGGGAGTCAGGCTCTCATAAATGCTGAAACTGACTCCGAACTGGCACGTGCCTTCCTTTATCACGCCGAATTAGCCCCAACGACATTGAAGAGCACAAAAACTGAGCTAGGCCGATTTTTGCTCTGGTGCAGCACACGACAATTGACCTTGCAAGGTATGCGGGTTGAGGATTTGGTCACCTATAGAGAATGGTTGAGGAATCCACAGCCAACCGATCAATGGGTCTCGTTGACCAGATGGCCACGCCGAGATCCACGGTGGCGACCATTCTCGGGGCCGTTGTCTGACCCAAGTGTGCGCCAAGCATTTCGAGTGGTAAAGTCGCTCATGACCTTTGCAACTAATGCTGGATATCTGGACAGGAATGCGGGCAGCCTGGTAAAAAACATCAAGACCCGCAGCGATGCACGCGTTACACGATATTTAAGCGCATCAGCAGTAGGATGGGTCTACCGAGCGCTCGAACTTATGCCAGTCGAAACGCCCGGCGAGCGCCGCACAATGGCTCGGGAACGCTTTCTGTTTATCACTTTCCTGACAACAGGCGCCAGGCTCTCCGAATTAGTTTTCGCAACAATGGGCGCGGTCTATACAGAAGACGATGGACGTTGGTGGCTCGATGTCGTTGGTAAGGGGGACAAGCCCCGGCGGCTGCCTGTAGCTCCAGAGATGCTCGCTTCGTTCAGGGATTACCGACTCGCTTTTGGTTTGTCTACAGCCACAACTAGGGATGATACAACCCCATTGGTCCTCAATAGCCGTCGACGAAATTTGACTGGAATAACGGATGAGGCCGCATCCGGTGCTATCAAAGGCATGTTTTCTGCGGCGGCCGATTTGGCTGAGCACGATGGAGATAGAGATGCTGCGGTGGGATTGAAGAATGCATCGACACACTGGCTGCGGCACACGATGCTGACCCTGCATGCAAATAACGGGGTGGCTCTGAAGACCCTACAGAATACCGCCGGCCACGCCAGCTTATCGACGACCGCAACGTATTTGCACAGATCTGACATTGAGAGGCATGACGAACTGGTCGCTTCAATCGGCGAACAGGCTGCGGGCTAGCGCTAGACTGCCTTTTGGTATCCGACCGTATCACATTTACTTCATTTCATTCGGCGAGTTCCAGATTTACTTCCACTAATGGATCACTTTTACTTCGCCGGACGATTTTTTTGAAAAAGCGGCAGAAACATTGCCTGTTTTTCGTTTTTATCTTTATTTTACATAATATAAATTATGCGAAATAATAAGACGTGGATTAAAAGCACTCTTAAGGTTTCCCGCTCGCACTAATACTTAAATGTACCGACATTCGCTACAATATGCGATGACGTTTGACACAATAATTTCATGACAAATGTGAATATTCATGTTGCTGCATCGTTAGTTTGCGTTGGATTACGAAGTTGGATATGTTTGCACAACCTCAAAAAATGTAAAACATGGCAAATCGCAGGTAATTCGATGAACCGTTTGTTGCTGCCACCCACTATTTGTCTACTTGCGATGCTGGTTCAAGCATGGCGACGAGCTGGTCGATGAAAGCAGGCTATAGGGGATCGGCGAACGGAGTAAGAAATTTACTTGCCTTATGAACCTCATTGGAACGAGTCTCAACATGACAGCGAACGTGATGTTTTGCATGGGGTTTTCAATGAACTATTGAATATGTTGGGACTTATGCTGATACCCGGTATTGCCGGATATATGCCATTTGCAGCTTTGTGGCCTGAGCATTGGCCATTCGTTTTGCAGTTGCTATTGGCTATCACTGTTGCAGACTGTGGAATTACCCTGGCACATTACCTGATTCAGTCGCTGGAGAAATTGATGCCATTGGCTACGGGATTGTTATTCCAGATAAAATTCGATGATTGAAATTTTTGTGTAAATGTCGCCTACTAAGGCCCCCCCCTGTTGGCGGATTTTGTCCTTCACTAAGTTCAAACGCAGGAGGCTCTTAACCGTCGCGATGGCCGATCCTGTCCGGGCAGTCCATCACCAAAGTGTGCCTATTATAAGCAATTTGGTACACATCATCCATGCGATCCATAAGTGCCTTAAACTCGTCCTCCATTTCCGCCGTTGGTTTTGTTTGGCCAATTCTAGATGTTTGACGAACCCTATCTTCCAAAATTTTGAATCGACTAGCACTATCAGAGATAATTTCTGTACTCATATCAGACCGAAAATCAACGCCCTTCCCTTTTGGCTATTGACATAACCCGCACTGAGCTGCTTGATCTTGAGGGATCGGACATAGAGTTCTGCTCCATCAGTTTGACAGTATCGTGCAACTGGTGAACTCACCGCTGTAATCGGTGTGCAGGAATCACTGCGTGACATATTTTTTGGGGACTCGAAGTAAAATAATAAAGAATGGAGAGATTTAGTCGTCATGAGGACTCAATCGTATCGAGCGGAAATCCCTAAAATGCCGAATGGCCGTGCAGCCTCCATCCGTTTCGCCCAGCGGTTTTGCTTGCATACAAAGCGAGGTCGCCATTCTTATAAAGTTCTTCAAGGTCAGCGTCCGGGCCTTCAAAAACCGCCGCGCCAATGCTAGCGCTAATTTGCATCAAGTGCGGGCCGAAAGAAATCGGCTGCGCCATGCTAGCCAAAATATGGCTGCAAATCAGATCAAGCATGGTGTAGTCACTTGTTTTGGGAAGCAACACCGCGAATCAATATAGCAGCAGTCCGCACATAGTGTGTAGAGTCGACGCGACTTCGTTGATCGAATTGCGTAGCGCCGAACAGTGTTGCAATCAATGCAAATTATCTAGCAAAGTTGATGAAACTCCAGAACTGATGTCCGTTAAGTTATCAGGTAGAAACTCTCATCCATAGTTTTGATATTCGTTGGCTAATTCATTTTATGGTATAGTCCCCCTCCCTATATTTGGAGATCGTCATGGGACACACCATTCGCGATAAGCAAAAACTATTAAACCGGGTACGTCGCATCCGTGGACAAGTCCATGCCATAGAACGTGCTTTAACTGAAGAAAGTGACTGCATTCACGTGTTGCAACAAATTACAAGTTGCCGAGGTGCGATGACGGGCCTGCTGGCCGTTGTACTGGAAGATCATATTCGCACCCATCTTGTCGATGCTGATGCGCATAGCGGTGAACATGGTGATGCCAAAGAGCAATTGATTGATGTCGTCCATAGTTATTTTAAGTGAGTTAGTGATGAATGAACTATATGAAAAACCCTTCGCGGTCGATCACGACCACATTTTCCTGGGTGAAGGACATGCAAAGAATGAACGCAAAACCTGGGTGGTAATTGCACTTTGCAGTGCGATGATGATCGCCGAGATTATCGGCGGTAGTTTGTTTGGCTCCCTGGCGCTGGTAGCCGATGGCTTGCACATGTCCACACATGCTGGCGCAATGTTAATTGCAGCACTCGCTTACACCTACGCACGCAAGCACGCTAATGACCGGCGTTTTGTGTTTGGCACGGGCAAACTGGGTGATTTGGCAGGCTTCACCAGTGCCATCGTCCTGGCGATGATCGCCTTACTGATTGGTTATGAAGCCATTGCTCGTCTTATGGCACCAGAGCCCATCCACTTTGCTGAGGCGATTCCCATTGCTGTAGTCGGCCTACTCGTCAATATTGTCAGTGCGTGGCTGCTGAGTGGTGACGATCATCACGGGCACAGCCACGGTCATAGCCACGGACACAACACGCATGTGCAGCACGACCACGATGAAGAGGTCCGGCATATAGAAACACTTGATGGCCTATTTGCGTTATCTATTTATGAAGATGGCATTCCCCCCGTTTTTCGCATCCATTCTGAAAAGGATGGGGCATCCTTAACGCCGGAGGACTTTACCGTAACGACGATTCGACCTGACGGCACGCGTCAGGAATTCATCTTTTTGCGCGAAGCTGACTTCTTGCAGTCAACTACGGATATTCCTGAACCACATTCCTTTAAGGTAGAAGTCTCGTTGCACAACGCCATCCACATTGCAGAGTTTGCCGAACATGCGCACGGCCATGACGACCATGACGTAGATCACCGTGATCACAACATGCGGGCAGCATATGTCCACGTCATTGCAGATGCGGCTGTCTCTGTACTAACGATCATTGGCCTGTTGCTGGCAAAGTCATTTGGTTGGCTATGGATGGATCCATTAGCCGGTATTGTCGGGGCGTTTGTCATTACCAACTGGTCTTACGGCCTGATTCGTGATACGGGAAAGATATTGATGGATGTCAGTACCGACGACAAGATGGCGAATAAGGTTCGGGCAGTCGTGGATGCTGCTGGCGATAGATTGCTCGATTTGCATGTCTGGCGACTTGGTCCTGGCCATTTTGGTGCGGTGCTGTCCGTCGATGCATCTGAAATACAACGCGGGCCAGCGTATTACCACTCAGAACTACGACGCCTCAAAGGTCTGTCGCACATTACTGTCGAAGTGCACTCGCCAATTGTAGGTTAAAGATATGATTATTTAGTGAACTTGATCGATTGCCTAACCGACCGGGCCGCCAAGGTCCGGCTGCTGACCGACCAGCAGGCGCAGCACAATTTCTATCACTCCCAGGAGAAGATGGCCGATTAACGGCAAAGCGACCAACAGGGTTTCTAGGCGCGCATCGACAAGCTGGAGAACGACGCCTAGCAACTGCTCACCCAACCGTAGACGCACCAGCAGGTGGAGTCCGTGCTGCGCGCGGAGAAGCAAGAATCGCTGCACCAGGCCGAGCGCGCCAATAGCGAGGCGGACGAACACTACGCGAGAGCTCTACTCTTTGCGCGAGCGGCTCGCCGCCGACCGTGAGATGGTCAGCCGCGTTCTTATTTAGGGCGGCAGTCATTCTTTTGATAAAGTAATCTGGTGTAAGTCGCCCACACCTCATTTCGCAAGGTGTTTCTCGAACATAAATGCACTCGTACATTTGCGCGCCAAGTCTCTGACGGCGTGTGCATTCTAGAGAACGATATGGCCCTCGTGCAGGTACCGTAACCGGAGTAGATGCGTTAGATGCCGTGCATCGCATTCGTCGCCGCAGTGTTTGAGTCCGTCGTATTGTTTTGACCGCCGTTGTGTGGCCATTTGAAACACTTGGCCGACGAACGCAATATCATCATCACGGGCCAATACGCTTTTAGCGGCCCGCGATGCGTGCAGGTGGGTCAGAACGCGGTCGGCCCTACCGATCCGTACCAGGCGATGACCTTGCCGGTCTTGTTCGGATCCATGTAGAAGAAATGCGTCATGGCTGGACGTGCCGTCGGGATCGATTTGTCGTTAAACACCATTGTTACGAAACCGCGGAAAACCTTCAAATTGGTGCTATCCCAGTATTCGATCACGTCATGTTGCGCCGTCAAATTCTTGTCGATGAAGTCGCGCAATCCCTTGCGGATGCTATCGCGGCCAATCCAGCTGCTCACACCCAAGTGCGCCACCGCATCGTTAGCAAAACAGTCAAAGCCGGCACCCCAGGTCTTGTCACCGATCTCCTTCCAGAATTGCATCAGCCATTCCGGCGGGGCCGTCCTGGTGAATGCCACGGTGGTGCCGATGGGAGACTCACTGCCGATGGTATCGCCCTTGAGCGGACTGGCAAACGCGTCGAGGGTGGGAATCATTGCCGCGCTCGCGGCAATTTGTCTTAAGAATGTGCGTCGTTGCATGGTTGTCATTGTCTTTGGTCCAATTTTTAGGTTGCGTTAGGCGTAGGATGCGGGGTTGGTTTCAGGCAGTGCGTAGGCGCGAATGATGGCAGGACGCAACACTAGCTTGTTGAACCATCGGGCCAGGTCGGGAAATTGGTCCAGACGCTGCCCCTGTTTTTCATATGGCACAATCCATGGATGAACAGCCATGTCTGCGATGGAATAGCAATTGCCGCTAATAAAGTCACGCTCGGCCAGCAGGCGATCAAGGACACCATACAGACGCTGCGTCTCCTTCGTGTAGCGCTCGATTGCGTAAGCGTTGCGCTCGGTCTCATGCTGAATAAAGTGGTAACTTTTCCCGGCCATCGGATCTAGACCGCTCATCAATTCTGTCTTCATATGCGGCTTCATGGATCAGCCCACAACTTGACGACTGAACAGATCGATCACAACTGTCAGGTACAGCCAGCCTTCATCTGTGGCGATATACGTGATATCGCTGGTCCAGACGCGGTTGGGTTGATCGACAGCAAACTGTCGGTTGAGCAGGTTTGGTGCAATCGGCAAACTATGATTAGAGTCGGTCGTGGCTTTGTATTTGCGCTTGCCGCGGGCTTTAATGCTGTGCAGTTGCA
>NZ_JBMPPL010000029.1:0-6609 GCF_049339485.1 Undibacterium sp. TJN19
AGCAGGCACCGGCTTTCAAGACGGCGAGGATGCTGATGAGGCTTTCGGCGGTGCGGTTGAGGCAGATGCCGACGCAGTCTTCTGGCGCAACGCCGAGGGACAGTAAGACGGCAGCACGCTGGTTGGCACGGTCGTTGAGTTGCTGGTAGCTGAGGCTGGTGCTGCCGGCGATGAGGGCTGTCTTGCCGGGGGCAATGGCAACCTGGGCTTCGAACAGGCCGTGCAGGGTCTGGCTCTCGGGGTAGGCCATCGCCGTTGCGTTCCAGGTCGTCAGTTGTTGCTGCATTTCCGGTTCACGAATCATCTTCAGGTCATCGATGACCAGTTGCGGATGCGAGACGATTTGCTCCAGCAGGTATTCATAACAGGCAGCAAAGCGGAGCATGGTAGAACGGTTGAACAGGTCGGTATTGAATTCCAGGCTACCGATAATGCCATCCGCTGTTTCTTTGAGGCCCATTGTCAGATCAAAACGGGCATTACTTTGGCGGGTATGGAATTCAACCGGCAAAATATCAACTTCATTGAAAGATGCTGCTTCAACAGGTGTGTTTTGAAGGATGAACATCACCTGGAAAATCGGTGAATGACTGAGGCTGCGTTGTGGATTGAGACTTTCCACCAGAAATTCAAACGGTATATCCTGGTGCGCATAGGCATCGAGGCAATTTTCACGCGTGGACTTCAGGAAATCTGTAAAGCGCAAGTCACCAGGAATACGGTTACGGATTGCGACAGTATTGACAAAGAAACCGATCAGTTCTTCGGCTTCACGGATACTGCGATTGGCCACCGGCGTGCCGATGACGACATCATCCTGGCGTGCATAACGCCCCAGCAAAATTGCATAAGCAGAAATCAGTGTCATGAACAGGGTTGCACCTTGTTTGCGGCTCAATTGCTGAAGCTGGTCTGACAAGTCTTTCGGCACGCTGATGGAGATGCTTTCACCATTGAAGGTCTGTTCTGGTGGTCGCGCACGGTCAAAAGGCAGGTCAAGGCTGGTTGGCAAACCTGCCAGGCGATCACGCCAGTAGGCCAGTTGCGTATCACGCATGCTGCCATTGAGCCAGTCGCGCTGCCAATGGGCAAAGTCCGGGTATTGAATTCTTAAGCTGGCACGGTTAACCGGTTTGGCACTTTCCAGCGCCTGATAGTTTTCTATGAGTTCACGGAAGAAAATACCCAGTGACCAGCCATCCGAGACGATGTGGTGAAAAACCACAAACAATACATAAGACGGGGTGATGTCAGACAAGTCCCTGACGATGCGGAACCTGACCAGCAAATCTGCGGTCAGGTTGAAGCAGTAGTTCTTTTCTCCTATCCATATACTTTCCAGCTCATTGTGGCTGCTGACTTCTTCCACCGCAATGTCCATGTACTGGAAAGGCCGTATCGCCTGGACTGCCTCACCCTTGTATTTTGAAAACTGGGTGCGCAAGACTTCATGTCGCTTCAATATTTCATTGAGGCTGCTGACCAGGTAATCAACTTGCAGATTGCCCGACAATCTCAGCGCGAGCGGGATATTGTAAGTCGGGCCAGGGCCCATCAATTGATCGAGGAACCACAAGCGTTGTTGCGCATAGGACAAGGCCAGGTGCTCGGTACGTGGCACAGGTTCAATAGTGCGCACATCTTCTTTCTGTGTCACATATTTAAAGGCATCAATCGCCCTGGCCTGTTCTTCCAGTGTCTGATGTTCAAACAATTGCCGCATTGGCAGCGTGCAGGAAAATACTTCCCTGATGCGTGACAATAATTGCGTGGCAATCAGTGAATGACCGCCCAGTTCGAAGAAATTATCCTGGCGGCCAACACGTGACCGGCGTAACAGTTCTGTCCATAAACTAGCCAGTATTTCTTCTGTCGTGCCTGCCGGGGCGATGAAGTCGCTGTCGCCTGTTTCTTCTACAGGCAATGGCAAGGCATGACGGTCGAGTTTGCCGCTGGGTGTCAGCGGCATGCTTTCGAGTAAGCTGATCGACGCTGGCCACATATAATCAGGCAAGGTCTGCTGCAATTGCTTGCGCAGATTGCGCTTCAATTCGCCATGTTCAAGTGCTTTGGCAGTGGTGGTCAGATACAGCACGATTTTTTTATCCGCACTGCCCTGCCCTTCCCATACCTTGGTCACCGCTTGTTGTACCTGTGGCAGGCGACTGGCCGCCTGTTCAATCTCGGCCAGTTCAATACGGAAGCCGCGTATCTTCACCTGGTGATCACGCCGCCCTACATATTCCAGGCAACCATCTGCCGACATGCGCACCATGTCGCCCATTTTATAAAGTCGTTCGCCTGCTGAGCCAGATTGAGTAAATGGATTCGGTATGAAACTTTTTGCCGTTTCAGCTGCGTTATGGAGATAGCCGCGCGCCAGACCGGCACCACCTATATACAGTTGACCAACCACCCCAATGGGCACACGATTGAACTGTTCATCAAGCACAAAGGCAGACGTATTGCTGATGGCATGACCGATGGGAACTGCGCCTGGCTTCAGGGCCTTGAGCTGTTCAACATGATGACAGGTCACGTCAGCACCGACTTCGGTTGAACCATAGACGTTATACAAGCTGGCATTGGGGAAGCAATGGCTGAGGGCGGCAAAGTCATCCCCCAGGGCCAGCGCTTCACCGCTACAGAAAATGTGCCGCAGCTGTGGCAGGGGCTGTCCAATGGCGAGCATGGCTTTCAGCAGGGAAGGCACCAGTGTGATCCTGGTGATGTCATGATGTGCCAGGCTTTCGAGCAAATGCAGCGGTGAACCAGCCTGCTCTTCAGGAACAATCAGCAGCGGGCGGGCAGCTACCAGCGCCTGGAATATTTCAGCAGCATGGTCCACAAAACCGATGCGTGTTTTTTGGCAAAATATATCATCTGCCTCCACGCCAAATGTTTGCTGCGCCCAATACAGGCGATTTATCAGGGCCTGGTGTGTTGCCAGTACACCCTTTGGCTTACCCGTCGAACCCGATGTGTAAATCACATACACAGCATTTGCCGGCGTCAGCCCCAGGTGACGGGTATTCAGATCGCTAGCAGGATAATGAACGAATGCGCCCTCTTCTGCTGCGACTTCATCCACAGCGATCAGCGACACATCCGTGATGTGGGCCAGTTTTGAAACAATATACTGCTGATGCGTGAGGATGACATTCACTGCCGAATTGTCGATGACATAATCCCTGCGACTGGCAGGATAATTGGGGTCGACGGGTACATAACAGCCACCGGCCTTGAGCACGGCCAATATACTGATGACGAGATCAAATGATGGAGGCAGGCATACGCCAACCGGCGTTTCCAGGGCAACACCACGTTCGCGCAGACAATGGGCAAGACGATTGGCGCGCTGATTCAATTCCTGGTAAGTCAGGCTGTTACCATTGAATATCAGTGCGGTCGCATCGGGCTGGGTCTTTGCATGCAGTTCTATGCTTTCGTGCACACAAATATCGGGGAATTTTTCAACTTTGACATCTTGCTGCAAAGAGGAAATTTCTGTTTTCAACAGTATTGCCTTATCGATTGCCGCATCGGTGTTGTTGGTTAATTCATCAATAATGGAAGCGACATAGCCGACAATGCGCGCACGCATGGCCTGATCAAATACCGTGGGTTCTGCATTGATCAGGAAGAAGTGGGTAGAATCTGCTTCATTCTTCCTGACATTGACCAGCAGCCTGTAATTGGTTTCATCAAAACCACCACCTACATCAAGCTCAGTACCAACATTGGCATTTTTGTAAAGATGGAAATTGGTGTAGTTAAACGCAGAGGCGGCAAAATCCAGACCCGTATCAGACTGTATGGCAGCCAGGGGATAATGACGGATATTGTAATAATCACCAAGCCGGGTATCGGTATATTTGATTAACGCATTCCACTTCATGCCTTGAAGATCAAATGGCAAAGGTAATGCATTGAGGAACAAGCCAAGCATGTGTTCGCCATTGGCAATTTCAGGGCGGCCATGCGTCACTACCGAGCCGACGGCTTTCTGGCTGCCATCAAGCAGGCTGATCAGGCTCAGGTAGACAGCGCACCAGATGCTTTTTTCCTGCACCTTCAGCGCATCAGCCAGTACCGATACTCTTTTGCTGGTATCTGCACTGACCGGACATTCAAAGCGCACGCTGGCGGTTTTTTGACTGGCGCTCCACCAGGGCACCCTGACGCCTTCCAGCTCTGCCTTCCAGTATTGCCTGTACTGGACTGATGCCAATGCTTCTTGTTCGAGGGCGATAAAATTGCTGAAACGCGGCGGTTGCAGCAACTGTGGCGCAGCCTCACCTTTCATCAGCAAGGCATAGACTTCCAGGGCCTGCTTGATGAAACTGGCGTCACTCCAGCCATCCATCAGTGCATGATGAATGACGAAATTGAGCAAAATTCTACCCTTCGGCAACAGGCAGACGAATACGCGCCATGGTGCTGTCAGTGCAATACCATTTTCCAGTTCCCTGTCTTGGAGTTCAAGAACCAGGGTCTGTAAATCTTCTGCTTTTTTATCAGCGAGATCGAAAACCTTGATACCGATATCCGGATTTTCTATCACCAGTTGCAATGGACGGTCTGCATCGAGATGGAAAACCGTGCGCAGGATAGGATGAATTGTAATCAGCGATTCAAGTGCCAGGCGGAAGCGGCTTTCATTCCATTCCAGTTCCAGCAGGAAGGACAGTACATTCTGATAAATATTGAGTTCAGGATCACGCAGCGAATGGAACAGCATGCCTTGTTGCAGCAAGGACAGCGGATAGGCATCTTCGACAACATGGCCATCAACTGTCTGCGGCAATTGCGAACGCTCGTTATCAGTCAGCAAGGTGAATGCAGCAACTTCAGCCCGCTTGCCGGCATCAGCTTCGCCTTCTTTGACGACACCCGCCAGGCTGGCTATGGTAGGGTTGGCAAATAAATCCCTTATCGCAAAAAACAGGCCCGTTTTTTTAGCTTCGGCAACCAGTGAAATGGAACGGATGGAATCACCGCCAATCGCGAAATAATTATCTTCCGTGCCAAGCTGGTCGACTGCAAGGTTTTTCTTCCAGAGGGCTACCAGTTTTTCTTCCATATCTGTTTTGGGCGCCACATACCGCTTGCGGGCGTAGGCAGATTCATCCGGTTTTGGCAAGCGTGCCCTGTCCAGTTTGGCATTGCGTGTCAATGGAAATATATCCATCAGAACAAAGGCACCCGGGATGGCATAGTCAGGAATGCGTCCCTGCAAATGACTTAGCAAGGCAGCCTTGATATCAACATCTTCGCCGAGTTGTGTTTTATCTGTGACAATATAGGCGACCAGTTGGCCCTGGTTGGCTTGCTCGATCTGCACGATGACTGCTACATCGCTGACGGCGGCATGCTGGGCAATCACACTCTCAATTTCACCGAGCTCTATCCTGAAACCACGTACCTTGACCTGGTTATCAGCACGGCCTATGTATTCGATGTTGCCATCCTGGCGTTGCCTGACCAGATCACCGGTCCGATACAGCCGCGCACCTGGCACTTTGCTGTAAGGGTGAGGAATGAATTTTTCTGCCGTCAACGCTGGCTGGTTTATGTAGGCGCGAGCCAGGCCTTCACCACCGACAAACAATTCACCGACACATCCTGTCGGTAACAAGCCTGCCTGCTCATTAAGGACATAGGCCAGGCTATGGTCTATGGGCACACCGATAGGGATGGAGGTCAAACCACTGGTATCACGCTCACGTATGGTATAGGTGCATGAAAAGGTGGTATTTTCAGTCGGGCCATAACCGTTGACCAGGGTAACCGCAGGTATTTCATCCAAGGCACGCTGGATATGTTCTTTCGATAAGGCTTCACCACCAACCAATAAATATTTCAGGTCACGCAGGGATTGCCCGGCATTGACAATGACCTGATTAAACAGCGCTGCGGTCAGCCAGGCACATTCGACACGGTGATTGCGGATAGTCTCACCCAATGCGTCCAGGGAATTCGACTTGAATTCAAACAATACTGATTTTTTCCCATGCAGCAAAGCGCCCCAAAGTTCGAAAGTAAAGGCGTCAAATGACAGCGAAGCAGCGCACAGATAAGCTTGCAAGTCAGGGAAAGGCACAAAGCCATTGAACACCAAACGCACAATGCTCTTGTGATTAATCGCGATACCTTTGGGCACGCCGGTACTGCCGGAGGTGAAGATGATGTAGGCGAGCTGGTCGGGTACGACTGTCAGTTCTGGGGCAGTGTCGCTGTAGCGGCCCAGGAGGGCATGGTGCCAGTGGCCGTCAAGCGGCAGGGTCTGGTAGTCGCTGAGGAAGCTGAGTTCTTCGAGCAGGTGTTGTTCGCTCAGTATCAGTTTGCAGGCGCTGGTGGCAATCATGTGCTGGAGGCGGCTGGCCGGATAGGCGGGGTCGAGCGGGACGTAGGCGGCGCCGGCTTTTAAGATGCCCAGTAAGCCAACGATCATGTCGGCAGAGCGTTCTACGCAGAGACCTACGCAGTTGTCGGCAACGACGCCCTGGGCGATCAGGTAGTGGGCCAGGCGGTTGGCACGGCGGTCGAGTTCGCGATAGCTGATCTGGTGGGCACCATCGACAACGGCGATGGCGTCGGGCTGGTGCA
>NZ_JBMPPL010000030.1:0-5851 GCF_049339485.1 Undibacterium sp. TJN19
ACAGGGTGTGGACGCTCTGGGTGCTGGTGGGTCTTTGGGGACTATCTGTTCTTGCCGCAGGGTTCCAGTCTTGTAGTTGCTGCTGGCGTTCGGCGTCGCTCAGGAAGTCGAGTTCGCCTATGGCTTCCTGGGGGGCGGCCACGACGGCTTCGAGCAGGCGTTCATAGTGGTTCAGCAGGCGTTCTATGGTCTCGGCCTTGAACAGGTCGGTGTTGTATTCCATCGTCCCGACGATGTTGCCGTCAATTTCTGCTAGATTGAAAGTGATGTCATAACGGGCAACCCCCTCATCTTCGGCCATATCAAACAGGCTGACATCAAGCCCTTGAAGCTTCATGTCTTTCAGCGGGTTTTCAACCAGCGAAAAAGACACCTGAAAGAATGGTGTATGACTGAGGCTGCGTTCAGGCTTGAGTTGTTCGACCAGGTTTTCAAACGGTACATCCTGATGCCTGTAGGCATTGATGGTGGTGTTTTTTGTACTTTGCAGGAGCGAGGTAAAAGATTGTTCAAGATTGAGGTTGAAGCGTAAAACCAGGGAATTTAAAAACAGGCCTATCAATTGTTCAGTGCCCTGCACTTCGCGTTTGGAAATAGGTGTGCCGATCGCAAAGTCAAATTGACGCGCATGCCTGCTCAGCAATACGGAAAACGCCGAAATCAGCGTCATGAACAGGCTCACGCTATGCTGCCTGCTCAGCTCTTGCAACTGGCGGCTGGTTTCGTGTCCAATAGATATTTTTCGCGTGGCACCGGAAAAAGTCTGCGCACGTGGACGTTCAAAATCGAGTGGTAATTCCAGACCCTGGGGCAAACCTGCAAGCGCATTTTTCCAATAGCTGGTTTGTTCTTCAAGCTGCTGGTTTTGCGCGGCCTGATTTTGCCAGGTCACATAGTCACCATACTGGAAGGGCAATGCCGCCACAACGTCTTCACCGCTTGTTCTGTTATAAAACCCTGACAACTCCTTGATGAAGATGGCAACAGACTGACCATCGGCAACAATATGATGAAAAGTAATATGCAATACATGCCTGTCTGAACCGACGAGTTTGATCAGGCAAAAGCGGTATAAGGTATCGTCGCTCAGATTGAAAAATATACTTTTTTCGCGATGACACAAGCTGCGCAATGCCTCGGCATTTTCGGCAATTTCTTCAACCAGCTTCGTCTCAGAGGGTGTATCAATGACTTGCCTTGCCTCGCCATCAATTTCGACGAAGCGTGCACGCAGGGCTTCATGACGGTGCACGATGCTAGTCAACGCTGCATGTAATTTTTCTTTGTCCAACGTCCCTTGCAATTGCAAGGCAAGCGGTATGTTGAAAACCGCATTCTTTCCTATGAATTTATACAGGAACCATAAACGCTGCTGGGCTGGCGAAAGCAAGGAAGGTATATCAGCACCACGCCTGGTCAGGACAGGTGCTGAAGCCGTTTCAGCAGGATGTCGTGGTGACGCGACAAAGGCACTGAAGCGATCCAGTGTCTGGTTTTCAAACAAATCCCTTACTGTGATGGCAGTAGAAAATTTTTCCCGCGCACGGGAAACCAGCTGGGTTGCCAGCAATGAATGGCCGCCCAGTTCGAAGAAATTGTCGAACCGGCCAATATGCTTCACGCCCAGCATTTCTGCCCATAGCTGCGCCATTTGCTGTTCAAGTTCACCAACAGGTGCCTGGCTGACGGATGCGGAAGTTTCAAACTGGATGACCGGTAAGGCTTTTCTATCGACTTTGCCATTCGCCGTCAGTGGTAGTTTGACCAGTCTGTCGAAAGCAGCAGGTACCATGTAGGCGGGCAGGCTTTGCTGCGCAAATGCCCGCAATTCACTGGCATCAATCACACCGGCATCGTTGTCATGCGAAACATAATGAACAACGATTTTCTTGTCTTTCTCTTCGCCCTGGACACTGGCAGCAGCGGCCTTGATACGCGGATGTGCGGCGAGGCAGGCTTCAATTTCACCAAGTTCGATACGGTAGCCACGCAGTTTTACCTGCTGGTCTTTTCGTCCGATAAATTCAAGTTTGCCATTCTTGCGGTAACGTACCAGATCACCAGTGCGATAGAGGCGTGCACCCGAGCGTTGAGAAAACGGGTCTGGCAAAAATTTTTCGGCAGTCAGTTTTTTATCCCTGGCATAGCCACGCGCCAGGCATTCACCACCGATATAGAGTTCACCCACCACACCGACGGGCGCAAGCTGGAAGGCTTCATTGAGTACATAGCCGTTGACATTGGCCACAAACTTGCCAATCGATACGTCTTCCGAGCCGTCGAACGTACCTGAAGTACAGGCAATCGTGCACTCGGTGGGGCCATAGGCGTTCGTCAGGGTGCAAACCTGTGACCACTGTCTGGCAATTTCTTTGGGAATGGCTTCGCCGCCGACACTGAGTGAGCGGTAGCTGGCAAAGTCTTTTTTATCAAGCACCGACAGGAAAGCAGGTGGAATATAACCGCGGTTGACTGCATTGCGTTTGCTGTAACGACTGAATTCTTCAGCGTCAGTCAGCACCTTCACCGTCGGGATATGCAATATGCTGCCAGACAACAAGGAATTGAAGATTTCGGCACTGGCAGCGTCGAAACTGACAGGTGCAAATTGCAGGTTACGGCATTCGCCATTAAAGCCCCTGCGCTGTATGGAATCCTGGCATAGATTCGACAAACTGGAATGCCGCACCATGACGCCCTTGGGCCGACCGGCCGTGCCTGAGGTATAGAGCCAGTAAACCAGGTTGTCTGGATGCAGGCCGATACCCGCCGCCGGAACATCCGGGTAACTCGCAATGCCCAGGTAAGCTTCTTGCTGCAATACGGTCGGCACATGCACATTTTGATAGGCATAAGAATGCAATGCCTCAGGCAATGCAATATTGGACAGGATAAATCTGACACCGGCATCTGCCAATATGAATTGCGTTCTCTCTGCCGGGTGCCCTGCGTCCAGCGGCACATAGCAGCCACCACTTTTAATGATGGCAAGGATGGCAATTACCGTCTCTATCGAGCGTTCAAAATACAGACCGACGCGGTTTTCTACTGCCATGCCCAGGTTCAACAGATATCCTGCCAGGTAATTGGCGCGGTTATTGAGTTCGCGGAAAGAAATACATTGATGCTCAAACACCAGTGCAATCGCATCCGGGCTGGCTTTAGCCTGGCGCTCGAATAGCTGGTGTACGCAGTTATCGATTTTAAAAGCAGATGCAGTCTGGTTCCAGGTCTGGATTTGTTGATGCTTATCCTGTTTGCTGATGCATTCAAAGACAGACAATGCGCTGGAAGGGAATGCGCCGACAATACCGGCAACATTCTTGAAGCTCTCCAGCATGCTTTCTGCCGTGTCTTCATCAAACAGGTCTTTTGCATATTCCAGCTTGCAATGCAAACCACCCGGTACGACTTTCACAAGCAGGGTCAGGTCGAAATGGGCAACGCCCTGCTTTCCTGCACTGCCAGAAAGCAGGCTGCCAGAATCATCCGCATCTTCTACACTGGCCCAGCTGGTATCAGGCTGCTCTTCTTCATTCACCAATACCAGCATCACCTGAAACAAGGGGGTCGTGCTGAGGCTGCGTGCGGGTTTGAGCGTTTCTACCAGCAAATCAAATGGAATATCCTGATTAGCCATCGCCTTGAGAACAACAGCTCGCGTATCAGTGAGAATATCAAGAAAGCTTTTCTGATCGGACGGCTTACAGCGCATGACCAGGGTATTGACAAAAAAGCCGATTACATTTTCCAGATCGCTATGCGGGCGATTGGCAACCGGGCTGCCTATCGCTATATCATTTTGATTGCTATACCGTCCCAGTAAAACGGCAAAGGCTGACAGCAGCACCATATAAAGACTGGCATTATTTTCATGCGCCAGGGTTTTCAGCCTGCTCGTCGTCGGGCGGTCTATCCGTGTTTCTACCCATGCACCTGCATGGCTGCGCTGTGACAAACGAGGCCGGTCAACAGGCAGGCTAAGACTGGGTGCCAGTTCTGCAAGCTGTCGCCGCCAGTAGTTTTCCTGATCCTTGAATTCGCCATTTTTCAGGCGTGCCTGCTGCCAACGGGCATAATCAGAAAACTGCAATGGCAAAGCCGCCAGTTGCGCCTGTTTGTTTTCAGAAAATACCGCGTACAGCGTGGCCAGCTCTGTCATGAAAACGGTGATGGACAAACCATCGAAGATACTGTGATGGAAAGTCGCCAGTAGGCAATATGGGTTTCCTGTGGTTTCAAACAACTGCTTGATCAACTTGAAACGGTAAAGGCGATCATGGCCGAGGTCGAAGCAATAACTGCTTTCTTCCGCACATGCGGCATGCCAGCGCCCTATCGTGTCGACTTCTTCAAGCGGTAAAATGACCTGGTGTACCTGATCAATTTGTAAATGCGGCACGCCGTCTTGTGCTGCAAATGAAGTCCTCAGCGATTCATGCCGCTCAACAATGGACTGCAAAGCCTGTTTTAAAGCAGTGATATTGAGTTCACCCGTGAGGCGGATGATTTTTGGAATGTTGTAGGTCGGACTTGGTCCTTCCAGCTGATTCAGGAACCACAGTCTTTGCTGCGAGTAGGACAAGGCCAGCGGTAGCGCCTTGATATCAGCCGCTGCTGGCGTTAGGTTGCTACTTCGCACAATCGCCGTTGTCTGGGCAATGCAATTCGCCATAGCACGGAGACTGCGATGGATAAATAACTGGTCAAGCGACAGCTCAACAGAAAATGCATCCCTGATACGTGCCAGCAATTGCATCGCCAAAAGCGAATGCCCCCCCAGCTCAAAGAAGTTATCAAAGCGCCCAACCTGCTGACGCCTGAGCAAGCCTTCCCACAAGGCCGCCACCCGTTGTTCCACTTCCCCTTGCGGTGCCACATAACCCACACGCTGTTCTGCCCCGTCCGGTACCGGCAGGGCTGCCCTGTCAAGCTTGCCATTGGGCGTCAGCGGCAATGCTTGCAAGACCACGAAGGCCGACGGCATCATGTAGGCTGGCAGTTGCTTTTGCAGGCTGGCTTTGAGGCTGTCTGTCAGTGCTGCATTACTTGTATTTGTACTATTGGTGCTATTGCTGCTGTTGCTGTCAGTCTGTTGATGCGGTACCAGGTAGGCCACAATCTGGCGGTATTCAGGCTGGTCTTCCCTGACGATGACAACGGCATCTTTGATGTCCGGCTGTTGCAGGCAGGTGCTTTCTATTTCTCCGAGTTCAATACGGAATCCTCTGACCTTGACCTGGTGGTCTGCTCTTCCCAAATATGCAAGCTTGCCATCGGGCAGGTAGCGGACAAGATCGCCAGTACGGTACAGACGGCTGCCTGCTTGTGGACTGAAGCGGTCAGGCAGGAATTTCTCTGCGGTAAGACCCGGTCTTTGCAGGTAACCACGGGCCACGCCGATGCCGCCGATGTAGAGTTCTCCCGTGACGCCCTGGGGCAGTAGCTGGCCGGTAGGGCTGAGGACGTAGAACTGGGTATTGGCGACGGGCCAGCCTATGGTTTCTATGCCTTGGGCCTGGCGTTTGACGTAGCTGGAGTAGGTGGTGCCTTCTGAGGGGCCATAGAGGTCGTAGACCTGGGCGATGGGGGTTTCTGTGTAGAGGCGGTCTACCAACGCAGCTTTGAGGGGTTCGCCGGCGAGGTTGAGGACTTTGACACCGGCGGGGAAGGCTTTGCGGTCGAGCAGGACTTTGGCGGCCGAGGGGACGGTGTTGATGAGGGTGATCTGTTGTTTGCTGTGTTCATCGAGTTTTTCCAGGGCGAGGATGTTGTCGATGAGGATGCAGGTTTGCCCTGTGGTTAAGGGCAGGAAGATTTCGTAGATGGAGAGGTCGAAGCAGAAGGAGGT
>NZ_JBMPPL010000031.1:0-5827 GCF_049339485.1 Undibacterium sp. TJN19
ATTCATCAAGGTGCCAATCTCCAATGAACGTTTCAAAAAACATCTGCCAACGGCGGTAGACCCAGCGCTGTGCGTCTTCGAGAAATTCTATTCGCTCATCCCGGACCAAGAAAATATCCGGTTCATGACGAAGTTCGTCAAGCGTCAGATTAGGCGGGTTCGGATCAACGCGCATGATCCAATCCAGAGCGGGCTGCTTCGGTAGCAATACAATCGCTGCGCGGTTGAGCTTGTAATGACGGTATTCATCCATGGCAATCTATCCACTACTAAAGCCTGTATTCTACCTGCTATTACTATGGCGATTCGTCAAGACGGTGCTGATGAGGTGCTTACCCTTATGCAGATGTATGCAGATGCAAATCGGAGTTGTTCTGGCGTAGAATTCATGTCGGGCAAAGTCTCGGCGGTGTTGACGAATGCGTTTCTCGATAATTCTCATTCTATCAATCACTTACCGCGATCTTTGCCCTTTTTATGCAAAATTCAGGTTAAATTCTAAAGGATGCTTGCTAAATGAATTACAGAAAAGAGATAGACGGATTAAGGGCGTTAGCTGTGCTGCCCGTCATCTTGTTCCACGCTGGTTTTACAGCTTTTAGTGGCGGCTTTGTAGGTGTAGATATCTTCTTTGTTATAAGTGGTTACTTAATCACTACTATCGTCGTAACCGAGATGGAGCAAGGTTCTTTTTCATTGCTTAATTTTTACGAACGAAGAGCAAGAAGAATACTACCGGCACTCTTCTTCGTGATGTTGTGTACGCTACCATTTGCATGGATTTGGATGCTACCGCAAGATTTAAAAGACTTTTCTGAAAGTTTAGTTGCCGTATCATTGTTTGCGTCTAATATTTTCTTCTGTTTAACTAATGGTTATTTTGATGCAGCGTCAGAGCTTAAACCTTTGATAAATACATGGAGTTTAGCTGTTGAAGAGCAATATTATGTTTTATTTCCACTGTTCTTAATGCTGGCTTGGAAGCTGGGAAAGAAATGCATTATATCCCTGCTCTTAATCGTTGCTGTTATTAGCATAGGCACTGCGCATTGGGTTTCCTCAACACACCCTTCATTTGCTTTTTATTTGTTGCCAACAAGAGGCTTTGAGATACTTATTGGCGCTTTAGTCTCTTTGTACATTAACTATAAATCCCATATAACTTTAGTCAGCCAGCGAGCCAGTCAGTTAGTTAGTCTGATTGGTTTGGTATTAATACTCTACGCGATATTTACGTTTGACTATAAAACGCCATCCCCTAGTTTATACACTCTCATACCAACAATTGGAGCTGGGCTAGTCCTTGTGTTTGCCAACACCAAAAACTTGGTAGGCAAATTATTAGGTAGTAAAGCGTTTGTAGGAATTGGATTAATCAGTTATAGCGCATACCTTTGGCATCAACCTTTGCTTGCCTTTGCTAGACTAAGAAGCCTTGATGGTTTGACAAATATAAATCTGATTCTTCTTTGTTTGACTGCTCTATTATTTGGTTATTGGAGTTGGAAGTACGTTGAAAATCCATTTCGAAATAAGCAAAAAATCAGCAGAAAAATATTATTTATCTTAAGTCTGGTGTTGACATTTACGTTCATTGTCGTTGGATTAATAGGATGGAAATGCAAAGATTTAAATAGTCGT
Organism: Undibacterium sp. TJN19; assembly: GCF_049339485.1. Taxonomy (NCBI): domain Bacteria; kingdom Pseudomonadati; phylum Pseudomonadota; class Betaproteobacteria; order Burkholderiales; family Oxalobacteraceae; genus Undibacterium; species Undibacterium sp. TJN19. Next base: position 1,642 of record NZ_JBMPPL010000031.1, read on the forward strand.
CTAAGTAAGCAACAAAAAGTTATCGCTAGATTCCAAAATTATGACTTTACACAAACGTTACGACGCTACACATGTTACATGGAGCCCGAGAATACTTATCATAACTTCAAAGATGAATGTTACGGAAACAAGACTTCAGACGCCTACTTAATATGGGGTGATTCCTATGCTGCTGCTTCTTCCAAAGGAATAAGAACTGTTCACAATGACATTATTCAACTTACAGCAAGTGCATGCCCACCATTAATTGATACATCATTTGTAGATAGACCAAATTGTCTTTATATTAATAATTTCGTAAAAGAAAATATTCAGAAATTACAACCTAAGAAAATTTTTCTTCAATCAAATTGGTACACCTACAAAAGAGAAGATGTAATAGGCAACCTATCTAAAACCATAGAGTTTATAAAAATAGCATCTCCAAATTCCAAAATAATAATCATTGGAAGCGCACCACAATGGGAGCCAACATTGCCAATATTTCTTTCAGGAAAAAATATAACTCTAAGTCAAGAAGAGTATATTCAAATGCCGACCTATAAAAAGTTAAAAGACGTTGATAGGAGATTAATGATCTTAGCGAATACCAATAAAGTTGAATTCATATCACTTTTAGACAGCGTATGTATTGGGGAAAAATGTCTTGCTGTCACAAAATATAAGTCCGAATTTTGGCTGACAGCTTGGGACAATGGGCACTTGACAGAGGCAGGTTCAGTATACATTTATACAAAGATGAAAAAACTTATCAACAATTAATTTGGCCGGCTAAATGAGGCGGCTACGCCCAGATGCTCCAACGTGGCAAGCATGGTAGATCCCTTCATCGCACTACCGTTATCTGAATGCAGTACCAGCCTGCGTCCGGCCAAACCTTCTGCCAAGCTGGTACAACGTATCAGCAGCGATGCCAGTTCTGACGATTCTGCCTGATGGACTTCGTGACCAACGATCTTACGACTGAAGACATCCATGATCATGTACCAATAAAAATACTGGCCTTTGACTGCAGCAGGTAGCCAGGTAATATCCCAGCTCCAGACTTCGTTAGGGCCGTGGGCGCAATGGCTTGTCAACACCCGGCTGGAGGGTTTCTTGGCTCTTCCACGGTGATGTTGCTGTGATGCTTGTTTCAATACACGGTAAAAACTCGACTCTGAGGCCAGATATTCGCCACGATCTGCTAGTGTAGTGCTTGCGAATTGTTTGAACTAGCCAATGTTTTGTTTGTCATATTCGTATCCTTTCTGTGGATCGAATGATGAATCAGGGCAAGCCAATTAATCTGACGGATGAACAACGAACCGAACTGGAGCGCCGAGTGAGATCGCAGACGCTCGACGCGCGTAGCGTAAGACGAGCGCGGATTGTATTGCTGGCAGCAGAGGGTGTGGGCAATCACGAGATTGCGCGACGGCTTGAAATCAGCCGAGGTCAAGTGATTGCTTGGCGTACCCGTTTTGTCCAAGGCGGCGTGGTAGCGATTTCTGCCGACTTGCCGCGTAGTGGTCGCAAGCCGCGTATAGATGCAGCGGAGATTGTGCGCGTGACGACGCAAACGAAACCGGAAGGTGCCACTCATTGGAGCACACGCAAGTTGCGTAGACAAGCTTGGCATCTCGGATACGACGGTGCTCAAGGTCTGGTAGGCCAATGGCCTCAAGCCCCACTTGGTCGAGACCTTCAAGGTCTCGCGCGATCCAAGATTTGTCGAGAAACTCGAAGACATTGTCGGTCTGTACATGTCACCGCCCGAGCACGCGCTGGTATTGTGCTGCGACGAAAAGAGCCAGGTGCAGGCACTGGATCGTACCCAGCCCGGACTGCCACTAAAGAAAGGTCGAGCTGAAACGATGACCCACGACTACAAGCGCAACGGAACAACCACGCTGTTTGCCGCGCTCAATGTATTGATGGGCAGGTCATCGGGCAGTGCCAGCAACGCCATACCCATATTGAGTGGTTGAAATTCCTGAAGCAGATTGACCGCGAGACGCCCAAGGACAAGACATTGCATTTAATCGCCGACAAGTACGCCACACAAAAACATCCCACTGTCGAGGAATGGCTCGCCAATCACCCGCGCTTCAACATGCACTTCACGCCGACCTCGGCATCGTGGCTCAACATGGTCGAACGCTTCTTCCGAAGCATTTCAACAGACCGACTTGAACGCGGTGTCTTTCGCAGCGTTCCAGAATTGGTCACTGCCATTGAGCAATACATCAATGTGCATAATCAAAATCCGAAACCTTTTGTCTGGACCGCCAAGGCCAATGACATTCTGCAGAAAGTCATCCGCGCAAATCGCCAGCTTGGTTCAAAGAAAAACGAAACACTACACTAGCGTGGGGACGATCTGGCTTGGCGGCAAGCTGGCGAATTCTTCACTATTGGCAACGGCAAGAATCTGGGCACGTTCACCATCCGTCAATTTGTTGGCAGGTGCTGGCCTGACACTAGTGGTGCGGCGGTCTGCCGCCACGGCTTCTCTGATCAATACAATACATAAACGGCGATCCGGGACGCTGATCAGTCTTCCTCTTTGTCTCCCCAGATCGCCTGGGCTTTTTTTCTGAGTATCAATAACGCTGCCGCTTCGGCCAACGCCTTGTCCTTGCGCAACAGTTCCTTCCCCAATTGGCGGATACGCTTCTTGTCGCTTTTGGACTGTTCACGCTGTTCACGTGTTTGCTGCTCTGCATGGGCATTGGCTGTGAGACAGGCGGTTTTCCATGCTGCAATTTGTTCTATAAATAAACCTTTGCGACGGCAGTACTCTGCCAATTCAGGCTTATTCAATGCTGCTGTTTCGAGTACAACCGCAAACTTGTCTTCTGAGCTCCATTGTTCTGCATTCTTTCCGCTTCCTGGCACTGCTATTCCTTGTTTCCGAACTTGACGTCGCCAAGTATAAAGTGTTTGCTTTGTGATCCCGCTTTCACGTGCTAATTCCGCTATCTTTTTATTCTCCGGTGGCATCATCCTCTTCAGGATCGCCTCTTTCCGTTCCTTTGAATACTTTTTCACTTGCTCTCTTTTACCCGCCCCCGATAGAATTTCTATTTGTCAGATGACGCGACAACTATTCTTACACCGGGGGTCAACTATATGCTCAACCAGTGGCAGGCGTTGATCTATTACTTTGACGATGGCTTGGCCGAGATGGATAACAACATCGCCGAGAATGCGTTACGGGGTTGCTGCCTTGGCCGCAAGAACTTCCTGTTCCTGGGTGCTTATAGTGGCGGTGAGCGGGCCGCCGCGATGTACGGCCTCATCGGCACGGGAAGATTCGATGGGTGTAGCAATTAAGGCCTTGAACACTCAAATTGAGAAAATACGCGAGGCTGTAAAGCGGATAGAGGGATTCGTTGTGGTCGCGTTGTTGCTTATCGCTTTCAGGTAACCAAAACAATTGAACAGGGTTTAATCGAATAAGAAAAATATATGTTTGAAAGTGGGCTAGAGAAGACAATTTGGACTGCTGCCATTTTTCTGTTTTTTGCACAAGGATGGTACTTAAATACCAGGCTAAGAATTGTTCATGAAAAGTTCGATTTGACACTTGAAGCGCTTGATGGTCTTCGGGAATATCTTTATGAAATTGATCCTCAATTTGATGACGAGCGTTCTAGTAATGACGCACTGAATAATCCTGGTGATTTATTTTCTGGCGCGAACGATATGGCTCTTTTAGATAAAAAAAAGAAAATAGGTAAACGAACCCTTAATACATCTTTTGTTCATCGTTAAATTAGTTATGCCAGGTGCCAAACCGAAAGGAAAACGGCGCAAGCCCCGCACTTGGCCGGAAGCCAGTTAAAGGAAAAACGTGGATAAGGGTAAACTTTTTTCACTCCTAAATAACATTGATGAATTAAGTGCCATCCCAGAAAATGTAAGGACAGAAAAACAAAACAAAGCAATTTTTAAGATGAAAGCAGCCATCAGGGATAGTAGAAAAATACGACAACCGCTTCCTAAATGGTGGGTTGAAATTGAAAATAATAATGATGCACTTAGAAATAAAATAATGGAATGCCTTGAAATGTCTCGGCGGCAGGATGGCGCAGATCCGAGGCGATAAAAAAGTAGATTGGAAAGAGAATATGACTAATTGGGTTTATAGAGTAGACAGGAAAGCACCCATGATCTGATAGTTGGAGAAACCGAGGCTTAC
>NZ_JBMPPL010000032.1:0-5782 GCF_049339485.1 Undibacterium sp. TJN19
AAAGCAAAACCCCCGGTCAATTGCTTGATCGGGGGTATGCGGAATACAAGCCTGACGATAACCTACTTTCACACTGGTTGCAGCACTATCATTGGCGCGTAATCGTTTCACGGTCCTGTTCGGGATGGGAAGGGGTGGTACCGATTAGCTATGGTCATCAGGCATAACTTGTTGACTTGTTGTTCTTCACGTTGCGCTGTGAGGAGCAAAAAGTCCAATTCAGAAGAAGTGTCGTAGAGTGTGCGATCTTATTCGCACTAATCAAGTTTTTGTCACAGTAAGCGAGACCATCGCTTACTGTGGTGGTTGTGACTGTTGTCGAACAAGTGAAATTCTTCCGAATTTCCATTTTCGCAAACACTTCACAATACTTGTCGTAGCCTACAACCTGCTAAGGTTATAGGGACAAGCCTTACGGGCAATTAGTACTGGTTAGCTTAATGCATTACTGCACTTCCACACCCAGCCTATCAACGTCCTGGTCTCGAACGACCCTTTAAAGAGATCAAGTCTCTGGGAAGTCTCATCTTAAGGCGAGTTTCCCGCTTAGATGCTTTCAGCGGTTATCTCTTCCGAACATAGCTACTCGGCAATGCCACTGGCGTGACAACCGATACACCAGAGGTTCGTCCACTCCGGTCCTCTCGTACTAGGAGCAGCCCCCTTCAAACTTCCAACGCCCACGGCAGATAGGGACCAAACTGTCTCACGACGTTTTAAACCCAGCTCACGTACCACTTTAAATGGCGAACAGCCATACCCTTGGGACCGGCTACAGCCCCAGGATGTGATGAGCCGACATCGAGGTGCCAAACTCCCCCGTCGATATGAACTCTTGGGAGGAATCAGCCTGTTATCCCCAGAGTACCTTTTATCCGTTGAGCGATGGCCCTTCCATACAGAACCACCGGATCACTATGTCCTACTTTCGTACCTGCTCGACTTGTCAGTCTCGCAGTTAAGCACGCTTATGCCATTGCACTATTAGCACGATGTCCGACCGTACCTAGCGTACCTTCGAACTCCTCCGTTACACTTTGGGAGGAGACCGCCCCAGTCAAACTGCCTACCATGCACTGTCCCCGACCCGGATTACGGGCCAAGGTTAGAACCTCAAATAAACCAGGGTGGTATTTCAAGGATGGCTCCACGCAAACTGGCGTCCACGCTTCAAAGCCTCCCACCTATCCTACACAGATCGATTCAAAGTCCAATGCAAAGCTACAGTAAAGGTTCATGGGGTCTTTCCGTCTAGCCGCGGGTAGATTGCATCATCACAAACATTTCAACTTCGCTGAGTCTCGGGAGGAGACAGTGTGGCCATCGTTACGCCATTCGTGCAGGTCGGAACTTACCCGACAAGGAATTTCGCTACCTTAGGACCGTTATAGTTACGGCCGCCGTTTACTGGGACTTCAATCAAGAGCTTGCACCCCATCATTTAATCTTCCAGCACCGGGCAGGCGTCACACCCTATACGTCCACTTTCGTGTTTGCAGAGTGCTGTGTTTTTATTAAACAGTCGCAGCCACCAGTTTATTGCAACCCCTTCGTCCTTCTGCCGCAGGGCAGTCAAACTACAAGGGCGTACCTTATCCCGAAGTTACGGTACCAATTTGCCGAGTTCCTTCTCCCGAGTTCTCTCAAGCGCCTTAGAATACTCATCTCGCCCACCTGTGTCGGTTTGCGGTACGGTCTCGTATGACTGAAGCTTAGAGGCTTTTCTTGGAACCACTTCCGATTGCTTCATGAATTAATTCACTCGTCCCAGTCCCTTGAATTATGTGCCCGGATTTGCCTAAGCACCTTCTTTGAACCAGAAACCGACTATTCCAACAGTCGGACAACCTTCCGCGATCCGTCCCCCCATCGCATCATACGACGGTGCAGGAATATTAACCTGCTTCCCATCAGCTACGCATCTCTGCCTCGCCTTAGGGGCCGACTCACCCTGCTCCGATGAACGTTGAACAGGAAACCTTGGGCTTACGGCGTGGAGGCTTTTCACCCCCATTATCGCTACTCATGTCAGCATTCGCACTTCTGATACCTCCAGCAACCTTTACAAGTCACCTTCGCAGGCTTACAGAACGCTCTCCTACCATATCCCTAAGGATATCCGCAGCTTCGGTGTACAGCTTAGCCCCGTTACATCTTCCGCGCAGGACGACTCGATCAGTGAGCTATTACGCTTTCTTTAAAGGGTGGCTGCTTCTAAGCCAACCTCCTGACTGTTTTAGCCTTCCCACTTCGTTTTCCACTTAGCTGTACTTTGGGACCTTAGCTGGCGGTCTGGGTTGTTTCCCTCTTGACACCGGACGTTAGCACCCGATGTCTGTCTCCCTTGCTCGCACTCGTCGGTATTCGGAGTTTGCAATGGTTTGGTAAGTCGCGATGACCCCCTAGCCATAACAGTGCTCTACCCCCGACGGTGATACAAGAGGCACTACCTAAATAGTTTTCGGAGAGAACCAGCTATTTCCAAGTTTGTTTAGCCTTTCACCCCTACCCACAGCTCATCCCCTAATTTTTCAACATTAGTGGGTTCGGTCCTCCAGTGCGTGTTACCGCACCTTCAACCTGGCCATGAGTAGATCACTTGGTTTCGGGTCTACACCCAGCGACTGATTCGCCCTATTCGGACTCGATTTCTCTACGGCTTCCCTATGCGGTTAACCTTGCCACTGAATGTAAGTCGCTGACCCATTATACAAAAGGTACGCAGTCACGGAACAAGTCCGCTCCTACTGTTTGTATGCACACGGTTTCAGGATCTATTTCACTCCCCTCCCGGGGTTCTTTTCGCCTTTCCCTCACGGTACTGGTTCACTATCGGTCGATATCGAGTATTTAGCCTTGGAGGATGGTCCCCCCATGTTCAGACAGGATTTCTCGTGTCCCGCCCTACTTGTCGCAAACTTAGTTCCACAAATATGATTTCAACTACGGGGCTATCACCCTCTCTGGCCGGACTTTCCATTCCGTTTGTCTATCATGCTTGCTAAATCTTGCAGGCTCTTCCCATTTCGCTCGCCACTACTTTGGGAATCTCGGTTGATTTCTTTTCCTGTAGCTACTTAGATGTTTCAGTTCGCCACGTTCGCTTTGCAACCCTATGTATTCAGGTTGCAATGACCTTACGGCCGGGTTTCCCCATTCGGAAATCTGCGGATCAATGTGTGTTTGCTCACTCCCCGCAGCTTATCGCAAGCTACTACGTCCTTCATCGCCTGATATCGCCAAGGCATCCACCATGTGCACTTAGTCACTTGTCCCTATAACTTTAGCTTCTGGTGTCTTCATCAATTACTTGATCAAGGTTCATCACCAAAAACCGGTTATAGTTCTTTACTACTTATGAGTATTACTTTAGCGTTTGCCGTATCTCAAGGAATTTGATTTTTTCTAAAACTTGTCTTTCGACAGCTTTTTCAAACTCTTTTTAATACTATGTTTGTTCGATACAATCACAACCCTTCCATAATTTCCATCAATGACTGTCGTCACTGACTTCTCTTTACAGAAATAATTTTGATTATTTCTACTTTACTTCTTCTAAATTGTTAAAGAACGAGAACTACTTATTACTATTGTCTTTCGCTTTGAAAGCACAAACCTAAATCTCTTCGCCTTATTTCTTACTCCGGCTTGACTTACGTTTGCACTGTCGAGATCTTGTGGTGGGTCTGGTTGGGCTCGAACCAACGACCCCCGCGTTATCAACACGGTGCTCTAACCAACTGAGCTACAGACCCGATTCCTATGACTTCTACCAGAATCTTGGTGGAGGATGACGGGATCGAACCGACGACCCCCTGCTTGCAAAGCAGGTGCTCTCCCAGCTGAGCTAATCCCCCTTTCGGGAACATGATCTCTTACCTGTGTTCTCTGTTCATTCATTAACAGTCAATAAGTGTGGACACTTCACTACGCGCTACTCTAGAAAGGAGGTGATCCAGCCGCACCTTCCGATACGGCTACCTTGTTACGACTTCACCCCAGTCACGAACCCTGCCGTGGTAATCGCCCTCCTTGCGGTTAAGCTAACTACTTCTGGCAGAACCCGCTCCCATGGTGTGACGGGCGGTGTGTACAAGACCCGGGAACGTATTCACCGCGACATGCTGATCCGCGATTACTAGCGATTCCAACTTCATGTAGTCGAGTTGCAGACTACAATCCGGACTACGATACACTTTCTGGGATTAGCTCCCCCTCGCGGGTTGGCGGCCCTCTGTATGTACCATTGTATGACGTGTGAAGCCCTACCCATAAGGGCCATGAGGACTTGACGTCATCCCCACCTTCCTCCGGTTTGTCACCGGCAGTCTCATTAGAGTGCCCTTTCGTAGCAACTAATGACAAGGGTTGCGCTCGTTGCGGGACTTAACCCAACATCTCACGACACGAGCTGACGACAGCCATGCAGCACCTGTGTAAAGGTTCTCTTTCGAGCACTCCCAAATCTCTTCGGGATTCCTTCCATGTCAAGGGTAGGTAAGGTTTTTCGCGTTGCATCGAATTAATCCACATCATCCACCGCTTGTGCGGGTCCCCGTCAATTCCTTTGAGTTTTAATCTTGCGACCGTACTCCCCAGGCGGTCTACTTCACGCGTTAGCTGCGTTACCAAGTCAATTAAGACCCGACAACTAGTAGACATCGTTTAGGGCGTGGACTACCAGGGTATCTAATCCTGTTTGCTCCCCACGCTTTCGTGCATGAGCGTCAGTGTTATCCCAGGGGGCTGCCTTCGCCATCGGTATTCCTCCACATATCTACGCATTTCACTGCTACACGTGGAATTCTACCCCCCTCTGACACACTCTAGCCTTACAGTCTCCAATGCAGTTCCCAGGTTGAGCCCGGGGATTTCACATCAGACTTATAAAACCGCCTGCGCACGCTTTACGCCCAGTAATTCCGATTAACGCTTGCACCCTACGTATTACCGCGGCTGCTGGCACGTAGTTAGCCGGTGCTTATTCTTCAGGTACCGTCATTAGCATTCCGTATTAGGAAACACCGTTTCTTCCCTGACAAAAGAGCTTTACAACCCGAAGGCCTTCTTCACTCACGCGGCATTGCTGGATCAGGGTTGCCCCCATTGTCCAAAATTCCCCACTGCTGCCTCCCGTAGGAGTCTGGACCGTGTCTCAGTTCCAGTGTGGCTGGTCGTTCTCTCAAACCAGCTACTGATCGTCGCCTTGGTAGGCTTTTACCCTACCAACTAGCTAATCAGATATCGGCCACTCCATGAGCATGAGGTCTTGCGAGCCCCCACTTTCCACCTTAGTGCGTATGCGGTATTAGCGTAACTTTCGCTACGTTATCCCCCACTCTAGGGTATGTTCCGATATATTACTCACCCGTTCGCCACTCGCCGCCAGGTTGCCCCGCGCTGCCGTTCGACTTGCATGTGTAAGGCATGCCGCCAGCGTTCAATCTGAGCCAGGATCAAACTCTTCAGTTTAATCTCTGTTTTGTGTTCATTTCTGAACTCCGTTCTTTCGAACGGTGTCGCTCACTCAAAATACTGACAGTTCAATGATTTATTACTAAATCATCGTCTTGCTTTATTTCTTGTGAACACTTGCTATATTATTTAAGCATTTCCAACTAACCTAAGTTCGCTGGTGCGCTTCGCAAAGTGCCCACATTTATTGACTGTTAATTGTTAAAGAACCAAAATCTTTTCTACTCAACCGGACTACTTATTTACCCAGTTTTGCGTCGCAGCGTTGTGTGCGTCAGCAGCAGAGAAACGAGATTATGAAGCACTT
>NZ_JBMPPL010000033.1:0-4029 GCF_049339485.1 Undibacterium sp. TJN19
CAAAGAAGCCGCCATCCAGGCCTGGGTACTCGAAGAGAAAGCCAGAGGCCTGCGCATTGACGAGCTCTGGCGTATTGGCATCCTCGTGTTTGAACAACAGATCCAGTTTGGCCTCAGCTTCCACCATGCCCTATGGGATGGCTGGAGTGATGCCAGCCTCGTGGCCGAACTGTTTACCCACTATAAAACCCTGTTGCAGGGCCAGCCCCTCGTCGTCCTGCCATCGCCCCCGTCCTACCAGACCTATATCGCCCTGGAACAGGCCGCCCTGGCGTCCCCCGTCCACCGCGACTACTGGACACACAGCCTGGCCGGTGCGAAACAAGCCTGGTGGTCAGCCCACCCCCATCAGCAAAGCAGTCATTTCTTCTGTGACATCACCGCCGACATGAGTACGGCCCTCATTGCCCTGGCAGACCAGCTCGGTGTCCAGGAGAAGAGCGTCTGGTGTACCGTCTACCTGGTCCTGACCTCCCTGCTCGAAGGCGACGACCACATCCTGGGTTCCGTCGTCACCCATGGCCGGCCCGAGATCGATGGCGCCGAGAAGATGGTCGGCCTGTTCTTGAATTCTCTGCCGTTGCAGGTCGATATCGGCAGCGGCAGCTGGGCAGACCTGATCAGACAAGTGCATGCCCGTTTGAACCAGCACCAGGCCCACCGCCATTATCCGCTGGCCCAGATCCAGGCAGACTTACGGCTCGACTTTGCCGGTTCCCTGTTTAATTTTACGAATTTCCATGTGATAGGCAATGCCGGGGCCGCCTCCAATGTCACCGGCAGTGGCAGCTTTGGTCTCGATGAAACCAATTACCTCTTCAGCGTCGACGTGCAAAAGCATGATGCCGCCAACCGCCACCTGCTGCGCATCACCCTCGACCCGACCGTCTTTGATGATGCCTTCCAGCACAGGATTGCCCGGTATGTGCCCCACATCCTCACCACCATGACACAGGAACTGGCCCTGCCAGTCAATAAAGCCCGCCTGCTGGGAGAAGAATACCGCACCCTCATGCAATATAGCCGCGGTGAGTATGCCTCCTCCCGCGCCGCCAGCACCCCCGTTGCCTCGGTCTGCCAGCTGTTTGAAGAACAGGCCCGGCAACAACCACAGGCGATTGCCATCGTGCATGGCAACGAACAACTGAGCTATGGCGAACTGAACCGGCGTGCCAACCAGCTCGCCCATTACCTGCGTGCACGTGGCGTCGGCACCGATCAACTGGTGGCACTGTGTGTCGAACGCAGCCTGGAAATGGTCATTGGCCTGTTGGGCATCTGGAAGGCCGGTGGCGCCTATGTCCCGCTCGACCCCGCCTATCCGCCAGAACGCCTGGCCTATGTCATTGAAGACGCCCGGCCACAACTGATCCTGACCCAGGCCAGCCTGGCTGCGCGGCTGCCCCTGGCAACAGAGGCTGACAGCCAATTCAATCAATTCAAGCAATGCAGCCTGGTCTTGCTGGACCAGGACTGGCCTGCCATTGCCAGGGAAGCAGCCAGCAATGGTGCTGCCGTGGCCCTCAGTCCGCAGGCCGATGATCTGGCCTATGTGATGTATACCTCCGGTTCCACCGGTCAACCCAAGGGCGTGATGGTGGCACAGCGCAATGTGCTCAACCACAACCTGTTTGTCTGCCGTGAATTTGCCCTCTCGGCCAGTGACCGCATCCTGCAGTTTGCCACCGTCAGCTTTGATGCGGCGGTAGAAGAAATCTTCCCGGTCCTGATGGCCGGCGGCAGCCTCATCCTGCGGGCTGCGCTGACACCGTCTGCCAGCGAACTCAGTACCCAGGTCCTGCACCAGGGCATTACCGTGCTCGACCTGCCCACCGCTTACTGGCATGCCTGGATAGGCACGGTCGACAGCGATTACCTGGGCCAGAGTGCACTGCGCCTGATCGTCGTTGGTGGCGAAGTGGTATCGGTCGACTCCTTCCAGCAATGGACCAGGGTCGCCAGACCCCACCAGGTCTGGATGAATACCTATGGCCCGACCGAAGCCACCGTTATCTGCACGGTCTACCGCCAGGGTGGTCAGGGTGGCCAGGTGTCTGCCCGTCATGCGTTGCCGGCTTATCTGGATGCGCGGGAGATCAGTTATCCGTATGCCCCGCTGCTGCACCAGTTATTTGAAGCCCAGGTACAGCACAACCCGGATGCCATTGCCGTCGTGGTGGAAGACCAGCAACTGACGTATGCCGAATTAAATAAAAAAACCAACCAGCTCGCCCACACCCTGCGCGCCCAGGGCGTCGGGCCGGATCAACTGGTCGCCATCTGTGTCGAACGCAGCCTGGAGATGGTGATTGGCTTGCTGGGGATATTAAAAGCCGGTGGTGCCTATATACCGCTGGAACCATCTTATCCGGCAGAGCGCCTGGCACAGATGGTCAAGGATGCCGCACCACGGGTCTTGCTGACCCAGGAGCGCTTTGCTGCGCTCTTACCTCCTCATGGAGGACGCACGATCCTGCTCGACAGCCAGTGGGCAGAGATGGCGGACCAGGAAGACAGCAATCTGGCCGCAGAGGTGATTGGGCTGACCGCAGCCAATCTGGCCTATGTGATTTATACCTCGGGTTCGACCGGCCAGCCCAAGGGGGCGATGAATGAACACAGGGCAGTGGTGAACCGCCTGCGGTGGATGCAGGACCAGTATGGCCTCACGGCACACGACAAAGTCTTGCAGAAGACGCCGTTCAGCTTTGATGTGTCGGTCTGGGAATTCTTCTGGCCCTTGCTCAACGGGGCATCCCTGGTGTTTGCCCGTCCGGAAGGGCATCAGGACCCGGCCTACCTGCGTGGCCTGATCCAGGCGCAGGGGATCACGACCTTGCACTTTGTGCCATCGATGTTGCAGGCGTTCTTGGAGCAGACGGAGGAGCTGACCGAATGCGCGAGCCTGCGCCGTATCGTGTGCAGCGGGGAGGAGTTGCCGGTGGCTTTGCAGGCACGTTGTCTGGCGGCCTTGCCACAGGCGAGCCTGCATAATCTGTATGGCCCGACGGAAGCGGCGATTGATGTGACGTATTGGGAGTGCCGTGCCGGGGAGGACCTGGACCGGGTGCCAATCGGGCGGCCGATTGCCAATACGCAGATGTATATCCTGGATGCGGGCAGGCATCTGGTGCCGACCGGGGTGGCAGGGGAGATTTATATCGGCGGGGCCGGGGTGGCGCGGGGTTATCTGCACCGGCCTGCGCTGACGGCAGAGCGCTTTGTGGCGGATCTGTTGAGTGAGCAGCCCGGGGCGCGGATGTACCGCACGGGGGATCTGGGCCGCTGGCGTGCCGATGGGCATATTGAGTACCTGGGCAGGAATGACCAGCAGGTGAAGATCCGTGGTTTCCGCATTGAGCTGGGGGAGATTGAGGCGCAGTTGCTCCAGCAGGCGCAGGTAAGGGAGGCGGTGGTGGTGGCGCGGGAACGTGCGGGTGCGGAGAATCAGGGCGCAGAAGGCAGCGACACCGACAGCGCAAGGCAGGAGAAGCAGTTGGTGGCGTATCTGGTGGGGCCGGCAGACGGGAATGATGCCAGCAACGAACTGAGCAGTGAAGCGCTGCGTGGGCAGTTAAAAGCGGTGTTGCCGGAGTATATGGTGCCGGCAGCCTTTGTGTGGTTGCCCGCCTTGCCGTTGACGCCGAACGGGAAGTTGGACAGGCGGGCTTTACCGGCACCGGGGCAGGAGGCCTTTGCGGTGGGCTTGTATGCAGTGCCGCAAGGGGAGGTGGAGGTGTTGCTGGCGGGGATATGGCAGACCTTGCTGGGCCTGGAGCGGGTGGGGCGGCATGACCATTTCTTTGATCTGGGTGGGCATTCCTTGCTGGCTTTGCAGTTGTTGACGCGGGTGCGTCAGGGGCTGGGGCGGGAGTTGGCGTTGCGGGATTTGTTTGCGCATCCGACGATTGCGGCGCTGGCGAAGGTGCTGGCGGGGCAGGGTACGGCGGTGCTGGTGGGGGAGGAGATCGGGCGGGCTGACCGGGACTTGCCTTTGCCGCTCTCCTTTGCGCAGCAGCGCTTGTGGTT
>NZ_JBMPPL010000034.1:0-4005 GCF_049339485.1 Undibacterium sp. TJN19
TGATGGCGTCGATTTCTTTGAGCAGGCCTGCTTCTTCTGCGCTGACATTGGTCACGGGCTTGGTTGCCCGGGCTTTGCTGCCCGTTCCGCTATTTCCGGTGGCTGCTGCATATTGTTGCGGTACCGGCGCCGGCGCGGGGGACGCATAGCTGTTACTGTAGCTGGCCTTTGGCGCAACGTACGACGGCGACGGGCTAGCTGCCGATGCAGGTGCCTCTCCGCTGTAAACATTGCTGTTACCAACTGGGCTCTGGGTCAAAGGACTGCGCGTTACAACTGCTGGCGGTATCTGATAAATAGTTGCTGCACCAACAGTCGTACCGCCCGGAGTGCCGCTGCTTCCGCCCTGTAATATAGCAGGTGCGCCATTGCTGACGGCCATTGATGCAGGCGCAGGTGCAGAAATCGGTGCAGGCGCAGTCACGCTTGCCGGCAATTGTGGAACGCTGGGTTGCGGCCTTGCCTGCACCGCTGTACCAGCACTATTTACCTGATAGTTCTGGGTAATCGACGCGGGTAATTGAGGTATTGAATACTGCCCTTGCGCTGATCTGGCATTTTGTGCCGGTTGCTGCAAAGGTATGCCTACCGGCGCAAAAATAGCACTCTTGGAATTAGGTACCGATGCCTGTTGCTGCACTGGTGCATTTCTCAACGCGACCCCGTTTGACCCGCCAGCGGATGCCTGGTTACGATCACTGAAAGGGTTGACACGGAAATCATTAATGTTGGGAGCTTGCCCTTGCGCGACCAACCGTATGCCATTCGGTCCCATGAGAGCGCTTGGCCTTTGGGATTGCTCCATCGCGAGCGCCTGCTTGAAGTAACTGAGGGCGCGGCTATTATTGCCTTGCGCCCTGGCAACATTGCCTGCCAATGCGATATAGCGCGGATTGTCTGGCTGCAAGCGCATCAGCAGATCAAGATGACGTTCAGCATTTTCAAAATCTTTGGCCTCAATGGCGGCATACACCAGGCCTTGCAAAACTTCCGGATTTTCGGGTTCAGTTTCTAAAACTTTGCCATACAATTCCCTGGCCGATTCTTTATCGCCAGAAGTGTTATACAAACGCGCCAAGGCCAGCAATAACATGCTGTCGTCAGGATTGGCGATTAACAGTGGCTGGATGTAATTGTAAGCAGTAGCGTAGTCACCGGCTTCCCTTGCCCGCTCTGCATAACGGATGGACAAGATTCTTTGCAGTTGCTGGAAAGCGGTAATTTCGGCTTCTTCCAGCTTGGGCATGGCGGCAACTCTCAGCATCGCGGCTTCCAGTTCACCTTCCTGGTTTGGCTGCATCAAGGTGCCCGCATATTGCAATAACAACCCTGCTGAAGGTTTGGGCGTATTTTGTACAGCCTGACGTATCATGGCGTAACCACGCTCCGTATCACCAAGCTGTATATACAGGTTGGCCATGGCACTGGTAAATTCGGGATCATTGGCGGTCACCGATTCAACCGTCGTCAAAATATTTTTTGCAGCGACGAGATTACCCCGCTTACGCAGCAGCTCAATGCGGTCAAGTTGCACGCGTATCCACAAACGCCTTTGCATCTCGGCCATTTCTTTTTTTCTTGATGCCGGTGGTATCCGCTCCAGGGTAATCATGGCATCCCACCATTGTTGCTGCATTTCACTCAGCAAGGCGCTGACATATAGTGCTTCCGGGTCGGGATTCTCGACATTGGTCATCGCTTCGATCAGCGCACGTGCCTGGCCTGGCATATCGCGTTTCAGATAAATTTTTGACAGTGCCATGCGCAACCAGGCATTGTCCGGTTTGATAAGGATGGCATCTTCCAATGTCGATTGCGCTGTATTGAGATCACCAGCAGCTTCGGCAGCCTTGGCTTTATTCCATAACTCTTCTGATTTCAGGTTGGCCACAATGGCCAGATGACGTGGCAACATGATGCTGCTCAGCGCCTCCAGATCTGCAAGCCGTTTTTGCAACACCAGTACCCCGATCACGCCATCAAGCGCGCGCAGGTTTGTTTTATCTGCATTGAGCACATGACGATAATTTTCTTCAGCACCTTTCAAGTCATTTTCTGCCTGCAAGGCATCTGCCAGCTGTAAAATGCCTGCTGGTTCAGTGCCATTGAGGGCGATGGCCTTGCGTAAAAAAGCAATGCCTTTGACACTGTCACCATCTTCAAAAGCGGTTCTGGCCTCTGCCACGATGGCCCAATAGCTGGCATCCTCAAAAGCTTTTTTCCATTGGTCCTTGGATTGCGCAGGTGAATACTCCACTGCCTTTTCCAGAAAGCCACGTGCCTCGATGAATTCTTCTTCACGCATCTTGACCAGGCCCATGCCACCGTAGCCAGCGGAATCTTTAGGATGCGATTTGATCAAAGCCTGAAATCCTGCTTCCGCAGTTTTTACATCATTATCGTCCAGCGACTTGAAGGCAGCGGTACGCGCTTTATCAAGGTTACCGGCAGATACCTTGGCACTGCTTTCCGCCTTGGCTGTATTGTCTTTTTTCGGTGCTGCTTCTGCTTTTTGTTTCACTTCTGCCGGGGGTTTTACAGCAACATTCTGCTTTGCCGTCGCGATGACTTTGACAGGCCCAGGTTTTTCTTCCAGGGCAGACGGAGCAGCCGGACGGTTCAAGCTGGCCAGGCGCTCACTGATGACCTGGTCATCAGGGAATTTATCGAGATAGCGCCGGAAATGTTTAGCATTTTCATTCTTCAAACCCATCCAGCTTAATGCCTGCCGCCAGGAATCAGCCGCCTGCTTGCCTACATCGGCTTTGCTGCTGAGATTTTCGAGCGCAGCAATCCCTTCCAGGCGACTGGGTTCACGATAGGTCAGCACCTGCGCATAGGCCAGCGCATAACGTGTATTCGAAGGATTGTCCTTGCTCAGTTTTTCCAGGCCACGCTTGGCATCGGGATAACCATTCTTGGTACCTGCCAGCGTTTGAAGATATTCAAATGCTGCCTCACCTTTTAATCTGGATGGATCACCTATCTGCTTATAGGCTTCGATTGCGCTTTCAGAATCCCCCTGCCTGGCCAGTTTGCGTGCTTCGTCAAGCTGGCCGGAACCGCCAGCAGTCCCTCGCCTCAAGGCATCTTCGACGCTACGGATTTGGGCGCTGCTGGCTTGAGAGCCCTTGAGTTTGGAAAAATAGGATTTTGCCTGTTCCGGGTTGCCCGTCTTGGCTTCGTGCAAGACGAGTGCCATTAAGGCATCAACATTGGATGGCTCCACTTGCAAAAGCTTGCGCCAGGCATCGGCAGCATTATCTTCTTTGCCACGTTGAGCCCAGAATTGCGCCTGTTCTTTCAATTGCTGCGTCAATGGGGAACTCGCGAGAGCTGTCCCGCTTTCCAGATATACCGTCAAAAGCGCCAATACCAACGCTTTTTTCTTCAAAATCATTCAAGTCCCCTATTGACCACTTTTCTTGGCTCAGCAACGTTCTATACACCATCAGGCTATTTACAGCATTTTGAAGTATGCGCGCTTAAATAGGAAGCCCGAGCAAGCTTTCGATGACAAAACCATTGTTAATTTATAAAAACTTCACTTACTGTCAGCAATTTTAGTGGTTTTCTTTGCTGCCATCAGCCAGGCCTGACGCAAAAGCGCGAAGTCTTTCCAGTGCATTCAATAAAAAAGCACGTGGAAAGAATGGGATCGATTTAATTAACTCGTTGAATTATCAGAACTGGCTGACAATTAATTTCCGAGGTAATAAGGTTTAGGAGCCAGGGGCGGGAAAGCCACGGGGCCTTTGCGGGTTTCGAAACTATAGCGCAGATACACCGCCGCTGCCGCATCGTTGAAGTCCCCTGAGTTATCCGCACTCAACCGTCCACCCAGGAACAGGTGGGGGGTCAGCTGGTATTCTGCCGCACCCGTCAGCTTGAATGCAAATGCGGTACGGGTCTGCCCCGGGTAGCTGGTCGGGATGTTGATGGTGGGGTTGGCCGCCGCAAACTGTTCAAGTTCAGCCTGGTCTGCCGGTGAGTTCGGGTAGTACG
>NZ_JBMPPL010000035.1:0-3991 GCF_049339485.1 Undibacterium sp. TJN19
GGTCCAATGTGGTCGCCAACAGCTACAGCATCACGGCCAAGGCGACTGACAGCAAGAACGCCACGACAAGCAGCGCACCTGTCACCGTCAATGTGGTCAACAATAATGCACCAACGGTCAGTTTGACGGCTAACCCGGTCAATGCCACGGCCCCAGCCACCATCATTCTGAATGCGACAGCTGCCGACAGTGATGGCAGTATCGCCAAAGTGGAATTTTATAATGGCGGCAGCTTATTAAGTACCGTCACCACTGCGCCCTACCGTTTCAACTGGAACGATGTCGCAGGTGGCACCTATAGTCTGACGGCAAAAGCCACGGACAATCTGGGGGCAAGCCGCATCTCGACCCCGGTGACCGTCACCGTGGCGGGTCATGCGGTAAAAATGTATGACATCCACACTGACTACCTGGATACACCCAGGGTCATCACCGACAGTTCGGGGGTAGAAGTATGGCGCTGGGATAGTGCTCCGTTTGGCGAAACACTGCCCAATGAGCAGCCAACGAATGCGACCAGCAAATTCACGTTCAATATCCGCTTTGCAGGTCAATACTTCGACCAGGAAACGGGGTTGCATTACAATTACTTCAGGGACTATGATCCGAGAACGGGGCGCTATGTAGAATCTGATCCTATAGGTTTGGCAGGGGGCATGACTACCTATGGGTATGTGGGGGCGAATCCGGTTAGCTTGGTTGACGCAAGAGGTTTGGATTGGAGTTCAGATCTTTCTCGTGCTACTTCTGGCAGTAACTTCGATCCATATAGATCTTCAAATTTTCGAGAGAGCTTACCCTCGCCCGAGGAACTTGCTTGTATGAAAAAATACATACACGATAATTTTGGTGGTAAAGCAGCTGATTGGGCAGTACCAAATCTGAGTTTTCTTAGTTACATACCCGGTGAGGGTAATATGGCAGAAGGAGGCGCAACTGAACAGTGGAAAAGTGGTGCGGAAACCGGGACTGAAAAACTTACAGCAATGCAAGTGCTTAGTAGAGGCGGGACGGCAATGCAGTCCGTAGCAGTTACTAGTGAAGCCTTGGGTATGGGAGGGTCTGCGGCGCCAGCTATTTTCGGACTCGGTATGTGGGCACGTAATGCCTCAGCTGCAATACATTTCGCAGCTGAATATATAGTAACTCCAGCTAGTGTAATCGCAACAGGAATGAATGTTGCGGCGAGAAATGCTTGTGTCTGTCAGAAAAAATAAATCGCTACTTTAATTGATTGGGTGGAACATGGGTGTTAAAAAATATATTTCAAATGGGATCGGGATTTTTTTCTTATGTGGATTAATTTTGACTCTAAATATTTTTTTGTTGCCACCTAAGGATGTTGTGGTAACTACTTTTTTCGAAAGTATTTTGTTAGTGCCTGCAAGCTTACGTTTGTGGAAAGAGTTTGTTAATTTTGAGACACTTAATTGGATTGGCTTATTTTTCGCAGGCATAGCCCTCACTCTTTTATTTTTGTTTTTGGATTGCGGTTATACAAATCCAATAAACATCAAATCCGCATCCTGTGTAAAGGGCATGAATGGTTTCGGTTTTGTTTTCACTTTGCTTTCAATTGCTGTAGCGCTTGTTTCCCTCGCAGGGGCAATAAAAATATTTTTTGTCAAATACGTACTGTAAAAAGAGCGACAATATTTTTTCACTAAGGGTAAAGCGCCGCTGCGCTATGCCGTTTCAACTGAAATGATGTAGCCGGCGGCACCTATAGTCTGACGGCAAAAGCCACGGACAATCTGGGGGCAAGCCGCATCTCGACCCCGGTGACCGTCACCGTGGCGGGTCATGCGGTAAAAATGTATGACATCCACACTGACCACCTAGATACACCCAGGGTCATCACCGATAGTTCAGGGACAGAAGTATGGCGCTGGGATAGTGCCCCGTTTGGGGAAACACTGCCTAATGAGCAGCCAACGAATGCGACCAGCAAATTCACGTTTAATATCCGCTTTGCAGGTCAATACTTCGACCAGGAAACGGGATTGCATTACAATTACTTCAGGGACTATGATCCGAGAATGGGACGCTATGTAGAGTCTGACCCGATAGGTTTGGCAGGGGGCATGACTACCTATGGGTATGTGGGGGCGAATCCGGTTAAATTTGTAGATAGCAGAGGCTTACAGGCTTTTCCTGGAGGCATACCTTGGGCTGGATTTGATCCGTATAAACAACCAATGTCTACTACTACTCCTAGTGTGGACGACGCTTGCGTGCAGAAGTATATTCACGATAATTATGGTGATTTGGGCGGTTTCATCACCGAAATTGGTAATCTTCAACAATTTTCTCCAGGGGCAAACCCTGATTTTCTCTCGGCTGTGAAAGAAGGCCTTATGATCGCTGACGAAAAATTGGTGTTAACTAAAGGCCCAGGCGCAATAGGAACTTCATTGATGAAATTTTCACCTGCCTCTTTATCGCTTGCGTACGAAGCGGGATCTAGAATTGCTGCTTTTGGCGGGCTTGCATCCGGGACACTAGAAATTGCAGGTGCATTTATGACTCCGTTTGCTACAACGGCTATGGCGAAAGCTCGGGAAGCTTGTTCCTGTCAAAAAAAATAGAGATTATAATAATTTAATTGATAAGTATAGTTAATAGCATTGAGGAACGTAATGGGGTTTGGATTCTTACCATTGGAAAAGTTGCCAATATTTATTTGGGCATTAATCCTCATATCTGCAGGTGGAGGCTTGTTGTTTTATGAGGATTTTTATTCTTGGGGGCAGTTAAGAGCGATATTTATTGTTATCGCGGGTGTATGTGCGTTTGTCTACGACATAAAGAAAAGACTGCGTCCACAATTAGATGAACAAAAAGAAATGATCTTAAAAAAAGAAGAAAAAAATAATTAACAAAATAGGTACTGTAATAACAATGCTCGTCAAATGGATTCAGAGGTGGCACAAGTTATAGGCTTAATCTAACGCCTGATGAAGAGGTCGCTTTTGCGCAGTGTTTGAGAGAACACAAGGGGGCTTATAACGCAACTTCAAATAACAGTACGACGCCACTGCAACAATGTCTGCCTCCACGACTTGGATTGCCTGGCGACAAGATGCTTCCAGGTTCTTTTGCCGATGATTTGGGAAAATCTCCTGGTTTAATTGAGATGGTACCGCGTCCTGGGCCACCACCTCCTACGCGACCTTTTTACTTCATCCCATTTTAACGAGGCCAGAAATGAGTAGGTTGGTTGGTATTTCAATACTCTTTGTAGTGTTTCTCGCTGCTTGTGCGCGGGATGTGACGGGTTTATACTTGGTGGCGAATGAAGATATACCCGTGTATGCTGCCGAGAAGGAGGCAATGACGTCAATATCCTCTCAGGTTAAATTACCTGCAACGCAACGTGCAAGTGTTATAGAGTGCATTGATGTGAAGCATTACTTAATTTACAAGGTTCGAATGCCAGATGGTAGAGAAGGCTTTGTAAATAATGGAAAATATTCACTGGAACGCAATGGAAAGCCATCATATTGTTCTTGAGGTTTGGTAGCTAGGCGAAAAAAATCGCTGACCTGTTCAGTATTCGATTGAGCAATAACGTCATATCCGATCTGCATTTTTTGCACAAAAATCGGATGTGATGGTTGCTTTAGATGCCCGCCTTCTGATCTGACAGCATTCCAAGCAACACATAAAAAAATGCTGCGTATATTTCTATATGCAGCATTTTTTTATTTTGGGGTAATAATCGTAAATGTATTTTTATATTTGGCACTTAATTCAAGCAAATTAAAAAAATTTTCTCGAAATAAATAATCAGTCTTTGCATGTATGAGTGCCGTCCAGAAAAAAAATTAAAATCCAGAGCAACTTAAACTCTATCTGTACAGTGGCAATTTTGCGACAGCGCAAGGCGCACAAATTGCAGCTGGCATCTACGTTGATCAAGGCGATATCAAGCTCACCACTGGCAATAACTTCGTCTTCCTCGGCGATATGTTTGCCAGCAACATCAGCA
>NZ_JBMPPL010000036.1:0-2463 GCF_049339485.1 Undibacterium sp. TJN19
TCGGGAGGTCGAGCAGGGGCGGCAGGCCGGCGAGCTGGTGTTCCCAGTAACTGAGTTGGGCGGCGATGATGTTGCCGGTGAGTTGCTGGCGTTGCCAGTGGGCGTAGTCGGCGAACTGGAGGCGTAATGGGGCCAAGGGGGTGATCTGGGCGCCGGGAGCGGCGACGGTGGTGCGGTAGAGTTCGACGAGTTCTTTGAAGAAGACGCCCATGGACCAGCCATCGGCGACGATGTGGTGGAAGGTGGCGAGCAAGACGTGGTGGCCGTCGAAGCGGGTGTTAAGGACACGTAATCTGACCAGGGGTTCGTTGCTGAGGTCGAAGCAGTAGTGGCGTTCGGCCAGGATGCGGCTGTGGAGGGCGGCTTCACTGTCGATGTCTTCGACGACGACGCAGGGGCGGCCTGGTGGGTCAATGAGCTGGACGGCCTGGCCATCGACGTCGGCAAAGCGGGTGCGCAGGGCTTCGTGGCGGGAGATGATGGCGTTGAGGCTGTGGACCAGGGCGCTTTCGTCGACTTTGCCGCGTAGCCGCAACGCGAACGGGATGTTGTAGACGGCGTTCGGGGGCATCATGCGGCTCAGGAACCACAGGCGTTGTTGCGAGAAGGATAGCGGTAAGGGCGCTGTGGCATCGCGCGGGATGGCGACGATGTGTGGCAGCTGGGCCTCTTCACTATGGCGTTGCTGGTCGATCAGACGAGCCTGGGATTGGAGTGTCTGGTGCGCAAAGAGCTCGCGCAGGGGCAATTCAACCTGGAAGAGATCACGGATACGCGCGATGAGCTGGGCAGCGATTAAGGAATAGCCACCGATGAGGAAGAAGTTGTCGCGGCGGTCTATCTGGCGCTCTGCCAATTCTGTACGCTCTGTATTGTGCGCAGGCAGCAATTCTGACCAGATGGCGGCCAGCAGTTCTTCGGTAGGGCCTTGCGGCGGAATGAACAGCTTGCCATTGCCATCGCTGCTCTTTTTAAGCAGTTCGCGGTCGACTGCACCCTGATCGAGCAGAGGCAGACTATCCCAGATCTGTAGGGCCGACGGCAGCCAGTGTCGCTGGGGCGTTTGTTTCAAGCGTGCCAACAAGGCCGCCAGGGTCATCTCCGCTTCGACTGTGCCGGCATGGGCCTGGGTGAAGGCGATCCATTGTGTTTGCTGTAAGACCAGCGTGGGCAGTTGCTTGGGAATCACGCTGCGCAACAGGGTTTCGCTTTGTCTGGCCCACTGGCCGCGGCGACGGGCGCGGTTCTGGACCGATAGCGGGTCAGCATGGCAACTGCCATCCTGGCGCAGGATGACACGGTGGCCGGTTCTGATCAGCGTCTGAGCAGGAAACAAAGGATGTGGAACAGTGAGCCCGGTCTGTCTGACTGTAGCCGCAGACGCGCACAGGTGGATGCCAGCCAGGCTGAGTTCACCGGCACTGCCGACAGGCGCAAGCTGGCGACCTTCGAGGACGGTGACGGGGAAGAATTGTGCCAACTGCTGAACCGACAAGGGACGTGACCACGCTTGCAGTGCCGATAAAAGAACCTGTTCTGTGGTGCCCTGCCCTACTGCCCGTTGTCCTGTAAACCGCAGCACAGCGCGCAGGAAGGCAGTCTGGTCGAGTTCAGCCAGCAGCAAATGACCGGAGGCATGTTGAATAGAAAAACGTAAGACTGGCTGGCCGGCATCAGGGGTAACAGGCTTAACAGGGGCAGTCGTTCCGCTCTCGCCTGTTATCTCTACAAGCTTCCCTGCGTCCTCAGCTTCTTCCACAACTTCGTTCACCGCAGGGATATGGCTGGTGTCCACAGTCTCCAATACACGTACTACCCCCGCAGCATCCAGCAATGCCTGACGACGCAAAGGATTCGTGGTGGAGTTGATGATATAGGCGCACGCCCCCAGTTGCCGGATAGCCAGGAAGGCAACCAGCAAGTGCGCATCATGTGCACTGTCACTGCCCCCCACATCGGCAGCAATGCCAATGCAGTCGTTCCGGGTGAACCCTTCTTTGCGCAGTTGTCCGGCCAGCACCAGTGCCTGCTCTTGCACCTCAGTGCTGACCTGATGCAGGAGGTCTGGAGCGTGTTGGCTGTCTTGTGCTGCTTGCACTGTCTGTGCTGTCTGTTCTGCCTGCGCCAGGTAAATCTGCCTGTCCCGTTCAGTGAGCAACTGGTAATCGTCTATGCACAGTTTAGGCTGTTCAACGATCTGGCTCAGCAACAGCTGGTATTGGTTGAGGAGATTGTCGATGCTGTCCTGGGTGAACAGGTCGGTGTTGTATTCGAGTGCACCAATGAGGCCAGCCGGGGTTTCGCTGAGGTTGAAGGTGAGGTCGTAACGGGCGACCCCTTCGTGTTCTTCAGCAATGAGGGGCTGCATCTGGAGCTGGTCTAAGGCGATGTCTTCGGCAGGGGCATTTTGCAGGGCGAAGAGGACCTGGAACAGGGGGGACTGGTTGAGGTCGCGTTCGGGCT
>NZ_JBMPPL010000037.1:0-2085 GCF_049339485.1 Undibacterium sp. TJN19
CCATGTTTCATTCCTCATTTTTGTGCTGGAGTAAATAGCTGATCGCCTGCTCAAGATGATCGCGATAATCTTGAGAATACCCTTTGATATAGTCACGATAATAATCCACCAGGCCTAAAAAATTGGGGTTATTCGCAAGCCATGCCACCATTAAAGCGCGGCGCTCCATTCGTTCACTTCGATCGTAACCAGGCAAAATAGGCGGATTCATTTTCTGATCAACCCCAACCGGATCACGACATTGGTCCAGAAAAGGCAACACTATTTTTTCTAATTGCTCACTCAATTCATCCAGCAATGGGGGAAACTCTTCAAAATTTTCAACCTTTGGCCTGGGTTTTACCCCTGTCATTCTTTCCCTGTTTGAATGCATGGTAGTACAATCCGATTCAGCTCCGTAAATCTTTTTATCTAGCGCACTTACGGCGTCAAGATTGACCGAGACCGCATAAGAGAATTGAAATTCTGGATTGTAATTAAGTATGGAGAATCCAATGTAATGATTACCCCCTTCAAAACGTCGCACAAAACCTGACTGACTCTTCTTCAAGACAAACCCATGTCGAGCCATTAAAGGCGCAACATGCGCTAACACGGTGTCCCTCACTACTTTTCCACTCCAAGGGCGCTTTTGTGCTGCAAGCTGCTGTTGCTTTTGAATATATGCAATGGCCTGCATATCATTTGGCTGATATACCACCCCTTCTTGTGGGTCAATGACAGTAAGACCTAATTTTCCACTGCACAAAATTATAAATGCTAATACCTCATCCTGATGATTGCTGATACCC
This sequence comes from Undibacterium sp. TJN19, assembly GCF_049339485.1. Lineage (NCBI taxonomy): Bacteria > Pseudomonadati > Pseudomonadota > Betaproteobacteria > Burkholderiales > Oxalobacteraceae > Undibacterium > Undibacterium sp. TJN19. The sequence continues at coordinate 792 of NZ_JBMPPL010000037.1, forward strand.
AACATCGCCATTTGCGAACCAAAATTATTGATCAAGGGTCCATCTGACCATGGGCAGTCCTCTTGATCCTGATCATCTTCATCATAGCTCGAAAGGCAGGGATATTGCTTTACAAGTTGGGCGTGCAATTTACGCAGGGACGGATGTATCTTGCCGCTTTCTTGCAGATAGTCTTCTTTGATATGCGCAGCTTCGGCCAATGCTTGTTGTCTTTCTTGTGGCAAGGGGTTGGCAAATATTTCTATCGTATAGCTCATGGCGGGTATGGATTAGATTTTGAACGCACGTCTGTTGACAGATCGAATTAAGACAATTTTTATCAGTCTGAAGATATGGCCCTCTTATTTAAGACACTCGCACAGTTCAACGACAAAAGCCATGCTTCATTCCTCATTTTTTTGCTGGAGCAAATAGCTGGCAGCCTGTTCGAATTGATCCCGGTAGGCTTGAAATTGCCCCTTGGTAATATTGCGATAATAATCCACCAGGCCTAAAAAATTGGGATTATTCGCAAGCCATGCAACCATTAAGGCGCAATATTCCATTCGTTCACTTCGATCGTAACCAGGCAAAATAGGGGGATTCATCTTTTGATCGACTCCAACCGGATCACGACATTGGTCCAGAAAAGGCAACACTATTTTTTCTAACTGCTCACTCAATTCATCCAGCAATGGGGGGAACTCTTCAAAATTTTCAACCTTTGGCCTGGGTTTTACCCCTGTCATTCTTTCCCTGTTTGAATGCATGGTAGTACAATCCGATTCAGGTCCGTAAATCTTTTTATCTAGCGCACTTACGGCGTCAAGATTGACCGAGACTGCATAAGAGAATTGAAATTCTGGATTGTAATTAAGTATAGAGAATCCAATGTATTGATTGCCCCCTTCAAAATGTCGTGTAAAACCTGCCCGACTCTTCTTCAAGACAAAACCGTGCTTGGCCAATAAAGGTTCAACATGCGCTAATACGGTGTCAATCACCACTTTTCCACTCCAGGGGCGCTTTTGTGCTGCAAGCTGCTGTTGCTTTTGAATATATGCAATGGCCTGCACATCATTCGGCTGATATACCACCCCTTCTTGCGGGTCAAAGACAGTAAGGCCTAATTTTCCACTGCACAAAAGTATAAAAGCTAATACCTCATCCTGATGATTGCTAATACCTAACATCGCCATTTGCGAACCAAAATTATTGATCAGTGGACCATCTGACCATGGGCAGTCATCTCTATCCTGATCATCTTCATCATAGCTCGAAAGGCAGGGATATTGCTTCACAAGTTGGGCGTGCA
>NZ_JBMPPL010000038.1:0-1983 GCF_049339485.1 Undibacterium sp. TJN19
CTTCGTGGCGGGAGATGATGGCGTTGAGGCTGTGGACCAGGGCGCTTTCGTCGACTTGACCGCGTAGCCGCAACGCGAACGGGATGTTGTAGACGGCGTTCGGGGGCATCATGCGGCTCAGGAACCACAGGCGTTGTTGCGAGAAGGATAGGGGTAAGGGCAGTGAGCGGTCTACCACTTCCAGCGCTGGCAGGGCGGAACCTTGCAGCTGGGCTTGTTCAATCAGCAGGGCTTGGGATTTCAGTGTCTGGTGGTCGAAGACTTCACGCATTGGCAGCTCGACCTGGAACATATCACGAATGCGGGCAACAAGCTGGGCGGCGATGAGAGAATAACCGCCAATGAGAAAAAAATTATCGCGATGGTCTATGCGTTTTTCTGTGCCCTGGCCAGACAACAATGCAGACCAGATGGAGGCCAGCAATTCTTCAGTCGCCCCCTGAGGAGGGATAAACAGATCATCATTGCCATCGCTGCTTTTTTGCAGCAACTCACGGTTGACCGTGCCCTGTTCAAACAGTGGCAGTGCATCCCAAACCTGCAAACTGGCTGGCAACCAGTGGCGCTGGGAAGCCTGCTTCAAGCATATCAACAAGTCAGACAGTGTGGATTCAGCAATGCCGGCATTGCCTTGCGTGAAAACAGTCCACTGCCCTTGCTGTAATACGAGAGCGGGTATCTGGGCCGGAGCGACACTGTGTAACAACACTTCGCTTTGCCAGGCTAACTGCTTGCGGCGACTGGCGCTTACCTGGGCTGGCAAAGGCGCAGCATGGCAACTGCCATCGTGATGCAGAACGACGCGGTGACCTGTCCTGAGCAAGGACTGCCTTGGGCAGAAAGGATGCGCAACAGTGAGGTCTGCCAGCCTGAAATCACCCATCCAGGTATACGAGGGAGCGTCTGCATGCCCCCCTGCTGCTCTCACGGTATTCGCGTGTACAGCACACAGGCTGACACCGCCCAGGCAAAGTTCACCAGCACTGCCAACGGGAACGGCTTGCCTGCCCTCAAGGACAACAAGCGGGAAAAGAGCTGGTAGTTGTTCTGCCGACAGAGGGCGTGCCCACCCTTGCAGCGCGGACAGCAGAGCTTGTTCTGTGGTGCCCTGCCCCATCAGGCGCAACATCGCCTGCAACAAGCCGCCCTGATCAAGTTCGGCCAGCAGCAATTGACCGCATGCATGTTGAATATGAAAGCGTAAGGCAAGGCCATTGTGGGTGGCGATACTGTTTGATACTGTTTCCCCACTGCTCTCAACGATTGTGCTCGCTGTACTGGTGTCCACAGTCTCCAATACACGTACTACCCCAGCAGCATCCAACAACGCCTGACGACGCAGAGGATTCGTGGCGGAGTTGATGATGTACGCGCACGCCCCCAACTGCCGAACCGCCAGAAAGGCAACCAGTAAGTGCGCATCATGCACACTGCCACTATCCCCCTCATCGGCAACAATGCCAATGCAATCACTCGCGGTGCACCCTTCTTTGCGCAGTTGTCCGGCCAGTGCCAGTGACTGCTCTTGCACTGTGGTGCTGACCTGATGCAGAAGGTCTGTGGCAGGCTGGTTGTCTTGTGCTGTGTGTGCTGTGTGTGCTGTGTGTGCTGTGTGTACTGTCTGCGCTACCTGCACTGCCTGCGCCAGGTAAATCTGCCTGTCCCGTTCAGTGACCAACTGGTAATCATCGATGCACAACTCTGGCTGTTCAACGATCTGGCTCAGCAGCATCTGGTATTGGTTGAGGAGATTGTCGATACTGTCCTGGGTGAACAGGTCGGTGTTGTATTCGAGTGCCCCAATGAGGCCAGCCGGGGTTTCGCTGAGATTGAAGGTGAGGTCGTAACGGGCGACACCTTCGTGTTCTTCAGCAATGAGGGGCTGCATCTGGAGCTGGTCTAAGGCGATGTCTTCGGCAGGGGCATTTTGCAGGGCGAAGAGGACCTGGAACAGGGGGGACTGGTTGAGGTCGCGTTCGGGCT
>NZ_JBMPPL010000039.1:0-1917 GCF_049339485.1 Undibacterium sp. TJN19
CCATGTTTCATTCCTCATTTTTGTGCTGGAGTAAATAGCTGATCGCCTGCTCAAGATGATCGCGATAATCTTGAGAATACCCTTTGATATAGTCACGATAATAATCCACCAGGCCTAAAAAATTGGGATTATTCGCAAGCCATGCCACCATTAAGGCGCGATATTCAACTCGATCACTTTGATCACAACCGGGCAAAACTATTGGGTTCATTTTCTGATCGACGCCAAAAACATCACAAGCTTGATCGAGAAAAGGTAAAACTTTTTCTTCTAGCTGCACCATTAACTCATCCAGCATGGTCGGCAACTCTTCAAATTTCTTGACTCCGGGTTTAGCATTTTTTCCTGTGAAAAATTTGCGACCCACATGCATTGCATAGCAACTGGATTCCGGCCCATAAATCGCTTGATTTAGTGTATCCAGCACATCAAATTTAATTCCTACAGAATAAGAATATTGATATTCAGGGCTATAATTATAAGTAACAAAGCCAATCCAATGACTCCCCCCATCGAAGTTCCGCTCAAAAGCGGATTTGCTCTTTTTAAAAATAAAACCATGCCTCGCTAGCAAGGGTTCTACATACCCCAAAACTGTGTCCCTGACCGTCTTTTCACTCCAGGGACGATTTTGAGCAGCAAGCTGTTGTTGTTTTTGGATGAACTGGATTGCCTGCAGGTCATTGGGCCCATAGATCACGCCTTCTTGGACATCCATCACTGTAAGGTTCAGCTTGCCAGCGCATACAAGTACGTAAGCCAATACTTCATCCTGATGATTGCTAATACCCAACATCGCCATTTGCGAACCAAAATTATTGATCAGTGGACCATCTGACCATGGGCAGTCATCTCTATCCTGATCATCTTCATCGTAGCTCGAAAGGCAGGGGTATTGCTTCACAAGTTGGGCGTGCAATTTACGCAGGGACGGATGTATCTTGCCGCTTTCTTGCAGATAGTCTTCTTTGATATGCGCAGCTTCGGCCAATGCTTGTTGTCTTTCTTGTGGCAAGAGATTGGCAAATATTTCTATCGTATAGCTCATGGCGGGTATGGATTAGATTTTGAACGCACGTCTGTTGACAGATCGAATTAAGACAATTTTTATCAGTCTGAAGATATGGCCCTCTTATTTAAGACACTCGCACAGTTCAACGACAAAAGCCATGCTTCATTCCTCATTTTTGTGCTGGAGTAAATAGCTGATCGCCTGCTCAAGATGATCGCGATAATCTTGAGAATACCCTTTGATATAGTCACGATAATAATCCACCAGGCCTAAAAAATTGGGATTATTCGCAAGCCATGCCACCATTAAGGCGCGATATTCAACTCGATCACTTTGATCACAACCGGGCAAAACTGATGGGTTCATTTTTTGATCGACACCAACAACGTCACGACATTGCTCCAAGAATGGTAATATTCTTTCTTCCAACTGCTGTGTCAATTCATTCAACAAAGGTGGAAATTCTTCAAAATTCATTACGCTTGGCATAGAATTCGTCCCCGTAAAAAATCTGCTACCCAAATGCATAGCGGTAGTTTTTGATTCGGGTCCGTAAATCTTTTTATCCAGCGAATTTACTGCATCAAGATTAACGGATACGTAAAAAGAAAATTTAAATTTAGGATTGTAGTTATAGGTAACGAATACAATCAGATGATTCCCGCCATCAAAGTTTCGCTCAAAAGCGGATTTGCTCTTTTTGAAAATAAAACCATGCCTCGCTAGCAAGGGTTCTACATACCCCAAAACTGTGTCCCTGACCGTCTTTTCACTCCAAGGACGATTTTGAGCAGCAAGCTGTTGTTGTTTTTGGATGAACTGGATTGCCTGCAGGTCGTTGGGCCCATAGATCACGCCTTCTTGCGCATCCATCACTGTAAGGTTCAGCTTGCCAGCGCATACAA
>NZ_JBMPPL010000040.1:0-1756 GCF_049339485.1 Undibacterium sp. TJN19
CACTGAATAACGGTACTACTGGCGGTACGATCACCAACATCAAATCCCTGATCACTGATAACACTGGTGGCAGCATCACATTCGCCAATGCAACTACAGGTATCACAACCATCACTGGTGGTACAGGGAACGATCTTGTTGACTTTACCAATACTGGATCAGAATTCAATGCTGGTAACATTAACCTGGGTGCTGGTACTAACACATTGTATTTGTTAGGCAATACTTACACAGGTACTTTCACTGCTGGTGCAGGTACAACAGATACTTTGGGCTTCTTGCCAGGCTCCAATATCGCTGGCGCAAACATCACTGGTTTCGAATTTGCTGATTTTGCTAATGCCGCTGGTACAGTAACGATGACTGCTGCGCAACATAATGCATTCACTGGTACATCGAGTGCAGCTGGTGCGCAGACTATCGTTCTGACTACCGCTGGTACAGTTACTGGTTTGGCTAACATAGAAAACTATACACTGGCTAACGGTACTAACACCTTCACAGCAGCAGCAGGTGCAATTTCTGTTATCGGTGGTACTGGTGCAGACACTCTTAACGTTTCAGAAGCCATCATCAACGCAACTATTGCAGCTAATGGTATCAATGGCGGCACAGGTCCTGGCGACGTTCTGAACACTGGCGCAGTAACTGCCGCCTTGAACCTGCAACCGAAAGTAACTGGTGTTGAAACAGTCAATGTAACTGGTGGTACTACAGCTGCTTGGACAGTACAGAATGAAGATGGTGCTGGCGTAACTTTGAATTTCACTAAAGCTGCTACAGCAAATATCAACAATGTGATTCTGGGTGTTGGCGGTCAAACGCTGAACGTTCTGGGCACAGGTACTGGTAACGTAACTATCACTGGCGGTTCAGGCGCTGACACGATCAACCTGTCAACAACTGCAACTGGCTCTGATACTATCGCTACTGGTTCCGTTCTGGCCAATATCGATACAGTAGCCAACTTCAAAGTGGCTGGCGCTGACGTATTCAAAACTGGTACAGCAGCAACAACACTGAACCTGTTGTCTATCGCTACAGCTGATACATCCACGCTGGCAGCAGCAATCGCTACAGCAGCAACTGCAGCTGGCGCGTCTCTGGCAGCCAATACCCAGGCTTACGTGATCACGGTAGCCGCAGGTACAGCAGCTGGTACTTATGCCTTCCAAAACATCGGTGGCACTGTAGGTACTGTTGATGCAACTGACTTTATCGTTAAATTGGTTGGCGCAGGTTCCATCGTTGCCGGCGACTTCATCGCTTAATTCAGTAGCAAGTAATGCAAAAATGGGTACTGCGGTACCCATGCAACAGGGAGAAAATATTCTCCCTGTTGTGCAAAATAAAAAAACCACCTCTGCAAAGCGGTGGTTTTTTGTTTTTATAAGCCCGATTGCCTCAGATTTATTTGTCTTTGTGATTCATGTCACATTTTTTGTAAAAAGGGCGTGTTAATCTCGCCAGTGCTAAAAAAGGTATGAATGCATATCCTTCATGTTGTTGAAGTTTCCTTTGTTATAACAATTAAATCAGGAGTTCTAAATGGCTAATTCAGCTAGTGATATCCAAAAGCTTTACATCGCATATTTCAACCGTCCAGCTGACCCGTTGGGTCTGGCCTATTGGGTAGCAAGCAATTCGTCTTTAAAAGACATCGCCCAAAGTTTCTCAGTGCAACCAGAATACGCAGCGACTTACGCGAATCTGACGACAGCACAAACCGTCAACACCATCTACAAAAACCTGTTCG
>NZ_JBMPPL010000041.1:0-1616 GCF_049339485.1 Undibacterium sp. TJN19
GGGGGTGCAGCGTAAAACTTGGACTGGTTTATGCTATAAGTCCTAGGCTCTCACGGTATTCCATGGGACTAAGTGAACCGAGGGAAATCTTGATACGCTTTTCGTTATACCAGCGGATGTAGGAGTCAACGATCTGGATGAATTCCTCGATTGTTATGTTCTGCCAGTTCCGAGGATAAAACAACTCTGTTTTCAACCGCCCGAAGAATCCTTCGCAGGCCGCGTTATCCGGTGAACACCCTTTGCGCGACATCGATCGAATCAACTTGGCATCGTGTACCCGTGAGAGCCATCCAGGCCAGCGATAGTGGGCACCACGATCAGAGTGAATGACAGGCCTGCTTTCGCTGGTGATTACCGTCTTAATGGCGACATCTAACATCGTGTTCACCAAGTCGGCGTCTGGACGTGTGCCGATAGTCCAGCTGACTACCAGACCATCGAAGCAGTCGATCATGGGCGAGAGGTACACCTTGCCTGCCGGGATTTGGAATTCTGTGATGTCGGTCAGCCACTTCTCATTCGGGGCCGCAGCCAGGAAGTCCCGGTTGATCAGGTTCTCGGGCGCCGGACTGATTTCTCCCAAGTAAGACCCGTACCGGCGCCGTTTATTGGCGGCAACAATCAAGCATTCCTGTTTCATCAATCGCTGCACGACTTTCTCGGAGAGATGCAGATGGCGCCGGCCAAGCGCTGCGCGCATTCGCCTATAACCGTAACAATGGTGGTTGCTCTGGAAGACGTCGGTGATGGTAATACGTGCGTCAGCGTATTTGTCCGGCTTTCGGAGCCGCGAGCAGTGATAAAAATAGGAACTGCGTGGAAGATCAAGCTCTACAAATAGCTCTGCGAGCGCATAGGTGTGCTTTAGGGCATCAACCAGCAGTGTCTTCTCCCTGTTGCTCAGGAGCTGCGGGGCGACGCCCAGTCCTTTTTTTAACAGTTCATTGGCCTTCTTTAATAGGTCATGTTCCAGCTGTAATCGCCGGATGTCCCGTTGAAGCAAATCGACTTGCTTTTGTAGGTCGATCAGCTGTGCCTTGTCTGGAACTGATTCTGACTCGCTGGGTAGTTTCATGGATGCTGGCGCCTCACGACCAAGTAATTGATTCTTCCAGTTGTACAACGTTGGCCTACATACTGCTACCTTTTGAGCAATTTCTTGTGCACTTGTTGTCCTGGTACACAGATCAATGACTGCCGCATTCTTGAACTCAGGGCAGTGTTGTACGTTTGCAGCTCTGCCGATAACGCGATGGCGAACTTCGGGGTGCAGTTCATCAATCCACATAGTGAGCGTTGCACGGCCGGGGTATCCCAGCGCCTTCATAGTTGAAGCAATACAGCGATCGTGCTCTAGGTAATGTTGAACCGCCGCCTGTTTTTGTTTGTCAGAATACCTCTGCCTTGAGCGCACATAGCCCGCCTGCAGACCGCGACCTTGTTCGTATTCTCGATACCAACTCTTGAGTGCATTCTTTGTTGGATAACCCAACTGCCGAATGGTCGGGCGAATGCGCTTCCCGAGCTTGATATAAAGCTTGACCGCTCGAATACGGTCTTCGTATGAATACATGAACTACCTCCAAGTAGTCCAAGTTATTGTCCGCACCCCC
>NZ_JBMPPL010000042.1:0-1508 GCF_049339485.1 Undibacterium sp. TJN19
GGAATGGATTTTTCAAATCGCCAGCAAGAGCCGGGCAAGAAGTTTGTCGGTTTAGGGCTGGTCATATTATTTCACGTGCTGGTGGTATGGGCACTGGTATCTGGACTAGCGCGCAAGGCCATGGAAGTGGTCATCAAACCGCTGGAAACCAAGATCGTCGAAGAGGTGAAGCCACCGCCACCACCGCCCGACACACCGCCGCCACCGCCGCCAAAACTGCTGGCCCCACCGCCACCGTTTATACCGCCGCCAGAAGTACAGGTTCAACAACCGGTACAACAAGCGCCAACGATCTCGGCCGTCTCCAACGTCAAGCCAGAAAACCCGACGTTTGCCAAGACCCAGGCCCCACCAGCACCAGTTGCTGAAGCCAAGGCCACCGGCCCGTCCATCGTCCCTGGCGTGATCGACTTCAACGTTGCGGGTTGCAAACCGGAATATCCGCGTGCTTCACTGCGTAATGAAGAAACCGGCACCGTGCAGTTGTCCGTCCTCATTGGTGCAGATGGCACTGTTGCCGATGTCAAGATCGACAAATCCAGCGGCTTCCGTGGACTCGACAATGCGGTGAAATCCCAATTGATGTCAGGTTCCTGCAAAAACAAACCAGGTACCGTCGATGGCAAGCCACAGCAGACCTGGTCGAAAGTCCAGTACGTCTGGAAGCTTGAGTAGTTGAAACTGGCGCAGGCTACTGCGCAAGCCCATCTTGAGCCTGCGATGCTCACCGTACCTGCGTACGGTTGCGCTTCTTAACTCAACCTGGACTTGCTCGCTACGCCTGCACCAGCTTCTTGGCAGAACAGAATTTTAAATTTGTTATTCACAGCATTTTAAATTTTTTTTGAATTTAGAAATTTTGCAGCAAGCACTCATTTTTAAAAAGGAAGTACCTCAATGAAAACCCGTTTCTCCGCATTCCTGGCTACAGCACTGCTGGCCCTGACCGCCGCTGTTGCCGTTGCCCCTGTTTCCGCACAGGAATCTGCCTCCGCCGCTGCATCTGCAGCAGCCCCGGCTCCTGCCGCAGCCGATGCCGCCGCCCCTGCTGCCCCAGCAGATGCCGGTGCCCCTGCCGCACCTGTCGTCACCAAAGAAGTCGTCGACAATCCTTATGGCCTCGACGCCCTCTGGAAAGGTGGCGACTTCGTCACCAAAGGCACCCTCTTCATCATGGTCGTCATGTCCATGGGCAGCTGGTACATCCTCATCACCAAAATCATCGACCAGTTCAAACTGTCTGGCCAGGCTTCTGAAGCCCGCAGCAAATTCTGGAAAGCCGCGTCCGTACAAGCAGGTGCGTCTTCCCTCAAAGAAGGCAGCCCATTCCGCTTCATCGCTGATTCCGGCATCAAAGCCACCGAACACCATGAAGGCGCCTTGCTCGAACAAATCGACCTGAACACCTGGGTTTCCATGTCCATCCAGCGCGCTGTTGACAAAGTGCAAAGCCGCCTGCAAGACGGCCTGGCCTTCCTGGCAACCGTTGGTTCCACCGCACCGTTCGT
>NZ_JBMPPL010000043.1:0-1390 GCF_049339485.1 Undibacterium sp. TJN19
CATGAGCTGGTCCATGAGCCACAGGCGTTGCTGGGCGTAGGAGAGGACGGCTTCTTCTGGCTGGCCTTCTGCTTCCCGGCTGCTGCGCGGCAGGATGGGGCTGTGTACGCCACGGTTGGCGCTGGTGCTGGCTTTATGTTGCCGCAGCTTTTCTTTTAGGTGCGCGCGGGCGCTCTTGAGCGCACCTCCCTGCGCTTCTCTCGTGCCCTCCTCTGCTGCCACTTCTTCTACACTTGACGCCATCAATGCTTCGCTCTCTATCATCTTATCCACCATTCGTTGAATTCAGGTATCCGTTTGTGTTCGCGGGCGCTTGCGTGCGCACCACTGCACTACTGTATGGATCAATTATTTTCCAAAGCTTCAAAATCACTGAGCAGTTCCGCGACTTCTTCTTCTGACATTTGTTCAATCGCGTCATCTGCCAATGTTTCAAGCGCAACCATTTTTTCTACCCGCGCCGCAATATCTTTCAGCGTGGAGTATTTATAAAAAATCTTGATGTTGACTGCGATCGAGAAAGCTTCCTCGATACGGGATGCGAGCTGCGTGACCAAAAGCGAATGCCCGCCAAGCTCAAAGAAGTTATCAAAGCGCCCGACCTGCTGACGCCTGAGCAGCCCTTCCCACAAGGCCGCCACTCGTTGTTCCACTTCCCCTTGCGGTGCCACATAACCTACACGCTGTTCTGCCCCGTCCGGTACCGGCAGGGCTGCCCTGTCAAGCTTGCCATTCGGTGTCAGCGGCAATGCGGGCAAGACCACGAAGGCCGACGGCATCATGTAAGCCGGCAGTTGCTTTTGCAGGCTGGCTTTGAGGCTGTCTGTCAGTGCTGCGTTGCTGGTATTTGTGCTATTGGTGCTATCGGTCTGTTGATGCGGTACCAGGTAAGCCACAATCTGGCGGTATTCAGGCTGGTCTTCCCTGACGATGACAACGGCATCTTTGATGCCCGGGTGTTGCAGGCAGGTGCTTTCGATTTCGCCGAGTTCAATACGGAATCCTCTGACCTTGACCTGGTGGTCTGCTCTTCCCAGATATTCAAGCTTGCCATCGGACAGGTAGCGGACCAGATCGCCAGTACGGTACAGACGGCTGCCTGCCTGTGGGCTGAAGCGGTCAGGCAGGAATTTCTCTGCGGTAAGACCCGGTCTTTGCAGGTAACCGCGGGCAACGCCGATGCCGCCGATGTAGAGTTCTCCCGTGACGCCCTGGGGCAGTAGCTGGCCAGTGGGGCTGAGGACGTAGAACTGGGTATTGGCAACGGGCCAGCCTATGGTTTCTATGCCTTGGGCCTGGCGTTTGACGTAGCTGGAGTAGGTGGTGCCTTCTGAGGGGCCATAGAGGTCGTAGACCTGGGCGATGGGGGTTTCTGTGTAGAGGCGGTCTA
>NZ_JBMPPL010000044.1:0-1203 GCF_049339485.1 Undibacterium sp. TJN19
CCTTCGTGTTCTTCAGCAATGAGGGGCTGCATCTGGAGCTGGTCTAAGGCGATGTCTTCGGCAGGGGCATTTTGCAGGGCGAAGAGGACCTGGAACAGGGGGGACTGGTTGAGGTCGCGTTCGGGCTCGATGATTTCAACGAGGTATTCAAAGGCGATGTCCTGGTGGGCGTAGGCGTCCAGGACGGTGGCGCGGGTACGGCGCAGGAGGTCGTTGAAGCTGGGCTGGCCACTGAGGTCGCTGCGCAGGACAAGGAGGTTGACGAAGAAGCCAATGAGGTTTTCGGTTTCGCGGCGGCCACGGTTGGCCACGGGGGTGCCGATGGGAATGTCTTGTTCTCCACAACGCCGGCCCAGCAGGAGGCTGAAGGCGGCAAACAGGGTCATGAAGAGGGTGGTGTCGGTTTGCAGGCCAAGCTGGCGGATCCGGGTGGTGAGGGCGGCTGGCAAATGGATGTAGGCGGCCGCACCATGGAAGCGCCGTTCTTCAGGACGGGGGAAATCCAGTGGTAAATGGATGGCGGCGGGCAGTTCATGGAGTTGTTCGCGCCAGTAATCGCATTGGCGACGCAATTGGTCTTGCTGGAGGTGGGTGCGTTGCCAGTGGGCGTAGTCGCTGTACTGGATGGCCAGCGGTGCCAGGGGTTCGGCATCTGCTCCGGCACGTTTGTCCTGACTGAGGTCGCGGTAGCTGGTGATGAGTTCGTTGAAGAAGATGCCGAGGGACCAGGCATCGGCGATGATGTGGTGCAGGGTGATGAGGAGGACGTGCTGGTGGCTGTCGACTTCGAGCAGGCGCAGGCGGATCAGGGGTTCTTCGGCCAGATTAAAGGCGTGCTGGCGTTCGTCGCGCCAGAGGGCCTGGATGTGTTGTTCGTCTGTCACGGGCTGGGGGATGAGTTCCAGGGTGGCGGGCGGGTCGGTAATAAGCCGGGGCTGGCCTTGATGGCTGGTGTAGCGGGTGCGCAGGATGTCGTGGCGTTGGAGGATGCGCTGGAGGCTGGTGCGGAGGTGGCCGGCTTGCAGGTCGCCGCTCAAGCGGATGGCAAGGGAGATGTTGTAGGCATGGTGGGCACCCATGAGCTGGTCCATGAGCCACAGGCGTTGCTGGGCGTAGGAGAGGACGGCTTCTTCTGGCTGGCCTTCTGCTTCCCGGCTGCTGCGCGGCAGGATGGGGCTGTGTACGCCACGGTTGGCGCTGGTG
>NZ_JBMPPL010000045.1:0-1192 GCF_049339485.1 Undibacterium sp. TJN19
ATGGTGGAAGCTGAGGCCAAACTGGATCTGTTGTTCAAACACGAGGATGCCAATACGCCAGAGCTCGTCAATGCGCAGGCCTCTGGCTTTCTCTTCGAGTACCCAGGCCTGGATGGCGGCTTCTTTGCTTTGACTCTCTTCTTTATCTTGTTCTGACCGGGTGCGCAAGTCACGTACTTCGACGGTGGGTTCGCGCCAGGTGGTGACGAATTGCAGCGGGCGGTCGGCATCGAGGTGGAACTCTGTGCGCAGGACGGGGTGGCGTTGTATGACGCTATTGAGGGCTTCACGGAACAGCGCAGGCTGCCAGTCGGCGTCAATGGCAAAGGTGATGACGCAGTGGTAGACGGCAGACTGGGGGTTCTGCAACGAATGAAACCACATGCCCTGTTGCAGCATGGACAGGGGATAGGCATCTTCGATGGCTTGTCCACGGTAACTACGCGGCAGGCGGGCCTGTTCTTCTGGGCTCAGCAGGGCAAACGGTGCGGTGGTGATGCTGGTGATGGCGGTGTCTGTGCCCTGGCCACTTGCTTCGCCCTGCCCTGCGGGATGGCTGGTGCTGCCGGCATCAACGACGACACTGGCCAGTTCGGCAATGGTGGGGTGGGCAAACAGGTCTTTGATGGCAAACTGCAAGCCTTGCGCCCGGGCAGCCGAGACGAGGGAGATGGAGCGGATGGAGTCGCCTCCAATTGCAAAGTAATTATCCTGGGTACCTATCGCTGTGCTTCTTGTCTGCCCCAGGTTGGCTTGCCACAGGGCCACCAGGCGGCTTTCCAGCGGTGTTACCGGGGCCTGGTAGTGTTCACGGGCATAGGCGCTCGTATCGGGTACCGGCAGGCGGGCACGGTCGATCTTGCCGTTGTTGTTGAGCGGGAAGGCGTCGAGCAGGACAAAGGCACCCGGTACGGCATAGTCGGGAACACGGCCTTTAAGGTGTTCAGACAGCACGGCGGCAAGGGAAGTCGCCGATAAGCTTGTTGTTGCTTCTCTTGTTGTTGCTTCTCTTGTTGTTTCTTCTCTTGCTGTTGTTTCTGTTGCTGTTGTTTCTGCGGCGACCAGGTAAGCCACCAGGCGGCGTTCTCCGGGCTGGTCTTCGCGGGCCAGGACGAGGACTTGTTCAACACCGGGATGCTGGCGCAGGGCTTGTTCGATCTCGCCCAGTTCAATGCGAAATCCTCGCAGTTTG
>NZ_JBMPPL010000046.1:0-1023 GCF_049339485.1 Undibacterium sp. TJN19
TCTGCCTGTTTCAATATGGCGATAATCTGGCTATCGCTGAATCTCGATGTTTTCATGTAAAACTTCCTCAAAATCTCAATTAAGAAAATTCTACTTTTAAATGCGATTAATTTCCGGGGGGATTACCTAACGACCGGGTTATATGCGTATGTCAGACATCCGGCCTATGTTTGCAAAAATTTGGCTTGGTGGATATTTGCAGGGGCTCTTGCGTATCAGAACGCGATTGCTGGTAAGTCTTACGTATTTCAATTGCTGGCGCTGGCAGATTGGTCATGGATATATGCGCAACGAGCAATTACTTAGGAGATCCATTTGACGGAGTCGGATTTACACTATGCAGATTACAAACAAAGGGTAAGGTATAGATTTATACCTTGCCTTACATAGACAGGTGAGCTTGCCCCTAACTAACGTATCCCTTATCCGGGCACATTATGCTGCCTGCTGAGACTGACTGGCTAGCCAATTTCTTTCAAACTGCATTGGACTGACGTAATTCAAGGTTGAATATAATCGGTCATGATTATAGAACGTCAGCCAATCCATGATCTCGTCCATGGCAGCGCGACGTGTTTCAAATCGTCTACCGTGAATACGTGCTGTCTTGAGTGAACCCCACAGGCTCTCTGTTGGAGAGTTATCCCAACAATTGCCACGACGACTCATCGACGACTGCATGCCATATGCCTGTAACGCTGACCGGAATTCATGGCTGCAATATTGGCTGCCTAGATCCGAATGGAAGATTAATCCGGCCTCCGGACGGCGCCGGAACCAAGCCATACGCAAGGCACCACTGACCAATTCTGTCTTCATATGCGGCTTCATGGACCAGCCCACAACCTGACGACTGAACAGATCAATCACAACTGTCAGGTACAGCCAGCCTTCGCCTGTGGCGATATACGTGATATCGCTGGTCCAGACGCGGTTGGGTTGATCGACAGCAAACTGTCGGTTGAGCAGGTTTGGTGCAATCGGCAAACTATGATTAGAGTCGGTCGTGGCTTTGTATTTGCG
>NZ_JBMPPL010000047.1:0-984 GCF_049339485.1 Undibacterium sp. TJN19
AGGTGTCGTTACCTTTGCCGCCGATGATGGAGACGTTTTGTGCGGAACCGGATGTATCTGCTGCACCTGTTGTGAAGATGCCGTTGCCCAGGTTGATGGTCAGGTTACCTGTGAAGGCAGACGCGTCCACTGTAGCCAGACGACCGGAGGCTTGCAGGATACCATCTTGGTAAAAGACGGATTCGACATTGCCGCCAAAGACATTGGTGACGTTGGTGGTGGAACCGAGGTTCAGGTTGGCGGTGCCAGTGATAATGATTTTACCCGCTGTGCCGGTGTCCATTGGCAGGTTCAGCGCGCCGATGAAGTTAGGGGCGCCATTACTGTTGATGGTCAGATTTTCATAACCAGAGCCGCCTACGCCGTTGGCGGAGGAGCCAGAGGTGTTGCCACCGATATTGACTGCACCAACTTGTACATCATTCAAATTCAAGGCTGCAGTGTTGACGCCTGTCAGTACGCCTGTACCGAAGGAGAATTCAACAACGCCTGCCTGGTTGGCATTGGAGCTGGTGATGGACATGATATCGAGAACGGACTTGATGTTTTCGATACGGGCATTGTTGGTACCAGCTGCGGAGGCGATACGGGAGATGTTGACGATTTTGAGGCCAGTGGCATCTTGCAGATCGAGACCGGTGACTGCCAGGTTGGCGCCAGCGGAGGACGAGCCTGTGAAGGCGGCGTTCAATGTCTGGATGTTGGTCAGTTTTGGGGTGATGAGTGTGCCGCCATTGTCGTTGGCATTGCCCAGTGTGGCTGTCAGGACGTTGATCACGCCTGTACCTGTCAGTTGGTCTTCATCTTGCAGGCTGTTGATACGGGCATTGCCGCCTGGTGTGTAGACTTGTGGTGCGGTGAATGTTTCGCCAGAGACGATGTCGGTACCGTTAGTCAGGACGATTTGGGCGCCTGGGCTGTTGGAGACGATCGCTGCGATGGTGGCATCGGCTGTGGACTGGGCTGTGGCCAGTGTGGCAGCGT
>NZ_JBMPPL010000048.1:0-960 GCF_049339485.1 Undibacterium sp. TJN19
TTCCTCCTGCAGTTCTCTGTGTCTTTGTGCCTCTGTGTTGAGTGGTCTTAAAAGGTCTGCGTAACACGAAAGAGAACACATTATGGCAATGGCAATTGGCAATGATGGTGACGGCGAAGACGAAGTCAACAGTACCATCAACACCACCCCGCTGGTGGACGTCATGCTGGTCTTGTTGATCATCTTCCTCATCACCACACCGGTGATTACTGACACGGTCAAACTCAAGCTTCCGGCAGAACACAACCAGATTTACAAGACCAAACCAGAAAACATCACCCTGTCGATCAACAAAGACGGTGATATGTTCTGGAACGGCAGCATGAAACCGCTGTCGGGCACCGATGCCCTGTTCGACAAGCTCAAAGTCGAAGCAGTGAAGATACCGCAACCGGAAGTGCATATCCGTGGCGACCAGAATGCGCGTTATGAATTCGTCGGCAAAACCATCCTGACGGCCCAGCGTGCCGGTATCGCCAAGGTGGGCTTTGTGATCGAACCACCACCACGCAACTAAGCAAAGGAACACAATCATGGGTATGCAAATGGGTTCCGGCGGCGGTTCTGCTGATCCGGAAGTAATGATAGAGATGAACATGACACCGCTCATCGACGTGATGCTGGTGTTGATCATCATGCTGATTATTACGATTCCTATCCAGAATCATGCGATCAACCTCAATATGCCGACAGGCAACCCACCGCCGAAGACGACAGAACCAGTGGTCGTCAATATCGACGTGGACTTTGATGGTACGGTGGCCTGGAATGGTGTGACGGTCAACAGTGCGGAGCTCGACTCCAAGCTGCAGGCTGTTGCAGCCGCACCAGACCAGCCTGAGGTGCATCTGCGCCCTGTGGCGGTGGTGCCTTACAAATCGGTCGCCGCTGTCATGGCTGCGGCACAGCGTTTGGGCGTCACCAAGATCGGGATGGTCGGGAATGAGCAGTTCTTGAAAT
>NZ_JBMPPL010000049.1:0-920 GCF_049339485.1 Undibacterium sp. TJN19
TGACAGTCGTACCCGACCAGCTCGCCTACATCATCTTCACCTCCGGCAGTACCGGCGTGCCCAAAGGCGTATTGATCAGCCACGCCAACATCACCAGCCTGGTTGCCCCTGGCAACAGCGTTGCTGTTCCCGCCGGCACCATCGTCGGCCAGGCCGCCAGCTACGCCTTTGACGCCATCACCTACGAACTCTGGGCCCCTTTGGTTGCTGGTGGCCGCGTCGTCATGATCAACAAAGCCACCTTACTGTCCCCCCAGGCCCTCACCGCATGCCTGCAACAACAGCAAGTCAGCCGCCTCTTCATCACCACCGCCCTGTTCAACCGCATCAGCCAGGAAGTCCCCGCTGCCTTTGCCAGCCTGGAACAAGTCCTCTTTGGTGGCGAAGCCTATTCAGCCGACGCCATCGCCCACATCCTCCATACCGCCCCCCCGGCACAACTACTGCACGTCTATGGCCCGACCGAAACCACCACCTTCGCCACCGGCTTTGCCATTGACACCAAGCGCTTCCTCCAGGACCGCCAGGCCCCCATCGGCATGCCGATGACCAACACCACCGCCTACGTCCTGCAAGGCCACCACCTCGCCCCCCTGGGCGCTATTGGTGAACTCTGCCTCGGTGGTGCCGGACTCGCCCGCGGCTATCTGGGGGACGCCCAGCTGAGTGCAAAAAAATTCATCCCCCATCCCTTTGCCGGCAGCCCCGGGGAACGCCTCTACCGTACCGGCGACCTGGTCCGCCTGCGTCCGGATGGTGCCATAGACTTTATTGGCCGCGTCGATGACCAGATCAAACTGCGAGGATTTCGCATTGAACTGGGCGAGATCGAACAAGCCCTGCGCCAGCATCCCGGTGTTGAACAAGTCCTCGTCCTGGCCCGCGAAGACCAGCCCGGAGAACGCCGCCTGGTGGCTTAC
>NZ_JBMPPL010000050.1:0-893 GCF_049339485.1 Undibacterium sp. TJN19
ACACTGGTCATCGACGGTGACCTGACAGGCGCCAGCCTGGGCGACACCATCGCCCTGGGTGCTTCTGAATGGACCAACGTCTCTGGTTTCGAAACCATCCGCCTGGTGGGTACATCCAACAATGCTGGTGTTGCTGGTGCTGGTAACTACCGTCTGACATTGACAGATTCCCTGATCGCTGCCAACAACAACGCAGGCGTTCTGGCCATCGTCAACGACAACGACACCGCCAATGATGCAGCCAACACTGCTGACACAGCAGGTACAGCACAAGAAAGCGCTGTTGTCATCGACGCACGTACACTGAGCGCTACAAGCCGCTTCAGCTACAACGGCGAAGAAGGTGCTACACGTACAGCTGACCGTATCATCTTCTCTGATGCCAACTTCAACGGCTCCCACGCCATTGACGGCGGTGCGGTTGACAACAACACCACCAACAACAGCCAGAAGAACGACGACGTCATCGAACTGCGCAATGCAACCAATGCAGCCATCGGTGACTTCAACGGCATCAAAAACATCGGTAACATCGAACTGACCAACGACACAGCAGTGACCCAAGTGTCCCAAATCCAGTTGAATGACACCATCGTTGATGCGCTGGTCGACAGCTATCAAGCTGCCAACACAACAACCCACGTAGAACGTCTGACAATCCGTGCGATTGACAACGTCAACGTGGCTAACGCGACAGTTGGTGTATCGATCGATGCAGGTGCCTTGACAGCACAATCTGCACTGGACGTGACACTGGGCCGTGGTGCGAACTTCGTCCAACTGGGCGCTGGTGCTGACCGCGTTGTCCTGCTGGGTAACTATGTTGCCGGTACGTACAACGTTGTTGAAAACGGTGTGAACCTCAATACACAATCCACAGCAACTGCTGTTGC
>NZ_JBMPPL010000051.1:0-815 GCF_049339485.1 Undibacterium sp. TJN19
GCCGCTGCTGCCAGTTGGGATCAGACCACCACATCCAGTGCCGACCTGACAGGCAATGCTGTCACCGTCTCGAATGTGACTGCGCCCACGATCACGTCAGCAACGTATGACGGCACCACCCACATCTTCACCGTTACCGGCACCAACCTCGTCAAGACGATAGGCGCGACCAACGACATCACCATTTCCAAGCTGACCCTCACCGGCGAAGGCGGTGCCACCCGCACCCTGAGTACTACTGGCAATGTCGAAGTGACTTCGGCTACCAGCTTTACATTTACTCTCGCCGGCGCTGACATTGCTGCCGTTGATGCCTTATTGAACAAGAACGGCACCTCCTCCGCCAGCAGTTCGACGACGTATAACCTCGCCGCAGCCGACGACTGG
Source organism: Undibacterium sp. TJN19 (assembly GCF_049339485.1). Lineage (NCBI taxonomy): Bacteria > Pseudomonadati > Pseudomonadota > Betaproteobacteria > Burkholderiales > Oxalobacteraceae > Undibacterium > Undibacterium sp. TJN19. The sequence continues at coordinate 388 of NZ_JBMPPL010000051.1, forward strand.
GACAGCGCCATTACCGGCGGCAATATTCAGGATTTAACTGGCAATGGCATCACCGTCTCCAATGCTGCGCCGAGCATCCTCAGTTCCAGTTACGATGCCAGCACCGGCATCCTGTCTGTCTCTGCCGTCAACATCGTCGGTGGCGACACCATTGATGTGAGCAAGCTCGCCCTGACAGGTCAGGCCGGTTCTTACACCCTGACCACCGCCAACGTTACCGCCAGCAGCAGTACCGCCTTCGCTGTGACCCTGAACGCCGCTGACAAGCTTGCCATCAACGGCATATTGAATAAAAACGGCACCTCTGCGGTTGACACCACCACCTTCAACCTGGCTGCTGCTGCCTCCTGGGATGCCACCACCACCTCCAGTGCCGACCTGACCGGCAATGCCGTCACGGTGTCAAATGTGGCTGCCCCAACGATCAC
>NZ_JBMPPL010000052.1:0-788 GCF_049339485.1 Undibacterium sp. TJN19
TGCTCGAACAAATCGACCTGAACACCTGGGTTTCCATGTCCATCCAGCGCGCTGTTGACAAAGTGCAAAGCCGCCTGCAAGACGGCCTGGCCTTCCTGGCAACCGTTGGTTCCACCGCACCGTTCGTCGGTCTGTTCGGTACAGTATGGGGTATCTACCATGCGCTGACAGCCATCGGTATGTCCGGTCAGGCATCGATCGACAAAGTCGCCGGTCCTGTAGGTGAAGCGCTGATCATGACCGCGATTGGTCTGGCCGTGGCGGTTCCTGCTGTTCTGGGTTACAACTTCCTGGTACGCCGCAACAAGAGCTCTATGGAAGAAGTCCGCGCTTTCTCCGCTGACCTGCACTCCGTTGTCCTGTCCGGCAACATGGGCAAGACAGCTGCAAAAAAATGAAATACTGAGGAAGCTACTACGCGACGCGATGTTGAACCTGCGATGCTCACCGTACCTGCGTACGGTTGCGCTTCTTAGTCCAAACTAGCACCGCTCGCTACGCTTCCTCAGCATTTCACATAAGTACTTGTATAGCTTAAAACCGAAGACCCTTAACCACCGAGGCACAGAGACACAGAGAAGAACCAAGAGAAAGATGATTATTTTTGCGAAGCATCCCTGCGCAAAGTAATGATGGGTCAATGGACCTCGGAGGAAAGACTTTCCTCCTGCAGTTCTCTGTGTCTTTGTGCCTCTGTGTTGAGTGGTCTTAAAAGGTCTGCGTAACACGAAAGAGAACACATTATGGCAATGGCAATTGGCAATGATGGTGACGGCGAAGACGAAGTC
>NZ_JBMPPL010000053.1:0-737 GCF_049339485.1 Undibacterium sp. TJN19
ACTTTGCAATTGGTGGCGACTCCATTCGCTCCATCTCCCTCGTCTCGGCTGCCCGGGCGCAAGGCTTGCAGTTCGCCATCAAAGACCTGTTTGCCCACCCCACCATTGCTGAACTGGCCAGTGTCGTCGTTGATACCGGCGTGGCAGGAACTGTGCGTGCAGACGGCACTGTCCATCCCGCAGGGCAGGGCACAGACACCGCCAGCACCAGCAGCACCCTCGTACCGTTTGCCCTGCTGAGTCCAGAAGAACAGGCCCGCCTGCCGCGTAGTTACCGTGGACAAGCCATTGAAGACGCCTATCCCCTGTCCATGCTGCAACAAGGCATGTGGTTTCATTCGATGCAGAATCCCCAGTCTGCCGTCTACCACTGCGTCATCACCTTTGCCATTGATGCCGACTGGCAGCCTGCGCTGTTCCGCGAAGCCCTGCACAGCGTCATACAACGCCACCCCGTCCTGCGCACCGAGTTCCACCTCGACGCCGACCGCCCGCTGCAATTCGTCACCACCTGGCGCGAACCCACGGTCGAAGTACACGACCTGCGCACCCGGCCAGGACAAGATAAAGAAGTTGGGCAATCCCAGGAAACCAAAGAAACGCAGGCTACCAAAGAAGCCGCCATCCAGGCCTGGGTACTCGAAGAGAAAGCCAGAGGCCTGCGCATTGACGAGCTCTGGCGTATTGGCATCCTCGTGTTTGAACAACAGATCCAGTTTGGCCTCAGCTTCCACCAT
>NZ_JBMPPL010000054.1:0-690 GCF_049339485.1 Undibacterium sp. TJN19
TGCTGTACCGATAGTGACTGTGCCTGTATGGGAAGCAACGCTACCCAGGGCTACGGTGTTGTTTTCAGAATCAGCATCAATGATGGTGACGTTTTCAGACGCGCCTGTGGTCAGGGTGACGTTGAAACGTGGGTCGGTGTTCAAGCCTTCAGCGATCGTCAATGCCACGGTGTCGTTGGCTGTGTCTGTTGCCAGACGGGCATTGATGATGTTTTGGGTGATGCCGTTGGAACCTGTATCACTGTGTTGAATAGTGATGGCTGCTGCTTGGCCGACGGTCAGTTTGTTCAGGTTGAATGTGGATGTACCTGCAACTGGTGCGGAGTCGGCTGGGGCTGCAACAAAGGTGTTGGAGACGTTACGAACCAATACGCCTGTGACGTCTGGCAGTTTGCTGAAGTCAACGGATTGTGCCGCATTGTTCAACAGAACTTGGACTGCTTCCACTTTGGTGACAACGCTGGAGGTGGCTGTGATGTTACCGCCATTGACAACGATCAATGTGTCGTTACCGTCGCCGCCTGTGAGGCTGTCGCCAGCTTCGATGGTGTCAGCCAGGATGAAGGTGTCGTTACCTTTGCCGCCGATGATGGAGACGTTTTGTGCGGAACCGGATGTATCTGCTGCACCTGTTGTGAAGATGCCGTTGCCCAGGTTGATGGTCAGGTTACCTGTGAAGGCAGACGCGTC
>NZ_JBMPPL010000055.1:0-672 GCF_049339485.1 Undibacterium sp. TJN19
TGACCAACATCCAGACACTGAACGCCGCCTTCACAGGCTCGTCCTCCGCTGGCGCCAACCTGGCAGTCACCGGTCTCGATCTGCAAGATGCCACTGGCCTCAAAACCGTCAACATCTCCCGTATCGCCTCCGCAGCTGGTACCAACAATGCCCGTATCGAAAACATCAAGTCCGTTCTCGACACCATGTCCATCACCAGCTCCAATGCCAACCAGGCAGGCGTTGTTGAATTCTCCTTCGGTACAGGCGTACTGGCAGGTGCCAACACAGGTGCATTGAACCTCTCCGACGTCCAAGTCGGTGCAGTCAACATCGGTGGCAACACCTCCGGCTCCTCCGCCAATGGCGTAGGCGGCACAGGCTACGAAACACTGACAGTCAACAGCACAGGCGCATCCAACTTCATCGGCGCGCTGAACCTGCCAATGGACACAGGCACAGCGGGTAAAGTTATCATCACTGGTAACACCAACCTCAACCTCGGTTCCACCACCAACGTCGTCAACGGCGCGGTTGGCACAATCGAATCCCTGAACTACCAAGGCGGTATCCTGCAAGCCTCCGGTCGTCTGGCTACAGTGGACGCGTCTGCCTTCACAGGTAACCTGACCATCAACCTGGGCAACGGCATCTTCACAACAGGTGCAGCAGATACATCCGGTTCCGCACAAA
>NZ_JBMPPL010000056.1:0-667 GCF_049339485.1 Undibacterium sp. TJN19
GACTTCGTCTTCGCCGTCACCATCATTGCCAATTGCCATTGCCATAATGTGTTCTCTTTCGTGTTACGCAGACCTTTTAAGACCACTCAACACAGAGGCACAAAGACACAGAGAACTGCAGGAGGAAGGTCTTTCCTCCGGGGTCCATTGACCCATCATTACTTTGCGCAGGGATGCTTCGCAAAAATAATCATCTCTCTCTTGGTTCTTCTCTGTGTCTCTGTGCCTCTGTGGTTAAGGGTCTTGGTTTAATGTAAACCTGATACGGCTTATTTTTTAGCTGCTGTCTTGCCCATGTTGCCGGACAGGACAACGGAGTGCAGGTCAGCGGAGAAAGCGCGGACTTCTTCCATGGAGCTCTTGTTGCGGCGTACCAGGAAGTTGTAACCCAGAACAGCAGGAACAGCCACGGCCAGACCAATCGCGGTCATGATCAGCGCTTCACCTACAGGACCCGCAACTTTGTCGATCGATGCCTGACCAGACATACCGATGGCTGTCAGCGCATGGTAGATACCCCATACTGTACCGAACAGACCAACGAACGGTGCGGTGGAACCAACGGTTGCCAGGAAGGCCAGGCCGTCTTGCAGGCGGCTTTGCACTTTGTCAACAGCGCGCTGGATGGACATGGAAACCCAGGTGTTCAGGTCGATTTGTTCGAGCA
>NZ_JBMPPL010000057.1:0-639 GCF_049339485.1 Undibacterium sp. TJN19
AAGGCGGTGCCACCCGCACCCTGAGTACTACTGGCAACGTCGAAGTCACCAGTGCGACAAGTTTCACCTTTACTCTCGCCGGCGCTGACATTGCTGCCGTTGATGCCTTATTGAACAAGAACGGCACCTCCTCCGCCAGCAGTTCGACGACGTATAACCTCGCCGCAGCTGATGACTGGGACAGCGTCATCACTGGTGGCAATATTCAGGATTTAACTGGCAATGGCATCACCGTCTCCAATGCCGCGCCGAGCATCCTCAGTTCCAGTTACGACGCCAGCACGGGTATCTTGTCCGTGTCCGCCGTCAACATCGTCGGTGGCGATACCATTGATGTGAGTAAGCTGTCCCTGACAGGCCAAGCGGGTTCCTACACCTTAACCACCGCCAACGTCACCGCCAGCAGTGCCACCGCTTTCTCGGTGACACTCAACGCTGCCGACAAGCTCGCCATCAACGGCATCCTGAACAACAATGGCACAGCAGCCGTTGACACCACCACGTTTAATCTAGCCGCTGCTGCCAGTTGGGATCAGACCACCACATCCAGTGCCGACCTGACAGGCAATGCTGTCACCGTCTCGAATGTGACTGCGCCCACGATCACGTCAGCAACGTATGACGGCACCACCCACATCT
>NZ_JBMPPL010000058.1:0-636 GCF_049339485.1 Undibacterium sp. TJN19
AGATGTGGGTGGTGCCGTCATACGTTGCTGACGTGATCGTGGGCGCAGTCACATTCGAGACGGTGACAGCATTGCCTGTCAGGTCGGCACTGGATGTGGTGGTCTGATCCCAACTGGCAGCAGCGGCCAGATTAAACGTGGTGGTGTCAACGGCTGCTGTGCCATTGTTGTTCAGGATGCCGTTGATGGCAAGCTTGTCGGCGGCGTTGAGTGTCACAGAGAAAGCGGTGGCACTGCTGGCGGTGACGTTGGCGGTGGTTAAGGTGTAAGAACCTGCCTGACCTGTCAGGGACAGTTTTGAGACATCAATGGTGTCACCACCGACGATGTTGACGGCAGAGACAGACAAGATGCCCGTGCTGGCGTCGTAGGTAGCGCTTAATATGCTTGGAACGGCATTGGAGACGGTGATGCCGTTGCCGGTCAGATCCTGAATATTGCCACCAGTGATGGCGCTGTCCCAGTCGTCGGCTGCGGCGAGGTTGTAGGTGGTACTGCTGACGGAAGACGTGCCGTTCTTGTTCAATAAGGCATCAACGGCAGCAATGTCAGCGCCGGCGAGAGTAAAGGTGAAACTTGTCGCACTGGTGACTTCGACGTTGCCAGTAGTACTCAGGGTGCGGGTGGCACCGCCTT
>NZ_JBMPPL010000059.1:0-602 GCF_049339485.1 Undibacterium sp. TJN19
CAGCATTGTTGGATGTACCCACCAGGCGGATGGTTTCGAAACCAGAGACGTTGGTCCATTCAGAAGCACCCAGGGCGATGGTGTCGCCCAGGCTGGCGCCTGTCAGGTCACCGTCGATGACCAGTGTATCGCCTGTACCTGCGCCACCAGCAACGGTGTCGGAGATGGTCAGACCAGCACGTGTGTCTTGGATGTTATCGAAGATCACGGTGTCGTTACCGGCACCCATGGTGATTTTTTGGCCGCCATTGACTGCGGATGTGTTGGTGGATACGCGAACAGTGACGTTTGCCAGTTCTGCAGACGCGTCGATCACGCCAGCAACCAGTTTGACCTGGCCAGCTGTCAGGGACAGATCTTGTACGCCAGAGCCGTCAGCTGCTGCGCCGGAGGTGTCGATACGGTTCAGACCGCCGTTAGCACCAACTGTGGTGGTGTCAAAGTTGATGAAGCCGTTAACTTTGCCTGCACCTGCTGCTGTACCGATAGTGACTGTGCCTGTATGGGAAGCAACGCTACCCAGGGCTACGGTGTTGTTTTCAGAATCAGCATCAATGATGGTGACGTTTTCAGACGCGCCTGTGGTCAGGGTGACGTTGAAA
>NZ_JBMPPL010000060.1:0-533 GCF_049339485.1 Undibacterium sp. TJN19
GTCAAACTGACCGTTGGTGCATTATTGTTGACCACATTGACGGTGACAGGTGCGCTGCTTGTCGTGGCGTTCTTGCTGTCAGTCGCCTTGGCCGTGATGCTGTAGCTGTTGGCGACCACATTGGACCAAGTGACGCTGTAAGTGCTGCTATTGGCTGGTGTGGGTGTACTGGCAGTGCCAATCAGTATCGTGCCTTGATAGAACTGTACCTGGCTGATGGTGCTGCCGTTAGTGGTGTCAGCCGTGGCTGTAGCTGTCAATGTGATGTTGGCAGGCGCACCAAAATTGGCATTGTTAGCCGGGCTGACAAAGCTGACCGCTGGTGGTGTCCCTGTACTGCTACCAGGTGTAATGGCGCTGCTGAATACAGATCTGTAAACGAAGCTGGTGGGGCCGCCATTGGTGGTGCTGATGTTGCTGGCAAACATATCGCCGAGGAAGACGAAGTTATTGCCAGTGGTGAGCTTGATATCGCCTTGATCAACGTAGATGCCAGCTGCAATTTGTGCGCCTTGCGCTGTCGCAAAATTGCC
>NZ_JBMPPL010000061.1:0-524 GCF_049339485.1 Undibacterium sp. TJN19
ACGGGGAAGCCGATGGGGCTGGAGCCGATGTCGGCCCGCACACCTGCCAGTTCGTAGCTGAGGTTTAACGCGACGCCTTTGGCTTCCTGGTCTAGTGTGGCGACGCTGGACAGACCTTGCTGGCGGGCGATGGTGGTCAAGGGGACTTTGGCGTATTTGGCACGTTCTACGAGGATGGCATTGCGGCCGTACTGGCCTGCAAGGCTGGGGTCATTGAGGTAGAGGGTGCCTGCATCGACAAGGACGGGGATGATTTTTAAGCCAAACTGGCCCAGGCCGAGTGTGGTGATCTGGGCTTCGATGGGGGTTTCTATGTCTTTTAAGGCGGACAGGCCTTTTTCTCCGCTGCGGGCCCGGGTCGCGACTTCGACTGATATTTCAGTACGGTTGAGGTCGTTGATGGCGTCGATTTCTTTGAGCAGGCCTGCTTCTTCTGCGCTGACATTGGTCACGGGCTTGGTTGCCCGGGCTTTGCTGCCCGTTCCGCTATTTCCGGTGGCTGCTGCATATTGTTGCGGTACCGG
>NZ_JBMPPL010000062.1:0-502 GCF_049339485.1 Undibacterium sp. TJN19
CCCAATTTTTTAGGCCTGGTGGATTATTATCGTGACTATATCAAAGGGTATTCTCAAGATTATCGCGATCATCTTGAGCAGGCGATCAGCTATTTACTCCAGCACAAAAATGAGGAATGAAACATGGCTTTTGTTGTTGAACTGTGGGCGTGTCTTAAATAAGAGGACCATATCTTCAGACTGATAAAAATTGTCTCAATTCGATCTGTCAACAGACGTGCGTTCAAATCCAACCCATACCCGCCATGAGCTATACGATAGAAATATTTGCCAATCCCTTGCCACAAGAAAGACAACAAGCATTGGCCGAAGCTGCGCATATCAAAGAAGGCTATCTGCAAAAAAGCGGCAAGATACATCCGTCCCTGCGTAAATTGCACGCCCAACTTGTGAAGCAATATCCCTGCCTTTCGAGCTATGATGAAGATGATCAGGATAGAGATGACTGCCCATGGTCAGATGGTCCACTGATCAATAATTTTGGTTCGCAAATGGCGATGTT
>NZ_JBMPPL010000063.1:0-463 GCF_049339485.1 Undibacterium sp. TJN19
CATCTCAGCGGCGCGAGATGGCGCGATGGGCGGTTCAACAACATGCTGCCAGCATACGTATAGCCTGCGCGGCCTTTGCCGTCAGCCAGGTCTGCTATCGGTACGAAGCCAGGCTGTCCTCAGAAAACGACCAAATAGCAGACTGGCTGATACGCCTAACGCACAATCAGCGCAATTGGGGCTTTGGCCTGTGCTACCTGTACCTGCGCAATGTTCAGGGTCACACCTGGAACCACAAGCGGATATATCGCATCTATCGTCAGTTGGAGTTGAATTTACGAATCAAACCCAAAAAGCGGCTTAGCAGAGAAAAGCCACAGGCTCTGGTGCAGCCTGAAGCAATGAACCAGGCCTGGTCCATGGACTTTATGCATGACCAACTGGCTGATGGTCGTAGTATCCGTTTATTCAATGTGATAGACGACTACAACCGTGAAGGCTTGGGCATTGAGGTCGACTTCTC
>NZ_JBMPPL010000064.1:0-458 GCF_049339485.1 Undibacterium sp. TJN19
ACGCGGTTGGGTTGATCGACAGCAAACTGTCGGTTGAGCAGGTTTGGTGCAATCGGCAAACTATGATTAGAGTCGGTCGTGGCTTTGTATTTGCGCTTGCCGCGGGCTTTAATGCTGTGCAGTTGCATCAGCTTGCGCACACGCTCTTTACCTACAGAGATGCCACGTACCCGCAACGCTTTCCAGATCCTGGGCCATCCATATTCTTGCTTGGTTTTCGCATGAATGGCCTTGATATGCACCAGGAGTGCATCGTTGCTGACATGCTTGCGTTGCTGTGGCGTCGCCTGTCTTGCGAAGTGCTCGTGGTAGCCGCTCTGACTTACCCCGAGAATTTCGCATTGCAGGGAAATCGGCCAGCAACTCTTGTTGCGCGTTATCCAGGCGTACTTCACATCGACTCCTTGGCGAAGTACGCTGTAGCTTTTTTTAGGATATCTCGCTCCATCTTGACCCGC
>NZ_JBMPPL010000065.1:0-455 GCF_049339485.1 Undibacterium sp. TJN19
CTGAGGAAGCTGAGTTCTTCAAGCAGGTGTTGTTCGCTCAGTATCAGTTTGCAGGCGCTGGTGGCAATCATGTGCTGGAGGCGGCTGGCCGGATAGGCGGGGTCGAGCGGGACGTAGGCGGCACCGGCTTTTAGGATGCCCAGTAAGCCAACGATCATGTCGGCAGAGCGTTCTACGCAGAGACCGACGCAGTTGTCGGCAACGACGCCCTGGGCGATCAGGTAGTGGGCCAGGCGGTTGGCACGGCGGTCGAGTTCGCGATAGCTGATCTGGTGGGCACCATCGACAACGGCGATGGCGTCGGGCTGGTGCAGGGCTTGTCTGGCGAACAGGGTGTGGACGCTCTGGGTGCTGGTGGGTCTTTGGGGACTATCTGTTCTTGCCGCAGGGTTCCAGTCTTGTAGTTGCTGCTGGCGTTCGGCGTCGCTCAGGAAGTCGAGTTCGCCTATGGCTTC
>NZ_JBMPPL010000066.1:0-447 GCF_049339485.1 Undibacterium sp. TJN19
CTCCTGGGCCGCTATGCCCGCCAGCACGACATCGCCATCGGCACCCCTGTGGCCAACCGCCGCCACAGCGAGACAGAAGACCTCATCGGCTTCTTCCTCAACAGCCTCGTCATGCGCTTTGATCTGCGCCACAACCCCAGCTTCACCGACCTCTTAAGCGCCACCCGAGAAATGGCCCTGGAAGCCTATGCCCACCAGGACATCCCCTTCGAACACCTCGTTGAACGCTTAAACCCCGTCAGAAGCTTAAGCCACGCCCCCTTATTCCAGGTCTCCTGCTCCCTCGTCAATACCCCCGTCGGTGGCCAGGCCTTCCCCGACATCGACGTCGAACCCCTCCAGGTCAGCGAAGAACAAGGCGTTGCCCGCTATGATCTGACCTTCAACTTCTCCGTCCAGGCCGATGGCAGCCTCCTGGGCAGCATGGAATACAACACCGACCTGTTC
>NZ_JBMPPL010000067.1:0-441 GCF_049339485.1 Undibacterium sp. TJN19
CCCGCCAGCAAGGTCTGTCCAGCGTCGCCACACTAGACCAGGAAGCCAAAGGCGTCGCGTTAAACCTCAGCTACGAACTGGCAGGTGTGCGGGCCGACATCGGCTCCAGCCCCATCGGCTTCCCCGTTCAGAACATAGTTGGCGGCCTGCGCTGGAGTGGCAGCGACGATGGCGCCAGCCTCGGCATAGAAATCGCCCGCAAATCCGTCACCGACAGCTACCTCTCCTACGCAGGCGCCAAAGACAGCCTGTATGGACTCACCTGGGGTGGCGTCACCCGCACCGGCATCAAACTCGACACCTCCTACGATGGCGAAGATGGAGGCGTCTACGCCAGCGGCGGCTACTACGGACTCACCGGCAAAAACGTCGCCAAAAACACCATGGCCGAATTTGGCGCGGGTGCCTACTGGCGTGCCTATAAAACCAACGACTTCACCT
>NZ_JBMPPL010000068.1:0-417 GCF_049339485.1 Undibacterium sp. TJN19
TGAGCTTGCCCGCAAAAAATGTATCCCTTACTGAGGGTTTAAAATTCAGTGAAGGAGAGAAGCATGTCACAAAACAAACGAGCACGCTATACGCAGGAATTCAAGATTGAGGCGGTCAGGTTGGTGCGAGGTGGGCAAAGCATTGCCGCAGTCGCTCAAACACTTGGGATAGCCGATCAAACGTTACACAATTGGGTCAAGGCGGATGAGCAAGGCAAACTTGCAATGGCTTCTGCCAAGTCCGTCAGTGCCGAGCAAATGGAAATTAGCCGGCTACGTGCTGAACTGGTGCGGGTCAAGATGGAGCGAGATATCCTAAAAAAAGCTACAGCGTACTTCGCCAAGGAGTCGATGTGAAGTACGCCTGGATAACGCGCAACAAGAGTTGCTGGCCGATTTCCCTGCAATGCGAAATTC
>NZ_JBMPPL010000069.1:0-403 GCF_049339485.1 Undibacterium sp. TJN19
ACGCTGCCACACTGGCCACAGCCCAGTCCACAGCCGATGCCACCATCGCAGCGATCGTCTCCAACAGCCCAGGCGCCCAAATCGTCCTGACTAACGGTACCGACATCGTCTCTGGCGAAACATTCACAGCCCCACAAGTCTACACACCAGGCGGCAATGCCCGTATCAACAGCCTGCAAGATGAAGACCAACTGACTGGTACAGGCGTGACCAACGTCCTGACAGCCACACTGGGCAATGCCAACGACAACGGCGGCACACTCATCACCCCAAAACTGACCAACATCCAGACACTGAACGCCGCCTTCACAGGCTCGTCCTCCGCTGGCGCCAACCTGGCAGTCACCGGTCTCGATCTGCAAGATGCCACTGGCCTCAAAACCGTCAACATCTCCCGTATCGC
>NZ_JBMPPL010000070.1:0-400 GCF_049339485.1 Undibacterium sp. TJN19
GCAGATCAAAGCGCATGACGAGGCTGTTGAGGAAGAAGCCGATGAGGTCTTCTGTCTCGCTGTGGCGGCGGTTGGCCACAGGGGTGCCGATGGCGATGTCGTGCTGGCGGGCATAGCGGCCCAGGAGGACGGCGAAGGCGGCGATGAGGCTCATGAAGAGGGTGCTGCCGCTGCGCCGGTTGAGGGCTTGCAGTTCGCCTGTGAGGCTGGCGGGCAACTTGAGCATGGCGGTGGCACCGCGGTAGCGTTGTTCGGCCGGGCGTGGCAGGTCGGTCGGGAGGTCGAGCAGGGGCGGCAGGCCGGCGAGCTGGTGTTCCCAGTAACTGAGTTGGGCGGCGATGATGTTGCCGGTGAGTTGCTGGCGTTGCCAGTGGGCGTAGTCGGCGAACTGGAGGCGTAA
>NZ_JBMPPL010000071.1:0-382 GCF_049339485.1 Undibacterium sp. TJN19
CAAAGTTTCTCAGTGCAACCAGAATACGCAGCGACTTACGCGAATCTGACGACAGCACAAACCGTCAACACCATCTACAAAAACCTGTTCGGCCACGAAGCTGATCCAGCAGGTCTGACCTACTGGGCAGGCCAAATCACTGGCGGCAGCGTATCCGTTGGTGTTGCAGCCCTGTCCATCCTGGGCGGCGCGACTGGTGCAGACAAAACAGCCGTAGACTCCAAAGTCGCTGCTGCCACCTCCTTCACCACAGCTGTTGATACCACCAAAGAAATCACTGCCTACGCAGGTGTTGATGCCAACGCCACAGCCAAAGTATGGCTGAGCAAAGTCGTTGACGCTGCCACACTGGCCACAGCCCAGTCCACAGCCGATGCCACCA
>NZ_JBMPPL010000072.1:0-364 GCF_049339485.1 Undibacterium sp. TJN19
CGGGCCAGCCTATGGTTTCTATGCCTTGGGCCTGGCGTTTGACGTAGCTGGAGTAGGTGGTGCCTTCTGAGGGGCCATAGAGGTCGTAGACCTGGGCGATGGGGGTTTCTGTGTAGAGGCGGTCTACAAGGGCTGCTTTGAGGGGTTCGCCGGCGAGGTTGAGGACTTTGACACCGGCGGGGAAGGCTTTGCGGTCGAGCAGGACTTTGGCGGCCGAGGGGACGGTGTTGATGAGGCTGATCTGTTGTTTGCTGTGTTCATCGAGTTTTTCCAGGGCGAGGATGTTGTCGATGAGGATGCAGGTTTGCCCTGTGGTTAAGGGCAGGAAGATTTCGTAGATGGAGAGGTCGAAGCAGAAGGAGGT
>NZ_JBMPPL010000073.1:0-331 GCF_049339485.1 Undibacterium sp. TJN19
CCGGTGCCGCCTACGTCCCGCTCGACCCCGCCTATCCGGCCAGCCGCCTCCAGCACATGATTGCCACCAGCGCCTGCAAACTGATACTGAGCGAACAACACCTGCTTGAAGAACTCAGCTTCCTCAGTGACTACCAGACCCTGCCGCTTGACGGCCACTGGCACCATGCCCTCCTGGGCCGCTACAGCGACAGCGCCCCTGCTGTGACAGTCGTACCCGACCAGCTCGCCTACATCATCTTCACCTCCGGCAGTACCGGCGTGCCCAAAGGCGTATTGATCAGCCACGCCAACATCACCAGCCTGGTTGCCCCTGGCAACAGCGTTGCTGT
>NZ_JBMPPL010000074.1:0-326 GCF_049339485.1 Undibacterium sp. TJN19
CATCGACGTCGAACCCCTCCAGGTCAGCGAAGAACAAGGCGTTGCCCGCTATGATCTGACCTTCAACTTCTCCGTCCAGGCCGATGGCAGCCTCCTGGGCAGCATGGAATACAACACCGACCTGTTCAAGGCCGAGACCATAGAACGCCTGCTGAAGCACTATGAACGCCTGCTCGAAGCCGTCGTGGCCGCTCCTCAAGAAGCCATAGGCGAACTCGACTTCCTGAGCGACGCCGAACGCCAGCAGCAACTACAAGACTGGAACCCTGCGGCAAGAACAGATAGTCCCCAAAGACCCACCAGCACCCAGAGCGTCCACACCCTGT
>NZ_JBMPPL010000075.1:0-318 GCF_049339485.1 Undibacterium sp. TJN19
TCAACACCATCTACAAAAACCTGTTCGGCCACGAAGCTGATCCAGCAGGTCTGACCTACTGGGCAGGCCAAATCACTGGCGGCGCCGTCTCCGTTGGTGTTGCAGCCCTGTCCATCCTGGGCGGCGCGACTGGTGCAGACAAAACAGCCGTAGACTCCAAAGTCGCTGCTGCCACCTCCTTCACCACAGCCGTTGATACCACCAAAGAAATCACTGCCTACGCAGGTGTTGATGCCAACGCCACAGCCAAAGTATGGCTGAGCAAAGTCGTTGACGCTGCCACACTGGCCACAGCCCAGTCCACAGCCGATGCCACCA
>NZ_JBMPPL010000076.1:0-315 GCF_049339485.1 Undibacterium sp. TJN19
AATGCGCTGTTTGGTAACGCCGCTTCCGTGCTGGTCGGTGATTTTCTGTATTCACGTGCATTTCAGATGATGGTCTCCATCAATAGCATGCAAATCATGCAAATTTTGGTCGATGCCACCAATGTGATTGCAGAAGGTGAAGTCTTGCAATTGCTAAACATGCATGACCCGGATGTAACCGAAGAACGTTATCTACTCCTTGAAAACGGGGCTTTGATTATGCATGAGAAATGCAGGAATGGCGACATGCGGTGTTACCAAATGATACGCGCAATGATTTGCTTGCCTGTATTTGTGTTGTAATATGAAACTTAT
>NZ_JBMPPL010000077.1:0-309 GCF_049339485.1 Undibacterium sp. TJN19
TGATCTGTTGTTTGCTGTGTTCATCGAGTTTTTCCAGGGCGAGGATGTTGTCGATGAGGATGCAGGTTTGCCCTGTGGTTAAGGGCAGGAAGATTTCGTAGATGGAGAGGTCGAAGCAGAAGGAGGTGGTGGCCAGGACACCGGTTCTGTCGGACTCGGGTAATAAGGCGGCGGCCCAGTGCAGGAGGGAGACGCCGCTCTGGTGGTTGATGGCAACGCCTTTGGGGCGACCGGTGCTGCCTGAGGTGTAGATGATGTAGGCGAGCTGGCCGGGGTTGACCGGGGGCAGGTTTGTGCTGAGAACTTGAT
>NZ_JBMPPL010000078.1:0-304 GCF_049339485.1 Undibacterium sp. TJN19
AGGAGGGAGACGCCGCTCTGGTGGTTGATGGCAACGCCTTTGGGGCGACCGGTGCTGCCTGAGGTGTAGATGATGTAGGCGAGCTGGCCGGGGTTGACCGGGGGCAGGTTTGTGCTGAGAACTTGATCTGTGTGCTTATCGACATCTACATCTTGGTCTGTGCACAGGCATTTACCAGGGTCGATACCGAGTCGTTCGCGCAGTTCTGTGGTGGTGATGACGATGTGCATGTCGGCATCGTTGAGCAGGTACTGGACGCGGGAGGCGGGATAGGCCGGGTCGATGGGGACGTAGCAGGCACCGG
>NZ_JBMPPL010000079.1:0-288 GCF_049339485.1 Undibacterium sp. TJN19
ACAACAAATTTAAATATGCCAGGTTCATCGGAGGCAGATCGGTCTGCTCTATCTGCTCATCGTCAATAAAGCATGCTATGCTAGATTCATGAAAAGCTTTTCAGTGAACTGTTTTGCAAACAACTCAGCAAACAGTTCAGCAAACAATTAATCACTTCAGCCAGATGGAAGGCATTGCGTGGTCGAAAAAGTCAGAAAAAAAAAATGATCCGGTAACCCTGCTGGATGTGGCGCGTGAAGCGGGTGTATCGCCCAGCACGGTTTCACGTATCCTCAACGGCACAGCCA
>NZ_JBMPPL010000080.1:0-284 GCF_049339485.1 Undibacterium sp. TJN19
GAAGATGGAGGCGTCTACGCCAGCGGCGGCTACTACGGACTCACCGGCAAAAACGTCGCCAAAAACACCATGGCCGAATTTGGCGCGGGTGCCTACTGGCGTGCCTATAAAACCAACGACTTCACCTTCACCACAGGTTTAGGACTCACCACCTTCTTCTACAACAAAAACCTGCGCTACTTCACCTACGGGCATGGTGGCTACTTCAGCCCCAAATCCTATGTTGCCATGGGCATCCCGCTTGACTTTGCCGGACGCAAAGGCAAACTGTCGTACCAGATCGG
>NZ_JBMPPL010000081.1:0-284 GCF_049339485.1 Undibacterium sp. TJN19
GAACAGGTCGGTGTTGTATTCCATGCTGCCCAGGAGGCTGCCATCGGCCTGGACGGAGAAGTTGAAGGTCAGATCATAGCGGGCAACGCCTTGTTCTTCGCTGACCTGGAGGGGTTCGACGTCGATGCCGGGGAAGGCCTGGCCACCGACGGGGGTGTTGACGAGGGAGCAGGAGACCTGGAATAAGGGGGCGTGGCTTAAGCTTCTGACGGGGTTTAAGCGTTCAACGAGGTGTTCGAAGGGGATGTCCTGGTGGGCATAGGCTTCCAGGGCCATTTCTCGGG
>NZ_JBMPPL010000082.1:0-281 GCF_049339485.1 Undibacterium sp. TJN19
CGCGTTGTGACAGACACAATCAATCTGGGTGCAGGTAACGATACACTGGTCACTTACGGTGCGATCAATCTGGCTGGTGCGACACTGTCAGGTATCGAAACAATTCAGGCAAACTCTGCTGTTGTGATCACTGCATCTCAGTACGCTGCTCTGGTTGCTGCCCGTGCTGCTCTGTCCCTGAGCACACCAGTTCTGGTGTTCTCTGGCAATGTCCCACATCAACTGACGATCGTTGATGACATCGCTGGTGCAAACAACATCGATCTGTCTTTGATCTCTGT
>NZ_JBMPPL010000083.1:0-281 GCF_049339485.1 Undibacterium sp. TJN19
GTGCCGTTCTTGTTCAATAAGGCATCAACGGCAGCAATGTCAGCGCCGGCGAGAGTAAAGGTGAAACTTGTCGCACTGGTGACTTCGACGTTGCCAGTAGTACTCAGGGTGCGGGTGGCACCGCCTTCGCCGGTGATGGTCAGCTTGGAAATGGTGATGTCGTTGGTCGCGCCTATCGTCTTGACGAGGTTGGTGCCAGTGACGGTGAAGATGTGGGTGGTGCCGTCATACGTTGCTGACGTGATCGTGGGCGCAGTCACATTCGAGACGGTCACGGCATT
>NZ_JBMPPL010000084.1:0-271 GCF_049339485.1 Undibacterium sp. TJN19
CACCAGCAACGGTGTCGGAGATGGTCAGACCAGCACGTGTGTCTTGGATGTTATCGAAGATCACGGTGTCGTTACCGGCACCCATGGTGATTTTTTGGCCGCCATTGACTGCGGATGTGTTGGTGGAAACGCGAACAGTGACGTTCGCCAGTTCTGCAGAAGCGTCAATCACGCCAGCAACCAGTTTGACCTGGCCTGCTGTCAGGGACAGATCTTGTACGCCAGAGCCGTCAGCTGCTGCGCCGGAGGTGTCGATACGGTTCAGACCGCC
>NZ_JBMPPL010000085.1:0-268 GCF_049339485.1 Undibacterium sp. TJN19
ACAGCACAAACCGTCAACACCATCTACAAAAACCTGTTCGGCCACGAAGCTGATCCAGCAGGTCTGACCTACTGGGCAGGCCAAATCACTGGCGGCGCCGTCTCCGTTGGTGTTGCAGCCCTGTCCATCCTGGGCGGCGCAACTGGTGCAGACAAAACAGCCGTAGACTCCAAAGTCGCTGCTGCCACCTCCTTCACCACAGCTGTTGATACCACCAAAGAAATCACTGCCTACGCAGGTGTTGATGCCAACGCCACAGCCAAAGTAT
>NZ_JBMPPL010000086.1:0-264 GCF_049339485.1 Undibacterium sp. TJN19
CAGCGCCTGCAAACTGATACTGAGCGAACAACACCTGCTTGAAGAACTCAGCTTCCTCAGTGACTACCAGACCCTGCCGCTTGACGGCCACTGGCACCATGCCCTCCTGGGCCGCTACAGCGACAGCCCTCCAGAACTGACAGTCGTACCCGACCAGCTCGCCTACATCATCTTCACCTCCGGCAGTACCGGCGTGCCCAAAGGCGTATTGATCAGCCACGCCAACATCACCAGCCTGGTTGCCCCTGGCAACAGCGTTGCTGT
>NZ_JBMPPL010000087.1:0-264 GCF_049339485.1 Undibacterium sp. TJN19
CCCGCCAGCAAGGTCTGTCCAGCGTCGCCACACTAGACCAGGAAGCCAAAGGCGTCGCGTTAAACCTCAGCTACGAACTGGCAGGTGTGCGGGCCGACATCGGCTCCAGCCCCATCGGCTTCCCCGTCCAGAACATCGTTGGCGGCCTGCGCTGGAGTGGCAGCGACGATGGCGCCAGCCTCGGCATAGAAATCGCCCGCAAATCCGTCACCGACAGCTACCTCTCCTACGCAGGCGCCAAAGACAGCCTGTATGGACTCACCT
>NZ_JBMPPL010000088.1:0-261 GCF_049339485.1 Undibacterium sp. TJN19
AAGTTATCATCACTGGTAACACCAACCTCAACCTCGGTTCCACCACCAACGTCGTCAACGGCGCGGTTGGCACAATCGAATCCCTGAACTACCAAGGCGGTATCCTGCAAGCCTCCGGTCGTCTGGCCACTGTTGACGCGTCTGCCTTCACAGGTAACCTGACCATCAACCTGGGCAACGGCATCTTCACAACAGGTGCAGCAGATACATCCGGTTCCGCACAAAACGTCTCCATCATCGGCGGCAAAGGTAACGACACCT
>NZ_JBMPPL010000089.1:0-259 GCF_049339485.1 Undibacterium sp. TJN19
TTGGATGTACCCACCAGGCGGATGGTTTCGAAACCAGAGACGTTGGTCCATTCAGAAGCACCCAGGGCGATGGTGTCGCCCAGGCTGGCGCCTGTCAGGTCACCGTCGATGACCAGTGTGTCGCCTGTGCCAGCGCCACCAGCAACGGTGTCGGAGATGGTCAGACCAGCACGTGTGTCTTGGATGTTATCGAAGATCACGGTGTCGTTACCGGCACCCATGGTGATTTTTTGGCCGCCATTGACTGCGGATGTGTTGG
>NZ_JBMPPL010000090.1:0-258 GCF_049339485.1 Undibacterium sp. TJN19
TGACCAACATCCAGACACTGAACGCCGCCTTCACAGGCTCGTCCTCCGCTGGCGCCAACCTGGCAGTCACCGGTCTCGATCTGCAAGATGCCACTGGCCTCAAAACCGTCAACATCTCCCGTATCGCTTCTGCAGCTGGTACCAACAATGCCCGTATCGAAAACATCAAGTCCGTTCTCGACACCATGTCCATCACCAGCTCCAATGCCAACCAGGCAGGCGTTGTTGAATTCTCCTTCGGTACAGGCGTACTGGCAG
>NZ_JBMPPL010000091.1:0-256 GCF_049339485.1 Undibacterium sp. TJN19
CGTGGCTTAAGCTTCTGACGGGGTTTAAGCGTTCAACGAGGTGTTCGAAGGGGATGTCCTGGTGGGCATAGGCTTCCAGGGCCATTTCTCGGGTGGCGCTTAAGAGGTCGGTGAAGCTGGGGTTGTGCTGCAGATCAAAGCGCATGACGAGGCTGTTGAGGAAGAAGCCGATGAGGTCTTCTGTCTCGCTGTGGCGGCGGTTGGCCACAGGGGTGCCGATGGCGATGTCGTGCTGGCGGGCATAGCGGCCCAGGAG
>NZ_JBMPPL010000092.1:0-256 GCF_049339485.1 Undibacterium sp. TJN19
TTGGATGTACCCACCAGGCGGATGGTTTCGAAACCAGAGACGTTGGTCCATTCAGAAGCACCCAGGGCGATGGTGTCGCCCAGGCTGGCGCCTGTCAGGTCACCGTCGATGACCAGTGTGTCGCCTGACCCTGCGCCACCAGCAACGGTGTCGGAGATGGTCAGACCAGCACGTGTGTCTTGGATGTTATCGAAGATCACGGTGTCGTTACCGGCACCCATGGTGATTTTTTGGCCGCCATTGACTGCGGATGTGT
>NZ_JBMPPL010000093.1:0-255 GCF_049339485.1 Undibacterium sp. TJN19
TGGTGTTACCAGTGATGATAACTTTACCCGCTGTGCCTGTGTCCATTGGCAGGTTCAGCGCGCCGATGAAGTTGGATGCGCCTGTGCTGTTGACTGTCAGTGTTTCGTAGCCTGTGCCGCCTACGCCGTTGGCGGAGGAGCCGGAGGTGTTGCCACCGATGTTGACTGCACCGACTTGGACGTCGGAGAGGTTCAATGCACCTGTGTTGGCACCTGCCAGTACGCCTGTACCGAAGGAGAATTCAACAACGCCTG
>NZ_JBMPPL010000094.1:0-255 GCF_049339485.1 Undibacterium sp. TJN19
AGGGACAGATCTTGTACGCCAGAGCCGTCAGCTGCTGCGCCGGAGGTGTCGATACGGTTCAGACCGCCATTAGCACCAACTGTGGTGGTGTCAAAGTTGATGAAGCCGCCAACTTTGCCTGCACCTGTTGCTGTACCGATAGTGACTGTGCCTGTATGGGAAGCAACGCTACCCAGGGCTACGGTGTTGTTTTCAGAATCAGCATCAATGATGGTGACGTTTTCAGACGCGCCTGTGGTCAGGGTGACGTTGAAA
>NZ_JBMPPL010000095.1:0-255 GCF_049339485.1 Undibacterium sp. TJN19
TGTCCGGCAACATGGGCAAGACAGCTGCAAAAAAATGAAATACTGAGGAAGCTACTACGCGACGCGATGTTGAACCTGCGATGCTCACCGTACCTGCGTACGGTTGCGCTTCTTAGTCCAAACTAGCGCCGCTCGCTACGCTTCCTCAGCATTTCACATAAGTACTTGTATAGCTTAAAACCGAAGACCCTTAACCACCGAGGCACAGAGACACAGAGAAGAACCAAGAGAAAGATGATTATTTTTGCGAAGCAT
>NZ_JBMPPL010000096.1:0-255 GCF_049339485.1 Undibacterium sp. TJN19
TACTGCCGGAGGTGAAGATGATGTAGGCGAGCTGGTCGGGTACGACTGTCACAGCAGGGGCGCTGTCGCTGTAGCGGCCCAGGAGGGCATGGTGCCAGTGGCCGTCAAGCGGCAGGGTCTGGTAGTCGCTGAGGAAGCTGAGTTCTTCAAGCAGGTGTTGTTCGCTCAGTATCAGTTTGCAGGCGCTGGTGGCAATCATGTGCTGGAGGCGGCTGGCCGGATAGGCGGGGTCGAGCGGGACGTAGGCGGCACCGG
>NZ_JBMPPL010000097.1:0-255 GCF_049339485.1 Undibacterium sp. TJN19
TAGAAATCGCCCGCAAATCCGTCACCGACAGCTACCTCTCCTACGCAGGCGCCAAAGACAGCCTGTATGGACTCACCTGGGGTGGCGTCACCCGCACCGGCATCAAACTCGACACCTCCTACGATGGTGAAGATGGAGGCGTCTACGCCAGCGGCGGCTACTACGGACTCACCGGCAAAAACGTCGCCAAAAACACCATGGCCGAATTTGGCGCGGGTGCCTACTGGCGTGCCTATAAAACCAACGACTTCACCT
>NZ_JBMPPL010000098.1:0-255 GCF_049339485.1 Undibacterium sp. TJN19
GGTAGCTGGTCGGGATGTTGATGGTGGGGTTGGCCGCCGCAAACTGTTCAAGTTCAGCCTGGTCTGCCGGTGAGTTCGGGTAGTACGGGGCATCGAGTTCTCTGAAGTGCTGGACACCGAGTGAGGTACCGATCTGGTACGACAGTTTGCCTTTGCGTCCGGCAAAGTCAAGCGGGATGCCCATGGCAACATAGGATTTGGGGCTGAAGTAGCCACCATGCCCGTAGGTGAAGTAGCGCAGGTTTTTGTTGTAGA
>NZ_JBMPPL010000099.1:0-255 GCF_049339485.1 Undibacterium sp. TJN19
TCGCAGGTTCAACATCGCGTCGCGTAGTAGCTTCCTCAGTATTTCATTTTTTTGCAGCTGTCTTGCCCATGTTGCCGGACAGGACAACGGAGTGCAGGTCAGCGGAGAAAGCGCGGACTTCTTCCATGGAGCTCTTGTTGCGGCGTACCAGGAAGTTGTAACCCAGAACAGCAGGAACCGCCACGGCCAGACCAATCGCGGTCATGATCAGCGCTTCACCTACAGGACCGGCGACTTTGTCGATCGATGCCTGAC
>NZ_JBMPPL010000100.1:0-237 GCF_049339485.1 Undibacterium sp. TJN19
GCGCTGGTGCTGACCGCGTTGTCCTGCTGGGTAACTATGTTGCCGGTACGTACAACGTTGTTGAAAACGGTGTGAACCTCAATACACAATCCACAGCAACTGCTGTTGCTCGCGTTGTGACAGACACAATCAATCTGGGTGCAGGTAACGATACACTGGTCACTTACGGTGCGATCAATCTGGCTGGTGCGACACTGTCAGGTATCGAAACAATTCAGGCAAACTCTGCTGTTGTGA
>NZ_JBMPPL010000101.1:0-237 GCF_049339485.1 Undibacterium sp. TJN19
TCACAACAGCAGAGTTTGCCTGAATTGTTTCGATACCTGACAGTGTCGCACCAGCCAGATTGATCGCACCGTAAGTGACCAGTGTATCGTTACCTGCACCCAGATTGATTGTGTCTGTCACAACGCGCGCAACAGCAGTTGCTGTGGATTGTGTATTGAGGTTCACACCGTTTTCAACAACGTTGTACGTACCGGCAACATAGTTACCCAGCAGGACAACGCGGTCAGCACCAGCGC
>NZ_JBMPPL010000102.1:0-237 GCF_049339485.1 Undibacterium sp. TJN19
AGGGACAGATCTTGTACGCCAGAGCCGTCAGCTGCTGCGCCGGAGGTGTCGATACGGTTCAGACCGCCATTAGCACCAACTGTGGTGGTGTCAAAGTTGATGAAGCCGCCAACTTTGCCTGCACCTGCTGCTGTACCGATAGTGACTGTGCCTGTATGGGAAGCAACGCTACCCAGGGCTACGGTGTTGTTTTCAGAATCAGCATCAATGATGGTGACGTTTTCAGACGCGCCTGTG
>NZ_JBMPPL010000103.1:0-209 GCF_049339485.1 Undibacterium sp. TJN19
GTTGATACCACCAAAGAAATCACTGCCTACGCAGGTGTTGATGCCAACGCCACAGCCAAAGTATGGCTGAGCAAAGTCGTTGACGCTGCCACACTGGCCACAGCCCAGTCCACAGCCGATGCCACCATCGCAGCGATCGTCTCCAACAGCCCAGGCGCCCAAATCGTCCTGACTAACGGTACCGACATCGTCTCTGGCGAAACATTCAC